>NZ_JBDKSS010000035.1:0-16819 GCF_039680535.1 Parvibaculum sp. | reverse complement strand
TGCGCGGGGCCGCCTATGAAGCGCTGAATCAATATGAGCCGGCGCGGCGCGACTATATGCAGGCGCTCACCATCGAGCCCGGAAACCGCGACTATCAGGATCATGTCTTCGCACTCGACGCCAAGCGTGCGCGGAAAGCGCAGCTGGGCGGGGGAGCGAAATGAGCGATCCGTTTCAGCCGGTCGCAAGCCATCGCAAGCTCGATGTCGCCGCGGCGGTCAAGGAAGCCTATGCGGGCGCCTGGGCGCATTTCGGGCAGATGCTCAGGCTCATCTGGCTGCCGGGCATTCTCTACATCGCGCTGACGATTGCCGGCGCTCTGCTCGATGCCGAGGCCAATCCGGGTTTGCGCTTCCTGCTCGAAATCGCGTCGCTATTCCTGTGGCCGATCATTGCGGTCGCGTGGCACCGCTTCATTCTGGTCGGCGACGTGGCACCCGGCAGCTTTCATCTTCACTTCGGAAGGCGCGAGGCGCGCTTTCTGATGGTGTCGATCTTCCTCGGCCTGCTCATGCTGCCGGGCTACCTCATGACCGCGTTGACGGTCGCGCTGAATGACGGGGCGGCCAATTCCTCGCTCGGGCTCGTCGCTGTGCTGGGCGTGGCCGTGCTGGCTTTCGCACTTTACTATTTTACGCGCCTCTTGCTGCTGCTTCCGGGTGTCGCCGTCGACGAGCCGCTCGATCCGCGGCTGATCCTTGAGCGTACGCGCGGCAATTTCTGGCGCCTCGTGTTGCTGATGATGCTCGCGACCCTTCCCATCACAGTCGCCTTCGTGGTGGTCGGCACCGTTCTGCTATCGCTCGGGCTCCCGACATTCGTCGTCTATGTGCTTGGGGCGGTCTTCTACATCTTCTTCGCCATTGTCGGCGTTGCGGTGCTTTCCATCGCCTATCGCGAACTCGTCGGACCGCCCGGTACGCTCGCCCATGAACTCGACAGGTCGGATGCCCCGCTGAACTAGCGGCTTTTCGTTCCATAACTTCCTTGTTAGCGTGGAGCCACCGTGCCGGAGGCGGCGCGCATAGGGGGGAGCGGATGAATAAGCTGCCTGTAATCCAGTCGTTCCAGGAAGTGTTCGCCGGCGTTACGCGCCACTATTTCGAACTGATCCGGGTCGCGCCGTTTGCCGTGACCCTCATCCTGTCAGGCTATCTGGTGATGTTTATTGCCTCTCCGGCAGAGCCCGCGGGGGAGGAGCCCTTCCGGCATGCGCTAGCGATCGCTGTCGTAGTTACTGCGTTTGTCGTGGGCTTTCCGTCGGCGGCAGTCAGGTGGCATCGGTTCGTCCTCTTCGGCGAGCGTCCGGCCGACGCGCTCGCCTCGTTCTGGGGGCGGGATCAGAGCCTCTATTGTCTGAACATGGTCAAGTTGATGCTCCTCATGGGGGTCGTCGTCGCGGCGACTATGCTTGCGGTCTTCGGGATTGGCGCAGGCATCGCCGCAGCGCTGGGAGGCGTGGACGCTCTGTCAGAAGGCGGCAAGGCCGGATTCGGCGCCGTTGCCGTCGTAGCGGCGGTCATCGTCTATCTGGCCTTGATCTATCTGGCCGCCCGTCTCACGGTGGCATTCCCGGCGGCTGCCATTGGGCAGGATGCGTCGTTCAGGAAGGCGATGGAGGATACGAGAGGCAACGGCTGGCGCCTGCTCGGTTACACGTTGCTGGTGCAGCTTGTCGTGGTTATCGCGGTGACAATTTTTGGCGTGATCGTCGGCGCCATCGCCGGTGGCGTCATCGCTGTGCTGCTTACGCCCGAAGCAGTCGAGCCCATGATCAGATACATCGACATCCTGACGCTCCCCGCCATCCTCTATCAGCTCATGATCGGCGTAACGATGATGTCGGTCGCCTATCGCGAGATCGTCGGCCTGCCGCAACACTCGGCACCGGACGCCCCGGGAGACGAAGCCGGGTTCCATCCCGTCTGATTGCGTCCTGCCTTCGCGTCGGCTAAGGTCGCGCCGGTAAGGATCAGGAAGGGTGCCGGGAGGCCCCCCAAGGGCTTGATTTTGAAGCCCTTTCCGGCGCGGCGTCCGGCCGCCTCGAAATTCCACGCGCAGATATTATCTATTGGGCGGGCTTAAGTGAGCCCGGGCCTCAACGCAGGGATGATCCGGCATGTCAGTACAGTCCAAGATCAAGCGCATCACCGTTCCCGATATCCGCGCCCGCAAGGGCAACGAGCCGGTGGTTTGCCTGACCGGTTATCACGCGCATACGGCGCGCTATATCGACCCTTATGTCGATGTGATTCTGGTCGGCGATTCGCTGGGCATGGTCATGTACGGCATGGAGACGACGCTTGGCGTCACGCTCGACATGATGATCGCGCATGGCTCGGCCGTGGTTCGCGGCACGGAGCGCGCGCTTGTCGTGGTGGACATGCCTTTCGGCTCCTATGAGGAAAGCCCCGAAGTCGCCTTCCGCAATGCTGTCCGCATCATCAAGGAAACGGGCTGCACGGCCGTGAAGCTCGAGGGCGGCAAGCGCCTTGCCCCGACCATCCGCTATCTCAATGAGCGCGGCATTCCGGTCATGGCTCATATCGGCTTGACGCCGCAGTCGATCCAGGTCATGGGCGGCTTCAAGACGCAAGGCCGCGACGAAGCGGAGTGGGCCGCCATCGAGGAAGACGCCAGGGCTATCGCCGAGGCGGGTGCCTTCGCCGTCGTGCTCGAAGGCATGGCCGAACCGCTGGCCGCCAAGATCACCCAGCAGATCGACATCCCGACCATCGGCATCGGCGCTTCGGCGGCCTGCGACGGCCAGATTCTGGTGCTGGAAGACATGCTCGGCCTTTCGCCCCGCGCGCCGAAATTCGTCAAGGAATTCGCAACCCTGGGCGCCCAGATCGCCGGGGCGGCCGAGGCCTATGCCCGCGAGGTCCGCGCGCGGACCTTCCCCGCGGTCGAGCACACCTACGGCATGAAAAAAGTAAAATAATAACAGGCGTTTGTGAGGCTTTCCGGCCGGATGAGGTTTGCCAATCCGGGGCCCTCGGGCTATTTTACGCCGCCCATGTGAGTGGGTTAGGGGGAGGGCGTCTCGCGCCGCGTCGGCGCCTTCCCGGATTATTGCTTCCTGGTCATCCTTCGGAGTGCGCTCTTGACCGATCTCTTCCGTGAAATCGAAGAAGACCTTCGCCGTGACCGGTTGAAGCAGCTTTGGGAAAAACTCGGCATCTACATCGTCGGCCTTGCGGTTGCGATCGTCGTCATCGCTTCGGCGATGGTCGGCTGGCGCGCCTGGGAGCGGTCGCGCAATGAGGCCGCTTCCGCCCGCTACGTGGAAATCGTCGCGCAGGCGGCGAAAGACGGCCCCGCAAAAGCCGCGGCTGCCTATGGCGAGTTTGCCGCGAGCGCGCCTGCGGGCTACGCGGCGCTGGCGCAGCTCCGTCAGGCGGCGTCGCTCGTGGAAGCCGGCGACGCCAAGGGCGCGGTCGCCATTTACGATAGCCTGGCCACCAGGTCCGGTGTCGCGGAGACGCTGCGCGACATGGCGCGCGTCAAGGCTGCGCTCCTCGTCGTCGACACGGCGAGCTATGACGACATCAAGGCGCGCATCGGCGAGCTCAACGACAGCGAGAATGGCTGGAAGAACAGCGCCCGTGAGGTGCTCGGCCTGTCCGCCTTCAAGGCTGGCAAATATGCCGAAGCGCAGGGCTATTTCGATGCGATCGTCGGCGATCCCGCGACTTCGGCGGGCATTCGCGATCGCGCTCACGTGATGCTGGCCTTGATCGCGCCGCATCTGCCGAAGCCTGTAGCAAAATCCGATGCGAAGCCGGCCGCTGCCGGCGGGGCGTCGACCACCAACAATGCAGCGCCCGCCAATGCGGCCGCGAAGCCGGAGTGATGTTCATGATTGCGGAGTTCAAGTCTGCCGGCATCAGCTCCAGGGTAAGAACGGCCGGGCTTGTGGTGATGGCCGTCGCCATGCTGGGTCTTGGCGGCTGCAGCACATTCGACGACATGTTCAGCTCCGCGCCCAAGCCGAAGCTTCCGGGCAAGCGTCTGTCGGTGATGGAACTCGACACGAAGCTCGAAGTCGATCCCGAGATCAAGGATACCGACGTTGAACTGCCTGAGCCCGTTCTGAACAAGGATTGGGCGCAACCGGGCGGCACCGCCGACAATGCCGTCTACCACCTGGCCGCTCCCGGCAGCCTCACGAAGCTGTGGAGCGCAAGCGCGGGGGCGGGCTCCAGCTGGGTGTCGCGCGTCGTGGCTTCGCCGATCGTCGCCGGCGGCAAGGTTTTCGTTCTCGACGCCGAAGCGGGCGTGCGTGCTTTCGATGCGAAGTCCGGCAACCAGCTCTGGAAGCAGGACCTGACGCCGGAAGACGAGGACTCCGAAAAGGCTCGCGGTGGCGGCTTGGCCTTCGAGGGCGGCAAGGTCTTTGTCGCAACGGGCTTCGGCAAGGTTCATGCGCTCGATGCGTCGAGTGGCAAGGTCTTGTGGACGACGGATGCGGGCGTTCCGTTCCGCGCTTCTCCCACGGCCGACAATGGCAAGGTCTTCGCCGTCACGTCCGACAATCAGCTGCTCTGCCTCTCGGAGGACAAGGGCGAGATTCTCTGGCGCCATCGCGGGATCACGGAAAGCGCCGGTATTCTCGCTTCGACGAGCCCGGCAGTTTCCGGCTCCATTGTCATCGTTCCCTATTCTTCGGGTGAGCTTTTCGCGCTCCGCGTCGAGAATGGCAACGTGCTCTGGTCGGACTCGCTGACGCGCACCGGATCGCTGACTTCGCTTTCGGAGCTCAACGACATCGCGGGCCGTCCGGTGATCGACCGCGATCGCGTGTTCGCGATCAGCCATGCGGGCCGTATGGTGTCGATCGACCTCCGTACCGGCGAGCGCGTCTGGACGAAGGATATTTCCGGCGTGCAGACGCCCTGGGTCGCCGGCGACTACATCTTCCTCGTCGATGCCGATCAGGAAGTCGTCGCGCTTTCGCGCCGCGATGGCCGCATCCGTTGGTTGACCAAGCTGCCTCGCTACGAGGACGTGGAAGCCAAGGAGAATCCCATCGAGTGGAGCGGCCCGCTGCTTGTCAGCGACAAGCTGATCTTCGTCTCGACGACGGGCAAGGCCGAGATGGTCTCGGCCAAGACCGGCGAGATCAAGGGTGAACTCGATCTGCCGGGCAAGACGCTTATCGCGCCCATCGTGGCGGACGGCATCGTCTATGTATTGACCGACGACGCGGAACTCGTAGCGTTCAAGTGATCCGGCGCCTGCGGGCGCCCGAGAGTTAAGAGAGGGCATTGGCCCCGTGCCATTCAAAGTTGCCATTGTGGGCAGGCCGAATGTCGGCAAGTCCACGCTATTCAATCGGTTGGTCGGCAAGAAGCTTGCTCTTGTCGATGACACGCCGGGGGTGACGCGCGACCGCCGCGAGGGCGAGGCGCATCTCGGCGATCTCACCTTCACGGTCGTTGACACCGCGGGCCTTGAAGAAGCCGCCACCGAAAGCCTCGAAGGGCGCATGCGCCGGCAGACGGACGCCGCCATCGCCGAGGCGGATGTGTGCCTTCTGCTCATGGATGCGCGCGCCGGCGTGACGCCGCTCGACAAGCGTTTCGCGCAGATTCTTCGCAAGTCTCCGACGCCGGTCGTGCTCGTCGCCAACAAGTGCGAAGGCGGCGCGGGCGAGTCGGGCCGCATGGAAGCCTTCGAGCTTGGCCTCGGCGCGCCGATCCCGCTTTCCGCCGAACATGGCGAGGGGCTTTCCGCGCTCTACCAGTCGCTGCAGCCCTATGCCGACCGGATCGAGGAAGAGGAACGCGAGCAGGCGGTCGAGGATGCGCTGGCCGACGCGGAAGATGCCGAGACCGGTTTCGATCCCGAGGCGCCCTACGAACCCGATCTCGAGGCGCCGCTGCGCATTGCCGTGGTGGGGCGTCCCAATGTCGGCAAATCCACGCTGGTGAACTATCTCCTCGGAGAGGACCGCATGTTGACGGGCCCCGAGGCGGGCATCACGCGCGACGCCATCGGCATTGAATGGACCTGGCGCGGCCGCCGCGTGAAGCTCTGGGATACGGCGGGCATGCGCCGCCGCGCGCGCGTGACGCAGAAGCTCGAAAAGCTTTCCGTCGCCGATACGCTGCGCGCCATCCGCTTCGCGGAAGTCGTGGCCGTTACGCTCGACGCGAGCATCCCGTTCGAACGGCAGGATCTGCACATCGCCGATCTCGTCGAGCAGGAAGGCCGGGCGATGCTGATCGTCGTCAACAAGTGGGACGTGGTCGAGGACACGCAGGCCAAGCTCCGTGAGCTGAAGGAAGAGCTGGAGCGTCTGCTGCCGCAGGTGCGCGGCATTCCGATCGTCACGCTTTCGGCGCTGACGGGGCGGGGCACGGACAAGCTGATGCCCATGATCGAGAAGGTGCATACGCTCTGGAACGCGCGTATCTCGACCTCGAAGCTCAATCGCTGGCTCGAAGAGGCGATTTCGCGTCACCCGCCGCCTGCGGTCAAAGGCCGTGCAATCAACATCAAATACATGGCGCAGGTGAAGTCGCGTCCGCCGACATTCGCGGTGTTCTCGAACCGCGCGGAGGAAGTGCCGACCGGCTACCGCCGTTATCTGGTGAACGGTCTGCGCGAGAGCTTCGACCTGCCGGGCGTACCGATCCGCCTGTTCATGCGCGCGCGCAAGAACCCATTCGCCGACAAGAAGTAATTTTCGTCGAGAGCAAATATAAAAGGCGCAGTCCGGTAGACTGCGCCTTTTTCGTTTCCGTCCGAGAGCGGCTTATGCCTTTGGCGGCTTCTGGTATTCCACGACCTCGCCATTCTTCTGGCAGGACGTCATGGCCAGCTCGATGAAAAGCGGCACGAGGTCGGCGGGTTTCGTCAGCGTGCTCGGGTCTTCGCCGGGCATGGCCTGCTTGCGCATGGCCGTGCGGGTCGCGCCGGGGCTCAGAAGATTGGCGCGAATGTTCGTGTTCGCACATTCCGCGGCCCAGGTCTTCACCAGAGCTTCCAGCGCGGCCTTGCTCATCGCATAGCCGCCCCAGAAGGGCTTTGCCTTGTGCGCGGCGCCGGAGGTTACGAAGATCGCGCGGCCTGCATCGGAACGCCTCAGCAGCGGTTCGAAGGAACGGATCAAGCGCCAGTTGGCCGTGATGTTCGTGTTGACGATCTTGTCCCAGGCCTTCACTTCGAGATGGCTCACAGGCGTCAGCACGCCGAGCGTGCCGGCATTGCCGACGAGAATGTCGAGCTTGCCCCAGCGCTCGAAGATTGTCGCGCCGAGCCGGTCGAGGGCGTCGAAATCGGTGAGGTCGAGCGGCACGAGCGTTGCCTTGCCGCCGATCTTGCGGATTTCGTCATCGACTTCCTCAAGGCCGCCGACGGTGCGCGCGACGAGGATGACATGGGCGCCTTCAGCCGCGAAGCCGAGCGCGACGGCGCGGCCGATTCCGCGCGATGCGCCGGTGATGACCGCGAGGCGGTCCTGAAGACGTCCAGTCATGATGAGGTGGCCTTACGCGATTTCGGAGAGCAGCGACAACTGGTCGGTACGCTGTTCACCAACCTTGTCCGTGAGCGGCGTCGGATACTCGCCCGTGAAGCAATGATCAGTGAACTGCGGATACTCCGCATCGCGTGCCTCATAGCCGAGCGCGCGATAGAGACCGTCCACCGAGATGAAGGCGAGGCTGTCCACGCCGATATAGTCGCGCATGCCCGCGAGGTCGTATTTGGCGGCGAGCAACTGTTCGCGCGACGGCGTGTCGATGCCGTAGAAATCCGGATGCGTGATCGGCGGGCTGGCGATGCGCATATGCACTTCCTTCGCGCCGGCCTCATACATCATCTTCACGATCTTCACCGAGGTCGTGCCGCGCACGATCGAGTCGTCGACGAGAATGATGCGCTTGCCTTCGACGATGGCGCGGTTGGCATTGTGCTTCAGCTTCACGCCGAGCTGGCGGATGTGCTGCGTCGGTTCGATGAAGGTGCGGCCGACATAGTGATTGCGGATAATGCCGAGCTCGAACGGAATGCCTGATTCACGCGCGAAGCCGAGCGCGGCAGGCACACCGGAGTCGGGGACGGGGATGACCACATCGGCATCGACATGGCTCTCGATCGCGAGCTGGCGGCCGAGTTCCTTGCGCACGTTGTAGACGCTGCGGCCGTCCACGATGCTGTCGGGGCGGGCGAAATAGATATATTCGAAGACGCAAGGCCGCGGGCGCTGCGGCGGGAAGGGGCGAAGCGACTCGATGCCCTCGCGCGTGCAGATGACGATTTCGCCCGGCTCGATCTCGCGCACGAAATCGGCGCCGATGATGTCGAGAGCCACGGTTTCGGAGCAGAGAATGGGGGCGCCGTGCAGGCTGCCCAGAACCAGCGGGCGGATGCCGAGCGGATCGCGAGCGCCGATGAGCTTCTTCGGTGTCAGCGCCACCAGCGCATAGGCGCCTTCGATCTGGCGGAGCGCGTCGACGAAGCGGTCCATCACGCGCGGGCTCTGGCTGCGGGCCACAAGCTGGAGAATGGTTTCAGTATCGGAGGTCGACTGGAAGATCGCGCCCGCGCGGACGAGTTCGTTCCTGAGCGTGATCGCGTTGGTGAGATTGCCGTTATGGCCGATGGCGAAGCCGCCGCCCCAGAGGTCGGCGAAAAGCGGCTGCACGTTGCGGAGGATGGTTTCGCCCGTCGTCGAATATCGGACATGGCCGATGGCGATGTCACCCATCAGCCGCTCCATGACGGTGCCGCTGGAGAAGTGGTCGCCGACAAGGCCGAGGCGCCGTTCCGAGTGGAACTGGCTGCCGTCATAGCTGACGATGCCCGCCGCTTCCTGTCCGCGATGCTGGAGCGCGTGGAGGCCGAGGGCTGTCAGCGCAGCGGCGTCGGGGTGCCCGAAAACGCCAAACACGCCGCACTCTTCGCGCAGCGTGTCCCCATGAAGTTCGTCATCTGTGATGCCGCCTTGCATTCGGGCGTCCATCTCCTGGTCTTTGGCCGATCCGCCGGACCGGGCTCGCTTCGGTAAGGGGAGAGACAATTTCTGGTACATCCGATGCGCTCCCAAGGGGATATGCGTTACTCAGTACTCTCGAACAGCCTGTCGAGGCCCCTCCGTTCGGAGGTGTTATAGCCGTCGTCCTTGCCCGTGTCAGCGGCAGAATTCGTGGGCGTCGCTGTGGTCGATTTTGCCGCGGCAGGGGGCGGCTCTGCGGCCGGCTGTCGCTGCTGACCGCGGGAAGAAGCGGGCTGTTCCGGCGTTTCGAATCGCGGTTCACGACCGACGCCGGAAGGCGCGAGGGTGAAAAGCGTGGCCGCGGATTGCTCGACCATCGGCCGCAGGCGGGCGTTCCTGATCCAGTCCGGCTGATCGGAAGGGTTGGGGACCAGCCAAGCGAAAAATAGGTATGCCACGGTCACAATCAAGAGGCCGCGGGCGAGGCCGAAGAGGAAGCCCAGCGTCCGGTCGAGGCTTTCGGCCTGATCGTGCAATGCCAGCAGGTGATCGGCCCAGCGCACCGTGAAGGCGGCGACCAGTATGTAGCCGGCGATGAAGACGCCGACGGCGGCTGCGACGGCGGCAAGCCAGTCCGGCGAGATCACGGAGCGGAGCATCGGCGTCACATAGGGAAAGAGCCACAGCGCCGCCAGCGCGCCGACCACCCAGGCAAGGATCGAAAGAACCTCGTTGGTGAAGCCGCGAAGCATCGCCAGCACGCTCGAGATCAGAAGAACACCTATGACGATGCCGTCGAAAAGCGTCATTCAATCCCTCCCTGAAGCACGCAGCCTATCATACATCGCGCTGCCGGCGCTCGCGCGGCCGCTTCGCTTCGCCTGCCGCGAGATGAGCAACGAGACCGGCGAGGTCGGATATTTCAGTGATGGCGAGGCCCGTCGATGGACGTTGCCGCGCCGTCGAGGACGGCAGTATCGCCCGGCGAAAGCCCAGCTTTTCGGCCTCCTTGAGGCGTGCCTCCATCTGGCTGACGGGGCGGATCGCGCCCGACAGGCTGATTTCCCCGAAGATGACGCAGTCCGACGGCAGGGCATTGCCCGTGATCGAAGAGACCAGCGCCCCCGCCACGGCAAGGTCGGCAGCAGGTTCATTGATTCGTAGTCCGCCCGCCACGTTGAGGTAGACGTCCTGGCCCGCCAGCGTCAGGCCGCAGCGCGCGTCGAGTACGGCAAGCACCATGGAGAGGCGGCCCGAATCCCAGCCCACGACGGCGCGGCGCGGCGTGCCGAGCGAGCTTTGCGCGACCAGCGCCTGAATCTCGACGAGGACGGGGCGCGTGCCCTCGATCCCCGCAAAGACTGCGGAGCCGCTCGTCTCGCCGTCGCGCTCGCCGAGGAAGAGGGCGGAGGGGTTCGGCACTTCCTGAAGGCCGAGTTCGCCCATCTCGAAGACGCCGATCTCATTCGCCGGGCCGAAGCGGTTCTTCACGGCGCGCAGAATGCGGAACTGGTGGCCGCGTTCGCCTTCGAAGTAGAGGACGCAATCGACCATGTGCTCGACGACGCGCGGACCCGCGATCTGGCCGTCCTTGGTGACGTGGCCGACGAGAATGACCGCCGTATTGTGGCGCTTGGCGTAACGCACGAGATCCTGAGCGGTGGCGCGCACCTGGCTGACCGTGCCCGGCGCGGATTCGAGCACGTCGGTCCACATGGTCTGGATTGAATCGATGACGACGGCGGCGGGCGCCTTGCCGCCTTCCAGCGTCGAGACGATGTCCTTGAGATTCGTTTCCGCGCCGAGCTTCACGGGGCTCTCCGCAAGGCCGAGGCGCCGCGCGCGCATGCGAACCTGCGCGATAGCCTCTTCGCCGGAGATATAGACGACATCGGCGCCACGCATTCCGAGCGCGGCCATGGCCTGCAGCAGAAGCGTCGATTTGCCGATGCCCGGATCGCCGCCGACAAGCAGGACCGAGCCCGGCACGAGGCCGCCGCCGCACACGCGGTCGAATTCGGCAACGCCGGTGACGAGGCGCGGCGGATCCGCCGTCTCGCCCGCCATCGAGACGAGTTCGATGTGCCGGCCCTTCTTGCCGCCGCTCTTTGCGGGACCGCCGGCAACGCCGGAACTCTCGGCGACTTCCTCGACGATGGTGTTCCACTCGCCGCAGGATTCGCACCGCCCCGCCCAGCGCGGGGTGACCGCGCCGCAGGATTGGCATACGAAGCTGCGCGAGGCGCGTGCCATCAGGGTTTCAACACGTCCATCTTGATGGGGCCGGTGGCGCGGCCATGGATGAACTGGTCAACATAGTCGTTGCCGCTTGAATCGATTTGCGAGCGCGGACCCGCCCAGATGATGCGGCCCTTGTAGATCATGGCGATCTCGTCGGCGATCTTGCGCGCGCTCGCCATGTCATGCGTGATCGAAAGCGCTGTTGCGCCGAGGTCTTTCACGCTGTCGATGATGAGGTCGTTGATGACGTCGGCCATGATCGGGTCGAGACCGGTCGTTGGCTCGTCGAAGAAGATGATCTCGGGATCCGTGGCAATGGCGCGGGCGAGGCCCACGCGCTTCTGCATGCCGCCTGAAAGCTCCGCCGGGTAGAGTTCGCCGACTTCCGGGCCGAGGCCGACCTTGGCGAGCTTCGAGATGGCGATGTCTTTCGCTTCCTTGCGCTTCATCTTGCGGCCCTGAATGAGGCCGAAAGCGACGTTCTGCCAGACGGGCAGGCTGTCAAAGAGAGCGGCGCCCTGAAAGAGCATGCCGAATTTGCGCAGCGTCTGCTCGCGCTCGCTCGACGACATCTTCAGGACGTTCTTTCCGTCGACGAAGATTTCGCCCTCTTCCGGGCGCAGGATTCCGAGCACGCATTTGAGCATGACGGATTTGCCGGTGCCGGAGCCGCCGATCACGACGAGCGACTTTCCCTTGGGCACGACGAGGCTCAGATTGTCGAGCACCACCTTGGAGCCGAAACGCTTGGTGACGTTTCTGAGTTCGATCTTGGGCGTGTCAGTCATTCTGCGGTCTCACTTCGCGAAGAGGAGCGACGTCATCACGTAGTTCGACGCCAGAATGAGGATCGATGCTGAGACGACGGCGTTGGTCGTCGCCCGGCCGACGCCCTGCGCGCCGCCCTTCGAGTTGAAGCCGTGGAAGCAGCCCATCAGTGCGATGACGAAACCGAACACGCCCGCCTTGATGAGGCCCGAGGTGACGTCGTCCGCCTTCAGGAAGTTGACCGTGTTCTGCACATAGACGCCCGGATTGAATGCGAGGCTTGCCGTCGAAACGATGAAGCCGCCCATCACGCCGAGAATGTCGGCAATGAAGACGAGGAGCGGCAGGGTGATGACGGCGGCAACGACGCGCGGCACGACGAGATACTTGTGAGGATTGGTCGAGAGCGTGGTCAGCGCGTCGATCTGTTCGGTCACTTTCATGGTGCCGAGTTCCGCCGCGATTGCCGCCGAGACGCGGCCCGCGACCATGAGGCCCGCCATGACGGGCCCGAGTTCACGCGTGATGCCGAGTGCGACGATGGTGGCGACGATGCTTTCGGAGTTGATCGTGCTGCCGCCATAATAGATCTGGAGCGCCAGCGCGCCGCCGGTGAAGAACGCGGTGAGCGCGACGACGGGCAGCGAGAAGTACCCGATCCGCATCATCTGCTGCCCCAGAAGGCGCCAGAAGAAGGGCGGCCTGAAGATGTGGCTGACGCTCGTCCAGGTGAAAAGGGCGAGGTGGCCGATCTCGGCAAGCAGCGCCAGAACGACCCGGCCGATAATTGCGAAAAATTTCAAGACTGCTCCCCGCCGCGTGGGTGACCGATCTGCATGAGCGCACCGGCCGAATTATGACGCCGAATTATGATTCTGGGACCGCCAGATGGCCGCCAGTGTAAAGCCGCTTGGCGCGATCGCCCAAGCTCGTCAGCACCTCATAGCCGATTGTGCCCGCCCGGTCAGCGACTTCGTCGAGGGTCACATGGGGGCCGATGAGTTCGGCGAAGTCGCCGCGCCCGACCGCCCCCTCGGGCAGGTCAGACAGGTCGATGGTCAGAAGGTCCATCGAGACGCGGCCCGCGATAGGGGCATAGTGCCCGCCCACATATACCCGCCCGCTGGTGGCGAGGCTGCGGAAATATCCGTCCGCATAGCCGGTGGCGAGGACGCCGAGCCGGCGGGGGCCCTTGGCCTCCCAGGTCGCGCCATAGCCGGCCGTCACGCCGGGCGGCACGTCGCGAACCTGAAGCACCCTCGTTTCGAGATGGACCACCGGGCGGAAGGGGCTGGGCTCCGGGCCCGCCCTGCCGCCATAGAGGCCATAACCGCTGCGGATCAGATCGAAGCAGTAGTCCGGACCGAGCAGCGCGCCACCGGAATTGGCGAAGCTTGCCGGTATCGAGGCGAAGGCCTTGCGGATCGGCCTGAAACGGGCGAGCTGCATGGCGTTGAGCGGGTGGCCGGGTTCGTCCGAGCAGGCGAGATGGCTCATGACGAGCGTCACGTCGATGCCCGAAAGCAGGGAGGGTTCCGCGATGAGGCGGGCCGCTTCCGCCTCGCCGAAGCCGAGCCGGCTGAGGCCGGTGTCGAAATGCAGGGCGGCGGGAAGCGCCATTCCGGAATTTGTCGCGACGGTCCGCCACTCCTCGACTTCCTCGAGGCTGCCGAGGCAGGGGCGCAGATCGTAGGCGCGACAGAGAGCGGCGGCGCCGGGCATCAGCCCGTTGGTCACATAGATGATGGCGCCGGGCAGTGCGGCCCGAAGCTCCATCCCTTCGCCCGTATCGGTAACGAAGAAACTGGTGCAGCCCGCATGGGCAAGCGTTCGCGCAATCGGCGCGAGTCCGAGGCCATAGGCGTCCGCCTTGACCACGCCGGCGACGTCGGCCCCTGCGCCGATCGAGCGGAGGTATCGGTAGTTCGCGGCGAGAGCATCGAGATCGACGGTAAGGATCGTGGAAGCCGATGTCGGATCGAAACCGGCGGCCGCTCCGTCGCGAAAGAATTCTGGCAAGCTCAAGACATATGGTCCGGCAGGTGGTCTTCGGCAGCGAGATCCGCGAAGCGCGTCACATTAGCTTCGAACTGTAGTTTAACGGTGCCGGTCGGTCCATGGCGCTGCTTGCCGATGATGACTTCGGCAAGCGCGTGGACCTGATTCATTTCTTCCTGCCAGGTGAGATACTCTGGCGTGCCTTCGCGCGGCTCGCGACGCTGCACATAATATTCCTCGCGGAACACGAACATCACGACGTCGGCGTCCTGCTCGATCGAACCCGATTCACGCAGGTCGGAGAGTTGGGGCCGCTTGTCGTCGCGCGCTTCGACCTGACGCGAGAGCTGAGACAGCGCGATGATCGGCACGTTGAGTTCCTTGGCCAGCGCCTTGAGGCCGGTCGTGATCTGCGTCACTTCCTGCACGCGGTTTTCGCCCGACTTGCCGGAACCGGCGAGAAGCTGAAGGTAGTCGATGACCAGAAGACCGAGGCCGCGCTGGCGCTTCAGACGGCGGGCGCGGGCCGCAACGGTTGCAATGGTGAGGCCGCCAGTGTCGTCGATATAGAGCGGGATGCTCTGCAATTCGCGCGAGGCCTCGACCAGCGAGTGGAACTCTTCTTCCTGAATGCGGCCGCGGCGAATGCTTTCCGAGGGGACGCCCGATTGCTCCGCGAGAAGACGCGTCGCGAGCTGTTCGGAGGACATTTCGAGCGAGAAGAAACCGACGATGGCGCCGTCCTTCACGTCGACCGTGCCGTCCGCGTGATGTTCGGCCTTGTAGGCTTTGGCGGCGTTGAACGCGATGTTGGTGGCAAGCGCGGTCTTGCCCATCGAGGGACGACCGGCGAGGACGATGAGGTCGGAAGGCTGCAAGCCG
This sequence comes from Parvibaculum sp., assembly GCF_039680535.1. Taxonomy (GTDB): domain Bacteria; phylum Pseudomonadota; class Alphaproteobacteria; order Parvibaculales; family Parvibaculaceae; genus Parvibaculum. The sequence goes on along the minus strand of NZ_JBDKSS010000035.1, from coordinate 1,983 downwards.
CCCATCATCTTGTCGAGATCGCGCAAGCCCGTCGAAATGCCCGACAATCCGCCATCGCGCTCGTAGGCGGCGGCGGCCATGTCGATGGCGCCCTTGAGCGCTTCGTGAAAACCTCTGAAGCCGCCTTCATACTTGCCCTGTTCGGCGAGTTGATAAAGCGCCTGCTCGGCCTCGAGAATTTGCTGCGACGGGGTGTCGTCGATCGGCGCGTCATAGGCGCGATTGTGAATGCTGCTGCCGACCTGAATGAGTTCGCGGCGGATCGCGAGCTCATAGATGGTCCGGCCATATTCCTCGACGTTGATGATGGTCGTCGCCGCGCCTGCGAGCCGCGCCAGATATTGCGGACCGCCGATTTCCGTCAGCGCCTCGTCGCGCTCGAAGAAATTCTTCAGCGTCACAGGAGAGGCGAGGTGGCCAGCCGTGATGAGCTTTGCCGCCGCTTCGTAGACGCGGCCATGGAGGGCATCGAAGAAGTGTCCCGGCTCGAGGAAGCTCGAGAGCCGGTCATAGGCTTCGTTATTGACGAGGATGGCGCCGAGCAGCGCCTGCTCCGCCTCGATGTTGTGCGGCGGGACGCGGTACCCGTGAGTGCCCTCATCGTCGGGCACGCTGGCGAAAGCTTGGGATGTGTTTTCCATGGTCTCGTTTTACGCGAAGCCCGACGTGGATGAAGTGCTGAATGCGACGGCGTGGAAGCAGTCCCCACCATACTTTTCCACAGGCATTGATAACTCGGCGTGACATCTCCAAGGCATTGCCTGGAAACGGATATTCGCGTCGGAAAGCCTGTGAACAAAAGCATTATAAACCGAGTCGCGTGGATGTGGGCATTGTTCCTTGTGTGCAACAATTCATTCTCATTCGCGCCGTAGTCATCGCGCCATGGCGGAGCCTAGATTTGTTCCGGCAACGCGCCGCGAAGGCGCATCAACGGTGGAGAACAAGATGGATTCCCTGGTTAAGTTGGCCGCGCCCGCAGGACGTGTGCTGTTGAGCCTGATCTTCATTATCGCGGGGATCGGCAAGCTGACGTCGGCGTCGGCCACGATCGGCTACATCGCTTCCAAGGGTATCCCGCTCCCTGAAGTCTCCTATGTCCTGACGCTGATCGTCGAACTCGGCGGCGGCGCCCTGATCCTGATCGGCTATCAGGCGCGCATCGTTGCCTTGCTGCTGGCGGGCTTCTGCATCGTCACCGGCCTCATCTTCCACAATGATTTCTCGGACCAGACGACGTTCATCATGTTCATGAAGAACCTGGCCATGGCGGGTGGCTTCCTGCAGATCGTGGCGCATGGCGCAGGTGCGTTCAGCGTCGACAATCGCGGTCAGGCCTGACCGGAATGCGGCGCGGGCGCTCAGTCGCCCGCACGCAACCGGCGCTCGATCGGGACGGCGGCGAGATCGCGCTCACGCTCGCCCATGTAATTGCGGGTGAGGGGCAGGGCGTCGATCTTCTTCGTCAGTTGAAGCTGGAAGTTGACCATGCCCTCGTGGCGGAACGAGGTTTCCGATCCCGCGAGATAAAACTCCCACATGCGGCAGAAGCGCTCGTCATAGATCTTTGCCGCGATGTCGCGCTTCGCCATGAAGCGGCGGCGCCATTCCTTCAGCGTCTCGGCATAGTGGAGCCGCAGCACTTCGAGATCGGTCATGAAGAGGCCGGTTTTTTCGACGGCCGCCGCCATTTCGCTCAGGGCGGGAATATAGCCGCCGGGGAAGATATATTTAGCGATCCATGGATTGGTTGCTCCGGGCGGATCAAGCCGCCCGATCGTGTGGATGAGCGCGACGCCATCCTCGTTAAGCAGATTTTTTACGCCGTTGAAATATTCGCCGTAGTGGCCGACGCCGACATGCTCGAACATTCCAACGGAGACGATCCTGTCGAACTTGTCGGTGAGCGTTCTGTAGTCCTGCAGGTGAAACTGGACGCGATCGGCAAGGCCGCGTTCCACCGCGCGCTGGCTCGCGATCTTG
>NZ_JBDKSS010000034.1:0-68106 GCF_039680535.1 Parvibaculum sp. | reverse complement strand
GGCGACAACGTGAAGATGAACGTGACGCTGATCGCGCCGATCGCCATGGAAGAGAAGCTCCGCTTCGCTATCCGTGAAGGCGGCCGTACCGTCGGCGCCGGCGTCGTCTCGAAGGTGTTGAAGTAATAGCTACGGGGCGCGGAAAGGCCCGCGCCCCGCTTAATTCGGCCGACAGGCACGAGGACGAAAATGCAAAGGCAGAAGATTCGCATCCGGTTGAAAGGCTTCGATCATCGAGTACTCGATGTGTCGACGCGAGAGATCGTCAACACGGCGAAGCGCACCGGCGCTCAGGTGCTGGGCCCGATTCCGCTGCCCACGCGGCTTGAAAAGTTCACCGTGCTTCGTGGTCCGCATATCGACAAGAAGAGCCGCGAGCAGTTTGAAATTCGGACGCACAAGCGTGTGCTCGACATCGTGGACCCCACGCCGCAGACGGTTGACGCGCTGATGAAGCTCGATCTGGCCGCCGGTGTGGACGTCGAGATCAAGCTCTGAGCTGAAAGCAGCGGGCTTTAGAGCCTGACCGCCGATTAGAACGAGGAATGGGACCATGCGTTCCGGAGTTATTGTCAAAAAGGTCGGAATGACCCGTCTGTTCATGGAAGACGGACGTCATGTGCCGGTCACGGTGTTGAAGCTGGACAACCTTCAGGTTGTCAGCCAGCGCACCGACGAAAAGAACGGCTATACGGCAGTGCAGCTCGGCACCGGCCTGGCGAAGGTGAAGAACGTGGCAAACGCTCAGCGTGGCCAGTTCTCGCGCGCCGAGGTGGAGCCGAAGCTGAAGCTGGTCGAGTTCCGGGTCAGCCCGGAAAACCTGCTCGATGTCGGCGTGGAGATCACGGCGGATCATTTCGTCGAAGGTCAGTACGTGGACGTCAGCGGCACCTCGATCGGTAAGGGCTTTGCCGGTGTCATGAAGCGCCACAACTTCGGTGGTCTTCGCGCGACGCACGGCGTGTCCGTCAGCCATCGTAGCCACGGTTCGACCGGTCAGCGTCAGGATCCGGGCAAGGTGTTCAAGGGCAAGAAGATGGCCGGCCATCTCGGCGCCGAGCGTGTGACGACGCAGAATCTCGAAGTCGTCCGCACGGATGTCGAGCGCGGCCTGATCATGGTGAAGGGTGCCGTTCCGGGCTCCAAGGGCGGCTATGTGCTGGTCCGCGACGCCGTGAAGTCGAAGCTGCCGGACAGCGTTCCGACCCCTGGTGCGTTCCGTCGCGCCGGCGGTGAAGCCGCTGCCCAGAAGGAAGGTGCGTGATGAAGGCCGATGTAACCACTCTCGCCGCAGGCAAGGCCGGTACGGTCGAGCTCTCCGATGAGGTTTTCGGGCTCGAACCGCGCCAGGATCTCCTGCATCGCATGGTGAACTACCAGCTCGCCAAGCGTCAGGCCGGCACGCACAAGACGAAAGGCCGTTCGGAAATCTCGCTCACGGGCAAGAAGTTCGTGAAGCAGAAGGGTTCTGGCGGCGCCCGTCATGGCGATCGCAAGGCTCCGCAGTTCCGCGGCGGCGGCAAGGCGTTCGGTCCGGTCGTTCGCAGCCACGCGATCGATCTGCCGAAGAAGGTTCGCGCTCTCGCGCTGCGCCATGCGCTGTCGTCGAAGGTGAAGTCTGACAACCTCGTGATCCTCGAAGACACGAAGGTCGAGGCGCCGAAGACGAAGGCGCTCAAGGATGCCTTCGCGAAGCTCGGCCTGAAGTCGGTCCTGTTCATCGACGGCGCCGAGGTCAACGAGAACTTCGCGCTCGCCGCGCGCAACATCCCGAATGTGGATGTGCTGCCGGTGCAGGGCATCAACGTGTACGACATTCTGCGCCGCGAGAAGCTGGTGTTGACCAAGGCTGCGGTCGAGAGCCTGGAGGCCCGGTTCAAATGACGACGAACGAGCGCATTTACGACATCATCGTTTCGCCGGTGATCACCGAAAAGGCGACCATGGCTTCCGAATGGAACCAGGTCATCTTCAAGGTTGCCCGCCCCGCGACGAAACCGCAGATCAAGGAAGCCGTCGAGAAGCTCTTCGGCGTCAAGGTCAAGGCGGTAAACACGCTGCTCCGCAAGGGCAAGACGAAGCGCTTCCGCGGCTTCGCTGGCAAGCAGAGCGATTTCAAGAAAGCGATCGTGACCCTCGAAGAGGGCTACTCGATCGACGTGACGACTGGTCTCTAAAGAGAGCTCGTACCGATGGCACTGAAGAAATATAAACCGACAAGCCCCGCACAGCGCGGCCTTGTGCTGGTCGACCGGTCGGGCCTCTACAAGGGCAAGCCCGTGAAGGGCCTGACCCATGGTCTGACGAAGTCGGGTGGTCGCAACAACCATGGCCGTATCACCTCGTTCGATCGGGGCGGCGGGCATAAGCGCAGCTACCGCATCATCGACTTCAAGCGTCGGAAGTTCGATCAGCCGGCGACTGTTGAGCGGCTCGAATACGATCCGAACCGCACATCGTTCATCGCGCTGATCAAATACGCGGATGGCGAGCTGGCTTACATCCTGGCGCCGCAGCGTCTCGCGGTCGGTGACTCGGTTGTCGCCGGCGAACGCGTCGACGTGAAGCCGGGCAATGCGATGCCGCTTTCGTCGATCCCGGTCGGCACGATTGTCCACAACGTGGAACTGAAGCCGGGCAAGGGCGGTCAGATCGCTCGTTCGGCTGGCACCTATGTTCAGCTCATCGGCCGCGACCAGGGCTACGCGCTTCTGCGTCTGTCGTCGGGCGAGCAGCGCATGGTTCGCGGTGAGTGCATGGCGTCGATCGGCGCCGTGTCGAACCCGGACCACGGCAACATCACCATCGCCAAGGCCGGCCGTAATCGCTGGCTCGGCAAGCGCCCGACGGTTCGTGGCGTCGCCATGAACCCGGTCGACCATCCGCACGGCGGCGGCGAAGGCCGCACTTCCGGTGGCCGTCATCCGGTCACGCCGTGGGGCAAGCCGACCAAGGGCAAGAAGACGCGGCAGAACAAGGCGACGGATAAGTTCATCCTGCGCAGCCGTCACAAGAAGAAGGGTTGAGGACACTCGACATGGCACGTTCCGTAAAAAAAGGCCCCTTCGTCGATGGCTACCTTCTCAAGAAGGCAGAAACCTCGCGTACATCGGCCCGCAAAGATGTGATCAAGACGTGGAGCCGTCGCTCCACGATCCTGCCGCAGTTCGTCGGCCTGACCTTCGCGGTCCATAACGGCAAGAAGCATATCCCGGTGCTCGTCACCGAGGACATGGTCGGGCACAAGCTCGGCGAGTTCGCGCCGACACGCACGTTCTTCAGCCACTCGGCTGACAAGAAAGCCAAGAAGGGCTAAGTCATGGGCAAACCAGCAAACAAGCGGGCGCTCGCCGACAACGAAGCAAAGGCTGTCGGCCGGATGATCCGGGTGAGCCCCCAGAAGCTCAATCTCGTCGCGCAGCTCATTCGCGGCAAGAAGGCGGACAGCGCGCTCGCCGATCTCACCTTCTCGAACAAGCGCGTTGCGCGCGATGTGAAGAAGGTGCTGCAGAGCGCGATCGCGAACGCTGAGAACAACCACAACCTCGAAGTCGACGATCTCGTCGTCGCCGAGGCCTATGTGGGCAAGAACCTGGTGATGAAGCGCTGGCACGCGCGTGCGCGTGGTCGCGTCGGCCGGATTGAAAAGCCGTTCAGCCAGATCACCATTGTCGTACGGCAAGTCGAGGAGCAGGCCTGATGGGTCACAAAGTCAATCCGATCGGACTGCGGCTTGGCGTCAACCGCACCTGGGATTCGCGCTGGTTCGCGGGTCGCCATGAGTATGGCAAGCTGCTGCACGAAGATATCAAGATCCGCGAATACCTCGGCAAGACGCTGAAGCAGGCCGGCATCTCGAAGATCGTGATCGAGCGTCCGCACAAGAAGTGCCGCGTGACGATCCACACCGCGCGCCCCGGCGTCGTCATCGGCAAGAAGGGCGCCGACATCGAGAAGCTCCGCAAGGACATCGGCAAGGTCACGGCTTCGGAAGTGCACCTCAACATCGTTGAAGTGCGTAAGCCCGAGATCGACGCGACGCTCGTCGCCGAGAACATTGCCCAGCAGCTGGAGCGCCGCGTTGCGTTCCGCCGCGCGATGAAGCGCGCGGTGCAGTCGGCGATGCGCCTGGGTGCCGGTGGCATCCGTATCAACTGCGCCGGCCGCCTCGGTGGTGCCGAAATCGCGCGTACCGAGTGGTATCGCGAGGGACGCGTTCCGCTGCACACGCTGCGCGCCGACATCGACTACGGTGTCGCGACGGCGAAGACGGCCTACGGCACCTGCGGCGTGAAGGTCTGGATTTTCAAGGGCGAGATCCTTGAGCACGACCCGATGGCCTCCGAGCGTCGCGCGCTTGAAGGCGGCGCCGACACGGGCGGCGGTCGTCCGCGCCGCGAAGAGCGCGCTTGAGCGCCTGAAGATTTGAGCGAAGAGAGTTTCGACCATGTTGCAACCGAAGCGCACTAAGTTCCGCAAGGCTCATAAGGGCCGCATCCATGGCAATGCCAAGGGTGGCACGAACCTCGACTTTGGGGCCTTTGGCCTCAAGGCCCAGGAGCCCGCTCGCGTGACGGCGCGGCAGATCGAGGCGGCCCGCCGCGCGATCACCCGCCACATGAAGCGCGCAGGCCGCGTGTGGATCCGCATTTTCCCGGACGTTCCGGTTTCGGCGAAGCCGACCGAAGTTCGAATGGGTAAGGGCAAGGGCTCGCCGGAATTCTGGGCGGCTCGCGTGAAGCCGGGCCGGATCATGTTCGAGCTCGACGGTGTGCCGCTTGCGGTTGCCGAGGAGGCGCTTCGCCTCGGCGCGGCGAAGCTGCCGATCAAAACGAGGTTCGTGGCTCGCCCGGGCGAGCACGCGTAAGGCGATTAATCCGCCGAGCGCGGTCAGAACGAAAGGGTGAGGCCATGAAGGCCAGCGAAGTGAAAGATATGACGCCGGATCAGCTGCAGGACCAACTCCTGAAGCTGAAGAAGGAGCAGTTCAACCTGCGCTTCCAGAGCGCGAGCGGACAGCTGGAAAAGACTTCGCGTCAGAAGCAGGTGCGTCGCGATATCGCGCGCATCAAGACGATCCAGCGGCAGCATGCCACCGCGCAGGTCAAGGGCTGAGGACTAGCAAATGCCGAAGAGAATTCTGCAGGGTGTCGTGGTCAGCGACAAGAACAACAAGACCGTGGTGGTCAACGTCGAACGCCGCTTCAGCGATCCCGTGCTCCGGAAGATCGTGCGCCGTTCGAAGAAGTACCACGCGCATGACGAGAGCAACTCGGTGAAGGTTGGCGATATCGTGAAGATCCGCGAATGCCGCCCGATCTCGAAGCTGAAGAAATGGGAAGTATTTACGGACGAAGCCTGATCCCGATAGAGGGTGCAGGCTCTTCCGAGCAAGGCGGATGAAGTCATGATTCAGCAAGAGACGAACCTCGACGTCGCCGACAACTCTGGTGCGCGCCGCGTCATGTGCATCAAGGTTCTGGGCGGTTCCAAGCGGAAGTACGCGTCCGTTGGCGACATCATCGTCGTCAGCATCAAGGAAGCGATCCCGCGCGGCAAGGTGAAGAAGGGCGAGGTGATGAAGGCCGTGGTGGTTCGCACCGCGAAGGACATCCGCCGCGCCGATGGCAGCGTGATCCGTTTTGATCGCAATGCCGCCGTGCTCATCAATAACCAGGGCGAGCCGGTTGGCACGCGTATCTTCGGCCCGGTTACCCGTGAGCTCCGTGCGAAGAACCACATGAAGATCGTTTCGCTCGCGCCGGAGGTGCTTTGATGGCTGCGAAGATTAAAAAGGGCGACAAGGTCGTCGTCCTGACTGGCAAGGACAAGGGCAAGAAGGGCACAGTTCTGTCCGTTCTGCCGAAGGAAAACCGCGCGCTCGTTCAGGGCGTGAATATTGTGAAGCGTCATACGAAGCCGTCGCAGACGACGACGGGCGGTATCGTAGCGCGCGAAGCTGCAATCGAACTCTCGAACATCGCGATCGAGGATCCGAAGACCGGCAAGCCGACGCGAGTTGGGTTCAAGACGCTCGAAGACGGCCGCAAGGTCCGCTTTGCGAAGGCGTCGGGAGAGACGATCGATGGCTGAAGCATACATTCCGCGGCTGAAGACGGAGTATCTGGAAAAGATCCGTCCGGCGCTCCTTGATAAGTTCAAGTACCAGAACACCTTGCAGGTGCCTGCGCTTGACAAGATCGTGCTCAACATGGGCGTTGGCGAAGCTGTCGCCGACTCCAAGAAGATCAAGAGCGCATACGACGACCTGCAGGCGATTGCCGGCCAGAAGCCGGTCATCACCAAGGCGAAGACCTCCATCGCGACCTTCAAGGTCCGCGAGAACATGCCGATCGGCGTGAAGGTCACGCTGCGCAAGGACCGCATGTACGAGTTCCTCGACCGTCTCGTGACGATCGCTCTCCCGCGCGTCCGCGACTTCCGCGGGCTCAACGCGAAAAGCTTCGATGGCCGTGGTAACTATGCCATGGGTCTGAAAGAGCACATCATTTTCCCGGAGATCGACTATGACAAGGTCGACCAGGTCTGGGGCATGGACATTATCGTCTGCACGACGGCGAAGACGGATGATGAAGCGCGCGAACTGCTGCGTGCCTTCAACTTCCCGTTCTCGAAGTAAGGTTTTCTGTGGTTCGCGACGAACGTGAACCCCACGGAGGTTTGGATGGCTAAGAAGAGCGCCATTAATAGAGACCAGAAGCGGCGGAAGCTGGCGGCCAAGTTCGCGAACAAGCGGGCGAAGCTGAAGGCCATGACGGTCGACCAGTCGCTGTCGGTGGATGAGCGTTTCAATGCGCAGCTGAAGCTCAATGAGCTGCCGCGCAACTCGTCCAAGACCCGTATTCACAACCGCTGCGAGCTCACTGGCCGTAGCCGGTCCTATTACCGCAAGCTGCGCATGTCGCGTATCGCCCTCCGGGACCTCGCGTCCCGCGGGCAGATCCCCGGCATGGTCAAGTCGAGCTGGTAAGGAGACGCGCGTATGACGATGACTGATCCATTGGGCGATATGATCACCCGCATTCGGAACGCGCAGCTCCGCGGCAAGGGCAAGGTGGTGACGCCTGCCTCCAAGCTCCGCGGTTGGGTGCTCGACGTTCTGGCGGATGAAGGTTTCATCCGTGGCTATGCCAAGGTTGACTATCCGAACGGCAAGAGCGAGTTCGAGATCGAACTGAAGTACAACGAGGGCGCGCCGGTCATTCAGTTGATCGAACGCGTGTCGACGCCAGGGCGCCGGGTTTACTCGTCGGTCAAGGAAGTGCCGAGCGTGCACAACGGGCTCGGCATCTCGATCCTTTCGACCCCGAAGGGCGTGATGTCCGATGCGGCAGCACGTGAGAAGAATGTAGGCGGCGAGGTGCTGTGCCGCGTCTTCTAAGACGCCGCCAGCTCCACAGACGACGGGAAAGATAAGACCATGTCGCGAATTGGTAAGAAGCCCATCGAAATCCCGCAAGGGGTGACCGTGGCTATCAACGGCCAGGAAGTGGCCGTGAAGGGCCCGAAGGGCGAACTCAAGCTCACGCTCGTCGACGACGTGACGGTTGAGCAGGGCGCCGACGGCATTTCGGTGAAGCCGCGCGATGACACGCAGCGGGCGCGCGCGATGTGGGGTCTTTCCCGCACGCTCGTGCAGAACCTTGTGACCGGCGTTACGCAGGGCTTTACGACGAACCTCGAGATCAACGGCGTGGGTTACCGCGCCGCTCTGCAGGGCAAGAACGTTCAGCTGAGCCTCGGCTTCAGCCATGACGTGATCTACCCGATCCCGGAAGGTATCGAAGTCAAGATCGGGAAGCCGACCGAGATCTCGATCAGCGGCATCGACAAGCAGAAAGTCGGCCAGGTTGCCGCGGAAATCCGCGCCTACCGCGGCCCCGAACCCTACAAGGGCAAGGGCGTGAAGTACGCCGGCGAATTCATCTTCCGCAAGGAAGGCAAGAAGAAGTGAGCGGATGGCTATGACCAAGAATCTTCATCAGCGCCGGGCACAGCGCAACCGCACGAAGCTCGCAAAGATTGCGAATGGGCGTCCGCGCCTGTCCGTCTTCCGTTCGTCCAAGCACATTTACGCCCAGATCATCGACGATGTTCAGGGCGTGACGCTCGCGGCCGCCTCCACGCTCGAAGAGACCTTCGGCGGCAAGGGCGGCAACGTGGACGGAGCGGCCGAGATCGGCAAGCTTGTCGCGCAGCGCGCACTCGAGAAGGGCGTCAAAGACGTTGTCTTCGATCGCGGCGGATACATTTACCACGGGCGCATCAAGGCGCTCGCTGACGGCGCCCGCGAAGGCGGTCTCAACTTCTAAAGGATTTGACAGTGGCACGCGAAAGATCACGAGAGCGGGACCGGGAAGAGCGCGACAGCGAGTTCGTGGACAAGCTGGTCCATATCAACCGCGTTGCGAAGGTCGTAAAGGGCGGTAAGCGGTTTGGTTTTGCGGCGCTCGTCGTCGTCGGTGACCAGAAGGGCCGCGTCGGCTTTGGTCACGGCAAGGCGCGCGAAGTTCCGGAAGCGATCCGCAAGGCGACCGAGGCTGCGAAGCGCGCGATGATCCGTGTGCCGCTGCGCGAAGGGCGCACGCTTCATCACGACATCGACGGTCGCCATGGCGCCGGTCGCGTCGTGCTCCGCGCGGCTCCGGCCGGTACCGGCATCATCGCAGGCGGCCCGATGCGCGCCGTCTTCGAGACGCTGGGTGTGCAGGACGTCGTTGCGAAGTCGCTCGGCTCGTCCAACCCGTACAACATGGTACGGGCGACGTTCGATGCGCTGAAGCATGAGCAGAGCCCCCGTATGGTCGCGGCGCGCCGCGGCAAGAAGGTTAGCGATATCGTCGGCCGCCGCGCGGATGGCGCGGGCGAGGCCCTGTCCGAGTAATCCGGGCGGAACCAGAGACTTCAAGTTAGAGGAACCGAGACATGTCGGCGAAGAAGACAGACGGCAAGAAAACCGTGACCGTCCAGCAGACCGGTAGCACGCTTCGCAAGAAGCCCGGCCAGCGTGAGACGCTGATCGGTCTCGGCCTTAACAAGATGCGCCGGACGAACACGCTCGAGGATACGCCTGCTGTGCGTGGCATGATCAACAAGGTAGCCCATCTCGTCCGTATCGTTGACGAAGCTTGAGGCTTGCGAGGCTAAGATGACGACTCTCAACAAGATCAGCGACAATCAGGGCGCCCGCAAATCGCGCATCCGCGTCGGCCGTGGTATCGGCTCGACGAAGGGCAAGACCGGTGGCCGTGGTGTCAAGGGTCAGACCTCCCGTTCCGGCGTGGCCATCAAAGGCTACGAAGGCGGCCAGATGCCGATCCACATGCGTCTGCCGAAGCGTGGCTTCAAGAACCTGTTCCGTCTCGACTACAACGTCATCAACCTGGACCAGCTGCAGAAGGCCGTCGACGACGGCAAGTTTGCCGCCGGTGCGAAGGTTGACGTGGCGGCGCTGGTGAGCGTCGGCATTCTGCGCCGTGCGAAAGATGGCGTGCGTCTCCTGGCCCGTGGCGAGCTCAAAGCGAAGCTCGCTCTCGAAGTCGCTGGCGCATCGGAAGCGGCCAAGGCTGCGGTCGAAAAGGCCGGTGGCTCTGTCACGGTCATCGAACCGAAGGCGGCGGCCGCTGAATAAGGCCGCGAAGACTTTGGCCACGCTTGTGCCAAGCGCGCAATGCACGGAGTAGGACGAGATGGCATCAGCGGCTGAACAGTTGGCGGCGAACCTGAACTTCGCCGCTTTCTCGAAGGCAGACGAGTTGAAGAAGCGCATCTGGTTTACCCTGGGTGCGCTCATCGTCTACCGGCTTGGTACCTATATCCCGCTGCCCGGCATCGACCCGGCGGCGCTGGCGCAGGTGTTCAAGCAGCAGCAATCGGGCATTCTCGGCATTTTCGACATGTTCGCGGGTGGCGCCGTCGGCCGCATGGCGATCTTCGCGCTCGCGATCATGCCCTACATCTCCGCCTCCATCATCCTTCAGCTGATGACTTCGGTTTCGAAGCATCTCGAAGGGTTGAAGAAGGAAGGCGAGCAGGGCCGCAAGACGATCAATCAGTACACGCGCTACGGCACCGTGATCCTGGCTGCCTTTCAGGGCTATGCGATCGCTGTCGGCCTTGAGAACGCGCAACATGTCGTCATCGATCCGGGTATCTTCTTCCGTGCGACGACCGTGATCACGCTGGTCGGCGGCACGATGTTCCTGATGTGGCTTGGCGAGCAGATCACCTCGCGCGGTGTCGGCAACGGCATTTCGCTGATCATCTTCGCGGGTATCGTGGCCCAGCTTCCGCACGCGATCGCCGGGACCCTTGAGCTGGGCCGCACGGGCGCTCTTTCGGCCGGCATCATCCTGTTCATCGCGGTCATGGTGGTTGCCGTGATCATGGCGATCGTCTTCGTCGAGCGTGCGCAGCGTCGTCTGATCGTGCAGTATCCCAAGCGCCAGGTCGGCAACAAGATTTACGGCGGCGACAGCTCGCATCTTCCGCTGAAGCTGAACACCTCGGGCGTCATTCCGCCGATCTTCGCCTCGTCGCTGCTGCTTCTCCCGATCACGATCGCCAACTTTACGGCGGGCGCGGGGCCTGAGTGGCTCAACACCGTGACGGCGCTGCTCGGCCATGGCCAGCCGCTCTACATGGTGTTCTACGCCGCAGGCATCATCTTCTTTGCCTTCTTCTATACGGCGCTTGTGTTCAATCCAAAGGACACGGCCGACAACCTGAAGAAGTATGGCGGCTTCATTCCGGGCATCCGGCCGGGACAGCGTACGGCGGAATATATCGACTACGTACTGACCCGCCTGACGGTTCTCGGCGCGGCCTATCTGACGGCGATCTGTCTGCTGCCGGAGATCCTGATTTCGCAATACAAGGTGCCGTTCTATTTCGGCGGCACCTCGCTGCTGATCGTGGTGAGCGTCACCATGGACACTGTGGCGCAGATCCAGAGTCATCTGCTCGCGCACCAGTATGAAGGACTGATCAAGAAGTCGAAGCTGAGGGGAGCGCGTCGATGAAGCTTATTCTTCTGGGGCCGCCCGGCGCCGGTAAGGGTACGCAGGCTCAACGTCTGCAGGAGACCTACGGTCTGGTGCAGCTTTCGACGGGCGACATGCTTCGCGCGGCAGTGAAGGCGGGCACCGAGGTAGGCAAGAAGGCCGAGGCCATCATGGCGCGCGGCGATCTGGTCCCCGATGAGGTGGTGGTCGGCATCATCAGCGACCGTATCGACCAGCCGGATGCCCGAAAGGGCTATATCCTGGACGGCTTCCCCCGGAACGTCGCCCAGGCCGAAGCGCTCGACAAGATGCTCGAGAGCAAGGGCACGAAGCTTGACGCCGTGGTCGAGCTGGAAGTCGACGACAAGATTTTGCTCGGCCGTATCGAGACCCGCGCCGCCCAGACGGCTGGCGGCCCTCGCGCGGACGACAATGCCGAGGCGCTGGCGAAGCGTCTCAAGGTCTACCACGAGCAGACGGCGCCCCTCGTTGCCTACTACAAGCAGAAGGGCACGCTGAGGGGCGTGGACGGAATGAAGGATATCGACGAGGTAACCCGCCAGATCGAGGCGGTCCTCGGACTAGGAGCTTGAAAAGGGACTTGGCTTAAGCGGTTGACTGGGAAGGGTTAAATCCTATAATCCCGGCCTTCGCGACGGCACTTTCAGGGCAAATTCCGGTATGGGCCGAAAATTGGCGGATTTCCGCGGGTTTTCGGAAGGCTCCAACCGGGTTTTGACGTAGGCGCCGTCTTGAGCGATTCCCCATGTGGCGGTGAACCAGGTGGGACGCCGTACCGAATGAGGGTTGTATCGGGCTAGAGCGCCGATACGGAGAGCAGGAGAATTGAAGTGGCTCGTATTGCTGGTGTCAACATCCCGACGAACAAGCGGGTGCTCATCGCGCTGACCTATATCCATGGCATCGGCGACGCCAAGGCGCAGGAGATCTGCGAGAAGGTCGGTATTCCGGCCGAGCGCCGCGTGAACCAGCTGACCGACAGCGAAGTCATCCAGATCCGTGAAACGATTGACCGCGACTACCTGGTCGAAGGCGACCTGCGTCGCGAAGTCGCGATGAACATCAAGCGGCTCATGGATCTCGGCTGCTATCGCGGTCTGCGCCACCGCAAGGGCCTGCCGGTTCATGGTCAGCGGACGCACACCAACGCCCGCACCCGCAAGGGTCCGGCCAAGGCGATTGCCGGCAAGAAGAAGTAAGAGCCCCACGTAATTTTTACGCCGGGGCATGAGCTCGGGCGACAGGCAAGGTTTGAGAGCGATGGCTAAGGAAAAGACCCGTATTCGGCGCAAGGAACGGAAGAACATTTCGTCCGGCGTGGCGCATGTGAACTCGTCGTTCAACAATACGATGATCACGATCACCGACGCGCAGGGCAACACGATCTCCTGGTCCTCGGCCGGCATGATGGGCTTCAAGGGCAGCCGCAAGTCGACGCCCTTCGCCGCGCAGATGGCCGCCGAAGACGCCGGCAAGAAGGCGATGGAGCACGGCATGCGTACCCTCGAAGTCGAGGTGACGGGTCCGGGTTCGGGCCGTGAGTCGGCTCTCCGCGCGCTGCAGTCGGTCGGTTTCACCGTGACGACGATCCGCGACGTCACGCCGATCCCGCACAATGGCTGCCGCCCGCCCAAGCGTCGTCGCGTGTAACCAGCGTTCGATACTCGACCTTTTCTGGTCCGTCTGCCCGCACGATTGAATGGTGGGGCGGACGTTAAAGAGACCAAGTGGCGGATGTCTCCCGCCCGGCGCGCCGGTTTGGCGCCCGTAAACGGCACGAGGTTTTGAAATTGATCCAGAAGAACTGGGAAGAGCTCATTAAGCCGAACAAGCTCGAGATCGTTCCGGGCCATGACGCCGGCCGCTTTGCGACTGTCATCGCAGAGCCGCTTGAGCGCGGCTTCGGCCTGACGCTCGGCAACGCGCTGCGCCGCGTCCTCATGTCGTCGCTCCAGGGCGCCGCCGTGACGGCCGTGCAGATCGACGGCGTGCTGCATGAGTTCTCGTCGATCGCGGGCGTTCGTGAAGACGTCACGGACATCATTCTGAACATCAAGCAGCTCGCGCTGCGCCTTCACGCCGAAGGCCCGAAGCGCATGACGCTGACGAAGAAGGGCCCGGGCGTCGTCACCGCCGGCGACATCACGACGGGCGCGGACATTGAAGTGCTTAATCCGGACCTCGTGCTCTGCACGCTGGACCAGGGCGCCGACATCCGCATGGAATTCACGGTCGCGCTCGGCAAGGGCTATGTCTCGTCGGACCGCAACCGTCCGGAAGACGCGCCGATCGGCCTCATCGCCGTTGACAGCCTCTACAGCCCGGTGAAGCGCGTTTCCTACAAGGTCGAGAACACCCGCGAAGGGCAGATCCTCGACTATGACAAGCTCACCATGCAGATCGAGACGAACGGCGCGCTGACGCCGGACGATGCGGTTGCCTATGCCGCGCGAATCCTGCAAGACCAGCTCCAGATTTTCGTGAACTTCGAAGAGCCGGAGCAGAAGCACATCGAAGAGACGCGCCCGGAACTCGAATTCAACGCGGCGCTGCTCAAGAAGGTCGACGAACTGGAACTCTCGGTCCGCTCGGCCAACTGCCTCAAGAACGACAACATCGTCTATATCGGCGACCTCATCCAGAAGACGGAAGCCGAAATGCTCCGTACGCCGAACTTCGGACGCAAGTCGCTCAACGAGATCAAGGAAGTGCTCGCACAGATGGGTCTCCACCTCGGCATGGAAGTGCCGAACTGGCCGCCGGAGAACATCGAAGAACTCGCGAAGCGCTACGAAGACCAGTATTGATATTTGAACGCCGCGTCGCAGAAGACGCCGCAAGGAATGTAAGGAGAAGGGGTCATGCGTCACGGTAATTCCGGCCGCAAGCTCAACAGGACAGCGAGCCACCGCAAGGCGATGCTCGCCAACATGGCCGTTGCGCTGATCAAGCACGAGCAGATCGTCACGACGCTGCCGAAGGCGAAGGAGCTGCGCCCCTACGTGGAGAAGCTCGTCACGCTCGGCAAGACGGACACGCTGCATACGCGCCGCCAGGCCTATGCGCAGCTGCCCGACAAGAAGTGGGCGGCGAAGCTCTTCGACATTCTCGGACCGCGCTACCAGGAGCGTCCGGGCGGCTATATCCGCGTTCTGAAGGCGGGCTTCCGCTTCGGCGACAACGCCCCGATGGCGGTCATCGAATTCGTCGACCGCGACGAGAGCGCCAAGGGCCAGGATTCGGGTCCGGTGCTGGTCGAGGGTGACGAGGAAGAAGCGCTGGCGACGGCGTAAGCCGATCGCGCTTCAAGCGACATTCGAGGGCGGCCTTTCGGGCCGCCCTTTTTGTTTGCGCGTTCCCGGTCTCGGCGCGGGGTTCGGAATAGTTCGGCCTTGCCAGAGTCACAATGGCTCAACAAAATCCATGGATGGATGCGGCGCTTCCGGGCCGGGGGCGTATCAGGTGGTGGTTGAATTCATGTCCCAATCTTCCGTGGGCGGTTGGCTCTCGATGGCGCTTGGCGCTGCGGTGCTCAGCCTGACGCTGGTTTTCTTTCCGCGCGATGCGAAGGCGGAGACGCGTGCGCTGCCGGGCTCGTCGAGCGAGGTGACGCTGTCCTATTCGGCGGTGGTGAAGCGTGTCGCACCGGCGGTGGTGAACGTCTATTCGAAGCGCGTGGTGCAGGCTCAGGCGCCGTCGCCACTCTTCAACGACCCGTTCTTCCAGCGCTTTTTCGGCGACCGCTTCAGCTTCGGCGTGCCGCGAGAACGCGTGCAGCAGTCGCTCGGCTCGGGCGTGATCGTCGACGCGAGCGGCCTCATCGTTACCAACAATCACGTCATTCAGGGTGGCGACCAGTTCAAGGTCGCGCTCAACGACAGGCGTGAATATGAGGCGAAAGTCGTGCTCGCGGATGAGCGCACCGATCTCGCCGTGCTGAAGATCGACACCAAGGGCGAGAAGCTGCCATTCCTCGCGTTCAAGGATTCGGATTCGGTGGAAGTGGGCGATCTCGTGCTCGCGCTCGGCAATCCCTTCGGTGTCGGCCAGACGGTGACGACGGGCATCGTCTCGGCGCTGGCGCGGACGCATATCGGCGTCTCGGATTATCAGTTCTTCATCCAGACGGATGCCGCGATCAATCCGGGCAATTCGGGCGGCGCGTTGGTGACGACGGATGGCAGGCTCATCGGCATCAACAGCGCGATCTATTCGCAGTCGGGTGGCAGTGTCGGAATCGGCTTTGCGATCCCGTCGAACATGGTCCGGCTCATCGTCGATAGCGCGAGGAATGGCGGCCATGTGAAGCGGCCCTGGACGGGCGCGCAGCTCCAGGCGGTAGACGCGCAGCTCGCCTCGACGCTTGGCCTCGACCGACCGGGCGGCGCGCTGGTGCAGCAGGTCTTTGCGGGTGGCCCAGCGGCGCGCGCGGGGCTGAAGGATGGCGATGTGATCCGGGCCGTCGACAATCATGATGTCGAGGACCCGCAGGCGGTGCGCTACCGCTTCGCCACCAAGGGGCTCAATGGCAAGGTGACTGTGCGCTATCAGCGCGATGGCCGCAGCTATGAGACCCAGATGGCGCTCGAGGCGCCGCCGGAGAAGCCCGCCGCAGACCGCACAGTCGTCAAGGGGCGCAACCCGTTCACGGGGGCCACCGTCGCCAACCTCTCGCCGGCGATCGCGGATGAGCTGGGCATGGACGCGCCGGCCGCGAAGGGCGTCGTGATCCTGAAGATCGAGAACGGGACGCCTGCCGACCGGCTCCAGTTTCAGCCTGGCGATATCGTGCTCCAGGTGGGCGAGGTGAAGATCGGCGCGGTCAAGGAGCTTCTGGGCGCGACCGCCGGCACCCGCGAGCAATGGGATTTCGCGATCCGGCGCGGCGATCAGACCTTCACGGCGACCGTCGGCGGATGATGCGGCGGGCAGGGGAAACATGCTAAACCCTGCCCATGAGCAATCTTTTCGAAGCCGCAGGTCTGGATGAGGGCGCGCCGCGTCCGCTGGCGGACAGGCTGCGTCCGAAGACCCTCGAGGAGGTGGTCGGTCAAGACCATCTGATAGGGCCGAAGGGGCCGCTTGGGCGCATGCTCGCCAAGGGCCATCTGTCGTCGATCGTCCTCTGGGGCCCGCCCGGCACCGGCAAGACGACCATCGCCCGGCTGCTGGCTGACAAGGTGGGGCTTCATTTTGAGCCGATGTCGGCGATCTTTTCCGGCGTCGGGGACCTCAAGAAGGTCTTCGATGCGGCGCGGGGCCGTCGCGCGGTCGGCAAGGGCACGCTGCTTTTCGTCGACGAGATACACCGCTTCAACCGTGCCCAGCAGGACAGCTTCCTCCCGGTGATGGAGGACGGCACGGTCACGCTGGTCGGTGCGACGACCGAAAACCCGTCCTTCGAACTCAATGCCGCGCTTCTCTCTCGCGCGCAGGTGCTGGTGCTGAACCGGCTCGACGATGCCTCGCTCGAAAAGCTGCTTGGGCGCGCCGAGGCCTATGTGGGCCGCAAGCTGCCGCTCGACGAGGATGCGCGGGCCACGCTGCGCGCCATGGCCGATGGCGATGGACGCTACATGCTGGGTCTTGCCGAAGAAGTCTTCGAGGTGGCGGGCGACCAGACGCTCGACACGGCAGGCCTCATCGGCGCGGTGCAGCGCCGCGCGCCGCTCTACGACAAGGGCCGGGAAGGGCACTACAATCTCGTCAGCGCGCTTCATAAATCCGTACGCGGATCGGATTGCGACGCGGCGCTCTACTGGCTTGCGCGTATGCTGGCGGGCGGCGAAGACCCGCTTTATATCTGCCGGCGCATGGTGCGCATGGCGGTGGAAGATATCGGCCTCGCCGACCCGGAAGCGCTGCACCAGACGCTTGCCGCGAAAGAGGCTTATGATTTTCTGGGTTCGCCCGAAGGCGAACTCGCCATCGCGCAGGCGCTGATCTATCTCGCCACCGCGCCGAAATCGAATGCGGCCTATACGGCTTTCGGCGCGGCGAAGCGCGCTGCCAAGGAAACCGGCTCGCTCAATCCGCCCGCGCATATTCTCAATGCGCCGACGCGATTGATGAAGGATCTCGGATACGGCAAAGGCTATGTCTACGATCCCGATACGCCGGAAGGGTTTTCGGGGCAGGACTATTTCCCCGACGAGATGGAGCGCGAGCAGTTCTATGAGCCCTTCGAACGTGGCTTTGAGCGCGAGATTTCCAAGCGCCTCGCCTATTGGCAAAGGCTGAGACAGGAGAAGTCGAAGTGAACAGCATTTTCGCCGTCGCCGTCGGCGGCGCCATTGGTTCCGTGCTGCGCTATCTTTTCAATATCGAGGTGAGCAAAGCGCTCGGCACCGGCTTTCCCTGGGGCATTTTCGTCGTCAACATTCTCGGCTGTTTCGTCATGGGGGCGGTTGCCGAGAGCTTCGAGCTGAAGTTCAGCGCGCCGCAGGAAATGCGCAGCTTCATGATGACGGGCATTCTCGGCGGCTTCACGACATTCTCGGCCTTCGCGCTCGATGCGGGCAACATGATCGAGCGGAACGATTTTGGCCTTGCTGGCCTTTATGTGGCGGGGTCGGTCTGCGGATCGATCCTGGCGCTTTTTCTCGGACTTTGGACTGTAAGGGCGGTGTTTTCATGAGTGCTGTCGCGCAACTCGACGTGACGGAGGAAGAGGATGGCATCCGCCTCGACCGCTGGTTCAAACGTCGCTTTCCTTCGCTGACGCATGGCCGTCTCGAAAAGCTGCTGCGCACGGGGCAGGTGCGTGTTGACGGCGCCAAGGCGAAGTCGAATGCGCGGCTCTCTGCCGGTCAGATCGTCCGTGTGCCGCCGCTCGGCGAGGCGCTGGAACCCGCGCCCAAGGTTGAAAAACCGGTGAGCGAGGCTGATGCGGAGATGATCCGCGCCTGCGTCATCTACAAGGACAAGTCGGTGATCGTGCTGAACAAGCCGGCGGGGCTTGCCGTGCAAGGTGGCACCAAGACAGAGCGGCATCTCGATGGAATGCTTGACGCGCTGATGTTCGAGGCGAAGGAGCGTCCGCGCCTCGTTCACCGCCTCGACCGCGACACCTCGGGCGTTATCGTGCTGGCGCGGAATGTCCGCGCGGCCACGGCTCTTGCCCGCGCCTTTCAGCAGAAGGACGCGCAGAAGATTTACTGGGCGCTCGTCGTCGGCGTGCCGAGCCCGCGTCAGGGCACGATCAACCTTGCGTTGGCGAAGCAGGGCGGGCCGCGTGCCGAACGCGTTTTCGCCGCCGAGAAGGGCGACGAGGACGCGAAGAATGCCGTCACGCATTATTCGGTGGTAACGACGGTGGCGCAGAAATTCGCCTGGGTGGCCTTCATGCCGATGACGGGGCGCACGCACCAGATCCGCGCTCATGCCGCCGCCATGGGAACGCCCATTGTCGGCGACGGGAAATATGGCGGTGTCGATGCGCATCCGGGTGGCGAAATTCCGCGCCAGCTTCACCTTCATGCGCGTTCGCTCGACATCGCGCATCCCGATGGCGGCAAGCGCCTTTTTGTGGAGGCGGAACTGCCGCCTCACATGAAGAAGACATGGGAGCTGCTTGCCTTCGAGGAGCGCGACGCGAAGCACGCCTTTGACGGGCTGGAGCCATGAGCACGCGGCTCGTCGTTTTCGATTGCGACGGCACGCTGATCGATAGCCAGCACATGATCGTGGCAGCGATGAACCATGCCTTTGAAGCGCATGGGCTCAAGCCGCTTCCGCGCGAGGAGGTTTTGTCCATTGTCGGCCTGTCGCTCGACGAGGCGCTGGCGGCGCTTCTGCCGGAGACGGACCCGGTGCTTCGCAAGGCCGTGACCGAGGGCTACAAGGATGCCTTCCATCATCTGCGCGCGCGGCCCGAGCTCGCAGAGCCGCTTTTTCCCGGCGCCCGCGAGGCGATCGAGCGTCTGGCTGAACGGGATGATATTCTTCTAGGGATTGCCACGGGCAAGTCGCAGAAGGGGCTTCGGCTCGCGCTCGAACAGCATGATCTCGCCCGCTTTTTTGTCACCCTTCAGACGGCGGACGATGCGCCCTCGAAGCCTCATCCCATGATGATGGAGCGCGCCATGGCGGAGGCGGGTGCGGACCCCCGCAATACCGTTCTGGTGGGGGATACGTCATACGATATTCATATGGCCCGCGCCGCAGGAACGCATGCGTTCGGCGTCGATTGGGGCTATCATGACACGGACGTTCTGGCGCAGGCGGGAGCTTCCGTAATCCTTTCGGATTTTGCGGAGCTTCATCCCGCGCTGGAGACGATCTGGACGGTGCCAATATTCGGGGAGCCAGTTAAATGAGATTCATCGGCCGGTTGCTTCTTCTTGTCATCATTGTTCTGGTCGTCGGTGTTGTCGGCCTGAGCTTCGTCGATCTCGGGCGCTTCTCGCCGCAGATCGAGGCAGCCGCGCAAAAGGCGACAGGCCGCGCCCTCAAGATCGACGGGCGCCTGCATATCGGCATTTCGCTGCAACCTGAGCTGATCGCGGAGAAGGTGAGCTTCGCCAATGCAGATTGGGGCTCGCGGCCGGAGATGGTGAAGGCGGACCGGCTGGCCCTGAAGATCGACGTGCTGCCACTGCTCAAGGGGCAGGTGGCGCTGAAATCCGTCGAACTCGACGGCGCCGACATCTATGTCGAAACGGACAAGACCGGTAAGGGCAACTGGGAGTTTGGCGCGGCGCCGGCAGAGGCCGCGCCCAAGGCGGGCGGTGGCCCGGCGCTGGCGGGTGTGCCCAATGTCGCCATCTCGAACCTCAAGATCACCTATCGCGACGGCAAGACGAAGAAGGTGACGACGGCCGACTTCCAGAAGGTCAGCATCGCGCAGAAGGCCGGCGGCATTCATGCGACGATCGAGGGCGACGTCAATGGCTCGACCATTGCCTTCGACTCCGATGTGTTTCAGTCGGCGGGCGACATTTCGCTGAAGGATGCTTCGGTGACGGTGGCCGGAACCAGCGCGAAGGGCGACCTCACGCTGGCGCTTGGCGGCGCGAAGCCCAGCATCAGCGGCGCTCTGGCGAGCCCGAAATTCGATCTCACCCCATTTACCAAAGGTGACGGCGGCAGCAAGACGAAGGGCGGACCTGTCTTCAGCCGTGACCCGCTTCCGCTCGACCAACTCAGTGCCGCCGATGCGGATGTGACGGTCAGCATTGCCTCGCTTGTCTTCGGCAAGGTCGAACTCACCAATGTGAAGCTGCCGGTGAAGCTCAGGGACGGGCAGCTTAATGCGCCGCTCAGCGCGGCTTACCGTGGCGTACCGATCAACGCCGCCGTGACCGCCAATGGCGGCTCGCGCGCGGTGTCGCTCGATGCGCGCACGACCTCGCTCGACCTCGGCCAGCTCTTCAAGGACCTCGACGTGACGGACCTTCTTTCCGTCAAGGCCGACATCGCGGCGAAGCTCAATGGACGCGGCAAGTCGCTGCATGACATTGCGGCGAGCCTCAACGGCATGACCAACCTTGCGACGGGCGAGGGCACGGTCAATTCCAAGATGTTCGCAACGGTTTCCGGCGATCTGGCGACGGCGCTCATTCCGAGCGGTGCGAATACCGATAAGGCCAAGCTCGTATGCGCCTTGAGCGCCTTCAGCTTCCAGGGCGGCGTCGGCACATCCAGGGCGCTGGCGGTCGAAACCGACAGCCTCATCACCACGGGCGGCGGCACCATCAATCTGGGTACGGAGCAGATCGACCTTCTGCTCAAGCCGAAACCGAAGAACCCGAGCCTCGTGAGCCTCGCCTTCCCGATCCGCGTATCGGGTTCGCTTTCGGCGCCTTCGGCCGGTCTCGACAAGGCGGGCGCCGCCATGGGTGTGGCGACGGCAGTCGGCGGCGTGGCGCTGACCGGTGGCGTTGGCGCGCTCCTGCCGCTCATGAGCAGCGGAAATGAAGGCGCTGCGGGTTCCGGCGGCTGCGCGAAGCTTGCTGCCGCGGCGGCTCAGGACTCTGGTGGCGTAGGCGGCACGGTGAAGGGCGTCGGCAGCGCGGTCGGCGGTGCGGCCGAGGGCGTCGGCGGCGCGGTCAAAGGCATCGGAGAGGGCATTGGCGGCCTCTTCGGCAAGTAAGCGATAGCGAAGTAACGAATATGAGTGACGACGATTCCATCTTTGGCCCGCTCTTCTCGGAGCTGGGGCGCAACCGGGCGCTCGACGAACAGGTCGAGCATCCGGGGCGCAATACTTTCCGCCCGCTGCCCAAGCGCTTCTACAAGGAAGCCAAGGCGGCGCCGTTGGATGATGGCTTCACGGTGCTGCTCGACGGGCGGGCCGTGAAGACGCCCGCCAGGTCGCCACTCAAGGTTCCGACGCTGGCACTGGCGGAAGCCATGGCCGGCGAGTGGGAGGGCCAGGGCGAGAAGATCGACCCCCGCACCATGTGGTTGACCAAGCTCGCCAATACGGCGATCGATCGGGTCGAACCGCGCCGGGATGAGGTGATCGCCGACATCATGGCCTTCGCCGGCACCGACCTCATCTGCTACCGGGCGGACAATCCGGCGGAACTTGCCCGCCGCCATATTGCCTATTGGCAGCCTTTGGTGGACTGGGCGGCGGAAACCTTCGGCGCCCGGCTGCGCGTGACGGAAGGGCTCACCCATATCGCCCAGGACGAGGACGCGCTCGCCGCGCTCCGCTCCGCCCTGACCGGGATCGGCTCCTTCTCGCTGGCGGCGCTCCACAACGCCACGACGCTGACCGGCTCGGCCATTATCGGGCTCGCGCTTCTGAAGGGCAGGCTCGATGTCGGGCAGGCTTTCGACGCCTCTCACGTGGACGAAACCTGGCAGGCGGAACTCTGCGGCGAGGACGAAGACGAGGCGCTTCGACTCGCCACAAGGCGCGAAGAACTGGCGGACACGGCACGTTTTTTGGAGCTTCTGGGCCAGACCTCCGTCTGACGCTACGTAAAACCGGGGCTCCAAAACGCCCGCCAAGCCATTGGCAAACGTTCGATTTGGGTGCTATTCAAGGCCCTCGCAAGATGCCGGGCGGCGGCCGTTTCGAGCCCCGTGCGCCGGTCATCCACCATCTCGAAAACGCCCGGCCGGATCGTCCCGGCCCAAGGTCTCAGGGGTCGGAATGAAAGAGATTATTCGCCAGCTCGAAGAGCGCAGGAACGTTGCCAGGCTCGGCGGCGGCCAGAAGCGCATCGACGCTCAGCATGCACGCGGCAAGCTCACGGCGCGCGAGCGCATCGAGCTGCTGCTCGACGAGGGCTCCTTCGAGGAGTTCGACATGTTCGTCGAACATGATTGCCACGACTTCGGCATGGAGAAGCAGAAGATTCCGGGCGACGGCGTCGTAACGGGCTGGGGCACGGTCAACGGTCGCCCCGTCTATATCTTCGTGAAGGACTTCACGGTCTTCGGCGGCTCGCTCTCCAAGGCGCATGCGAAGAAGATGACGAAGATCCAGGACATGGCGCTGCGCAACGGCGCGCCGATCATCGGCCTCTTCGACGCGGGCGGCGCGCGCATCCAGGAAGGCGTGGACGCGCTTGGCGGCTATGGCGAAGTCTTCACGCGCAATGTGCTCGCCTCGGGCGTCATTCCGCAGATCTCCGTCATCATGGGCCCGTGCGCGGGCGGCGACGTCTACTCGCCGGCCATGACGGACTTCATCTTCATGGTCCGCGATACCTCCTACATGTTCGTGACCGGCCCTGACGTCGTGAAGACGGTGACGAACGAAACCGTCACCTCCGAACAGCTCGGCGGCGCGTCGATCCACACGGTCAAATCGTCGGTTGCCGACGGCGCCTGGGACAATGACGTCATCACGCTCGGCCAGATCCGCCGCCTGATCGACTTCCTGCCTTCGTCGAACCGCGACGACGTGCCGGAGCGTCCCTATTACGACGACGCCAAGCGCATCGAGATGTCGCTCGACACGCTGATCCCGGCGAACCCGAACATGCCCTATGACATGAAGGAACTGATCCTGAAGGTCGTGGACGAGGGCGATTTCTTCGAGATTCAGGAAAGCTTCGCGAAGAACATCATCACCGGCTTTGCCCGCATCGAAGGCCGCACCGTCGGCATCGTTGCGAACCAGCCGATGGTGCTCGCGGGCGTGCTCGACTCGGACGCCAGCCGCAAGGCCGCGCGCTTCGTGCGCTTCTGCGACTGCTTCAATATTCCGATCGTCACCTTCGTGGACGTGCCGGGCTTCCTTCCGGGCACCGCGCAGGAATATGGCGGCCTCATCAAGCACGGCGCGAAGCTTCTCTTCGCCTATACCGAAGCGACCGTGCCGAAAATCACCGTCATCACGCGCAAGGCCTATGGCGGCGCCTATGACGTCATGTCGTCGAAGCATATTCGCGGTGACCTGAACTACGCCTGGCCGACCGCCGAAATCGCGGTCATGGGCGCGAAGGGCGCGGTCGAGATCATCCATCGCCAGGATCTCGGCGATGCGGAGAAGATCGCCGCCCATACCAAGACCTATGAAGACCGCTTCCTCAATCCCTTCGTCGCCGCCGAACGTGGCTACATCGACGAAGTGATCATGCCGCACTCGACGCGAGTGCGCGTGGCGCGGGCATTGGCTCTCCTTCGCAACAAGGAAGTCGAAGCCCCGTGGAAGAAGCACGACAACATTCCGCTCTGAGGGCGATCACATGTTCAAGAAAATCCTGATCGCCAACCGAGGCGAGATTGCCTGCCGCGTCATCAAGACGGCGCGCAAGATGGGCATCAAGACGGTCGCCGTCTATTCGGACGCCGACAAGGACGCGCTGCATGTCGAGATGGCGGATGAAGCCGTTCATATCGGCGCGCCCGCAGCCGCCCAGTCCTATCTGATCATCGAAAAGATCATCGACGCCTGCAAGAAGACGGGTGCCGAAGCGGTTCATCCGGGATACGGCTTCCTCTCCGAGAACTCGAAGTTCGCCATCGCGCTGAAGGAGGCGGGGATCGCCTTCATCGGTCCGAACGTCAAGGCCGTCGAGGTCATGGGCGACAAGATCGAGTCGAAGAAATTCGCCAATGCGGCGAAGGTCTCGACCGTTCCGGGTTATCTCGGTGTGATCGCCGATTCCACCGAAGCCGTGAAGATCGCCAATGAGATCGGCTATCCGGTCATGATCAAGGCGTCGGCAGGCGGCGGCGGCAAGGGCATGCGCATCGCATGGTCCGAGAAGGAAGTGGCCGAAGGCTTCGCTGCTTCGATGTCGGAAGCCAAGTCGAGCTTCGGCGACGACCGCGTTTTCATCGAGAAGTTCGTCACGCAGCCGCGCCACATCGAAATCCAGGTGCTCGGCGACAAGCATGGCAACGTCATCTATGTGAACGAGCGCGAATGCTCGATCCAGCGCCGCAACCAGAAGGTCATCGAAGAAGCGCCGTCGCCCTTCCTTGATGAAAACACACGCAAGGCGATGGGCGAGCAGGCCGTCGCGCTCGCCAAGGCCGTGGATTACGAGAGCGCGGGCACCGTCGAGTTCATCGTCGACAAGGACCGCAATTTCTACTTCCTCGAAATGAACACGCGCCTTCAGGTCGAGCATCCGGTGACCGAGCTCATCACCGGCATCGACCTCGTGGAGCAGATGATCCGCGTCGCCGCGGGCGAGAAGCTCTCGATCACGCAGGCCGATGTGAAGATCAACGGCTGGGCGATGGAAAGCCGCATCTATGCGGAAGATCCCTATCGCAACTTCCTGCCTTCGACCGGACGTCTCGTGCGCTACCAGCCGCCGGCGGAAGGCACCGAGAACGGCCTTACCATCCGCAACGATACCGGCGTCTATGAAGGCGGCGAAATCTCGATCTATTACGATCCGATGATCGCCAAGCTCTGCACGCATGGTCCAGACCGCGCCAGCGCCATCGACTACATGTCCATCGCGCTGGACGAGTTCCGCATCGACGGTATCCAGCACAACATTCCGTTCCTCGGCGCGATCATGGAGCATCCGCGCTTCCGGTCGGGCAACATCACGACGGGCTTTATTGCCGAGGAATATCCGGAAGGTTTCCATGGCGTCGAACTGGGCGACGAACGCCGCCGCAAGCTCGCAGCCATCGCGGTCTACATGAACGAGCTTCATGTCGCCCGCGCCGTGCAGATCAGCGGCCAGCTCTCGGGCCGTCCGCGCAAGCTGCCCGAGGATTGGGTGGTTAGCCTCGACACGTGGCACCAGAAGGCGAAGGCCGATTTCGTCGAAGACGGTCTTGAGATCACGCTTTCCGGTCTCGACGACAGCGACGTCCAGACCTTCGTCGTGGACAGCGAATGGACGCCGGGACAGTCGGTCTTCGTCGGCACGGTGAACGGCGAGGACATAGCCGTGCAGATCGACCGCGCGAAGCAGGGTTACCGCCTGCGCTATCGCGGCGCGACGGTTGCGGCCGTGGTGCGCACGCAGCTCGGCCATCGCCTGAACCTGCTGATGCCGGAAAAGGTTGCCGCGGATACGTCGAAATATCTGCTGTGCCCCATGCCCGGCCTCGTGAAGTCCATCGCGGTGGAAGTCGGCCAGGAAGTGAAGGCGGGTGAACCTCTCGCCATCGTCGAAGCGATGAAGATGGAAAACATCCTCCGCGCCGAGAAGGACTGCACGATTGCCGCCATCGAGGCGAAGCCGGGCGACAGCCTGGCGGTCGATGCCGTCATCATGGAGTTTGAGTTCGAGTCGAAATAAGACGCGGACGCATAGTCGAATACCTGCACCCCGGCCTTGCGCCGGGGTGTTTGTTTATGGGCCGCGCTTGCGGTTGACACTCTGGCGCAATGACGCGAGCCTTGGGCTCCGAAGAAGGAGGGCTTCATGCGCACCGGATTTGCAGCCGCTATCATGGCCCTGTTGGGGGCGCTTCTGCTGATTGCGCCCGCTGGAGCCGCGGTCGCCAAGGGCACGACCCCGGCTTCGGTGGAGTGGAGCAGCGGCGACACGGTCTATCTCGCGGGGCGCGACGTCACGGTCGACAGCAATGTCGAGGGCGCGCTGACCATTACCGGCGAGACCGTCTCGATTTCGCGCGACGTGAAGGTCGGCGGCGATGTCTGGATCGCGGGGCGACGTGTCGCGACGGAAGGCGACATCAACGGCGATCTTTCCATCCGCGCGCAGGACGCGCTCATCAACGGCCATGTGAAGGGCGATGTTACGTTCTATGGCGTTCATGTTGTCTTCGGTCCCGATGCCTGGGTCGAAGGCGATGTGAATTATTTCTCCGCCGGTCCGGCCGAAGTCGATTCCGGGGCGCGGATCAAGGGCGCCATGCGTTCGAAGGTCTGGGATGAGGCGACAAGGCCGCGCGAACCTCATTATGGCGCGCCGGAACCATATGGACAGTATACGGAGAGAAGCTGGACCGACCGCTGGCCGACACCGGGCTACAGGCTCTCCTGGCCGGGGGCGGTCTTCTTCGGCCTGCTGGCGGGCATCGTCGCGCTTGCTGCACCCGCAGGGGCGGCGCGTCTCAGCGAGGCAGCTGCTGCGCAGTCGGCCTTCGCCTTTCTCGTCGGCCTCGTCTGGCTGATCGGTACACCAATACTCGCCGTCCTGTCGGCCGTGACGATTATCGGATTACCGCTCGCCTTCATCGTCATTCTGCTTTGGCCGCTCGGCATGGTGATCGGGCTTGTCATCTCCATCATGGTGATTGGCGAACTCGTCGCGGGGCGCATCGGGACGACCTATGACAGAACCGTGCGCGTGATCGGCGGCATCTTTGTCGCGACGCTCCTTCTCTGGATCGGAATATCGCTCCCGGCGCTCGGCGGATTTGTCTGGCTGGCGGCAGTGATATTCGGCGTTGGCGCGCTCGTGCTGGCAGTCCGGTTCGATTAGTGCGCCGGACCGAACACGTCCTCGAAGCTCGCCTTCAGCGCCATGTCGACTTCTTCCATGCTGACCAGATGGCCGAGATCGGCGAGGCTCGTCACGCCATGTTGCGAGATGCCGCACGGGACGATGCCGGAGAAATGTTCCAGCGCCGGGTCCACGTTGATGCTGATGCCGTGGAAGCTCACCCATTTGCGGAGGCGCACGCCGATGGCGGCAATCTTGTCTTCGCGGCCAAGCCCCTTGTCCGGACGGCGCACCCAGACACCGACGCGATCCTCGCGCACTTCGCCAACGACGTTGAAGCGCGCCAGCGTGGCGATGATCCAGCGTTCGAGATCGTGGACATAGGCGCGCACATCGGGTTTGCGACGCTTCAGATCGAGCATCACATAGGCCACGCGCTGCCCGGGGCCATGATAGGTGTATTGCCCGCCGCGCCCGGTCTTGAACACAGGGAAGCGATCCGGCGCGAGGAGGTCCTTTTCATCCGCGCTGGTGCCCGCCGTGTAGAGGGCGGGATGTTCGAGCAGCCAGACGAGCTCGCGCGCCTTGCCTTCGGCAATGGCGGCGGCGCGCGCCTCCATTTCGGCCACTGCGACGTCATAGGGAACCGGCGCATCGGAGACGCGCCATTCGACTGCTGAGGCGGAAAGGGGCTCCGCCAGACTTGATGTCTTAACCATGGGGTAACTCTAGCATGCGACGTTCTCGATGGTCGCGTGATGCCAATTGGGGGCGGGAATGAATTCCGTCAATAATGTTTCTGTCGAGATTTCGGTCGTGCTGGGCAAAACCGCCTTGCCGATCCATCAGCTTTTGAAGATGGGCCGTGGCGCGGTCATCGAACTCGACGCGCATCATGACGACGAGGTCTGGCTGCTCGCCAACAACATTCCGATCGCGCGCGGCGAAATCGTCGTGCAGGGCGAGCGCATCGCCATCGCGATCACGGAGACGATCCGGAACTGAGCCGGACCAAAAACAACACAATAAATAGTGTTGAATAGAGCATAATACGTCCTGATATTGAATTATTCGGGCGCTTGTCCTATTTCTATGGAAATTAGGCTTCGACCCCGCCTCGGGCGTTCCACCCTTGGCTCCCGTCAGGAGACGTCATGCTTCCCATCGTGCTCGATGTCGGCGCGCTCCGGATCGTGCTGGTCGGGGAGGGCGAGGCCGGTCTGAAGCGGCTGGAGCTTCTGGATGCTGCCGGGGCCGCCCATGTGGAGGTCTTTTCCGGGGCACAGGACGGGGCTCTGGCGAGCCGGGCCGGTGTGAGGCTGAAGGGCGCAAGGCCCTCCAGCGAGGCTCTGGAGGCCGCAGGGCTGGTGCTGATTGCCGGTCTCGACGAGGCCGAGTCGGAGGCCTTGGCCGCCGCCGCCCGAAAGGCGGGACGGCTGGTGAATACGGAAGACCGGAAGCCGCTTTGCGACTTCCACATTCCTTCGACCGTCCGGCGGGGCGACCTGTTGCTGACGGTATCTACCGGGGGGCAGTCCCCCGGCCTCGCGCGGCGCCTCCGGCGCTATCTCGAGGGACTGTTCGGGCCGGAATGGTCCGGACGGCTCAAGGAACTGGCGGAGCGCCGCGAAGTCTGGCGCAAGGAGGGCCTCGATCTGTCCGAAGTCGGACGGCGCAGCGAGGCATATATCGAGGATAAAGGTTGGCTCCCATGACAGTCATTCAGCTCAAGAGCCATGAGAATCGGGCCGCCGCCATGGATGCCGCGACCGTCACGTCGCCGCGCCTTACGGGCCTGCGAACGCGCTATCAGGGCCTCAGCGGGCAGGCGCTGCTCGACGTCATGATCAGGCAGGAATTCGCGGGCAAGATTGCGGTCGTTTCCTCCTTCGGCGCCGAATCGGCCGTGCTCCTGCACATGGTGGCCGAGATCGACCCGACGACGCCGGTCATTTTCCTCAATACGGGCAAGCTTTTCGGCGAAACGCTGCGCTATCGCGACCGGCTGCAGGAACGCCTCGGCCTGACCGATATTCGCGCCGCCGGGCCCCATCCGGCCGATCTGGCGGCGCGCGACCCCAACGGTACGCTGTGGAACGCCGATCCCGATGCCTGCTGCTTCGTCCGCAAGGTCCTGCCGCTTGAGCGGGCGCTGAAGGGCTTCGAGGCCTCGATCACGGGGCGGAAGCGCTTCCAGACCTCGGCCCGGACCAGCATGGACCCGATCGAGGAGGAGGCCGTGCGCGGCACCGGCGAGCCCGGAAGTGCCACGGGAACCCGCTTCAAGCTCAATCCGCTGGCCTTCTGGGGCCAGGAGGAGCTGGAACGCTATACCGACGCCAACCGGCTGCCCCGGCACCCGCTGGTCAAGGACGGCTACCTCTCGATCGGCTGCATGCCCTGCACGGAGCGCGTTCCGGAAGGGGGCAGCTATCGCGACGGGCGCTGGGTTGGCCGTGACAAGGACGAGTGCGGCATCCACCTGCCCATCAATACGGGTGGTGACGGCATCTGACCGGCTTTCGGTTATTCACCGAATTCGTCAATTTGCAGCTTGAGTACCCGGAACGGATTTGTTACATCGGCGCATCCCAAGTCATGCGCGGTCGTGGCGGAATTGGTAGACGCGCAGCGTTGAGGTCGCTGTGGGGCAACCCGTGGAAGTTCGAGTCTTCTCGACCGCACCATGGCCTTGGGATGAAAATGAAAAGCCGGCTCGCACCTCAAGCGGCCGGCTTTTTCTTTGCCGCCACACGCTGGGCACAGACGGCGCGCCGGGTGGCGAGGCGGCTGCAAATGACGCACACTCGCAACCCGTCGTCCCTCGACCGGGGCGACTGCGTTTTGCCGGGGCCTTCATGCGTTCGTCTTTGTTTTCTCCACTCGTCCTATGCCGTCATGTCGCCGTCGTCGCAACGCTGCTGGGCGGCCTTGGCGGCGCGGCCTGGGCCGATGGCTGGCGCGAAGGCGCGCCGATGACGACGGCGCGGGCCTATGCGGGCGCCGCGCTGCTGGGCGAAGATCTCTATGTGGTGGGCGGCGGCGGCGCTTCGGGCCCGCGCTCACTCACCGAGGTCTATGACACGATCGGCGACATCTGGCGCGCGGATGTGGCGCTGCCCGTGGGCCTCGAACAATTCGGCATGGCGGCGAGCGGCGAGCGAATCTATGTCGCGGGCGGCTATGCGGCGGGCGGAACGCGCGAAGCGCCGACGCTGGAAGAAAGCGCCGCCACCTGGGTCTTCGACCGTGCGGGCGGCGGTTGGCGCGGTGTCGCGCCCATGCCTGCGCCGCGCGTCGGCCTTTCGCTCGTTGCCGTAGGCGGCAAGCTCTATGCGCTGGGCGGCAGAGGCGCGGATGCGGGCCGCGTCTTTATCTACGATCCGGCGGAAGACCGCTGGGCTGTCGCGAAGGCGAACATGCCCGCGCCACGCAGCGGCGCTGCGATTGTCGCGCAGGGCAGTGAAATCTACGTGATCGGTGGGCTCGACGGCCGCGTGGCCACCGCCCGTGTCGATATCCTTGACACCGAAGCGGGCACATGGCGCGCCGGCCCATCGCTGCCCGCGCCGCGCGCCGGCCATATCGCCGCAGTGCTCGGCGGGAGAATCCACGTGACCGGTGGAGAGAGCCTTTCGCCGCCGAAAACCTTCAGCGATCACTTCGTGCTCAATGGCGGAGCGTGGACGAGCGCAGCGCCGCTGCCGACGCCGCGCCACGCCGCAGTGGCCGCCGCAACCAACGGCAAGCTCTTCGTCATTGGCGGGAGCCCCGGGGCAGGCGTCTTTACGGTCTTTACGCAGTCCGACGCGGTCGATATCTACATTTCAGACAAATAGAACATCAAGAAAGCCGGCGACATGTCTTCAGCGAATTTCCAGTCCCTCGATTTCGATCTCGGCGAAACTGCCGACATGATCCGCGACACGGTGCGCGCCTTCACGGCCGACAGGATCACGCCGCGCGCGGCGGAAATCGATCGCACCAACCAGTTCCCCCGCGACCTCTGGCCCGAACTCGGCAATCTCGGCCTTCTCGGCATCACGGTGGAAGAGGAATTCGGCGGGACGGGGCTCGGCTATCTCGAACATGTCGTGGCGATGGAAGAGATCAGCCGCGGCTCGGCGAGCATCGGCCTTTCCTATGGCGCCCATTCCAATCTCTGCGTCAATCAGCTTCGCCGCTGGGGCACCGTCGCGCAGAAGAACAAATATCTGCCGAAGCTCATTTCCGGCGAACATGTCGGCGCGCTGGCCATGTCTGAGCCGGGCGCGGGCTCGGACGTCGTCTCCATGCGTCTCAAGGCCGAGAAGAAGGGCGACCGCTACGTCCTCAACGGCAACAAGATGTGGATCACCAATGGGCCCGACGCCGACACGCTGATTGTTTACGCCAAGACCGATCCGCAGGGCGGCCCCCGCGGCATCACGCCTTTCCTCATCGAGAAGGGCTTCAAGGGGTTCACGCCCGCTCAGAAGCTCGACAAGCTCGGCATGCGCGGCTCGAACACGGCGGAACTCGTCTTCGAGGATTGCGAAGTGCCCGAGGAAAACGTGCTCGGCAAGGTGAACGAAGGCGTCCGCGTGCTGATGTCGGGTCTCGATTATGAGCGCGCCGTGCTTTCGGGCGGTCCGCTCGGCATCATGCAGGCTTGCATGGATGTGGTCGTGCCTTATGTGCATGAGCGCAAGCAGTTCGGCGAGCCTATCGGCACGTTCCAGCTGATGCAGGGCAAGCTTGCCGACATGTATTCGACCATGAATGCCTGCCGCGCCTATGTCTATGCGGTGGCGAAGGCCTGCGATCGCGGCCAGACGACGCGCAAGGACGCGGCGGGCGCGATCCTTTATGCCGCCGAAAAGGCGACATGGATGGCGCTCGAAGCGTTGCAGACGCTGGGCGGCAATGGATATATCAACGACTATCCCACGGGCCGGTTGCTGCGCGACGCCAAGCTCTACGAGATCGGCGCGGGCACCAGCGAAATCCGCCGTATGCTGATCGGTCGCGAACTCTTCAACGAGACCGCATGATGACTGTCGACGCCGTTTTCGAAGTCAAAGGCAGTGTCGCTCACAGCACCGCCTATGCAGCGGGGCCGTGGGACCCTTCCATGCAGCATGGCGGCGCGCCGTCCGCGCTCGTCGCATGGGTGGTTGAGAATATTCCGACAGCGGCGCCCATGCAGGTCGCGCGGATGACCATCGACCTGTTGCGGCCCGTGCCCATCGCGCCGCTGGAAATCAGGTCCGAGGTCGTGCGCGAGGGAAAGAAGATCCAGCTTTGTGGCGTGAGCCTTCTCGCGGGCGGCAAGGAATGCGTGCGCGCCAGTGCGCTGAAGATCAGGGCGGCCGAATATCCTGATCTCAATGGCGTGACCGAGGCCCCGGTGAGCATTCCGTCGCCTGCGGAGTCTTCACCCATTGACGAAATCGTGCGCCGCAGCAGCGGCTTCATCTCAGGGCTTGAGGTGAAGAACGCCGTCGGCAATTTCGGCCTGCTGAGCGCCGGTGGGCCTGCGGCCTGCTGGTTCCGCGCGATCAGGCCGATCGTCCATGGCGAGGCAAACACGCCGCTTATGCGTGCGGCCATGACGTCCGATTTCTGCAATGGCGTTTCGTCCGTGCTCGATCAGGGCTGGACCTTCCTCAACGGCGACCTGTCGATCAACTTTGTCCGCATGCCGGTGGGCGAGTGGATCGCGCTCGACGCCGAAACATGGATCGACGAGCGCGGCGTCGGCATCGCGGCGGGCAAGCTCGCGGATGAACGCGGCTATTTCGGCCGCGCCATCCAGAGCCTCGTGGTCGAGAAGCGCTAAGGCTGCTTCACCAGCCTCAGCTTGCGGAAGGCGAGGGGCGCGAGACCCGTCATGTAGAACGCCAGTGCGGCGTTGATGGCATAGCTTGCCGCTGTTCCATCGGCGCCGAGCGCATGTGCGAGTCTGT
This sequence comes from Parvibaculum sp., assembly GCF_039680535.1. Classification (GTDB taxonomy): domain Bacteria; phylum Pseudomonadota; class Alphaproteobacteria; order Parvibaculales; family Parvibaculaceae; genus Parvibaculum. The sequence continues at coordinate 35,322 of NZ_JBDKSS010000034.1, read as the reverse complement.
TGAGCCCTGTTTGCAGGGCGAACAGCACCACGATGCCGCCAAGGCCCATGACGACGCAGACCCGCCATGCAGGCAATACCGGCTCATTCGGTGCGAGGCGCCTGTCCATGTCGGCGCCGAGAACCCAGCCAAAGAGCAATGCGAGAACGCTGACCGTGCGGTCCGGCCCTTCGCCGTTCGGCCAGGTTGCGAAGAGGATGGCACCCGCGATGACGATGATGGCGAGATGCGTCAGCACCGGCCAGTTGCGCGCGGGTGCGAGCGCGGGGGAGAGGAGCCAGGCAAAGATGGCGAGCCCGATGATGGCGAGCCCCATGCCCGTCAGCACGTCGTCGACATCATGGACACCGAGATAGAGACGGCTGAAGCAGACGCCCGCGATGATGATCGCCACGACAGCATAGGCCCAGTATCGGCGGATCTCCCGGGCGATCAGCGACCACATGGCGAAGGCCACCTGCGCGTGCCCGCTCGGTCTGCCATAGGAGTCTGCGACGCGTGGATCGAGCCAGTATTTCGGGTCGGGCCGCGGGTCCTGCCAGAGATCCTTGAGCCAGCCGTTGAGGACCGCCGTGATGGCGATCAGCATCGTCATGCGCATGGCGCGGTCTCGGCCCCAGAACCAGTAGGCCAGCGGCAGGGCGATCAGGAAGAAGGTCGTATAGCCGAGCCAGGTGAAGCCATTGGCGATTAACGTAGCGGCATCGCTCCTGAGTGGCAGCACCCAATCCATATTGTGCAGAAATTCCACGCGAACTTTCCCCCGTCGTGAGTTTTGGGCTAGGGTTCCCCCCGAATCCAAGCCTTTCGAAACAATCTAACGTGGAAACGCAGCCATGACACAGTCCCGTACAAGCACCGATCCCGTCGTCATCGCGAGTGCGGCGCGGACGCCCATGGGCGGGTTCCAGGGCGCGCTGGCGGACATCTCCGGCCCGGATCTCGGCGCAGTCGCAGTGCGCGCGGCGGCGGAACGTGCAGGGCTCTCGTCTGGCGCGGTCGATGAGGTGATGATGGGCTGCGTGCTCTCGGCCGGCGCGAAGCAGGCGCCCGCGCGGCAGGCGGCGCTCAAGGGTGGCCTCGACCAGTCGACGACCTGCACCACGGTGAGCAAGGTCTGCGGCTCGGGTATGAAGGCCATCATGCTCGCCCATGATGCGCTGGCGCTTGGCCATGGCGACGTCATCATCGCGGGCGGCATGGAAAGCATGACCAATGCGCCGTACCTGCTGACCAAGGCGCGCGGTGGCTATCGCCTCGGCCATGGCGAGGTGAAGGATCACATGTTCCTGGACGGCCTCGAGGATGCCTATGAAGGCCGGTTGATGGGCACCTATGCCGAGGAGACGGCGAAGCACTATCAGTTCTCGCGCGAAGCGCAGGACGCCTATGCGCTGGAGTCGCTCGCCCGCGCCAAGCGCGCCATCGAGGGCGGCAGCTTCGCGCCGGAGATCGTTCCCGTCGCGGTGCAGAGCCGCAAGGGCGAGATCGAGGTCGCGCAGGACGAACAGCCGCTGAAGGCCGACCCTGCAAAGATCCCGACGCTGAAGCCCGCCTTCGCGAAGGACGGCACGGTGACGGCGGCGAATGCCAGCTCGATTTCGGATGGCGCCGCCGCGCTCGTTCTGATGCGTCTCTCGGAGGCCGAGAAGCGCGGGCTGAAGCCGCTTGCTGCGATCCGCGGCCATTCCGGCTTCGCGCAGGCGCCCGCCTGGTTCACCACGGCGCCCGTCGGCGCGATCAACAAGCTTTTCGAACAGACGGGCTGGAAGGCCTCCGACGTCGATGCTTATGAGATCAACGAGGCCTTCGCCATCGTCGTCATGGCGGCGATGAAGGAGATCGGTCTCAGCCACGACAACATCAACATCTATGGCGGCGCGACGGCGCTCGGCCATCCCATCGGCGCGTCGGGCGCGCGCATCGTCGTGACGCTGCTCAACGCGCTGAAGCAGGGCGGTGGCAAGCGCGGCGTCGCCTCGCTCTGCATCGGCGGCGGCGAAGCGACGGCGCTTGCGGTCGAGTTGATGTAATCAGGCGGCAGCTTTCGCCAGCGTCGCCTTGACGTGTTCGGCGAGTGCGATGAGGCCATTGAGCGGGCGGATGAGCACTTCGATGTGTTTCATCCGCGCGTTCTCATCCACCGTGATGCGGTCGATGCCCTTCAGATTGACGTCGCCGATCCTCGTCTCGAATTCGAGGATGATGTCGCGTCCGTCGATCCATTCCTTCTTGTAGACGAAATCCTCGAAGCCCTCGTTGACGGCGTTGAGGATCGAAATCACGTAAGGTTTGGAATATTTCGGCTTGTAGAAGGCGGGCGAGGAAATGCCCGCATCCTCGGCGACCAGATCGTCGAGAACCTCAGGTGTCGGATTTTCCATATAGGCGTACCAGCGCTTGAGAAACGCCTTTGCTTCACCGGACATGTTTCCTCCCTCTTATGCCGTCACGCCGTCGAGAACGAGGCGCGTGTGAATGTCGATAAGCTTCTTGCGGCTGACGCGGCCTTTTGGATCGTACCAGGTGCAGATGCCCGTCAGCATGGCGAGAAGGGCATAGGCTGTCACGCGGAGATCGGAGACGACGAATAGCTTTTTCGCCGCGCCTTTTTTCAGGATATCGCAAAGACGGTCTTCATAGGCACGGCGCAGCGCGACGATAGCCTTCCGGTTCTTCGGCGTGAGGCTGCGCAGCTCCGCCGAGCCGATGAAAACCTCGCGCTTGCGCTCGATGTGATAGTCGAGATGGAAGGCGACGAAGACCTTGAGCCGTTCGACGGGCCCCTCGACGCCTTCGAGTTCCGCATCGACCCGGGCGAGCAGCGTCACCATGTGATTGTGGATGAGGTCGAAGAGGAGATCCTGCTTCGTCTCGATATGGTTGTAGAGCGAGCCCGGTTGAAGGCCCACCCTGGCCGCGAGTTCCCGAAGGCTCATCGCCTCGTAACCGGCGGTATAAATGAGGTCGAGGCCCGCCTCGTTGATGGCGGCCAGCGTTTTCGGGCCGGAGGAACCTCGGGTTCTGCTCATTGTGCCTGGACTTGTGGGCGGCAGGAAACGAACGTATGATCGTTTTTATACCAGTCCGGCCCCATCTTCAATCATCCGGTCGCGCCCATGTCCATTCTCAAGACCAATATCAATCCGCGCGACGCGCGCTTCAGGGAAAACGCCGACGCCATGTCGCGCCTCGTAGCCGAGCTGGCGGTCGAGCGCGCGAAGGCGGCGGAAGGCGGCGATCAGCGTTCGCGCGAGCGGCATGTTTCCCGAGGCAAGCTTCTGCCTCGCGACCGTGTGCATGGGCTCATCGATCCGGGTACGCCGTTTCTTGAACTGTCGCCCATGGCCGCGCATGGCATGTATGGCGAAGCGATCAACGCGGCGGGCATCATCACCGGCATCGGCCGCGTGGCGGGGCAGGAATGTGTCATCGTCTGCAACGACGCGACGATCAAGGGCGGAACATATTATCCGGTCACGGTGAAAAAGCATCTGCGCGCGCAGGAAGTCGCGCTGGAAAACAATCTGCCATGCTTCTACCTCGTCGATAGCGGCGGCGCGAACCTGCCGAACCAGGCGGAAATCTTCCCGGACCGCGAGCATTTTGGCCGCATCTTCTACAATCAGGCGCGCATGTCCTCGAAGGGCATTCCGCAGGTGGCCGTCGTCATGGGGTCCTGCACGGCGGGCGGCGCCTATGTGCCAGCCATGTCGGACGAGACAATCATCGTGCGCAAGCAGGGCACCATCTTCCTCGGCGGCCCGCCGCTGGTGAAGGCGGCGACGGGCGAAGTGGTCACGGCGGAAGACCTTGGCGGCGCGGATGTTCATTCGCGCAAGTCCGGCGTCACCGACCATTACGCGATGGACGACAATCACGCGCTTGCCATTGCGCGTCAGATCGCCTCGACGCTCAATCGTCAGAAGCATGTGAACATCCCGCTCTCGGAGCCGGTCGCGCCGCTTTACGACGAGGCGGAACTCGATGGCGTGGTGCCGCATGCGCTTTCGATCCAGTACGATGTGCGTGAGGTCATTGCGCGCCTCGTCGACGGTTCGGAATTCGACGAGTTCAAGGCGCTTTACGGAACGACCGTGGTCACCGGCTTTGCCAAGCTCCACGGCATTCCCATCGGTATCGTAGCGAATAACGGCATTCTCTTTTCGGAGTCTGCGTTGAAGGTCGCTCATTTCGTCGAGCTTTGCTGCCAGCGCCGCATCCCGCTTCTGTTCCTTCAGAACATTGCGGGCTTCATGGTCGGCCGCGAATATGAGACGGGCGGCATCGCGAAGGACGGCGCGAAGATGGTGACGGCAGTCGCCTGCGCCGATGTGCCCAAGATTACGCTGGTTATCGGCGGCTCCTACGGCGCGGGCAATTACGGCATGTGCGGCCGCGCCTATTCACCGCGCTTCCTGTTCACATGGCCTAACGCCCGCATTTCCGTCATGGGCGGCGAGCAGGCGGCAAGCGTTCTCGCCACGGTGAAGCGCGAGGGCATGGAAGCGCGCGGCGAAAGCTGGAGCGCGGAAGAGGAAGACAGCTTCAAGTCGCCGATCCGCGCTCAATATGAGAAGGAAGGGCATCCTTACTTCGCGACCGCGCGGCTCTGGGACGACGGCATCATCACACCTCGCGAAACGCGCCGCGTCCTCGCGCTCGCCTTCTCCGCCACGCTCAACACGCCAGTTCCGGACACGCGCTTCGGCGTGTTCCGCATGTGAGGGACCATGCATTCTTCCTCACCTGAACTTGGGCGTCATGCCCCGCTTCATGCGGGGCATCCACGTCTTTCTGTGATCGCAACCGGTCGGAAGACGTGGATGGCCCGGACAAGCCGGGCCATGACGGGAAATATGAAGGGTCTCGTCTGATGTTTTCTTCACTCCTCATCGCCAATCGTGGCGAAATCGCCGCGCGTGTCACGCGGACGGCGAAGCGTCTCGGACTTCGCACGGTGGCGGTCTACTCCGACGCCGATGCGGGCGCTTATCATGTCAGGCAGGCGGACGACGCCGTTCACATCGGTCCGGCCGCGGCAAAGGACTCCTATCTCGTCATCGAGAAGATCATCGAAGCCGCGAAGCGTTCGGGCGCGGAAGCGATCCATCCGGGTTATGGCTTTCTCTCCGAGAATGTCGCCTTCGCCGAGGCATGCGAAAAGGCGGGGCTGATCTTTGTCGGGCCTCCGGCCTCCGCGATCAGGGCGATGGGGCTGAAGGACGCCGCCAAGGCGCTGATGGAAAAGGCCGGCGTGCCTGTGGTGCCCGGCTACCATGGGGCGGAGCAGGACGCATTGTTCCTCGAAGGCGAGGCGCAGAAGATCGGCTATCCCGTGCTCATCAAGGCGGTGGCGGGCGGCGGCGGCAAGGGCATGCGCCGCGTGGACGAGCCGGCAAACTTCGCGACGGAACTCAAGAGCGCGCAGCGCGAGGCGCTGGCTGCCTTTGGCGATGAGCGTGTGCTGATCGAGAAATATGTGACGCGCCCGCGTCATATCGAAATCCAGGTCTTTGCCGACGCACATGGAAACGCGGTCTATCTGCATGAGCGCGATTGTTCGCTGCAGCGCCGCCATCAGAAGGTGATCGAGGAAGCGCCCGCGCCGGGCATGCCGGAAGAAATGCGCCGCGCTATGGGCGAGGCGGCGGTGGCTGCGGCGAAGGCTATCGGCTATCGCGGGGCGGGCACGGTGGAGTTCATTGCCGATGGCTCGAAGGGGCTCAGCGCAGACGCTTTCTGGTTCATGGAAATGAACACGCGGCTTCAGGTCGAGCATCCGGTGACGGAAGCGATTACCGGCACCGATCTCGTCGAATGGCAGCTCCGCGTCGCGGCTGGCGAGAGATTGCCGCTGGCGCAGAAGGATATTCCGCTCGTCGGCCATGCTGTCGAGGTTCGTCTCTATGCAGAAGACCCGGCGAAGAACTTCTTTCCCTCGACAGGCAAGCTGACGCGCCTGCGCCTTCCCAGCGAAGAAGGCATCCGCGCCGATATGGGCGTGGAGGAGGGCGACGAAGTCTCCATGTTCTACGATCCGATGATCGGCAAGATCATCGCGCATGGCGAGAGCCGCGATGTGGCGCTGGCGAAGATGCGTCGTTTCCTGCTCGATACGGAAGTGGCGGGCCCGCGCACCAATCTGGCGTTCCTCGCCGAGATCATGGGGCATGACCCGTTCCGCGAGGCCGACATCGATACCGGCTATATCGATCGGCACATCGGCGCGCTCGTGCCCGTGCAGAGGCTCGATGCGAAGGCGCTTGGTGCGGCGCTGGTTGGCTATCTCTCGGCGCGCGGCGAAGCCCTTGCGCGTGACCGTTGGTCGCCCTGGTCTGCGTCGGATAACTGGACGCTGGGGGGAGCCCGCAGCGAGACGTTGAAGCTCATCGCGGGCGAGGAGGCGTTGAACATCCGCGTCGCGCCGGAAGGCGAGGGCTGGCGTTTCACGCATGGGGGCGTGGAGCATGTCGTGACAGGCGCGATGAACGCGCAGGGCGAGGTCATTGCAACCGTCGATGGTCTGCGGCTCAAGGCGGGCTTCGTGAGCGCGGGGCGGGGCTTCAGCCTCGTTCTGCGCGGCGCGACCTATGATTTCACCATTCCCGATCCGCTCGACGTCGATGTGGCGACCGAGGGCGACACGGGCGCGCTGAAATCGCCCATGCCGGGCAAGATCGTGGCCGTCATGGCGGAGGCGGGCGCCCATGTGAAGAAGGGCACGGGCCTCGTCGTCATGGAAGCGATGAAGATGGAGCAGACGCTTGCAGCGGCTGCCGACGGCGTCATAGCCTCGGTCAATGTCGCGCCCGGCGATCAGGTCGAGGCAGGTGCGGCGCTGGTCGTGTTCGAGGTCAAGAAGGACGAGGCGTGACGCTTCATCTCATCAAGCTCTGTGTCGGCGCGGACGACGTCGAGGATCTGCAAAACTGGCAGAACGCGCGGCTGGCCGAAAAGCGCAAGCGCAAGGAAAAGCCGGTGCTCGCCCATGTCACGCGCATGGTGCCGACACGGGCAGCCGAGATTCTCGACGGCGGTTCGCTCTATTGGGTGATGAAGGGCATCATTCGCTGCCGCCAGCGGATCGTCGACATCGAGCCTTTCGTCGATGGCGAGGGCATCAAGCGTTGCCGGCTTGTGCTCGATCCTGAAATCGTGCTGGTGCGCCGCCGCGAGCGCCGCCCGTTTCAGGGCTGGCGCTATCTCGATCCTAAAGATGCGCCCGAGGATGTGAAGGGCGTGGACGAGGTCGACGACATGCCGGAAGACATGCGCCGCGAGCTTGAAGAGCTGGGGCTGCTCTAGACCGGCATATTGTCGATGAGGCGCGTGCGGCCGATCTTCGCCGCGATGAGAATGCGCGCAGGCGCGGTCGGATGGCCCGACGGGAAAATCTCCAGCGATGCGGCGTCGCGCACTTCCAGATAATCCACATGATCGAAGCCGAGGGCGCGGATGCGGTCTGCGCCTTCCCGCGTCGCATCGGCGATGATGGCGCCGCCGGCAACCTTTGCCGCCGTCTCGCGCAGGACCACGTTCAACTGGCCCGCCGCCCTCCGCTCGCCTTCCGAGAGATAGACGTTGCGCGACGACATGGCGAGGCCGTCCGCTTCGCGAAGGATCGCGCCGCCGAGAATTTCGACCGGAATGTCGAGGTCTTCGACCATGCGGCGGATGACGGCGAGCTGCTGCCAGTCTTTCTCGCCGAAGCAGGCGAGGTCGGGGAGCGCCTGAATGAGCAGCTTCGCGACGACGGTGGCGACGCCCGCGAAATGCGTCGGGCGGAACTGGCCTTCGAGCGGCGCGGAAACGCCCGCGACGGAAACCGTGGTCGAGAAGCCGGGGTGATACATTTCCTCCGGCGTGGGCGCGAAGATGAGGTCGCCATGTCCCGCGAGCTCTTCCGCATCGGCGGCTTCGGTGCGAGGATAGGCGCCGAAATCCTCATTCGGCGCAAATTGCGTCGGGTTGACGAAGATGGAGACAACGACGCGATCGACTTTCGTTTTGGCGAGATCGACGAGCGAAAGGTGGCCGGAGTGAAGCGCGCCCATGGTCGGGACGAGGCCGACCTTCAGTCCTTGCTTGCGCCAGTCCGCAATGACGGCGCGAAGGCTCGCGACGCTGCGCGCGACGGGGATGGCATAGCTGGTCGTGTCGATGGTCATGGTCGCTTCTCCGGGAAATCCGGGCGGACCTTAAACGATTGAGCTAGTGTCCTCAACGAGGCTGGCGAAGCGCGAGGAGGCTTCCCACATGCGTGCCATGCGTATCCGGATTCAAGCGATTGCAGCTGTTTTCGCGCTTTTTGGCGCCGTGACGCCACTATATGCAGGCCAATTTCCGTGGGAGCCGGCGAGGCCTGCGACGCCCCCGGTCATTTCGACGCAGCCGAAACCGCCGCAGCAAAAGGCGCCCGCTGTCGAGCCTCCGAGCCGCATTGTGCCGGGGCATCAGAGCAAACAGGGATACGTGCCGACATATGAGAGTACGGGGCCGGTTCACGCGCCCGCCGAGCCGGGGCAGAAATCGCAAGGATGGGTGCCCGGCCACCACGACGCCAATGGCGCATGGGTGCCGGGCCATCCCGAGTAGTCTTCAGACGAGGCGTCCCTCGATCGCGTTGCGATAGAGCTTCTCATAGTCGCCGACGGTCATGGGCAGCGGGTTGCCGCCGGTCGACGGATCTTCAAGCGCCATGGGCGCGGCCTCGGGGATCGCGTCGAGATCGACGCCGATTTCCTTCAGCGTGTGCGGAATGCCGATCTCCTCGCGGATGGCGAGCACCCAATCCACATAGCCGTTGAAGCTCTGGTCCTTCAGGCCCATGTAGCGCGCAGCCGCGGCGAGCTTTTCCTCGATCGCGGATTTGTTGTGAACGAGCACATAGGGCATGACGACCGCATTGGTGAGGCCGTGATGCGTGCCGCGCAGCGACGAGCAGGGATGGCTCATCGAATGCATGGCGCCGAGGCCCTTCTGGAACGCCGTCGCGCCCATGGAGGATGCGGCGAGCATGTAGGAGCGCGCCTCGATATTGCTACCCTGCTTGACGGCGGCGGGGAGCCAGTCCTTCACCAGCCGCATGCCTTCGAGCGCGATGCCTTGCGCCATCGGATGCCAGAAGGGCGAGCAATAGGCTTCAAGATTGTGGGAGAGCGCGTCCATGCCCGTCGCCGCCGTGATGTGGGCGGGGAGGCCGACGGTGAGCTCCGGGTCCGCGATCACTTCGACGGGCTGCATCTTCGGATGGAAGATGATCTTCTTCGTGTGGTCGCGCTCGTCGGTGATGACGGCGGCGCGGCCGACTTCCGAGCCCGTGCCGGCGGTGGTCGGCACGGCGACGATGGGCGCGATGCCCTTCGCGTCGGCGCGGGTCCACCAGTCCTCACGGTCTTCATAGTCCCACATGGGACGCGTCTGGCCGGACATGAAGGCGATGGCCTTGCCCGCATCCATGGCGCTGCCGCCGCCGAAGACGATCACGCCGTCATGCTTGCCGCCGCGGAAGACCTTGAGGCCTGCCTCGACATCGGCGCCGATGGGGTTGGGGTGCACGTCCGCGAAAAGCGCGCTCGGCAGGCCGCTCTGTTCAAGCGAGCCGATGGCATCGAGCATCATATGCATCGGCTTCAGCCCGGGATCGGTGACGAGCAGCGGACGCGAGATGCCCGCGGCGCGGCAGGCCTCCGCCAGTTCCTTGATGCGTCCCGGTCCGAAGCGAACCTTGGTCGGATAGTTCCAGTTGGCCGAGAGAGAGGGGTACTTGTCGATCATTTCGTTTTTGTCCGCAGGTGATAGCTTTTCGGCCGCGTCAGGAATTCATAGCCGACGCGTGAGAGTGTCGCGCCGCGCCCCGTGTCCTTGACGCCGGTCCAGGGAAGGGCGGGGTCGAGATAGTCGCAACGGTTCTGGAAATAGGTGCCGGTCTCGATCTTTTCGCCAATGGCGATGGCGGCGTCTTCGTCTTCCGTCCAGACCGAGGCGGTGAGCCCATAGGGGCTGTCGTTCATGAGCTGGACGGCTTCATCGTCCGAACGCACCTTCATGATGCCGATGACGGGGCCGAAGCTCTCCTCGCGCATCACTTCCATCTGGTGGTTCACATCGACGAGAACCTGCGGCGCGAGATAGGGCGTGCCCGCCTTCGACGCCGGGAAGAGTTTTTCATCGATCAGCGCTTTTGCGCCGCCGCGCACCGCGCTTTCGATCTGTCCACGGACGAATGCCGCGGCGGAAGACCGGACCATAGGCCCGAGCGTGGTTGAAGAATCGAGCGGGCTGCCGAGTTTGTATTTCTTCGTCAGGTCCACGAAGCCTTCGACGAATTCGTCATAGACGGCTTCATGCACATAGATCCGTTCCTTGCCGCAGCAGGACTGGCCCGAGTTGAAGAAGGCGCCATCGACGAGGTTCTCGACCGCGAAGGGCAGGTTGGCGTCGGGGCGGACATAGGCCGGGTCCTTGCCGCCGAGTTCGAGGCCGACATTGATGAAGCGGCCCGAGGCTGCCTTCACCACGGCATGTCCGCCGGAGACGGAGCCCGTGAAGGCGACGTAATCGACGCGAGGATCGCCGATCGTCTTCTCCGTCATTTCATGGCTCATATGGATCGCCTGGAATAGGCCATCCGGCGCGCCCGCCTTTTCGAAGGCTTCAGCAAAGCGTTCGGCACAGAGCGGCGTCTGGCCCGAATGCTTCAGGATGACGGCGTTGCCCGCCATGATGGCCGGAACGACGACATTGACCGAGATGAGATAGGGATAGTTCCACGCGGCGACCGCCAGCACGACGCCGAGCGGATCGCGCCTGATCCAGCGATGAAAGCCTTCCTTCGGGCCGACATCGATATCGGCCAGCGCATCGGCTGCGATGCCGACCATGTAGCGCGCGCGCTCCTCGAAGCCGCGCACTTCGCCGGCGCCATAGGCGATGGGGCGGCCCATCTGCCAGGCGAGTTCAGGCACGACCTCATCCTTCATCGCGGTGAAGGCTTCGACGAAGCGAAGCGCGAGTGCGGCGCGTTCGGCGATAGGCACGAGCTTCCACGCCGCCTGGGCGCGCTTGGCCTCGGACAGGGCCTCATCGACCTCCGCCCATGTGGCGAGAGGCCGCTCGACATAGACACTCCCGTCGACGGGAGAAATTACCTTCAGTGTTTCAGCCATTATCCGCGCTCGAAACCTCTCATGATTTCCCAATCTGTGACCCGGCGGTCATATTCGAACTGCTCCCAGCGGCCGGTATGGAGATAGTGTTCGACAACTTCGTCGCCCAGTGCGGCGCGGAGAGTAGCCGAGTTTTCAAGCTCGGTCAGCGCGTCACGAAGACTTTTCGGCAGCGAAGGAATGCCTTCGCCGACATAGGCGTCGCCGGAGAATTCCGGTTCGAGCTTCATCTTCTTTTCGATGCCGTCGAGACCGCCCGCGATCAGGCCCGCAAAGGCAAGATAGGGGTTTAGGTCGGCGCCGCCGATGCGGCATTCGACACGCAGGCTCTTGCCGTGCCCGCAGAGGCGGAAGCCCGCCGTGCGGTTGTCGTTCGACCAGACGACATTGGTCGGCGCGAAGGTGCCGTTCACGAAGCGCTTGTAGGAGTTGATGTTGGGCGCGAGGAAATAGGTAAGCTCGCGCGCATGGGCGAGCTGGCCCGCAAGAAATTGCTGGCCGATATCCGAAAGGCCGTGGAGCTTGCTCTTGTCATCATGGAAGAGCGCCTTCTTCACCTTGTCGTCCCAGAGCGAAATGTGGATGTGGCAGGAGGAGCCGGCCTGCGCGTAGTTCCACTTCGCCATGAAGGTGATGGCCTTGCCGTGGAGATGGGCAATCTCCTTGATGCCGTTCTTCAGGATCGTATGCCGGTCGGCCATTTCCAGCGCCTCGGCATAGCGGATATTGATTTCCTCCTGACCGGGGCCCCATTCGCCCTTGGAGTTTTCGACCGGAATGCCTGCGCCTTCGAGTCCGTTGCGGATCGCGCGCATCATCCCTTCTTCCTTGGTCGTGCCGAGGATGTGGTAGTCCTCGATGTACCAGTTCGCGGTCTTGAGGCCCTTGTAGTGCTTTTCGTGCGCGGTCTCGTAGGTCTCATCGAAGAGGTAGAATTCAAGCTCGGAGGCCGTCATCGCGCTCATCTTCGCCTTGACGAGACGCTTCAGCTGCTTCTTCAGGATTGCGCGCGGCGCATGCGGAACGTCCTCGCCGTGATGGTCGAGCGTGTCGCAAATGACGATGGCGGTGCCCGGAAGCCATGGGATGCGGCGCAGCGTGCCGAGATCGGGCTTCATCACGAAATCGCCATAGCCCTGCGCCCAGCTCGCGGCCTTGTAGCCCGGCACGGGCTCCATGTCCGTATCGACGGTCAGCAGGTAGTTGCAGGCATGCGTCTCATGCACGGCGGTGTCGAGAAAATATCCCGCCTGCATGCGCTTGCCGACGAGGCGGCCTTGCATGTCGGGCATCGCCATGACGACGGTGTCGATGTCGCCGGTGCTGACGAGATCTGACAGTTGATCGAGAGTGAGCTTGCCTAGAGAAGGTTGTGGCATTCGGAGTAACTCCATTGATCTTGTCTCGCGAGGGTTGCCCCGCTTGAACCGCCAAGGGCGTCAGGCCATTGCGACCTGACGCCCTCTCATGCGGCTGGAATCTGGAACGTCAGACTTTCGTGGTCTCGCCGACAGCGGCTTCAGCCGCCTTGATGTTGGCGAGACGTTCGGCTGCGAGTTCGCCCGTGGGCGGACCCTGGAAACGCCGGCTCTCGAACAGAACCCAGATGATCGCGGTCACGACCAGGAAACCGACCGTGATTTTGAGCGCCCAGTCGTTCGGCGGCTGCACGCCGATGACGAAGATCAGGATGATCGACGCGACGGAGAGCAATGCCACCAGGGAGTAGGCGCCGCGGCCGATGTTCCACGGGCCCATTTTCGGCCACTTCGACGTGCCATAGGCGAAGAGACCGAGCGTGATCGGGATCGCGAAGGAGAAGAAGAGGAAGATGACGGTGCAGGACACGACGATCGCATAGGCCGAGGTTCCGGCGATGGAGACGAGCGACGAGCCCCAGACGAAGAGCACGGCGAGCGTCGCACCGGTCCAGATCGCCGCCACCGGCGTCCGGCGCTTCGGCGAAACCTTCGAAAGAATCTTCGAGAAGGGCAGGCCGCCGTCGCGCGAGAAGGCGAAGATCATGCGCGAAGCGGAGGTGACCGTCGCGAGGCCGCAAAGAAGCTGCGAGATGAAGATCGCGATATAGAGAACTTCCTTGAGGCCGCCGGGAACGCGGGCGTCCATCGCCCAGAAGAACACGTTCCAGCCCTGCTTCGCCGCCTCGTCCATGTTCGGAATGAGCAGCACGAAGGAGCAGAGCATGATGTAGCCGAAGACCGCTGACCAGATGACCGATCGGACCATGCCGCGCGGCACAGCGTGGGCGGCTTTCACGGTCTCTTCCGACGTGTGCGCCGAGGCGTCATAGCCGGTGATGGTATAGATCGGAAGCAGCAGGCCGAGCAGGAAGACCCAGTTGTTGGAGACCTGCGGCCAGACGCCGCCGCCAACATCGCCCGAATAGTTGTGGAAGGTGAAGAGGCGGGCGAAATCCCAGGTCTCGGCAAAGACGAAGCAAACCACCGTAAGGGCAATCGCCGTTGCGAAGATGAGATAGCCCGAGAAGTCGGTCAGCATCGCGGTGAGCTTGATGCCGTAGTGATTGATGAGCGCCATGCCGCCCGTGATGATCGCGAGGAAGATCATCTGGTTGGTGAGATTGTTTTCAATGCCGAGGCCCGGAAAGGCGCCGACGAAGAAGGTCCAGGTACCGGCATTGATGGCGCCGAGAACCGTGATGAGGCCGAGCAGGTTGAACCAGGCCGTCAGCCAGCCGGTGAAGCGGTTGCCGAGCAGCGAACCCCAGTGATAGAGGCCGCCAGCCGTCGGATAGGCAGAGCTGATCTGAGCCATGGCGAGGGCGAAGACGCCCGAGATCGCGCAGCCGAGCGGCCAGCCTACGCCAATGCCGAAACCGCCGGCACCGGATGTCGCCTGGGCCAGCGAGTTGATGCCGCCAGACAGGATGCAGATGATCGAGAAGGAAATGGCGAAGTTGGAGAAGGCGCCCATCGAGCGGCTCAACTCCTGGGCGTAGCCCATGTCGTGCAGAATTTTGACATCTTCGGAAATGTCGCCAGCCCCTGGCGAATTCGGATTTGCAGTCATCGTCCCCTCATTCGTTCGAAATGTGTTGCCTCGGAGGATCGACGATCCACCGCTTAACCACAGAACGGGAAGACGACGCGCAGCCGTTTGGTCCCCGGCGCTTTACCGACGGACCACGCAGACCTCTAGACTTCTCAGGCTGAATTGTGAGTGCATCATCAATGCGGCCCCCCTTTTGACGAACCGCGCGGACTTCCCTATGCGGAAGTCTGCACGGTTTTGCCCGCCGTTTCATCAGGATTATTAAATGGGCAGGATCGGATTTTGAGAAAGCCGCTAATCGCATTATCAGAAGGGTATGGGGGATTCGGGGTTGGCCGGTGTCGCGATTGACGCCGGGCGGCCGAACCCACACTCTGCTACAAGTTCACCAGGCGTACAGGTACGGGGCGATGACGGAGACGATGCCGGGCAAGGGGCTGGCGCACATTGTGGTGCTGGGCAATGAAAAGGGCGGGTCGGGCAAGACCACCACCGCCATGCATCTGATTGCGCTTCTGCTGCATGAAGGAGCGCGAGTCGGCTCGATGGACCTCGACAGCCGGCAGCGCTCGCTCACGCGCTATGTGGAGAACCGCAAGGCCTGGGCCGAGGCGAATGGCGTGAAACTCGTCATGCCGGACCATGTCGTGATTCCCCGTTCGGACGCAGACACGGTCACCGAGGCGCAGGCAATCGAGCGGGCGGCCTTCGAGGCGGAGTTCAACCGGCTCTCTGCGGAGAACGACTTTATCGTCATCGACTGCCCCGGCGCCGACTCATACCTGTCGCGGCTTGCCCATGCGACCGCCGACACGCTCATCACGCCGATGAACGACAGCTTTGTCGATTTCGACCTTCTGGGCCGCGTTGATCCGCAAAGCTGGAAGATCAAGGGCCCGAGCGTCTACAGCGAAATGGTCTGGGAAAGCCGCAAGCGGCGCGTCATGCGTGATGGCGGCAAGATCGACTGGGTCGTGATGAGGAACCGTCTGTCGTCGCTCGCAGCCAAGAACAAGCGGCGCGTCGAGGGCGTGCTGGAGTCGCTGGCGGCGCGCATCGGCTTCCGTCTTGCGCCGGGCGTGGGCGAGCGTGTCATCTTTCGTGAAATGTTTCCGTCCGGCCTGACCTTGCTCGACCTTCGTCAGGAAGGCGTCGAGGCGCAGATGTCGATGTCGCATGTGGCTGCGCGGGCGGAAGTCAGGGCGTTGCTGGACGTGCTCGAACTACCCATGCCCCGCGTACAGAGCGCGGAAGTGCCGACCGAGGCGGCGGCGGAAGAGGGAGAAGGCGAACCGCAAGGCGAGTCCTCACCGGACCAGGCGGGCGACGAAGCGCAAAGCCCGAGCGTCGGCTAACCCCGCTGCCTTTCCCTCTCGCCCTTGGGCATGGCCCAGTTTGCGGGCGGGATGGTGACGCAGGAAATGCTCTGGCGTGCCAGTCGACCGCAGGCTTTACGTGCGTCGCGCTCATCGTCAAAGCCACCGAACCGGGAACGGTAGAGGGTGCGGTTGTCGGCCGTCTTCACCGCGACTGTCACCGGAACTGCCTTGCCGAGTTCGGGCGCTGCCTTGATGGCCGAGCGGATGCGATCGACCGCATCGGCCTGGTCCGCATAGGCGCCGATCTGAATGACCCATGTGCCTTCTGGAATGAGCGGATCGCCGGCATGCCAGCTATGGCCGGAGCGCGCGGTGGCCGGCTTCGTGGAAGCCTGCGCGAGATCGATCTTCTGACCGGTGGCGTACTGCGTTGCCTGGTTGCCTTCGCTCGCCTGCGCCGGCGTCACGATGAGGCTGCCGATTTCGCGGCCTGCGGTCCGCACCGGGCCTTCAGCCTTGTGGATGGCGGCAAGCGCATAGGCGGTGGCGCGGTCGATGGGCGCGGAGGCGGATCGCGCGGCTGCAACCGGTGCGGTGGGCTCGACCGAAGCGACACGTTGCGCCGCAGGCTCCGCATTCAGAATGGGGACGGACCTGGCCGGGGCGGGCGAGCCGAGCGACGCTGACTGAACCGGGACGGCGGGCTTCACAGGCTTCACCACTGGCGGCTGCGACTGCGCCACCGGTTGAGCGGGCGTCGGGGCCGTCAGGCTCGCGACCTGCTCGGTGCCGGTATAGGACTCTTCATCCGGATCGGGTTCGTCGCGGGAGACGAGGGAAGCGAGCGCCTGCCGGTCGCCGTTGGAAATACCGGCCTGCGTCGTGGGGCGCGGGGTGGCGGAAGCGAGTCGGGTGCCTGTGTCGCGCATGGCCATGGCGCTGGGCAGGGCGCGGTCGAGGATCGCCACCATCTGCAGATCTCGCGCGCGCGATGTCTTGCCGCCAAGGACGACGCCAATCAGGGATTTGTTGTCGCGCTTGACGGTCGTCGTGAGGTTGAAGCCGGAAGCGGCGGTGTAACCGGTCTTGAGACCCGTCACGCCCTCATATTTTCCGAGCAGGTGGTTGTGGTTCCTGATGACTGCGCCGTTCCAGGCGAATTCCTCAGTGCTGAAATAGCGGAAATACTGCGGGAAATCGGTCTGCACGCGCTTGGCGAGCGTGGCCTGATCTCGGGCCGTGGTGAGCTGTCCCTTGTTGGGCAGGCCTGAGGCATTCATGTATTGCGTGCGGCTCATGCCGAGCGCACGCGCCTTCGCCGTCATCAGCCGGGCAAAATCCTTTTCGGTACCGCCCATATATTCTGCCAGCGCGACCGCGATATCGTTTGCCGACTTCGTCACCAGCGCGAGGATCGCGTCTTCAACGCGGATCGTCTGACCGGGACGGAGGCCGAGACGCGACGGCGCCTGATTGGCGGCATGAGTCGAGATCGGGACGCGCGAATTGAGCGATATGGTACCCTGCTGCAGACGCTCGAACAGAAGATAAAGCGTCATCACCTTGGTCAGCGAGGCGGGATAGGTCTGCGCATCGGCGTTGCTGGAATAGAGCACGCGACCGGAATAGTAATCGACGACGAGTGAGGCCGCAGTCGGCGTGAAGCCGCCAGCTTCGCTATGCCGGCGGTGCTTCTTGGTCTTGGCTTCCGCAACCGTCGAGAAGGCAAGACAGGCAACGAGCACCGCGCATACGAACGCCACACCTTGGCGGCGCAGTCTGGGCAATGCGTGGCCTGACGGTGCGATCGCGAGCGAAGACAAAAACATACCCCGATAACCCCTTTATCTTCGCCTGCCCCTGCCGGACAAGCGCGGCGAATACGCAACTTCACCTTGTGGTTACTCTAACTGTGCCGAGTCGCCTTGTGAATCCCCGGCAGCCATGAAAATGCCAAAAAAAGGTCGCGATTCCCGAAGCTTGGGCATGTTTCACCCAAATTGAACCACCATGGCGGTATCGACCGCACGTCAGATGGCCGCTGACCGGCGTGGCTTCCGACTCAGTCTATGCTCGATATTGGCGGTCGCCAGGCCCCATTTTCGCAACGACGATGAACGCCCGGGCATGGCCGCGGAGATTGCAGCGGATCGGGCTTTGAAATTGGCGAATTTGGCTTATCTAATAGACGGGCCGGAAGCGTGCTTCCGGCTTGGATTGATGGTCGAGCGTCGAAATCCGGCTTGCCGGGATGGGAGATTGGCCGGTTTGAGTGATTTTGCAGGATCGGGGCATGTCTGACGACACGCGGCGGGGAGATGACGAGGGTACGAATACCGGCGTCATCTCGAAAACGAAGCCGAAAACGAAAAAGCCCTCCTTGTACAAGGTGCTTCTGCTGAACGACGACTACACTCCCATGGAGTTCGTGGTTCTTGTGCTGGAGCACTTCTTCAACAAGGGGCGGGAAGATGCGACCCGGATCATGCTGCATGTGCATCAGCACGGCGTCGGAATCTGCGGTCTCTATACGTATGAGGTTGCGGAGACGAAGGTCACCCAGGTCATGGATTTCGCGCGGCAGCACCAACATCCGCTGCAATGCACGATGGAGAGAGAGTAACATTCGGAGCGGTTGTTTTAGTCACTCGTTGGGTCACAGGGCTGACGCGCAGCGGAAGGAAAGGTCTTAAGTGCCGACATTTTCACGCAGTCTGGAGGAAGGCCTACATCGGGCACTGGCGCTGGCCAATGACCGTAATCACGAATATGCGACGCTCGAACATCTGTTGCTGGCTTTGCTGGATGATTCAGACGCAGCCGCCGTCATGCGGGCCTGCAATGTCGATCTCGGCGTCCTCCGCCAGCAGCTTACCAATTACATAGACAATGAACTGTCGAGTCTGGTCGTCGACGACGGTGAGGACTCGAAGCCGACGGCAGGCTTCCAGCGCGTGATTCAGCGGGCCGTGATCCACGTCCAGTCTTCGGGCCGGGACGAGGTGACGGGCGCCAATGTGCTCGTGGCCATGTTCGCCGAGCGCGAGAGCCACGCCGCCTATTTCCTGCAGGAGCAGGACATGACGCGTTACGACGCCGTGAACTACATCAGTCACGGCATCGCCAAGCGCGCCGACATGAACGAGTCGCGCCCGGTGCGCGGCGCCTCGGACAATGAGGGCGAGCAGCGCGAAAAGCCGAAGAACGGCAAGGAGCGCTCCACCGAGGCGCTGGACGCCTATTGCGTGAACCTCAACGAGAAGGCGAGGTCCGGCAAGATCGATCCGCTGATCGGGCGCGAGAAGGAAGTCGAGCGCACGATTCAGATTCTATGCCGCCGTTCGAAGAACAATCCGCTCTTCGTCGGTGATCCCGGCGTCGGCAAGACGGCGATTGCCGAGGGGCTCGCGCGCCGCATCGTCAAGGGCGAGGTGCCCGAGGTGCTGCTCGATGCGACGATCTTCTCGCTCGATATGGGCACGCTGCTCGCGGGCACGCGCTATCGCGGCGATTTCGAGGAGCGCATCAAGGCGGTCATCAAGGAACTCGAAGCCTATCCGGGCGCGGTCATGTTCATCGACGAGATCCACACGGTGATCGGCGCTGGCGCGACGTCGGGCGGCGCGATGGACGCCTCGAACCTGCTCAAGCCGGCGCTTGCCAGCGGCACGCTGCGCTGCATCGGCTCGACGACCTACAAGGAATATCGTCAGCACTTCGAAAAGGACCGTGCGCTTGTCCGTCGCTTCCAGAAGATCGACGTGGCAGAGCCGACCGTCCCGGATTCGATCAAGATCCTGAAGGGTCTGAAGCCCTACTACGAGGACTTCCACAAGGTCCGCTACACGAACGACGCCATCAAGTCAGCCGTCGAGCTGTCGGCAAAGTACATGCATGACCGCAAGCTGCCCGACAAGGCGATCGACGTGATCGACGAGGCGGGCGCCTCGCAGATGCTGCTGCCGGAATCGCGCCGCAAGAAGACCATCGGCGTCACCGAGATCGAAAGCGTCATCGCGACGATGGCGCGCATACCGCCAAAGTCCGTCTCGAAGACCGATACCGAGAAGCTGAAGGACCTCGGCAAGGAACTGAAGCGCGTCGTCTTTGGCCAGGACAAGGCCATCGAAGCGCTCTCGGCTTCGATCAAGCTTGCCCGCGCCGGATTGCGCGAGCCCGAGAAGCCCATCGGCGCCTACCTCTTCTCCGGGCCCACGGGCGTCGGCAAGACGGAAGTCGCGCGGCAGCTCGCCTCGATCCTCGGCGTCGAGATGCTCCGCTTTGACATGTCGGAATATATGGAGCGGCACACGGTTTCGCGTCTCATCGGCGCGCCGCCCGGATATGTCGGCTTCGATCAGGGCGGCCTGCTCACCGATGGCGTGGATCAGCATCCGCATTGCGTGCTGCTGCTCGACGAGATCGAGAAGGCCCATCCGGACCTGTTCAACATCCTGTTGCAGGTCATGGATCACGGCAAGCTGACCGACCATAACGGCAAGAAGATCGACTTCCGCAATGTCGTTCTCATCATGACGACGAATGCGGGCGCCTCGGAAGCGGCGAAGAACGCGATTGGTTTCGGCGGCGGCAAGCGTGCCGGCGAGGACGAAGACGCGATCAAGCGGCTCTTCACGCCGGAATTCCGCAACCGTCTCGACGCGGTCGTTCCTTTCGCGCCGCTGACGCCGGAAATCATTGCGAATGTGGTCGAGAAGTTCGTGCTGCAACTCGACGCACAGCTTGCGGATCGCAATGTCATGGTGACCTTGACGCCGGAAGCGAACAAGTGGCTCGCCGCGCGCGGTTACGACGATCAGATGGGTGCGCGGCCTCTTGCCCGCGTCATTCAGGAATCGATCAAGAAGCCGCTGGCGGACGAGTTGCTGTTCGGCCGCCTCACCAAGGGCGGGCACGTCACCGTCAGGGTGGGCGAAGGCGATGTGCTCGTCTTCGACATCGAGGAGGCGACGCCCCGTCAGCCCGGTTCGCCGAGGAAACCCGGCGCGCCGAAGAGCGGCGGCGACAACGGCAATGGCGGCACGACGCCCAAGGTTCCGCTGCTCGTCGAATAGGCGTGCAGGCGGCAAGAACCAAGGCGGCCATGAAGTTTCAGCTTCATGGCCGCTTTCATTTCTGGCGATCTTCCCGAAGGTTCCTGTTCGCTTCCCAAGCGTCGCCCTGTACACTCCCGCGACAAAATCCAATAACCCAAACGGGAGGACAGAATGATCGGATATGTAACGCTTGGCAGCAACGACCGCAAAAAGGCGGGCGCCTTCTATGACGAACTTCTCGGCCTTCTTGGCGCGAAGCGTGTGATGGAAGATGGCGACCGCCTCATCCTCTGGTCGAATGGCGGCCCCATGCTCGGTGTCATCGCCCCCTATGATGGCAAGGCGGCAACGGTCGGCAATGGCAACATGGTCGCGCTGGCCGTTGGCTCGCGCGAGAATGTCGACAAGATCCACGCCAAGGCGCTTGCGCTCGGCGGCACGGACGAAGGTGCACCGGGCCTGCGCGGCGGAAATTTCTACGGTGCTTATTTCCGCGACCTCGAAGGCAACAAGCTCTGCGCCTTCCATATGGGCTGAGTGCGCCTGGACTGAAAACGAGAAAGCCGCCGGATTGCTCCGGCGGCTTTTTCATTTCGCGCGGGGCTCTTCTCAGCCTCTGGCGAGTTCCGCCTTGATGAGCTCCGCTTGGCCTTTCAGCACTTCAAAGTCAGCCATCTCGCGCGCATGCAGCTTCAGGTCCGCGCCGCTCCAGCGGGGGATGACGTGCATGTGAATGTGAAAGACGGTCTGGCCTGCTTCCGAGCCGTTGAGCTGCGCAATCATGATGCCCGGCGCCTTGATGGCGCGCTTCACGGCGACGGCGATTTTCTGCGTAACCTGAATGAGGTTTGCCGCGTCATCCGGCGGGAGGTCGAAGATGTTTTCCGCCTGCACCTTCGGGATCACCAGCGTGTGGCCTTCCGACTGCGGCATCACATCCATGAAGGCGAATGTCCGCTCGTCCTCGTAAACCTTGAAGCTGGGCGCCTCGCCGCGAAGGATCTTCGCGAAAATATTGTTGTTGTCGTAGGCCATTCTCAGAAATCGTCCTCTTGCATATGCGCGTCGGCGTCAGGTGCGAGATCGTGCCTGAATGGCGAATATTCGCCAAGAGCTTCGACGTCGCGGTCGACGTAAATCCGCTCGCGCTCCAGATATTCCGCCACGGCCTCGCGGAAGGCAGCATTGGCGATCCAGTGCGCGCTATAGGTTTTTGAGGGGAGATAGCCCCGCGCGAGCTTGTGCTCGCCTTGCGCGCCCGCCTCCACGCGGGAAAGGCCGCGCGCAATCGCAAAGTCGATCGCCTGATAGTAGCAGCACTCGAAGTGCAGGAATGGATGATGCTCGATGGCGCCCCAGTTCCGGCCGAAAAGAACGTCGCCGCCGATGAAGTTGAGTGCGCCCGCGACATAGCGCCCGGCGCGCTTCGCCATGACGAGCAGGGTGTCCTCCGGCATGCGTTCATTGATGAGGCTGAAGAATTCTCGCGTGAGGTAGGGGCTGCCCCATTTTCGGCTGCCCGTGTCCATGTAGAACGCATAAAAGGCGTCCCAGTGATCTTCGGTGAGGTCGGCACCCGTCACCCATTCGATCTCGACGCCATTCTCCACCGCGCGCTCGCGCTCCTTGCGGATCATCTTGCGCTTGCGCGAGGAGAGGTCGGCAAGGAAATCGTCGAAGGTCTTGTAACCGCGATTGTGCCAGTGGAACTGCTGATCGGTGCGTTGAAGGCAGTCCTGAGCGCCGAGGCGCTTCCATTGCCGCTCGGGCAGGAAGGTCCAGTGGATCGAGGAAACGCCCATGCGCCGCGCGACTTCGATTGCGCCTGCGAGCAACTGGTCTTCTGCGGCCTCCCGGCCCGGTCCCGATGGTGTCAGCAGGCGCGGGCCGGTCGCGGGCGTGAAAGGAACCGAGACCTGCAACTTCGGATAGTAGTTGCCGCCCGCACGCTGATAGGCGTCGGCCCAGCCGTGGTCGAAGACATATTCGCCGCGGCTATGGCTCTTCAGGTACATCGGCATGGCGCCAGCAAGCCCGCCGCATCCGTCTTCGAGAAGCAGGTGATAGGGCGCCCAACCGGTGCGCCGCGTCGCCGAGCCGCTATCTTCCAGCGCGCTCAGAAAGGCATGGGAGACGAAGGGATTGAAGGGCTCGCCCACGGGGTTCGCGCAAGCGTCCCACGCCGCCGGATCGACGGCGCCGAGCCCTTGCGCGACCTTGATGATGGCTTGTTCGGCGTCACCCATAGGGCGACTCTAGAGCCTGTGGTTCCCTTCACTCAATCTCGAAAATCGCTTCGACTTCGACCGAGATGTCGACAGGGAGGCTCGGTGCGGAGACGGCGGAACGCGCGTGGCGGCCTGCGTCGCCGAAAATCTCGACCATGAGGTCCGACGCGCCGTTGATGACGGCGGGCTGC
Source organism: Parvibaculum sp. (assembly GCF_039680535.1). Classification (GTDB taxonomy): domain Bacteria; phylum Pseudomonadota; class Alphaproteobacteria; order Parvibaculales; family Parvibaculaceae; genus Parvibaculum. Next base: position 12,323 of record NZ_JBDKSS010000034.1, on the reverse strand, counting down.
TGGTTGAACTCCGGCGTCGAATTGACGAAGCCGACGAGCTTCACGCAGCGCTTCACGCGGTCGAGATCGCCGCCGACGGCTTCGCGAAGCTGGGCGACGATGTTGAGCGCGACGAGGCGCGCCGCCTTCTTGCCCTGTTCGGCGTCGAGGTCGCGACCAAGTTTGCCGGTATATTCGACGCCGGTCGGCCCCACCGGGCCCTGGCCCGAAATGAAGACGAGGTTCCCGGTGACGACCCAGGGGACGTAATTGGCCATCGGTGCTGCTGCCTTGGGAAGCGCGATGCCGAGTTCCGAAAGCCGCGCGTCGATCCTGCCTGTCATTTCCTGTCTCCGCTTCGTTTCATCTCGATGGACAGGGGTAATACCTAATCCGTCGATGCCGATTGGGGAAGGAAAATGAAATTCGTTCAATTGCGCAGCGTCGACTGCCCGGCGCTGTCTGCGGGGGACATGGCGGTATCGTGAGCCGGTGGTTTCGTTTGGTTCAGTTGAAGCATTCCAGCGGCAATATTGACGAAAATGACGAGCATGAAAACGATCGTCAGTATGGCGAGCGCTTCCCAGAAGGGCGCGGCTGGCCCAGGCAGATTGTCGGAGCCACTGGATGAGGCCGGCTCCTCGCTGTGCGGAGCCGAGAGGGAAGAATGTGGTTCAATGTTGCGTGGCATTACCGGGATCCGCTTGTTGACACCCGGATAATGCGCGGCTTGCACATAAAAATTCGATATGGACTCTCGTCGGTCTTTATCAAGACCGCATCATGCGGTCAGCTTCTCACGAGGTCTCGCGGTTCGCGTCCTGCAAAAAAGTCATCGAGATTGTCGAGCGCGCGAAAGCCCATGGCATTGCGGGTTTCGATCGTCGCGCTGCCGAGATGGGGAAGCAGGAAGGCGTTTTCCAGCGTCCTGTAGCGTGGGTCAATATTGGGTTCGTTCGCGTAGACGTCGAGACCTATAGCGCGCAGCTTGCCGGATTTTATGGCTACGATCAGCGCCTCGTCGTCCACGATGTCGCCACGCGCCGTGTTGACCACAATGGCGCCCTGGGGCAGCAGCGCGAGAGTACGGGCATTGACCAGCCGGCGCGTCTCCGGCGTCGAGGCGCAATGAATCGAGAGAACGTCCGAGGCGGCGAAAAGCTCGTCCGCGGTCGCGTGGAAATGAGCGCCAAGTTCGGTCGCCGCGTCGAGCCTTTTGCGATTGTGATAGTGAATGACCATGCCGAAGGCGCGGGCGCGGTGCGCGACCGCCTGACCGATGCGCCCCATGCCAAGAATGCCGAGCCGCTTGCCCCTGATGTCGGTGCTGAGCATTCCGGTCGGCGCCCAGTTCTTCCATGTGTTTTCGCGGATCGCGGCCATGCCCGCCGCCGCGCCGCGCGCCGCGCCGAGGATCAGCAGCAGCGCGATGTCGGCGGTCGCGTCAGTGAGCACATCGGGTGTGTTGGTAACCGGAATGCCGCGCGCCTCCGCCGCCGTGACGTCGATATGGTCGTAACCGACCGAGAAACTCGCGATGACGCGAATGGAGGCGGGCAGCCGGGCGATTGTCCCGGCGGTGAGCCTGTCGGCGGGCGTCACGAGAAGGGCATCCTTGCCCTCCGCCCGGGCGACCAGCTCATCGGCTGTGAGCACGACGTCCGTCGGATTGGTCTCGGCGTCGTAGTTCCGGTCGAGCCGCGCCTCGACATCGGCGGGAAGCTTTCTGGTGACGAGCAGGCGGGGCAGCGGAGATGGCACGGCGGGCCTCTAAGGTCTGATACCTGATGCTTTGGTTTATCCCATGGGTTGAGGTAGAAAAAGGGAAGTCTGGCGGGCGACGGCGACTTCGGAAGGACAATACCCATAAATGCGGGAGTGGTTTGGATTGCGGCAGCGGGGCCTCACGGGCTCACGCGGACTCCTGGTGGGCGCGGCGGTCGTGGCCATCGCTCTTGCGGCCATGCTTGTCTGGGCAGCGAAGACGCGAAGCGCCGCGCCGGCGCTCGCCATGCAGATGCATCGTGCGGTTTATGATCTTTCCATCGACGCCATGAAATCGATGGGAGACACGGACGCGGTCTCTGGCCGCATGGTTGTCGAATGGCGCGGCGGGCCGCGCTGCGAGGGCTATATTTCCGACCAGCGGGTCGTGACCAATCTGGGCGACGGGAACGGCGGCACGACCACCAGCGACATCCGGCTGAGTTCCTGGGAGTCGCTCGACGGCAACGAATTCCGCTTCGACCGGACCGAATATACCGACGGCAAGGTGACCGCGCGGGTCAGCGGTCATGCGTTCCGGAATGGCGGGCATGTGCATCTTGAACAGCAGGGCAAGGCGCCGGAGACGCTGTCCAAAGAGGTTCTTTTTCCCACGGCGTTCAATCTGGCGCTGCTGAAGGCGGCGGCGGACGGCAAGGGCGTTTTCGCCGCGCCGCTTTTCGACGGCACGCAGGACGGCCCGACCGCCATCACCGCCTTTATCGGAACGGCGGGCGACGCGCCCATCGATGCGCGCAAGGTCCGCATCAAGAACAGGGGCACGGCCGACGCCTTGAGCTCGGTCCATGCCTGGCCCGTGCATATGAGTTATTTTGACAAGGGCAATGACGAGCAGGACGGCACGCCGAGCTTCGAGATGGGCTTTCGCATGTTCCCGAACGGCGTCATGAGTTCGCTCGTCATGCATTACGACGATGTGGTGCTGAACGGCGAACTGAGCCAGATCGAGTATTTCAAGCCGGGAAGCTGCTGACGAGGGATGCATGCTGACAATCTATGGAAACGCGATTTCGGGCAATTGCCACAAGGTCAAATTCGTCTGCGATCGCCTCGGCATTCCCTATCGCTGGGTTGAAGTCGACCTATCAAAGGGCGAAACCCGCACATCGGCTTTTTTGGCGATGAATCCGGCGGGGCAGGTTCCCACCGTCATGTTCGACGATGGCAGGCCGCTCGCGCAGTCGAACGCCATCATGCAATATCTGGCCGAAGGCTCAGACCTCATTCCAACGGACGCCTTCGATCGCGCGCTGATGAACCAGTGGCTTTTCTGGGAGCAGTACAGCCACGAAACGGCCATCGCCGTGCGCCGCTATTACGCGCATATCCTGAAAAAGCCGGATGGAGAAATCGATCCATCGCTGATCGAGAAGGGCAAGCGCGCCCTCGGCGTCATGGAAGGGCATCTTGCGGCCCGGCAATATTTCGTCGGCGAAAAGCTGACGCTCGCCGATCTGGCCCTCGTCGCCTACACGCGCCTTTCGCATGAGGCGGGCTTCGACCTTGCCGAGTTTCCGGCGGTGAAAGACTGGGTGCGGCGCATCGAGAGGGATCTCGGTCTCAACTCTTGATGCCGCGTCCCTTGATGATTGCGCCTGCGCCGAATTTCGCACGCACCTTGTCCATGGCGCGTTCGGCTTCCGCGCGGCGCGTCGCCGAAGGGTCCAGCATGTCGGGAGGGTCGGCCAACTGACCGTCGAGGAGCTGGCCGAGGCCGATACCAAGCAGGCGGAACGGCGTGCCGTCGGCTTCCTTCGCCAGAAGCGGCGCGCCGACCCGATAGATCACTTCCGCAAGCTGCGTCGGGTCTGGAAGGGTGACGCTCCGTGTACGCGTCTTGAAGTCGGCGGTCTTGAGTTTGAGCACAATTGTTTGGCCCGAGGCGCCTGCGGCCTTGCTGCGCTCCGCCACCTTCTCGCAGAGCGGCCAGAGGCGCCGCTCAAGCTCTGCCGCGTCGGCAATGTCATCGAGAAATGTCGTCTCGGCAGAGATGCTCTTGGCGACATTCGCGCTTGAGACGGAGCGGTCGTCGAGCCCGCGCGCGAGACGCCAGAGGCGTCTGCCCATGACGCCGTAGCGCGCCATGAGGTCGCTTTCTTCCATCTTCTGCAATTGGGAAATACGGCTGATCCCGTCTTTCATCAGCTTCTGCTCGAAGGCCTTGCCGACGCCCCAGATGAAGGAGACGGGCTTCTGAGCGAGAAATTCCAGCGCTTCTTCCCGACCGATGACGGCGAAGCCGCGCGGCTTGTCCATGTCGGATGCTATCTTCGCCAGGAACTTGCAATAGCTGAGGCCGACGGAAACGGTGATGCCGATTTCCTTCTGAATGCGCGCCTGAAGTTTCGCCATGGTGAGGGCGGGGCTCGCATGGTGCAGCCGCTCCGTGCCGGTGAGATCGAGAAAGGCCTCATCGATGGAGAGCGGTTCGACGAGCGGCGTCAGCTCGCGCATCATCTGCCGCACTTCGCGTCCGACGCGCGTGTATTTCTCCATGTTCGGCTTTATGACCACGGCTTCGGGGCAGGCTTCCAGCGCCTTGAACATCGGCATGGCGGAGCGCACGCCGCGAATGCGGGCGATGTAGCAGCAGGTCGAGACCACGCCGCGCTTGCCGCCGCCGATGATCAACGGCTTGTCGAGGAGTTCCGGATTGTCGCGCTTTTCGACCGAGGCATAGAAGGCGTCGCAGTCGAGATGCGCGATGTCGAGATCATGAATTTCGGAATGGAAGACGAGGCGAGGGCGATTGCAGGCGGGGCAGCGCGTCACGTCCTCCGTGACTGCCGTGAAGCAGTCGCGGCAGAAACCGGGCCGAGGCGCCGCCTCCGTCATGCGGACCCTTCCTCCGGCCAGAGCCACGCCGCGCCGCGAACGCCGCTCGAGTCGCCATGCTTGTTGCGAAGGAGCTTCGTGTCGACGCGATCGGTGAAGGCGTAAAAACCCCAGCGCGCCGGCACCTCGTCGTAAAGCGACGCGACGTTCGACATGCCGCCGCCCAGCACGATCACATGCGGGTCGATGATGTTGATGACATGGGCGAGCGCGCGGGCGAGCCGGTCGGCATAGCGGCGGAGCGCGAGGCGGGCAGGCCGCTGTCCGGCTTCGGCGGCCGCGACGATTTCATGTGTCGTCATAGGATCTTCGCCGGACCGGACATATTCGGCCTCGAAGCCGGGCCCCGAATTCCAGCTTTCGATGCAGCCCTTCTTGCCGCAATAGCAATCGGGGCCGGGCAATTCGTCGGGGTGCATCCAGGGAAGCTGATTGTGGCCCCATTCGCCGGCAATGGCGTTGGGACCGGAGAGGAGCTGTCCATTGACGACGATGCCGCCGCCGACGCCCGTGCCGAGGATCACGCCGAAAACGGATGGTGCGCCTGCGCCCGCGCCGTCCGTCGCCTCCGACAGCGCGAAACAATCGGCGTCATTGGCGAGCCGGACTTCGCGGCCAAGAGCTGCTTCGAGATCGCGATCGAAGGGCTTGCCGATGAGAAAAGTGCTGTTGGCGTTCTTCACGAGGCCGGACGCCGGCGAAATGGCGCCGGGCATGCCGATGCCCACCGTGCCGCGCGCCGCCGTTTCCTGCTCCAGCGAGGCGACAAGGTCGCGGATCGCGGCGACGGTCGCATCATAGGAACCGGGCGTTGCGATGCGCTTCCGCGCCAGTTCGCCTCCGCCGGTGCCGAGCGCGATGCCTTCGATCTTTGTGCCGCCGAGGTCGATGCCGATGCGCATGGCTCAGAAACCATCCTCTTCGAGCCGGGCCGAGATGAAGTCGTGCGCCTTGGCCCAGTCGGTCGTGTGGAAATGGCTGTGCTCGGACGGGCCGAGGAGTTTGGCGAGGCGCTGATCGGCGATGAAATGCACGCGATGCGTCGGCGCATGGGCGGCCGCCACCGAGGCGAGGTTATGCGGAATGTCGTCGAGGAAGACGACCGGCGCATCGACGATTTCGGCCAGCCGCTTTACGGCCCCGCCCTTGAGGCCCTTGTTGGCGATGACGGGATAGGCCATGCCGTGGGCGGCGAGGTTCCGGACGCGGGTTTCCTTCTCGGAGAACGGCACGTTGGTGAGCACGACAACCTGCGCGCGGGTGGAAAGCGCGGTGAGCGCCGTCGCCGCGCCGGGCACCGGGATCAGCGAATGCGTGGATGAGGCGAAAAATCCCTGCATCAGCGCGGGCATCTCGGAGGCGGGCAGGGATTCGCCCGTGTCCTTGCGCTTGATGTTGCCAGTCAGCGCGAAGCTCTGAAGGTCGAGCCAGAGTCCTTGTGTTTCCAGATAGAGTTCGAGCCCGGCGATGAACTGCATCAGCACTTCGTCGCAATCGGAGACGATGAGCGGCTTTCCGCGTTCGAGACGCAGGGCTTCGATCTGCGGCGCCACATCTTCGTGGAGCGCGAGCGGATCGAGGCCGCGCAGATGCGGCGTGGCGGGAGCGGTCGTCGTCATGTCCAGTGCACCTCTTCGCCGCCGGGAAGGAGCCGGCGCGCAATCCTAGGCAATTCAGGCCGAAGCTCGGCGGCGGCGCAGAAGTCGAGCAGGCGGGTTTCGTCCATCAGGAGGAAGTCGAGCACACCGCCCAGAATCTCGGGTTCGCTCGCGCGGGCCCGCAGCTCGTCGGGCGAAAGTCCGGTTATGTCGAAAAACGCGAACAGAAGCTCGTCATCTCCGGCGATATGCCCCAGAGCCTGAATGGCAATGATTTCAGCCTGTTCCGGCTTCATCTCAAACCCCGCTCTACAATAACTCGTTAAGCATGGCGCGGGTTCGGATTAAATCGCTGCAAACCGGCCGTCCATTTAAAGACCTTGTTAAGGATATTGGCGTCATATGGAACGCCAGAGGACCGGGAATCAAGCCCGACCTGCCTGTGGCAGTATCGTGGCGCCGGCCGTGCCCGGCAACTGGGGGAGTCTTGGAGCTATGGATGCGATGACCAAGAGAGTTCTGATCGTCGAGGACAATGAGCTCAACATGAAGCTCTTCCATGATCTTCTGGATGCGCATGGCTATGAGACGCTTCAGACCCGAGACGGTATCGAGGCGCTCGAGATCGCGCGCAAGAACCGCCCCGATCTGATCCTCATGGACATTCAGCTTCCCGAAGTGTCGGGCCTGGAAGTCACCAAGTGGATCAAGGAAGACGACAGCCTGCGCTCCATTCCGGTGGTGGCCGTCACGGCCTTCGCCATGAAGGGCGATGAGGAGAAGATCCGCGAGGGTGGGTGCGAAGCCTATATCTCGAAGCCCATCTCCGTGACGCAGTTTCTCGAGACGGTGCAGCGTTTCCTGAGGTAAGGGCACCGTGACCGCGCGCGTACTCATTGTCGACGATGTTCCCGCAAATCTGAAGCTGCTCGACGCGAAGTTGACGGCCGAATATTTCGACGTGCTCAAGGCCGCGTCCGGCCCCGAGGCGATCGAAGTCGCGACCGCCCAGCAGCCCGACATCATCCTGCTCGACGTCATGATGCCCGGCATGGACGGGTTCGAGGTCTGCCGCAGGCTCAAGGCCGCGCCCCAGACCGAACACATCCCCATCATCATGGTGACGGCGCTCGACCAGCCGCGCGATCGCGTGCAGGGGCTCGAAGCAGGCGCCGACGATTTTCTGACCAAGCCCGTCAACGATCTGGCGCTGTTTGCCCGGGTGAAGAGTCTGGTTCGCCTTAAGATGGTGACGGACGAGCTGCGCATGCGCGAGGCGACGGGGCAGCGCATCGGCGCCTTCGTCGGCACCAGCACCGAAAAGATGCTGATGGCCGAACCGGGCCGCGCCCTCGTTCTCGACGACCGCCCGACATCGCTCAAGCGCATGAGCGAGGCGCTGTCGATCGAGCATACGGTCACAGTCGCCGAAACGCCGGAAGAGATGGTGCAACTCGCCAGCGTCGGGGATTTCGACCTGCTGATCGTCAGCCTGACGTTGCAGGAGTCCGATGGGCTGCGTCTCTGCTCGCAGCTCCGCTCGCTCGAGTCGACGCGGCAGACGCCGATTCTCGCCATCGTGGAGGAGGGCGACATGACGCGCCTCGTCCGCGCGCTCGACATGGGCGTGAACGATTACCTGCTGCGCCCGGTCGACCGCAACGAGCTGGTGGCCCGCTGCCGCACGCAGCTTCGCCGCAAACGCTATCAGGATTATCTGCGCGACAAGTTCCAGCGGGGGCTCGAACTGGCGGTCACGGACGGTCTCACGGGCCTCTACAATCGCCGCTACATGGAGAGCCACCTCGATGCGCTGGTGGAAGAGGGCATCCACTCCGGCAAGCCGGTTTCATTGCTCATCTTCGACATCGACTTCTTCAAGGCGGTCAATGACACCCATGGCCATGCGGCGGGCGACGCGGTGCTGAAGGAATTCGCGCAGCGTATCCAGCAGAATGTCCGCGGCGTCGATCTCGCCTGCCGGCTCGGCGGCGAGGAGTTCGTCGTCGTGATGCCGGACACGGATGTGTCCTATGCCTTCATGGTCGGCGAACGCCTTCGGCAGAAGGTGGCGGAAGCTCCCTTCCGCATTGAGCCGACGGTGACGCTCAACGTGACTGTGAGCATCGGCATCGCCGTGACCGAAATGGGCACCGATACAGGCAAGGACCTGCTGGTGCGCGCCGATACCGCGCTTTACCGCGCCAAGCGCGACGGCCGTAATCGCGTCGTCGCAGAAGCGGCCTGAAAATAACTTAAGGTCAATGGGTTAGATGTCGCTCTTAAGGCGATGCTGCAGGTGCTTTGCCGTTGCGGCAGAAGGGCCTCGCTCGATTCATTCGACGGGGCCTTAACCACGTTTCTTCATATTGAATCATTGAATTGGACGTGGGCGTTCGTGTTCGACTTCAGTTGACTGCACCGGAATGATACGCTCAAATTTAATCGAATTGCTTTCGCTGCCGTGCCGGTTTCCCTAGCTGGGGGGTGAAGGAAACCGAAATCATGGGCAGCGTTTGTGTCCTCACGGGATGCTCAGGTCCGCCGCATCTCCTGGGTCCGTGGGGCACGGCCGGTCGGAACGTGGTGGTGGAGTGGCCTCCTCTGTTAAGCCATGAATTTCCGGCCGGCCACTCTTGCCGCCGAACCTTCAGGCAAATGAAAAAGGCCGGTCCATTGGACCGGCCTTTCTGATTCACAAGGCGACGGGACATTGTCCCATCGAGCCTTATTTGATCTTGGTTTCCTTGAACTCGACGTGCTTGCGCGCGATCGGGTCGTACTTTTTGATCGTGAACTTCTCGGTCATCGTGCGCGAGTTCTTCTTCGTCACGTAGAAGTAGCCCGTGTCCGCGGTGCTCTCGAGTTTGATCTTGATCGAAGCCGGCTTCGCCATGGCGCGAAATCCTTCAATTGGGCGGGTCGGCCAGAGGCGCCCGCGAGGGTTCGTCTCGCCATCGGTGGGATGTGCGGATTGCGCCGGAGACTACTCACCGCAGCCGTTAAGTCAAGCCATCCGTTGAGCTTTCCCTCAGCCGGCCGCCGGGTTGTCCCTGGCCGTCCGCCACCGCCAGAGGGCCAAAACCATGTATCCAAGGGCAAAAATCGCCATTGAGGCCGGGAGTCCGTGGGGAACCCAGGCCTGCATGGCGGCCCCGCCGATGGGTGGCCCCATCAGGGCGCCGATGCTGTAGCACATGACGAAGGCCGAATTGGCCGAGGCAAGGTCCGGCCCATGGAATCGCTGGCCGAGGAGCGTCAGGCCCACCGAATAGAGCCCCGTCACCATGCCTCCGAAGACGAAGATTGCCGGGAAGACGAGCAGGGTGCCTGCAACGAGCGGAAGCAAGGCGATGATTCCCCCGGCCAGTCCGCCGCAGATGGCGAGCAGCAGCCGGCGGTTCATCCGGTCGGCCAGAATGCCGAGCGGGATCTGGCAGAGAATGTTGCCAGCCGCGAAGGCGGTGAGCACCAGTGCCGCCACCTGCGATGTGAGGCCGATCCTGGTCCCGTAGATGGGCAGGAGGTTCATCACGCCTTGCTCCACCGCACCGAAGACGAAGGCGGCGAGCGTCGCCGTGGGCGCGACGGTCAGGAAGGCGGCGAAGGAGCGGCTTGGCGCGTGGCCCTCGCCACCGGGGGCTGTGTCGCCTGCCATGAGCACCGGAATGCAGGCGACGAGCGCGAGGCCCGCGATGAGGCCGAAGGGCAGGAAGCCTTCCGAGCCTGCGAGGAAGAGCACCACGGGACCGGCGGCGAAGCCGATCGCCAGCACCGCGCCATAGATGCCCATGATGCGGCCGCGCGTCTTTTCATCGGCCAGCGCGTTGATCCAGATTTCGCTGATCACGAAGGCAATGGTGATCGTCGCGCCGATGATCGCGCGGAGCGGGAACCAGGCCCAATAATTTGGGACGAGGTAGCAGCCGATCATTGCCCCGGCGGCGAGAATGAGGCTCACCACGACAAGCCGGTTCGCAGGCACATGCTGCATCAGCTTCGGAATGAAGGGTGTGGCGATGAGGCCGGCGAGAGAGGGAATGGCCGAGTTGAGCCCGATCATCGCCGGCGGCACGCCCTGGCCTGCGAGAACCAGCGCGAGGAAGGGCATGGAGGCGCCGAGGCATGCGCCTACGACGGTCAGGCAGGCGATGGCGGCTGCAATGCCGCGGCGGCGCTCAGCGGATGTGAGTTGAGTGGAGAGGTTCGTCTGAGTGGTCATGCGTCATCGTCAGTTTCGCTGCGCGGCATGGCGCACGGATGACGGCCCTTGATGTTGTGACTGCATCGCCTGTCGCGATGCGGGAGGCAGTCTAGCCGGGGCGAGGCAAGGTTTCCACCTGCCCGCGTCGCTTTGCCCCGGCGTCAGCGGTGTTTGAGCGGTTGCCCGTTGCGGTAGCTGTAAAGCGGCACGCGATCCGGCTCGCCGCGCTGCCGCCGGGCTATCTCGTGCAGCACGAATTCGGTGACGTCGATGATCGGAAGTTTCAGCGCTTCCGAAAGGGGATACCAGTCGAGGTCTTCAAGTTCGCCGCTTCCCGCCAGCGTTCCTTCCAGCGCCGTGGCCGACGCCGTGAAGAAACGCGCATGGAAGCGGATCGGACTTTCCGTGGGGGTGATGGCACGGGCGAGCGGCGAGAGCGCGTCGAGACGAGGAGCGATGCCGCGCTCGCGGAAATGCGCCCAGCTTTGCGCGGCTTCCGCCCCCACGTCGCCCGGCGAGGTGAGAAGGAGGCCCGTTTCCTCGAATGTTTCGCGGATTGCCGCCATTGCGAGTGCGCGCGCCTTTGGGCCGAAATTCACCGAGGCCGGCAGTTCGGTCGCCGGACGGGCGATGAAATCATCCGCATCGAGCTTGCCACCGGGAAAGACGAAGGCATCGGGAACGAAGGACATGCGGGCATGTCTGCGTCCCATCAGAATATGCGGTTCGTCATCTCGCTTATCGACGAGCACGAGACTCGCTGCGTCGCGCGGACGGACGCTGCGCGGGCGCAGGGGCGCTTCACTCGTCATCATCCCTCCAGCGTGTCGCGGACGGCGTCGCCTCTGCGGAAATGGATGAAGGGCACCGGCCTCTCGCGCTGGGCCGCCGCGCTCTGACGCAGACGTTCATCGATCTCGGCAAGCACGACGCGGGTGATGTTCGGCAGATCGAGGTCTTCGGCTTCCTTGATGCCGATCCAGTGCAATCCCTGCAATTCGCCGGAACCAGTGACATGCGCCGGGTCGCCGTGAATATGTTCGGCATCGGCAATGAAGAAACGCGTATCGAAGCGGCGTGTGCGATAGGGCGGCGTGATGGCGCGAGCGACGAACTCCAGCGCGCCGAGCGCAGGCGACACGCCTGCGGAGAAATAGGCGTTCCAGTCCTTGTGCTTGCTCGTCTGCGGTGTCTCGATCACGCGGCCAACAGCTAGCCCCGTTTCCTCGAAGGTTTCGCGGATGGCTGCAAGCGCAAGCGCCCGCGCGCGATTTTCCGACGGCGTGCCGCGCATGCGCGCGAGCAGAAGCCGCGCCACTTCGGGGCGCAGATCTTCGACCGGACGAATGCGGCTATCCGCCGGATCGACGCGCCCGCCGGGGAAGACGAATTTGTTCGGCATGAATTTGTGATTGGCGTGGCGCTGGCCCATCAGCACGCGAGGACTCGCGCCATCGTTACGCACAAGGATCAGCGTTGCCGCATCGCGCGGACGCACGGCGCGGCCCGCGCTGCCATCGCGATATTCCTGGTCGCGCGATTGTTTCGGGTCGAAAGCGCCCGTCTGTCCCTCTGCCATGTTTCCGTCCCGGTTTCTTGAATGTCGTTTCCGGTCAGGATGCCCGGCGGGATCGGGGCTGTCCAGAAGACTAGTCGTGAACTTCGCCGCCGAAGCCGTGCATGCGTTGGGCCCATTGCAGGCCGACAACCGCGCCCTTGATGCGCGGAAGCAGCAGAAGCGAGAGTGCGGCGGTGAGAAGCGGCCAGATGGTCATCTGGATCCAGACCGGCGGGCCATATTCGACCTCAACCGCGAGAATGATCGGGACGATGATGTGGCCGACGATCAGCATGGTGAAGTAGGGCGGCGCGTCATCGGCACGATGGTGATGGAGCGCCTCGCCGCAATGCGGGCACTCGTC
>NZ_JBDKSS010000033.1:0-22175 GCF_039680535.1 Parvibaculum sp. | reverse complement strand
GCGTTTCGTTCTTCGTCATTGGCATGAAAGCGCCATGGGCGACCGCTGACCGCCGCCAAGTATCCGAGGCCAAGAAATGCTCGTAACACAGCAACCTGTCCTGCGCCGCTTCTGGTACCCCGTCGTGCCCGCAGCCGGCCTTGCCGACAAGCCCCTGCCCTTCACGCTGCTGGGGGAGAACATCGTTCTCTGGCGCGACGCGCAGGGCAAGGCGCAGTGCATTCTCGATCGCTGCTGCCATAGGTCGGCGAAACTTTCCAAGGGCTGGGTGCAGGACGGCCGCATCGTCTGCGGCTATCACGGCTGGGAATATGACGGCACGGGACAATGCGTACGCATTCCGCAGATGACGGAGCGCGAGACGATGCCCGGTGCGCGCACGCCCGGCTTCAAGGTGCAGGAGAAATACGACTACGTCTGGGTCACGCTCTCCGAGGAACCGCTGGCCGGAATTCCCGATCTCAATGAAGCGGAAAAACCCGGCTACCGGCAGGTCCACGAGTTCTACGAAGTGTGGGAATGCGCAGGCCTTCGCCTCATGGAGAACTCCTTCGACAATTCACATTTCAGCTTCGTCCATCGCGCAAGCTTCGGCGATCAGGGGCACCCGGAACCCGCCAAGCTCGAAATCATGGACACGCCGACCGGCTTTCGCATGCTGACCGAAGTGCCGGTCCGCAATCCGGAGGTTCAGAAGAAGAACCTCGGCATGGAGGATGACTGGACAGTGCGCTACATGGACAGCAACTGGTTCCTGCCTTTTGCCCGCGCGCTCCGCATCACCTATCCCAACGGGCTCTTCCACATGATCTTCACGGCGGCGACGCCCATCGACGATGAGCGCTCGATGGTCTGCCAGTTCGTCGTGCGCAACGACACCGAGGCCGATGCGTCCGCCGAGGACATCATCGCCTTCGACCGTCTCGTCACCAATGAGGACCGGGAAATTCTGGAGAGCACGGAGGGCGACGTGCCGCTCGAAATCGGAACGCGGGAGGAAATCCACATGCGTTCCGACCGCCCCGGCATCGTGATGCGTCAGAAGATGAAGGCGCTGCTCGACGCCCATGGCGAGGAAGAAGCGCGCGGCGAGGCGCCTGTGTCGCTGCGCAAGATGATCCAACGGGGCTGAACCATGTCTTCATCCGATCTCGTCGCGCTTGGCAGCGCCGGCGCCAGCCAATGGCGCGTGAACGACGCGTCATGCGATCTCGTCCGCAAGACGCGAGCGCCGAAGCCTGTCAGCTTTGCCGCCGAACCGCAGAAGCTTTCCATCGATCTCGCGCGCAGCGCCGTCATCGTCATCGACATGCAGAACGACTTCTGCCATCCCGATGGCTGGCTCGCCGGCATCGGCGTCGATGTGACCCCCGCCCGCACGCCCATCGAACCTCTGTCGATGGCGCTGCCTGCCTTCCGCAAGGCAGGCGTGCCTGTCATCTGGGTCAACTGGGGCAACCGTCCGGACAAGCTCAACCTCAGCCCGTCGGTTCTCCATGTCTACAATCCGAATGGGCGGAGCATCGGCATCGGCGATCCGCTGGCGAGCAACGGTTCGCATGTGCTCGAAAAAGACAGCTGGGCGGCCGCCATCGTCGACGAGCTCGCGGTTGAGCCCACCGACATCCATGTCGACAAATATCGCATGAGCGGCTTCTGGGACACGGCCCTCGACAGCATCCTGCGCAATCTCGGCGTCTCTACGCTGCTCTTTGCGGGCGTAAACCTCGACCAATGCGTCTTCGGCACGCTTCTGGACGCGAACTGTCTCGGCTATGATTGCGTGTTGCTGACGGATTGCTCGGCGACGACGTCGCCCGCCTTCTGCACCGACGCGACGATCTATAACGTGAAGCAATGCTTCGGCTTCACCGCGACCGCCACGGACATTATCGCCGCCATCGATTGACCGCCCCATGAAAGTTCTTGTCGTCTATTCGCATCCCGTTCCCGAAAGCTTCTGCGCCGCGCTGCGCGACACGGTTGTCGACACGCTCAAGGCGAAGGGGCATGAGGTCCGCCTGACGGACCTCTATGCGGAGGATTTCGATCCGCGCCTCGGCTGCCAGGAGCGGCGCGACTATCACACCGAGGGCAAGAACCTCACCTATGTTCCCGAGCACATCGCCAATATCCAGTGGGCGGAGGCGCTCATCTTCGTCTTTCCGACCTGGTGGTACGGATTGCCTGCCATGCTGAAGGGCTGGCTCGATCGCGTCTTCGTGCCCGGCGTCTCATTCACCATGCCGAAGGGACAAATGCCGGTCATGCCGGCGCTGACCAATGTGAAGCTCGTGGGCGGCATCACGACCTGCGGCTCGCCATGGTGGTGGATGAAGATCGTCGGCGAGCCTCATCGCCGCACATTGCTGCGCGGTATCAGGGGCGCATGCAACCCGCGCTGCAAGACGCTCTGGATGGCGCACTACCGCATGGACTCATCCACGCCGGAAAGCCGGAAATCCTACCTCGCCCGCGTGCGGGAACGCCTTTCGCGCCTTTAGGCGAAAAGCGCGTCGAGTTCGCGGTAGTCGGGAACTTCCGCATCGAGCACAGCGCCATTGCGAATGACAAGCCGCGCCGTACGCGGCCGCGCCAGAAGCTCCGTCCAATCGCGAACGCGGAAGAGAATGAGATCGGCGGAAAGTCCCACCGCGATCTTTCCCGCACCCTTCAGGCCCATCGCCCTTGCCGGCGTCGAGGTGATGCCTGCAAGCCAGGGATCGGCAGGCAGGTCGAGATGCGCGATGCGCACAGCCTGCGTGAAAACCTCGACCGGATCGAGATCGCCATAGGCGTAGAAAGGATCGCGTGTGTTATCGCTTGCCATGGCGACGGGAACGCCGGCGGCCGCGAGTTCCTGCATCAGCGTGACACCGCGCCAGCGCGGTGTGCGGCCTTCGGCACGGCCTTGCAGATACATGTTGCACATGGGCAGTGCGACGATGGTGATGCCCGCGTCGCGCACCTTCGCAATGGTGCGCGCGGCCTCTTCGTCAGTTCGCTGCGCGAGGCTGCAGCAATGCCCGGCGACGACGCGGCCTTCCCAGCCATGGCGCATTGTGGCATCGGCCAGGTCTTCGAGATTGTTGGAGAGCGGATCTGCCGTCTCGTCGGCATGAACGTCGATATCGAGATTACGTTCCACGGCAAGCTCGAAGAAGCGATCGAAGGTCTTCGTCATGCCGGGCATGCTTTTCGCGGCGACCCCCAGAATGCCGCCATGCTCGGCGACGAGATCGGCGAGGCGCTCGGCCTCCGGCGCATCGAAGAAAGGAAGATGCACGAGGCAGGAGCCCTGCAACTCGATGCGGCCGGCCCATTTGCGCTTCAACTCGCTGAAGACGGGCCAGCTGATTTCGCCCTGCGGCGGGAACGAGTCGATATGCGTGCGGATTGCCGAGGTTCCATAGGCATAGGCGCAGCGTAGCGAAAATTCCATGCGCGCCGCGACATCATCGGCCGACCACAACTCCCGATCCGAGGTGACGGCCGCGAGCGCATCGTCATGCGTCCCTGTGGCATTGCGCGCGCGAGGCAGCGTATGCCCCTTGTCGAGATGTGTGTGGAGTTCAACGCAGGTCGGCCAGATCATGCCGTCGTCGAGATCGACCGCAGGCAGAGCGCCATATGCGTCGCTCGCGCCGATGGCGGCAATCCTGCCATCCACAACGGCGATATCGGCCTTCACCAGTTCGTCCGAACCGCCACCCTCCAGCGCACAAGCAGGCACGCGGCCATTGACCAGTCGATAGGAGCCTTGGGGAATGGAGGGAAACACGCGAGCACTCTTTCTGAAGAAGGAACGCCGGACGGGTCCACCCGTCCGGCGCATCACGTTGCAATTACTTTACGCCAAAGCCCTTGTTGACGAACTGGAGCGTATAGGCGGACTTGGGATCCATGCCTTCCTTGGCAAGACCCGAGGCCTGCATCTGCTTGAAGATCGCGGCCCACTTCTCATCCGTCATGGCACCGATGCCGAGCTTCTTCGTGTCGCCCGAGTCGACGATGCCGTACTGGATCATCAGCTCGCGCGCGCGCTTCATCACCTCGAGCTTCATGTCGGGGTTGTCCTTCTGGATCAGCGCATAAGCCTTGCTCGGATCCTGGGTCAGGAAGCTGATCCAGCCCTCGATCGACGCCTTGATGAAGCGCTCGATCACGTCGGGCTTCTTTTCGATCATGTCCTTGCGAGCGGAGAGGATCGACGCGTAATCGTTGAAGCCGTTGTCGGCGAGTAGGAAGACCTGAGGATGGGCGCCTTCAAGCTCGACCGTGTAGGGCTCCGAGCTCACATAGCCCTGCTCGATCGCGCTCTTGTCGGCAAGGAACGGGCCCTGGTTGAAGGTGTAGGGACGCATCTGATCGTCAGTAAAGCCGAACTTGGTGCGGAGCCACGGCCAGTAGGAGTCCTGCGCATAGGAGGACACCATGATTGGCTTGCCCTTCATGTCGGCGAGCGACTTGAAGCCGGCTTCCTTGTGCGCCATCAGGATGGTCGGGTTCTTCTGATAGAAGGCGGCAACGCCGATGACCGGGATGCCTTCCTTCGTGTAGATGATCGGCAGATAGGCGGAGGAGAGGCTCGCGAGATCGAGCGCGCCGGTGGCGACGAGCTGCGGATTGTTGACCTGCGGACCGCCAGGAACGATTTCGACATCGAGGCCGTATTTCTCGTAAATGCCGAGCGCCTTCGCCTGATAGAAGCCGCCATGCTCGGCTTCAGCGATCCAGTCCGTACCGAACTTCACCTTGTCGAGCGCTTGCGCCTCGCCGCCGAAAAGACCCGCAGCCATGGCCACGGCACCGACCAAAGCCGCACGCCCGAAAGACGTGAACAGTCTCGATTTCATCTGCTCTCACCCCGTTTTTAAAAACTCAACGAACATGGTCGCGCCATGTTTTGTAAGCCTGTGGCTGCAAGCGATATGCCATGGGATTTTGCCGGATTACCGCGCTGCCCATCATCGCCGCGCCGCCGATCGCCCGCAGTCGCGCCACTCGATGACGAAACTTTGAGCAATGCGGCGTTGCTTGCATACAAAGGCGATCACCCCGCCGCGTAGAGATAGGTCTTGTCCTTCGCGGCGGTCCAGCTCGGATCTTCCCAGGCGAGCATCTTGCCGGGATTGAGCAGGCCCTTCGGATCGGACTCGCGCTTGAAGTCGAGCTGCACGAGATCGACTTCCTTCATGCCGCCCTCTTCGAGCGTGAAGGCATGCGGATTGAACTGCGCGCATCCATTCGCTTCGTAGAAGGCCATGATCTCGTCGAGCCGTTCGTCGGTCGTGTAGCGCACAAGCTGAATGCCGAAGCAGGTGAAGCCGCCGCCGGAGCGCACGAATTCGAGGTGGTGCATCACCTCGTCACCGAAATGCTCGTTCATCTTCTGCACGAG
The DNA here is from genome assembly GCF_039680535.1 of Parvibaculum sp. GTDB lineage: Bacteria > Pseudomonadota > Alphaproteobacteria > Parvibaculales > Parvibaculaceae > Parvibaculum. Next base: position 16,774 of record NZ_JBDKSS010000033.1, on the reverse strand, counting down.
CTCCACATTCTGTCCCGCCGGAAAGAAGGTCTGGAGATAGGTGATCGACTTGTCGTGCTTCAGCGCCCACATGGTGGTGTGGTTCCACGTGTACTCATAGAGAGGGATGCCCTTCTCCGCTTCTACCTCGGACTGCGACTTGCGATAGACGACTTCGCCGCCATGGTCTTCCACGAGTTCGAGAAGCCCCTCGAAGGAATGGGGTGCGACCAGCGAGAAAATCGAATGCTTCCCCTCGCCGATATAGGGCTTGAGAGACTTGAAGTAGCTCTGCGGAATGGGAGACGGCAGCAGGGCGCAGGTCTTCTTCAGAATGCCGGGGCTTTCGACCAGCGCCTGGCCGAAGCGCGCGGCGGTGCCGAAATCATCGAAGGTTATGACCGTGTCGATCCAGTCATAGGCAGGCGCCAGCGGTATCTCGACTTCGGTGATGATACCGTTCGTGCCATAGGCGTGATTGACCTTCTGGATGTCGTCGCCGCGCAATTCGAGGATGCGCGGGTTCTCTTCCATGGTCAGCACGCGGGCCGCCAGGATATTGCCGCGATCGCGCAGAAGTCCCCAGTTCGCCGCACCGACGCCGCCCGAACCGCCGGCGATGAACCCGCCAACGGTTGCCGCGCGGCGCGTGGACGGGAAGATGCGCATCTCCTGCCCCTGCGCATTCGCAGCGGCCTCAAGATCGTGGATCTTCGTTCCCGCCTTCACGCGAACCGCGCCCGGCTTCATCCAGACGATGCCGGTGATGTCGGACATGTCGAGCACGACGCCACCCTTCATGGGCATGGCCTGGCCATAATTGCCCGTGCCGGTGCCGCGCACGGTGAGCGGCACATCATACTTGAAGCAGAGCCTGATCGTGGCGAGCGCTTCTTCTTCCGTCCGGGGCACAACCACGAGATCGGCCAGCACCTCGTCGAAGATCGGCTTGAGGCGGGGGCTATACCAATAGAAGTCTCGGCTGCGCTGCCTGATCCGCGTCGGATCGGCAAAGGTTGGAATATCGCCGAGCTCGCTTGTGAAAGCCGAAAGATCACGCATGGCAGCACCTCGCTAAAGAACACTGCCATGCGATCCGCAAAGACCATGCCACGCATGGGGCCTGACAAAGCGCGGGACGGCGGCACGGCCCGCCATGCCTTTGCATACATATTGACCGGCCGCGCTCACCGTTTAGGCAGAGCCTCGCGCGGTCTGATGTTCTCCAGAGGGTAGCTGGCTATCTCGCCGAGGAGTTCAACGAGCCCCGCGGCGGCGCCATCGACGAGCTGCTTGCCCTTCGCCGCATCCGCCAGCGTCGCATCTCCACAAGCGCCCAGCGGGTTCAGATCCTGCGCCTGCCAGCCGAAACCGACGCCGCCTTCGGGTGTCAGCAGACGGTACTCGTTCTCCATGAGCGCGGAGAGCGAGACGAAGTTCTGCGCCTTGTCCATCCGCACAAGCTCGGGATAGAGATGCAGCATCATGGATGTCTCGACGGCGCCGCCATGAATGCCATGCTTCATCTCCGCATCGGAGAAAAGCCCCGGCTGCTGATCGAGCTGCCACCACGCGGTCGTGACCGCGAACATACCGAGGCGAACGCGTAGATCGCGCGCGACGATGTCGGCCACCTGCGGCTGGCCGCCATGCGAATTGAAGATGAGCAGACGGCGGATGCCCGCCCGCGCGACGCATTCGCCGATCTCGGTCCAGACGCGGATCAGCGTTTCGGTCGACAGCGTGAGCGTTCCGGGAAAGGCGGCGTGTTCGTCGCTCTTGCCGATGGTTTGCGCCGGCAGTACCAGAACATCGAGTTCCTGCGGCAGAAGCGAAATCGCCCTGTCAACAATGGCCTTGTTGAGCCCCGCATCGACCAGAACGGGCAGATGCGGTCCATGCTGTTCGGTTGCGCCCACAGGCAGGACGGCGACCACCTTGTCCTTGTCCAGCGCGTCGAAATCGAAGGTCGTGAGTTCGTGCCAGTAGCGCGGCTTCTTCGGCACAGCCATCTCACATTCCTCCGAAAACGGCGATGTCTTCGGCGTCGAGCGCCACGGGCGTTCCCTTGCGGATAAGCTCGGCAAATCCCTCGTTCGGCATCATCGTCGTCAGGCAATAGAGTTTGCCGTTGCCCGTATTCTCGACGACATGCTCGGACTTCGGCGGCAGAACGAGAACGTCTCCCGCTTTCAGCGTCGTCTCATTGCCGTCGCACCAGGCCTTGCCCTCGCCCTTCAGGACGAAAAACATTTCATAGGCGGTGTCGTGTGAATTGGGCGGCGTCTTCCCCCCCTTCTCGAACACTTCGACGACGGTGACGAAAGACACATTGTCGGCGACCGGGTCCATGACCAGCGCGAAGTAATTCGTGTCGTCGGGGCTGATGCGATAACAGGGATAATCGGCGATGGATTTCTTGATGGGCAACATGGGGGGTACTCCGTTTTCCCGCAACAGGAGCAAGCGCCATGCCAGCCGCAACATCGCGGATGGAGGTGGTACGAATCTTGTAGTGTCGGGTCCGAGTTCTCACGAGTGGATGATGCTATGCGCCTGCCTTACGAAGTCGATGGACCCGTCACGCAATCGATGATCACGTCGGATGGCGTGCGGCTCGACGCCGATATCTATCGACCGCGGGGCACGGGAGATTTTCCCGTTCTGCTTATGCGCCAGCCCTATGGCCGCAAGATCGCGGCGACCGTGGTCTATGCCCATCCGTCCTGGTATGCGGCGCATGGCTATATCGTCGTTATTCAGGATGTGCGCGGACGCGGGACATCAGACGGCGAGTACCGGCTCTTCGTCGACGATGTGCGCGACGGCGGCGAGACGGTCGCATGGGCCGCAGGGCTGCCGGGCTCGACCGGCAAGGTCGGCATGTATGGCTTTTCCTATCAGGGCGTGACGCAGCTTCTGGCGCTCGCATCGGGGGCGCCGGCGCTGGCGACCATCTGCCCCGCCATGTGCGGCTATGACATTCATGGCGATTGGGCCTATGAGGGCGGCGCCTTCTGCTTTTCGGGGGGCCTCGGCTGGGGCCTGCAAATGGCGGCGGAGCAAGCGCGCATCGCGGGCGACGAGAAAGCCTATATTGCGCTCCTCTCCGCCTCCCGCAATCCGCCGCTCAACGAAGCGCGCCCCTATATGCCCCAGGTCGTCGAGGAATTCGGCTCTTACGCGCATTACCCCGACTGGGTGGCGCATCCGACGCGCGACGAATATTGGCAGAAGCGCGCGCCGCGCGATGCGCTGGCCGACAAGCCCATCAACATTCCCATGCTGCATATCGGCGGCTGGTACGACGGATTCCTGATGGGCACGCTCGGCTTCTGGAAGGATGCCGCGAGGCGCACGACCGCATTGCAGAAGCTCGTCATCGGCCCCTGGACGCATATTCCATGGGGCCGCGTGATCGGCGGCGTGGACATGGGCGCCAGCGCCGTCAGCACCATCGACGAGCGCCAGATCGAATGGTTCGACCATGTTCTGAAGGGCGCGGCGGCGCCATCGACACCCGATGTCGAACTCTTCGATCTCGTCGCGAGGGAATGGTGCGGGTTCGACGCATGGCCTGAAACGGCGGCGCCTCGCTTCCTCGCAAGCAAGGGGCTTTCAACCACGACGGCGTCGGGCACCCTCACCGAGGAACCTGCAAGCGACGCCGTTCCCGACCGCATCGTGCATGATCCGTGGCGGCCCGCGCCTTCGCTCGGCGGGCACAATGCCTATCCCGGCGGCATGCAGAACCGCGCCGCACTCGACGACCGCACCGACATAGCGACCTATACGTCCGCGCCACTCGACGCGCCGCTTGCCCTTGCCGGCGAGGTGAGCGTGTCGCTCGCCATCTCCGCCGACCAGCCGAGCTACGATGTCAGCGCCATTCTTTCGCGCGTGACGCCGGGCGGGCAGGTCTTCAATCTCACGCAAGGCCATGCGCGGGTGGGGAGCGTTCAGGACGGGCTCGTGAACATCACCATGCGCGCCACCTGCGCGACGCTCCAGCCGGGCGACGCGCTTCGCCTTTCGCTCGCGGCGGCGAACTATCCCGCCTTCGCAGTCAATCCGGGAACGGGCGACGCGCCTCTCGACACGAGGCTTATCGATTGCCGCGTCACGACGCTCACGGTCGTCAGCGGCGGCGAAGGCGGTTCCTTCGTCTCGCTGCCGATCCTTCCCGGCTGATCACTCGTAACGCAGCGCCTCGATCGGATCGAGGCGCGCCGCGTTGCGGGCCGGGAAATAGCCGAAGACGACGCCGACCGCCGCCGAGAAGACGAAGGCGACGCCGATGATCCAGAGATTGAGCACGAAGGGAATGCCGACCATCGGCGCGACAAAGGCGGAGATCGCCAGACCGATGAGGATACCGACAATGCCGCCCGCGAGCGAAAGCGATCCCGCTTCGACGAGAAACTGCAAGAGCACCTCGCGCTCATAGGCGCCGATGGCGAGGCGAATGCCGATCTCGCGCGTTCGCTCCGTCACCGAGACGAGCATGATGTTCATGATGCCGATGCCGCCCACGAGAAGGCTGATCGCGGCGACCGCGCCGAGAAAGGCGGTCAGCAACGTCGTCGTGCTCTCGACGAGGCTTGCGATCTCGCGCATGTCCTGCACCTGAAAATCGTCTTCCTTGCCACCGACGATATGGCGGCGCTGCCGAAGCAGGGCTTCGGTCGCCGCCTTCACCTTGTCGATGGAGCCTTCGCTGCGCGCCGAGATGAAGATCATCGAAACATCGTCGACGCCGGAAATGCGCCGCTGGAAGGCGAAGAGCGGCATGATCACGGTGTCATCCTGATCGCTGCCGAAGCCCGATGAACCCTTGCCCTCCAGAAGACCGATCACTTCGCATGAGCCTGTGCCAAGGCGAATGCGCGCTCCGATCGGGTCCTGCTGACCGAAGAGATTTTTATGAACCGTCGCGCCGATCAGGCACACGGTGCGGCCGGAGCGCTCTTCCGCCTCGTCGAAGAGACGTCCTTTCTCGACCGCCCATTGGCGTGCTTCGAAATAGGCATTTGTCGTGCCCGAGACGGTCGTCGTCCAGTTGGTGTTGCCGTAGACGGCGCGAACCGATGAGGTCGACATGGGCGCAACCGCCTGCACGCCGTCGATGCTGCGTTTGATCGCCTGCACATCCTCGTTCTTGAACGGCGCGCCGCCGCTCGACGGACCTCTCTGGTGTGTCCCCGGCATGACCATGAGCAGGTTCTTGCCGAGGCTTGAGATATCGTTCGAGACTCTCTGCTTCGCCCCACCGCCCAGCGTCACCATGGCGATGACCGCCGCGACGCCGATCATGATACCGAGCATGGTGAGCGCCGAACGCATGACGTTGCGGCGGATTTCGCGGAAGGCGAGAAGCAGCGTTTCGAGGAACATGATTATGCCCCGCCCGCTGGCGCGTGACCGGATTGCGCCTGGTCGGTGGAGATCCGGCCATCTAAAAAGCTCACCGCCCGGCGCGCATAAAGAGCCATGTCCGGCTCATGCGTCACCATGACGACAGTGATGCCGCGGTCGCGGTTGAGGCTCGCGAGCAGTTCCATGATCTCCCGCGAGCGATGCGAGTCGAGATTGCCGGTTGGCTCGTCGGCAAGGATGACTGCGGGATCGCTGGCGATGGCGCGCGCGATGGCGACGCGCTGCTGCTGCCCGCCGGAAAGCTCCGACGCCGTGTGGTCGCCACGATCGGAAAGCCCAACCGCGGCAAGCGCCTCGCGCGCACGGGCATGGCGCTCGGCACGGGGCACGCCGCGATAGATGAGCGGCAGCTCGACATTCTCCAGCGCGGTGGTGCGCTTCAGAAGATTGAAGCCCTGAAAGACGAAGCCCAGATGGTTGCGGCGGAGAAGCGCCCGCTGATCGCGGCTGAGGGAGCCGACATCGACGCCACGAAAGAGATACTGGCCGGAGGTTGGCGTATCGAGGCATCCGATGATGTTCATGCAGGTCGACTTGCCCGACCCGCTCGGCCCCATGATGGCGACGAATTCGCCGTCATTGATGACGAGATCGACGCCGTCGAGCGCATGCACGGCGTTCTCGCCATGTCCGTAAACCTTCGCGACCTGGCGAAACTCGATCAGCGCCGGGGATGCCGCAGGAACAGCCACGGCTACTTTCCCTTCGTCTTGACGTCGGTGATGACGACGGCATCTGGCGCAATGTCGCCAGCCAGAATCTCGGTCTTCTGGCCGTTCGTGAGACCGAGTTGCAGGGGAACGGCGACCGGCTTTCCGTCCTTCAACACCCAGACATATTTCTCGACGATGCCCTTCTCCGACACGCGGGCCTCGGGCGCCTTCTCATTGGGCGGCGTGAAACGCGTCGCGCCATTGGGGACAAGAAGCGCATCCTTCTTTTCCGCCGTCACGATCTCCGCCGTCGCAGTCATGCCGGGGCGAAGCAAAAGCTCGGAGTTATCGACGGTCAGGACGGCGACATAAGAGACGACATTGTTCGTCGTCGTCGAGGCATAGCGGACCTTTTCGATCTCGGCTTCGAAGCGCCGGTTCGGATAGGCGTCGACCGTGAAGGTCGCTTTCTGCCCGACGAGAACCTGGCCGACATCGGCCTCGTCCACCTTCACCTGCAACTCCATGTGACGCAGATCGTCGGCGAGCGTGAAAAGCGTCGGCGTCTCGAAAGTCGCGGCAACCGTCTGACCCGGCTCGACATCGCGCTCGATGACGACGCCATCGATGGGCGATCTGATGATCGCCTTGGAAAGCGACGTCTCGTCCACCGAAAGCTGCGCCTCGTAGGATTTGACTTTCGCCCTGGCGCTGGCGAGGTTCGCCTCCCCGCGTTTCATATCGGCGTAGGACGTGTCGAGGTCGAGCTTCGAAATCGCATTTTGCCTGGACAGTTCGCGATAGCGCTTCCACTTCGCGGTCGTCTCGATCAGCGTCGCCTCGTACTGCAGAACGGTCGCCCGGGCATCCTCCAGATTGGCCTTGGATTTCTCCACCGTCATCTGAAGCGAGCTTGTGTCCAGTTCGGCAAGAACCTGTCCCTGCTTCACCTGATCATTGTAATCGACGAGAACCTTTTCGAGGCGGCCCGAGACTTCGCTGCCGACCGTCACCGTCGTCACCGGCTCGACCGTGCCGGTCGCCGTCACCGTGACCTTGAGATCGCCACGCGCCACCTTGTCGGTCACATATTCGACCGCGCCGTTGCCGCCGAAGAAGATGAGCCGCGCGAGCACGGCAAGAATGACGAGAGCGATACCGCCGGAAAGCCATGGGCGTCGCGATATCAGGCTCTTTATATCGGTGGCGCTCGTCTGCGGTGCGAGCCCGAGGCTCTTCAACGTGTCTTCTTTCGCCTGGCTCATATCGGCCGCCCGGTACGGGCTCTCCTGTCGGTCACTCAAATCGCAACGGGCGCACTGCCAGCAGTAACAACAACGGGAGAGCGCTCTCTTTCCGTCGCCGCGACCATGTTGTCAGCCACGCGCGCATAGTCTAGGAGGTGCTTCTCATGCGCAATAGCCCTCGCACGGCAGGGGGACCTGTGACATTCTGGAGCGGGCCCGACCGGAAGCCTGCGCAATGCGAGAGACGCGAGACCGAGCTTGGCATGAGCCGCATCCTGATCATCAAACATGGCGCGTTTGGCGACGTCATTCAGTGCGAGGGCGCGCTCCGGGATATTCGCGAGCATCACAGGAATGATGAAATCGTCGTTCTGACGACGCCGCCCTATCGCCGCCTCTTCGAGCGCTGCCCGTGGATCGATCGCGTTCTGGTCGACGAACGCGCGCCACGCTGGCGCCTCGACCTCATGTGGAAACTCGGCAAGCAGCTCAAGGCCGAGAAGTTCGACATGGTCTATGACCTTCAGAACTCTCCGCGCACGGCGAGCTACTTCCGCTGGTTCTTCCAGGACACGAACTGGTCGGGGACGGCGCCGGGATGCAGCCATCCGCACCGCGCGAAGCACCCGAAGAAAATCCGCACGCTCGACCGTCTCGCCGGGCAGTTGAAGGACGCGGGCGTTCCCGTGCGCCACACGCGGCACCCCGATGTTTCGTGGCTCGCAGACGATGTGACGGCTCTCCTCGCCGACGCAGGCGTTAAGCGCCCCTATATCGTGCTGATCCCCGGCTCATCGGCTCGCCACCCGCAGAAGCGTTGGCCCTATTATGCGGCGCTCGCCAAGCGTCTGATCGAGGAAGGTCAGGAAGTCGTCATCGCGCCGGGCCCGGACGAGCTGGAGCTGGCAAAAGAGATTCCGGGGATCAAGCTCACCGGTCCGCGCGGCTTCATCAACTGGTTCGAATTCGCCGGCGTGCTGAAGGGCGCCGCCTTCGTCGTCGGCAACGACACGGGCCCGACGCATCTTGCCGCCCATATCGGCGCGCCGGGTCTTGCGTTGTTCGGCTCGCATATGTCGGCGGAGCGCACGGGAATCGAACGCGAGAATTTCGCGGCAATCGAGGTCGCGCATCTCTCGGCGCTTCCCCTCGAGCGCGTGCTCGACGAGATTCACCTGCGCGCCAAGCTGCCGGCGTCCGCCTGACCGTTCAATTGAATTCGGTGTAGGACTTTTCCTCGACGATCACCGAGCCGGTAATGCGGTTGATGTCCTTCTTCAGCATCGCGCGCCTGTCGTTCTGCTTGTAGACCGAGCGGGCGAGCTCGATGAACGTCGGGCCGAAATCCTTGTCCGCCTCGCATTGGCGGATATCGTCCTCGATGACCCACAGCGCCTCGTTCACGGCCTTGAGCTCGGCTTCGAGCGCGCGCAGTTCCGGCGTATCGGGCACATGGGACCGACGGGCGCGGTCCAGCACGTCGAGCTCGTAACGCACATTCCGAAGCTTGTCGGGATCGGTCATGCGCTCCGACTTGATGGCCAGAATGGTGATCTTGTCGACGAGCTCGCCAGGTCCCACCTCGATCAGGATGGGGGCGGGCTTTCCGGCCTGCGGCATTGGATTGCTCCACTCATTGGACTTCGAATCCTTATAGCGAAGGTCCGGGACCGCCGGAAGCCCTGTCACGGATACTCACGAAACCGGCTTTTCACCTTGGCATCGCGGCACAAGCTGTCACAATGCCCGCCTATCTTGCCATGCATCGCGGGGGCGGCATGTCGTTGATTTCTCGTCTGGTCGAAGGTTTGCGTGGAAGGCTTGAAATGCCCGAGCATCGCGCCTCCGCGCGTGCGGACGATCCCGTGCTCATCGTCTCCATCGGCGGGATCGACCATCGGGCACTCAACTGGTCGACCGGCGGCGCGTGTCTCTGCAATTACACGAGCGTCGCGGCAATTGGCGACATCGTGAGCGGCACGCTGCGCTGGAAGCCGACGGCGCCCGGCCAGCCTTTCGCGGCCGAGGTTACGCGCGTCGAGGCGGGCGGCATTCTCGCGCTCAAATGGCTCGATCTGCCCGAGCGCGTGCTGCTCCGGATGGAAACCGAGCAGCAATAGATTCCCCTTTGCCCTTTTGCGCCGCCAGCCTGTAGCCTTCTCCCAACAAGAACCAGACCTACAGGGAGAGAGAGCATGGCTGACGCTACGGCAGCTTACGAAACGCTGATCATCCGCAAGGAAGGGGCCGTCGACTGGGTGACAATGAACCGCCCCGACGCGCTCAATTCGCTCAATCCGAAGATGATCTCCGAGTTGCAGGATTATTTCCTCAAGCTCTATACCGACCAGTCCGTCCGCATCGTCGTGCTGAAGGGTGCGGGCCGCGGCTTCTGCGCCGGGCTCGACCTCAAGGCGAGTTCCATCGCGCGGACCGACACGGGCGACAATGCGCGCGGCGGCGTAGTGGAGGGTCTGAAGACCCAGCGCGCCATCAGCGAGATCGTGATGCGCATGCGGCGCTGCCCGCAGGCGATCATCAGCCTGATCCATGGCCCGGCCTGCGGCGGCGGCTTCGCCTTCGCGCTCGCCTCCGACATCCGCATCGCGGGGACGAGCGCGCGCATGAACGCCGCCTTCATCCGCATCGGTCTTTCAGCCTGCGATATCGGCGTTTCCTACTTCCTGCCGCGCCTTGTCGGCGTCTCCGTTGCGTCCGAACTGATGATGACGGGCCGCTTCATCAACGCGGCCCGCGCCGAGCGCGTCGGTCTCGTCTCCGAAGTGGTGCCGGACGAAAAACTGGAAGAGGCGGCGCAACCCTATATCGATGAGATGCTGACCACCTCGCCGATCGGGCTCCGCCTCACCAAGGAATGCCTCAACATGTCGGTCGATGCGGGAAGCCTCGAAGCGGCCATCGCGATGGAAGACCGCAATCAGATCCTCTGCTCGCAGACCAACGACATGAAGGAAGGCATCGCCGCATTCCTTCAAAAGCGCAAGCCGGTCTTTACCAATAGCTAACCACGAAACGGGGGGAATGAGGCGGGACGGCGCGGAAAGCATTAACCTTCAACGGCTAGAATCGCGGCCGTACCGAGAGTTGAAGATTCGATGTTTCCTGTAGATCCCACCCTTCCCCCCATCGCGCTTTGCCCCGACGCCGAAGCTGCGTCATTCGAATTCGAAAGCACGGGCAAATTCCTTCAGTGCTGGCAGAGCCATCGCCGGGCGAATGAATTGCCGCGCGCCGACGCGCTCGACCTCGGCGCGATGAAGACACTCCTGCCGGAACTGCTGATCTACGATGTCATCGACGCCGCGACGATCCGCTTTCGCCTTGCCGGAACGCTCGCCGTCAAACGCATGGGCTTCGAGCCGCGCGGCATGAACATGATCGAGCTGACGCCGCCCGCCCTTCGCGGACAGGTCGGCCTTGCCTTCACCACCGTCGCGCAGGCCCGCATCGGCATTCTCTCGCATTACAGCCATATCTATGAGGGCGGCAGGCCCGGCCGCATCGAAATGCTGATGCTTCCGCTTGCAGCGCCCGAAGGCCAGCCGCCTCGCGTCATGGCCATGGTGTGCCGCGAACGATATGACGGCTATGCGCCTTTCGGCATCGAGGAAACGGCCTCCATGGTCGAAGACGCGACGCTGATCGACCTTGGCTTCGGCCTGCCGGACATCGGCGCTCTCCTCGCCAGAGCCGCCTGACGCTTTCCGCGAACGCCCGGCCCGCTTATCATGCGCCCGCTGACAGACAGGGGAAATCATGAGCGAAGCCCATAAGGACATCATCCGCCGCTATGCGGCCGCCTTCAGCGCGGGCGACTTCGAAACGCTGCGCCCGCTCTTCACCGAAGACGCGGTGATCCAGGGCGTCCTCGGCTGGGGCAATATCGACGAGGTCGCCATGCCCGTCTGGCGCGATCTCCATGCGGCCTATGGGCTCCAGCTCATCATCGAGGACATGGTGGCCGAGGGCGACAAGGTGGCCGTGCGCTATACGGAGCGCGGCACGTTCCGCGCGCCCTTCCGGGGCACGGAGCCGACCGGCAAGTCATATGAACTCGTTGCCATGGAATGGTTCGAAATGCGCGGCAGCAAGATCGCGCGGCGCTGGGGCGCGCGGGATAGCGCGTCGATGCAGCGGCAGTTGGCGGTGTGATGTCGCTTTTCATCCGTTCCGTCATGCCCCGTTTCATGCGGGCCATCCACGCCTTTCGCGGTGAAAAGGGAAAGGCGTGGATGGCCCGGACGAGCCGGGCCATGACGTTTTTTGTGTTGGTAATCTCCACCACCGCCCATGCAGACACTTACGACCGCACGCGCTATGCGGCGACGCTTGGTGACATTGCGAAACTTCAGGCCGAACTGCTGACGCTCACAGACAGGATCGATGCAGGGCTGTCGCCCGACGAGGCGCGCCCGCTCGCGGCCCGCGCCGACGAGCGCCTCGCATGGCTTCGCGCGACGCTGACGGAGGCGTCAATCCCCGACAGGCCGGGGCTGCGCGCGAAGGACGAGACGCCCTATGCCCGCTGCATCGTCTGGCGCGCGGGCGATCTCGAGGATCACGCGCAGGACGTGGCGACCGACCTCGCCATGATCGCGCGGGGCGCGGCGAAGGCGGACCTCATCCCCCTCGACCGGCGGGGGATTGCGGCCGAGGGGGTGAGAAAGGGATGCTGAGGCGACCCGGGATTCAGCCGATGGCGATGCCGTATTCGGCGGCGATTTCCTGAACGTCGGCGGGCGTGATGCCGCTGGCCTTGGCCTTGCGGTCGAGGGAGCGGAAGAATTCCGTGAAGGCGGCACCCGGCGAGGCGACGACGATCATGTGGGCGGGCTTCGGCCCAGGATTGCTGAAGCCGTGGCGCGAGCCCTGCGGCGCATGAACGAAATCGCCGGGACCGGCGACCTTCATGCCCGCGTCAGTGTCGAAGGTGACTTCGCCCTCGGTCACGAAGAACATCTCTTCCTCGACCGCATGGGAATGGGGCGGCACGAAATAGCCGACCGGCACCGGATGATCCGCGAGGAAGACGCCGCCCCGCTCACCCGTCGCCTTGACCGTGATATCCGCGCCCAGAATGTCGAGCACTTCGCCGCCGCCGCTGGTGAGCGTTCTTACATCGATGGATAACGCATTCATGGAGTAGCCTCCTCCGAGCCGGTAAATCCGATGCTCCGTGACCGGAACGCCCCCTGATTACCCCGCGTCCGGCCTGCCGATAAGCCGGCCGAAGCTGGACATTAAGTTCGGAAACGGCGAACAATTGGGCATGGAGCTCTTTCAGGGGATGGAGATTTTCGTGGCCGTCGCGGAGACCGGGAGCTTCACCCGGGCGGCCGAAAAGCTTCGCCTTTCGAAATCGACGGTCAGCGAAACGGTACGCGAACTCGAAGCCCGGCTCGGCGTGCGGCTGCTTGAGCGCACGACGCGCAAGGTGACGCCGACGGAAGCCGGCCGCACCTTCCTCGCCCGCGCCGCGCGCGCCGTGGAAGAGGCCGCCGCCGCCCGCGCCGAGGTCGAGGCGCTGCGCAGCGAACCTTCCGGGCCGCTCCGCATCGGCGCGCCGGACACATTCTCGGACCTCGCCATCGTGCCGGCGCTGAAAAGCTTTTTCGCGCTCTACCCGAAGATCCAGATCGAACTCGTCGAAAGCCCGCGCTATGTGAGCCTCGTCGAGGAAGGGCTCGACCTCGCCATTCGCATCGCGCCGGAGCCCGCGCCCAATCTCGTCGTGCGCCGCATCGGCACCTCGCAGGTCGTCGTGGTGGCCTCGCCCGCCTATCTGAAAGCGGCGGGCAGGCCCAAGCACCCGCATGACATCGCCGGCCACCGCATCATCGCCTTCGGCCATCAGAAATGGGCGAGCGAATGGCCGCTGCAGAAGGGCGACGAGGCGATCGCCGTGCCGATCACGCCGTCCTTCACGACCTCGACGGGCGCGGCCATGCGCGCCGCCGCCGTCGAAGGGCTCGGCCTCACCGCCCTGCCCAGTTGGATGGTCACGAAGGAACTTGGCGAGAAGAAACTCCTCATGGTGTTCGACGACTGGAAAGGCCCCGAGCGCGGCATCTATGCGGTCTATCCCACCAACCGGCTGACAACGCCCAAGGCGAAACTCTTCGTCGATCACTTCGCCAGGGCGATGAAGGAATGGCAGAAAACGGAGTGAGGCTGGGGAGACGCGCAGCCCATCCCCGCCCGTCACCCCGGACTCGATCCGGGGTCCAGCTTCACCACACATGACACGAGAAAGATGAATGCCGGATCACGTCCGGCATGACGCTCATCGGGCACTCCGCCCCCACCTGACACACCCGTCACCCCGGGCTCGACCCGGGGTCCAGCTTCGCCACACACGACACGGGAAAGATGGATGCCGGATCAAGTCCGGTATGACGCTCATCGGGCACTCCGCCCCCCACCCAACACACCCGTCACCCCGGGCTCGACCCTGGGTCCAGCTTCGCCACACACGACACGGGAAAGATGGATGCCGGATCAGGTCCGGCATGACGCCCATCGGGCACTCCCCCCCCACCTGACACACCCGTCACCCCGGACTTGATCCGGGGTCCAGCTTTGCCACGCGCGACACGAGAAAGATGGATGCCGGATCAAGTCCGGCATGACGTCCCCTTTGTTGCGCGCCAGCCCATACGACGCCCATGGCGAATACGCGTCCAGCCCCGCGAGGCTTCGCCTCCGGGGGTGTGACACGCGGCGCGCCGGTGAAGGGGCGCGGGGCGGGAACGTCATTCGCACATGTCCCGCATGTGACATGTGGCATGTGCAGGGGCGAAAGCGCCCCGCCCCGCGCGCGGCATTTTTTCGACTTCTTCGTGTTCCGATCGCCGTACTGCCCGAACGTCCGGTCCCACGAGTCCGTTACCCTCGCGAGTCCCGGATGCCGCTCGCCTCCCACGCATCGGACGGTCCGGCACGTCCCTTCGCGAAGGCGATGGAGGTAATATGGGTGCTGATGATGAGGCGGGGATTAGTTTTTTGCATGTATGTTTCCATCCCTCCTGCCCGTCACCCCGGACCCGATCCGGGGTCCAGCGTCACGACACCGCGGCGAAGGCCAGGGTCTTCCATTTCAATAACATATACGTTATATAACCCCCATGGGGTGGACGATCCATTTTGCCGGCAAGCGCGTCGAGAAGGAATTTTCGAAGCTGAAGCCGAGCCTTCAGGGCGTGCTCATCGAATTGCTGGACACCGTCCAGAAATTCGGGCCGCAGAAGCTTGAAGCGGATGAGCGCAAACACATTCGCGGAAAGATATGGGAGTTCCGCGTCTCCGGCCCGGACGGCATCGGCCGTGCGCTGCATGCGAGCATCGCGGGAGAGACGCTTCTGGTGCTCCACATTTTCGAGAAGAAGACGCAAAAGACGCCAGACGACGCGATCAAATTGGCCGAGAAGCGACTGAAGGAGTACGAGTGATGACGAAACGCAAGGACATGATCGGATTCGCGGATGTGAAAGCCCGGGCGATGAAGAAACCTGAAGTCCGCGCGGGCTTCGCGCGCGCGCGCGCCATGCGCATCGCCGCCGAAGCGGTGCAGCAGGTGCGGGCCTCGAAGAAACTCAGCCAGTCCGACATCGCCGCAGCCATGGGCAAACCGCAATCCCTCGTCGCCCGCATCGAAAGCGCCCGCGCCAACACGACCATCGAAACGCTCTACGAGATCGCCGAGGCAACTGGCACGAAACTCGTCATTAAATTCGCGCGAGACGCGGAGACCGGACGCATTACAAGTACGCGCCCCAAGACCACGTCGAGAGCAAAACCATAACTAAGGGCGTACTTAGAGCGTGATGAAGAGAATTTCTGCTAATATGACAATAGGCTTGTTACCGTCCCATGCCCTCAGCATCAAGCAGTCCAACTAGAATTGTTGAGGCCGCCTCATTCGACGGAGGCATTGGACCCATCACGGCAAAAGAACTCATTTCTATGCCGGACGACGAATGGGGAATTCTTCGAGATCGTATTACTGATCGCGCACAAGGAAAACCTACGGGCTTAGAAGCACGCTGCCTCTGGTGCGGCGACAGGGTCTTTATTCGATCTAAAAAACGTGGTGATAGATATCTTCCACTTTTCGTACATTATGGTGGGGGCGGTACAAACTGTCCTTGGCATAGCGGCAAAACAACAGCGCCCAGCGAAATTCGTGCGACTCAATATCATGGCAATCAAAAGTCACTCGCTCATATAGTGCTCTGTGAACAGATCGAACAGCTTGCGAAGCAAGATTCGCGCTATGTTCGCAGCTCGATTGAGGAGTATTTGCCTCCAACAGAGAACGGGTTTGGGCGATACCCAGACGTCTATCTCGAATGGAAGGGATTTCGTCCATTCTCATTTGAAGTCCAACTTTCAAATACATTTCAAACAGAAATATCAGCGAGATCCATCCATTACGAGCGTGAGGGGGTTAGCCTTATATGGATCTTCTACGGAATCGATCCACGTACGGATGACATCCCCCAGAGTTTTCGGGACGTGATACGCAGGCACAGAGGCAATGCCTTCACTCTTGACCGATACTCGATCCGAGCATCTCGAGAGAATAAGACCTTGATGCTAACCTGCTATATGAAGAATGCTGAAGAGTCGTTCGACGATCCAATTCTCGTGCGCCTCGACAAATTGATATTCCCGAACGAAAACGGACTTTGCTATCACGAAGATAGAATTACTAAAGCGCTTAAGCATCGCATAAACGAAAGACGCAAGCCTTGGTTCGATCTGTTTAACGTCCTTGAACCCGGTTGGGATGAACGCTCAACAGCGCATCCTGAGGCCATCGAGACATTTTCTAAATTAGGGGAAGCGGTTTCAACGTTGTCGTATTGGGATACGTTTGAAGAATCGAAATTCGCCGTACTTCGACTGATTTCTATCGTTTTTTCTATCCTAGCGTTCGCCAATGGCAAAGAGCGCAACTATACAACGCGGCATCCCAACATTCGAGCGATGCTCAATACGCTCCTGCATACGTCGACAGCAACTCAGCGATATGCAGAGTTGTTGCGAGAGCTGATTAGCTCGACACGCGCTCATGGACTGCTAAACGGATCTGTGGGACAGCATATCGAACGCGCAATGAAGGCAGTAGAAGGTAATCTATGCCTCAGAGACGAGCCCGAATGGCGAATCATGTCGTACCTCATTCCAGAAGTTTTCGACCCTCTCATGCGCGAAGAGCTCTTGTATCTTGGCGCGCTACCAGCTTGGGCAAGCTCAAAAGGCGAAGATTGACCATCGACGCGTGACACCGCGCTCATTACTCCTAGTAGCCCCCCTTGCCTTCCGCAGCGTCCTCCTGCAATATCCGCGCCGCTTACTGACATCATTGAAAGCAACGGAACGGAGCGCGCGATATGCCGAGCTACAAGGCACCGGTCGAGGATTTTCTCTTTCTTT
>NZ_JBDKSS010000032.1:0-4835 GCF_039680535.1 Parvibaculum sp. | reverse complement strand
GGCCAGCTCGCGCTTGCCTTTGTGCCGTGGACGTGGCTTCGGCTCCTGATCATCCTCCTTTACGTCGCGCCCGCCGCCGTCGCCGGTTACAGCGCCACGCATGGAATCGCCCAGATGGCTATGCCTTCGCCTACGTGGCAGACGATCTTCGCCGTCATCGGCGCGATCGCCGTCAGCGTCACGGCGTTCGTTCGCTTCACCGGAATGGCCACGCCCGGACCGGCCGGACAGGGCTTGGCGCGGGGCTGACACCGTCGCGTCGGCGGGGCGGGGTCAGATCAGGCATCCGGGCCCCCGGCAGTCCCCGTCATCGAAGCTGACCAGAGAGCGGCTTCGGCGGTGAAGTTCAGCCCGCCATCGCAGAGTCGCCGGAGTCATGGCGGTCGTCTGAGCGCTTGGACCAGATGGTGACGGCGGCGAGACCCGGCCTACAAGTCGTGTGAAATGGAGCGTGCAGCCGGAGCTTGGGCTTCGAAACGGGAAATCCGTTGGCAGCCAGGACAGGGCTCGGATCGCCGTCGCCTTCACCGGCCGGAGCTTGCGGCGACTCGAAAGTCGCCACGTTCCCCTTGATGTCAGCTCTGTCAGGCCGAGCGCACCGAACGGCCTCTTCGATGGATTGATCTGGCCGAAGGCCGGCTGAAGCCTCGACCGCCTATGGCGCAACAGCGGCGTCAAAACTTTCTTCCCCTGCCGGCTGCGCCGTCATTCCTCGCGAGACAAGAAAGTCCCTCCTTTGCTGTCGAGCCCCTTCGGGGTGCGCCGTCGATCGCCTCCGGCCCCTCGATCACCATCGAGGCCGCAATGGTGCGGGCTCGGAAACAGAGATCAAGGAGAACTACCATGGCGACCATCGGCACCTTCAAGAAGACCGGCTCGAACGAATTCACCGGCGAAATCGTCACCCTCTCGGTCCAGGCCAAGAACGTCCGGATCGTCCCCGAAACCACCCGCTCCGGCGACAACAGCCCCAGCCACCGCGTCTATGTCGGCCGAGTCGAGATCGGCGCCGCCTGGGCCAAGCGCTCCAACGAGGGCCGCGACTATCTGGGCCTCAAGCTCGACGATCCGAGCTTCACCGCCCCGATCTTCGCCAACCTCTTCGACGACGAAGAGGGTGAAGGCTACAGCCTGATCTGGTCCCGCCCCAACGGCCGCCGGAGCGACTGACCCCGCCTACAATGCCCCGTCCGGCTGGTCCGGGCGGGGCATCGCTTCTATTTTGCGAGAGTTCCTCGACCGCCGTCGGCCCAGGTCGAACCCAGAGGCGCACGGCGCGAAGACGCTATTCTTGAGGCTCGGCCGAGACCGCCGAGTCGCCCTTTCGATGAGGGCCTCGCACCAACTCGGCCGCCTCCGCCTCCAGCGCTTCGGCTACCTGACCCAGCACCGTGACGCTCGCCGACACGTCGGCGCGCTCGATCGCGCCAATGTACCGGGCGCTCAACCCGGCCCGTTCGGCCAACTCTTCTTGCGTCATTCCTTTCGCATGACGCAACCGACGCAGATTGATCGCCACGACCTCCTTGAGATCCATGGCGACGATGGAGCCGATATCGGAATCATCGTTCCAGGAACGATCATTCCGATTCGTCCGCGGGGTATGCTATCCATCCCTGGTCTCGACTGCTTCTGCACCGTCAATTTGAGCAACGTGATGCGCCATAAGCATCACGACACCGGCTTAATCAGGCGCGAAGTCTGTCAAAATTTGCGGTAAATGAATTCCTACTCCATTGCTTTGATCTCGACGGGGGAAAGATCGCAATGACCGAGGCGCCCTTCTGTGACCGGCCGCCGCTTACCGACCGCGTGAACGCCTATGATGAGCAACATCTGGCGATATACCTACGGTTGCTGATGGCCGAGGAAGAGGGCGCTGACTGGCGAGAGGTCGTGCTGGTGCTCTTCGGCCTCGATCCGGCGCAAGAGCCCTGCCGTGCCAAAATCGTCCATGAAAGCCACCTGGCCCGCGCCCGCTGGATGACCGAAACCGGCTATCGGCACCTGCTTCAGCCACGAGCGCAGTAAGCCGCCGCAAATCCGTTGTACGGGTTGTCGTCGCGCGCGATGCAATCATAGGGTCTAGCGCAAAGCCTGCGTTTCCGGATGGTTTGAAGCTCTCCGAATAGGGGAGCAAGACGAGAGGAAACGCCATGCCCACACAGTATTGGCGCTCGCCGGAGACGATCGATCACTTGAATCGCCTCGAACGCCCCGGCTTCGCCGTCGAATTCCTGCGCCGCAACGCCGAATACCGGCGTGACTACGCCCAAATCCAGCGCCAGATCGCGCGCGATCATGTCGATGCGGAGTCCGCTCGTGCGGATTTCGCCCGACGATGGGGGTTGCGGTTTCGCCCACGACCCGAGCATTCCGGTCGGCTCCGAACCCGTCACCTGGCTGCCAGAACTATCGCCCGGCACGCTGCTGCTCGATGCAGCGCCGAGCGGGTTCGCCCCTGTGGCCCTCGACCCATCCCAACTCGGCTCGATTGTCGCTGACCGAACCGATGACGAGGGCCGGGAGGTCGTCATCGTCGATGGGTCGGGCGAGCTCCACATCCGGCTCAGCAGCGATCTGGCCGCTCGGCGCCCCATGATTCTCCTGCCTATCGGCGTCGTATCGGTCGATCTTCGGCTCGACGTCGCATCGCGCTTCATACGCCGGCTGAGCGGCCAAACCATCGGCCTTCTCCCCCAGGCTCTGCGACTGACGACGCAACGCAAGCGCCGTCTCGTTCAGCTTCTCCATGCCTTCGACATTCACGACATGGGCGGTGGCCCTCGCGACGTCGCGGAAAAGATCCTGCGCTCGGAACAGGCCCAACTTCCATCGGTCGAGTGGAAAGACTCTCACGCCCGGCGCTCGGCCAACCGTCTGATCCACGACTCGATTGCACTCGTCGAACGCGGCTATCTCAAATTTCTGCGCGGCGGCTGATCAGCCACATACCGGCCTTGAGCGCGCACTGCCCCACCATTCATTCCCGCCTTGCCCGTGACGAATTGGACAATCGTCCGCTCATTGCCGCGTGAAGGGGGACACAACCTTCCGAAAATCTTCGTCCACCCCCAACGCCCAGCCCCTCCGCCACCGTGACCTCGACATGCCGCGACTTTGCCGCGGCGCTTCGAGGCAACACGGAGGCTTCCTATGCTCGACAGGTCCGCGCAGCTCGCCGCCCGCTACGTCAGAACCCATGAGGCGGCGCGCATCCTCGGCATCTCACCGCGCACGCTGGAAAAGTATCGCTGCCACGGCAGCGGTCCAACTTTCCGCAAGCTCGGCGGTCGCGTCGTCTATGCGGTGGGCGATCTCGAAGCCTGGGCCGACCAGGCGGCCTGTCGCTCGACGTCGGATCCTCGATACGTCGAGGCCCGCGCCGCCGGCCACGTGCATCGTTGAAGCGGCGCTCGTCGATGTCGTCGCCCCGCCCCATCACAGCCAGCGAACGGAGCAAGCTCGACCCGTTCGTCGTCGCCACCGGCGACGCCAGCCCGCGCGATCAGCGCGACTTGATGGAGCGGCCGTTCTTCTCGCTCGCTAAAGCCCGGCGCACAACTCCCATCCACTACGCGGCCGGCGATGTCCGCGTCGAGGTCTACGCCGTGCCCGAACACGGCATGGCGACCATTTGGGACGCCGACGTGCTGATCTGGGCGGCGAGCCAGATCGTCGAGGCCGAAAACCTCGGCTTCAAAACCTCGCGCTTCCTGCGCTTCACGCCCTACCAGCTCCTCACAGCGATCGGACGGCAGACGGGCGCCCGCGACTACAAGCTCTTGAAAGGTGCGCTCGCCCGCCTGCAGTCGACCGTCATCCGCACAACCATCCGCAACGGCGAGCATTGGAAGCGGCACCAGTTCTCCTGGATCAACGAGTGGGAGGAATGCACGACGCGCGACGGTCGCGTCGAGGGCATGGAGTTCGTACTTCCCGATTGGTTCTACCGCGGCGTCATCGATCGCTCGCTCGTCCTCGCCATCGACCCCACGTATTTCCGGCTGACCGGCGGCATCGAACGCTGGCTCTATCGCGTCGCCCGCAAGCATGCCGGCCGCCAGCCCAAGGGTTGGCTGTTCGAGATTGCGCATCTCCACCAGAAGTCCGGAAGCCTGGTGCGCGTCTCCGATTTCGCGCTTCAGATCCGGCGCATCGCCGCTCGCCAGCCGCTGCCCGGCTATCGCTTGCGCATCGAGCGCGATGGCCGGCGCGAGCTACTCCGAATCCTGCCCGCCCACTTATCCACAGCGCCTGTGGATGGGGCTGTGGAAGCGCTCGGGACTTCGCACGCAATGGGTATCGGGACTCCGCGCGCAGCCCTATCGGGACTTCGCACGCACGAACCGCAGCTAACGCTTTGGCCGGAAACGGCGATTCCAGGCCTTAACTTAGAGTCTAACTCAGAATCTAACTCTTGTTGTTGGTCCGCGCGATCTGCGGATAAACGCGCCACCTCCGCTGCGCAGGCCTCCGAGCCACCAGCACGACAGCCGTCGCTGCCCTTCGGTCGCAAGCCGGGAGGGAAGAGATGATCGTCGCTCTGCTCAACCAGAAGGGCGGCGTCGGAAAGACCACGCTTGCGCTTCATCTCGCCGGCGAGCTGGCGCTGCACGGCAAGCGCGTCACGCTGATCGATGCCGACCCGCAGGGCTCGGCACTCGATTGGTCGCAGCAGCGGGCGCGGGAGGACGTCTCTCGGCTCTTCGGCGTGGTGGGTCTCGCGCGCGACACGCTCCATCGCGAGGCGCCCGAGATCGCGCTCACCGCCGATCATGTCGTCATCGACGGACCGCCGCGCATCGCGGGGCTGATGCGCTCGGCGCTCTTAG
>NZ_JBDKSS010000031.1:0-5716 GCF_039680535.1 Parvibaculum sp. | reverse complement strand
ATTCGAACCCACGATACGGCTTTTGACCGTATAACGGTTTAGCAAACCGCCGCCTTCAGCCTCTCGGCCACCTCTCCGTAGGCCCGTGTATGCCCAAGATTGCCGTTTGCTTCAAGGGAGAAGTCCCGCTCAGGGGCGTTTCCGGGGCGAAAAAGCACGGAAATCTTATCCGTGGTAGCGGATCAGCCCCTCCTGCGCCACCGAAGCGACGAGCCGCCCGTCCCGCGTGTAGATGCTGCCGCGGTTGAGGCCCCTCGCACCCGATGCGCTGGGACTGTCCTGCGTATAAAGCAGCCACTCATTCACGTTGAAAGGCTGATGGAACCACATCGCATGGTCGAGGCTCGCCGATTGCAGCTTGCCCGAAACCCAGCTGACGCCATGCGGCCGGACACAGGTATCGAGCAGCGTCATATCCGAGGCATAGGCGAGGATGCACTGGTTGAGGGCGATATCGTCGCCGATCTCCTTGCGCGCGCGGAACCAGACATGCTGCACAGGCTCCATCGGCGCCGGATCGATATATTGCTGCGGATTGACCGGACGAATCTCGATCGGTCGCGGGCGCGCAAAATGCTTCTGGATGGCTTCCGGCAGCTTGTGCTCGATGGCCCTCCTCAATTCGCGCTCGCTCGGCAGATCTTCGGGCTGAGGCAGAGACGGCATGGTGGCCTGATGTTCGAAGCCCTGCTCCGGCGTCTGGAACGAAGCGGCGAGGTTGAATATCTGCTTGCCGTGCTGAATCGCCACGACGCGCCGCGTCGTGAAGCTCTTGCCGTCGCGCGAGCGATCGACCTCATAGACGATCGGAACTTTGGGGTCGCCCGGACGGATGAAATAGGCGTGGAGCGAATGGCAGACACGATCCTCGACCGTGCGATAGGCAGCGACCAGCGCCTG
Organism: Parvibaculum sp.; assembly: GCF_039680535.1. GTDB lineage: Bacteria > Pseudomonadota > Alphaproteobacteria > Parvibaculales > Parvibaculaceae > Parvibaculum. The sequence goes on along the minus strand of NZ_JBDKSS010000031.1, from coordinate 4,816 downwards.
CCCGATCACCTGCCCGCCAAAGACGCGCTGCCAGCTCGCGTCGGGGCTGTGTCCCCGGAAAAGGTTCACCTCGATCTGCTCGAGGTCGAGTAACTGGATGAGGTCTTCCACGGCGTCGGCCATCATCGCTCCTGTCGCATCTCGTTTGGCGCGAACATAGAGCGCAAGCCGCCGCCTGTCACCCGCTCAAGGTTGAGCGGATTTCAGTGCGTGGCGAGCCACTCGCGCGCCTGACGCTGCGCCTCGGCAACCTCGGCCGGCGCCATCTCGCGCGCAAGCTCCGCGCGGCATGAGCGGGCCGCTTCGCTGCCGCGCATGGCAGCCAGGTTGAACCACTTATGCGCGGTGACGAGATCGACCTCGACGCCATTGCCGGTCGAATAGATCAGCCCCAGTTCGTAAAGCGCGTCGCACTTGCCGCCTTCCGACGCAAGTTCGCTCTCCTGGAGAGCTTCATGCTGCATGCGAGCCATTGCCCACCTCTTCCCAAAGTGGCGGCTCGTCTGATTCAAAAACCGATCAGCGCCGCCCGTCAGCCGCAAGGATTTCCTTGCCCCGGTGGAAAGCATTTCATCGCTACGCTGAAAAAATGGTTAATGCACCATTTGCCATATCCGCCCTTTCCGATTTTTTGGAAGGGCCGGACGGTCAATCGAGCTTCGGCACCGCCATGCCGCGCTGCACAGCGGGCCGGGCAGCGACCTCCGCGAGCCAACGCCGCGTGTTCGCCGCCTCGCCCACGATGTCGGGTTTCGCCGCCGCGATAAGGTCCAGTGCCGGCGCGATCCACGGGTAGGTAATGATGTCGGCCACCGAATAATCGCCGCCGAGAAAGCGCGCCTCGCCGAGGCGCTTGTCCATCACGCCGACAAGACGCGCCGCCTCCGTTGCGTAGCGGTCGATCGCATAGGGAATCTTGTCGGGCGCCGTGTTGATGAAGTGGTTGAGCTGGCCGAACATCGGCCCGACGCCACCCATCTGCCACATGAGCCATTCCAGCGCCTGAACGCGCTGGCGTCCCTTCGGCGCGAGGAACTTGCCCGTCTTTTCCGCGAGATAGACGAGTATCGCGCCGGATTCAAAAACGGCGAGCGGGCCGCCATCGCCCTCCTGATCCACAATTGCGGGAATGCGGTTATTGGGGCTGATCTTCAGAAACTCCGGCGTGAACTGCTCGCCCTTGCCGATGTTGACGGCATGCACCCGGTACTCCAGGCCGCATTCCTCCAGCATGATGGAGACCTTGCGCCCGTTGGGCGTCGTCCATGTATAGAGATCGATCACCGGAAACCTCCGCGCGGCGGACTCAATATTCGGCCGTCACTTCCACATGGTGGTGCCGATGGCGCGTGCAGACATAGGGGGCGAGCACATAGTCGCCGGCGGGCAGCTTCGTCCCGACGGCCTGCTGAGGATCGAGGAAATTCGCGACCTCCGCTCCCTTGGCGGTGCGGATCGCAAAGCCATAGGTTCCGTCCATGACACGGGTGATCCTGCCCGGCCGCGGCAGCGAGAGGTCCGCGCCCCACTCGGTCTGGCTATTGAACTTGTCCTTCATGATCAGCGTGCCGGTGCCGGTCACGGAGTCCGCATTCGCCGCACCGGCGATGAGCGAAATGCCCAGAACCGCCGCGCCTGCCAGCTTCAACACATGATCGATCATCGGATACCAACCTTTCCGTCAAACCCGCGCCAGACTGCGCCGAAAGAGCGACCCTGAAAGAACAAGCAGCGTGCCCGGCTTCCCGGACACGCTGCAAGTCTAACATAAGCGGGACGCATGGTAAGTGCGGCCCTTCATTGTGCGCGTTGCCCGAACAGGATCTTCCGAGCCGGTTCGGCCTCTCTGGTCTTGTCCCCAAGGTGAACCCTGGCGCAACTCGCGTCCTAGGGCGAAAGCCTCTCTGACCGCCGGTCGGGCGCCAACCCGCTCGAGCCGGTCTTTGAGGCGGGGAAAGTCTTCAAGCAGCTGACTCTGGTTCTTCCAAGGTACGCCCCAGATTCAGCGCTCTATATCTGCGGTCGAGTATCGCCGAGTGAGATGGTCGCTATCTTCCCGGCGCCAGTTCGTGACGCCGTCGAGCCAACTCACCTCGTTCGTTCGGCGATCGATCGCATAAACATCTTCACTTGTGCCCGTGTCGGAAATGATGGGCTTGGTCCGTCTGGGGACCAAGCCCAGCCATCTGCCGGAACAGCCATTGGTCGACCTCAACTCTCTGCCTTCTGTGGACGGAAACTGCCCGCCCGCTTGCCGAGATGTTGAAGGATTGCCCCCCGCCCCGAAACCCGGGACCGGTTTCCCCCCTGGACCATCCGGGTCCATGATGGCTGGCATCCAATCGTTCGGCGTATCCCCGCAAGGGACGGCTCGAACTGGTCGCCAACTCCGATATTCACCGGCCTGACCACATAGGGCAGCCCGCATTCTTCCAGCTTGATCGACATCTTCCGACCGTTTGGCGTCGGTCAGTACCCGATTTCGATCGGCCTCGGCTCACCCCGCGTAGCGGGAAGAGCCTCACTGGTTGAGCGCTTGCCTGCCGCTGAGTGCGCGGCAGGCCGGCGACTACCGGTCACAAATCAGGCCGCCTTCTTCACCGCAGGCTTACGCTTCGCGGCAACCTTCTTGGCGGCGGGCTTCTTCGCAGCCGGCTTCTTGGCAGCGACTTTCTTCGCGGCGGGCTTCTTCGCCACGGCCTTCTTGGCGGCCGGCTTCTTGGCGGCAACCTTCTTGGCGGCGGGCTTCTTCGCCGCAGCCTTCTTCGCCGCGGGCTTCTTCGCGGCCGGCTTCTTCACCGCCGCCTTCTTGGCGGCCGGCTTCTTCGCCGTGGTCTTCTTCGCCGTCGTCTTGGCGGCGAGCTTCTTCACAGTCTTCTTCGCAGCCGTCTTCTTGGCGGCGGGCTTCTTCGCAGCCGGCTTCTTGGCGGCGGGTTTCGCTTTAGCTTTCGTAGCCATGTTTCTCTAGCTCCTGATGTGCCGATATCGTTGGCGACAATCCATAGACTCGCAACGCACACACTTCCTGCGCCCTCGTACCCCTCAGGCGCGGTGAATAATATGAGCGCGGTCAATGCCCTCCGCAACACAGTGTTGCATTTTTGTGCGCGCGTCGCCGTGCCACTCTCTGCCGAAAGTGGTTGACAAACGGTTCACCGGGAGCCGTGGAAAATTAATCAGCCGTCGGACGAAAGCCCCAATTTGCGCGCAAGGATTTCGTTGACGACTTGCGGATTTGCCTTGCCAGACGTGGATTTCATGACTTGTCCGACAAACCAGCCCGCAAGAGACGGTTTTTCTTTTGCCTGCGCAACCTTGTCCGGATTTGCGGCGATGACGGCGTCGATCGCGGCCTCGATGGCGCCCGTATCGGTCACCTGACGCAGACCTTCTTTTTCGACGATTTCGGCGGGGTCGCCGCCGGTTTTGTACATTGATTCGAAAATCTGCTTCGCGATTCGTCCGGAGATGGTGCTGTCCGAGATGAGATCGATGAGCTTTCCGAGGTGCTCCGCAGACACCGGAGACGTCTCGATCGTGTGCCCTTCGCGGTTCAGCGCACCGAACAATTCGACCGTCACCCAGTTCGCCGCGAGCTTCGCATCGCGCCCCTTCGCCACCGCTTCGTAGTAGTCCGCGGTCGCCTTTTCTCCGACGAGAACCGTCGCGTCATAGGGCGACAGACCATACTCGGCGATCAGGCGCGCCTTCTTGTCGTCGGGAAGTTCCGGCAGGCTCGCCTTGATCGCGTCGACATCCGCCTGCGCGATGACCAGCGGCAGAAGATCGGGATCGGGGAAGTAGCGATAGTCATGCGCCTCTTCCTTGGAGCGCATGGAGCGCGTCTCGCCGACCTTCGGATCGAAAAGACGCGTTTCCTGATCGATCTTGCCGCCCTCTTCGAGGATTTCGATCTGGCGGCGCGCCTCATATTCGATCGCCTGGCCGATGAAGCGGATCGAGTTCACATTCTTGATCTCGCAGCGCGTGCCGAGCGGGCCGCCGGGGCGGCGCACCGAAACGTTAACGTCCGCGCGCAGCGAACCTTCTTCCATGTTGCCGTCGCAGGTGCCGAGATAACGCAGGATCGTCCTCAGCTTCGTGACGTAAGCCTTTGCTTCGTCAGCGGAACGCATGTCCGGCTTCGACACGATTTCCATCAGCGCAACGCCGGAGCGATTGAGATCGACATGGCTCACAGACGGCCCGAGATCGTGGATGCTCTTGCCCGCATCCTGCTCGAGATGCAGGCGCTCGATGCCCACGACTTCCGAGCGTCCGCCGGCGAGATCGATCACGATTTCACCTTCGCCCACGACCGGGTGCTTGAACTGCGAGATCTGATAGCCCTGCGGCAGATCGGGATAGAAATAGTTCTTACGGTCGAAGATCGAGCGCAGGTTGATCTGCGCCTTGAGGCCGAGGCCCGTCTTCACCGCCTGCTCGACGCAGTAGCGGTTGATGACGGGCAGCATGCCCGGCAGCGCCGCGTCGACGAGGCTCACCTGCGTATTCGGCTCCGCGCCGAACGCCGTCGAGGCGCCGGAGAAGAGCTTCGCCTTCGACGTCACCTGGGCGTGGACTTCGAGACCGAGCACGATCTCCCAGTCGCCGGTCATGCCCTTGATCAGATCTTCGTTACGGGGTTCGCGGTTGCGCATTTGGATCACGACCTCCACCAGACTGCCGGTTCGGCCTTGAACTGGGCCGCTTCCTCAAGCGCGTAAGCCACGCGGAACAAAGTTTCTTCGTCGAACGTCTTGCCGATGAGCTGAAGCCCGAGCGGCAGACCGTCGCTCGAAAGCCCCGCCGGCAC
>NZ_JBDKSS010000030.1:0-2193 GCF_039680535.1 Parvibaculum sp. | reverse complement strand
ATCGGTATATGTACATAATTCAATTCAGTAAGGAAAACATATGACCAACATTGACCTTAATCGTTATGCGCGTGAATATGCGGCTCCCACCTGTGCCATACCGATCCGCGCGAGACCTCGACCATATTGCCCCCCTCAGCGCTTCTGCCTTGCGCTCACCATAATCCGTCCCTATCTTGGGGATGAATTATAGATATGGGGATGCGAATGTCCACCGCAGACGCTCTCACGCTGACCGAGGCTGGCTACGTGCTGAATCGGTCGACCACTGCACTCAACAAGGCCGTTGATACAGGCGTCATCCGCGCCCGCCAGCGCCGGGTTGGCAGCGCTGTCCAACGCCTGCTCGGACCTGCCGAGATGCGCTTCCTTCTGGTTGCCGACCGGCTCGAAAAGGATCTGACACCTGCCGGCCGCCGGCGCCTCTACGAGGCAATCCGCCAGCTCTCGACGGACGCCCATCGCATCACGCTGGGCGAACTCGTGCTTGATCTTGGGAAGGTCGACGCCGACCTCAGAGGCCGGCTGCGACGCCTCGATGAGCTCCGGCGCTGGGTCAAGGCGGACGAGGGGGGCGATCCTCTCATCAAGGGCACGACCATTCCGGTTCACATGGTCGCGGCGCTGGCGCGCACGCAATCGCTCGCGGAGATCGTGGCGGACTTCCCGTCGCTGACCCCGGAGCAGGTAAAGTCCGCGATCGAATATGCAAAGGCCTATCCCAAGCGGGGGCGGCCCTATCCCGCTCGGAGCCTGAAGCGTGCGCTCGCCGAGTTGGCCGACCTCGGCGCATTCGATGAGGAATCGCCTGCGGCCGAGGCCGCACCGCGCAGGATTCCGTGACCGGCTATCTGATCGACGAGAATGTGCTCCGCGAATTCGGGTCGCGGGGCAATGCGAATGTGCGCAAATGGCTCGCCACCATCGACGATTCGGATCTCAGGCTCAGCGTTGCGACGCTGTTCGAGAAGCGCCGCGGCGCGGAGGCGTTGAAGCGTCGCGATCCCCGGAGGGCGGCGGAATTGCTCAAGGCCATCGCTGCCGTCGAGAAAGCGTATGCCGACCGCATCATTCCCGTCGACGCTGCAGTCGTCGCGGAATGGACGCGCATGCTTGGCGCCAAGAACAAGGATCGCTGGGACATGGCGCTCGCCGCGACCGCGTGCGTCCACGATCTCGTTCTCGTGACCCGCAACACTAGGGATTTCGAGGGCCGCGGCGTGCGCCTGCTCGACCCCTTCCGTGATCCTCCGTTCCAGATCGAGCCTTGAGACGATGCGCGCCAAACCCTTCACACGCCCGACGATCATCGCCGCCAACGAGCTGCTCGCGCATCGCATCGGCACCCATGCTGAGATCAATCGGATCATGCTGCGGCTCGGACTCGAGCAGGAAATCGCTGCGGACACGTCGCTCACGATCGAGCGGAAGTGCGATGTCGCCGGCCGCATCATCCTCGAACGCGGCGCTGCGATCATCGAAACGATTGACGGCACGCTCACGCTCGCTGAGGCTTTTGTCCGCGAGGCGGTCGGTCTCTGCAGGCAGGGCGCGGAAGAATTTCTGCAAGATCGGTTCGAGCGCGGCCTCGCTCGCGACGGCTACGTCATTTCCTGGGGCGAGTGGGGCGTGCCGCCCAATCTGCGGGCGGCGCTCCCGCAGGAGATTGACCTTCCGGCGACGGACGACGAGGTTCGGGTGCTTCTGAAGCATTTCGGCTTCGCCATCGCGGCCGGCCACCTCGACCAAGCGATTCAGACGCATACGCGCGGCGAATGGGCGGCTGCGAACGCCCAGCTCAGGACCTTCATGGAAGGTCTGTTTGATGACATCGCACGGCACATCGACGTGGCGGCAGCCGAACGAGCGCAGAGCGCGGAGAACCGCCGCGCGCTGCTCGCCAGCGACCAGATCGGCTTCCTATCGGTCCGTCGCAGGGAGTGGACGTCCGACGGCAAGAACTTCATCAACGGTCTCATGAAGATGCTGCATACCGAAGGCTCGCATCCAGGGCTGTCGGATGAGGACCACTGCACATTTCGGCTGCATCTCGTCTTGGTGACGGCATCGACATGAGACTTACAACACTATTGAGGAAGGAGTTTGATTATGAAGATGACGGTAGTACAGGGTAACGGCAAGGGTCGTTTTGAATTGCTCTGTTTTGAGGGCGATGACTGTGTCTGGGAGCAG
>NZ_JBDKSS010000029.1:0-3682 GCF_039680535.1 Parvibaculum sp. | reverse complement strand
ACGCGCTCGACGCAATCGACGATATCGCGGCCCCTTCTGATATCGAACAGATAGGGATAATCGGCGCCGAGATTTGCGACCGCTTCCGCGTCGTCGCGCTGCGCCATCACGACCGCGCCGCAATGCGCCGCGACATAGCCCTTCAGAAACGGCTTGAAGCCATCGAAGCTCTGCTTCTCCCGAAAGAGATAATGGCAATTGTAATTTCCAAGCGCCCGCATCCAGCCCGTGTCGTCGTAGCGCGACGCATCCATCACATCGCAGATATCCGTGAAGCGCGTCCGCCAGTCGGTGAACTGGAACCATTTCTTCCTGCGCGGCAATTTCGCATTGGCGGGCGCGCCGATATAGGCGATGCGGAAGCGCTCCATCTGGCCCCGCACCTCCGGTAGCCGCGTATCGACATGATGCGGGATGAAGGCAACCCGCACATCGTTCCCGAACGCCGCCGAGAAGTGATCGCGCTGCGTCAGGGAACTCGCGACGAGCAGCGTCGAGCGCAGCGCCAGCTCCCGAAAATCCTCGCCCATCTTCATGTCGAGTGGATCGAAGATGATTTCGCCGCCCTGCGCCGCAATTTCGTCAAAGCCCGCGACGCCGAAATCGAGCGCGAAACTCTTGGTCACGAAATAAGTGGCATCGGCCGGCCGCGGCAATCCGCGGATGACCGAGGAATTGAAGCCGCGCTGGTGCAATGCCTCGCGAACGAGTTCTTCGAGTTGAATGGCGCGCAGATGGACGGAGCCGAAATGACTCGATTGCGCCCCGATCAGAAAAACAAGCTCACGCATCACCGGCCTGCCCCGCGCATCCGGCATGGATGCTCATGTCGCCATCAGCATGCGTGATGCACGATCCATGTGCAATTTGCTCGATAAGCTTGAAAAACAGGCAGCTTGTCGCCGCTCGATCCAGCCTGCGCTCGGCCATTTTCAGCAAGGATTCCCGGTCTTTTCGGAATAGCGACGTGCGCGCCCTTCATGCCGCACTGCGGCACATGAATTGCAAAACCCCTCTTGTATACATTTTTCTGTGGATCTGCCCGCTTATCAGGCAGCCGGGCAACACGGAAACGATGTCCCGTCGCACGATAGGGGTCTGTGCATGAGCTCGGCGAGTACCGCGATACAAGAACAAGACGACGCACCAGTTGCAGCGACGACGGGACATCCGAGTTCCCGTCCACTCATATCGATCAGATCCGTCGATAAAATCTATCCAAATGGAACCGAGGCATTGCGCAATGTCAGCCTCGAAATTCCCGGCAGACCGCAATTCGTGAGCCTTCTCGGACCGTCCGGCTGCGGCAAGAGCACGCTTCTGCGCATGATCTCCGGCCTCGATCACCACACCGGCGGCGAGATCGAATGGCCAACGATGCCCTACGACTACAGGGGACGCCCGCTCGCGGAAATCGGCTTCGTCTTTCAGGAGCCGACGCTGATGCCCTGGGCCACCGTCTTCGACAATGTCTATCTGCCGCTGCGCCTCAAGCGCCAGAAGCGCGCCAAGGTCCAGGATCAGGTCATGGATGCGCTGCGCATGGTGGGCCTCGAGAAATTCGCAAAGAGCTATCCGCGCGAGCTTTCCGGCGGCATGAAGATGCGCGTCTCCATCGCTCGCGCGCTGGTCACGAAGCCGAAAGTGCTGCTGATGGACGAGCCTTTCGCCGCGCTCGACGAGATCACGCGTCTGAAGCTCAACAACGATCTTCTCTCGGCTTGGGAAAAGCAGAACCTGACGGTCATCTTCGTCACGCATAGCGTTTTCGAGTCCGTCTATCTGTCCGACCGCATCGTCGTCATGGCCGCGCGGCCCGGCCGCGTCATTGCCGATCTGTCGATCGATGCGCCCTACCCCCGCACCGAGGAATTCAGAACCTCGTCGCTCTACAACGAGCATTGCCGCGAGGTTTCCGGCTGGCTGCATCAGGCCATGGCCGGCGTAGAGGACGAACACTGATGAACGCCATGAATGAAATCGATACTCCCGCTGTCCAGTCCAACATGCGGACGGTTGTCACCAAGAGCACCGCGCGGCGTATCGCCGAAAAGACGCTGGAGCAGTTCGCACCCTTCATCTTCGGCTTCTTCCTGCTCGCCTTCTGGGAGATCATGGTCCGCGTCAACGACGTGCCCGTCTATCTGCTCCCCGGGCCGATCCTGATCGCCAAGACGCTCTACACGGATTTCGGCTCGCTCTGGCCGAGCCTCGTCATCACATCGCGCATCACCATCGAGGCTTTCCTGATCGCGGCGGTGGGCGGCCTTCTCCTCGGCATGCTCTTTACGAGCTCGCGCTGGGTCGAGCGCTGCCTCTTTCCCTACGCCGTTGTGCTGCAGGTGACGCCCGTCGTCGCCATCGCACCGCTCATCATCATCTGGGCAAAGGACACGCAGCTCGCGCTGCTCATCTGCGCCTGGCTCGTTGCCTTCTTCCCCGTGGTATCCAACGCCGCGGTGGGCCTGAACAGCACCGACCGCAACCTCATCAACCTCTTCCAGCTCTACGGCGCCAGCAAGCCGCAGGCGATGTGGCTGCTGAAGCTTCCGTCCGCCATGCCCTACTTCCTGGCCGGCCTTCGCATCTCCGGCGGCCTCGCGCTGATCGGCGCGGTCGTCGCGGAGTTCGTCGCCGGTACGGGCGGCACGCAGTCCGGCCTCGCCTATCGCATCCTCGAGGCCGGATACCGGCTGCAGATCCCGCGCATGTTCGCCGCGCTCTTCCTGATTTCGGCGACCGGCATTCTGATCTTCTTCGTTCTTTCCCTGCTGTCGCGTTTCGTTCTTCGCCATTGGCATGAAAGCGCCATGGGCGACCGCTGATCGCCGCCAAGTATCCGAGGCCAAGAAATGCTCGTAACACAGCAACCCGTCCTGCGCCGCTTCTGGTACCCCGTCGTGCCCGCAACCGGCCTTGCCGACAAGCCCCTGCCCTTCACTCTGCTGGGGGAGAACATCGTTCTCTGGCGCGACGCGGAGGGCAAGGCGCAGTGCATCCTCGATCGCTGCTGCCACCGCTCGGCCAAACTTTCCAAGGGCTGGGTGCAGGACGGACGCATCGTCTGCGGCTATCACGGATGGGAATATGACGGCACGGGACAATGCGTGCGCATTCCGCAGATGACGGACCGCGAGACGATGCCCGGCGCGCGCACGCCCGGCTTCAAGGTTCAGGAAAAATACGACTATGTCTGGGTCACTCTTTCCGACGAGCCGCTGGCGGGAATTCCCGACCTGAACGAGGCGGAGAAGCCCGGCTATCGCCAGATTCACGAGTTCTACGAGATCTGGGAATGCGCTGGACTCCGGCTTATGGAGAACTCCTTCGACAATTCGCATTTCAGCTTCGTCCATCGCGCGAGCTTCGGCGATCAGGGGCACCCCGAGCCCGCCAAGCTCGAAATCATGGACACGCCGACCGGCTTCCGCATGCTGACCGAAGTGCCGGTCCGCAACCCTGAGGTTCAGAAGAAGAACCTCGGCATGGAGGATGACTGGACCGTGCGCTACATGGACAGCAACTGGTTCCTGCCCTTTGCCCGCGCGCTCCGCATCACCTATCCCAACGGCCTCTTCCACATGATCTTCACGGCGGCGACGCCCATCGACGACGAGACCTCGATGGTCTGCCAGTTCGTCGTGCGCAACGACACCGAAGCCGATGCTTCCGCCGAAGACAT
>NZ_JBDKSS010000028.1:0-18903 GCF_039680535.1 Parvibaculum sp. | reverse complement strand
CATATTCGACCTCAACCGCGAGAATGATCGGGACGATGATGTGGCCGACGATCAGCATGGTGAAGTAGGGCGGCGCGTCATCGGCACGATGGTGATGGAGCGCCTCGCCGCAATGCGGGCACTCGTCGGCCACCTTGAGGAACGCACGGAAGATATGACCCTTGCCGCAATTCGGACAGCGCTCAAGGAAGCCGCGCCAGAGGGAGCGGCCGAAGGCGCGCGGCGCAAGCCGGGTGGGCTCGTAAATTGTGGGCTGGTCGATATCCAAAATGACGCTCATCCTGACCCTATGATACGGCAAAAGTGCTACCGCAGATTTGTCGCATTCTAGAAAAGATTGAATGCGTCAGGTTGACGCGTATTGATCTCCGTCAATGTTTGGCGGGCTGTTTCTTGCTCGATCGCGCCGTTTTTGCTTTGCCGCGCGGCTTCATGCCACGGGGTTTGCCACCGGCTTTCGACTTTACGCCGGGTCGGCCTGGGGTTCGCTTAAAACCATGACGCCCGGCGGGTTTTCCTTCCGAGCCGCCCTCGACGATGTCGAAGCGCAGACCGCCGGTGACGGGAACGGCTTCGGCAAGCCGAACCCGGACCTGTTCACCCAGGCGATAGGTGAGGCCCGAGCGTTCGCCGATCAGCGCGTGCCCCGATTCGTCGTGATGGAAGAATTCCGTACCGAGATTGCCGATGGGAATGAGGCCGTCGGCGCCGGTTTCTTCCAGCTTCACGAAGAGACCGAAGCGCGTGACGCCGGAGATACGGCCAGGAAATTCCGCGCCGATGCGGTCGGCGAGGAAGGCGGCGATGAAGCGGTCCGTCGAGTCGCGCTCGGCGAGCATGGAGCGCCGCTCCGTGCCTGAGATGTGTTCGGCGATTTCAGCCAGCGCGCCCATTTCCTCCGTGCTCTGCCCGTCATTGCCGAAGCGCAGCGCCGAGACGAGCGCGCGATGGACGATGAGGTCGGCGTAGCGGCGGATGGGCGAGGTGAAGTGGGCATAGCGCCGGAGGTTCAGGCCGAAATGGCCGATATTGTCGGGCGAATAGACCGCCTGCGACTGCGAGCGAAGCACGACGGTCGAAACCATCTGGTCGAATTCGGTGCCGTCCACTTCGGCAAGGATGCGGTTGAAGTTCGCCGGTTTGACGAGCTGTCCCTTGGGAAAGCTCAGATTGAGCGTCTGCAGGAACTCGGAAAGCGCCACGAGCTTCTCGCGGGAAGGCACGTCGTGAATGCGATAGACGAGCTTCGTCTGCTTCTGCTCGGCGGTTTCGGCAGCGCAGACATTGGCGAGGATCATGAACTCCTCGATGAGCTTCATCGACTCGTATTTGGCAGCGATGTTGATCGCGGCGACGCGGCCGCGCTCGTCGAGCTTCGCCTTGTATTCCGGCAGATCGAGATCGAGCGGTCCGCGCTTCTCGCGCGCGAGCGAGATCGTCTTGTAGGCGTCCCATAGTGGGCGCAGAACGGTTTCGAGGATCGGTCCCGTCTTGTCGTCGGGCGCGCCGTCGATGGCTTGCTGCATCTGGCGATAGGTGAGGCGGGCGGCCGAGCGCATGATGCCGCGCACAAACTCGTGGCTGCGCTTGTTGCCTTCGCTGTCGAAGACCATGCGCACGGCGAGACAGGCGCGTTCTTCCTTTTCACGCAGCGAGCAGAGATCGTTCGAGATGCGCTCGGGCAGCATCGGCACGACGCGGTCGGGGAAATAGGTCGAGTTGCCGCGCTTCCGCGCCTCGCGGTCCATGGGCGAGCCGGGGCGCACATAGGCGGCGACGTCGGCGATGGCGACGATGGCGACATAGCCGCCCTCGTTCTTCGGATCGGGGTCGAGCGCTGCCCAGACGGCGTCGTCGTGGTCGCGCGCATCTTCCGGGTCGATCGTAACGAGCGGAATATCGCGAAGATCGGTACGGCCATCGGGCCCCGCGGGCGCCGCCGCTTCCGCTTCCTTGATGACGCTGTCGGGGAAGCGGTCGGGAATGCCATGCGTATGAATGGCGATGAGGCTGATCGACTTCGGATCGTCGCTGCGGCCGAAGACCTCGCGTACGCGGGCGCGGAGAAGTCCGTAGCGCTTGCCGGGCACCGTTTCGGCGAGAACGAGATCGCCGTCCCTCGCATTGCCGGTATCATCGCGCGCGATCTCGTATTCGTTGCGCTCGCGCTTGTCGACGGGGACGAGCCTTCCGCCTTCCGCACCTGAGCGGAAGAGACCGAGCACGCGCTCCGCGCCCTTGTCGAGGCGGCGCACGACGCGCGCTTCGTAGTCGTAGATTTCGTTGGCCTCGGTCATGCGCGTCAGGCGCGCCAGAACACGGTCGCCGACGCCCGCCGGCGGCTCGGCCTCGCGATCCTTGACGTGGTGCTTCTTTGACTGGGGCGTGACGACAATCGAGGGCGGAGCGTCCGTGCCCTTCCAGTCGACGGGGCGCGCGACGAGTTCGCCGTCGGGATCGGTGTGCGTGATCTCGATGGCGGCGACGGGGGGCAGCTCGCCAGCGCGATGAAGCTTGCGCTTCTCGCTCTTCACGAGGACGCCTTCTTCGGCCATCGCCTTCAGCATCTGCTTCAGCGGAATGCGATCCGCGCCCTTGACGTTGAAGGCGCGGGCGATCTCGCGCTTGCCGATATTGCCGGTCGCGGTGGAGACGAATTCAAGGATCTGCTCGCGCGAGGGTAGGCCGTTCGAGCGCTCGCGCTTCTTCGGTCCGTCTTTCTTCGGCGCGGATTTTTTCAGGGGCTTCTTTGTTCTGTCAGTCATATGGAACTCGCCCGCAATGATATGTCGTCCCGGATTTGATTGCCGGGATCGATATTCCTCGCCGCCGCGCTGCGGCTCGGCCTCCACAAAATACGGAGGCAGCCTTCAGCGCGGGCCGGCAGGAGGAGGATAGGCCGATTCAGGTTCAGTCCGCCAATTTGGCGGCGCGCGGCTTTGCTTTCGCCTTGGCGGCGGGCTTTTTCGCCGTGGTCTTCTTCGCGGCAGTTTTCTTCGGAGCGGCTTTTTTGGCAGCGGGTTTCTTCGCCGCCGCCTTCTTCGCGGGCTTATCTTCCGCTTCAGCCTTGGCCTTTTTCGCCGGGGCCTTCTTGGCGCCCTTGCCGGATTTCTCCGCGAGCAGGGCGACGATCTCTTCCACCGTCATGGCCTGCACGTCGGCATCCTTTGGAAGCGTCGCATTGGTGCGGCCGTGCTTCACGTAAGGCCCGTATTTGCCTTCCATGATGAGGATCGGCTTGCCGTCCACCGGATGGGCACCCACGTCGCGCAGCGCCTTGCCCGCGCGTTCTGCCGCCTTCGCGGCTTTTTCGGCGAGGAGGTCGACGGCGCGGTTGATGCCGATGGTGAAGACTTCTTCCGGCTCCTTCAGATTGGCATAGACGCCATCATGAAGGATGAAGGGACCGAAGCGGCCAAGGCCTGCCGTAATCGGCAGTCCGGTCTCGGGATGAATGCCGACTTCGCGCGGAAGGGAGAGAAGCTCCACCGCTCGCTCGAACGTGATGTTCGCAGCCGAGGTGCCGCGCGGAATGCCCGCACGCTTCGGCTTCTCGCCTTCTTCTTCCGCTTCGCCGAGCTGGATATAGGGACCGAAGCGGCCCGACTTCACGAGCACGGGCTTGCCGCTCTCGGGATCGATGCCGAGATTGCGGTCGCCCGTCGCGCCTTCCTCGCCGTCGGCGCCGACGGTGAGCTGGCGGGTAAAGCGGCATTCGGGATAGTTCGAGCAGCCGACGAACGCGCCGAACTTGCCGACCTTGAGCGAAAGGCGTCCATCGGCGCAGGACGGGCATTTGCGCGGGTCCGTGCCGTCGCCCTTGTCGGGGAAGACATGCGGCCCGAGCACATCGTTCAGGCGGTCGAGGACTTCGGTAATGCGAAGTTCCATCGCGTCGCCGACGGCGGCGGTGAAGTCCTTCCAGAAGTCGCGCAGCACTTCCTTCCAGTCCATCTCGCCAGCGGACACCTTGTCGAGCTTCTCCTCGAGATCCGCCGTGAAGTCGTATTCGACGTAGCGGTTGAAGAAGTTCTCCAGGAATGCGGTGACGAGGCGGCCCTTGTCGTCCGGCACGAAGCGGCCCTTGTCCATATGGACATAAGTGCGGTCGCGCAGCGTCTGCAGCGTCGAGGCGTAGGTCGATGGACGGCCGATGCCGAGTTCTTCCATGCGCTTCACGAGCGATGCTTCGGTGAAACGGGGTGGCGGCTCGGTGAAATGCTGATCGGCGCGCACGTCCTTGAGACCGAGCTTGTCGCCGCGCGACACCTTGGGCAGACGGCCGCCTTCTTCGCCGTCCTCGGCCTCGTCGCGGCTTTCCTGATAGAGACGCAGGAAGCCGTCGAAGGTGATGACGGAGCCGGTGGCGCGAAGGCCGATCTGCTGCTCGTCGGCCTCGATTTCGATCGTCGTGCGTTCGAGCTGCACGCTCTCCATCTGGCTCGCGATGGTGCGGTTCCAGATAAGTTCGTAAAGGCGGCGCTGGTCTTCGTCGAGCGCGCGGACAACATGTTTCGGCAGGCGCGAAAGATCGGTCGGACGAATGGCTTCGTGTGCTTCCTGCGCGTTCTTCGCCTTGGTCTTGTAGACGCGCGCCGTGGACGGAAGATAAGCCTCGCCGAACTCATTGTTGATGACTGTGCGCGCCTGGGCGATCGCTTCGTCGGCGATCTGCACGCCGTCGGTTCGCATATAGGTGATGAGACCGGCGGTCTCGCCGTCGATCTCGACGCCTTCATAAAGGCGCTGTGCGATCTGCATGGTGCGGCTGGCGGAGAAGCCGAGCTTGCGCGAGGCTTCCTGCTGCAGCGTCGAGGTGGTGAAAGGCGGGTAGGGATTACGTTTGGCGGGCTTGCTCTCGACCGACTTCACGGAGAAACGTGACGCCTTGATGCGCTTCACGATGTCGTCGGCGGTTTCCTGGTTCGGAATGTCGAACTTTTCGAGCTTCTTGCCGTCGAGGTTGACGATACGCGCGGTGAAGGGCGAGCCCGAGCCGGTCTGGAAATCTGTTTCGATGGTCCAGTATTCCTGCGCGCGGAACGCCTCGATCTCAAGCTCGCGGTCGCAGATCAGACGAAGGGCAACGGACTGCACGCGGCCCGCCGAACGCGCGCCCGGCAGCTTGCGCCAGAGCACGGGCGACAGCGTGAAGCCGACAAGATAGTCGAGCGCGCGGCGCGCGAGATAGGCGTCGATCAGCTCCTTATCGAGCCCGCGTGGATGTTTCATCGCCTCGAGGACGGAATTCTTGGTGATGGCGTTGAAGACCACGCGCTCGACATGGACGCCCTGAAGCGCCTTCTTCTTATTGAGGACTTCGAGGACATGCCACGAGATGGCTTCGCCTTCGCGATCAGGGTCGGTTGCGAGAATGAGCTTGTCCGCGCCTTTCACGGCGGCGGCAATGTCATTGAGGCGTTTCTGGCTCTTCGGGTCGACGTCCCAGGCCATGGCGAAGTCGTCGTCGGGCTGGACCGAGCCGTCCTTCGAGGGCAGGTCGCGGACATGCCCGTATGACGCGAGGACCTTGAAGCCCTTGCCCAGATATTTGTTGATGGTTTTCGCCTTTGCCGGCGACTCAACAATAACAACGTCCATCGGGCGCACTCGTCTCCAGTTCCGCGACCGCGCAGGGGATGGGGGCCGTCCCCCATTGCCGTGGACGGGCCAGATCGCCTGGTCACCGATGAAATGAGAAGGCGTGAATTGACGCCGCCGCCGGCTCCATCGGCCGCAGGCAGAACATGGTGAAAAGGTGAGGTACTGTCAAATCCCGCAGAAAACTGCCAGAAAATGAGACATTCAAGCGATGGGGCGGCGCCGTCGTGTGGAAATCGATCCAGATATGGACCTATAAGAAATATCTATTTCTCTATTCGATTGCCAATTAGTATAATCCAAAAGGATAGGTCCATTGGGCTTATTTGGACCGGATGGTCGGATAGGGGAGTGCAGGCGATGCGGAATGCGGTCAGCGGCATCGGGGCGGAGAGAGGCCTTCCTCCGGTGGCTGGTGTGGGGGCTGCCGCGGAAACGGGAGCCGGCGAAGTCGAGGAGGCGGATGTCGCCGCTTATCTCTTCGAGATTCTGATTGGAGCGAGGCGGCTGGCAACCTCCCGCAGGCAACGGTTTCTCGCCTATCTGATCGGCATGGCGATCGAGGAGGCGCGGCTTCTCACCATGGGGCGCTCGGCGGCCGATGGGTCGCGAAAGCTGCGGTCCTGATTTTCAGAATCCGTCTTCCGGCAGAAAGCTGACGCGGTCTCCCGGATCGCGATGCAGGCGGCCCGCGAGGTCAAGCTCCAGCAGGATCATGCGGATCACAGGCAGGGATGCGCCGGTCTGGCGCAGGATTTCGTCGACAGGTACGGGCGTCGGGCCGAGAGCCGAGAGGACGAGCTTGCGAGTAGCGCCATCGGGCTCCGGCGTGGGGCCGCTGGCCGCGCCGTATCGACTGGAGTCGGGCTCCGAGAAGGGAAGCATCGGCGCCTGAGCAAGCGCGGCGACGATGTCGTCAGCTGATTCCACCAGCGCCGCGCCATCCTTGATGAGGCTGTTCGAGCCACGCGCACGCGGATCGAGCGGAGAGCCGGGCACGGCGAATACGTCGCGGCCTTGCTCCAGCGCGAAGCGCGCCGTGATGAGTGAGCCGGACCGCATCGCCGCTTCGACCACGACGACGCCGAGCGAGAGGCCCGAGATGAGCCTGTTGCGACGCGGGAAATGACGCGCCTGAGGTCGTGTGCCCGGCGGCATCTCGCTGACCAATGCGCCGCATTCCGCGATCTCGAGTTGCAGCGCGCGATTTTCTTCCGGATAGACCACATCGAGGCCGCCCGCGACGACGCCGATCGTGCCGGTGCTGAGCGATGCCTTGTGCGCGGCGGCGTCGATGCCACGGGCGAGACCGGAGACCGTGGTGTAACCGCGCTGGCCGAGGTCATGCGCGATGGTGGCGGCGAGCTTCGCGCCAGCGGCGGACGCATTGCGCGAGCCGACGAGCGCGATGGCCGGGCGTTCGGCAAGATGGAGCGAGCCGAGGACGGAGATGACCGGCGGGGCAGGATCCACGGCGGCGAGGCGGCGGGGAAAATCCGGCTCGCCGAAAACGATCAGGCGAGCGCCGAGCTTTTCCGTCGCGGCGATTTCGCGTTCGGCTTCGGCGCGGCTCGGAATACGCAGCGCAGTCTTTCTGCCTCCGCGTGCGGCCAGTGAAGGCAATGCATCGAGCGCCTCGACGGCATTCGGAAAATGCTGGAGCAGGTCGCGGAATGTAACAGGGCCGACGGTGTCGCTACGGGCAAGGCGCAACCTCGCCAGGCGTTCCGCCGCGGAGAGCGGAGCGCTCATGCAGGCTAGCCTCAGGAATTCTTGGAACCGATGCGGGACTCGGTGCCCGAAAGCAACCGACCGATATTGCCGCGATGGGCAACGAAGATCAGGATAACCAGAAAAATGCTCAGGGGAAGGATGGAGTTTTGCCCGAGGAGAAAAAGATAGACGGGCGTGAGCGCTGTCGCGACGAGGGTGGCGAGCGACGAATAGCGGGAAATGACGGCGATCAGCAGCCATGTCGCGCCGAAGAGAAGGACAACAGGCCAGTAAAGCGCGAGGTTGATGCCGATGAAGGTCGAGAAGCCCTTGCCACCCTTGAACTTCAGCCAGATGGGGAAGAGATGGCCGACGACGGCGCCTGCACCCGCGAATAGCGACAATGCCGGCGCGATGGCTTCCGGCGCGAAGTGGCGCACCAGCAGAACCGCGACGGCGCCCTTGGCCATGTCGCAGAGGAAGGTGCCGCCCGCGACCAGTTTATTGCCGGTGCGCAGCGCATTGGTCGCGCCGATATTGCCCGAGCCGATGTCCCGGATATCGCCGAGGCCAGCCATCCTTGTAAAGATCAATCCGAAAGGGATCGAGCCCAGCAGGTAGCCGATGGCAAGCGCCGCGAGAACCCATGGCGCGCTGGTATTCAATACGTCGAGCATGATTAGTGTCCCCCGTCCCCGTGAACATGGACCGTGCGTCCGCCGACCATGGTGCGCAGCGCGCGGCCCTGAACGCGGCGATCCTCGAAAGGCGTGTTCTTGGATGTCGAGCGCAGCTTGGCGGCTTCGACGACCCAGGGCATTCCCATGTCGATGAGGACGAGATCGGCGGGAAGACCGGCGGCGAGGCGCCCGGTCTGAAGGCCGAGAAGATCGGCGGGCGCGAAGGTCAGCGCGCCGAGAAGGCGGGTGAGCGGCACATCGCCACTATGGACGAGGGCGAGGCTCGCAGGCAGAAGCGTTTCGAGGCCGATGGCGCCGAAGGCGGCTTCCGCGAAGGGATGGCGCTTCGCGTCCGCGTCCTGCGGGTTGTGGCCCGAAACGATGACGTCGATCGTGCCGTCGGCAAGACCGGCGACGAGCGCCTTTCGGTCCTCCTCCGAACGGAGCGGCGGCGAGACCTTGAAGAAAGTGCGGTAGCCGCGAATGTCGTTCTCGTTGAGCGCGAGATGGGCGGCGGAGACACCGCAGGTAACCTTGAGGCCGTTGCTACGCGCGCGGCGGATGATCTCGACCGAGGCGGCGCAGGAAATCTGCGCGACGTGATAGCGCCCGCCGGTCGTTTCGAGCAGGCGCAGATCGCGCTCGATCATGATGGTCTCGGCAATGGCAGGGATGCCGGAAAGGCCGAGGCGGCTTGCAAGCTCGCTGTCGTTCATCACGCCGGTGGCGAGTTCCGGCACTTCGGCATGCTGCACGATGAGTGCGCCGAAATGTCCGGCATAGGACATGGCACGGCGCATAACCTGCGCGTTCGCCACGGCATGGTCGCCATCGGTGAAGGCGACGGCGCCAGCTTCCTTGAGGAGGCCGATCTCGGTCATCTCCGCGCCGGCCAGGCCCTTGGTGAGGGCTGCCATCGGATGGATATGCACGATGCCGGTGTCGCGGGCGCGGCGCTCGATAAAATCGACCAGCGCCACATCGTCGATTACCGGATGCGTGTTCGGCATGACGATGAGCGTGGTAACGCCACCTGCGGCGGCGGCAAGGCTTGCCGTGCGAAGCGTCTCGCGATGTTCGGCGCCGGGCTCGCCGGTGAAGACGCGGCAGTCTATGAGGCCGGGAGAGAGAATATGCCCGCGGCAGTCGACGATTTCCGCGTCGTCGGGAATGCCGTCACTGAAGAGATTGGGGCCGAGGTCCGCGATCTTGCCATCGGCGACGAGCAGGTTTCCCCGTTCGTCGAGGCCGGAGGCTGGATCGACCAGCCGCGCATTGATGAAGGCTGTGCGGCTCATAGGCGCAACTCGTTCGGCAGGTTGCGGGCAAGCGCGTCGAGAACCGCCATGCGGACCGCGACGCCCATCTCGACCTGCTCGCGGATGACGCTGCGGTTGATGTCGTCGGCGACGGCGCTGTCGATCTCGACGCCGCGATTCATCGGACCGGGATGCATGATGAGCGCGTCGGGCTTCGCATGGCCGAGCTTTTCGTAGTCGAGGCCGAAATAATGGAAATACTCGCGCTGCGACGGCACGTAGGAGCCCGACATGCGTTCGAGCTGGAGGCGCAGCATCATTACGATGTCGCAGCCTTCGAGGCCTTTTCGCATGTCGTGGAACACCTCGACCCCGAAACGGTCGATGCCCCTGGGCAGGAGCGTCGGCGGCGCGATGACACGGACGCGGGCACCCATGGCACCGAGAAGCAGGATGTTCGACCGCGCGACGCGGCTATGCAGAATGTCGCCACAGATCGCGACGGTGAGGCCCTCGATGCGGCCCTTGCGGCGGCGGATGGTGAGCGCGTCGAGAAGCGCCTGCGTCGGATGCTCATGGGCGCCGTCGCCCGCATTTACGACCGAGCAGGAGACTTTCTGCGAAAGAAGTTCAACCGCGCCGGAAGAGGCATGGCGGATGATGATGAGGTCCGGGTGCATCGCGTTGAGCGTGACCGCGGTGTCGATCAGCGTTTCGCCCTTTTTGACCGAGGACGAGCTGACCGACATGTTCATCACATCGGCACCGAGACGCTTACCCGCCAGCTCGAAGGAGCTTTGCGTGCGCGTCGAGGCTTCGAAGAAGAGATTGATTTGTGTGCGACCGCGAAGGACCGAGCCCTTCTTGTCGACCTGACGGTTCTGCTCGACGTAAGTGTCGGCGAGGTCGAGAAGGGCCGTAATGTCGGCAGCAGAAAGCCCTTCGATCCCCAGCAGGTGCCGGTGTGGAAAGATCGGGGGGAGCTGTTTTTCCGCGCTGGTCATTAAAGCCGCATTGTATAGGGCCGATTCCGGAATGCGGCAAGTATCCAGGGGGTGCGGCAACGGAGTTATCCCCGTTTTCGGCGGCCATGCTAGGCTTTGGGCCGATCGGAAATGGAGGAATGCGTATGACCGGCCCCCGCGCTTTTGCCACGCATGAGGTCTTCAATCAGCCCCCCGCGCTGGAGGACTACAACCTCTTTACCTCGGATCGCGTGCTCGGCGAAACGGTCGAGCGGGAGGGCGCGGGAGACGCCCGGACCTCGCTCGAGAGTTTCGGCGCGAAGCTCGGAACGGCTGAGGTCATCGACCTCGGACGGCAGGCGAACACCTATCTGCCGGTTCTGAAGAGCTTCGACCGTTTCGGCCATCGCACCGACCGGGTGGAGTTCCACCCCTCCTATCATCAGCTCATGGCGCTTTCGGTCGAACAGGGGCTTCAGGGCTCGCCCTGGGACCATCTGCTGACGGGCGGGAAGCCGAGGCCCGGCGCGGTCGTGGCGCGGCTCGCGGGCACCTACATGATGACGCAGATCGAGGCGGGGCATGGCTGTCCGATCACCATGACCAATGCGGCGGTGCCGGCGCTGCTCTTCCAGCACGACCTCGCCAAGGAATGGGTGCCCCGCATTCTGTCGCGGAAATATGACCCGCGCTTCATTCCGGCGAAGGAGAAGACAGGCGTCACCTTCGGCATGGGAATGACGGAGAAGCAGGGGGGTACGGATGTACGCGCGAACACGACCGTGGCCGAGCCAGTGGGCAAGGGCGGGCCAGGCGCGGAATATCGCATCACGGGCCACAAATGGTTTTTCTCCGCGCCGATGTGCGACGCGTTTCTCGTGCTCGCGCAGGCGCCGGGCGGACTCTCGTGCTTCCTCATGCCGCGCTTCACGCCGGATGGCGAGGTCAATCCGATCCGTATACAGAGGTTGAAGGAAAAGGTCGGCAACCGCTCCAACGCTTCGTCGGAAGTGGAGTTTCAGGCGGCGAGCGCATGGCTTATCGGCGAGGAGGGGCGGGGCGTTCGCAACATCATCGAGATGGCGACCTATACGCGGCTCGATTGCGCGGTGGCGACGGCGGGCATGATGCGGGCGGCTGTGGCGCAGGCCGTTCATCACTGTTCCTATCGCACGGTGTTCCAGAAGAAGCTGATCGACCAGCCCTTGATGGCGAATGTGCTGGCCGATCTGGCGCTCGAAACGGAAGCGGCGACGGCACTTTCCTTCCGCGTCGCGCGTTCGTTCGATCGTTCGGACGAGGACGAGAGGGAAGCCGCCTTCCGCCGCATCATGACGCCAGTGGCCAAATACTGGGTCTGCAAGCGCGCGCCGAACCTCGCCTATGAGGCGATGGAGTGCCTCGGCGGCAACGGCTATGTCGAGGAAGGGATCATGGGCCGCATCTATCGCGAGATGCCGGTCAACGCGATCTGGGAAGGTTCGGGCAACGTCATGTGCCTTGACGTGCTCAGGGCGCTGTCGCGCGAACCCAACGCGCTCGATATCGTTATCACGGAACTCGAGACGGCGCGGGGGCGGCATCGCGCCTATGACGCGGCGCTCGATGCGCTGAAGGATGGCTTTGCCGATCTTGCGGGCCTCGAAGGTCGCTCGCGTCAGATTGTCGAGATGATGGCGAAACTGGCGGCGGGTTCGATCCTGCTGAAGTCGTCGCCGGAATTTGTTTCGGACGCCTATTGCACGACACGGTTGGGGCGCGACTGGGGCGATATTTACGGAACGCTGCCGGTGGGCGTCGATCAGCGGGCGATATTGGAGCGGGCGCGGGTGGAACGGTGAGCGTTGCCGGACGCCCCCCCCTCAAGCGATCCGTCACCCCGGCCTTGAGCCGGGGTCCATCTTTGCGGCGCGGCGGAAGGAAGATGGATGCCGGATCAAGTCCGGCATGACAACCTCAGTATCGAAGTGCCCGTCGGATCGGAGCGGTGATCGGAACGAGACATTGGGGTTCGCAGCGTGACGCTCGATAGCCACTCGGGCGGCGTGTCGGGCAGCGTTGTCGGACGCCTCCCCAGAAACGATCCGTCACCCTGGCCTTGAGCCGGGGTTCATCTTTGCGGCGTGGTGGAAGGAAGATGGATGCCGGATCAAGTCCGGCATGACGAACTCAGTATCGAAGTGCAGCCTGTGTGCGCCCGCTGAAAAGCTTCGCCGCCTCCAGCTCAAGTCGGCGTGGCGCCGGGGGCGCAACGGTTTAAAATTGCGCCTTGCGTGCGTAGCAGCTGCCTATGTGTCGGATCACTTATGGAGCGCGCAGATGCCAAACATAGACTGGAGTGTCAAAGGCGTCGAAATCTCGGCCTGCAATTGCGACTGGGGTTGTCCTTGCCAGTTCAATGCCTTGCCCACGCATGGCAATTGCCGGGCGTCCACAGCGGTTGAGATCGAGCGCGGACATTTTGGCGGGACGAAGCTCGACGGACTCAGGTTCGGCGGGCTTTTCGCCTGGCCCAAGGCCATTCACGAAGGCAATGGCGAAGCTCAACCCTTCATAGACGCGCGGGCGAGCGAGGTGCAGCGGGCGGCGCTTCTGACGATCATGAGCGGCGCAGAGACGGAGCCCGGTGCGACGATCTTCAATGTCTTCGCGGCGACGCTTGCGAAAATGCACGATCCGATCTTCCTGCCGATCGAGTTCAGGGTCGACCGCGCGAAAATGAGCGGCTCGTTCAGCGTGCCCGATATCGTCGCGGTCAAGAACGGGCCGATCAGGAATCCGGTTACCGGCGAACCGCATCGCGCGCGCGTGACGCTGCCGCAAGGCTTTGAATATACCGAAGCCGACTTCGTCAGCAGCGCAACGAAGACCGCATCGGGCGCCGCCATCGCGCTCGACTGGGCAGCGGGCCACGGCCATCTGGCGGATGTTCACTGGACCGGCAACGGACCCGTTCGCTGACCTTTCCGCGGCCTGACAATGACGGATAGTGAGAGGGCATCCTTTCGGCTGGCGGCCACAGAGGCGGCGCTGGTCGAGCGTCTGCTGCGGCAGGACCGTCTGGTCGTCGCGACGAGCATTGGCGCCGTCGTTGCTCTCTGCATGGCCTATCTCGTCTACGGCCCGTCCATGCCCGCGATGGACGGCATGCCGGACATGGCGATGCCCATGGGTTTCGACCGGGCTTCGTTTCTATGGCTCGCGCCCATGTGGATCGCGATGATGGTCGGCATGATGCTGCCGAGCGCGTCGCCGATGTTGCTGCTCTTCGCGCGGCTGCAACGCGTCAGCTATCCGGCGAAAAATCCGGCGAACGAGATCCTGCTTTTTGCGGCAGGATATGTGCTCGTCTGGGTGGGGTTCAGCCTTGCTGCCGCCTTCCTGCAAGCGTTCTTTTCCGGGCAAGCCTGGCTCAACGACGATATGCGGCTGCAATCTCGCGGCGCTCAGGCGGCGCTGTTGGTTGTCGCGGCGCTGTTCGAGATCTCGCCGCTGAAGGCGGCCTGTCTCGACGGGTGCAGGTCGCCTGCGCAATTTCTCGCCGACCATCGCCATCCGCATCGGCTCGGAACGCTGCGGACCGGCGCGGAGCACGGCCTGTTCTGCATCGGCTGCTGCGCCGCGCTGATGGCGCTTCTTTTCGTTGGTGGTGTGATGAACCCGTTGATGATCGGCGGGCTCGCTATCGTCGTGCTGGCGCAGAAGATCGCGCCTGCCTCGTGGCAGACCGAGCGGGCCATGGCGCTTGCATTGGTGGCGATGGCGGCGGTTGTCTATTTCTGGCGCTGACAGGCCGGAGTTAGCCGAACACCCACAGCATCAGCGGCATCGTTGCGACGGCCAGCACCGTGCCGCCGGTGATGAGGCTCGACATCAGTTCCATATGGCCGCCGAGCTGGCGGGCGAGGACGTAGGACGACGTTGCTCCGGGGACGGCGGCGCAGATGAGGATGACGAGGCGCGGAAGGCCGGTGACGCCGAAGAGGAAGCAGAAGCCCATCATCATGACGGGCATGAGGACAAGCTTCAGCGCGCTTGTATAGAGGACGATCCATTTCGCTTCGAAGACATGGCCGACGCGGAGCCCGGCGCCGACGGCGATGAGGCCGAGGGTGAGGGAGGCTTCGCCGATGATCTTCGCGGTGACGGCGAGGGGGCCGGGCAGGCCGATGCCCGTCGCGTTGAGGAAGATGCCGGCGGCGCAGGCGAGGATGAGCGGATTTTTCGCGAGCAGCTTGCCGAGTTCGACCGGGGTTGCGCGGCGGTTGAGGGCGTAGCGCGTCAGCACCGTGACCGAGAGGATGTTCGCCAGCGGCACCAGAACGGCAACGGAGACGGCGGCCATGGTGACGCCCTGCTTGCCATAGAGCGAAGCGATGGAGGCCAGCGCGACGAAGCTGTTCCAGCGGGCGGCGGCCTGGAACATGCTCGAAAATTCGGGGCCGGAGACCGGCAGGAAGTGCTTGGAGAGCATCAGCACGCCGACCATCGCAAACATGCCGCAGGCGAGCGCGAAAGCCATGGGCCAGATGTCGAAGCTGCGCAGGTCGGCGGTCGCCAGCGTGCCCAGCAACAGCGCCGGGAACAGCACATAATAGTTAAGCTGGTCGAGAGGCAGCCATATCTCCTCGCCGGGAAAGCCCTTGCGCCGGATCGTGAAGCCGAGCGCGATGACGAGGAAGATGGGGACGAGCGAATTCAGGATGGCGAGCATGACGGGAGCGTTTCCTCACTCCGCCTTGTTCTTCCGGGCGTGTAGCGGAGCCTCACACTTCTAGCCGATTTTACACTTCGCTCAAGGTATTTGCGGCCAACTTCAGGGGAACGGCGTCGGCGCGGTTTCGACGTCCAGTTCGACCTCGGGAGAAATCTCGTCGAGGGACCGGCGCGCGGTTTCCGGCAGGAAGAAGATGACCGGGATGATGGCGAGCGGCGCAAGCCCGAGAAGGATGATGACCGAGAGGGCATGCGATCCGACCACGGCGTAGAGGGCGCTTTCGGCGGCGAGGCCTGCAATGCCGGAGACGGTGTTGATGACGCCGCGCGCGGCCGATGAGGTGGAGCGATAGGAGGTCGGGAACAGTTCGCTGCCCATTGCCGAGAGCGTGACCTCGGATGCGAAATAGAAGAAGAGGCAGCCGATCCAGCTGGCGACGAGAAGCGTGGGATTGCCGGTGAGATAGAAGGCGAGGAAGAGGCCGACGACCAGCGGAATGCAGATGCCGAGAACGAGGCGGCGGCCTGCGAAATCGCCGACGCGGCCGGCGGCGAAGAAGCCGAGGATCGAGAGCGCGCCGCCGAAGAATTGCAGATAGCCGACCTGGGCGGGCGAGAAGCCATGGGTTTCCTGCAGGAACTTCGAGATGAAAGCGAAGGCGGCGGCGATGCCGAAGGAATAGGGCGCGGTGGTGCCGACCAGCGCGACGAAACGGCCGGGATAGGCGCGGGCGAGGGAAACGATGGGCTTCAGGTGGTCGCGGAGGCTCTGTGTCGGGCCGCGCGATGCCTTGAGTTCGGCAAAGCGCGCCGTCTCCTTGAGGCTCCGACGCGCCAGCATGATGACGATGAGACCGAGCCCGCCAATGAGGTAGAAGTCGCGCCAGCCATGTGGCAGCGCACCGATCTGGCCGTAGAGCAGCGATGAAAGCCCGTAGCCGAGTGTGCCGAGGGCGGCGAGCCGGGCGAGCGCCCAGCCGCGCAGATGCGGCGCGACCTCTTCCGCGATGATCACATAACAGATCATTTCCTCGGCATAGGAGAAGCAGCGGGCGAAGGTCTGCAGCACGAGATATTGCGGCGCGCTCTGGGCGAAGGCGCTCAGCACCGTCGAGAGCGTCATGCCGATGACGGTGAGGAGGAGCAGTTTCCGGCGGCCGATGACGTCGGCCATGAAGGCGAGCGGGAAGGCGAGCAACACGCCGAAGCGGATGATGCCGGTATAGAGGCCGAGGCTCTCCTCGGGAATTTGAAGCGACGCCTGAATCTGCGGGAGCGCGAGGGCGAAGATGCCGAGGTCGTAATTGTTGATGAAGAGGGAACTGCCGACGAGGAGGAGCAGCATGCGCTGCTCGCGCGGAAGCTTCTTGTCGGCGTCGGTCAATCTGTCCCCCCCATCCACTTGTGTTGTCATCCCGGCTTTATGCCGGGATCCAGGGCCACGTACGCTGAGCGAGCCGCCCCTGGACCCCGGGACAAGCCCGGGGTGACAGTTCAGGCTGACCGAATGTGCGTCTACAAATTCCGCATCCGCTCCAGCGCCCCCTGCAGGATGTAGGCAGCCGCCATCTTGTCGACAACCTCCGCGCGGCGCGCCCGGCTCGTATCGGCTTCGAGCAATGTTCGCGTGACGGCGGCGGTGGAAAGCCGCTCATCCCAGAAGGCAAGCGGCAGGGGCGAGAGCTTTGCAAAATTGCGGATGAAGGCGCGGGCGGACTGGGCGGAGGGGCCCTCCGAACCGTCCATGTTGAGGGGAAGGCCGATGACGAGACCGCCGATGCCATGCTGGGCGATGAGTTCGAGCATGCGGTTGGCGTCCGCCGTGAACTTCACGCGCCTGATCGTTTCGAGCGGCGTCGCCACCGTGAACGACAGGTCGGAGAGGGCGAGGCCGATGGTTTTGGAACCCAGATCGACGCCCATCAGCCTTTCGCCGCGCTTCAGGGCCGATTTGAGTTCGCCAAGGGTCTTCAGGTTGTCGCTCAAGGGTTGCCCATCCGAAAAAATCGCTTATTTCTCAGCAACATAGGGGGCGAAGCGAAACTGCGCAATGATATCCCCATAAACCTCCCCATATCTCCATATATAGAGTGGCGGCGGCGTTGCCCCTGACGCACCGGCTTTGTTATGTTGCCCCATCGAATCCTCTCCAATACGGGGTCGGCAGCCAAGGGTGCCCGGAACGGGCCGCCCATCTCCGAACCATAACCAAAGGCAGGCTTATGTCGGTCGATCAGAACACGGTCCGGCACATTGCCCGGCTTGCGCGGATCGCAGTCCGGGACGATGAGCTTTCGGCTCTCGCAGGCGAACTCAACTCCATCCTCGACTGGGTGGAGCAACTGGGCGAGGTCGACACCAAAGGTGTCGAGCCGATGACGAGCGCCGTCGCCGTGACCATGAAGATGCGCGACGACGTGGTGACCTCGGGCAACCTCCAGAAGGAAGTCACGGAGAACGCGCCGGGTTCCGAAGACGGCTTCTATGTCGTGCCGAGGGTGGTGGAGTAAATCATGACCGATCTGACCAAGCTGACGCTGGCCGGCGCGCGCGACGCGCTGAAGAAGAAAGAGTTCACCTCGCTTGAACTCACCGACGCCTATCTCGGCGCCATCGAGGCGGCGACGCCGCTCAACACCTATGTGACCGTGACGGCCGATCAGGCGCGCGAAATGGCGAAGGCCTCCGACCTCAAGCTCGGCAAGGGCCAGGGCGGCGCGCTCGAAGGCCTGCCGCTCGGCATCAAGGACCTCTTCGCGACGAAGGGCGTGCTAACGACGGCCTGCAGCCACATCCTCGACGGCTTCAAGCCGCCCTACGAGTCGCAGGTGACGCAGAACCTCTGGCACGACGGCGCGGTGATGCTGGGCAAGCTCAACAATGACGAGTTCGCCATGGGCTCGTCCAACGAGACGAGCTTCTACGGCCCGGTGGTGAACCCGTGGCGACGCAACGGCGACGAGACGAAGATCGTTCCGGGCGGCTCGTCGGGCGGTTCGTCGGCAGCGGTGGCGGCGAAGCTCTGCCTTGCGGCGACTGCGACCGACACGGGCGGTTCGATCCGTCAGCCCGCCGCCTTCACCGGCACGGTCGGCATCAAGCCGACCTATGGCCGCTGCTCGCGCTGGGGCATCGTCGCCTTCGCCTCGTCGCTCGATCAGGCGGGCCCGATCGCCCGCGACGTACGCGACGCGGCGATCATGCTGCGCTCGATGGCGGGCTATGACGACAAGGACTCGACCAGCGTTGACCGTCCGGTGCCCGATTACGAAGCATCGCTCGGCCAGAGCCTGAAGGGGCTTCGCGTCGGCATTCCGAAGGAATACCGCGTCGACGGCATGCCGGCCGAGATCGACGCGCTCTGGACGCGCGGCATCGAGTGGCTGAAGGCGGCGGGTGCGGAGATCGTCGATGTGAGCTTGCCTCACACAAAATATGCGCTGCCGACCTATTACATCGTGGCGCCGGCCGAGTGCTCGTCGAACCTCGCGCGCTATGACGGCGTCCGCTATGGCCTGCGCGTTCCGGGCAAGGACATCACCGACATGTACGAGAAGACCCGCGCGGCGGGCTTCGGGGCGGAAGTGCGCCGCCGTGTGCTGATCGGCACCTATGTTCTCTCGGCGGGCTATTACGACGCCTACTACCTGAAGGCGCAGCAGGTGCGCACGCTGATCGCGCGCGACTTCACGGAAGCCTATGCGAAGTGCGACGTGCTGCTGACGCCGACGGCGCCCTCGGCGGCCTTCGGCATCGGCGAGAAGACGTCCGATCCGCTGTCCATGTATCTGAACGACGTGTTCACGGTGACCGTGAACCTGGCGGGGCTTCCCGGCATCTCTGTGCCGGCGGGGCTTTCGAGCGACGGTCTGCCGCTCGGGCTTCAGCTCATCGGCAAGACGTTCGACGAAGAAACTTTGTTCCGCGTGGCTTACGCGCTTGAGGAAGCGGCCCAGTTCAAGGCCGAAC
>NZ_JBDKSS010000027.1:0-18444 GCF_039680535.1 Parvibaculum sp. | reverse complement strand
TCCAGATGAACGAGCTGTTCAGCTCCTTCGCATAGGGATCGACAAGCAGCTTGTTCGGATTGAAGCGGTGGCCGCTCATGGGGTCATAGGGGCCGTGCACCCTGTAACCATAGAGAAGTCCGGGCTGCGCGCCCGGAAGATAGCCGTGCCATACTTCGTCGGTATATTCGGGAAGGGTGATCCGCTCCGTTTCGCGCGCGCCGGTCTCGTCGAAGAGGCAGAGTTCCACCTTGCGGGCATTGGCCGAGAAGAGCGCGAAATTCACGCCATCGCCGTCGAACGTCGCGCCGAGAGGATGGGGCCGTCCATCTTCCAACCTTGATCCGGGCGAGGTCATGGGTTTCCCCGTCATCGACTTGCCGGCGGGTGAGCCGATCCGATCGGCCTTCAGTCGAGGTCTTTGTTGTCTTCGTGAAATTCAAGCCACATCGCGTTGAAGATCGCGAAGGAGCAGGCGAGGCCGAGGCCGAGTACCCAGGAAAAATACCACATGAGTTCATCCTCCCCTCAATAGAGGTTGTGAGAGCCTGTTTCGATCTGTTCCGCCGTCACCGGCCCGCGCATCACGTGGAAGACCCAGCTCGTGTAGGCGATGATGATTGGTACAAAGATGATGGCCGCGACCAGCATGATGAAGAGCGTGGTCGGGCTGGACGAAGCGTCCCATACCGTCAGGCTGCTCTGCGGATTGCTGGACGAAGGCATCAGGAAGGGGAACAGGCTGAACCCGGCCGTGCAGATCGTCCCCGCAATTGTGAGGCTGCTCGCCGCAAATGCCAGCAGGGCGGCCCGCTTGCGGGCAAAGACCAGCGTGCCCAGGGCGCCGATATAGGCGAGCGCCGGGGCAAGGACGGTCCAGGGGTGGCTGGCGTAATTGGCAAGCCACGCGCCATCCGCGCGGGTCACGGTCTTCAGCAGCGGATTGGATGGCCCGTCGGAGATGGCGGGAGCGTCGATGACATAGCCCTTGATGGAATGGGCAATCCAGACGCCTGCAATAGTGAAGAGCAGAATGTAGGCGATTGCGGCAACGCTCGTGGCCTTCACGGCTCGTCCGGCAATCGGCTCTTCGCTCTTGAGCGCGAGGAATGTGCCGCCCTGCATTGCGAGCATGAGGAGACTTATGAGGCCGCAAAGAAGGGCGAATGGATTGAGTAACCCGAACAGGTTGCCTTCATAGGTCAGGCGCAGCGTCTGGTCGAAATGGAAGGGAACGCCCAGCAGCAGATTGCCGAACGCCACGCCGAAGATCAGCGAGGGTACGAAACCCGAGACGACGAAACTCCAGTCCCAGATGCGCCGCCAGCGCTCATTGTCGACCTTGCCGCGAAAGGCAATGGCGACAGGCCGCACGATGAGCGCAAGCAGGATCAGGAACATCGCGAGATAGAAGCCGGAGAAGGAAACCGCATAGAGCATCGGCCATGCGGCGAAGATCGCGCCGCCGCCGAGAATAAACCAAACCTGGTTTCCCTCCCAGACTGGGCCGATCACGTTGAGCAGCACGCGCCGCTCGACATCGTTGCGGGCGACATAGGGCTGCAACATGGCGATGCCGAAGTCGAAACCGTCCATGATGGCGAAAGCGATCAGGAGAATGCCGAGCAGGGCCCACCAGATGAGACGCAACATTGTATAGTCGAACAGTTCCATGGGTCGCTCCTCAATCCGCTCGCGCGGGAACATGAAGGATGGCGTTCGGCTTCGGCGCATCGGGCCCCATGCGCACATATTTGATCATCAGATAGAGATCGACCGCTGCGAGCGTGCTGTAGAAGAGGACGAAGCCTGCAAGGCTCAGAAGAACATTGCTTGCCGGAACGTCGGAGACGCCGAGGAAAGTCGGCAACACGCCATCGATGATCCAGGGCTGACGTCCATACTCGGCGACGATCCATCCGAGCTCGGCCGCGACCCAGGGCAGGGGCAGGCTCAGCAGGGCGGCGCGGAGGAACCATTTTCGATCGAGCCGTCGCCAGCTCGACAGGTAGAAGGCGAGCGCGAAAAGCGCGATGAAGTAGAAGCCGAGCCCCACCATGAACCGGAAGCCCCAGAAGAGGACGCCGACATTGGGGATCGTCGACATGGCGGCCTGGTGGATTTCGGCGTCGGTTGAATTCTCGATGTCCGGGCGGATGCCTTTCAGCAACAGCGCATAGCCGAGATCGCGCATCGCGGGCTCGGCTTCATGGGGCAGGGTGGCGCCGGCCTTGCCCTGCAGCGTGGCCAATGCGCGATAGGCGACGAGCCCGTTGCGGATGCGGCCTTCCGCCTGGCTCACCAGATCCTTGATGCCTTCGACGGGCAGGTGGAGCGAGCGCGTCGCTACGAGGCCGAGGGCCCAGGGAATTTGAACGGCATAATGTGTCGTCTGCGCCTTGCTGTCGGGGATGCCGACAAGCGTGAAGGGTGCGGGCGCCGCTTCGGTCTCCCACATAGATTCGATTGCGGCGATCTTCATCTTCTGGTTCTGGCCGGCGGTGTATCCGCTTTCGTCGCCGAGAACCACGACGGAAAGGGCGGAGGCCAGGCCGAAGCTCGCGGCGACGGTGATGGAACGGCGCGCAATCTCGGTGTGCCGCCCGCGGAGCAGGTAATAGGCGCCGATGGACAGCATGAACATGGCGCCGGTGACATAACCCGCGCTGACAGTGTGAACGAATTTCGCCTGCGCGACCGGATTGAAGAGCACGTCGAAGAAGGAACTTACTTCCATCCGCATTGTCTGCGGATTGAATATCGTCCCGACCGGATTTTGCATCCAGGCATTGGCAACGAGAATCCACAAGGCCGAGAGATTGCTGCCGATCGCGACGAGCCAGGTCACGATCATATGGGCGCGCTTGCTCATGCGGTCCCAGCCGAAGAAGAAGAGGCCGACGAAAGTGCCTTCGAGAAAAAAGGCCATGAGGCCTTCGATCGCAAGCGGCACGCCGAACACGTCGCCGACATAGTGCGAGTAATAGGCCCAGTTCGTGCCGAACTGGAACTCCATGGTGATGCCGGTGGCGACGCCCATGGCGAAATTGATGCCGAACAACGTGCCCCAGAACTTCACCATGTCACGCCAGATGGTGCGTCCCGTCATGACATAGACGGTTTCCATGATGGCAAGCAGTATGGAGAGGCCGAGAGTGAGCGGCACAAAGAGGAAGTGATAGAGCGCCGTCAGCGCGAACTGGAGCCGCGATAGGGTCACGATATCAATTTCGTGCATCTCATCCTCCGGGACGTGACAGCGGATCGGCGGGGCTGGTGGTGTGGGGCCCGAAGACAGCAGAATGCGCGCCGTCCGGCGTCACGTGGACGCGATGCGAGGGGCCGAAAAAGAACGTGTAGAGAAGAAGCAGCGCAACGAGCTTGAACACGAGCACCAGTCCGATTTCACGGACGAGAGGATGCAGTCGCGTCGCGATATCTGCTCGGAGGCTGTTCAGCGCCATATGACGTCTCCGTGGTTCGCCTTGGGCGATCCGGGATGCGTCGGAGGTTAGTGCCTATCGCGGCCATAGTCATGTGTTTTGCTGGCCAATATAGCGATAGCGCTCGCCATAGGATCTCGGGATAGGCTTACGGGGTGGGGGAGGTAACGCAAGTCGATGGCGGTCCCCTGTGCCCGATGCTGGGGCTACCGGCAGATTCGAGAGAGGTCACTCGCTAACTGGGCTCGCAGCGACCGCGTGCGGTATTCACGGCAATCTCGCGGAAAATCCTAAGCGATATCTAAAGTACTGCTGCTGCGCGTCTACGAACACCTACAGGCGAGATGGGCTTTTTCATTTTGGGTGGCCTATACCGGTGACGAAATAGGCGAGGGGCGAGGAAATGAAGCTTATTCG
The DNA here is from genome assembly GCF_039680535.1 of Parvibaculum sp. Classification (GTDB taxonomy): domain Bacteria; phylum Pseudomonadota; class Alphaproteobacteria; order Parvibaculales; family Parvibaculaceae; genus Parvibaculum. The sequence continues at coordinate 14,605 of NZ_JBDKSS010000027.1, read as the reverse complement.
TTTCGGCGTGATGGGTATTGCGCTTCAAGGAATGGGGCTGGCGGCGTTTATTCTGATTTCGCGCACAAGCGTTGCCACGATAGGCAAACCAGCTGTTATTGGGCTGACGGTGGTCAGCGTGGCATCGCTGCTGTGGCGCAGTGTAACGCAGGCGAAAACGCCGACCGTGATATTCCTGCTTCCGGCATTGCTTGCACTTGGCTACGCCATCGCATTCCACGTTGTTGGGGTATTCGGCTTCCGTGGCTTGTTGCGCGACGCAGAGTTCTCGGTCGACTACTTGCTATCCGTGCTTCGCGTGACCGGAATTGTGTTTGTGCTGTACGCGATCGGGACTGCGTCATTGTATTTCGTCGGAAAAAAGTGAAGCCGCGAATGTGGCCATTTTAAACCGATAATATATATTATGGAATATTATTAGATACCGGTTGGCGCTGAAACCCGCGGATTTCGGCCATTTCTGCTCAGAACTCGAATTCCAGCGTCATGCCGTCATAAGCCGGCTCGACACCTTCCGGCAGCTCGGATGCGAGTTTGCGGTAGTCGAGATCGACATGGAGATTGGTGAGCACACCGCGCGGCGCATTCGCACGCGAGATCCATTGGAGCGCCAGGTCGACATGGGCGTGCGTCGGATGCGGCGTGTAGCGCAAGGCATCGACGATCCAGCATTCGATGCCTTCGATAAGCCCGAAGCTCTCATCGGGCATGCCGACAAGATCGCTTGAATATGCCAACGGTCCGAAGCGGAAACCGAGCGACCGGATGGCGCCGTGGTCCTGGTCGAATGGAATGGCTTCTATCGTGCCGCCGGCGCCCTCGATCCGGATCGGCTTGCCCATTTCATCGATCAGATGCGCGTCGAGAATGGCCGGATAGCCCGAGCCGTCTTCCTCGAGAAAGCAATAGCGAAAGCGCGTCGTCAGCGTCGTGGTCGTCGCACGGTCCATCCAGACGTCCACGCGCCGGTGGCCGTTATGCGCGATCATGCGCAGATCGTCGATCCCATGGCACTGGTCGGCATGGTCATGCGTGAACAGCACGCCGTCGAGCCAGCCCACATTGGCGTCGATCAGCTGCTCCCGCATGTCCGGCGACGTATCGACCAGCACGGTCGTCTTTTCATGCGGATTGTCGTCCCACTGCTCGATCAGCAGCGAGCAGCGGCGACGGCGGTTGCGCGGCTCCGTCGGATCGCAGGCGCCCCAGAAACCGCCGATGCGCGGAACGCCGCCCGACGAGCCAGAGCCGAGAATGGTTGCGCGCATCTTCATTGCGGGAACACAGCCTCGCGTGGAACGCGGGAGAACAGCCGCAGGAAGTTTTCGCTCGTCGCATCGGCAAGCTCACCGGCGGCGACGCCCTTCAATTCGGCGACCTTCATGGCCGTATGGACGACGAATGACGGTTCGTTGCGCTTGCCGCGCTTCGGGATTGGCGCGAGATAAGGCGAATCCGTCTCGACGAGAATCCGTTCGAGCGGCACATGGCGCACCGTCTCCTGAAGCTCCGCGGCACTCTTGAAGGTCACGATGCCGGACAGCGAGATATAGAAGCCGAGCGCCAGTGCTTCTTCCGCAAGCTTCTGGCTCGATGTGAAGCAATGGAGAAGGCCCGGAAAGGCGCCCTTCTCCATTTCCTCCGTCAACAGACTAGCGGTATCGGCATCCGCATCGCGCGTATGCACGACGAGCGGCAATTGCGTTTCGCGCGCGGCGCCGATATGGGCGCGGAATGCGCGGATCTGCGCCTCGCGGGGCGCGTGCTCGTAAAAATAATCGAGGCCGGTTTCGCCGATGCCGACAACCTTCGGATGCTGCGCCAGTTCGACGAGCCGCGCGGTATCCGTCTCCGGCTCGCTGGCCGCCTCATGCGGATGAATGCCGACCGTGCAATAGACGTTCGGGAAACGCTCGGCGATGGCGACGATGCGATCGAATTGCGAAATCTTCGTCGAGATGGTCACCATCAATCCAACGCCCGCGTCATGCGCGCGCGCGACGACCTCATCGACCTCCGACGCGAAGTCCGGGAAGTCGAGATGGCAATGACTATCGACCAGAACCGCCATGCTCAGCCTTGCGCGGGTTCGTCGACGAGACGCGGGAAAACGCCCTGCGGTGCAGGCAGTTCGACGCCGGCCTTCAGCGGATGCGCTTCGATGGCCTCGAAGTGGCGATGTTTCTCCGGCACGCCGAGCATGTCGAGGAGCCGCCCGATCGACGCCGGCATGACGGGCTGCAGCAGGATCGCCGCATGGCGCACGGTTTCGATGGTGACGTAGAGAACCGTCGCCATGCGTGCCTGATCGGTCTTCTTCAACGCCCAGGGTTCCTGTGCCGCGAAGTAGCGGTTGGCGGCGCTCACGACCTCAAAAACCGACGCGAGATAATGATGGATTTCGAAGCGCTCCATCTGATCGCGCACGGTCGGAAGAAGCTTCGCCGCTGCGCGGAGAAGTTCCTGGTCCTCGTCGCTCAGTTCGCTGCGCGCAGGCACCTTGCCATCGCAATTCTTCGCGATCATCGAAAGCGAGCGCTGCGCGAGATTGCCGATGTCATTGGCGAGATCGGCGTTGACGCGGTTGACCACGGTTTCGTGGTTGTAGCTGCCGTCCTGACCGTAAGGCACTTCGCGGCAGAAGAAATAGCGGATCTGGTCGACGCCGTAGGTATCTACCAGCGTCTGAGGGTCGATCACATTGCCGACCGACTTCGACATTTTCTCGCCGCGGTTATAAAGGAAGCCGTGGCCAAAAACGCGCCTGGGCAGCGCGATGCCGGCGGCCATGAGCATGGCCGGCCAGATCACCGCGTGGAAGCGAACGATATCCTTGCCGATGATATGCGCATCGGCTGGCCAATATTTCTTGAAGGCCTTGCCCTCGACATCGGGATAGCCGACGCCTGTAATGTAGTTCGTCAGCGCGTCGAACCAGACATACATCACATGGCTCGGATCGCCGGGAACATCGATGCCCCAGTCGAGTTTCGTCCGTGCACGGGAGATCGAGAGATCCTTCAATCCGCGCTTCACGAAGGCGATGACCTCATTGCGGCGGGATACCGGCTGTATGAACTCCGGATGCTTCTCGTAGTGTTCGAGAAGCCGGTCCTGATAGGCGGAAAGGCGGAAGAAATAGGTTTCTTCTTCCATCCACTCGACGGGCGTGCCGGTCGGTGCGAAGAGCTTGCCCTCCTCGTTCTTCGTCAGTTCGTCTTCGCCGTAGAACGCCTCGTCGCGAACCGAGTACCAGCCCGAATAGGAACCGATATAAATGTCCGGTCCCTGCGGTCCCTTGTTCGCCGCAATCGTCCGCCAGAGATACTGGCAGGAGCGCACGTGCCGGTCCTCGATCGTGCGAATGAAATCATCATTCGACGCGTTGAGAAACTCGGCCATCGCCTTGAATTTGGGCGCCATTTCGTCGGCGAGTTCCTTGGCGGTGATGCCCCTCGCCTTCGCCGTCTGCACCATCTTCTGGCCGTGATCGTCGACGCCCGTCTGGAAGCGCACGTCATAGCCGTCGAGGCGCTTGAAGCGCGCGATGACGTCGGTCGAGATCATCTCATAGGCATGGCCGATATGCGGCGCGCCGTTGGGATAGGAAATCGCAGTCGTTATGTAAAAGGCTTTGGGAGCCGGCATCTTGGGCGAACCTGTCGAGAATGACGCCTTGAGGGGCGCGGAGCGTCACGCTCCGATGCGTTCGCCGGCGACGCTTTCCAGCGCCGAAAAAGCGTTCAGGATCACAAGCTTGCGATCCGTATTGAGCGCTTCCGCCCGGGCGACCGATTGGTTGATCTTTTCCCATACCTCGACCCAGCGATCAAGGCCGGCGCCTGCCGCGAGCCGGGCCATGGCCGCGCCCTCGCCCGCCACGATGTCGCCCGAAGCGGGCGCTCCGGCGCCCGTCCGCACCAGCCTTTGCAGCCAGTCGGAAAGAAGATCGGTAAAGGTCTCATAGGCTTCGTCCGCGCCGCGGCGTCCTACCTTGTCGGCGAGCGCATGCACGCCCTTGATGTTGAGGCGCGGCAGCGACATCAGCAGCGAAACCAGCTCGCGGTAGAGATCGAGCCCGCCGCCTGCCGCGATGGTGAGCGCGCGACCGGCGCTGCCCTCGGCAAGCTGTCCTATGGCGGTGTGTTCCTCCACGGTGGCCCTGGTCTCGTTCGCGGCGAGCACCTCTGCGATATGCGTGGGGGCGAGCGGCTTCAACGTCAGCACGCGGCACCGGGAGCGGATCGTCGGCAGCAGGCGGCCCGGCTGATGGCTGACCAGAATGAAAAGGCCGCGCGCCGGCGGTTCCTCCAGGATTTTCAGCAGGGCGTTTTCAGCATTGACGTTCATGTCGTCGGCGGCGTCGACGATCGCGATGCGCCAACCGCCCGCCCCCGCGCTCATGCCGAAGAAATTCGAGGTGCGACGCACCTCCTCCACCGGAATGACGGTTTTCAGGCGCTTGGCCTTTTCGTCGTAAGGCCGGCGGATGACGAGAAGATTGGGATGGCTCTGAGCGGCGATCTGGCGAAACACGGCGTCGTCTTCCGCCACGGAGAGATCGCGTTTCCGCGCGGCCTCCGCCACCTCCGGCGCGCCATAGCGAAGAAGAAAACGCGCGACGCGATAAGCGAGCGTCGCCTTGCCGATGCCCTTGGGGCCTGTCAGCAGCCATGCGTGATGCATCCGGCCGCCCATGAAGGCGTCGAAGATGGAGCGCTCGGCCTCTTCCTGGCCGATCAGAGCCGAGACCTCCCGCGGATGCGGGAAGTCGCCGAGCCGGTCGCTTTCGGGAATGTCGCTCATGCACCTGTCGTATCACAGGCCGGGTGGCCGTCTCAACGAGACCGGCCGCGGAGACAGCTCAGCGGCGGGCGTTTTCGCTCAGCTGCGTGGCATAGGGCTCGACCTTGATCTGCTTGCTGCCGTCCAGATTGGCCTGGACCACGATGTGCTGCAGCGGGTCGACCTGCTTGTTGTCGACAAGAACCTCGTAATAGAGGTGATTGCCGGTGGCGAGGCCCGAGGCGCCGATATAGGCGATCACCTGTCCCTTGCGGACATGCGCGCCGGGCTTCAGCCCGGGTGCGAATTTCGCGAGATGTGCATAGGCGGTGGCCAGGTGCTCATTATGGCTGAGCTTGATGTAGCGGCCGTAATTGCCGCGCCAGCCGATCGTCTGCACGACGCCATCCTCGGTCGCATAGACCGGCGTGCCCTTGGGAGCCGCATAATCGACGCCCTTGTGGAACTTGCGGACGCCGAGCACCGGATGAATGCGCCAGCCCCAGGGCGAGGTCATGCGGCCCGTGCGTACCGGCGAGCCGAGGGCAATGGTCTCTGCCGTCACAGGCCAGCTTTCGGTCGGGGCGGTATCCGCGTCCTCCGAGGTCGAAGCGTCGATGGCCGACGCCTTGCCCTGCAGACGGAACACGCCGTCGCCTCCGGTGATAATGGCGACTTCCTGCGTCTTGCCCGGGTGGACGCGCAGAGAGACGAGATTGCGCTGTGCCTGCTCGCTGCCGCGGATCGCGACATCGACATTGTCCCCGGCCTTGAGCTTTGAGACGTCGAAGTGACTGCCGAGCGCCTTCAGTGCGGCATCGCGCTGCCTCTTGTCGACGCCCTCGCGGGTCAGAACCTTGGAGAGCGTGTCGCCCTTCATGATCTTCACGGTCCGGGTCGCCACCATGTCGGGTCGCGTCGCCGCGCCCCTCAGAATGACCGCGTCGATCGCGGCGTCGACGTCGCGCCCGGCACCGGCCGGCAGATCGGAAGACGGAATGCTCAGTGTACCGAGCGTATTGGCATGGGCGGGAAGGGAATTGAAGAGGAGGAAGGAGGAAGCGAGCGAGGCGCTGATGAGCGGCAGCAGATTCTGCTTGGTCTTCTGTCGCTGTTTCATGCGTCGGCTTCCCTTGTTTACTGCGTCCCCCCACAAGCCGGAACGCAACCAGAGAAACTTCTATAGTCGAAGCCCCGCCGACGGGTCAAACAGGAATTTACCATACGTATCAATGGGCTATGTGGCCAATCGCGATGTCACACTGTGCCAAATTTGCCGCGCTACCTCTTCCTCACTTTGTGACGCATCGATGACGACGCAGCGTTCGGGCTGCGCTCTTGCAATAGCAAGGAATGCCTCACGAAGCGTGTGATGGAAGGCTTGCTCCATTCGCTCATAGCGATCCTCACCAGAGTTATCCACACCCGCGCGCCGATGCGCCCGCGCGAGGCCGATATCTACAGGCAGATCGAGTATTATCGTCAGCGCAGGCATATCTTCGCCGACGACGAGCTTCGAGAGTTGTCTGACCGCTTCCTCGCCAACGCCTTGGGCACCTCCCTGATAGGCGAAGGTCGAGTCCACGAAGCGATCGGAGACGACCCAGGCCCCGCGCGCGAGGGCCGGACGGATCGTATGCGTGAGATGATCTTCGCGAGCTGCGAAGTGCAGCAGCGTTTCCGCGAGCGGGCTCCAGCGGCCTGTGTCGCCGGTCACGAGCAGATGCCTGATGGCCTCCGCTCCCGGTGCGCCGCCCGGCTCGCGGGTCAGGATCACTTCATGGCCGAGTGCCTCGAGCCGCCCCCGGAGCGCGCGCGCCTGCGTCGATTTGCCGGCGCCCTCGCCCCCTTCCAGTGTGATGAAGCGCGGCTGGCTCACGGCTCAGGCGCCGAAGATCATGTGCTTCAGCGCGCTCATGGCGCGGCCGAAGATGCCGAGCCGATCCACATTCGCGCCGGCAAGCAGCGGCACTTCCTGCGTCGGCATGTCGGGCGCCTCGATGCGCAGCGTGCCGATCCGCTGTCCCGCGGCGACAGGCGCCTTCACGGGCGTGGAATAGCTCACAGTCACCTTCATGCCCTTGCGCTGGTCGGGCGTCATGATGAGCGCCACATCGTTCGCGGCGACCAGAGGCACCTCGGCATATGTGCCCTGCCACACAGGCGCGTTGTCAACCGCGGCGCCCTTGGCAAAGAGCTGGTACTTCTTGAATGAACGGAAGCCCCAGTCGAGCACGCGGACGCTTTCCTCGGCACGGGCCTTTTCCGTCGGCATGCCGTTGAGCACAAGGATCAGGCGCTGGTCGCCGCGCTTGGCGGAAACCACGAGCCCGTAGCCCGAAGCTTCGGTATGGCCGGTCTTCAGTCCGTCAACGGAGGGATCGAGGAACAGCGCAGGATTGCGGTTGTGCTGCGTGATGCCGTTCCAGGTGAATTCCTTCTCGCTGAAGTAGTGATAATACTCCGGGAAGTCGCGGATGATGTGACGCGCCAGGCGCGCGAGGTCATGCGCCGTCATCATCTGGTTCGGGTCGGGCCAGCCCGTCGAGTTGGCGAAGGTCGAATCCGTGAGGCCAAGTTCCTTTGCGCGTTCCGTCATGGCGACGGCGAATTCGGGCTCCGATCCCTTCAACGCTTCGGCGACCACGATGCAGGCGTCGTTGCCGGATTGCACGATGATGCCCTGGATCAAGGTCTCGACGGGGATGCGCGTGCCGACCTGTGCGAACATGGTCGAGGAGCCCGACGTCGTGCCGCCGGAGCGCCACGCATGTTCGCTGACCGGGAGTTCGTCGGTCAGCTTCACCGTGCCGGCCTTCAGTGCATCGAACAGCAGCGAGACGGTCATGAGCTTGCTCATGCTCGCCGGGTGCATGCGAACGTCGCCATCCTTCTCCCAGAGCACAGCGCCCGTCGCCGCATCCATCAGCACCGCGTATTGCGCCGTCGTGTCGAAGGCGAGCGCGGGCCGCGCGGCGAGGATCGCCACAAGGGCGACGGCGGCCAGCGCCATGCGTTGGAAGATCGGCTTCATTCGCTTCATATCGGATATTCCCTTTCGGTGGCTTTTACAGGCGCCGGCCGAGCACGTCTCAATCGACGATGATGCGGGCCCCTGCATGGCCCTTCTGTATGACGGTCTGTAGTGAGGCGTCAGCGGCGGACACGCTGGGCAATGGACCCACGCGCACACGATAGTACTGCGTTCCCTCGACCCGCACCGGCTGCACCTGAACGTCGCTGAAGCCCTGGGCCAGCAATTGCTGATGCACGGACTCGGCATTGGCGAAGTTGCGGAACGAACCGGCCTGCACGAAGAGGTTCGTGCCCGTCGGCACCGGGACATGTTGCACGGCGGCCGGCGTCGGCGGCAGCACATCGGCAACTTGCGTTTCGTCGGAGACGGGCTGCATCGCGGGAGCGGGCTTCGGCGCGGCAAGCGTCGAGGATGAAACGCCGACTGGCGCCGACGACACCGGCGTCGCGGCCGCGACCTTCACGCCGTTGACGGGCGCGAGTTCGTTCGTCGTGACCGTGGATTTGGACACGCCGCTGACCTGCTTCTCGCTTTCATCCATCGCGGGCTTCGGTGCGATGAAGGTCTCCTGACCGGTCGCCGAGGCAATCTGCGTCTTCATCGTGCCGGGAATGCCCGGCAGCGGCGCTCGGCCGACATACTGCACGCGCACCCGCGCCGTGCCCTTGCGGTCATAGCCCAGAAGCTCGGCGGCCTTGCGGGAGAGATCGATCTCGCGGCCATTGACGAAGGGGCCGCGATCGTTGACGCGAACGACAAGCGAGCGGCCATTTTCGAGATTGGTCACGCGAACGAGAACAGGCATGGGCAAGGTCGGGTGCGCAGCGGTCAGCGCCTCCTGATCGAAGGTCTCGCCGTTCGCCGTCGACTTGCCGTGGAACTGGGGCCCGTACCACGAGCCGATGCCCGTGGAGTCGTAATTCTCGTCTTCATGTGGGTAGTACCAGACGCCGGCCACCTGATAGGGCTTGCCGATCTTGTAGGAGCCGCCCTCGCCCGTCGGAACATGGTCGGTGCTTCGGCTCGTTCCGCAGGCGGCGAGCATCACGGCCATGGCCGCCATGGCCCCCCAGCTGAATGGCAAGGCCCGTGGCCTGATCGGCATGGGCCTGACCATATCGGACGACATCGAACCGCTCATTCGGATACCCCTGGTTCCGCGCGGAACTGAGCCTCTGGACAACCTGCCTGCCATCCGGACCGGCGACTCACGCGCGTGAACTTCTTTCAAGCTTATAATCAGCCGCAGATTGAGCGGCAAGCCGCGCCACGGCTTCTTTCCGGTTCTCCGGGCAGCTTTCCTTTCGCCCCAAGCCGAGCTAACGATTGAGGAAAATAGCCGCCTGTCGCGGACCGGGGACAAGTATGACAACGAATACAGCCGAGCGCTCAGACGTGGTTCTGGAAAATGGCGAGAACCTGTCGCTCACCCAGGGCCTGGTTCGGCTCATCCGCTCGAAGCCCATCGCGTCCGCCGACCTCGAAGCGGCCGCCCTTTTCACGCTCGACGCCGTGGCGAACATCCTCGCTGGGCGCAATTCCGTTCCGGGCCGTGCACTGCTGGCGTGGTCTGCGGAAAAGACGCGCAGCAATGACGAGCCCGATCCCGAACACCTCGCCTTTCTGATGGGCGCGCTTTGCCACATTCTGGAAACAGACGACCTCCACCGCGGTTCGGTCGTGCATCCGGGCTGCGTCGTGGTTCCAGCCGCCTGGGCGCTTGCTCGGCACCAGCGGGCCGGCGGGCGGGCGCTGCTCGAGTCGGTGCTTCACGGCTTCGAGGCGACCACGCGCGTTGGAATGGCCGTCGGTCCCGCCCATTATCGCATCTGGCACAACACGGCGACCTGTGGCCCCTATGGCTCGGCCATGGCGGCTGCTGCGCTGTTCGGCCTGTCGGACGCGCAGGCCGTCGATGCGCTCGGCAATGCGGGCAGCCAGTCGGCGGGCCTCTGGCAGTTCCTCGAAACAGGCGCCATGACGAAGCATCTCCATGCGGGGCATGCGGCGGAAGCGGGGCTCAAGGCGGCGGAACTCGCGGTGTTCGGCTTCACCGGCCCGCCCCATATTCTCGAAGGCGAAAAGGGCTTCTTTCGCGCCGCCTGCCCGGATGCAGACCCCTCGGCCGTGCTGCGCGCGCTCGATGCGCCCTGGCAGCTCGCCCTCACCTCGATCAAGCCCTGGCCGTCCTGCCGCCACACCCATCCGGCAATCGACGCCGCCGAGGAATTGCGGGTGAAGATCGCAGGCCGCGAGATCGAGGCCGTGGAGGTCGACGCCTATCGCGCAGCGCTCGATGTCTGCGACCGGCCCGTGGTCAATAGCGACTATGAGGCGAAGTTCTCGCTCCAGCATGCCGTCGCCGCCGCGCTGACGCGCCATCCCGTCGATTTCGAAGCCTTCGGCCCTGCCGCCCGTGCCGAATGCGCGCCGCTGGCGCTGAAGGTCTCGGTTGCCGCGCGCGAGCCCTATCTATCCGCCTACCCGACTGCCTGGGGCTCGGCGGTGCGCGTGCGCCTTGCCGATGGAACGGAGCTCGCAGTGTCGCGAACCAACGCCAAGGGCGACCCTGAAGCGCCGCTCTCCCACGACGACATGGTGGCGAAAGCGCGGATGCTGCTGGCGCATGGCGGCGTCGCCGACGCGGACAGGATCATCGATGGCGTTCTGGGCCTCGCCTCTGGTGGAAGCATGCCCGATCTCGGCGTGATCTGAGGCTCAGCTCGCGAGCTTCTGGAGCAGCGGATCGATCATCGGATCGATCACCGGCTTATGGTCGAGATAGGCCTGTCCGCCGAAACCGATGATGAAGGGCAGCCATATCCAGGCCGTGCGCCAGACGAGGCTGCGCCTCCCTGCGGACTTGTCTTTCGCGACTTCCACGACCGGAATGGAAACAGGGTCCGCCGCCCTCGTCTCGACGGGAACGGGCTCGACGGCAGGCGCCGCGACCGGCGTCGCTTCTGCTGGCGCAGGCGCTGCGGCCGGAGCGAGCGTCTCTGCGGCGAGCAGCTCCTTCGAGACCCTCCGCTCCCGCATGAACAGATGGATCATGTAAAGAACGAGCACGCCCAGGATACCCAACGGAATCCAGGTCGATGTGAGATCCACTGCCGGCACGATCATCCCCCCATATCGCGCGTGGCCTTGGGTTTCAGCCCGGCCACTTCCTTATTTTGTGCCATTCTGGCCCAGAGAGCCGCCGCCGCAAAAGGGTTTCTGGAGACCACATGAAAACTATGGTTTAAGCGCGGGGCCGAATGGCTTGCCCCTTGAGGCACGACGGGGATAGAAAACGTCCGTGTCTCCGAGGTTCTCATCCATGCCTGCAGAGTCGAGCCCGCGACGTTTTCTCGTCCCGTTGATCGTGGCCTGCGCATTGTTCATGGAAAACCTCGACTCGACGGTCATCGCGACCTCGCTTCCGGCCATCGCGCGGTCCTTCGGCGAAGACCCGCTGCGCCTCAATCTGGCGATCACGTCATATCTGCTCAGCCTCGGCATTTTCATTCCGCTTTCCGGCTGGATGGCCGACCGTTTCGGCGCACGCACGATCTTCTGTTCGGCCATCGCCGTGTTCACGCTGAGCTCGATCGGCTGCTCCGCCGTCAACGGCCTGCCGGAAATGGTGGCCGCGCGCATCCTTCAGGGCATTGGCGGCGCGATGATGGTGCCCGTCGGGCGGCTCGTGATCCTCCGCACAGTGCCGAAATCCGATCTCGTCAACGCGATGGCCTGGCTCACCGTGCCTGCCCTGCTCGGCCCCGTGCTCGGGCCCCCGGTCGGCGGCTTCATCTCGACCTTCGGGAGCTGGCGCTGGATCTTCCTCATCAATATTCCCATCGGCATTCTCGGCATCCTGCTCGCGATCACCTTCATCGAGAATGCGAAGGAAGCGCGCGCCGAGCGCTTCGACGCATATGGGTTCGTCGTGGTCAGTCTCGGCGTCGCGGCGACCATGTTCGGCTTCGAGAATGTCGGGCGCGGCATCCTGCCGACGCAAGCGATCGTTGGCATGCTGGCGGCGGGTATCGTCCTTCTAGCTCTCTACTACCGCCACACACGCACCCAGCCCTCGCCGATCATCGACCTGTCTATACTTCGTATACAGACATTTGGCGCAAGCATCATGGGCGGCTTTCTGTTCCGCATGGGCATCGGCGCCCTGCCATTCCTCACGCCCCTGATGCTGCAACTCGGCTTCGGCCTGACGCCTTTCGCATCGGGCATGATCACATTTGCGGGCGCCGCCGGGGCCATCACGATGAAGTTCGCCGCCGGGCCGATCATCCGCCGTTTCGGCTACCGGCCGGTGCTTCTCGCCAATACGTTCATCTGCGCCTTCTTCATGGCGATCTACGGCTTCTTCACGCCACAGACGCCTCACCTCCTCATCATCGCGATCCTTCTCGTTGGCGGCTTCTTTCGTTCGCTGCAGTTCACGAGCCTCAACACGATTGCCTTTGCCGACATTCCCGTTCCGATCATGAGCCGCGCCACGACGCTCTCCGCCGTCGGGCAGCAATTGTCGTTGAGCTTTGGGGTGGGTATCGGCGCGCTTCTCCTTCACATGACGTTGGTCATGAGCGGCGGAGCGCATCTCACGGCGCGCGACTTTAGCCCGGCCTATTTCGTCATCGCGGCGATCAGCCTCGGCTCCCTGCTCTTCTTCTGGCCCCTGCCTGCAAATGCGGGCGACGCGGTGAGCGGACGCGTGACGGCGCCGGAGGCCTAAACCCGGGCGGCCTCATTAGCCCTTTTTAGCGCCATGGTCAGAAGGCGCCGCTTCCGGAACGCTCGTTTCCTGCGCAGGGCACGCTCCACGCCCTTAAGCGACCAACGCCAGCCGTCTGGATCGACGAAGTTGCTCCAGGAAGTTCCCGCAAGACTTTTTACATAAAACGCGCGGAAGGTTCTGTCGGCAAAACGTGAAGCCTTGGCCCAAGGTTTTGGCGAGCTGGTGAAATGCCTTATGCTGCTCTTGACGGATATATACTCAGCGACTGTCGTAATGGCGTTCCATTCCGCCGGCAGGGCGCGCCAATTGTCGCGAAATACGACATTCAAAATATCCTGTTCGGAAAAGAACGAGTATCCCCTCGTCGGCAACAGCGCGACCGTCCTTTGAAGCTGTTGCTCAACAAGAATTTTTCGCCAGTCGAACAGGAGCACTCCGGAATTGAAATAGGGCGTATCGGGAGCGAAGCCGATTTCCTCGCGATGCTTGCCGGATGAGGGGAAGACATCCGTCATGAATCCGACATCCATGACTGCGCCGAGGGGAAAGCCCTCCAGATCCGCATCGAGAAGGCCATCGATCGGTTGAAGGGCCAGCACATCGCTATCGAGATAGAGGACGCGCGCATAGCGGTCGTCGAGATATCTGTTCAGGGTCAGCCGGATTCCGTGCCCGAGCCAGCGGCCAAGATCGAGAATCTCCTTCTCGACGATCTCAACATGCTGCAGCCTTATCGCGGTCGAATGTTTTGCGTTGAAGGCGGCCATCGCTTCGTCGTCGGCGGTCGTTCCCCCAACGAGCATGACAATGAAATCAGTATGCGAGGGGGCGCCAAAGCGGCAGCAGGACAACAGAGTGACCGCGGCCGCGGGAAGCCAGTTCGAGGTCGCGCAGCAGACGACCGCGACGCGGTCTTCTCTCAACATCGATTGCATGTAGGGTAAGTTCCTAGGCTGGCGCCATCGCGTATGTAAGGTAAAATGAGAATTTCTTATATTATGGCAAAGGCCGATTGGCTAGGCCTTCGGCGGGGGAATTGTTGTCTGGCGCAACGACGCCCCATCGCGCTGTAACACCTCAAGCGGGACTCGAAGCTATTGATTTTTGTGATCAACCTCGAACGCCACAAACTCAGATTCGAGCGGATGAACGCCCAACTTGCGGCGTGTGGTTTGTCCTTCGAGCGCGTGCAGGCGGTTGAAGGAGCCGATCTGACAGACTCCGATGTTGCCGCAATTCTTTCGCCGACGCCGCTCGTCAGACTATCGAGGCCCGAGATTGCGTGCTTTCTCAGCCATCGCGCCGCCTGGCGGCGCTTCCTCGCGGGCAATGACGAGATTTGCTGCGTGCTGGAGGACGATGTGCTGCTGGCAGACGATTTCGGCCCGGCCTTGAAGGCCGCGAGGAATTGGGCATCGCTTCCCTTTGACGTCATCAAGATCGAAACGATGCGCCAGGGGGTATGGGTCAGTCGGAAGAAGCGACCTGCCTTTCACGGCCATGCGCTGTCGCGTTTGAGAAGCTGCCATGACGGCACGGCGGGGTACATCGTCAGTCGTCGTGGTGCGCGCCGGCTCCTTGGTCTCACGACCCGCATGGATCGGCCGATTGATGCGTTGATGTTCGATGCGGCTATCGGCTCGAACGGTCTCGACGTTCTGCAACTGGAGCCTGCGCTCTGCATTCAGGAAGAGCGCCGCGGCGGCCTCGAGGCGGGAAGCGAGTTCAAGAGTTCCATCGATCCCGCGCGCATACCGCTGCGCAAGCCGCGCGTGAAGCGCAAGGGGTTAGCCAAACTCACGAGGGAGGTCGCCCGCCCCTTCGAGCGGATATTCCTGCGGCTGAGCCGGCCCGGCTTCGAGCGGGTGATGATTGCCTTCGAAGACCTCTGAATCTTGGGCCCCGGCGCCGTTTCCCTGTTGAGTCAACGGCCCGAAGCCGGTAATGGCTTCATCACGGAAGGGTGGCCGAGTGGTTTAAGGCACCGGTCTTGAAAACCGGCGATGGGCAACCATCCGTGGGTTCGAATCCCACCCCTTCCGCCA
>NZ_JBDKSS010000026.1:0-20067 GCF_039680535.1 Parvibaculum sp. | reverse complement strand
CAGGAGCTGGATCGACTGCATGAGCTGCGGCGTCATGACCAGCGACTGGTTCTGGCGCAGGAAAAGGCTGGCGGCGAGGGCCATGCGGACGCTCTGTTCTCCCGGAAAGCGGCCTCCGGCCATCGTGGCCGGGACGGCAAAATCCAACTGGCCCAAAAATTGCTTTTTTGAGAAGTTTGGTCAAGCGCCGGCTGCGCGGATGGTGAAGATCGGTCTCAGAGGCTGAAATTGTCGCCGAGATAGAGCCGGCGCACGTCGGCATTGTTGACGATGTCGGTCGCCCGGCCATGGGTCAGCACCTCGCCGGCATGGATGATATAGGCGCGGTCGATCAGGCCGAGCGTCTCGCGCACATTGTGGTCGGTGATGAGAACGCCGATGCCGCGATCCTTCAGATGCGCGACGAGGTCGCGAATGTCGCCAATGGCGATCGGGTCGATGCCGGCGAAGGGTTCGTCGAGCAGCATGAAGGAGGGCTGGGTCGCGAGCGCACGCGCGATTTCGACGCGCCGCCTTTCGCCGCCCGACAGCGCCACCGATGGTGTGCGCCGGAGATGCGTAATGGAGAACTCGGCCAGCAGATCGTCCAGCGTCGCCTCGCGGCGGTCGCGGTCGCTTTCGATCACTTCGAGAACCGCGCGGATATTCTGTTCAACCGTCAGGCCGCGAAAGATCGAGGCTTCCTGCGGCAGGTAGCCGATGCCGAGTCGGGCGCGGCGATACATGGGCAGGCTGGTGATGTCGCTGCCGTCGAGCGAGATCGTGCCGTAATCCGGCGCGATCAGCCCGGTGATCATGTAGAAAACGGTGGTTTTACCGGCGCCATTGGGGCCGAGCAGGCCGACGGCCTCGCCCCGGTGCACGTCGAAGCTCACTCCCCGCACCACCGGGCGCCGCCGGAAGCTCTTGCCGATCTTTTCGACCGAGAGACCCGGATTGCTCGCAACGAGGCGCGGCCCCTCATGGGACCTGGTCTCAGCGGTTGCGGCGCGGCTCTGCATGGGTCGTCCTCACTCATTCGCCATCATCTGATAGCACTTGGCATTAAATTTGTATGAAATGAGGTCTTTTACCAGCTTTTCTTTTATTTTTTCTCTTTCGGCGGGGGCTGGAAGAGGGCCTTGACGCGCCCGGTCGACCCGGTTTTTGCGGCTCCGGCCTCGGCGCCGCCGATGATCTTGCTCCTGCCGGTGGCAAGGTCGATGGTCAGCTTCGTGCCGCGGATGACATTCTTGCCCTGGCGGAGGACCACCTTGTCGCCCATGAGGATGTTCCGGCTGGCCACCACATAGCGCGCCCAGTCGCCATCGGCGGACTGGTCGTCCTTGGACATGACGTGGACGTTGCCGGTGGCGACGATCTCGCGAATCTGGGTCTTGCCGCCGGTGCCCTGGGCATAGCTGGCCTTGAGGCGGTCGGAGCGGAGCTTCATGCCGCCCTGCGTCGCGACCACGTTGCCGATGAAGGTCGCCTGGTGCTGCTGGTCCTGTACCTCCAGCGAGTCGGACTCGATCTCGATCGGGGCGTCGGGACTGGTGGCAAAGCCGCTCAGCGGATCGCGCGGGCCTGCCTCGGCGGCCCTGGCGGCGGCGCCGAAGGCGAAGCTCGCGCCGACGAGAAGGGCGGCGCAGGCCACTGCCTGAATTCGGCGCATGGCGCCCGGCCTCGGTGCTCCAGTCATGACTACTTCCCCTTACCCTCTTGCCCGTAGATTCGCACTTTGACGCGGCCCTTGAAGTTGAGCGTCCGGTTGGCATTGTCGGCCGTCATGCTGTCCGCGCGCAACGTGCCCAACGGCCCATGCCCCTCGACGGGAGCGCGGCTGGAGACGATGCCTTTGCGGAGGTCGACCTCGACCGAGGTGCCATGAAACTCGTAGCCCGTGGAGGCGTAGATGTCGATCTTCTGGCTGAGATCGAGCGTCTGCGTCTCCGTGTCGAAAAGGCCGGTTGTCGATGAGAGCGAGACCCAGTCCGCATCGTTCTCGAGCTTGAGATCGGCCTGCACATTGTCGAGCGTGACGTGGTTCGGCTTGCCGGGCGCCTGCGTCGCCGTGTCGGCCGTCAGCACATAGGGACGCCCCGCGCCGTCGAGGCCTGTCACGCGCGGGCTTACCATCCGCAGGTCGTTGTTGGGCGTGGAAATCTCGCGGAAGCTGATGTCGAGCTTGTCGTGAGTGTCGAAGGCGCCGGAATAGATAAGTACCGTCGCGAAAAGCGCGACGGCGCCGAGCGGCAGCGCGATCTTCATCGTCGAGACAAAGCGGCTGTGGCGCGCCACGGCAGGGCGCGCCTGCGGCTGGGGCCCGCGCCGCAGTTCGGCGTTGGCCTCGTTATCGCCGAGCGACTCACTCATTCCGCTTTGTTCCGCATAAAGAGGAATCCGGCTTTCCAAGGGGCTTTGCGTTGGGCCCCATTCCGTCCGGACGGCTTCGGCATCGCTTGGACGAGGGTGCTTTTCATGTGCCAAGTATGCGCGTAAGGGGCTTCGAGCGTCAACGAATGCGCCGATATTCGCCGCGGTTCCGCAGACTCAATGCGCGAAGATGTCCTCTTCGCCCCATCCGGCGAGGTCGAGCGAGGCGCGCACGGGCAGGAAGGCGAAGCAGGCCTTTGCGAGTTCGGTGCGGCCCTCGCGCGCAAGCATGCGGTCGAGGATCGCCTTGAGCTCATGCAGATGCGTCACGTCGGAGGCGGCATAGGCGAGCTGGGCTTCGGAAATCTTTTCCGCGCCCCAGTCCGAGCTCTGCTGCTGCTTCGAAAGGTCGATATTGAGGAGCTCCTTGCAGAGATCCTTCAGCCCGTGCCGGTCGGTATAGGTGCGCACCAGCTTCGAGGCGATCTTTGTGCAGTAGATCGGCGTCGTGACGACACCGAGATACTTCTGCATGACGGCGACGTCGAAGCGGGCGTAGTGGAAAATCTTGAGAACCGACGGGTCGGCCATCAGCGCGCGCAGATTGGGTGCGTCATAGGTCGAGCGGTCAAGCTGCACGAGATGCGCATTGCCGTCACCCGCGGAAAGCTGGACGAGGCAGAGCGGATCGCGATGAGGATTGAGGCCGAGCGTCTCGCTATCGACCGCGACGCTCGGGCCGAAGCTCAGGCCGGCAGGCAGGTCGCCCTTGTGCAGCGTGATCGCCATATTGCCTCGTTTGCTCCGTCGCCGCGCTTCAAGGCCTGAGCCTTGAAGGCGGCCCCGGCGTTCAGGTCGCCGAGGAGCGAGAGAAAGATGGTGCCCAGGAGAAGACTCGAACTTCCACGCCCTTGCGAGCGCTAGCACCTGAAGCTAGTGCGTCTACCAATTCCGCCACCTGGGCTAACCGGGGGGAGACTTAAATAGGGCGCGAAGGCTTGTCAATGGACCGTGGACGCAGGAAGCGGTTTTCCGTGCCCGTGATGCGTTCTCGTCCCCCCGATGGCGGCATCGCGAAGGCTTTGCCGCAGGCATCCCGTTGGGCTATCAAGGACATATGTAGCGGCACCGGCTCAAAATGGGCGTCGGGGCGGATTTCGAGGCAGTTGGAGGCGAGAAGAGCGTGTCCGGGACTGGAACTGAACAAAAGCGGGCCACTTTGCGGCCGGGCAGCCTGATCACCGTTTTCGGCGGATCGGGTTTTGTTGGCCGGCATACGGTCCAGGCGCTCGCGCGCCGGGGATATCGCATCCGCGTCGCCGTCCGGCGGCCCAATGAGGCGCTTTTCGTCAAGACCGCCGGCGATGTCGGTCAGGTCGAGCCCGTACAGGCCAATATCCGCGATACGCGCTCCGTCCGCGCCGCAATCGAAGGGGCCGATGCGGTCGTGAATCTCGTCGGGATTTTGCATGAGACGGGCCCGCAGCACTTCGAAAGCGTGCAGGCCGGTGGCGCCGACCGTCTGGCTCGCGAGGCCAAGGCGGCAGGCGTCGGCATTTTCGTCCATGTCTCGGCGATTGGCGCCGATGCCGATAGCCAGTCCTCTTATGCCCGGACCAAGGCGCTGGGCGAGCAGGCGGTTCTGGCCCATCTGCCAAATGCCGCGATCCTGCGCCCTTCGATCGTCTTCGGGCCCGAGGACGACTTCTTCAATCGTTTTGCAGCCATGGCGCGGCTGTCGCCCGCCCTTCCGCTGATCGGCGGCGGCACGACGAAGTTCCAGCCCGTCTATGTCAAGGATGTGGCGGAGGCGATCGTGCGCGCGCTCGAAACGGGCGCCGCCGACGGAAAGGCCTTTGAGCTGGGCGGACCCGAAGTCGCCACCTTCCGCGAGCTGATGGAGCTGATGCTGCGCGAGATCGGCCGCAAGCGGCTCCTGTTGCCGCTGCCCGTCTTCCTCGCGAAGCCGCTCGCAGCGATCCTCCAGCTCCTGCCGAACCCGGCGCTCACGGTGGATCAGCTCCGCCTGGTCACGCTGGACAATGTGGTGAGCGAGGCGGCGCAGAAGGAAGGCCGCGCGTTCAACGGCCTCGGCATTGCGCCGACGGGCATGGAGGCGATCCTGCCTGCCTATCTCGGCCGGTTCCGTCGCCGCGGTCAGTTCGAACAGCTTCATGTGACGGAATAAGGCCACTCAGGGCGGGGGAGGCACCATGAACATAGGCGAGGTTGCGACCCGCTCCGGCGTTCCGGCGAAGACGATTCGCTACTACGAGGAAATCGAACTCATCCAAAGCGCCACGCGGTCGGCGAATGGCTATCGCTCCTATACCGAAGATGCCGTTCATACGCTGCGTTTCGTCGCCCGCGCGCGGAATCTCGGCTTCACCGTCGAGGAGTGCCGCGATCTCATCGCTCTCTACCGCGACAAGGCCCGGGCCAGCTCCGATGTGAAGCGCATCGCCGAGGGCCACATTGCCGAGATCGAGAGGAAGATCGCGGAGTTGCGGTCCATGCGTGCGACGCTGGCGGACCTCGCAAGCCGCTGTCATGGTGACGACCGCCCGGATTGCCCGATCATCGACGGGCTGGCCGCTGCGGACGGCGCATGCGGCGGAACCTCTTCCAAGTGAGGGCGCCTGCCCTTTTCCAAGTTTAGACTGCGAGATCATGCGTCAGCTTTATCATCTGCCCATTTCCCCCGCCTGCCGCAAAGTGCGCCTCGTGCTCGCCGAAAAGAGCGTTGTTTTCGATTTGATCGAGGAGCGCGATTGGGAGCGGCGGCACGAATTTCTGGCGCTCAATCCCGCGGGAGAAGTGCCGGTGCTGATCGAGGAAGATGGCTCGGTCATTTCCGGCGGTACGCCGATCTGCGAATATCTCGAGGAGGCGTCGCCCGATGTGAAGCTTCTGCCGGGCAATCCGGTCGACCGCGCCGAGACGCGCCGCCTTGTCGACTGGTTCGACCGCAAGTTCGCCGTCGAAGTTTCCGACGGATTGATCTTCGAAAAGGTGACGCGCCGTTTCCTCGGCGCTTCCGAGGGCGGCGGCGCTCCCGACATGACCGTGGTTCGCGCGGCGCTCCACAATTTGCGCTACCACCTCGATTACATCTCCTACCTCATGGAAGAGCGTCGCTGGCTTTCCGGCGAGGAGATGACGCTCGCGGACGTCACCGCCGCGGCGCATCTCTCCTGCCTCGACTATGTCGGAGATGTGCCCTGGACACAGTTCCCCGGCGCGAAGGATTGGTATGTCCGCATCAAGTCGCGTCCGACCTTCCGGCAGATCCTTGCGGACTACGTGCCGGGAATGCCGCCGACGAAACTCTATGCCAATCTCGACTTCTGATCGCGCCGCGACGGCGGCTGGGTTGAAACCGGCGCTCGTCGCACGCGCGAAGGAAGCAGGTTTCGACGTCATCCGCATTGCTCGTCCCGACGCGGCGCCGCTCGCCTCGTCGCGCCTGCGCGAATGGCTGGCGGCCGGGCGGCATGGCGACATGGGATGGATGGAGGGAACGGAGGAGCGCCGCGGCCATCCGGGCATCCTGTGGCCCGACGTCAAAAGCGTCGTGATGCTGGCGATGAATTACGGACCCGACGAGAATCCGCTGGAGCTGCTCGAACGGCGCGACCGCGCGGCGATCTCCGTCTATGCGAGGAATCGCGACTATCACGACCTCGTCAAATCGCGTCTGAAGCAGGTGGCGCGCTGGCTTGCGGAAACGAGCGGCGCGGACGTGAAGGTCTTTGTCGATACGGCGCCCGTCATGGAAAAGCCGCTCGCGGAAGCTGCGGGCATCGGCTGGCAGGGCAAGCATACCAATCTCGTCTCGCGGGATTTCGGCTCCTGGCTCTTTCTCGGTTCGATCTTCACGACGCTGGAGCTCGAAGCCGACGAGACGCATGAGGACCGCTGCGGCGAATGCCATCGCTGCCTCGACATCTGCCCGACGTCAGCATTTCCTAGGCCTTACGAGCTCGATGCGCGGCGTTGCATTTCCTATCTCACCATCGAGAACAAGGGCGCCATTCCGCGCGAATTCCGAAAGGCTATGGGCAATCGCATCTATGGCTGCGACGATTGCCTGGCCATCTGTCCCTGGAACAAGTTTGCGAGCGAAGCACGCGAAGCTGCATTTCATGCGCGCGAGGAGCTGCGTGCGCCGCGGCTCGCCGATCTCGTCTCGCTCGACGATGCGTCGTTCCGGGCGCTTTTTTCCGGTTCGCCGATCAAGCGCATCGGGCGCGACCGCTTTGTCCGCAATGTGCTGATTGCGATCGGCAATTCCGGGGACGCCAATCTTCTGCCGCTCGTGCGAGAGCGGCTCGGTGATGCAGCGCCGCTCGTCCGCGCCATGGCGGTGTGGGCGCTGGGCGCGCTTGCGCCCGATGAGGCGAAGGCGCTGGCTGCCGATGCGTCGTCGCGCGAGGAGGACGATGGCGTGAAGGAAGAATGGCGCTATTGCGCGGGCTTTTCCGACTTGTCGAGCAGCGCCTGAGCCGCCGCAACCGCCGGGTCGGATGTACGGCCCGTCTGCTTCGCAAAGCGTATGACAGTCAGCCAGTCCGCCTTCGCGCCGGAGACATTGCCGGTCTGTGCCCGCATGCGCCCGCGTTCCAGCAAGGCTTCGAGATTATGCGGCGCGAGCGACACCGCGCGTTCCGCATCCGCAAGCGCGGCTTTCGGGTGGCCGAGATTGCGCAAGGCGGTTGCCCGGAGGGTCAGGGCCGCGGCGAGCGAGGGGCTTTCGG
Source organism: Parvibaculum sp. (assembly GCF_039680535.1). Classification (GTDB taxonomy): domain Bacteria; phylum Pseudomonadota; class Alphaproteobacteria; order Parvibaculales; family Parvibaculaceae; genus Parvibaculum. The sequence continues at coordinate 12,955 of NZ_JBDKSS010000026.1, read as the reverse complement.
CCAGGGCCTCGCCGGCATCCGTGCGTACGCCGTCCCAGTCCTTTTCCAGTGCGCGGACCTGCGCCCGCCCGAGATAGAGCTCGGGAATGCCCGGCAACAGCTCTATTGCCGTGTCATAGGCGCTCCGCGCCTTGGCGAGATTGCCCGCGACCGCCCATGCGCTGCCCGCCTGTCCGTAGATTTCGGCCCGCGTTTCCACCGGGGCGTCCGTCATGGCATCGGCCAGCTCCTGAAAGCGGGCCGCCGCTTCGTCGAGTTCGCCCAGAGCGGACAGCGCCAGCGCCTCACAATGAAGTGCCGCGTTGCCGCCGCCCGCCGCTTTCCAGTCCCGCGCATAGGTGAGCGCCTTGGCCGGGTTGCTGTCCGTCAAACCGACACAGCTTTCATAGCTGCGGGGTTCCGCCGGTTTGGCGGGCTCCTCGGCCCTGGAGGGGGAGGCAAGCCCAAGCGCAATGAGCAGGGCAAGGACGGGGATGCTTTGTCTGGCGGTCATCATGGGCGATAACCTCCCCGAGGCGCGGGCGCATTGCAAGTCAATAGCCGGTAATGGACGGGATCGTCGGGAACCATGGTGAAGGAAACGGGGAAGCGGCTTTTCTGCTTCGGGCTTGGCTTCAGCGCCGAGGCGCTGGCGCGGCGGCTGCGCGCACGGGGCTTTGCCGTTGCAGGGACCTGCAGAAGCGAAGAAAAGGCGGCGGCGCTCGCGGCGCGGGGCTTCGAAATGCATCTGTTCGGCGAGGGGCATCCGCTTGCCGATCCCGAGGCGGCGCTTCGCGGCACGACCCATCTCCTGCTTTCCGTTCCGCCGGGTGAGGCGGGAGATCCGGTTTTCGCGGCCCATGCGGGCGTCATCGCGGCGTTGGCGCCGGGGCTCGAATGGATGGCCTATCTTTCGACGACCGGCGTCTATGGCGATCGTGGCGGCGACTGGGTGACGGAGGCGACGCCGCTTGCGCCTTCGACGGAGCGCGGACGCCGCCGCCTTGCCGCCGAGGAAGCTTGGCGCGGGCTCGCCGCCGGGGCGGGCCTGCCGCTCCATATCTTCCGGCTCGCGGGCATTTACGGTCCGGGCCGCAACCAGATCCGGGGCGTTCTCGACGGCACGGCGAAGCGCATTGTGAAAGAGGGTCAGGTCTTTTCGCGCGTTCATGTCGATGACATTGCAGCCGTGCTCGAGGCTTCGATCGCGCGCCCCAATCCCGGTGCCGCCTATAATGTCTGCGATGACGAGCCCGCACCGCCGCAGGATGTCGTGGCCCATGCGGCGAGGCTCCTCGGGCGCGAGCCACCGCCCGAAATCGCCTTCGAGAAGGCGGAATTGTCGCCCATGGCCCGAAGCTTCTATGCGGAATCGAAGCGCGTCTCGAACCGGCGCATCCGCGAGGAGCTTGGGGTGAGGCTCGCTTTTCCGACTTATCGCGAGGGGCTGGCCGCCCTTCTCGAAATCGAGACAAACTGACGCGGGCAGCATTGATCTGGCTCAGGGTGCTTTATGCGCCTTTGGGTTACTGTGCCCCGCATACAAGGGAGAAACCTGAATGACTCACTACCACGCCGCCGTCTGGATCGACCATCACGAGGCCCGCATCGTTTCCTTCAATCCGGATGAGCATGCGACGGCCACTTTGCAGCACCACCAGGCGGTGAAGCATACGCAGCACAGCGCCGGAAAGTCGCGCAACTGGCGTGCTCCGGAAGACCCGGCCTATTACGAGGAAGTTGCCAAGGGCCTCAACGGCTTCGGCGAGATTCTGATCGTCGGTCCGGCCAATGCGAAGTTCGCCTTCCTCAAGCATCTTCAGGCGAAGCACCCGGCGCTGGCGACCAAGGTCGTCGGCATCGAAACGGTCGACCATCCGAGCGATGGCGAACTGACCAACTACGCGCGGGCCTATTTTCACAAGATCGACCGCACGCTGCCGCAGCTCTGAAGGCCGCGGCTCAGGCATCGGAATGAAGAGGCAATCCGGCCGGGTTGCCTCTTTCATTTTTCGACCCCCGAAAGATCAACGCGTCTCGATTTCGGCGAGCAGCGTTTCGATGGTCGCTATCAGCCGCGCGATATCTTCGGGCGTCGACAGGCGATGATCGCCGGCCTTTGTCATGGTGATCGCGACGTCGTTCGATTCCAGCGCTTCGACCAGACGCATGGCGTGTTTCCACGGCACGTCCGCATCGGCCATGCCCTGCAGGATGCGGACTGGCACCCTGATCGGAATGGGCTTGTCCAGCAGCAGGTGGTTCCGTCCCTCCTCGATCAGATTCATCGTGATCTCGTAGGGCTCCTCGTCATATTCCGACGGGCGGCGATAAATGCCGTCACGCATCAGGATTTCGCGGACCTCGTCGGAGAAGTTCTTCCACATCAGCTCTTCGGTGAAGTCGGGCGCAGGGGCGATGAGAACGAGCGCCTTGACGCGCTCCGGCCGCGCGAGCGCCGCAAGCAGCGCCATCCATCCGCCCATGCTCGATCCGACGAGCACCTGCGGTCCCTCGGCCAGCGCATCGATGGCGGCGAGCGCGTCGTCGCGCCAGCGGCCGATGGTCGCCTTGCTGAAATCGCCCGATGATGAGCCATGCGCGAAATAGTCGAAGCGCAGAAAGTTGCGCCGTGCCTGCCTTGCCCATTCGGCCAGGGCGCCTGCCTTGGTGCCCGTCATGTCCGATTTGAAGCCGCCGAGCCATGTCACGCCGGTGGGGCCCGCGGGTGTCGCGGGCGTCTCAATCCGGTAGGCGAGGGTTTCTCCGTCGGGGCGGGTAAGCTTGCGGGGGTCTGGGCTGTCGGTCATTGTCTGTTATGTATGTCGGTGTTGCTCCGGGCGACCGGCAAACCATACATCAGGCAGAAACGAGCCGTGTCCATTTCATTTGAAAATCTGTCGCCGCGTCCCGCGATCCTGCAGGTCATCCCGTCGCTCAATATCGGCGGTGCGGAGCGCACGACGATCGACATGGCCCGCGCCATCGTGGCAGCAGGCGGACGCGCGGTCGTTGCCAGTTCCGGGGGGCGGCTTCTCGGCGAACTTCTTGCCGCGGGCGCCGAGCATGTGGACATGGAGGTTCACTCCAAGAACCCGATCATCATGGCGCTCAATGTCGAGCGGCTGACGCGGCTTGCGGCCCGCGAGAAGATCGACCTCATTCATGCGCGAAGCCGCGCGCCTGCATGGAGCGCGCTGGCCGCCGCCCATCGCCTCGGCCTTCCCTTCGTCACCACCTATCATTCCAAGGTGCATGAAGCGCCGCGTCTGAAGGTCTTCTACAACTCCGTGATGACGCGCGGCGACGCCGTCATCGCCAATTCCTTCTACACGGGCGAACGGATCGCGCGCATCCACGCGCCCGACCCTGCGCGCATCTTCGTCGTGCCCCGCGGCGTCGACACCGATTATCTCAATGAAGATGCCGTCGAAGCCGGGCGCGTCGCGGCCTTGCGTGCGCGCTGGAACGTTCCGGCCGATGGGCGAACGGTGTTCTTGCTCCCCGCGCGAATCTCGCGCTGGAAGGGCCAGAAGCTCGCTGTGCAGGCAGCGGCCGACTTGCTTTCGAGCGGTCTGACAGGCTTTCGGCTTCTTCTCGTCGGCGACGCGCAGGGGCGCAACGCCTTCGTGAAGGAGATACAGGATCTGCTCCGCGAGCCGGATCTCGCCCGGCACGTCGCCCTTGTCGGCCATTGCGACGACATGGCGGCGGCCTATGCGCTGAGCGATGTAGTGCTTTCGCCGTCGATCGAGGCGGAGCCATTTGGCCGCGTCGCCGTCGAAGCGCAGTCGATGCGCCGTCCCGTGATCGTCAGCGACGCGGGTGGCCAGCGCGAAACGGTGCTGACGCCGGAAGCGGCCGGAGGCCTGAGCAATGCGACGGGCCTCGCGGTCGAGCCGAACGACGCAAGGGCTCTGGCAGCGGCTATGCGAGCAATCCTCGAACTCGGGCCCGAGGCGCGCCGGGCCATGGGCGAGCGGGGCAGGGCGAATGCGCTTGCCCATTATTCCGTCGGCACCATGACCGGGGCGACACTCGACGTTTATGCGCGGCTCATCGCCCGCAATCGCGACAAGCGCGACGGGACGAAGCGCGGTGGCTGAGGCGAAGCCCGTCCTCGTGATCCTGCTCGACGCGAACGCCCATGGTGAAACGCCCGGCGAGCTGTTCGGGCTCGTTGCGCGGCGCCATCCCGGCGCGGAAGTGATCCTGCTGACGACGCCGGAAGCCGCGCCGCACTTCTCAGGCATCGGCGTCACGGTCTGGACCGACGGCTCGGCGAGGGGCCCCGTGCGTTTTCTCGCCCTTGTGCGTCGCATCTCCTGGGCCCATATCGGGCATATCTACGATCTGGAAATGTCCGCCCTCACGCGTTTCATGCGGTTTTGTGTGTGGCCGATGCCACAATGGCATGGGCCTGAGGCGCTTCAGGCGGCTCTGCCGCAGGCGAAGCCCGTTTCTTGACTTGCGGGGGGCGCACTTCAAATCTATAGCTTTGCAGCAATAATCGTCCGCCGATGACCCGATTTCGGGCCTTTGTGCCCTTGTTCCCGAGCGCGTGACGCTCCCGGGCATGGCGGACCAGCTAAAGGAGAAGGTTACATAGCTCGCAGACCAGTCCAGGCGCCGCCCACCCGCGAGGGCCCGCGCATCAACGAAATGATCGATGAGTCGACCGTTCTGCTCATCGACGCCGAAGGCGAAAAGCGGGGTGTCATCCCCACAGTGGAAGCCATGAAGATGGCGGAAGAGGCAGGACTCGATCTCGTCGAGGTATCGCCTAATTCCAAGCCGCCCGTGTGCAAGCTTCTGGATTTCGGCAAATTCAAATTTCAGGCCCAGAAAAAGGCCAACGAGGCGCGCAAGAAGCAGAAGACCGTCGAGGTCAAGGAAATCAAGATGCGCCCGAACATCGACGACCATGACTATGACGTGAAGATGAGGAGCATGCTTCGCTTCTTCGATGAGGGTGACAAGGTCAAGGTCACGCTTCGCTTCCGTGGCCGCGAAATGGCGCATCAGGAGCTCGGTATGCAGCTTCTCATTCGCGTCAGGGACCAGGTCGAAGAGATTGCCAAGGTCGAGGCGCACCCGCGCCTCGAGGGCCGGCAGATGGTCATGGTGCTGGCGCCCAAGTAAGGCAGCCGCTCCATGATCGGGACGAGGATGGGCTCGACGCCGCAAGGCGCCGGGCCCTTCTTTTTGCGTCTCAGCCGAGCGTTGCTTTCAGCACGTCGGGCCGGTCGGTGAGGATTCCATCGACGCCGAAGCTTGCGAGGCGGCGCATGTCTTCCGCAGCGTCCACCGTCCAGCACGAGACTTCGAGCTCCAGCGATTTCGCAAGGGCCGCCGTTTCTGCCGTCACGTCGCCATACCAGGCAAACCAGCCATCGGCGGATCCTGCTGCAATGGCATTGAGGAGCCGCTCGGCAAAGCTCGCGCCCTGCTGGGCGCGCCAGTCGAAGCCGGAGAAGAAATCCGCGCCATTGGCGGACGCGTTGCGCATCGCCGCATCTTCGGAGCCCGGCGCATCCCGTGTGGAGGATGCGTCGGCCGGGTCGATCTGGAAGAAGGGGGAGGTCGTAAAGGCATTCCCGATCTCGGGCGCAATGGACTTTGCATGTGCAAGCGCGCGCCAGTCGAAAGAAACGAAGGTCGTCTGCTCCGCCATGCCCTTGCGGCGCGCAAGCGCCACCGCGGCCTCCGCCAGCGGCTCGGGTGCTGCTGACTGCGTGAGGTCGAGGAGCGCGGTCTTGAGTTCCACGTAGAGGCGGAAGCCGGGCTTTGCCCGCCGCTTCACCAGGTCATAGACATCCTCGAGTCTTGGAATGCGTGCGCCGTCGAATGCGGTCTGCTCAGGATAATGCGCGCCATAGCGCGATCCGGGGCGCAAGCGGCCCACGTCATAGGTCTGCAACTCGGCGAAGCTAAGCTCCTTGATGAGTGGCGTTGGCCGGTCGAGCCATTTGCCGTCCGGGCCCCGCGCGATGGCAGGCTTCAGGCTTTCGTCGTGGTGGACGACGAGAATGCCGTCGCGGCTCAGATGGACATCGAGTTCGATCCCGTCCGCCCCGGCGTCAATGGCGCGCTCGAAAGCCTCCATGGTGTTTTCGGGCCAGAGACCGGAGCCGCCCCGATGGGCGATGTGAAGGGGTTTTGTCATGGGGATCTGGCTCATCATTGGCGATTGATTGGCGCTTGGGGGGCTGCGAAGGGGAACATATCGGCACGGCCAAGCCAAGCGGGCGTCGTGCCGGTCTGGCCCAAATTAATCCGCCAGATTGGATTGGTCGCTCATTCCGGCCTTGTTATCTTGAGTATATCATTAGATATACACCTAAAGATCAGACAAGGCGGCGCGGATCATCCGCTGGGTTGCCCCGGGCGCTTCCGGGCGAGGTCACGAGTAGCGAGAGGTACCGGTCAAAATGTCGTTCTCCAATCTCTGGAGGTATCTGACGCGGCGCCGCCGGATATCCTTCTATGACAGCCAGCACGCCATGCGCGCCGCCATTGCGAGTCTGGGGCCGATCGATCTCACCCGCCTCAGCGATGAAGAGCTTCGCCATATCGTTGCCGAGGAGCCCGACTCGCCGCGCGGCGAGGCTGCGCGGCGGCAGCTCGACTGGCGCGCCCGCGGCTATTCCGACGTTCAGCTCGTCAATTGAGGCGCGGCCAGCGGGAAGCGCTGGCGGTGTTCCGGGCTTTGCCTACAATCCTCTCCAAAGAACATAACAAAGGGAGGATTGAATGAAGTTCGGCGTATTTTACGAGTTGCAGTTGCCCAAGCCCTGGAAGCCGGGAGACGAAGCCCGGCTCTTCCACGAAGCGCTTGAGCAGGTCGTGCTCGCCGACAAGCTCGGCTACGACTACGCTTGGGAAGTCGAGCATCACTTTCTCGATGAATATTCCCATTCATCCGCACCCGAAGTATTCCTCGCCGCCGCTGCCGCGCGCACCTCGCGCATCAGGATCGGTCACGGCATCCGTCAGGTGATTCCGAACTACAACCATCCTGCCCGCACGGCGGAAGGTCTTGCGACCCTCGACATCATTTCGAACGGCCGTGTCGAATTCGGCATTGGCGAAGGCGCAACACGTCTCGAACTCGGCGGCTTCAACATCCCCGCCAAGGAAAAGCGCGCCATGGCCATCGAAGCCGGAGAGCAGATCGCCAACATGATGGTGCTCGATCCCTATCCGGGTTTCGAAGGCAAGTATTTCTCGATGCCCTGCCGCAACGTGCTGCCGAAGCCGATGCAGGACCCGCATCCGCCGATGTGGATGGCCTGCACCAATCGCGACACGATCAGGATCGCCGCGTCGCTTGGCGTCGGCGCGCTCGCCTTCTCCTTCGTCGATCCGAAGGAGGCGGAAGTCTGGTCGGAAATCTATTATGGCATCATCAAGTCGGAGCAATGCGTGCCGCTCGGCCATTCGGTCAATGCGAATATCGCCATGGTCTCCAACTTCTCGGTGCATCGCGACCGCTCCGAAGCGATCCGGCGCGGCCATGAGGGCTTCGAGTTCTTCGGCTATGCGCTGAACGCGCTCGTCGCGCATGACACGGTGCCGGGTCGCACCGACATGTGGGGCGATTACCTCAAGGCGCGCGGCAACCGCACGCAGGAAGTGATTGACGCTGCCGCCCGTGCCGACGCCATCGCCACCGGTATCGGTACGCCCGACGATATGCGCGCCCATCTGCGCGCGTTCCAGAACGCAGGCGTCGATCAGGTGATCTTCATGCAGCAGGCGGGACGCAACCGGCATGAGCATATCTGCGAGTCGCTCGAACTCTTCGCGGCGGAAGTCATGCCGGAGTTCAAGGCCGAAGTCGCCGCCCGAGAAGAGCGCAAGGCGCGTGAACTCGCGCCCTATATCGAAGCGGCGCTCAAGCGGAAGAACTGGATGAAGCCGCTCGCCGACGAGGAAATCCCCGTCGTCAAGGCCTCTGTCGCCAAGGCGCAGGTGAACCAGACCGCGCCTGCGGAATGATCGAAGCGGCGCGCGTGTCGCCGCCTCCGCTTTCGCTTGTGCCTTCCCCGGCAGCATCCTATGTGTAGTTACACATAGGATGCTGCGAAAGGGAGAGCCATGACCACCGAAGCCGATGTGCGGGAAAGCTGCGCTGCGCTTCGCGCGCGTATGGTGGCGCGTAAATTGACCCGCCTCTATGACAGGGCGCTGAAGCCGACGGGGCTGAAGATCACGCAGTTCACGCTGCTGATCTCGATCGAGGAGGGCAAGGTGAAGTCGTTGACGCAGCTTGCCGATGCGCTGGCGCTCGAACGGTCGAGCCTCGTCCGCAATGTTCAGCTTCTCGAGACCGAAGGTCTGATCGAGTCCGAGCCTTCCGGCGCCGGCCGTTCGCTTGGGCTCAAGCTCACCAAGGAAGGGCGCAAGGTTCTGACCCAGGCCCTGCCGCTCTGGCGCAAGGCGCAGGATGAGGTGGAGGGAAATCTCGGTTCCGCCTGGCCCGGCGTAAAGAAATCGCTCCACCTCCTGATTTCAAAAGCCTAGCCCGCGCGCTTCGACGTCCGCACTCGATAGACGGGAAAGCAGGCGCGAATCCGCTTTACAAGCTCGACATCGCCATCGATGCGCGCGCCATGTGCCGTCACCGCGTCGTCGATCGGAAGATCGTCCTTGAAGATCTTGTGCAGCACCGGCCATGTCAGCGTGAGCGTTGCGTCGGGCGCGGCAGGCGCCTTGAACTCGACAGCCACGCGCTGATTGCGCACCGACAGTGTTGCAGGCAGAGGTCCGTGATCCTCGACGAAGATCGCAAGCGTCGCATCGAGGCCGCGTGATTTTCGCCGCTGGAAGGTAAGGGTCAGGCCGAAGAGAAAGCCGAACGGATTGTCCGAAGGAATGGTCCAGTCGACCACTTTCACCTGCTTGTGCGGGAAGCGCGCGGGCAGGCTTTCCTCCGCATCCGAACCCTTGAGCACGAAGACGGTTTCAGGCTTGGCGAGCAGCGGATCGAGAATGCGCTTGCGGAAGCCGATGCGATCCTCGACGAAACTGCCCAGCACGTCAGAGCCTGCAGGGCAGGCGCTCAGACAATAAGCCGCCTTGTAGCCCGGTTTGAAGGAAAGGCTCTGCCACATGGAGACGCTCTCGCCGGGTGTCACGCGGCTGTCGTAGTCGTCGGCATCCTCCGCTTCCGCGACTTCATGCACCCAGTCGATGAAGCCGCCCATGAATTCGCGGTAGTTGTGCGTATAGCAGGCGGAGAAATTGAAGGTGCCGTCAGCGCCGATCGCCTCCACGGGGCAGGCGGCGACGCAGAGCTTGCAATCGAGGCAGGGCGCATAATTGAGGCTCGACGAAAACTCGTCGATCTCCCTGTCGATTGCGATCGTGCCAAGCAGGATGAAACTGCCGAAGCGTGGATGGATCACATTGCGGTGGAGGCCCATCTTTCCAAGGCCGGCGGCCTCGGCGATTGGCTTGTGGGAGATGATGCGCATGGCGGAAGGATAGGCCTGCGCTTCCATCGGGAAGGCGGCCGTGGGCGAGACGGCGCCTATCCCCATGGCTTCGAGCTTGCGCACGGCTTTCCGCCCGGCGGCATTTATTTCGTCATAGGTCTGGTGGAATTCCTCATTCGCGACCGAGCGGACGGTCGTCCGCACATTTTCGCGATTCATGCGGATGACGAAGCTGACGAGGCTCTTCGCGCCGGGTAGCAGCGCGTCGATCCATGCCTTCTGGTCGGCGATGGACGGATTGGCCACCGAGACGAAGCCGCAATCGTCCGCACCGCATTCGAACATCAGTTCGCGAAGAAACGCGGCGGAAAGCGGCTGCATGTCTCCGGCCGGCGAAATGTGTTCCGTCCGATAGCGCGCGATATCGGGGTGCTCGGTCGTTCCGGGTGCGGCGTCCTGCGGCATGTCTGTCTCCCAGATATATAGTGCAGATACATCATGTATATGCACTATAAACCTCGCGTCAAGACCGCCCCGCCCTGTCCGGCGGATAAATAATCTGGCTCGCGTGAAACCTTTCAGCGCCCCGGCTCGTTCTGTCAGAACGGGTTGCGGGGTTTGGAGTTTGGTTATGCGCAGAAATCTCAAGCTCGCGGGCTTGGCGGCGCTGGCGGGTCTTGGCTTGGGACTCGCCGGCTGCGTGGCCTATCCCGTGGGACCGGACGAATATGTCTATCGCCCCGCCTATGGGTATGCCTATTACGGCCCCTATTATTACGGGCCCGGCTATTACGCCCCCGGCTATGTGAGCGGCTCGTACTTCTATTACGACGCACCGCACCGCTATTGGCGCTCACGGCCTTATTATCGTGGCCCTTGGCATGGCGGGCCGCATGATTTCGGCGACCGTCACGGACCCCGGCCGGGCTATCATCCCGATGGCGGCCACAGGCCGCCCGGCGGCCCCGGGCCTCACATGGGACCTGGAGGTGGCGGGCCGGGAAGCGGCGGCCCCGGGGGCAGCCCGATGCAGCGCCCCCGTCACTGACGCCCGGCGGACATGAAGGTCGCTATCTGAAGGCGGGTTCGTCGAAGCTTCTGAGCTTGCGTGAGTGAAGCTCGTCCACGCCGCGCTCGCGGATGAGCCTGATCGCCTCGATGCCGATGGAGAGATGCTGGTTGACGCGCTGGCGGTAGAAGGCGTTCGCCATGCCGCGCAGCTTGATCTCGCCATGCATCGGCTTGTCGGAGACGCAGAGCAGCGTTCCGTAAGGTACGCGCAGGCGGAAGCCATTGGCCGCGACCGTGGCGCTTTCCATGTCGATCGCCACCGCGCGCGACTGGTTGAAGCGCGTATAGAGTTCCTCGTAACGAAGTTCCCAGTTGCGGTTGTCGGTCGAGACGACGGTGCCCGTGCGCATGCGCGTCTTGAGTTCGGGCGGCTCGAGGCCCGTCACGCGTTCCACCGCCTCCTGCAGCGCCACCTGCACTTCGGCGATGGGCGGCACCGGCACGAAGGGCGGAAGATCCTGATCGAGCACCTTGTCGTCGCGGACATAGGCATGGGCGAGCACGTAGTCGCCGAGCTGCTGTGAACGCCGCAAACCGCCGCAATGGCCGATCATCAGCCAGCAATGGGGACGCAGCACCGCGAGGTGATCGGTGATGGTCTTCGCATTGGCGGGACCTACGCCGATATTCACCAGCGTGATGCCGAGCCTGTCCTCGCGCACGAGGTGATAGGCGGGCATTTGCGGCAGGGCGCGTTGGGCGGGCGCTTCGCCTTCCGGCGCCTGCCCAAGTTCCTGCACGATATCGCCCGGTTCGACGAAGCGGATGTAGTTTTCATCGCCGCCGCCTTCCGCGACGAGGCGGCGTCCGAGCGCGGTGAACTCGTCCACATAGCGCTGGTAATTGGTGAAGAGGACGAAGCGCTGGAAATGCTCCGCCGCCGTGCCCGTGTAGTGGTGGAGGCGCTGCACGGCGAGGTCGACGCGTTCGGCGGAGAAAAGCGACAGCGGCCGCGGGGTGCCTTCGGCCGGCCGGTGCGTGCCGTTCGCCACGGCGTCATCCACATGGGCGAGATCGGGCAGCGCGAAGACGGCGCCGAGTGCGCGGACGTCTTCCGGCCCGATGTCGGTCGTCGCTTCCTCGACCACGAAGGGGAGCGGGATCGGCCTGAGCGATATGCCGACGCTGACGGGGACCTTGTGATAGTCGATCAGGCGCGCGATCTGGGCGCGGTAATAATCGGCGAAAAGGTCGGGCCGGGTCAGGGTCGTCCCGAAGCTGCCCGGATAGGCCAGCGTGCCCCAGGAGGGGCGGCTGTCGTAAACGAGGTTTTCGGGCGCGACCGTCAGCCCGAGATAGGGGTAGCAGGCTTCCCGCGTGGATTGCCCGCTGCGCTCGCCCTTGGCGAAGGCGGTGAAGCGGCCGCGCACCTCGGCGGCGGATCGCTCATAGATTTCCCGGATGCGGGCGAGCGCGGCGTCGGCATCGGTGAAGGTTTCGAGGTCGCGGGCGGGATGGGCAGGGGGCACTGGTATCGTCATGGTTGAAAGATTAGGTCCCGCCACCGGCCCCGTCGAGCCGTTCGGACCTTGACCTTCGGCCTTTTTCCCTTATAAATCCGCGCCTTCGGGACCGCCCGGCCATGAAGGGCATGCCGTGGCGATCCGAAAAGCCTGGACTGGCTCCGTTTTTCCTTGAGATTTCAAGGTCTTCAGCGAACGGAGCCCACCTGATAAGGAGTGCAAAATGCCCAAGTTGAAGACCAAAAGCGGGACCAAGAAGCGTTTCAGGCTCACCGCATCCGGCAAGATCAAACGCGGCCAGACGGCAAAGCGCCACGGCATGATCAAGCGGACGAACAAGCAGATCCGCAACAAGCGGGGCACGACCATCATGGCGGACGTCGATACGGCGCGCGTCTTGAAATTCTTCATGCCCAACGCGTGAACCGGAACAATCTGTAAGGAGCTCGAACCATGTCGCGCGTCAAAAGGGGTGTAACCACCCACGCTCGTCACCGCAAAGTGATCAAGAAGGCGAAGGGCTATTACGGCCGTCGCAAGAATACGTTCCGTACGGCGAATCAGGCGGTCGAGAAGGCCGGCCAGTACGCCTATCGCGATCGTCGCACCAGGAAGCGCAATTTCCGCTCGCTCTGGATCCAGCGCATCAACGCCGGTGTCCGCGAGCTGGGACTGACCTATGGCCGATTTATCGATGGCCTCGGCAAGGCTGGCATCGAAGTCGACCGCAAGGTGCTCTCCGATCTCGCCATCCACGAGCCTGAGGCCTTCAAGGCCCTGGTCGAAAAGGCGCAGGCCGCTCTCGCTTAAGAGCCGCTGCCGCTTTACCTGACCGTTCAGGGCCGGTACACCCGTCGGGACCCCGCGCTGCCACAGCGCGGGCCTTCCCGGGGTGAGGGCGGATCGTCGATCTCTCACTTCTGTTCCCCCTCGCTCCTGCGGTTACATCCCGGCGAATGGCGGAACATCGAAGCTTGAGAAGGTCATGACGGACATTCAATC
>NZ_JBDKSS010000025.1:0-236110 GCF_039680535.1 Parvibaculum sp. | reverse complement strand
CCCCCCTTGCCTTCCGCAGCGTCCTCCTGCAATATCCGCGCCGCTTACTGACATCATTGAAAGCAACGGAACGGAGCGCGCGATATGCCGAGCTACAAGGCACCGGTCGAGGATTTTCTCTTTCTTTTCCATGAGCTTCTCGAAATCGAGAAGCGGACCGATCTGCCGGGCTTTGCGGAGCTGACGCCCGACATGACGGGCGCGATTCTGGAAGGCGGCGCGAAGTTCTGCGAGGAAGTTCTGCAGCCGCTGAACCAGTCGGGCGACGAGGAAGGCTGCCACCTCGAAAACGGCGTCGTGCGCACGCCCAAGGGCTTCAAGGAAGCCTTCCGCGCCTATGCAGACGGCGGCTGGAACAAGCTCGGCGTGGCCGAGGAACTGGGCGGCGCGAACCTGCCTTCCGTCATCACCTTCGCCTTCTCGGAAATGGGCTCCTCGGCGAACCAGGCCTTCTCGATGTATCCGGGCCTTTCGGGCGCAGCACTCGGCGCGCTCTGGGCGACGGGCGAGGACTGGATGCGCGAGCATGTGGCGACCCGCATGGCGGATGGCGTCTGGGCCGGCACCATGTGCCTCACCGAGCCCCATTGCGGCACCGACCTCAAGCTGATGAAGACCCGCGCCGTGCAGCAGGAGGACGGAAGCTTCCGCCTCTCCGGCACGAAGATCTTCATCTCGGGCGGCGATCACGACATGACGGACAACATCATCCACATGGTGATCGCGAAGCTGCCGAATGAAGAAGGCAAATATGTCGACGATCTTTCGACCGTGAACTTCTTCATGGTGCCGAAGATGCTGGTCGATCCGGCGACGGGCGAGATCACGGGGCGCAACGGCGTGTCGGTCGGCGCGGTCGAAAAGAAAATGGGCATCAAGGGCAACGCGACCTGCGTGCTCAACTTCGACAATGCCGTCGCCTATCATCTGAAGGGCCGCGCGCCCGAGAAGAAGGCCGATGACGGCAAGGTCGTGAAGTCGAAGTCGGCGGGCATGGCCGGCATGTTCGGCATGATGAACGGCGCGCGCATGGGCGTCGGCATTCAGGGCATCGCGGCGGGCGAAGTCGCCTATCAGAACGGCGTCGCCTATGCGCAGGAACGCCTCGCGGGCCGCTCGCTCACCGGCGCGAAGAACCCGGACGGCCCCGCCGATCCGATCCTCGTCTTCCCCGATGTGCGCCGCCTGCTCATCGGCTCGCGCGCCTTCGTGGAGGGCGCCCGCGCGCTCGCCATGTATGTCTCCTTCCTCTTTTCGGTGGCGCGTTCGAGCGCGGACGAGAAGGAACGCCAGGAGGCCGAAGACCTCTCCCAGCTCTTCACGCCGGTCATCAAGGCCTATTTCACCGACAAGGGCTTCGAGGCGGCCAATGCCTCGATGCAGGTGTTCGGCGGCCACGGCTATATCCGCGACAACGGCATGGAGCAGTTCGTGCGCGATGCGCGCATCAACCAGGTCTATGAAGGCGCCAACGGCATTCAGGCGCTGGACCTCGTGGCCCGCAAGATGACGGCCAAGGGCGGCCGCGCGACGCTGACCTATTTCGCCAAGCTCGAAGCCTTCATCAAGCAAAACGAGGGCGACGCCGAGATGGCGCCCTTCGTCGGACCGCTCAAGACGGGCTATGGCCGCCTCGGCGAAGCGGCAGGCTGGCTGATGCAGAACGCGGCCAAGAACTACGACCATGCGGGCGCCGCCTCCTACGACATCCTCAACATCTTCGGCACGGTGACGCTGGCCTGGATGTGGGCGCAGATGGCGAAGCTGAGCCTTGCCAAGCTCAAGGCGGGCACGGAGAAGCCGGATTTCTACAAGCGCAAGCTGACGCTCGCCCGCTACTGGATGGAGCGCGAAGTGCCGATGACGGCGGGCTGGGTCGAGCGCGCCAAGGCGGGCGCCGACGGGCTGATGGAACTCGACGCGATCAACTTCTGATCCGACGGCTTTTTCACGGAAATGACGAAGGGGCGCCACACCGGCGCCCCTTTTGTTTTGTCTCTGACAAACTGGAAGTGTCATCCCGGCACAAGGCCGGGGTGACGGCGGAGTTTAATATTTCCGAACGCCCCTACCGCTTACCCGCGCTTCACGCCAGAATAAATCCATGAGCACCGCCCAAGCCGCACAGAACGTCGCCGAACATGTCACGCAGGCCGTCGCCGACCATGCGTCGGAAGCGCCGCTGCTCTATCCGCTGATCCTGCTCGCCGCCGCCGTCATCGCCGTGCCGCTCTTCCGGCAGCTGCGGCTCGGCAGCGTGGTCGGCTATCTCGCGGCGGGCGTCATCATCGGCCCGCATGTGACCGGCCTTTTCGACGATCCGGAATCGGTCTTCAGCCTCGCCGAACTCGGCGTCGTGCTGCTGCTCTTCATCATCGGGCTCGAACTCAAGCCGTCGCGCCTCTGGACCATGCGCCACGACATTCTGGGCTTCGGCCTCATACAGGTGGCGCTCTGCGGCGGGGCGATGGCGAGCATCGGCCACATGTTCGGGCTCAACTGGCATGCCTCGATCATTTCGGGCCTCGGCCTCGCGCTTTCCTCGACCGCCTTTGCCGCGCCGCTGATGGAGGAGCGCGGGGAACTGACCTCGCCCTATGGGCAGCGCGCCTTCTCGATCCTGCTGCTGCAGGATCTCGCCGTGGTGCCGCTGCTGGCCCTCGTCGCCATCTTCGCGCCGGGCAAGGACGCCGCGCATCCCGCAGGGCTCGCAACCACGCTCGCCATGCTCGCGGCGGTCGGCATTGTCGTCGTCGCGGCGCGCTATGTGATGAACCCGCTGTTCAGCCTGCTCTCCAAGACGAAGTCGCACGAGATCATGACGGCGGCGGCGCTGCTGCTCGTGCTGGGGGCAGCCACCGTCATGGAGCTGGCGGGGCTCTCCATGGCCATGGGCGCCTTCCTCGCCGGCGTCCTGCTTGCCGAGTCGAGCTTCCGCCACGAACTCGAAGCCGATATCGAGCCCTTCCGCGGGCTGCTGCTCGGTCTCTTCTTCATGACGGTCGGCATGACGATCGACCTCGAAGTGGTGTTCCGCAACTGGCAATGGGTGACGCTCGGCGTCTTCACCGTGATCGCGGTAAAGCTCATCGTCATCTATGCCGTCGCGCGGGTGACGGGTTCGAGCCATGAGGACGCGCTGAAGATCGGCGGCGTGCTGGCGCAGGGCGGCGAATTCGCCTTCGTGCTCTTCGGCGCCGCGGTCACCGCCCATGTCATGAAGGCCGACAACGCCAACATCCTCACCGCCGTCGTCGGCGTGTCGCTGGCGCTCACCCCCATCGTCTTCGGCACCGCGACGCGCCTCGCGAAGAAGCGCGAGGCGAAGATGCCGGATGCCGATTTCTCCGAGGCCGACGGTCACGTGCTCGTCATCGGCTTCGGACGCTTCGGGCAGGTGGTGTCGCAATTCCTGATGGCGCGCGGCATCGACGTGACCGCCATCGACCGCGACGCCGACCAGATCCGCGCGGCGCGGCGCTTCGGCTTCCAGGTCTATTACGGCGACGGCGCGCGCCTCGACGTGTTGCGCGCCGCGGGCGCAGGCAATGCCGTTCTTGTCGCGGTCTGCGTCGACGACCGCAAGTCGTCCATGCAGATCGTCGAACTCCTGCAGCAGCATTTCCCGCTGGCGAAGCTCTATGTGCGCGCCTATGACCGCCGCCACGCGCTGGACCTTCTGCGCCGCAATGTGGACTTTCACATCCGCGAACTCTACGGCTCGGCCGTCACCTTCGGCGGCGCCTGCCTCGAGGCGCTTGGCGCCTCGCGCGAAGAGGTGGCCGCCGTCGAAGCCGACATGCGCCGCCGCGATACCGAACGCCTCGCACTGCAGCTTGCCGAGGGCGAACTTGCGGGCAAGAACCTCATGCATGTGAAGCCCGTCATGCCCGAGCCGCTGACGCAGCCCAAACGCGAGGGGCGCGCCCTCAGCCGCGAAACCGAGGAGGCCACCCGCGAGGAGGTGACCCCGGAAATCGCCGCGAGCCACCTCTAGCCTGACGCTGCGTCCATGCTAGTCTGCGCCCCATCGAAACTCTGCATCGCATGGGGAAACGCATGAAAAATCTCTTCAGTATCGAGGGCAAGGTCGCGCTGGTGACCGGCGGCTCGCGCGGCATCGGCGAGATGATCGCGACGGGCTTCGTCGAGGCGGGCGCCAAGGTCTATATCTCGGCGCGCAAGGCTCAGGCCTGCAACGAACTCGCCGAGGAACTCTCGAAAAAGGGCACCTGCATCTCGCTGCCCTTCGACCTCGGCACCATGGAAGGCGTCGAAGGCCT
The DNA here is from genome assembly GCF_039680535.1 of Parvibaculum sp. Classification (GTDB taxonomy): domain Bacteria; phylum Pseudomonadota; class Alphaproteobacteria; order Parvibaculales; family Parvibaculaceae; genus Parvibaculum. The sequence goes on along the minus strand of NZ_JBDKSS010000025.1, from coordinate 231,827 downwards.
CGCCAGGGAACTGACCGCCCGCGAGGAAAAGCTCGACATCCTCGTGAACAATGCCGGCGCCGCCTGGGGCGAGCCCATCGACCAGTATTCCGAGAGCGGCTGGGACAAGGTGATGAACATCAACCTCAAGGGCCCGTTCTTCGTCACGCAGAAGCTGCTGCCGCTGCTGCGCAAGGCGGGCACCTATGAAGATCCGGCCCGCGTCATCAACATCGCCTCGATCAACGGCATCGTGCCGCCGGACCTCGAGACCTATGCCTATTCCTCATCCAAGGCCGGCTGCATCATGCTGACGCGCCACCTCGCCGGCCGTCTCGCGGGCGACAACATCCTCGTCAACGCCATCGCGCCCGGACCCTTCCCCAGCGCCATGATGAAGGCGACGCTCGAAACATTCGGCGACGCGATCAAGGCGAGCAATCCACGCAAGCGCGTCGGCACGCCGGAGGACATTGCGGGCGTCGCGATCTTCCTCTCCTCGCGCGCGTCCGCCTATACGACCGGCGCAGTCATCCCCTGCGACGGCGGCGCGGCGGAAGTCTGATCATGTGCTCGCGGCCTCTCTCCCGGGGAGGCCGCGACACATAAGCGACATCAACGGCTGCTAGGAAGCCTCATGCTCCTCTTGGGATATTCGTCATGAAAACATCGGTTCTGATTTCGGCGGCCGCGCTCGCCGCTCTCCTTCTCGCGCCCGTTTCAGCGGCCCACGCGGACATGTTCGAGAAGCCGGCGACCAAGGAATTCGACCTGACGAAGGTTCTGCCCTGCCCGCCCCAGAGCAACATCGAGAAAGGCGCGGGCCCCGTCTGCAAGGACAACCCGGACGCGCAGAAGGCCGACTATCAGGGCATCCTCGATGCGCGCAACTCCGCGAATGACGATGAGATCGCGGTGGCGATGGCGGATGCCGCCTATCCGACCGTGGCGCAACTCCTGCGGCCGATCTGGCTGCGCCTCGTCAATCCCACGCCCGAGGCTTGCGCGCCCGCAAAGGCGATCCTGAAGGACATGGACCATGACGCGGCCATCGCCGCGCAGAGCCGCCTGAAGGAAGACGAGTCGGCACTCAGAGTCTCGCTCCCGGCAACGGCGGCGCTGCTCGGCGAGGTGAACTACGCCGAATACAAGGCGTCCGACAAGGCGAAGAACATCTACAACCGTTCACGCCCCTATGCAGTGACGATCGACGGCCTGCCGGCGATCGCGCCGCTGGCCGACAGGCAGTACCTGACACGCCTGTTGAAGAGCGCGAGCTATCCGAGTGGGCACGCCGTCTTCGCCTTCACCGACGCCGCCATGCTTTCGGCGCTCCTGCCCGACAACGCGCAGATCATCATGAACCGCGCTGAACACTATGGCTGGCACCGCGTCGTCGTGGGCGTGCATTTCCCCACCGACATCGCGGCAGGCAAGCAGGCGGGACTTCTGGTGGCGAACGCCTATCTCAACGATCCAGCGATGAAGGACAAGCTCGAGGCGGCGCGCGCCGAACTTCGCAAGGCGCTTTGCTACTGAGGAAACGACGGAGCTGACGGCGCGAAGGGATCAGCGGCCTCCGCGCGCGAACCAGCCCTTCACCCGCGAGAAAATCCGCGCGGAAAATCCGGCGGGCGTTTGAACCCCGGCAATGACGGGGATCTCGGCCGCCGGCTCGTCCTGAGGTTCATCCTGCGGCTGCGGCTGCGGCTGCGGCTCTGGCGGAAGCTCCTGCACCGCCGGCGACAGAGTGTCGATGTCGCCTTCGCCCAAGGCCTCCGCCGAAAGCTCGCGGAGCGGTGGCGCTTCCTCGGCTACCGGATGGTCCGGGGCTGAAAGCAGCAAGGGCTCCTTCGATCCCGTCGCACGCTCGGCCGCCGAGACGATAGCATCCGCGAATGTGTCCACGAGCTGGAGCGGAATATCGTGGCCCATGCCTTCGACGATACGAAGCTCCGCACCGGGAATATTGGCCGCCGTGTCGCGCCCGCCTTCCACCGGCACCAGCGGGTCGGCATCGCCATGCAAGACGACCGTCGGAACGGAAATGCGGCGCAGCTTCGGCCTGCGGTCGCCATTGGTCATGGCAGCGGCGGCCTGACGCACAACGCCCGAGGGGCAATAGGAGCGCATCGCATCGCGCGTCACCCATTCGCGCAGCGTCGCCTCGCCGGTCGGCCAGGCAGGGCTGCCGATCGTCCGATAAGTCGCGATGCCGCGCTCGATGATGGCTTCCATGTTGTGCGCAGGCGGCGCAGGAGAAACGAAGAGCTTCATCACGCGCGGCTTTGGCGGCGGCAGAAGCGCGTTGCCGGAGGTCGACATGATCGAGGTGAGCGAAAGCGTGCGCTCGGGATATTCGCTGGCGATCAATTGCGCGATCATTCCGCCCATCGACGATCCGACGATATGCGCCCTGTCGATGCCCAGCGCATCGAGAAGACCCACCGTGTCGTCGACCATATCGTAAAGCGTGTAGGGCACGAAGGGCGTCTTGCCGGTCATGAAGCCGGCAAAGGCCGCGGGCAGAGGTGCGAACTGTCCGCGTTCGAACTTGGTCGAAAGACCTGCGTCGCGATTGTCGAAACGGATGACGCGATAGCCCCGCGCCACAAGCGCCTCGCAGAGCGGAAGCGGCCACTGGGTCAGCTGGGCGCCGAGACCCATGATGAGAAGGATGGTCTCGCGATCTTCAGGCCCGAAGCTCTCATATTCGAGCGTGATTCCGTTGACCTGAACATTCGACATGGCAGACGACCTGACGCGACAAATCCCCGGGATTCAGCCCCTACAAGAAATAGGAAGCCCCATGCTGCATTGCAACATGGGGCTTCACTAAAGGTCAAACCGGCGCCGAAAGCCGCCTATCTGGCATCCTCGGCATGGGTAGAGATCATTTCGACATAAAGCGGGCAGAGTTCCACGGGCAGGTCGTGCCCCATGCCCTCGATCAATTCGAGCCTCGCGCCCGCCACCGATTTCGCGGTGTCGATTCCGCCCTCCGGCGGCACCAGCGGATCGGCCAGCCCATGAATGACGAGGAAGGGCACGGCCACATCCTTCAGCCGCTCGACGCGGCTTCCGTCACCGACAATGGCGGCATATTGGCGGACGCCGCCTTCCGGGTAGTACATGTGGTCGTATTCGCGGGCGCAGAGTTCGTAGAGCACCTCGTCGCTGCGCGGATAGGCAGGACTCTGATAGACGCGGCGGCCCTTCATGCGATGGCGAAGAATCTCCTCGCGGTCTTCCGACGCCGGCTGCGCCTGAAGCGCGGCGAGCGCTTCTTCCGTTGCCTGCGGCAGATCGGGGTTGCCGGTGGTCGACATGATCGACGTCACGCTGAGAAGCCGGTCGGGATGGTGGATCGCCATCTGCTGCACGATCATTCCGCCCATCGACATGCCCATGACATGGGCGCGCTCGATGCCCAGCGCGTCGAGAATGCCGATGCCGTCAGCCGCCATGTCTTCGAGCGTATAGGGAATATCGGGCGTCTTGCCCGCACGCACCGCCGCCGCAACCTCGCGGATATTCGGCAGACCCTTGAGCTTCTCGCTCTTTCCGACATCGCGATTGTCATAACGGATGACGCGGAAGCCGCGCGCCTTGAGCCCGTCCATCAACTCTGCGGACCAGCTCATCATGGTCGATGTGTAGCCATTGACGATGAGGATCGGGGTCGCGCCTTCAGGACCGCGATCCTCGATGTTGATGACGATGCCATTCGCCGTGATCTGACGCTGCGCCATGGTCATTCCGCCGCCTTTGATGCGGCGGCACGGGACGCGGCGGCGGTGATGGCATCGGCGAACACCTGAACCAGCGAGACCGGGAAATCGTGCCCCATGCCCGGCACGATACGAAGCTCCGCGCCGGGAATGCTTTCCGCCGTGTCCTTGCCGCCCTCGACCGGCACCAGCGGATCGTCGGCGCCGTGGAGCACGACGGCAGGCACGGCGATGTTCTTGAGCTTCTCACGACGGTCGCCATTGGCAACGATGGCCGCCATCTGACGCGCGGTGCCCACCGGGTAGAAGCTGCGCCGCGCATCGCGGAGCACCCATTCGCGCAGGGTCTTCTCATCGGTGCGGTAGCCGGGGCTGCCAATGGTCGTCCAGGTCTTCATGCCGCGCGCGACGATGGCTTCGATATCGTCCGCGGGAGCGGCGGGCGCCATCAACACTTCCATCGCTTCCGGCTTTGCCTGCGGCAGCGCCGGATTGCCGGTGGTCGACATGATCGAGGTGAGCGACAGCGCGCGCTCCGGATGGTTCGCGGCGACGAGCTGCGCGATCATGCCGCCCATCGACGCGCCGACGATATGCGCGCGTTCGACCTCGAGCGCGTCGAGAACGCCCACGGCGTCGGCGGCCATGTCATCCAGCGAATAGGGCGCGGCGGGCTTCGCGCCCGTCATCAGCGCACCGAAAATCGCCGCCATGTCGGGCATGCCCGCCTCGTCGAACTTCGTCGAAAGGCCGGCATCGCGATTGTCGAAACGGACGACCCGGTAGCCGCGCTCGACGAGTTCGTGGCAAAGCTCCTCCTGCCAGACGGTGAGCTGACCGCCAAGGCCCATGATGAGCAGCACGGTCTCCCGATCCTCGGGGCCGAAGCTTTCATATTCGATGATGATGCCGTTCGCCTGAACCTGCGGCATGGGACGTTCTCCTGTTCTTGTTATGAGCCGTTTTTCGTTTGCCAGAAGTCTATCAGCGGCCTTGCGGGCCGTGGACAAGAAAGGCATATCTAATGCCAAACATTAAAACACGTGGAGGACGCCGTGACCCTGAACTTTGATCTCTTCTGGTCCTTCCGGTCGCCATATTCCTATCTCGTCACGCCGCGCCTCCTCGAACTGGAGCGCGATTATGACGTCCGCTGCAATGTGCGGCCCGTCTATCCCATCGCGGTGCGCCTGGACGGCTTCTTCAAGCAGGTGAACCCCATGTGGCCGCCTTACCTCCTCAAGGATACGGCGCGCATCGCGGAAATGCTGGGCCTGCCCTATGCCTGGCCCTTCCCGGACCCCATCGTGATGAACCTCAAGACGGGCGAGGTGCCGAAAGAGCAGCCCTATATCCGGCGGCTGACGCGGCTCGGCGTGGCAGCGGCCGAAGCGGGCAAGGGCCTCTCCTTCCTGCGGGAGGTGAGCGGCGTGATCTTCGGCGGCGTGCGCAACTGGAACGAAGGCGACCATCTGAAAGAGGCCGCCGCCCGCGCAGGGCTCGACCTCGCGGAACTCGACGCCCTGATCGAGAAAGACCCCGATCATTATGAGGATGTCATCGCCGCCAACGAGGCCGCCCAGAAACAGGCCGGCCACTGGGGCGTGCCGCTGATGGCCTTCGAGGGAGAGCCATTTTTCGGCCAGGACCGGGTGGACCACCTCGTCTGGCGGATGGAAAAGCACGGGCTGACGCGGCGCGGGGCCTAAACGCAGCCCCGCACTGGACCGCCCCGCGCTCTCCCGGTAGCTTCGCCGCACACCTGACGGGATGGAGCCCATGCAGCGCGACCTCGAAAAAATGAGCGCAACCGCCTATGACCTCATCGTCGTGGGCGGCGGCATTACCGGCGCCTCGACGGCCTGGGATGCGGCTCTGCGCGGCCTGAAGGTCGCGCTCCTCGAAAAGGACGACTTCGCCCATGCGACGACCTCGGGCTCGTCGAAGCTGGTGCATGGGGGCTTGCGCTATCTCGTCAATGGCGAGCTGAAGCTCGTGCGCGAGTCGCTCCGTGAGCGCCGCATCTGGGAGAACACCGCGCCGCATATGGTGCATCCCCTTCCCTTCATCCTGCCGACCTATGGGCACGGCATGAAGAGTGGCCCAGTTCTTTCCATCGGCCTCGCCTTCTACGATCTTCTTTCCTACGACCGCAATTTCGTCTCGGACGACGACAAGAAGATTCCGGGCTTCCGCTCAATCTCACGCGAGGAAGCGCTGAAGCTCATGCCCAGCCTGAAGCGCGAGGGGCTGACCGGCGCAAAGATCTATTACGACTGCCAGATGTTCGCGCCCGAGCGCCTCTGCATCGAATGCATCGAGGGCGCGGTCGAATATGGCGCCGACGCCGCAAACTACGCAGAAGTGACCGGCTTCGCGGTCGACAGCACGACGACGAGCGGCAGGCGCATTACGGGTGTGCAGGTGAAGGACCGCCACACCGGCAAGACGCATGAGATACGGGGCAAGGTCGTCGTCAACGCCGCCGGTCCCTGGGCGGACCTGCTGATGGGAATTGCCGAGGGCGGAAAGCCCGCGCGGCGGCTCATCCGCTCCAAGGGCATCCACATCATCACGCGCGAAATCTCCGGCAAGAACGCGCTGGCGATCCAGTCGGATATTGGCGGACATTTCTTCGTCATTCCCTGGCGCGGCCACACCATCATCGGCACGACCGACACCGTGTTCGACGACGATCCGGACAGGGTCGGCGTGACCGAGCAGGATCTGAAGGATTTCATCAGCGTCGTGAATGACGGTCTGCCCGGCCTGAACCTCACGCGCGAGGACATTGTCCACTTCTATGTCGGCATCCGCCCGCTGGTCGACACCGCGCCCGCGCAAGGCGAGGAAGGCTCGAAGGATTCCTACAATGCGAGCCGCGCGGCGGAAGTCTATGACCACGAGCCCATCGACGGCATCGCCGGTCTCATCTCGGCCATGGGCGGCAAGTGGACGACGTCGCGCCACCTCGCCGAACAGATCACCGACATGGTGCTGAAGAAGCTCGGCCGCCATGCGAAATGCGAGACGCATTGCACGCCGGTCTATGGCGGCGAGATCGGCAGGCTCAAGAGCTTCATCGCACGGGCGCAGAAGCGCCATGCGCATCTCGCGCCGGACGTCGTCGAGAACCTCGTCCTCTATTACGGCAGCCGCGTCGATGAAGTGCTGGCAACCGCAGACGAGCGACCCGGAGAGCGCGACGCGCTGCTGCGCCGCCTCGCGCCGAACTGGCCGGTGCTCACCGTGCAGGTGATCCATGCCATCCGCCACGAAATGGCCCGGCATCTTTCGGATGTTCTCTTCCGCCGCACAGGCCTCGGCACGCTTGGCTCGCCTGGTTTCCCGGCCATTCGCGCCGTCGTGGACGTGATGGCGGGTGAACTCGGCTGGGACGAAACGGCAATCGCCAACGAGATCGCGGAGGCGAACCGCTATTTCGAGACGCAGAGCGCCGGCCAACGCGAAAGTGACATGAGAGGCGCGTCGCTCGCGGAAGCGACCAGAGGAGCGCGGCCCTGATGGCAGATTTCACGCCGCATGTCGCCGCCATCGTGAACCCCCGCTCGGGCGGCGGGCGCACGGGACGCGGCTGGCGCGTGATCTCGGAAACACTCGAACGCGAACTCGGCCCCATCCGCGCCCATTTCACGACATCGCCCTCGACGCCGCGCTATCTGCCCGCGATGGAGCTTACGCGCAACGCGCTGAAGCAGGGCGCGCAGCTCGTCATCGCGGTCGGCGGCGACGGAACCATCAACGAGGTGGTAAACGGCTTCTTCGAAAATGGCGCGCCGATCAATCCTCACGCGCATCTTGCCGTGCTGAACACCGGCACGGGCGGCGACTTCCGCAAGACTTTCGACCTGCCGGAAGATCTCGAACCTTGCATCGCGCGCATTGCCGAGGGCACGACGCGAACGATCGACATCGGGCGCGTAACCTTCGTCGCAGACGACGGCAAGGAAGCGATGCGCTATTTCGACAATATCGCCAGCTTTGGCCTTTCAGGCGCCGTGGACCGCGCCGTCAACCGCGCGAATATCTCAAAGATGTTCGGCGGCAGCTTCGCCTTTCTCTGGGCGACGCTCACCACCGCACTCCTCTACAAATCCCAACCCGTTCGCCTCACCGCCGATAGCGGCTTCGACGAAATACTCAATATAGGCACTGCGGCGGTCGCCAATGGCCGCTTCTTCGGCGGCGGCATGATGATCGCACCCAAGGCCGAACCGGACAGCGGCTGCTTCGACATCGTGATCATGCGCGACACGAAATTGCGCGATCTCGTCTCCGGCTCGCGGGCGCTTTACGACGGCACGCATCTCGACGATCCGAAGATCATCCATTTCCGCGCGAAGACGCTCACTGCGACGCCGCTGGACGACAAGCCGGTGCTGCTCGACATCGACGGCGAGGCGCCGGGACGGCTGCCCGCGCGTTTCGACATTCTGCCATCCGTGTTGACGCTTCGCTGCTGACGAATTGAGTAGAGGGGACCCATGACGATCGACCGCACGACGCTTCGCTGGAACGGCTGGGGCCCTGTAACCCAGGAAAACGCACTGCCCGACGGCGCGCCGCAATGGGACTGGATACGCACGACGCTCGGCATGCCGCATCTGCCGAACACGCCGGCGAAAGCGCTCTCCGACATCAACATGCCCGTGTGCCGGGTCGGCGATCTCGTGCTCGCAAAGCTCCGCGCCATTGTCGGCGAGGGGCAAGTGAAGATCGACGATTACGAGCGCGCCTTCCATGCGCGCGGCAAGTCCTATCACGACCTTCTCTATCTCCGCGCCGGCAAGCTCGACATGGTGCCCGACGCCGTCATCTATCCGCGCAATCCGGATGAAGCGCTCGCGGTGGTGAAACTCGCGGCGGAAGAGGACATCACGCTCATTCCCTATGGCGGCGGATCATCGGTCGTCGGCGGCGTCAACGCGATGGCGAAATCGCTCGGCAGTCCCGTGCTCACGCTCGACACGACGCTGATGACGCGCGTGATCCAGATCGACAAGATCGCCATGACGGCGACCATCGAGGCGGGCCTTTACGGCCCCGCGCTCGAAGAGCAGTTGCAGAAACACGGCGTAACGCTCGCGCATTATCCGCAGAGCTTCCAGTTCTCGACGGTGGGCGGCTGGATCGCGGCGCGCGGCGCGGGCCAGCAGTCGAACCGCTATGGCAAGGCGGAGAAATGGCTCGTCTCGGCGAAGCTCGCGACGCCGAAGGGCTTCTGGACGACGGAGGCGACGCCCGCTTCCGCGGCAGGCCCGAATCTCAATCAGCTCGTCGCCGGCTCGGAAGGCACGATCGGCGTCATTTGCGAAGCGACGGTGAAGATCCATGAGATACCGGCGCGAAAGGATTATCGCGGCTATCTCTTCAGGAGCTTCGCGAACGGCGTCGAGGCGGCGCGGCGCATCAATCATGCGGATATTCCGGTCGCCATGGTGCGCCTCTCCGACGCGCCGGAGACGCATTTCTTTCAGGCCTTTTCCTCGACCCATTCGGAAACGGGACTGAAGGCGCGGCTGCAGCGCGCCTATCTGCGCCACAAGGGCTTCGACGCCGAACCCTGCCTCATGCTTATCGGACATGAAGGCGATGCCGAAACCGTGATCTGGGCGCAGGAGCGGACGGAAGCGATCTGCACAAAGCTCGGCGCCTTGAAGCTCGGCACAGGGCCGGGACAGAAGTGGTATCACGGCCGCTTCAACTCACCCTATGCCCGCGACCCGATGCTCGATCACGGCATCGGCATCGACACGCTGGAGACGGCGACGCGCTGGTCCAATGTCGGCAAGCTTCACAAAGCCGTCGTCGAGGCGATCGACGGGGCGATGAAGGCGAACATGCCGGAAGTGACGGGGCGCGGCATCGTCATGGCGCATCTGAGCCATTCCTATCCCGACGGCGCGAGCCTCTATTTCACGTTCGTCTTTCCGCGCCAGATCGACCGCGAGGTCGAGCAATGGCAGGCGATCAAGCGCGCGGCCTCGGACGCGATCATCGAGAACCGCGGCACGATCAGCCATCATCATGGCGTTGGCACGGATCACGCGCCCTGGCTCGCCGAGGAGAAGGGCCCCATCGGCTACAATCTGCTGAAGTCGCTGAAGCGCGAACTGGACCCCACCGGCGTACTCAATCCGGGGAAGCTGCTCGGCTGAACGAGATCACGCAGGAGTGCTGACGATTTCCCGCGCCCGGGCAAGGCCCACTTCGATATTCGGCACGAGAATGACGCGATTTTCGTCCAGGATGCCCATCTCGCCCAGCACCTGACGCGGCTGCGCCTGGATGCCGGTGATGATGAGCTTCGTTCCGTGCCGCGCACAGCGGTCGACAAGCGTCTGAATGGCGCTGGCGCCCGATCCATCGACCATAGGCACCGCGCGCATGCGCAGGATAAGCACACGCGGCGGCTTGCCGATGCGGTCGAGGGTTTCGCCGAGACGCATGGCGACACCAAAGAAGAACGGCCCGCGAATGACGCTGGCGACGACGCCGGGCGGCAGTTCGGCCTGCGTGACGGGGCGCATCTCATGCGGCGTGTCGTCGGCCACATCCTCGTCGAGGAGCTTCACATTGGCCTGAACCTGCACCGCCTCCGACATGCGATGCATGAAGAGAACGGCGGCGAGCACCACGCCGACTTCAATGGCCACCGTGAGATCGACCATCACGGTGAGCGCGAAGGTGATGAGCAGCACCGCGCGGTCGCCCACGGGCGCCTTCATCAGATGCGTGAACTTGTCGATCTCGCTCATGTTCCAGGCGACGACGACCAGCACCGCGGCGAGAGCGGCGAGCGGGATGTAATGCGTAAGCGGCCAGGCGACGAGCATGAAGATCAGCAGGAACCCCGCATGCAGCATGCCGGCGATCGGCCCCTTTGCGCCGGAGCGGATATTCGTCGCGGTGCGCGCGATGGCGCCCGTCGCGGGCAATCCGCCGATCGCCGCCGAAGCGCAATTCGCAATGCCCTGCGCCACCAGCTCACAATTGGAACGATGACGACGCCCCGTCATGCTGTCGGCGACCAGCGCCGAGAGCAGCGACTCGACGCCTGCCAGGAAGGCGATGGTGAAGGCGCTGGGGAAGAGTTCGCGCAGCCGCTCGAAGCTCACCTCCGGCAGCGTCGGCATTTCGAATTGCGGATTGAGCCCCGCGAAGCGCGACCCGATCGTGTCGGTCGGCAAGTGAAAGAAATATACGGCAGCGCCGGCGAGAACGACGGCGATGAGGAATTGCGGCCAGTTCGGACGATAGCGGCGCAGCAGCAGAATGACGGCGAGCGCGCCCGCCGCAACCGCGAGCGTCGCAACGCTCGTCTCGGGCAGCGCCTTGCCGAGCACAATCAGCTTCGGAATGAAATCGGCGGGCACCTTCTCGACGGCGAGGCCGAAGAAGTCCTTGATCTGGCTCGACGCGATGATGACCGCGATGCCCGCGGTGAAGCCGGTAACGACGGGTTGCGGAATATATTTGATATAGGTTCCGAGACGGAAAAGCCCGGCGGCGATCAGCATCAGGCCCGCCATCATGGTGGCGACGATGAGCCCGTCATAGCCATGCTGCGCGATGACGTTGAAGACGACGACCACGAAGGCGCCGGTCGGTCCGCCGATCTGGAAACGCGAACCGCCAAGCGCCGAAATGAGGAAACCGGCGACCACCGCCGTGATGATGCCCTTGTCCGGCGTCGTGCCGCTGGCGATCGCCAGCGCCATGGCCAGCGGCAGGGCGACGATGGCGACCGTCAGTCCTGCGATGAAGTCGTTTCGGAAATCCGCCGTGCCGTACCCCTCGCGGAGAACGGTAACGAGCTTCGGAATGAACAAGGCCCAGCGGGATTCCGCTGGTTGGGTCGTGAACGGCATGGCTTGACCTTCCCGGAACAGGGAAAAAGGCGCCTCGCGCGTTCAGTCGGCTTCGAGCTGGCGACGCAACTCGGCCTTGGCAATTTTTTCTAAAGTCGAGCGCGGCAAGGCATCGACAATGCGAATTTCGCGCGGCACCTTGAAATCCGCAAGCGATTTTCTGCAATGCGCCATGACCTTCTCCTTGAGGTCTTTTGCCGCACCGGCTTCCCCGCCGGGGACAAGAAGAAAGGCGACGGGCACCTCATCGAGCATCGGGTCCTTCCGTCCGACGACGGCACACTCCTGAACGCCGCCAACGGCCATGATGACCGTCTCAATCTCCGAGGCGGCGACATTCTCGCCGCCGACCTTCAGCATGTCCTTGTCGCGGTCGGCAAAGCGGATGAAGCCGTCCTGCATCAGCGTCACGCGGTCGCCGGTGATGAAGAAGCCCTGTTCGTCGAAGCTTTCGGCCGTCGCCTTGGGATTGTTCAGATATTCCTTGAAGAGCGAGAGGCCGGGAATGCCGCGAATGAGCAGCGCGCCCGTCTCGCCTACCTCGACGGGCGAGCCGTCGTCATGCGTGATCGCGATTTCATAGGCGGGCGAAGGCTTGCCGATGGACATGGGCGGCGCCGGCACGAAGGGATCGCTGACGATGCCATGCGTGATCGTCTCGGTCATGCCCCACCAGCCGATGGTCCTGACGCGGAAATGCGCATCGGTCGGCAGCGAGGCGACGCCATTGCCCCAGAGCCGATAATGATGCGCCGCCGGCACTTCATGGGCCGCGAGCGCACGCAGACAGAAAGGCACCATGGAAGTCCATGTGCAGCGATGCTTCAGCGAAACCTCCCAGAAGCGCGACGCGGAGAAGCGCGGCTGCACCACGACCGTGCCGCCGACCCAGAGCGTGGCCAGCACCGAGTAGGACTGCGCATTGGTGTGGAAGAGCGGCAGATAGACGAGATGCACATCGTCGGGCGTCAGCGTCTCGTTCATGGCGCAGAGCTTTGCGCCCCAGAGCGCGTTCGCATGCGTCCAGACGACGCCCTTGGGCCGCGAGGTCGTTCCCGACGTGTACTGAATGCCGACATTCGCCGCGGGATCGGCGGGGCGCAGCGGCACATCGGCGGGATTGCCATAGAGCGCGGCGAAGCTCTCGGACTTCTGCGGGCGATGTCCCGGAGCGGCAGGCGCGCCGTTGTCCGTCTCAGTGACGGCGAGCCATTTGATCGCCTTGCAGCTCTCGGCAACCAGGCCTGCGAATTTCGGCTGCGTGATCGCGCCGACGACGCCGGCATGTTCCGAGAAATAGGTGAGCTCGTCTGCGACGGAGCGTGCATTGGTGGTCACGGCAACGGCCCCCAGATGCGCGCAGGCATACCAGGCGATGATCGTTTCCGGGCAATTGTCGAGATGAACGAGAACCCTGTCGCCGAACTGGACGCCTCTGGCCTTCAGCCCTGCGGCGACGGCCTTCGTCTCTTCCGCGAATTCCGCATAGGTCCATGTCCGCGACGGCCCCTCGAAGGGCTCCCAGATGAGGAAAGGGTGCGCCGGCCGCGCGGCGGCATGAAGCGCAAGCAGATGAGGCACGTCGAAGCCCGAAAAGGGGTGCACGGCGGGCGTTCTCAGCAAGGGCGCGGTCATTCGTTCCTCCGGGTGTTTCTTCTTTTCTACGCCACGCTCAAATGACCATCCATCCAGTTCTGAACGGCCCAGATGGCAGCGGTGGCCGGATAGGCGGCGGCGGGCAAATGGCGAAGCAACCCGGTTCCGAAAGGAGTGGATTGCTTCGCCCTCAGGTCACAATGACGGAATCCGTCAGGCGAGCGCGATCTTGAGCGCCCGCGCCGCGGCCCGCACCGCTTCGCGGCCCGTATCGAGCACGCCCTGCAGGTTGAAGAAGCCGTGGATCATGCCTTCGTAATTGACATGTTCGACGGGCACGCCAGCCGCCTTCAGCGCCTCCGCATAGGCGCGGCCTTCGTCGCGCAGCACGTCATAGCCGCCGGTGACCACATAGGCTGGCGGCAACCCCTCATGGGAGGCCGCCTTGAGCGGCGCGACGCGCGGATCGTTGCGGTCGCCTTCGCCGAGATAATGATTGAAGAACCAGATCATGCCGTCACGTTCGAGGAAATGCCCCTCCGCGAACTCGCGATAGGAAATCGTGTCCGTATTCGTATCGGTGACGGGATAGATGAGCATCTGGAAGGAGATGCGCGGCCCCATGGCATCGCGTGCCATAAGGCTCACGACGGCGGCAAGATTGCCGCCCGCGCTGTCGCCCGCAACCGCGATGCGGTTCGCATCGACGCCGATCTCGGTGGCATGGGCCTCGACCCATTGCACGGCGGCATAGGCGTCTTCCGCGGCAGCCGGGAACTTGTGCTCCGGCGCAAGGCGGTAATCGACGGCGACGACCTTGCAACCGCTCTCATTGGCGAGGGTGCGGCAGAGCGCGTCGTGCGTTTCGAGATCGCCGATCACCCAGCCGCCGCCATGAAAATAGACGAGAACCGGGAGCGCCTCGCTACCGGCGGCAACCGGCGTGTACAGGCGAAGAGGAATCTCGCCGACCGGGCCGGGAATGGTGCGGTCCTCGACCTTGCCGATGGGCTGCCCCTGAAGATCGAGCTGCGACGCCATCGCGCGATACATTTCGCGCCCGCCCGCCGGCGGAAGATCGATGATGCGCGGCGCATCCGTATTGGCGGCCATGCCATCGAGAAGCGCTTTGACTTGCGGATCGAGTGCCATTTCATCCTCCCATTTTCATTTTATCGTTGAGAGAGTTTTACCGGTCCACGCGCCCGAGCGCAAAGCCGCAAAAGAAAAGACCCCACACCTCGCGGGGCATGGGGCCTTTTCCGGTGTTCACCAGACGTCAGTGAAGAATGTTGCCCTCGCGCGAGCGGCGGCCCTCAGCCATGTCGATGACGAAGCTCTTGAGCGCGCGCCAGGCATCGGCGCGCAGCAGCTCGCCGACCTGCTCCAGTTCCTCGACCGCCGTATCGGCATATTCGAGCGCCTTCAATCCATGTGTGTCGAACATGTAGGCGGCAAGCAGGCTGAGTTCGTGGTCGGTCATCATGGAAGAAATCTCTCTGGATTGGCTCGTAAACTGTATCCAGAGCATTGCAACCGCCGGGCCAGAGCCCGGCCCATGAAGAATCAACAGCTTAGTGGCTTCCCATGTGCCACATGGGCAAAGCCTGCCCGGCGGAATCCTGCCGCGGGACGGCGGATTTTTCCGCCCTGCCCGGATTAAGACCCCCTTTACGGACCCATGGCAAAATCCTGATTCACAGAGGTACCTCTTGGGGGAGAGGCACTGCATCCACCAGTCGTCACGAGGTGCAGAAAAAAATGTTGTCTACTACAAGTCAGCCCAAGGTCCCGCGCCTGTCGCGGATTCCCGCCCTGCGCATCGCGGCCAAATTGCAGCTCATCATCGCTTCGGCGGCGCTTCTGCTCGCGATCGGAATCGGTGTCTCGAGCTACATCGAGGCGGCGAAGAATACGAACGCCGAAATCACAGACCGCTTCGACGCTCTTCTTCATGGCCGCAAGGCCGCGCTCGAGGATTATCTGGCCTCGGTCGACCAGGATATTCGCTACATGGCGCAGAGCCCCTTCGTTCAGGACGCCATGTACGATTTCGCATCCTCCTGGCGTTCGGCGAAAAATCAGAGCGATCCGGTCGCGCGTTTCCGCGCCCTCTACAACAAGGGCAGCGAAGACGTAATGACGGATGGTTCGGAATATGCGGGCCTTCACGACGGCTATCACAACGGGTTCCGCAAGTTCATGCAGGAACGCGGGTATGAGGAAGTCTATCTCATCGATCCTGACGGCAACGTCGTCTACACGGTGAGCAAGGGCGCCGACTTTGCCTCGAACGTCTATCCGCCCTCGACTTCCTCCCACGACCGCACCGATCTCTCCAATGCCTTCGAGGTCGCGAGCGGCGAAACCGATCCGAACAAGGTCGTCTTCTTCGACTACGCGCCTTATGCGCCGATCGCCAACAAGCCCGCGAGCTTCATCGCCGCTCCCGTTTTCGATCGCGCCGGCGCACGCCTCGGCGTCATTGCCTTCCGCCTGCCGGTCAGCCGCTTCAACAGCATCATGAGCGTCACCGAAGGTCTCGGAAAGACGGGCGAGTTGATGCTCGTCGGCGAGGATTTCCTGATGCGCAACAATTCGCGCCTGGTCAAGGAGCCGACGATCCTGAGCCGCGAGATCGACGCGGCCGCGCTGAAGCAGGTCTTCGGCGCGAGCCCCGACGCGCCCAGCAATGACAAGAACACGTTCAGCATCGACAAGGGCCCGATGGGTTACGAGGTCGAGACCTTTGCGACGCCTATCAAGTTCAACGATGTACGCTGGGCGCTTGTCGCCCAGGTTGCGACGAGCGAAGCCAACGCGCCCCTCGTCTCCATGCGCAACACCATGCTCGGCGTTGCCCTTCTGCTCCTCGTCTGCGTCTCGGCGGGCGGCGTCTTCTTCGCACGCCAGATTTCGAAACCCATCACGGCGCTCACCGGAGCAATGCGCAAGCTCGCCGATGGCGACACGTCGATCGAACTTCCGGGCGCCGAACGCCGCGACGAAATCGGCGAAATGAAGGCGGCCGTTGAGGTCTTCCGCGCCAACGCCATCGAACGCCAGCAACTCGAAAAGCGCGAGACGATCGAGCGCGCCGAAAAGGAGAGGCGTACCGCGGCAATCGAAGTCATGATCGCCGACTTCGACGCTTCGATGAAGGAGATGCTTGCCGCCGTGAGCGCCGCCGCGGCCGAGATGGAGAAGACCTCCATCGACATGACCCAGACCGCGGAAGTCACGAACGAGCGGGCTTCCATCGTCGCCAGCGCATCCGAACAGACGACGGCGAACATCGAGACGGTCGCGAGCGCGACCGAGGAGATGGCAAGCTCGATCGAGGAGATCCGTCGGCAGACGGCGAAGTCGAATGAAATCGGCGCCCAGGCCAACGAAACCGCTGCCGAAACCAACAGCAAGGTCGAAGCTCTCACGGTCGCCGCACGCCAGATCGGCGAGATTGTGACGCTGATCCATCAGATCGCCGGCCAGACGAACCTTCTCGCGCTCAACGCCACGATCGAGGCGGCGCGCGCGGGCGAGGCGGGACGCGGTTTTGCGGTGGTGGCGACCGAAGTGAAGGCTCTGGCGGCGCAGACCGCGAAGGCGACCGACGAGATCGCCGCCCAGATCGCCGCGATCCAGGGTTCGACCGGCGAAACCGCCACGGCCATCCAGGAGATCAGCCGGATCATCGGCGAGATCAACGAGATCGGCCGCTCGATTTCGGAATCGGTCGAGCAGCAGAACGACACCACGCGCGAAATCTCGCGCAACGTCTCGGAAGTCGCCGGCGGTAGCCGGGAGGTCGCGAACAACATCCTCGACGTCACGGGAGCCGCGAACGAGTCGGCGAGCGCCGCCGCACATGTACGCGAAGCGGCGATGGCTCTATCGACGCAGGCCGCCAAGCTCAATGCCGAGGTCGACCGCTTCCTGAGCGAGGTTCGCGCCGCCTGATCGGACGGCAATTCAGCAATGCGCCGTGGCGATGCACCTTGCCACGGCGTTTGCGTTTCCGGGCGTCAGCCCGCGAAGCCGCCTTCCGCCAGAAAGCTCTCCTCTGCGGGAGTGGATACGCGGCCAAGCACCGCATTGCGATGCGGAAAGCGGCCGTACCGCTTTATGATATCGGCGTGAATTTCGGCAAAGCGCAAGGCTTCCGCATCGTCGAGGCGGGTGGAGTAATAGCGCAGGCTTTCCTCCTGAATCGCCATATCCTCGGCATGCATGAAGGGCAGATAGAACCACTGCCGCGCCGTCATCGGTACTTCGACATCCATGCGGCGAGAAATGGCGTCACGCGCAAGCGCCAGCGCCTTACTGTCATTGACGAAGGCGCGGTGATCGTCGCGATGGAGATTGCGCGAGAACTGATCGAGCACGATGAGGAGCGCAAGCGCGCCCTGCGCATCCTTCATCCAGTCGTCGAGCCCGCCTTCGGCTGCGGCGGCATGGGTCTCAGCAAAGCGCTTGCGGATTTCAGCGTCAAAAGACGCATCCTTCGCGAACCATTTCAACGGGCCCGCCGCAAACCAGAAATCAAGTATGTCGCGAGGACGCGCGATAGCCATGGGTTCCTGTCTTCTCTCCAGTCGTAGTGGCCGGGTCAAGCCCGGCCACTGTGAAGAAATGGAAAGACGTCAAACGACGATCACATCCTCCGGCGCCTCGTCGAGGTATAGCCTTTCGACGAGATGGGCGCGACGATCGAGCGTCGCGCGCTGGTTGACGTAGCCCTTGTCGGTGATCTCGTGGCCATCGATGGAAGGCGGTTCGATCATCAGGTGAATGCGCGAGATGCGCGTCGACGAACCGCCGCCCGCCTTGTTGTGGCGCTGAAGCGCCTCGCGGATATGCGCGACGACCTTCGGATGCGAAACGACTTCCTGCGGCGTGGCGCTGTCATGAAGTCCCGCCACGGCCTTCGCCGCTGCGATGTTCGGCCAGGCGAGAAGCGAGATGTAGGGCTTGTCGAGACCACAGACGACCGCGTCCTGAACGAGCGGCGAGCAGGCCGCCACGACATCGGCGCGCAGCGTGCCGGTCGACACCCAGGTGCCTGACGACAGCTTGAAGTCTTCCGTCACGCGGCCATCGAAAACGATGCCCTCTTCCGGGCGCTCCGCGTCGAGGAAACGCGCAGCGTCGCCCAGCGCGTAGTAGCCCTCCTCGTCAAAGGCCTCCGCCGTCTTTTTCGGATCGTTGAGGTAACCCGGCGTTATCGTCGGGCCCTTCACGCGCACTTCGAGCTTGGTGCCGTTCGGCACGAGCTTCAGCGTGATGCCCGGCAGCGGCAGACCGATGAGTCCGACGCGCTCGGTCACCCAATGGACGACCGTGATGCCCTGCGTCTCCGTGGCGCCATACATCGTTGTGAAGGGAATGCGATGACCCGTCTCCGCAATGGCGAGCGCCTGCATGCGGTCATAAAGATCGCTCGACAGGGTCGCGCCGCCATAGCTCATGAATTCGAGATTGCGGAAGAAGTTTTCGCGCAGCGTCGCATCCTTCTCCATCGCATCGGCGAGCATGGCGAAGGCGACGGGCGCCGAGCCGAAGACGCGCGGAGAGACGTCGCGCAGATTGCGGATCGTCTGTTCGAAAAGACCGGGGACCGGCTTGCCCGCATCGAGATGCACCGTGCCGCCCGCAGCAAGATTGCCGTTGAAGCTGATATTGCCCGCCGAGATGTGGTTCCACGGCATCCATTCGAGGCTCTGGGGAATCTCGTCGGGATTTGGCTCCTCGGTGCGCAACGCTTCCTGCGCGGCGATCAGCGCCATGATCATGCGATGGGTCTGGATCGCGCCTTTCGGCATGCCGGTCGAACCGGAGGTGAAGAGATATTTCGCCACCGTGTCATGGTCGATCCTGTCCATTGAGGCCTTGACGGCGGCAGCATCAACAGGCGTCGCGATCATCGCGTCGTAATGAAAACTCGCGGCGCCTTCCTCGACACCGTCGCAACTCACGACATCGACGCTCGAAAGATCGAGCGCCCTGAGTGCGCGCTCGAACATCGCGCCCTGCTGCGCGAAGATCATGCGCGGTCGCGTCAACTCGAACACATGGCGCAGCTTCGAGAAATCGGTGCTCATCAGCGAATAGGGAACGCTAACGGGCGCGACCGGCACGCGCGCCTTCATCGCGCCCAGCGCCATCACGGCATGCGGAATCGAATTGCCCGAAAGGATGAGCAGCGATGTCGACGGCCCCATGCCGCGCGCCAGAAGTGCTGTCGCAACGGCGTCCGCGGCGCGGTTCGCCTCGCCATAGGTGATGTAGGTCCAGGCGCCGGACGCATCGCGCTCGCCGATGAAGTTCCGGTCGGGATGCAGAGCCGCCTTCTCTTCGAGCAGGTGCACGGTCGAGCGCTTCATCTCGCCCAAGGGATATTCCGACGACACGTAGATCGTGCCATCGGGCTTCTTCTCGACCCTGATCTTTGGCGGCTTCTGCTTCAGCGGTTTGAAGGGCGGAAGCTCCGTCTTTTCAGCGGCAACGCTCATCGTTCTCTCTCCAGATTCAAACTTCGTATTCCGGCGTCAGTTGACCATCCGCTCGCGGCCTTCCCAGTAGGGAGCCCTGAGTTCGCGGCGCAGAATCTTGCCGGAAGGATTGCGCGGAAGGGCCTGCACGATGTCGATGGATTTCGGCACCTTGTAGCCGGCGATGCGCGTCTTGGCGAAAGCGATGATGTCGGCCACATCGGCACTCGCGCCGGGCTTCAGCACGACGCATGCCTTCACCGCCTCGCCCCAGCGCTCGTCCGGCACACCGATCACGGCGACATCGGCAATGGCGGGATGACCGAACAACGCATTCTCGACTTCAGCCGGATAGACATTCTCGCCGCCCGACACGATCATGTCCTTCACGCGATCGTGAATGTAGAGATAGCCGTCCGCATCGAAATACCCGGCATCGCCCGAATGGAACCAGCCGCCGCGCACAGCGTCCTCGGTCGCTTCGGGCCTGTTCCAGTAGCCCTTCATCACCATGCCGCCACGGATGACGATTTCGCCGACACCGCCTTGCGGCACCTCGGCGCCCTTTTCATCGACGACGCGGATTTCCATGTTGGGATAGGGAATGCCACATGAGCGCAGCTTGCCCTCTGCCGGGTCGTGCGCCGCCGGCGGCAGATAGGTCGCGCCGCCCGTCGTTTCGGTGAGACCGTAAAGCTGGACGAAGCCGGCATTGAATGTGGATTGCGCCTGCCGCAGCACATCTTCCGCGATGGGCGAGGCGCCATAGAGAATCTGGCGCAGCGAGGAAACATCGGTCGTCTTGATGCTCGGCTGCTGGAGCAGGAACAGAATGACCGCCGGCACCATGAAGGCGACGTTGATCCTCTCGCTCTCGATGAGCTTGAGGATCAGCTGCGGATCGACATCCTTCAGGATGATGTTCTTCGTACCATGCACATGGCCGATGAGCCCGATATTGACGCCCGCCACATGGAAAAGCGGCATGCAGACGAGGCAAACCTCGCGGCGCTTCCAGTCCGCCCAGCCCGACGCCTCGCCCGCCTCGAAAGTGGCGAGATAATTCCGGTTGGTGAGCTGCACGCCCTTGGGATGGCCGGTCGTGCCGCTCGTATAGAGCTGGATCACATCGTCATCGAGGTGAGCGGGCAGCATCGGGTCGCTGGCCGGAAATCCGTCGCGCCATTCGTCGAAGGAGATCCAGTCCGTGCGTCCGCCGTCGAACGCAATGACGCGCTTCACGCTCGGGCACTCGCTCAGCACCTGCTGGATGACGTCGTAGAATTCGGCACCGACAAAGACGATCTCCGTCCGTGCGTCGTTCAGCACATAGGCGACTTCCGGCGGCGCGAGGCGCCAGTTGACGCCGACGACAACGGCCTTCGCCTTCACCGCGCCATAGAGCATCTCATAATAGCGGTCGGAATTCTTGCCGATGAAGCCGACGCGGGCGCCGGGCTTGCAGCCCTCCGCAATGAGACCCTGCGCCACGCGGCTCGCCCGCAGATCAAGCTCGGCATAGGTGGTCACGCGGCCATCGAAGACCTGCGCGACATCGTTCGGCGCGGCCTTGGCCTGCGCGCGCGTAATGTCGGCAACCGAATGGATATGCTCGCGATCGAACATTGGCGCTCCTCCCAAAGCGGAAATGTCTGCCCGGTCTTTTCCGGCCGGTCTTTTCGTTGGACCAGAGTGTAGCGACGAATATGGTCAGGGCAAGCAGAGGACCGAGGCCCGCATAGCTTCCCGCTGGACGCTGCGTCACTTCACGCCCAAACTATCCCTAACAAAAACAAGGTCATTCGATCAGGGAGGTCAGACTTGGCTCGCATTCCGTATTTCGACCCGGCTCAGGCCGAGGGCCGCGCCAGGGACGCCTATGCGAAGCTGCCCGCGCTCAACATCTTCAGGATGATGGGCCATGCCGGCGACATGCTCGACGGCTTCGTGAAGCTCGGCAACCAGATCCTCATCTATGGCAAGCTCGACCCGATCCTGCGGGAGATCGCCATCGTCCGCGTGGGCGTGCTGTCGAAGGCGAAATACGAGGTCTATCAGCACGAGGAAATCTCGCGCCGCCTCGGCATGTCCGAAGAGAAGATCAGGGCTATCCATGAAGGACCGGACGCGAAGGTCTGGAACGAGATGGAACGTCTCGTCATGCGCTTCACCGACGATGTGGTGCTGAATGTCCGCGCCTCGGACGCAACCTTCAAGCCGCTGGAGGAGCGGCTCTCCTATCAGGAGCTTCAGGAACTCGTCATCGCCATCGGCTTCTACATGATGGCCTCTCGCTTCCTCGAGAATTTCGACGTCGACATTGAGGAGACGCCGCCCGCGAAGGGCGTCGAACTGCCCGGAATGAAGAGCTGAACACATGGCGCGACTGCCCTATCCCGATCCGAAAGACCTGCCGGAAGAAGCCCGCAAGCTTCTCGAGACCCTGCCGCCGCTCAACATCTTCCGCATGATCGCGGGAAGCGGCGCCTCCTTCGTGCCCTTCATGGCACTTATCAACGCATATCTGAACGAGGGCACGCTCGACGACGAACTGCGCGAACTCGTCATCCTGCGGGTCGGTCATCTTTGCGGCTCAGCTTACGAGCTGCATCACCATGTCCGCGTCTCGCGCAATGTCGGCATGTCCGAAGCGCGTATCGCGGCAACGGCGGGCGTACTTCCGAGCCCGCATTTCAGCGAGGCGGAAAATGCGGCGCTGGCCTTCGCCGACGATCTCGTCGCTCATGTGAAGGGCGACAAGGCGCTTTTCGATGCGGCGCGCAAGCATCTCGGCGATACAGGCATTCAGGAACTTGCCATCATCGTCGGCGTCTATCTGCTCGTCTGCCGCTATCTCGAAACATTCGAGATCGAACTCGAGGAAAAGGAAATCCAGGGCGACTCGCTCGAGGAGATCAAACGGAGTCTGGAGTCACAATAGCCGTCATGGCCCGGCTCGTCCGGGCCATGACGAAGGGAGGGAGAGGAATGAGTCTCGGCAATCCGCGCTTCCAGTACACGAAGGGCCTGCACGATCTCGGGAATGGCGGCTATGCCTGGCTTCAGCCGGATGGCGGCTGGGGCTGGTCGAACGCAGGCCTGATCGTCGATGGAGGCGAGTCTCTCATCGTCGACACTCTGTTCGACGTGCCGCTGACGCGCGAAATGCTCTCCGCCATGCGAAAGGCGGAGCCGAAGGCGGCGGCGCAGATCAAGACCGTCGTGAATACACATCACAATGGCGACCACTGCAACGGCAATGAATGCTGTCAGGGCGCGGAGATCATCGCGCACAAGCTCGCAAAAGAGGCGATGACGCATGAGCCCCCGCAACTGCTTGCGGGATTCCTCGATTTCGCGCCGCAGCTCGGCGATCTCGGCCTCTTCATCAAGAAGGCCTTTGGTCCGTTCGATTTCAAGGGCGTGACGCAGACGCTCCCGACGACGACCTTCGAGACCGAGATCACGCGGCATGTCGGCGGCAAGCTCGTCAGGATCATGCATGTCGGCCCCGCGCACACGCCGGGCGACGCGCTTGTTCACGTGCCCGCCGACAAGGTTGTCTTTACGGGCGACATCCTTTTCATCGAGGGCCATCCGATCATGTGGGAAGGTCCGGTGGAAAACTGGATTTCAGCCTGCGACCGCATCCTCGCCATGGATGTGGAAACGGTCGTGCCCGGCCACGGCCCCATCACGGACAAGCGCGGCGTGAAGGCCGTCCGCGACTATCTCGTCTATGTAAGGAACGAGGCGCGGCGGCGTTATGATGCCGGGCTCTCGGCTTTCGATGCGGCGCAGGATATCGACATGTCGGACTATGACAGCTGGGGCGACGGCGAGCGCATCGTCGTCAACGTCGCGACGCTCTACAAGGAGTTTTCCGGCGACAATACGCCCAATGACGCGGCGTCTCTCTTTGGCCAGATGGCGGCGATAGCAAAAGCGAAAGGTCGCCTCTGAACACGCTCACGAAGGCGTGAACCGCAAATCCCCGGAACGCGTAGACAGGCGCCGCGCAAGAACGGATGATCGCGGCCATTCGACATTCCGGGGGAGACGATCATGATCACGCTCTATGAGCATCCGCTTTCGCCCTATGCGCAGAAGGTGAAGATCGCGCTCAGGGAAAAGGGGCTCGGCTTCGAGTTGAAGGTGCCGGGCGGCATCGGTGCGGGCGGCGCGGCGGGCGAATTCGTCGAGGCCAATCCGCGCGCCGAAGTGCCGCTGCTGATCGATGGAAACGCGCACATCTTCGACTCGACCATCATCCTCGAATATATCGAGGACAAATGGCCGACGCCGCCGATGCTTCCGCAGACGCCGCTGGAACGCGCCCGCGTCCGCATGATCGAGGACGTCTGCGACACGCATTATGAGGCGATCAACTGGGGCCTCGGCGAAATCTCGTGGTTCCGTCGCGCGGAAGGCGCACTTGCCGAGACGCTGCGCGAGCGCGCGGCAGAGCAGACCGAAAAGCTGCAAGCCTGGCTCGAACGGCAGCTAGGCAAGAGCGACTGGTTCAACGGCTCGTCATTCGGCTGGGGCGATCTCTCGGTCGTGCCATATGTCAACGCGTCCATCGGCTTCGGCAATGGACCCGACGAAGGCTCGGCGCTGGGACGCTGGCTCGCGCGAACGCGGGCGCGCGAAAGCGTCGCGCTGACGGTGAAGGAGGCGGCAGCTTCCATCGCGGGCATGGAAGTCATCGCAGGCGTTCTCGATCAAGGCCTTTTCAAGCGCGAATATCGCGATCACCGCCTCGAATGGATGGTGAAGTCCGGCGGCATCGACGTCGTGCTGAAGGGCATCGAGAAGCAGAACATCCGCTTTACGGAATTCGAATAGGAACGCCATGACCGCCACAGCCAACTCGATCATCCTGCATCAATACGACATCTCGCCTTTCTCCGAGAAGGTGCGCATTGTGCTTGGGCTCAAGGGCCTCGAATGGTTCGCCTGCGACGAGCCGGTCATCATGCCGAAGCCTGAACTCGTGGCGCTGACGGGCGGCTATCGCAAGATCCCGGTGATGCAGATCGGCGCCGACATTTATTGCGACACGCAGATCATCATCCGCGAGCTCGAAAAGCGTTTTCCAACGCCCTCGCTTTTTGTCGGCGGCGACAGGGGCATCGGATGGGGCATCGGCATGTGGACCGACCGCGTTTTCTTTCAGGCGGCGGTGGCCATCATTTTCGGTGGCGGCGCGGCGCTCGCCGACGAGGCTTTCATCAAGGACCGCGAGAAACTGACGGGCCGCCCCTTCGACATCGAGGCAATGAAAGCGGCCGCTCCCATGATGGCGGAACAATTCCGCGCCCAGCTCGGCTGGCTCGAAGACCAGTTGGCCGATGGCCGCGCTTTCCTCATGGGCGACAAGCCCGGCATCGCCGAGGCCAATGCCTATTACAATCTCGCCTTCATCCGCTGGACGAGCCCCGCAGGCGCGAAACTCATCGAGGCGTTCCCGAAGCTCCTTGCCTGGGAAGCGCGCGTGAGGGCGATAGGCCACGGCACGCGGCACGAGATTTCACGCGAGGACGCGCTCGACATAGCGCAAGCCGCAAGCTCGACCGAGCAGGTATCGCGCGACGCGGGCGAGCCCAACGGCTTGGCGCCCGGCGATCGCGTGACGGTGATGGCCGACGATTACGGCCGCGACCCGGTTGTCGGCGAGGTCGTTTCCTCCTCCGCGCAGCACATTGCGATCAGGCGCAAGGACCCGCGCGTCGGCGAGGTGGTGGTGCATTTCCCGCGGACGGGCTTCCTCGTCATCAAGGGATAGGACGGAAATTTGCCCGTAATCCGCGGCCCGCGCCGATCAAATTTAATCTGGCGATGCCGACAGGAAGGCCTCTGACGGACGTATAATGCATGACCGTCTTTCATGCAGAGGAAGCGTCATGACAACCGTCGCCCGTAAGGCAAAGCTGGCACTGCTTGCCGCATCCGCGCTGGCAGCTGCAACTCTGGGCGCAGCGCCTGCTTCGGCGCATGGCCATGTGAGTGTCGGCATTGGCATCGGCTTTCCGATCGCCATTGGGCCGGCCTGGGGTTATTACCCGGGCTATTATCCCGGCTATTACGATCCCTATTATTACGCGCCGCCGCCCGTCGCCTATTACCCGCCGCCGGTGGCCTATGTGCCGCGCCCGGCCTATTACCGCGAGCCGGTTCAGGCGGAGCCGACATCGCCCGTCTATCGCGACTCTTATGGCCAATATTGCCGGGAATACCGGACGACCGTTCGCGTTGGCGGCCATTACGAAAACTCGTATGGCACCGCCTGCCAGCAACCAGACGGAAGCTGGCGCGTCGCGAACTGAACGCGCACGCCCCTTGTGAGGCAACAAAGGCGGAGACTGCGTAACAGTCTCCGCCTTCTTCATTTCTCAAGACGCGTTTTGGATCAGCGCGCGGTGATGCCGCCATCGATGACGAGTTCCGAACCCGTCATGTAACGCGACTCGTCGGAGGCGAGGAACACGATGCCCGCCGCGATGTCCGACGGCAGGCCCGCATATGCGAGCGGCGCCATCTGGGCGATTGCATTGGCGTCGACCGCATTCGCGCCTTCGGGGAGGATATCCGTCCCCAGCGCGCTGGTGCCGCCCTGCGGAATCTTCTGCCAGATCGCCGTGTCGATGATGCCGGGGTGAACCGAGTTCACGCGCACATTCATCTTGGCCTGCGCGCATTCGAGCGCGACGGCCTTGGTGAAGAGGCGCACCGCGCCCTTGGTCGCGCAATAGCCCGCAAGGCCCGGCGCGCCCTGAAGGCCAGCCACAGAAGAAATGTTGATGACCGAGCCGCCACCCGACGCCGCGATCAGCGGAATGCCGTGCTTTACGCCGAAAAAGACGCCATCGACGTTGATCGCCATCTGACGGCGCCAATCTTCATAGGCCATGGTGAAAATGTCGGCGCCGATGCCGATACCGGCATTGTTGACGAGGATATGGAGCGCGCCCTGCTCCTTCTTGACCGCCTCGACCACTTCGGCCCAGCGCGCCTCGCTCGTCACGTCCTGATGATGCGTGGCGATCTTGCCGCCCGCCGCCTTGACCTGATCCGCCGTCTCGGCGAGGCCCTTGTCGTCGATATCGGTCGCGACCACGAAGGCGCCTTCCGCCGCCAGCGCCAGGACGGCGCCCCGGCCAATGCCGCTGCCCGCACCCGTCACCAATGCCACTTTTCCGCTGACCCGTCCCATACCGCTCTCCCTTTTCATATGCCGGGGCTTATGCCCCTTTGCCTTTGTCTTAGGGTATAGCCCCTAGACCGGGCAACGCGATTTTACGCAGCGGCGTTCTTGCTGCAGTGCACCGATGGCTCGCGGATCAAACGGCCTTGGCAAAGAATGTACTTCGGTCTAGTTTCTCACGGCGCGGGAGAGAACCCATGAAGCGGGCCGTGCGCATGGCGGAGGGAGAGCCCCATTAGCAATCTTGAGGCACTGGAAGAGGCGCCCGCCGGCGGAACGCGGCGTGCCCGCAAAAAGGAGCGCACGCGGAGGGAAATCTACCGCACGGCGATGCAGCTCTTTAGCGAACGCGACTACGACAGCGTAACCATCGAGGATATTTGCAGCGGCGCGGGCGTCGCCAAGGCGACCTTCTTCCTCCATTTCGAGAACAAGGCCGCGCTCCTCCAGGAATTCAACGACGAAGTCACACAGTCGCTTGCCGATCAGCTGGCGGGACATGACGGCACGGCGGAGGAACAGCTCCGGTTCTTCCTCGACGCCTTTCTCGAAGCCTATGAACGCAATGCGCCGGTGATGCGGAAAATGCTGCGCGAATTCATCGATCAGCCGACCGCGCTCGCACGCGCCGCGACCGTGAACGACAGCGTCATCGACATCGTGACGGACATCGTGCGCCGCGGCCAGAACAGGTCTGAACTTCGCGAGGAGATGCCGCCGGAACTGGCCGCTGTCGCCATCGTCTCCACATGGAGCACCATCGCCGCCTTTTCAGCCGAACACCCGGAAACGGATGCCGGCCTCGCCAGCCGCCAGATCATCGACATCATGCTGAATGGCCTGAAGAAGAAGGCCTGAAAAGACCCGCAGTGGACAAAGCCGGAAAGCCGCGCTTTGATCCACGGCACAAGAAATCAAGAACCGGAAACGCTATCAGGGAGAGATACATGCTTGGACAGAAACTGCGCTTCGGCGCCTTCATCGCGCCGTTCCACCCGCTCGATGAAAACCCCACGCTCGCGCTGGAACGCGACATCGAACTCATCCAGTGGATGGACCAGCTCGGCTATGACGAAGCCTGGATCGGCGAGCACCACTCGGCGGGCTATGAGCTGATCGCCAGCCCCGAACTCTTCATCGCGACCGTTGCCGAGCGCACGCGCAACATCAAGCTCGGCACGGGCGTCTCGTCGCTGCCCTATCACCACCCGCTGATGCTCGCCGACCGCATCAACCAGCTCGACCACATCACGCGCGGCCGCGTCATGCTCGGCGTGGGCCCCGGCTCGCTGCCCTCCGACGCGATCATGATGGGCATCAACCCGCTGAAGCAGCGCGACATGATGGACGAAGCGCTCGACGCGATCGTTCCGCTGCTGCGCGGCGAAACCGTCAACATGAAGACGGACTGGTTCGAGCTGAACAATGCGCGCCTCCAGATGACGCCCTGGTCGCGGCCTTCGGTCGAGATCGCGGTGGCAAGCCAGGTCTCGCCGACCGGCGCGACGGCGGCGGGCCGTCACGGCCTCAGCCTTCTCTCCATCGGCGCAACCTCCGCCGGCGGCTTCAACGCGCTTTCGACCAACTGGGCGATCTGCGAGGACACCGCGAAGGACAACGGCAAGACGATCGACCGTTCCGGCTGGCGCCTCGTCGGCCCGGTGCACATCGCCGAGACGCGTGAAAAGGCCCGCGAGAACGTGCGCTTCGGCCTCGAGAAGTGGCTCTACTACTTCCGCGAAGTGGCGGCGCTGCCGCTCGCGCCGACCGATGGTACGGATCCGGTCGATGCGCTCATCGCCTCGGGCATGGCGGTCATCGGTACGCCGGACGACGCAATCGCCCAGATCGAGCGCCTGCAGCAGCAGTCGGGCGGCTTCGGCTGCTTCATGCAGCTCGCGCATAACTGGGCGAACTGGGAGAACACCAAGCGCTCCTACGAACTGATGGCGCGCTACGTCTTCCCGAAGTTCCAGAACCTCAACGAGAACCGCGAAGTCTCGCTCACCTGGGCGAAGGAAAACCGCGAGAGCTTCATGGGCCAGGCGATGATGGCAGTCGGCGCCCGCGTCGCGCAGCATGTCGAGAAGAAGGGCACGGAGAACATCCGCCCCGAAATCCTCGCCGCCATGGGCCTCGACAAGAAGACGGATGCAGCGCAGTAAGCGCAGCCTGCGGAAATGTAAAAGGGCGGCTCTCGCGAGCCGCCCTTTTCATTTGGAGCCGGTTGCGTTCAGAGCCTGATCTCGCCGCCGCAGAGGCGCTCGTAAAGCGCCGCATCGACCGGCACGAAATGGCCGTCCACGGGCGAGCGGAAATAGATCGCATCCCCGATCTCGCGCGGATCGAAGCCCTCCTTCACAAGCTCGACCTTCCGCTGCTTGAAAGTGCCCGTGATCTCCATGCCTTCGCTCATGCGGATGAAGAGCGGGCGCGCATACTCCGGCAACTCCTTGTCGATGTGCTTCTGGAACCTGTCGATATCGAAGCCGGTATCGGTGACGAGCGTCGCCATGCCCGCGCGGCCATCCGCACCCGGAACATGGACGCCATAGACATTGGCCTCCTGAACGCCCGGAAATACCGAGATCGCCTCCGAGACTTCGGCGGTCGAGACGTTCTCACCCTTCCAGCGAAACGTGTCGCCAATGCGGTCGACGAAGTAGAAATAGCCAAGCTCATCCTGCCGCAGAAGGTCGCCGGTGCGGAACCAGGCATCGCCCTTTTCGAAGACGTCGCGGAGAATCTTCTTCTCGGTTTCTTCCTTCTTCGCATAGCCGTCGAAACGACCGGTGGGCGTGTTCGGGTCGTTCGAAATCTTGCCGATCGCCTCGCCCGCCTCGCCCGGCGCGCATTTGATGCAGAAGCCGTCTGCTCCGCGCACCGGCACTTCGTTCTCGACATCGAAGCGCGCCAACTCCACGTTGAAACGCTTCTTCGCCCAGGCCGGGACGCGGCCCACCGAGCCCACCGTGCCGTCATAATTCATCAGCGCCACATTGCCTTCGGTCGCGCCGTAG
The DNA here is from genome assembly GCF_039680535.1 of Parvibaculum sp. GTDB lineage: Bacteria > Pseudomonadota > Alphaproteobacteria > Parvibaculales > Parvibaculaceae > Parvibaculum. Next base: position 201,911 of record NZ_JBDKSS010000025.1, on the reverse strand, counting down.
AATTCGAGAATATGGGGCACCTTGAAGCGCTTCTGGAAGGCCGGCCAGATTTCAGGGCGCAGGCCGTTGCCGATGGCGAGGCGAATCTTGTGCCTGTTTTCCTTCGGCTGCTTTTCAGTATTGAGCAGGTAGCGGCAAAGCTCGCCGATATACTGGAACATCGTCGCGTCGTACTTGCGGCAGTCGGCGAAGAACTCACGCGCGGAAAACTTGCGGCGAATGATGATCGAGCCGCCGACCGTGAGCGTCGTGCCCACGGCGCAGACGCCGCCCGCCGAATGATAGAGCGGCATGGCGATATACATGCGGTCGCTTTCCTGCGCGTTCGCGCCCGCCGAGAAGCCGTTCATCATGGTCAGCACGCGCGCATGCGGAAGCCGCGCGGCCTTCGGGTTGCCAGTCGTGCCGCTCGTATAGATAAAGAGCCCATTGTCGTTGAGCGTGAGCCCCTTGCGCGTGCCGGCGGGCAGCGGTTCGCCGGATTGCTGCGCCAGCGCGGCATCGAGATTCTGCATGCCCGCATGCTGACCGCCCGTCGCCCAGACGGTGAAAGACCGCTCGAGCTGATCGACCGCCGTCGCATAGGCGTCCGCGAGTTCGGAGCCGAGCACGAGATGCGTCGCACCGGAAATGTTGAGGCTGTGCGCGAGCGGACCCTTCAGCAGATTGCTGTTGATGAGCGCCATCGCCGCGCCGGCCTTCATGACGCCGAGCCACGCGATGACATATTCGGCGCGGTTCTCCATCAGCAGCGCCACCACATCGCCGCGCCCGACGCCCTGCGCCATGGCCCAGCGCGCATAGCGGTTCGCGGCTTCGTCGAGCTCGCGGAAGGTGATCTTGCGGTCTTCGAAATAGATTGCGACGTTATTGGGCTTCGTCCGGGCAATCTCCTCGATCATGTCGGGGAAGGTCCGGTCGGGCGTCTTGTAGATATCGCCGACCCGCTTCAGGGTTCTGAGCGCCGCCCGGACATAGATGATCTCGTTCCTGATCCGCCTGAAAAAGCCCATTCCGCGCTCCAGTTTCCCCAACGTTTTTCGCGTTTGTTCGTCGCCGGCCAGTTATGCCCGCCAAGGCTCAGCAAGGTCAAGGAAAGCCCATAGATGTGGAAAAGGCCCCGTGACAGCTGCGGCTTTAGGGGCGATTATCCCGGCCTTCCCGAGGAGAGGATGCCGATGGGCGACGCCCCTGAAAATGCAATCGATGGAGAGTGCGGACCGGAAGTGCTGCTCGACGTGATGGGGCAGAAATGCCCGATCCCGGTCCTGCGGGCCAAGAAGCGACTGGAAAGGCTGGAGCCCGGAAGGCTCGTCCGCATATTCACGACCGATCCGGTCTCGCGCATCGATATCCCGCATTTCTGCGCGGAGGCCGGGCATGAACTCGTCGAGACCCGCGACCGGGGCACATGGGTCGAGTTCCTGATCCGGCGTGGATCGGAAATCAGGGAAGCCGATTAATCGAGGAATTCCTCGGCGAGGATGGCGTAGAGATACTCGTCGCGCCACTCGCCCTGAATGAGCCGCGACTGGCGGAAGGCGCCTTCGCGCCGCATCCCGAGCTTTTCCATGACGCGGGCGGATGCGCGGTTGCGCTGGTCGCAGCTTGCCACGATGCGGCGAAGGGCCAGTTCCATGAACCCCGCCTCCATGAGCGCGCGGGCCGCTTCTTCCGCGAGCCCATAGCCCCAGCAATCGGGACGCAGCACATAGCCGAGATCGCCCGTGCGGTTCACGCGGTCGACGAGATGAAGCCCCACCCCGCCGATGACCTGCCCCTTCGGCTTGAGCGTCATGGCAAGATCGAAATAGATGCGCGGACGCGCGGCCTGATCTTCCAGAAAGCCGTCCACCGCCTCGCGGCTCTGGGCGGGCGAATTCGGCCCCCAGATCATGAAGCGCGCAACCTCCGGAAGCGAGGCATAGGCGTGCACGGCCTCAACATCGGATTTGCGGAAATCGCGCAGCAGAAGGCGCGGCGTCTCGATCGGAAGCGAGAGCGGAGCCTGTGCGCGCGAGCGGATCATGCCTTTAGCGCCTTCACGGCGGCCTTCTCAGGCTCGCGAAAGCCCACGACGATGGTCTTTCCCACCTCGAAGACCGGCCGCTTGATGAGCGTGGGATTGGCCTCGAGAAGCGCGATGGCCTTCGCCTCGCTCGAAATATCCTTCTCGTCGTCGGCAAGGCCGCGCCATGTCGTGCTCGCCTTGTTGACGATCTTCTCGACCCCGACCGCCTTCACGAAGCGCGCGATGTCGCTCTTCGAAATGCCGTCTGCCCTGAGATCGACGAAACGATGCTCGATCTTTTCCTGCCCGAGCCAGGAAAGCGCCTTGCGGCAGGTGTCGCAATTCTTCAGACCGTAGACGATGACCAAGTGACCCTCACATGACGAAGCCCCGGAGCGGGTCCAGGGCTTGCCAACATATCAGGCCGCGAGGGCGTAAAAAACCCGCCGGGCGATTTCGGGTTCAGGCCGCCTTTCGCGTCGTCAGGCCCTGGTCCCTCTCCCTCGCCGTGGTAATGGGCTCGATCCGCTGGTAGGTCGCCGGGGGCAGGATTCCAAGTTCGCGGCGCACCTCATCGAGCGGCTTTTCGAGGAGCGATTCCCAATCAGCCATCGGCAGCCATTTGGCCGCCTTGCCGTTACGATAGCCCTCGCGGACGGCCTTCCAGATGCCGATGCCCGGCGACTTTTTCGACGTGACGCGCGCGCCCACCAGAACGATGAAGCCGACGCCGCGGTTGCGCATCTGCGCATAGGTGAAGGCGAGAAGGCAAAGCTCGCCGAGCCCGTCGCGGCCATAGCCCGACGTCACATGCCAGAGGTCATGCGCGTCGCGCAGGCGATCACGGAAGAGCCGCGCCTCGGCCGGCATGTCGCGGTAATGGCGCGGGGCCTCTTCGCTCGCGGCGACAAGACCATCCGCCGAGAGGTTTTCCTCCGCCATGAATTCATAATAGGCGCGGCCGAGCGTGCCCTTGGGCAGCTTCGCAAGCCGCTCGCGATCATTGAGCAGCGCGATCAGGTCGCGCCTTTCCGAGACGATGCGGCGACCCGCCTCGCTCGCCATGAAGCGGTTGAACATGTGTTCGTCGGAACCGCCCGAAAGCGCATCAATGATCTTGAAGACCTGACCGGTATCTTCCTTGTCGGCGATCAGGGCGCGGATCGCGCGAATGGCCTTCAAGGGCTCGATGCGCTTGCGGCGAGGCCGCTCGCGGGTCGTATTTGTCACGCTACCAGTCATCGTCATAGGCGAACGTTCCTTGATAAGATGGCGGAAATCGCGCTCTGATTGCTTAATGAGATAGGCGATACTGACATGATTGTCAATATTTGACAAAAAGGGAGACAATTTCACGGTGAGCACCGCAGAAAAGACGGAGATTCTCCCGGCCGGCATCGCGACCGAAACGCGGCAGGCGCCGAAGCGCGTCCGCCGCTCGGCCGAAGAAGCGCGGAGGCTGATCCTCGATGCCGCCGAGGAACGGCTGGCAACGCAAGGGCCGGAGGGCATCCGTCTTCAGGACATCGCGCGCGACGTCGGTATTTCCCATCCGGCGATTCTCCATCATTTCGAAAGCCGCGAAGGCCTCGTCCGGGCGCTGATCGCGCGCACCTCGGCGCAGTTCCGCGACAAGATGCTCGGCGCGCTTCAGGACAGGAACGGACACCAGCTCGAACCGGGCGAGTTGATCGAAAGCGTCTTCGAGGCGCTGAGCGACCGGGGCACGGCGCGCCTTCTTTCATGGATGATGCTGACCGACCGAATGACGGAAGCATCCAGTTCGCGCGCGCTCATGACGGAAATCTCGAGCGCGATTCACAGCCGCCGCGTCAAGGAAGCCGAGAAGAACCGCGCGCCCGCGCCCGACCGGGAAGACACGTTGTTCATGGCCATGCTGACGGCAAACGCCGCTTTCGGCGACGCCATCATCGGCCGCCATCTCGCCGAGGAGGCGGGGCTCGGCCATGACGGCATCATCCGGTTCCGCCGCTGGCTCGCGCAACTCCTCTCCGAGCATGCCGACCGACACGACAGGCCGGAGAGAGGCTGAGGCCGCGATGACCTGCATCATCCGGCCCGCAACGACCGACGATCTTCCCGGCATTCTTTTCATCCATAACGAGGCCGTGCGAAACACCGCCGCGATCTGGATGGACGCAGAGGCGGATCTGGCAGACCGGGCTCTCTGGCTCGCGGAACATCACGATCACGGCTTTCCAGTATTCGTCGCCGTCGAAGGCGACAGGGTGCTCGGATTCTCGGCCTACGGGCATTACCGGCCGCGCAGCGGCTATCGCCACACGGTCGAGAATTCCGTCTATATCCATCCCGATGCCCGCGGACGCGGACTTGGCTTCGCCTTGATGAAGCCGCTCATCGCGCATGCGAAGGAGAGCGGGCACCATGTCATGCTGGCCTGCATCGAGGCGCAGAATGCGGCCTCCATCGCGCTGCATGAACGCCTCGGATTTCGCGAAGTCGGCCGCCTGCCCGAGGTCGGCTACAAGTTCGGCCGCTGGCTCGATCTCGTTCTGATGCACCGGGCCCTGACGGACTGAGGCCGATCAGGCGAGAATGGCAATCGAGCCATCCGCCTTCCGCATGATCTCGACCGGCGTCATGAAGCAGGTCGAGAGATTCTCCTGCGTCAGCACGTCGTCCTTTCCACCCGCCACCCTCACCCGGCCATGATCGAGAAGAACGACATCATCCGCGTAATCGGCGGCGAGGTTGAGGTCGTGCAGCACGGCGAGAACGCCGACGCCCTCGTCGGCCAGGCGACGGGCCGATTCCAGCAATACGCGGCGATGCCGGAGATCGAGCGCCGAAGTCGGCTCGTCGAGCAGGAGATATCGCGAGGCATGCGTCTCGCTGCCGCGCCGCCATATCTGCGCGAGCGCGCGGGCGAACTGTACCCGCTGCCTCTCGCCGCCCGAAAGCGTGCGATAGAGCCGCGACCACAGGGCTTCGATCCCGCTTTGGCGGCCGGCGGTAAGGCAGGCCTCCTCATCGTCCAGCGCATCGCGCGTCGTGCCGAAAGGCAGGCGTCCGAGCGCCACCACTTCCGCAACCGTGAAGTCGAAATCGAGCGATGAATGTTGCAGGAGTACCGCGCGGCGCCGGGCCAGCGCCAGCGGATCGAAGCGCTCCATTTTCTCGCCGTCGATCTCGACGCCGCCGCCATCCGGCCGCCTTTCGCCGGAAAACAGCGAGATCATGGTCGACTTGCCCGCGCCGTTCGGCCCAAGCAGCGCGGTGACGCGCCCCGGACGGACGGTGAAGGATACGCCATCGATAATCTGCCTCGTGCCCATGCGCAGCACGATGTCTTTGGCTTCGATCATGCGCCGACACCTTTCCGTCGCAGGAGAAGCCAGAGAAAGAAGGGACTTCCGATGAGGCTCGTGACGAGGCCGATCGGCATTTCGGCGGGGGCGACGATGACGCGCGCGCCGCAATCGGCGATGAGGAGCAGCGCGGCACCAAGAAGCGCCGAGCCGGGCAGCACGATCCGGTGATCCGGCCCCGCCGCCATGCGAACGAGATGCGGCACCACGACGCCGACGAAAGCGATGATGCCCGAAACCGCCACCGAGGCGCCGACGGCAAGCGCCGCCGCAATCATCACGATCCGCTTCAGGCGCTCGACGCTCACGCCGAGATTGTGCGCCTCGCGCTCGCCGAGCAGCATCGCATTGAGCGGTGCTGCGCAGCGCATCAGCATGAGCACGGCGAAAATGACGAATGGCGCCGAGAGCGTGACGCCGGACCATCCGCCTTTTGCCAGACTGCCCATCGTCCAGAAGGTGATCTCGCGAAGCTGCGCATCGTCGCTGCTGTAGATCAGCACGCCCATGACCGCGCCAGCCATGGCGTTGATGGCGATACCCGCCAGAAGCAATATGCCCGTCGCCGTGATCCCGCGATGATGGGCAAGCCGCTCGGTCGCAAAGGTTGCCGCAAGTCCGCCGAGAAAAGCGGCCACAGGCAGGAGATGCTGATCGGCGGCGATCGGCAGAACGGCGATCAGCAGATGACCGAGCACGATGATCGAAACCGCGCCGAGCGCAGCCCCGCCCGAAATGCCGATAAGGCCGGGATCGGCGAGCGGATTGCGGAACAGGCCCTGAAGCGCGGCGCCCGAAATGCCGAGCCCCCCGCCCACGAGAACGGCGAGCGTGGCGCGCGGCAGACGCAGGCCGAGAATGATCGCCTCGGCCTGACTGTCGGTCGCAAATCCCAGAAGCACGCGCATGACCTCGCGCGCCGGAATGGGCATTGCGCCAATGCCCAGCGCCAACAGGAAGACGAGGCCGAGGAACGCGGCCAGCGCGCCCAGCAACGCTGCGCGCGGCAGACGCCGCAGAGACGGCAAGGCGGCGGTTGTGTCGGTCACTGCAGCCTCGTCCATTCGCGCTCGGGCAGAACCGGAAACTTCGCCTCGGGATGAAACGACGCCGCAAGATCGCGCAGCGCATGCGCGAGACGCGGGCCAAAGCTCAGGCTGTATGTGCCATCGACGACAACAAGACGCCTTTCCCGCGCGGCGGGCGTCTGCGCAATCTCCGGCATGGCATAGACGGCATTCTCACCGCCGATGGCGTCCACCGTGTCCTTCATCATCACGATGATGTTCGGCGCGGCGGCAGCCGCCGCCTCGGGCGAGAGGGGCTTGTAGCCCTTGATCTGCCCGACCGCACTGACGCCGCCCGCCAGACCGATCATCGCGTCGGCCGCTGTGCCCGCGCCTGCGGCCATCGGCGCGCCGCGCCCGGCCTGAAGAACGAAGAGCACGCGCGGATGCGTCTTCGCTGCCGCGACCGCCATCTTCACGGTCGCGAGATCGTCGGAAAGCGTATTCGCTACGCTTTCGGCCTGCGCCTCACGGCCGAGCGCCTTTCCGATCTCGCGAATGCGCGCCACCGCCTCCTCCGGCGTATAGCCCTCGTGAAGGCGGACGATATGAAGCCCCGCCGCTTCCGCCTGATCGAGCGCGGCAGGCGGCCCTGCCTCCGGCCCCGCGATCATGACATCGGCCTTGAGCGAGAGCAGGCCCTCCGCAGAGAGAGCCCGCACATAGCCCACATTCGGCAGCGCTTTCGTCTTTTCACGTGGGAAAACGCTCGACTGGTCGATCCCGACCAGCGCATCGCCGGCACCCAGGGCGAAGACCGTCTCCGTCGCCGCAACGCCCACAGAAAGAACGCGCTTCGGCGCCTCCGCAGCGGCGACCCCGGCGGCCCCGGCGACAAAGAAACTCAACATCGCGACGGCAAGGAACTTTCTCATCAGGCGGCAACCTTCTCGATCGCGTCGACGACGATCGCGCGCCATGCTTTGTCTTCCGGCTGTCCGGGCTTGCGCTTGCCGAACAGCGTCGCGATCGCCTCGCCCTCCGCATCGAAAAGCTCGAGCGAAGTCACCATGCCGTCATCAGTGGGTTTCCAGACGATCCATGCGCTGGCAACATGATCTTCGCGCAGATGCAGGTTGAACTTCTCGTCGAGCACGTTGAACCACGGACCCATCGGCTTGAGGTTCGAAACCGGGCCGGTGTGAATCTGGATCATGCCCGGATTGCCGACAAACACCATGATCGGCGTTTCCCGCGCGGCCGCATTTTCGAACACGCGCCGCAGGGTCAGCGCATCGACCGGCATGGCCCGGCTCATGCCCGCCAGCCGCAGGCCCTGCACGCGCTGAACCTTGAACTTGTTCAGAAGACCGTGGAACTCATGCGTATCCTTCAGCGCATCCCACGCCGCATGGAAGCCTGGGACGTCGATCTCGCTATCGGGCAGCGCGTCCTCACGCGCGGGCGCCGCCTCGACGGCGAGTGGCGCGCGCGGTTCGTCGTTCGCCCACTTCGCGACCAGACGGTCATATGCCGCGACATCGGACTGGTCGGTGAGATAGACCTTGTGAATGGCTTCGCCCGCCCCATCGAAGAACTGGAGGCTGCGGCGCTCGCCATGCTCGGTCGACTCGACGACGCCGAAGCCGAAACGCCAATGGCTGAGGAAGATGCGCAGATCGATGTCATCTCCGACGATCAGCGCAACATGAGCATTGCCGCCGAGCTTGCCATAAACGCCCTTGCGCTCATGCACGCAGGATTCATTGCGCGTCAGCGCCATGACATGGCCGAGCGAGGACACCTCCTCGATGATGGAGAACCACTCGGGCCGGAGCCGCGTCGCCTTCGCATCGTCGCGGCCCAGCGCAACCAGCTCGGCCTCGCTGATACCGAGCTTTGCGGCGAGATCGCGCGCGCGCAGGCGCGGCTCGGCGGCGAGAATGGCATCGCGGCGCGACTTGAGTTCGAGGAATGCTGCTGTCATTTCGTAATCTCCTTCATCGAAATCAGTTGAGTTGAAAGCGAACCGGAATTTCCACCCAGGCGACGGTCGCACGCCCGTTCGTCCGGGCGGGTTCGAATTGCCAATGGCGCACGGCCGCCAGCGCCGCATTGTCGAGAAGCGCGAAGCCCGAGCTTTTCCAGATCAGCACTTCCTCGGGGTCGCCATCCGGATCGAGCCGCGCATGGATCAGCGCCTCGCCCTGTTGCCCCAATTCGCGCGCCCGCTTCGGATAGGCGGCGGGCCTCGGCGGATGACGGAAGCGCGGATTGGTGATGAGGAGATCGGACGTCTCTCCACTCGCCGCGGCTGGAATCCTGGCGTCGTCCATCCCGGAGCCGCTCGCCGCGACAGCCGGCTGGAGCGCGGGCCCGGACGAGCCGGGCGACTCGCGCTCGGCAGGGCGCGGCGCGGCGTTGTCCGCCGGCTTTGGAAGCGTCATGGCGACCTGTGCGGGCTTCGGCGCCACCTTCCTCTCGACAGGCTTCACGATCCTTTCGGCAGACTTTGCCACCGGCGCCACCGGCGCGACCGGTTGCGCGCTCTTTCGCGGTTCCCTGACGAAGACGACCTCTATAGCGCTCGCCGGACCGGGCTCGGTCTTCGCGTTGCTGGCAGGGCCGATCGCCGATGTGGAGATCGCCGCCGCGACAGCGCCCGCATGAAGCGCAATCGCGGCGGCCAATCGCAGCACCGGGCCGCGCAGTCTCGCGACGCGGGGGGAGGAACGATTACCCGCTTCGTAAAAGCCTGCAGTGCCGGTTGCCGCGAATGCCACAGCCTGCTCCCTAGAACCTGAGCGTCGCGTTGACGCCGAAATTCCGGCCAACCTGTGCGTAGCGATCGATGACGGTGCTCGTCGAGGCGATGCTCTTCACATCCTGCGAGATGAAGTATTTCTCGTCGGTGAGGTTGAACACGCCGGCATTGACGGTGAAGGTCGGCATGACTTCGACATAGGCCGTGAGATCGAGCACCGTGTAGCTCGGCGCATTGAAATAGGTCGCCTCGCTGACCCGCGTATGCCGCCAGGCATGCGTGGCGGTGAATTCCGCGCCCCAGTTCTCGCTCTGATATTTCAGGCCGGTGACAAGCTTTACCGGATCGACGCTGTCGATCGACTGGTGCGTGTCCTGATCTTCGCCATAGGCATAGGCGATGCTGCCGACAAGCGCCCATTCGGGAAGGAAGCGATAATCGCCGCGCGCTTCCGCGCCGTAGATCACGACATTCGAAAGATTCTGGTACTGGAACGCGGTGAGGCCGCCCGGCAGCGTGCCTGCGGGGAGCGTCACGGTTTCGATGAAATCCTTGTACCTGTTATAAAAGACCGAGGTGCTGAAGCTCGAACCGCTCGCATATTTTCCGCGCAGGCCGAACTCGACACCGTCGCTCTGCTCCGGCTTCAGATCCGGATTGGAGATGATGCCGTAGAAGTGCGAGTAGTTGACGAATGACTGGTTCGCGCTGTCATAGGGCGGAATGCGGAAGCCATGCGCATATTGCGCGAAGCCGGTGTATTCCTCGGTGAGATCGTAGGTCAGGCCGAGCTTGGGCGAGGCATGCCACTTCGAGAATTCCTCGACCGCGACACCATTCGAATTCTCGAAGAGCTGATCGGGGTGCGGCGTCATCTTGTAGTAGTCGAGCCGCACGCCGGGCAGAACGGTGAACCTGCCGAGCGCGACCTTGTCCTGAACGTAAGTGCCGAACTTCAGCAGGCTATTGTCGGGGAACGTCTTGTTCGGGAAAAGCTCACACATGCCCGGCCCCGTGCAGATCAGCGAGGTCGAGACCAGCGTGGCCGTGTTCGTGTCGGTGCGGTCGCGAGGGCGCTCGGTATCCGAATGCTCGACATTGAGGCCATAGGTGAATTCATTGGCGAGACCAAGAAGCGTAGCCAGCGAATTGAACTGGGCTTCGGCGCCGAAAATCTCCTGACCGAAACCCAGATCCGTCACGCGGAAGGTCGCACCATTGCTGCGAAGCTGCTCCTGATGCTCGGTCCGGTCGAGATTGGTGTAGAAGACCTTGAACTCGCTGCGGTCGATGAAGCCGATCGGCGCATCGTGGATATAGTCGATGCTGACACGATTGCGCCTCGTGTCGTCCTTGGACGTCGAGGACTTCACGGAGCCGGTGACCTCGGTCAGGATATTCGTGAACTGGTGCTTCCTGGTGAACTCGCCCGTGAGCTTCAGCGTGTCCGCCATCGTCGGCGAGAAGACGAGCTTGCCGAGGAAATTGTCGGAAGAATAATCCTGCGGATTGTAGAGAGCGTCGCCGGAGACCGAGCCGTTCGGCTTTGCCTCATGACCGTCGCGCCGGGTGTAGAGACCCAGCACCTCGAAATCGCCAGCACGCACTGCGCCCGTTGCCGTTTCGGCGAAGCTGTCATCGGCGCTGCCATAGGCGCCCTTGATGCTCGCAAACCAGTCCTTGCCGACGAGATCGAGATAGTCGGACGGATCCTTGGTCACATAGGAAACGATGCCGCCCAGCGCGTCGCTGCCGTAAAGCGCCGATGCGGGACCGCGAACGATTTCGACGCGCTTCAGATTGTCGAGGTCGACGAAATCGCGCGTATAGCCGCCCGAGGCCGAATTCGATTCCGGCATGTCCTGAACGTCGAGGCCGTCGATCAGCAGAAGGACGCGATTGTCGCCGATGCCGCGGATCGTGTAGCTCGTCGCGCCGCCGCGGAGCGGCTGATTGCCCACCGAGACGCCGGGCTCGTAGCGGATCACGTCGCGCGGATTGCGTGCGTTCATCCGCTCGAGTTCTTCCGCATCGATCACCGAGACCGTCGCCGGAACGTCGTTGAGCGATTCCGCGTTGCGCGTCGCGGTGGTCGTCACCGCGTCGAGTTGAGTGGCCCTGGCCGGTTTCGCGGGTGCGGTGGCCTCGATGGCCTTTTCGGATTTGTCGGGGATGACATCCGCTGCCTGCGCCATCGAAGCGGCGGCGAGGGAGGTCGTTGCCAATAGAAATGCGGTCAGCCTGTAACGTGCCATGTCAGTTCCAAGATGCGTTTTGAAAAGCAATCCTGGCTGGCTGCACTCCGGCTGGAGCGAACTGGCTGGCTTGGTTGCCGCGAATGTCGCGTGGGCTATTTGATGAGAATGAGCTTGTTGCTTCCGGTGATGCGCAGTCTGTAACGCTCGCCACCGTGATCGATGATCACCTCGCGGCGATCTCCGAACAGTATGTGGCTGGCGACCGACCGTTCCGTCGGCTTTGCCTCGCCGGCACCGGCCGGTTGAACTCGAGGCTCACTCTTCATGTTGCTTCCCGATATTGCGAATGACTCTTAGTATCAAGTCATACCCCAAAGCGCAACAGAAACTTGCAAAAGGTCACGGTCCGGCCCCGGCCAATCACCCAAGCTGAAAAGTACATATATTTCAGTGTGTTAACAGCGCCGCGGCGAGCAGATGCTCCAGCCGCCGAAAGATTGGTGCCCCTGGCCGGACTCGAACCAGCACGCCCGTGAAGGCAACAGATTTTGAGTCTGCCGCGTCTACCATTCCGCCACAGGGGCCCCCGAAGCGCGGGCGCATGATAGTCAGCGGACGGGCGCGATCAAACAAAATGTATCGGGAGCCGCAAGAAAGCCCGCCGGCTTCGCGGCAATGGACAGCGCGCCGCGCCTGCTGCTACAGCAGGGCCTTCACAACGGGTGCTTCGGATGCTGCGCGGACTTTACAACTGGACGATCCGGCTTTCGGCTCACAAGAACGCGCATTGGGCGCTTGCGGCCGTCTCCTTTGCGGAGAGTTCCTTCTTCCCCGTGCCACCCGACGTCATGCTGGTGCCGTTGACCGTCGCCCGGCCCGACCGCGCCTGGTTTTACGCTGCCGTCTGCACCGTCTCTTCGGTCCTGGGCGCGCTGCTCGGCTATGCGATCGGCTACCTCCTCTACGACACGATCGGCCACTGGCTGATGAGCCTCTACGGCTATACCGACAAGGTGGAGGAATTCCGTCACCTTTATGCCAAATGGGGCGCCTGGATCATTCTGATCAAGGGCCTGACGCCGATCCCCTTCAAGATCGTTACCATCGCTTCGGGCTTTGCCGGCTACAACCTCTTCTGGTTCGTGGTTCTCTCCGTCATCACGCGAGGCGCGCGCTTCTTCATCGTCGCAGGCATTCTCAACCGCTATGGCGATCCGCTGAAGGAATTCATCGACGAGAATCTGGGCCTCGTGGCCGGCGCCTTCGTCGCGCTGATCGTCGCGGGCTTCCTCGTCGCCCGCTACGTGATCTGACCGTTCAGCGCGCAAGCGCGGGCGCATCGCCCTCGCGCAGCACGAGCGGCGCGATAAGCAATACCGCAGCAATGCCGATATAGGAGCCGACGACCACATCGCTCAGATAGTGGTTGGTCATGGTGATGCGCGTCGCGGCGATCATGGCGCCTGCGAGGCTGATGCTCCGCCAGCGCCGGGGCATGGCGAGCGCAAGGACGGTCGTCACGACGAAGATGGTCTGCGAGTGGCCGGACGGAAAGCTGTCCAGCGCATGGCGAAATTGGAATGGCTCGAAACCATATTCCGACTGGCCGAACAGATCGCGCGGGCGGTGGCGGCCTGCCAGAATCTTGATGAGATTGACGACGGCGCCGGACGCCGCAAGCGACAGCAGAAAAAGGAAGCTCAGCCGCTTCGCCTTGCCCAGCAGCGCTTCGAAGCGGGGCGCGACCTGCATGCGCCGCGCCGCAACGGCGCAACCGATCAGAAGTAGTGCGCTCACGACATAACCGGTGCCGATACCGAGATCGGTGAGCCCCCTCATGACGTCGGCAGTCAGGCCCTGCACATTGGCCTTCATGAACATCGCAAGCGCCTGATCGAGCGCGACGGTCGAAGCGGCAGCAAAAAGAAGAACCGGCGCCGCCGCCTGCACGATCACCGGCAGCGCGACAAGGCGCGACCCTTCGCGAGCGAGGCCAACGCCGCTCGCGGCAATGCTCTGACTATCCAAGTGCAACGCCCCCGCGTCTATCGAGGACCGAACCTGTCCCCGCCCCCGCTCATAGCAATCGCGGATGGCGAAAAGGACACAGGCATATGAAGGTTTTGATTTTCATCCGGCGGCTGGCCGCATTTTGGCCAACTTATGTGTATTCTTATGCGCCATCACATCCCGCAGGCTCTGGAGGCGCATGGAACACCAAACCCCGCTCATAGCTGCAATCGTCGGCGGTCTGGTGCTCGCCTTCATCTTCGGCGCAGTCGCCCACCGGTTCCGCCTTTCGCCTCTGGTCGGCTATCTGCTCGCGGGCGTCGTGGTCGGCCCCTTCACGCCGGGCTTCGTCGCGGATCAGGCGCTGACTCTGGAGCTTGCAGAGATCGGCGTCATCCTTCTGATGTTCGGCGTCGGCCTCCACTTCTCGTTCAAGGACCTTCTCTCCGTCAAAACCATTGCGATCCCCGGCGCCCTCGCGCAGATCGCCGTCGCCACGCTGCTCGGCATGGCGCTCGGATGGGCGCTCGGCTGGCCAATCGGCTCCGGCCTTGTCTTCGGCCTCGCGCTCTCGGTCGCCAGTACCGTCGTGCTGCTGCGCGCATTGCAGGACCGCCGCATCGTCGAGACGGAGCGCGGCCGCATCGCCGTCGGCTGGCTCATCGTGGAAGATCTCGCGATGGTGCTCACGCTCGTCCTGCTCCCCGCCCTTGCCGGTTTGCTGCAGGCCGCCGGGAAGGCCGACGGCGCGCTCGATTTCTACGAAGTCGGCAAGGCGATCGCCCTGACGCTCGGCAAGGTCGTCGCCTTCGTCGCATTGATGCTGGTGGTCGGCCGCCGCTTCATCCCGTGGCTTCTGCACATGATCGCGCATTCAGGTTCGCGCGAACTCTTCCGCCTCGCCGTTCTCGCCATCGCGCTCGGCGTCGCTTACGGCGCGGCCCTTCTCTTCGGCGTATCCTTCGCGCTCGGCGCTTTCTTCGCAGGCATGGTCCTCAGCGAATCGCCCTTGAGCCAGCGGGCGGCAGAGGAAACGCTGCCGCTGCGCGACGCATTCGCGGTGCTCTTCTTCGTCTCGGTGGGCATGCTCTTCGATCCGCGCATTCTGCTGAACGATCCCCTGCCCGTCATCGGTGCGCTTGCCATCATCATTCTCGGCAAGTCCGTCGCTTCCTTCTTCATCGTCCGCGCCTTCGGTCACCCGCTCTCGACCGCGCTCACCATTTCGGCGAGCCTCGCGCAGATCGGCGAATTCTCCTTCATCCTCGCGACGCTCGGCGTCGAACTGCACCTTCTGCCCGAACGTGGCCGCGATCTCATCCTCGCGGGCGCGATCCTCTCGATCATGCTCAATCCGCTCTTCTTCGTGGCGCTCGACCGTATGAAGCAGGTCATCGAAAGGTTCCGCCCCGGCGAGGCCGCAGATGAGCACGCGCCTGTAGCCGAAGAAGCACCCTCCGTCGCAGCGACAGATCTTCACGGTCATGCCGTGGTCGTCGGCTTCGGCCGGGTCGGCGCGCTGGTCGGCAGGCGGCTCCAGCAGGCGGGCATTCCCATACTCGTCATCGAGGACGATGTGGGCATCGCGGGCAAGCTGCGGCAGCAGGGCTACGAGGTGCTGGAGGGGAACGCCGCAAAGGGAGCCATCCTCAGCGCGGCGAACCTTCCCGCCGCACGATGGCTTTTCGTGGCCATACCCAACGCCTTCGAAGCGGGGCAGGCCATCGAACAGGCCCGCAAGGCGGCGCCCTCACTCGAAATCGTCGCCCGCGCCCATTCGGACGCCGAGATCGACTATCTGCGCCAGCGCGGCGCCAATCTCGTCATCATGGGCGAACGGGAAATCGCCCGCGGCATGATCGAGCATGTGCTGGGAACCGGGGACGACGCGCGGGGGACCGCGCCGCAGCCCGTCTGAGCCCTTCGCCGGCGGCGATCATGCGGCGGAAAGCCTCTCGTCCTCCGGGCCGAGGCATGATTGAATGCGCCCCATGCTTGACCGTATCCCGCCGCTCACCATTCCCTGGATCGTTCTTGCCGCCAGCGTCGCGACGCTCGGGGGGGCCTATTTCTTTCAATATGTGCTGGGCTACCTGCCCTGCCATCTTTGCCTGATCGAGCGCATTCCCTATGTGTTCGCCATCGGCGCGGCGCTCTGCGCGGGCATCCTTTCGCGCGAGGCAAATCTCGGCATTGGGCCCGTTGTGCTGCTCGGTCTCTGCGCGGCGGCCTTCGCGATTGGCGCGGGCATTTCGGGCTATCACGCGGGCGTCGAATACAAGTGGTGGCCGGGTCCCTCCGATTGCACGTCGAGCGGCCTCGTCGCCAATTCGCTGGCCGATCTGCAGGCGCAGATTCAGGGCGGCACCCGCGCCCCCCAATGCGACGAGGCGGCCTGGACACTCTTCGGCGTTTCGCTTGCCGGTTTCAATTTCCTGATCTCGCTGGCGCTCTTCGTGCTTTCCGCGCTCCCGGTGCTGCGCTATGAGCGCGAGGCGCATGGAGTGGAATGATGCCGAGACAGCCCGAGAGAAAACCGAAGCCCGCGCCCCGCAGCGCGCAGCCCGGCCGGTCGATAGGCAAAACGATTGAGGAAATCGTCCGCGTCGATCATGCGGGCGAATATGGCGCGGTGCGCATCTATTCGGGCCAGCTCGCCATCTTCAAATATCTGCCGGGCAAGCAGGAGACGGTCGAGTCCCTGACGCGCATGGCGAAGGAAGAGGAAGTCCACCTCGCCCGCTTCAACGACCTCATCAATGAGCGCGGCGTCAGGCCCACGGCCTTCGCGCCGATCTGGCATGTGGCGGGCTTCGCGCTTGGCGCTGCGACCGCGCTCCTCGGCGAGAAGGCGGCGCATGCCTGCACGGAAGCCGTCGAAACCGTGATCGATGAACACTACAAGAGCCAGATCGCGAAGCTCGAAGCCATGAATGCCGATGAGAAAGACCTCATCGATACGATCGAGCGTTTCCGTCTGGAAGAAGTGCAGCATCGCGACGAAGCGATCGAGAAAGGCGCGAAGGAAGCGCCGGCCTATCCGCTTCTCTCAGGCCTCATCGGCGCGGGCTGCCGCCTTGCCATCGCGCTCTCCGAAAAGGTCTGAGCCACTCAGACGACGAGCGCCATCGCAAATCCATCCCATCCCTTGGAACCCACTGTCTGCAGGGCGGTCGCGACGAGTCGCGGCTCCTCTGCGAGCAGATCCGTGAAGCGGCGCACACCCTGGACGCGTGGATCGGCGCTCTGCGCGTCGATCACGGCACCGTCGCGCACCACATTATCGCCGATGATCAGGCTTCCCGGACGCGTGAGCTTCAGCGCCCATACGAGATAGTCGGGATTGGACGGCTTGTCGGCATCGATGAAGACGAGATCGAAGGGTCGCTGCTTCTCGCCTTCGAGCGTGGGCAGGGTCGAAAGTGCCGGCCCCACGCGAAGGTCGATACGATCCGACAGGCCTGCGCGTTCGAAATTGGTGCGTGCCACCGTCGCATGCGCTTCATCCGCCTCCAGCGTGACGATGCGGCCATCGTCCGACAGCGCCCGCGCCATCCAGATCGTCGAATAGCCGCCCAGCGTCCCGATTTCGAGAACGCGGCTCGCACGCGTCAGACGAACGAGGAGTTCGAGGAAGCGCCCCTGCAGAGGGGAAACGTCATGCGGCGGAAGACCTGCCGCAGCATTCGCGGCGAGGACGCTTTCGAGGATATCGTCTGACGGCGCCAGCCTGTCGGCAAAATAGCGATCCACCGCCGACCAGTTCGATGAAATCACGGCTCCAGCTCGCTATCCCAGTAGAGATAGTCCTGCCAGCTCTCATGCAGATAGTTCGGCGGGAAATGCCTGCCGTTCTTGTGCAGATCGGTGACGCTCGGCCGATAGGGCTTCTGCATCGGGAACATCTCGGCCTGCGCGGGCATAAGCCCGCCCTTCCTGAGATTGCAGGGGGCGCAGGCGGCGACCACGTTTTCCCATGTCGTCTGCCCGCCGCGCGAACGCGGGATCACATGATCGAAGGTGAGATCATGGCGATGGCCGCAATATTGGCAGGAGAAGCGGTCGCGCAGAAAAAGATTGAAGCGCGTGAAGGCAGGGTAGCGCGCGGGCTTCACATAGGATTTGAGCGAAACCACGCTCGGCAGCTGCATCTCGAAGCTCGGCGAACGGACGAATGTCTCGTAGCTCGACACGATGTTCACACGGTCCATGAAGACCGCCTTGATCGTGTCCTGCCAGGACCAGAGCGAGAGAGGGTAATAGCTGAGCGGCCTGTAATCCGCATTCAGCACAAGGGCCGGACAACTATCCGGATTGGCAAACGAACCGTGCACGCTGCCCTCCTGGGATCGCATCGGTCCCAACAAGGACCGCGTCCCGAATTGTCACTAACCTTACTATATCTAGTGCAACGGCTTTGTGAAGCCACTTGAGCTATTCCCGGGATTCTCAAACCGCCGCCGCCGCAAAGGCGTCCATGAGAAACTGCCCGCCAAGGTCGAGCCCTTCCGGGTCGATGCCATGGCCGAGCCCCCGCGAGACATGCCAGCGCACGGCGAGCCCTGCCGCCCCCAGCGCCTCGGCGGCGTCATGCATCCGCGAGACGGGGAGCAAATCGTCCATGTCACCATGGATGAGGAAAACCGGCGGACGGCAGGTCATTTCCGCTTCGAGCCTCTCCCCGCCCGCAAGCGCGCCCGAATAGCCAAGAATCGCGACGGGCGCTTTCCGGCGCCGAAGCCCCACATGAAGCGACATCATGGTGCCCTGGCTGAAGCCCACCAGCGCAAGCCGCGATTCGTCGAGCCCGTGCCGCTCAAGCTCCTCGTCGATGAAACGGTCGAAGACCGGCGCCGCGCCCAGAATGCCGCGCATGATCTCGTCCGGGTCGAGCCGCGAGATCGGAAACCACTGATAACCGAAACCGACATCGCAGCGCTCCGGCGCATTGGGCGCGATGAAGGCGGCATTGGGCAGAAGCTTCTGCCAATAGGGCGCAAGGCTGATGAGGTCGTTGCCGTCTGCGCCATAACCATGGGCGAGGATCACAAGCTGTTCCGCCTTGCCGCTTGCCGCCGGCACTGAAGGCCCCGTCAATATCGCCATTACCGATCCTCGTTCGCGTCGCGCACTTCGTTTATAAGGGGGCCGAGTGTAGGCCGAGACACGGAGCTTTCAATGGCGCTCGACGGTGGTGAAAAAAAGCGCGACGTGATCCGCTTCGCGCCGAGCCCCAATGGCTGGCTGCATCTCGGCCATGCCTATTCGGCGATCTTCGCCCATGAGACGGCCAAGTCTCTCGGCGGGCGCTTCCTGCTCCGCATCGAGGACATAGATATCGGCCGCTGCCGGCCCGAATATGAGCAGGGCATCTATGAAGATCTCGCCTGGCTCGGCCTCGACTGGGAGCGCCCCGTGCGCCGCCAGTCGGAACATTTCGGCGATTACGAAGCGGCCTTGAAACGCCTGCGCGACATGAAAGTCGTCTATCCCTGCTTTGCGACGCGCAAGGAAATCCACGACGCCATCGAAGCCTCGGGCATCGGGCATGCGCGCTGGCCGGTCGATCCGGACGGCGCGCCCGTCTATCCGGGCCTCTACAAGGACCTCGCCCCCGCCGAACTCAATCGCCTGATGTGGGAGGGCCGCACCTATGCCTGGCGGCTCGACATGGAAAAGGCGTTGGCATTGGCCGAGGATAAGGCGGGCGGCCCCATCACCTTTCTCGAGGAGGCGGGCGGGCCCCGCGGCCAGCACGGAAGGCTCCCCATCGATCCCATGCTCTTCGGCGATGTCGTCATCGCGCGAAAGGACGTGCCGACGAGCTACCACCTCGCCGTCACCGTCGATGACGCCATTCAGGGCGTCACCTGCGTCACACGCGGACAGGATCTCTTTCCGGCCACCTATGTTCACCGTGTCCTGCAAGTGCTGCTCGGCCTGCCGGAACCGCGCTATCGCCACCATCCGCTGGTCCGCGACGAAACGGGCCGCCGTCTTTCCAAGAGCGCGAAGGACATGGGGCTGCGCGAATTGCGCGCGCAAGGAATGACGCCTGCCGAAGTGCGCCGTCTCGCGGGCATCTAGTCTCTCTGGCGCGGTTCCTGCTCCCGCGAAGCGGAAGCCGCAGCCCGCGTCCCATCCGGGGACGGGGAACACGGAGAGCATGGTAAATGACTGCCGCCAAACCACGTATTGACTGGGTCGACGCCGCCAAGGGTCTCACAATGACACTCGTGGTGATGAAGCACGCGACCTATAACGACGCGGTAGCGCTCGCCCACATGCCCTATCTCTTCAACATCCTGTGCGAATTCACCATTCCCTTCCGCATGCCGCTCTTCTTTCTCGTCGCGGGGCTTTTCGCCATGCGCGCGCTGCGGAGCGACCTCCGGAGCTTCATCGACGGCAAGGTGCTGCATTTCGTCTATTTCTACCTGCTCTGGTCCGTGATCCAGATCGGGCTCAAGATCGTGCTCCCGCATGACAGCGAATGGGCCGTCACCTACAGGGATCTGCTGCTCATCCCCTTCGAGCCCTTCGGCCTGCTCTGGTTCATCTATGAACTGAGCCTCTTCTTCGTGCTGATGCGCCTCCTGCGCGACGCGCCCAAGGCCCTCGTCATCGGCGCGGCGCTGGCTCTCTATTTCGCGAACGTCCAGACGGGGTGGACGATCCCCGACGAATTCGCGCACCGCTTCGTCTTCTTCTTCTCCGGCGTCTATGGTGCGCCCTATGTCTTCCAGTTGGCGGAATGGGCGCGGACGCATGTCGCGGCGGCGCTTGGCGCAAGCGCGGCGATGTTCATCGCAGTCGGGCTTATCGTCTTTTCGGGCGCGGTCGATATTCGCGCGATGGAATTGCTGACGGGTTATGTCGGCGGTGCGGCGACGCTGATGTGCGTCGCGATGCTCGTCGCGCAGGGCTGGGGCGCGCCGCTCACCTATATCGGCTCGCGCTCGCTCTATGTCTTCCTCGCCTTCTTCCTGCCCATGGCCTCGACGCGCATCGCCCTGCTGAAGCTCGGCGTGACGAATGGCGATCTGCTCACGCTCGCCTGCATCGTCACGGCGGTCGGCACGCCGCTTCTTGCCTATCGCATCGTGAAGGATACGCCACTCGCTTTCTTCTTCGTGCGCCCACAGGCCTTCCGCCTGAAAGCGCAGGCGACGGCCAGCGAGGCCACGGCGGCTGCCTGATCGTCAGGGCCTGAAGTAACTGAGCAGAAGCGTCAGCGTGATCGCGCTCATCGCCGTCGAGATCAGCACCGCGCTCGACGCCGTGGCGGGCGCCATGCGATAGCGGCCCGCAAGGATCGACGAATAGACGCCCGTAGGCATGCCCGCGAGTACGGTTGCCACCGCAACCCAGAGCGGCGGCAGGCCGAAGACGAAATTGGTCATCACGAAAACCAGCAGCGGATGCGCGACGAGCTTGAACGTCGCCGTCATGCTGGCGGTCGCGATGGCTGATCGCAGGTGATAGCGCGTGAGCATTCCGCCGAGTACGAAAAGCGCACAGGGAATACCGGTCTTGCTCATCATCTCGACCGTTGCGTCGACCGGGCCCGGCAATGGCACGCCGAAGCGGCCATAAATGAGGCCCAGACCAAGTCCGATGATGATCGGGTTCTTCAGCGATCCCATCAGCCCGTTCATCAGGATGCGCCGGATCGGCACCTGCTGCCCCTCGGGCAGTTGCGCCATCTCAAGCAGAAAGGTCGCCGTCGTGATGAGAATGAGGCCGTGAAAGGCAAGCAGAAGAAAGAGCGGCACGCCCGCCGCATCTCCGAAGCCGGTCAGGATGATCGGAATGCCGAGCATGACGACGTTGCCCTGCCCGCCGCCGAAACCGATGATGACCGCTTCTCCGAAATTCTTCTTCAGCGCAAACCGCGCGATGAGCGAGCCCACGAGCCAGACGCCGAGCATCGCGCCGTAATAGGAAAGCCACAGGCTCCAGGGCAGCGTGTCCGGCATCGCCGTCCGCGCGATGTTGCGGAACAGAAGAAATGGAATGCCGAAGGTAAAGACATAAGCGTCGAGCCCGTCGATCGCCGCATCCGAAAGAATGCGCAACCGCACAGCCAGATAGCCCAGACCGATCACACCGAAGATCGGCAGGACGAGACTCAACGCATATCCCATGGGAACTTTCCGGGCAGGAGGGGGGCGGCGGACCTATGCCGCGTCGGCGTCCGCGTCCACCAGATGCACGACATCGGCCATGATGTCGGTGATCTGGAAGTCCTTGGGCGTGTAAACGGCGGCGACGCCCGCAGCGCGGAGCTTTTCGGCGTCGTCTTGCGGAATGATACCGCCGACGACGACGGGGATCCTGATCCCCTCTTCCTTGAGCCGCGCCATGACTTCGGTGACGAGCGGAATGTGGCTGCCCGAAAGGATCGAAAGGCCGAGCACGTGGACGCGGCCGTCGCGCGCCGCCTCAACGATCTCCGCCGGCGTCAGGCGGATACCGTCGTAAACGACATCCATGCCGCAATCGCGGGCACGCACGGCGATCTGTTCGGCGCCGTTGGAATGACCGTCGAGGCCGGGCTTGCCGACAAGGAACTTGAGGCGGCGGCCCAGCTTCTTCGATACGGCATCGACCATGCCACGCACATGATCGAGTTCCGGCGCGTCGTTGCGCGCGGCGCGGGAAACGCCCGTCGGCGCGCGATATTCGCCGAAGACCGAACGGAGCGCGGTGCCCCATTCGCCGGTGGTGACGCCCACCTTCGCGCAAACGATCGACGGCTCCATGATATTGCGGCCTTCCTTCGCGGCGCGGCGAAGCTCGGCGAGCGCCGCTTCCACCGCGTCGTTATCGCGCGCGCGGCGCCACTCCTTGAGCCGGGCGATCTGGTGCTCTTCCACCTCGTGGGAAACGGTAAGGATCGAGCCTTCGCCGGTCGCGAGCGGCGAAGGCGCCGTTTCGACAAAGGCGTTGACGCCGATGACCTTCTGCTCGCCCGCCTCGATGCCGGCAAGCCGCGCTGAGTTCGAGGCGACGAGCTGCTCCTTCATATAGGCGGTTTCGATGGCCGCGACGGCGCCGCCCATGTCCTCGATGCGCTTCAGTTCCTCGCGGGCTTCCGCCTTCAGCGCCTCGACCTTGGCATCCATGACGTGGCTGCCGTCGAAAATGTCCTGATACTGAAGAAGGTCCGTCTCATAGGCGAGAATCTGCTGCGCGCGGAGCGACCATTGCTGGTCCCAGGGACGGGGCAGGCCAAGCGCCTCGTTCCAGGCGGGCAACTGCACGGCACGGGCGCGGGCCTTCTTCGACAGCGTGACGGCCAGCATCTCGATCAGGATGCGATAGACGTTGTTTTCCGGCTGCTGCTCGGTGAGGCCGAGCGAGTTCACCTGCACGCCATAGCGGAAGCGGCGAAGCTTCTCGTCGGTGACGCCATAGCGATCGCGGCAGATCTCATCCCAGAGATCGACGAAGGCGCGCATCTTGGCGATTTCGGTGATGAAGCGCACGCCCGCGTTTACGAAGAAGGAAATACGGCCGACGACCTGCGGAAATTCATGCTCCGGCACCTGCCCGCTCGCCTTCACATGGTCAAGCAGCGCGATGGCATTGGCGAGTGCGAAGGCAAGCTCCTGCACCGGCGTCGCGCCTGCTTCCTGCAGATGGTAGGAGCAGACGTTCGTGGGGTTCCACTTCGGTACCTGCGTATAGGTGTAGGAGACGATGTCCGTGATGAGGCGCATCGAGGGCTCGGGCGGGAACACATAGGTTCCGCGCGAGAGATATTCCTTGATGATGTCGTTCTGCACCGTGCCCTGGAGCTTCGCGCGGTCCGCGCCCTGCTCGTCGGCCACCGCGATGTAAAGCGCCAGCAGCCAGGCCGCCGTCGCGTTGATCGTCATCGAGGTGTTCATCTGGTCGAGCGGAAGATCGTGGAAGAGATCCCGCATGTCGCCGATATGGCTGATCGGCACACCGACCTTGCCAACCTCGCCCTTGGCCAGCACATGGTCGCTGTCATAACCCGTCTGGGTCGGCAGATCGAAGGCCACGGAAAGGCCCGTCTGCCCGCGCGCGAGATTGGTCCGGTAAAGCTCGTTCGAGGCCGCGGCGGTCGAATGGCCCGCATAGGTGCGGAAAATCCAGGGCTGGTCCTGCTTCGGGGCCGGCTTGCCGCCTTCGTCCTTTGCCATGTCTCTCGCCTTTACGCTGCGTTCTCTGTTCGAAACGCCTTATCACAGGCTTTGCTGCGGCGCAAAAGGAGGAGGCCCGGGATTGCTCCCGGGCCTCGAAAATGGCGCCTGCGCCTCAGTACCGGTTCACATTGTAGAGAATGTCCACAATGATGCCGGTCGCGATCGCCACGAGCACGATATCGTTGCCAACCATGTAGTAGTCATAGCCGGGGCGCGGGTGGAAATGGCCGCGAAGGCCGGGCGGCAGGGGGCGCCAGTAATTGCGCGGCAGCCGGTGTCCATAGCCATATCCGCGCGGCGGACGCGGCGCATCCCAACGATGGCCGGGATTGCGGTAATAGTCGCGTGCATAGCGTGACTCGTCATGCCGAAACTCAGGCCGGTCACGATCGCGCGATTGCCGACGCCACGTGTCACGATCCCGGTGCCTGTCCTGATCGCGCCGTTCCATGTCGCGAGGTTGGCGCCCGTCCCGGTCGCGCCGCTCCATGTCGCGATGCTGAGGCTGGCCCTGCCCCGGACCGGGCGGCGGGCGGTGATCCTCGGCAAAGGCGAGTGTCGGCATGACGACCGCAGCGGCGGCCAGCAACGCAACGAACCTTGTCGGAGATTTGGTGGTCATGAGCAGATCCTTCCCTGCGGGTGAGCGTTGAAGGAGCGTCCCGCCAATCTGTGGCCGGAACAAGGCAAATCTCGCGCCTCCCATGCCAAACGCTGGAACGGCCAAGCCGTTCCAGCGCGCAGACGAGCCTATTCGGCGGCGGAGGCGCGTGCCGCAACGCTTTCGATGTGCTTTCGACGCGCATCGAATTCGCGGGCGATGAAATCGTCATTCGCCTGCATCGCATCGACATCCTGCTTGGCGTAGTCGATGACGCCCATCTCCTCATAGCCCTTGCGGATACGCGTCCCCCAAAGGCCCACATCTTTCACGATGGGAACGATGCGCTGGAAGAGCGAGGAGCGGAACTTCGCCATGAAGCCCGAATGATACATGTGCTCGGCGCATTCGACGGGATCGAGGCCGAGATTCTGCCAGACCTCGACGGCGTCGAAACGGTCACGCATCAGATAGCTTGCTTCGAGCAGGAATTCCTCGCGCTCGTCGCGCTCCTTCTCCGAGAGCTGAGGATAATAGTCGCGCAGCGCCAGGCGTCCGAAGGCGACGTGGCGGGATTCATCCTGCATGACATAGGCGTTCACGGCAGCGGCAAGCGGATTCTGTGCATGGTCGCGGATCTGCGCGAAGGCGGCGAGCGCAAGTCCCTCGATCACCACCTGCATGCCGAGATAGGTCATGTCCCAGCGGCTGTCGCGCAGGGTCTGCTCGATCAGCGTCTGTAGCGGCTTCGTCATCGGATAGACGAGATTGAACTTCGAGAGCAGCATCTTGTAGCTCTCGACATGGCGGGCCTCGTCGATCACCTGCGTCGAGGCGTAGAACTTCGAGTCCATGTCCGGCACCTGCGTCACGATCTTCGCGGTGCAGATGAGCGCGCCCTGCTCGCCCTGCATGAACTGCGAGAGCTGCCACGCCTGGAAGTGCTTGCGGACGCTGGCCTTCTCCTTGCGCGACATCTTCTCGAAAGCGGCCATGCCGTTGATCGGCAGCATCTCGTCGGGCAGCTGCTCGGGATTGTCCTCGTCGAGCTCCTGGGACCAGTCGATGCGGGTCTTCGCGTCCCACTGCATCTCCTTGCCCTTCTGGTAGAGCCCCATCATCGCCGTGCGTTCGGGGTCGTAATTCCAGTTGAACATCGCGTCGTAATTTTGCGGCACGTCCCAATGGCTGCCATCGAGCGCGATCGCATACATGTCCTTGAAGCTCATTCGGTCCTCCTCCCAAAGGCCAAATACGGAGTTATACTCCGCATGAAGAAATGCTAGCCGAGAAGTTGACGCGACGGAAAGGGAGAAAGCGCCCGCCCGAGCTGGCGTCTAGCCGGGCAAAACGTCTTTGTTGCAGTGCAAAAACTCCTTGCATCCCCCGCGTCATCCGCCAATGATCCGGGCAAAACCGCTCCGCTGCCTCTCATTGCGGCAAACGGATGACGGATGGATCATGGGCCCGGCTTCAGGCATCAGCCTCCGGCAAAGGGCCCAGGGGGTATGAGCGAGGACAGAGTATGGCGAAGACCGACAGCACGGCGGCTGCCGCGGGCGACAATCCGCTTCCGAAGAAGGATCTCTACGAGATCGGCGAGATCCCGCCTCTCGGCCATGTTCCGGCGAAGATGTACGCATGGACCATCCGCCGCGAGCGCCACGGCCCGCCGGAGCATGCGATGCAGGTGGAAGTCGTGCCGACATGGGAACTCGACAGCCATGACGTGCTCGTCCTCGTGATGGCGGCGGGCGTCAACTACAACGGCGTCTGGGCCGCGCTCGGCACGCCCATTTCCGTCTTCGACGTGCACAAGGTGCCCTATCACATCGCCGGGTCCGACGCCTCGGGCATCGTCTATGCCGTCGGCTCCAAGGTCACGCGGTGGAAGGTCGGCGACGAGGTCGTCATCCATTGCAATCAGGACGACCATGACGACGAGGAATGCAACGGCGGCGACCCGATGCTCTCGCCCTCGCAGCGCATCTGGGGCTATGAGACGCCGGACGGTTCCTTCGCCCAGTTTGCCCGCGTGCAGTCGCAGCAGCTCATGCCGCGCCCCAAGCACCTCACCTGGGAAGAGAGCGCCTGCTACACGCTGACGCTGGCCACTGCCTACCGCATGCTTTTCGGACATCGTCCGCATACGCTCGAACCCGGCCAGAACGTGCTGGTCTGGGGTGCGTCCGGCGGTCTCGGCTCCTTCGCCGTGCAGCTCTGCGCCACGGCGGGCGCCCACGCGATCGGCGTCATCTCCGACGAGAGCAAGCGCGACTATGTGATGTCGCTCGGCGCCAAGGGCGTCATCAATCGCAAGGATTTCAACTGCTGGGGCCAGTTGCCCAAGGTCAATTCCGCCGAATTCAACGACTTCATGAAAGAGGCGCGCAAGTTCGGCAAGGCAATCTGGGACATCACCGGCAAGGGCATCGATCCGGACATCGTTTTCGAGCATCCGGGCGAAGCGACCTTCCCCGTCTCCTGCATGGTCGCGAAGCGCGGCGGCATGGTCGTTTTCTGCGCGGGCACGTCCGGCTTCAACATCACCTTCGACGCGCGTTTCGTCTGGATGCGGCAGAAGCGCATCCAGGGCTCGCATTTCGCGCATCTGAAGCAGGCCTCGGCCGCGAACCAGCTCGTCATCGAGCGCCGCATCGATCCGGGCCTTTCGGAGGTCTTCTCATGGGAAGACATTCCGAAGGCGCATATGAAGATGTGGAAGAACGAGCATCTGCCCGGCAACATGGCCGTGCTCGTCTCGGCCAAGCACCCCGGCCTTCGCACCTATGAAGATGCGATCGAGGCGGGCAACGTCGCTTAAAGGGCGGCGAGGCCTCGCGCGCTGACGTAAAGGCCAACCAGCATGACGATAACGGCGAAGATGCGCGCGAGCAGCGCCTTCTTCGCCGCAAGTTTTCGCGCGAGCGCCGTGCCGATGAGCGCGCCGACGACGCCGCCTGCGAGCAACAGCGCCGCCACATGCCAGTCGACGAGTCCCGCCAGCGCATAGCTCGACGCCGTGGCAAGGCCGAAGGCCGCGACGGAGACGAGCGACGATCCGACCGCGAAGAGGATCGGCATGTTGGTGGCGTTGATGAGGCCCGGCACGATCAGGAAGCCGCCGCCGATCCCGAAGAACCCCGACAGCAGGCCGACGCCGAGCCCATAACCGGTGAGCGAGGGAAGCAGCGCGGGCGCCGACGCCTGATCGAGATGAACATCCGGATTGCCGCCCTCGCCCTTGCGCAGCAGCATGGTGACGCCGACCGCGATCATGACAAGGCCAAAGAGGAAAAGCAGGAACTCGCCACCCACGGCCTTGCCCACCCGCGCGCCGAGAAAGGCGCCGACGATGCCGGAGCCCGCAAAGACCAGCGCGCAAGGCCATTTGACCGAGCGCGCCCGCGCATGAAGCGCCACGCCGACAAGCGCATTGGCGGCGACCGCAATGGCGCTGGTGCCGATGGCGACATGGGGCGAGGCGACGCCCACCACATAGACAAGGAGCGGCACGGCGAGGATCGAGCCGCCGCCGCCGATGAGCCCGAGCGTCAATCCGATCAGCGCGCCGGAGCCAAGCGTCAGAATGTCAGCCAGCGCGATCATTTCCACCTCCGTCAGCCGCGCCGGAAAAGGCTCAGGATGAGCCAGACGGCCGCCGCCGCAGCCAACGCATAGAACGCGGGATTGACGGACATGCCGAGCGCGACGCCGATGAAGACCACGCTCAGCCCGACGATCTGCATCTGGTGCGCCGCCTCGTCGCCGCTCCCCTTGACGACGGGAAGGCCCGTCGCCTTCCAGGCATCGATCCCGCCTTCGAGAATGAAGGCTTCGCAATTCGCGGCCTCTTCGAGCTTCTTCGCGCTTGCGCGCGTCCGCATGCCTGACTTGCAATGATAGATGATGACCGCGCCGGGGTCCGGCTGTTCGATGCGCCCCAGGCTGGACAGCGGCTCATTGCGCGCGCCTTCTATATGCTCGCGCGCGAACTCGCCGCGCTCGCGAACGTCGACGACAAGCGCGCCCCGGCCGATAAGCTTCCTGGCCTTCGAGGGCGAAATGGTCTTGAGCGCCATGGCGGCAACCTCTTGCGGTCAACAGACCTTGTTAAATTAGATAAAACTAATATATTGTCAAGGTACGAAGCCACGAAGGATCAGAACATGCCCGCAGAGCAGAGAGCCGACATCAGGGCCTTTTTCGACGAAACGACCTTCACCGTGACCTATCTCGTGCGCGATCCCGCGACGGGCGCGGCGGCAATCATCGACCCCGTGCTCGATTACGACCCGAAATCGGGCAAGGTCACGACCGCCAGCGCAGACAGGCTTCTCGCGGCCGTCGAGGAAACCGGCGCAAAGGTTGAATGGATTCTCGAGACCCATGCCCATGCGGACCATCTCTCTGCCGACGCTTATCTGAAGGCGAAGACGGGCGCGAAGACCGGTATCGGCGCCGATATCGGCAAGGTGCAGAAAGTCTTCGGGCAGCTCTTCGGCCAAATTGCGCCTTCGGACGGGCGCGAATTCGACGCGCTCTTCGCCGATGGCGACAAAATTCCGCTCGGCCAAAGCCATTTCGAAGTTCTGGCGACGCCGGGCCATACGCCGGCCTGCATCGCCTACCGGATCGGCGATGCGGTCTTCGTTGGCGACACGCTGTTCATGCCGGACTATGGCACCGCCCGGACCGACTTCCCCGGCGGCGATGCGCGCACTCTCTACCGCTCAATCAAAAGGCTGCTCTCGTTTCCGCCCGAGACGCGGCTCTTCATGTGCCATGACTACAAGGCGCCGGGCCGCGACACCTATGCGTGGGAGACCAGCGTCGCGGAGGAACGCGCGCGCAACATCCATATCCATGACGGCGTGAGCGAGGACGACTATGTCGCCATGCGCGAGACGCGCGACGCTGCGCTTGCCGCGCCGGTGCTGCTGCTTCCCGCCGTTCAGGTCAATATCCGCGCGGGCCAGTTGCCGCAGGCCGAAGCGAACGGGCAGCGCTACCTGAAGATCCCGCTCAGGATTCCGCCGGAGGCGAACCTCTAAAGGCTCGCCTCCCGCAATCCATCAATGCACCGTCGGCGCGGCAGCTTCGTGCTTCTGCGCCTCGACGGCGGCGAGTTCCTCGACCGAGGGGTCTTCAGGCGCCTGCTCCACAGCCAGAGGTTCGGCAATCGCGGGCGCTTCCTCGATCACCGGCTCCACATGCGTCGGTTCGGGAGCCGTCTCCACTTCCGCCACAGGCTCGGCGTGAACATCTTCGGAAGCGACAGCCTCCGCAACCGGCTCTTCGGCATGCACGGCCTCTTCCTGAACCGGCTCGTAAACCGGTTCCTCATGCACCGGCTCCTCATAGAGCGGCTCTTCGTAAACCGGCTCGTCATGCTCACCGACCTCTTCGGCCGCGGCAGCCGTCACTGCCGGAGCGGCCCGCTCGTCGCGCCCCAGCCGGCGCTCGGCCCAGGCCAGAAAGACATCGAGCGATAGAAGGTCATCCCCCTTGGCGAACAGCGGCGCGATGGCGGCGACGAGCAGAGCGAGATAGGGCGTGAGCGCCGTCGCCAGATCGATGCCGCTCGCGAGATCGACAGGTAGGGCACTGGCCTTCGCCAGCACGCCGACACCGAGCGCCAGGACCAATGCCTGAGCGAGATAGGTAAAGCCGCGCAGAAAGCCGAGAATGACGAAAAGCCCGAGCACGCCCCCCAGCGCGCCGAGCCCATGCTGCACGACCGGATTGCTGAACAGCCCCCAATAGAGCTTGTCCGAAATCCCGATTGCGCTCCCCGTATCGGTCAGCTTCAGCGCCGACCAGGCGAGCAGGTAAAGTCCGGTGACGAACCGGAGCAGGAAAAAAGCGACCGCCTTCATGAAATAGCCCCCACAGCCATGTTTCAGAAGAGGACAGTCTGACGGCAACCGCCGCCGCGCGCCAAGCATAGTTTTGTGACCTTGGGCGGCCTTCGCACATGCGCTGGCCGGGTCCGGTTCTTCGGGCTATATAGTCCCCTGGACGCACCGCCCGAGCCGATCCCCTTCCTTGCGCTCATCAAGGCGCCGTCCCCTGAGCCCGCCTGCCAGCCCTTGCGAGTACCGCCCATGAGCAACACCGCCAACGCCACCACCAAGACGCTTGTCCCTGGCAATCTCCTGTCCCTGACCGAGGGAGCGGCCACGAGCGCCGAAACCCTGCTTGCGAAGGCCAAGGCGGCTGTGGCGCTGAAGGTGAGCCATGACGGCAAGATTTCGGCGGCGCTGATCGAGCGCGAGCAGTTCGCGGCGCACGGCCTCTCCTGGATGGCGACCTATGTCGAGGGTCTGCGCCAGCTCGCCGCCTATGCCGCGCGCATGACGGAGGAAGGACGCTTCGGCGAGATCGAAGCGCTGATCGTTCAGGTCGCCTTCGGCGAATATCTCTCGCAGCTTTCCGGCGGCATTCCGATGAGCCAGGGCGAGATCGTCCGTCCGCAGGATCTCGGCATCTCCGAGGCCGATCATGCCGCCTTCCACACGGCCGATGTCCGCGCCCTGATCGCGGCCGGCAACACCGCGGAAGTGCGCGCGCGTCTCGCCGCCCTGATCGCCGGGAACGCGGGCGCCTCAAGCTTCGGCGATGCGGGCCTTGAAGATACCTATGAACAGATCCGCGACCAGATGCGGCGCTTCGCCGACGCAGAAGTCGTGCCTTACGCCCATGACTGGCATCTAAAGGACGAATACATCCCGCTCGACGTCATCGCGAAGATGGCGGAGCTTGGCGTCTTCGGCCTGACGATTCCGGAAGAATTCGGCGGCCTCGGCCTCGGCAAGGAATCGATGTGCGTCGTCTCGGAAGAGCTGTCGCGCGGCTATATCGGCGTGGGCTCGCTTGGCACGCGCTCCGAGATCGCGGCGGAACTGATCCTCGGCGGCGGCACCCCGGAGCAGAAGGCGAAGTGGCTGCCGAAGATCGCAAGCGGTGAAATCCTGCCGACCGCCGTCTTCACCGAACCCAATACCGGCTCGGACCTTGCGAGCCTCAGAACGCGCGGCCGCCGCGATGGCGATGTCTACCGCGTCACCGGCAACAAGACCTGGATCACGCATGCCGCCCGTGCCGACGTGATGACGCTTCTCTGCCGCACCAGCGACGCGCCGGGCTACAAGGGCCTGTCGATGCTGCTTGCGGAAAAACCGCGTGGCGACGACGCAAATCCCTTCCCGGCCGAGGGCATGACCGGCGGCGAGATCCGTGTGCTCGGCTATCGCGGCATGAAGGAATTCGAGATCGGCTTCGACGATTTCGAGGTGAAGGCCGAAAACCTGCTCGGCGGCGAAGAAGGTCAGGGCTTCAAGCAGCTGATGCAGACCTTCGAAAGCGCCCGCATCCAGACGGCCGCCCGCGCCATCGGCGTCGCACAGGCCGCCCTCGAACTCGGCCTCAAATACGCGCAGGAGCGCATCCAGTTCGGCAAGCCGATCTTCAGCTTCCCGCGCGTCTCGGGAAAGCTCGTGATGATGGCCGTCGAGATCCTCGTCGCCCGCCAGCTCACCTATCACGCCGCGCGCGAGAAGGATGGCGGACGGCGTTGCGACCTTGAAGCCGGCATGGCGAAGCTTCTCGGCGCCCGCGTTGCCTGGGCAGCAGCCGATAATGCGTTGCAGATTCACGGCGGCAACGGCTTCGCGCTCGAATATCCGGTCAGCCGCGTGCTCTGCGACGCGCGCATTCTCAACATCTTCGAGGGCGCGGCCGAAATCCAGGCCCAGGTCATCGCCCGCCGCCTTCTCGAAGGCGGCAACTAGGACAATCAAGCGAAGGAACGCATTGTGGAGCAGCTTTTCAGCTATCTCGGTCCGATCGCCATGGCCGCCGTGGCCCTGGTGCTCGCCCTCGGCCTCTTCAACATGATGCGCGGCGGGTCCCCATCCCAATCGCAGACGCTGATGCGCTGGCGCGTCATTCTGCAATTTGTGGCCATCGTCTTCCTGATGGGCGCCCTCTACTTCACGACGCGCTGACCCCCGAAATCGGGGTAACGCGCTGCGTCGGTTCCAGACATAACTAGCGACAAATCGGCAACAGTCCGGCTAGATTTTGTCTGGAGATATCTATCCGGTTTGAAACTGGGTTATTTTGCGGCAGGTCCGAGTTACGGGAAGCCGTCGAGAGACGGCGATGATGAAGGGGAATATCGTGCTGAAGAGCAAGCTTCTGACGGCCGCCATGGCGGCGACCGCCTTTATGGCTCTGTGTGCGCCGACGCAGGCGGCCGATTGGGTCGACGAATTGCGTGTGGGCGTCTACGACCACAATACCGACCTGTTCGCGACGCGCCACGAAACGAGCAATCCGGACATCAACGCCGAGGTTCTCTTCAAGACGCCGACCTTCCTCGAATGGGCATGGGCGCCGCGTCCGATCATCGGCGCGAACATCAACACCGGCAACGGCACCAGCATCGCCTATGCGGGCCTCGCCTGGGACTACGACTTCACGAAGTCGCTTTTCGTCGAAGGCACGTTCGGCGGCGCCATCCACAACGGCGAGACGGATCACGAGACGAGCACGAAGCTCAACCTCGGCTGCCGCGCCATGTTCCACGAGAGCGCGTCGATCGGCTACCGCTTCGACGAGCATTCGAGCCTGATGCTCACCGTCGACCACATGTCGAATGCGAGCCTCTGCGACGCCAATCCCGGCCTCACCGACATCGGTGTGCGCTACGGCTTCAAGTTCTGATTTCGGCGAAAGCCGCGGGAAAGGGCGCCTCCGGGCGCCCTTTTTTGTTGGCGCACATGTGCAGGTTTGATTGCGCGGTCATCTGGCGTCTATCCTTCGGGAAAAGGGCGCAGGGGAGCGAAGGAGAATCCGGCCATGACAGAGATTTCCGCCGCGGAGCTTCCCAAGAAGACGGTCAACATCGCGGGCCGGCATATGGCCTATTCCGAGATGGGTGCAGGCGATCCCATCGTCTTTCTGCACGGCAATCCGACATCCTCCTATCTCTGGCGCAATGTCATGCCGCATCTCGCGGATCAGGGGCGCTGCATCGCGCCGGATCTCATCGGCATGGGCGACAGTGACAAGCTCGAACCGTCGGGCCCCGAGCGCTACACGTTCCGCGAACATCGCAATTTTCTCGATGCCTTTCTCGAAACGGTCGGCATCCACGACAAGGTCACGCTCGTCATTCATGACTGGGGCTCGGCGCTCGGCTTCGACTGGGCGAACCGCCACCGCAATGCGGTGGAAGGCATCGCCTATATGGAAGGGATCGTGCGGCCGCTCGCATGGGACGAGTGGAACCCCGCCGCACGGCGCATCTTCGAGGGCTTCCGCTCCGACAAGGGCGAGGAGATGATCCTCGAAAAAAATCTCTTCATCGAAGCCGTATTGCCGGGCTCGATCCTCCGCAAGCTGACGCCGGAGGAAATGGAAGTCTATCGCCGCCCCTTCCGCACACCCGGAGAGGACCGCCGCCCGACGCTCACCTGGCCGCGCCAGATTCCGCTCGATGGCGAGCCCGCCTTTGTCGTCGACGTCGTGCAATCCTATGCGGATTGGCTCTCGACGACCGACATCCCGAAGCTTTTCGTGAATGCGGACCCAGGCGCGATCCTCATCGGCGCGCAGCGCGAATTCTGCCGTACATGGAAGAACCAGACGGAAGTCACGGTGAGGGGGAACCACTTCCTGCAGGAAGACAGCCCTCACGAGATCGGCGAAGCCATCGCCAGATGGCGCCGCTCATGGCGAAAGGCGTAATTCGACACGGCAGGGCTTGATCGCAGGCCCGTCTCGCGCGAGTCTGCCCTAACAGCAGGGAGGAAAGCACACATGTCCGAGGCCACCATGACGAATGTCCAACCCTATTCAGGCGTTGCAAAAGCATTCCACTGGACGCTCGTCGTCCTCGTCGCGCTGATGCTTTATGGCGGCTGGACGGTCGAAGACCTGCCGAAGGAGGAACGCCTGGGCGTCATGCAGATTCACGCCGGCATCGGCATCACCGTCCTGGTGCTCATGCTCGCGCGCCTCCTCTATCGCCTCCGCCACCCGGCGCCGGCGCTCCCGGCCGATCTGCCCCGCTGGCAGGTCATCGGCTCCAAGGCCGCGCATCGCGGGCTTTATTTCTTCGTCATCCTTCAGCCGCTGATCGGGCTCGCCATCGCAACGACGTCGAAGTTCAACCTTCAGGCCTTCGGCGTCCTCGGCCTCCAGATCGCGCCGAACGAGGCGATCCACGATCTCGCCGAAGAACTTCACGAGGTCAATGCCCTGATCATCGCGGCGCTGGTCGCGGTCCATGCGGGCGCCGCGCTCTACCATCACTTCATCCGTCACGACAGCGTGCTGAAGCGCATGTTGCCCTTCGCGAAAGTCTGAAGTCCCGATGGTCACGCTCAACAAGATCTACACGCGCACCGGCGACAAGGGCACGACGGCGCTCGCCACCGGCGAGCGCCTGCCCAAGCATGCGCTGCGGATCGAGAGCTACGGCACCGTGGACGAAACCAACTCCGCGATAGGCGTGGCCCGCCTCCAAACCGGCGGCATCCTCGCGCTCGATGCGATGCTGGCCCGCATCCAGAACGACCTTTTCGACCTCGGCGCCGATCTCGCGACGCCGGACAAGACCGCCGCCGAGCTCGGTTACGAGCCCCTGCGGATCGTCGAGGCGCAGGTGACCCGGCTCGAACAGGAAATCGACGCGTTGAACGGGCATCTTCAGCCGCTGCGCTCCTTCGTCCTGCCGGGGGGAACGGCGGCTGCCGCCCATCTTCACCTTGCCCGCACCATCTGCCGCCGCGCCGAGAGGCTCGTCGTCGCGCTGGCGGCCGAAGGGCCCGGCGGGGTGAACGAAGTGGCGATCAAATACCTCAATCGCCTGTCGGATTTCCTCTTCGTCGCGGCCCGTTATGCGAACTGGGCGCCGGAAGGTCGTGGGGCGGGCGACGTGCTGTGGACACCGGGCGCGCACCGCTGAACAGGCCGCCAGCCAACCCATTGGCGCCAAAGGGGTTTTCACCCCATTCCAATGCCTTGCCCGGCACTTTCCCTATTCGTTGACAGGGGCTTATGGCGGCTCTAGGTTGCCGCACCGCAACAACGGCCTTCTGTTTTTTTCGCGTGGCCGGACCTTCGTTCCCTTCATGGGTGACCGCTCGAAAGGCGCCTTTCCGAGACGCCGGAAAGCGGATTGAAGGCCCGGAAACCTCAACACCAAGTCCGTCGCCGCGGTGAGCCATTCTTGCTTCGCAAATCCAAGGCGACGCCCAGGGAGTCTATCTCGATGAAAGTCCTCGTGCCCGTGAAGCGCGTGGTCGACTACAACGTCAAGATCCGCGTGAAGTCGGATCAGACGGGCGTCGATCTCGCCAACGTGAAGATGTCCATGAATCCCTTCGACGAAATCGCCATCGAAGAGGCGGTCCGTCTGAAGGAAGCGGGCAAAGCGACGGAAGTCGTCGCGGTGTCGATCGGCGTCGCTCAGTCGACCGAGACGATCCGCACGGCGCTCGCCATGGGCGCCGACCGCGGCATCCTCGTGAAGTCGGATGAGACGGTTGAGCCGCTCAACGTCGCGAAGATCCTGAAGGGCATCGTCGAGGCCGAAAAGCCCGACCTCGTCATTCTTGGCAAGCAGGCGATCGACGACGATTCGAACCAGACGGGCCAGATGCTCGCCGCCCTTCTCGGCTGGGCGCAGGGCACCTTCGCCTCGAAGGTCGAGTTCGAGGGCGACAAGCTCATCCTCACTCGCGAAATCGACGGCGGCCTGCAGACGCTGAAGCTCAACATGCCGGCGATCGTGACCGCGGACCTCCGCCTCAACGAGCCGCGCTACGCGTCGCTGCCGAACATCATGAAGGCGAAGAAGAAGCCGATCGACGAAAAGACGCCTGCCGACTACGGCGTCGACGTCACGGCGCGCCTTCAGGTTCTCAAGGTGACCGAGCCGCCGCAGCGTCAGGCCGGCATCAAGGTTGAATCTGTCGAGCAGCTTGTTTCGAAGCTCAAGGAAGCGGGAGTGATCGGATGACCACGCTGGTTATTGCTGAACACAACAACGAAAATCTCAACGACGCGACCGCCAAGGCCGTGACCGCCGCGACGAAGCTCGGCGGCGACGTGCATGTGCTCGTCGCGGGCCAGGGCGTCGACGGCGTCGCCGCTGCCGCCGCGAAGCTCGCGGGCGTCTCCAAGGTGCTCGTCGCCGACGACGCGCAGTATGCGCATCGTACGGCCGAGCCGCTTGCCGCTCTCGTCGTGAGCCTCGCCGGCTCCTATGACGCGATCGTCACCCCCGCCACCGGCGTGGGCAAGAACTTCGCCCCGCGCGCGGCCGCGCTGCTCGACGTGCAGCAGATCTCGGAAATCATCGAGGTCGACAGCGCCGACACGTTCAAGCGTCCGATCTATGCCGGCAACGCGATCCAGACCGTGAAATCGACCGACGCGAAGAAGGTCATCACGGTCCGCACGACGGCCTTCCCGGCTGCCGCCCAGACCGGTTCCGCCTCGATCGAGAAGATCGGCGCCGCCGCCAATCCGGGCCTCTCGGAATGGGTCAGCGAGAACCTGACGAAGTCGGACCGTCCCGAACTCACCTCGGCCAAGATCATCGTCTCCGGCGGTCGCGGCATGCAGTCGGGCGACAACTTCCACATGCTCGACAAGATCGCCGACAAGCTCGGTGCCGCCGTGGGCGCCTCGCGCGCGGCCGTCGACGCGGGCTTCGTGCCGAACGATTACCAGGTCGGCCAGACCGGCAAGGTGGTCGCCCCCGACCTCTACATCGCGGTCGGCATCTCCGGCGCGATCCAGCATCTCGCCGGCATGAAGGACTCCAAGGTCATCGTCGCGATCAACAAGGACGAGGAGGCCCCGATCTTCCAGGTGGCCGATTACGGCCTCGTGGCGGACCTCTTCCAGGCCGTTCCGGCCCTTGAGCAGGAACTCGCCAAAATCGGTCTCTGATCGTCTGACGGTGAGAACCCATTGATGACAAACGGCGCTGCAGGCACTACCCGCAGCGCCGTTTTTGTCAGGCGGGTCTTCTGATAGGGTATTGTAGTTCCGGCGTGGGCCGCTCCGCGCCAGTTTTGGATGGACAGCATGAACATTCGCAAGGTCGGCGTAATCGGCGCGGGTCAAATGGGCAACGGCATCGCGCATGTCTGTGCGCTCGCAGGCTGTGAAGTCCTTCTCAACGACGTCAGCAAGGAGCGGATCGAGGCGGGGCTTGCCACGATCGACGGCAATCTGAGCCGCCAGGTTCATTCGGGCCGCATCACCGCCGCCGACCGCGACGCCGCCCTTGAGCGCATTTCACCCGCCGTCACCTACGACGCCTTCGAGACGGCGGATTTCGTCATCGAATCCGCCAGCGAGAACGAGACGGTGAAGCGCAAGATCTTCGCCGATCTCTGTCCGCATCTGCGCGA
This sequence comes from Parvibaculum sp., assembly GCF_039680535.1. GTDB lineage: Bacteria > Pseudomonadota > Alphaproteobacteria > Parvibaculales > Parvibaculaceae > Parvibaculum. The sequence continues at coordinate 164,353 of NZ_JBDKSS010000025.1, read as the reverse complement.
AGACGCAATCATCGCCACCAACACCTCGTCGATTTCGATCACGCGCCTCGCCGCCTCCACCGACCGTCCCGAACGATTCATCGGCATGCATTTCATGAACCCGGTTCCGGTCATGGAACTGGTGGAAGTGGTGCGCGGCATCGCGACCGATGACGAAACCTTCGACGCGGTTCGCGACCTCGCCGGCCGCCTCGGCAAGCAGACCGCGAATGCCGAGGATTTTCCGGCTTTCATCGTCAACCGCATCCTGCTGCCGATGATCAACGAAGCCGTATATGTGCTTTATGAAGGCGTCGGCTCCGTCGAAAGCATCGACAAGGCCATGCGCCTCGGCGCAAACCACCCCATGGGTCCGCTGCAGCTTGCCGACTTCATCGGCCTCGACACCTGCCTTTCGATCATGCAGGTGCTGCATGAGGGCCTGTCGGACTCGAAATATCGTCCCTGCCCTCTCCTGGTTAAATATGTCGAGGCCGGCTGGCTCGGACGCAAGACGCAGCGCGGTTTTTATGATTACCGCGGCGAAAAGCCCGTGCCGACGCGCTGACACTTCGTCCGTTCGAATCCTCCGATGACAGAATTTGTTAACACGTAGCTGCAAAGCTCAAGGCGCCATCTTTGGAAGGCGCGGCATTGCAGAGGCGAGACCCATATGGAGCGCGGCTCCAGTAGCACCGGTCGGCACGATGACGGACTGCAATACCCTTCTGCGCCGGACCATCCCGGCGTAGCAGCGCTCGCCGGCTATTGGCTGACGAAGCGCGGCCAGCGCCCCATGCCCGACCGCTCGGACATCGTGCCGGGGGAAATCGTCAAGCTCCTGCCCAACCTCATCATCTGCGACGTGCTCGGCGACGGCGAGGATTTCCGCACCCGGATATTCGGCACCGCCCTCGTCCTCATTGTCGGGGAGGAACGGACCGGCAAGTGCCTGTCGGAATTCGGCACGCACGCTTCCGTCCCCACCAGGCCCGAAGTCGTCCAGTTCCGCTGGCTCGACGTGACGCGCCGCGCCTACAGGCTGAGAGAGCCGGTCTTCATCAACAGCACCATGTCGAGCTCCGACAGGCCCTATCTGAGCCTTCATGCCGTTGCCATGCCCCTGACTGCGGGCGGCAGCGAGATCGCCCAGATGATCGGGGGCATGTTCGTCACGGACAGGCGCTGAGGCGCGAGCGCCTCCGCTTCAGCGCGCCGGATAGGCTTTGAGAGCGGCTTCGACGAGGGCCCGGGCCTCCGGTCCGTCCCAATGGGCAGGCCCGACGAGCCGGCCGACCTCTTTCCCTTCCGGCGAGAGCAATACCGTGGTCGGGAGGCCAAAGGCCTTCATGGCGAAGCTCGCCCGCGAGGTCGGGTCATTGTAAAGGGCGATATGGTCAGCCTTCACCTCCGCCAGAAACGCCTTGGCAAGGTCGTGGCCGTCCTTGTCCACGCTGAGGGCGAGAACCTGGAACCTGTCCGAGCCCATCGCCGCCTCAAGACGGTTCAGGGCCGGCATTTCCTCGCGGCAGGGCACGCACCAGGTCGCCCAGAGATTGAGCAGGACGAGCTTGCCCCGGAAGTCGGAGAGCCGGACATCCTTGCCGTCGCCATCCTTGAAGGCGAGGTCGGGGGCGGCTTTCGCAGGCACTTCCTGCTTGAAATTCTCCATGGCCCCGGTGGCATAGGGCGCGAGTACCGCCGCCTCGCCGCCCCCGGCGGGCGCCCCGCTCCGGTCCGTACCATTGCCTAAGGGGCCGACGATCAAGTATACCGCCGCAACGACGATAATGACGGCGGCGGCGATTATCAGGATAGTCTTGCTGCTGGAACGTAACATCGGGTCTCAGAACTCCGCGCCCCCGCGAATCCGGGCCGGGCTCGACGCCCGGGGAATCTCGCGATGAGCAACAAAATGTGGGGCGGCCGCTTCGGCGAAGGTCCCGACCGCATCATGGAGGAAATCAACGCCTCCATCGGCTTCGATCAGCGCTTCTTTGCCCAGGACATCCGGGGCTCGAAGGCACATTGCGCCATGTTGGCCGAAACCGGGATTATCTCAAGAGCCGACGCCGAGCAAATCATCGCCGGTCTCGACGCCGTGCTGGCCGAGATCGAGGGGGACCGCTTCGAGTTCAAGCGGTCGCTCGAAGACATCCACATGAACGTGGAATCGCGGCTCGCGGACCTCATCGGCGCGGCGGCGGGCAGGCTCCATACCGCCCGGTCGCGCAACGATCAGGTGGCGCTCGACTTCAAGCTCTATATCCGCGACACGATCGACCATCTGGACGAACAGCTCGCCGACTTCCAGAAGGCTCTGCTCGACAAGGCCGAGGCGAATGCCGACACGATCATGCCGGGCTTCACGCATCTGCAGACCGCGCAGCCCGTCACCTTCGGCCATCACTGTCTCGCCTATGTCGAGATGACGGCGCGCGACCGCGGCCGTTTCGCCGATGCGCGCCGCCGCCTCAATGAAAGCCCGCTCGGCAGCGCCGCGCTTGCCGGCACCTCATTCCCGATCGACCGCCACATGACGGCCAAGGCCCTCGGCTTCGACCGCCCGACCCGGAACTCGCTCGACAGCGTGTCTGATCGCGACTTCGTGCTTGAAACCATGTCGGCGGCGGCGATCGCCGCGACGCATCTCTCGCGCCTTGCCGAGGAAATCGTCATCTGGTCGACGCCGGGCTTCAACTTCGTGCGCCTGACCGACGGCTTCACCACCGGCTCGTCCATCATGCCGCAGAAGCGCAACCCGGACGCGGCGGAACTCGTGCGCGCGAAGTCGGGCCGCGTCATCGGCGATCTCACCTCGCTCCTCATCGTCATGAAGGGCCTGCCGCTGGCCTATTCCAAGGACATGCAGGAAGACAAGGAAGCGGCCTTCGACGCGCTCGACGCGCTGTCGCTCTCGCTTGCCGCCATGACCGGCATGGTTTCGACGCTGACCGTCAACGCGAAGGAAATGCGCGCGGCGGCCTCGCGGGGCTTCGCCACCGCGACCGACCTCGCCGATTGGCTGGTGAGGCGCCTCAACGTGCCCTTCCGCCAGGCGCATCACATCACCGGCGCACTTGTCGCCAAGGCCGAGAAGAAGGGCATCGATCTCGACGGCCTCTCGCTCGACGAAATGCGGGAAGTGGAACCCGGCATCACCGACGAGGTATATTCGGTGCTGGGCGTCGACAATTCGGTCCGCAGCCGGACAAGCTTCGGCGGCACGGCCCCGGAAAATGTGCGCGCATCTGTCGCCTGGTGGCGGGGCGAGCTTGGCAGCAGGGAGAAGTGAGATGAACCGGCGAATGACGATCACGGCCGCGCTCGGCCTTTCCGTTCTTCTCGCGCTCGGCGCCTGCGGCCGAAAGGGCGACCTCGAGCCGCCGCCCGGCATGAGCCCCGACATGGCGCAGAAAACGCCCTGCGGCAATGCAACGGAAGCTGTGCCGCAGGATGCGCCAATCGACGCGCAGAAGCGGCCCACATCGACCAGCGCGCCGAGCCAGATGCCCAATCAGAGCCTTCCGCCCTGCTGAGGCGCCCACAAGTTTCGTTTCTCCGTAAGGCGACCGCGCCATGAATCATTTCGAGTACAGGAACGGCGTTCTTCATGCCGAAGACGTCGCGATTGCCGACATCGCGGCGGCCGTCGGTACGCCTTTCTACTGCTATTCCACCGCGACGCTGACGCGCCACGCCCAGGTCTTCATCGACGCCTTCAAGGGGCAGCCGGCGCGGCTCTGTTATGCGGTAAAGGCAAATTCCAACCTCGCCGTCATCGCGACGCTGGCCAAGGTCGGCGCAGGGGCCGATGTCGTCTCGGAAGGCGAGCTGCGCCGCGCGCTTGCGGCGGGCATTCCGGCGTCGAAGATCGTCTTTTCCGGCGTCGGCAAGACCGTGCAGGAAATCTCCTTCGCGCTCGAGGCGGGCATCGACCAGTTCAACGTGGAATCGGAGCCCGAGCTTGAGCAGATCTCGGCGCTCGCCAGCGCGCGCGGCCTCACCGCGAAGATCGCCATTCGCGTGAACCCGGACGTCGACGCCAAGACGCATGAGAAGATCGCGACCGGCAAGGCCGAGAACAAGTTCGGTATTTCCTGGAAGCGCGCGCCCGCCGTCTATGCCCGCGCCGAAGAACTTCCCGGTATCGCCGCCATCGGCATCGACGTTCATATCGGCAGCCAGCTCACCTCGCTCGAACCCTTCGACGCCGCCTTCCGGCGCGTCGCGGGCATGGTCGAGGAATTGCGGCGTGAAGGCCATGCCATCAGCCGCATCGATCTCGGCGGGGGCCTGGGCATTCCCTATCGCGGCGACAACGATGTTCCTCCGCATCCGGATGAATATGCTGCGATGGTGAAGCGCGCCGTCGGCCATCTGGGTTGCGAACTCACCATTGAGCCGGGCCGCCTGATCGTCGGCAATGCGGGCATCCTCGTTTCAAGCGTCATCTATGAAAAGCAGGGCGACGACCGCAGGTTCCTCATCATCGACGCGGCGATGAACGACCTGATCCGCCCGACGCTTTACGATGCCTTCCACGAAATCAAGCCGGTGGCGGAACCCGCCCCTTCGGCCGAGCGCACCATCTACGACATCGTCGGCCCCGTTTGCGAGACGGGCGACTTCCTCGCCAAGGGCCGGGAAATGGCGCGGCTCGAGGCCGGCGATCTGGTCGCCATCATGTCGGCGGGCGCCTATGGCGCCGTGCAGGCCTCGGAATACAACACAAGGCCGCTCGTGCCGGAGGTTCTCGTCAACGGGAGCGACTATGCGGTCATCCGCGCGCGCCCAAGTTATGACGAAATCCTGAAGCACGATATGATCCCGGCATGGCTCGGAGGACCTCGCTAGACGCGAGTCGTTCACGGGCTGCGACAGGCTCCCGGAACGGCCCGACGAGAGGCGCGAGGATTGAACGGCCCACAGGCTCGCAAGACAGTGAAGGCGACGGAGACGCGGAGGGACAAAGCTCCCCGCGCCGAGGGCCCGCGCCTGCCGCCGCGCGTCGAGCGCCGCATTCGCGTTGCCCGCGCCATTCTCGTCTGGGAAGCGCTCTGGCCGGTTCTTTGGCCCCCGGCCGGCGTCGGCGGCATCTTCCTCGTGCTCGCGCTCTTCGGCGCCTTCAGCAACCTGCCCCTGGGCATCCATTGGGGCGTGCTGGTCTGCTTCGGCGGGCTCATGGCCTGGATGCTCTGGCGCGGCCTCATGGGCTTCCGCTGGCCGGACCGCGAGGCCGCTCTGCGGCATCTGGAGCAGGTTTCAGGCCTCACCCACCAGCCGCTTGGCGCCTATGAGGATGCCCCTGCACCAGGCACGGGCGACGCCGCGCTCTGGCGCGCGCACCAGCGCTGGGTGGCCGAACGCATCCGCAAGCTCAAGCTCGGTTTCGCCTCGCCCGGCCTTGCCTCGCAGGACCCCTATGCGCTCAGGGCCGCCGTCGTCCTTCTTCTGGTGATCGCCTTTCTGGGCACCGGCGGCGGACAGATGAAGCGTATCGCCGCGTCGCTGCTTCCCGGCCTCGGCGTGGCCAAGTCCTTTTCGGTCGAGGCCTGGATTACACCGCCAGCCTATACCGGCATGGCGCCGATCTATCTCGAAGACCAGCGGCCGACGGAAGGCGCGGCCACCACGGAGCGAAAGCTCGTGGTGCCGGAAAACAGCGTGCTGTCGCTCCGCGTCCATGGCCTCAAGAACCCGCCCTCGCTCGAAGCCGGACTGGGCGACCGCGGCCGCCCCGAGCCGCTGAAGCACATGGGCGGGACGAACTACGCCACCGACACGAAGATCACGGCCTCGACCGAATTCGCGCTGACGCAGGGCGGACGCATGATGCGCGGCTGGGAGGTCGATGTCGTTGCGGACCGCAAGCCCCGGATCGCGCTCACCAAGCCCATCGAAAGGACGGCCACGGGATCATTGCGCTTCGCCTACAAGGTCGACGACGATTATGGCGTCACCGCCGCCGAGGCACGCATCGCTCTCGTCATGCCGGCTGAGGCTTCACCTCAGCCCACGGGCAAGGCCGGCGCCAGACCCGCCGCACGGCCGCAATCCCGCGTGACGCCGCCCGCGATCAACCTGCCGCTGCCGACGCTTCGGCCACGCGACGCGAACGGCGAAACCTATATCGACCTCACGCCGCACCCATGGGCGGGTCTGCCTGTGACCATCACCCTGGTCGCCAAGGACGATGCGGGACAGGAAGGCGCGGCGCTGCCCGTGGCACTCGTTCTCCCCGCCCGCGAATTCAAGAAGCCGCTTGCCGCCGCCATCGTCGAGCAGCGCCGCGCCCTGGCGCTCGAGCCGCAGGCGACGGAGCGCGTAGCCCGCGTTCTCAACGACCTCACGACCGATGCCGATCGCTATATTGGCGACTTCAGAACCTATCTCCCGCTCCGCGCGGCCTATTGGCGCCTCGCCAATGCCCAGCACGACAGCGACCTTACCGGCATTTACGATCTCCTCTGGGCCACCGCCCTCCACATCGAGGATGGCGAGTTGTCGCTGGCGGAAAACGACGTGCGCCGCGCACGCGACGCTCTGGCGGATGCGCTGGCCAAGGGCGCATCGGGGGAAGAAATCAACCGCCTGCTCGCCGAACTCAAGGAGACGTTCAACCGCTACATGGAAATGCTGGCGGCCAACGGCCAGATGCCCGGCGCGAACGACGCGAACCGCTTCGCGCCGCAGGACGGACAGACCATCGACCGCGCTGATCTCGAAAGGATGCTGAGTTCGATCGAGGAAATGGCGAAGACCGGCGCGCGCGATCAGGCGAAGGCCATGCTGCAGCAGCTCCAGGCCATCATGGAGAACATGCGGACGCCGCAGAAGAGCCCCGGCATGACGCCGCAAGAGCAGGCGATGCAGCAGGGCGTCGACAAGATCAGCAAGCTCATCGACAAGCAGCGCGAGTTGATGGACCAGACCTTCCGGCAGGGCGCGCAAGCGGGAGCCGGCGGCGAAGCGCAGGTCGGCCCCAAGGGCGGCAAACCCTCCATGCACGACCTCAAGAAGGCGCAAGCGGCGTTGCGCGAGGAGCTTGCCAAGGCTCTGCGCGAACTTCAGCAGACCGGGGCAAAAACCCCTGCCGCATTGGGCGAGGCTGGCAATTCGATGAAGAGCGCCGAGGAACGGCTGAACGATCAACGCGCCGACCGCGCCGCCGCCGCGCAGGGCAAGGCCATCGCGCAGATGCGCGAAGGCGCGCAGGGGCTGGCCGACCAGATGATGCAGAGCATGGCCGGCCGCGGCAAGGCGGGGCGCGGCCAGAACAGCTCGTCCGATCCCTTCGGCCGCTCGATCCCCAATGCCGGCCAGAATATTTCCGGCGACGTCGCTGTACCTGACAAGATCAACATCCAGCGCGCCCGTCAGATCATTCAGGAACTGCGCCGCCGCGCCGGCGAACTGGGCCGCCCCAAGATCGAGCTCGATTATCTCGATCGGCTGCTGAAGCGCTTCTGAGCCCCTGCTCTACCCTTTGTCGAGAACCGTCTGCACACGCGTGACCAGCTCGTCCAGCGTGAAGGGCTTCAGCAGAATGTCGTCGATGATCGCATCGAGGCCGTAGGCGCGTTCGCGCTGATCGGAATATCCGGTCATCAGCATGATGGGCATGCCGGGCGCATCGCGGGAAGCGGCGAGAGCCAGCGAGATCCCGTCCATCACAGGCATCAGAATATCGGTGAGCAGGAGATCGTGCGGCCTGGCTGCATCCCTCGCCCGCGCAAGCGCAGTCAGAGCCTCGCTGCCATCGCCAACCGCCTCGACCTCATGGCCGACGCCCGACAGCGCGCGTGTGATGAAGGCGCGCACGCTCGGCTCATCCTCCGCGATCAGGATGCGCGCCATGGGCCACTATCCCTCGACGACGCCGACAAACGGCAATTGCCGGTAGGCATGCGCCACGTCCATGCCATAGCCGACAACGAAACGATCGGCGCATTTGAAGCCCGTGAAATCGGCCTTCATGTGGACGGCGAGCTTGCCGGGCTTGTCGAGGAGCACGCAGGTCTTGACCGAACGGGCGCGGCGCGCCGTCATCAGATCCTTGGCGTAGGCCAGCGTTCGCCCCGACTCCAGAATGTCGTCGACGATCAGCACATCGCGGCCTTCGATGGCGGCCTCGGTATCGCGGATGATCTTCACCTCGCCCAGCGACTGCGTTCCCTTGCCGTAGCTCGACAGGCTGATGAAATCCATGTCCGGCTCCGCGCCCTCTTCATGAAGCGCGCGCAAGAGATCGGCCGCAAAGATGAAGCTGCCTTTGAGGATCGGAATGACGAGCGGCTCCGTGCCCATCACGGCGACGATTTCCTTCGCCAGTTCCCGAACGCGGACAGCGATTTCATCCGCCGTGAACATTACCGATATCTGCGCGCCCTGCGCGACGAGCTTGCTCATGATCCCTGATCGCCTGTGCCTGATGGTCTTGGCCCCGAGGCCAAGGGCACAAATTGACGGCGCGACGGCCGGAAGTCCAGCCCGTTCGCAATTCCGATTGACCGGATGATCAGGGATTGGGCGTCGTCGGCGGGCTCGCGGGCTCCGCCTCTTCGCCCTTCTGCACGAAGCGCAGCTCGAGGTCGCGCACCTCGACCGGCGGGCTCGAAAGCCGCGTCACGAACGGCACGGCCTGTTTCGGCGCGAGGTCCGCCTCGCTCAGCGCGAAGGTCCAGTGATAGAGCTCGTGCTGCTTGCCATCGAGAAGGCCGACGCGAAGGCGCGGCACGGCGCGGCGCTCGTCGCTGATGTTCACGACTTCGCCCTTGACGGCCAGAACCGGCAGACCGTTTTCCGTCTGGCGTTCGTAGCCAACCCCCCGGAACTCGAGACCCCGCAGATTCATCGGCTTGTCGACGGCGCTGTAGATCTTTGTCGTCGCGGGCCAGAGCGCGGCAATGTCCTTGCGGTAGTGCCAGCCGCCAAAGAGCGTCGACCCGACAAATGCGATGAGCAGAACCCAACCGATGGCGGAAAACACGCGTCCCCGCCGCGACGAGGCGGCGCGGTTGACGAAGTGGCGCAGCTTGCCGCCGTTGCCGAGCTGCGACTCCCCGGTTTCGGCAAAGCCGATGTCGTCTTCCGGGGCCGAGGGTTCGGCCTCTGCCGGCGCCGGCTTCTTGAAAATGGGCGTCGCCGGTGCCTCGAAGGGAATGACGGGTTCCGGGGCCGAAACAATTTCGCGGGCGGGTTCGGGCTCGGGCTGCGGCGCGGGGGCCGCCGCCGGCTCCTCGCCCTTCCGGGGCAGGTCCGTCGGCGGGGCCTGATGCCAGCTATGGCCGCATTTGGCGCAGCGCACCTTCCGCCCGGACGGCGCGAAAGCAGCCGCATCCACCGGATAGCGGGCTGAACATGCTGGACAGGTAATGATCATCAGGTTGATTGCCGAAACCGATATGCCCAAGCGGGCGGACAGGAGGACGGGGCGCTTTTCGCGACGCCTGCTCGCCACAGCCTATTGAAAGCCGGACCATGGTTAAAGTCCGGTTAAGTGCCATAACGAAAGCCTGTCGCATCACGGTACATTTTTGCCCGGGGCGGGCCGCGCCCGGCCGCTTCCATGTTACCTTTCGAGCCATGATTCGCTTCGAGAATGTGGGCATGCGCTACGGCATGGGGCCGGAGATCCTGCGCGATGTGAGTTTTCACCTCGCGCCGGGCTCGCTCCACTTTTTGACCGGCCCCTCGGGCGCGGGCAAGACCTCGCTTCTGAAGCTCATGTTTCTCGCCTCACGGCCCTCGCGGGGCCTCATCACCATGTTCGGGCGCGACATCGCGACCCTGCCCCGCGCCGAACTGCCGGACCTGCGGCGGCGCGTCGGCGTCGTCTTTCAGGAGTTCCGCCTCCTCGACCATCTGACGACCTATGAAAACGTCGCCCTGCCGCTCAAGATTCAGGGAAAGGCCGAGGAGAGCTACCGCGCCGATGTGAAGGAACTGCTCGCCTGGGTGGGCCTTGGCGAGCGCATGATGGCCAAGCCGCCGACGCTTTCCGGCGGCGAGAAGCAGCGCGCCGCCATCGCCCGCGCCGTAGTCGCGCAGCCGGACGTGCTGCTCGCCGACGAGCCGACGGGCAATGTCGATCCGGACATGGGCAAACGTCTGCTGCGCCTTTTCATCGAGCTCAACCGGCTCGGCACCTCCGTGCTCATAGCGACCCACGACCACGCCCTGGTGGAGGCGGCGGGCGCGCCGGAACTCATGCTCAACAGCGGGAGGTTGACCATCCGTGGCTGAACCCCGCGCCAAGATCCGCCCGGCCGCCAGAGAGAAGGACGTGCCGCTTCACGAGCCGCGAAGCTTCGGCGGCAGGCTCAAGGCCATCATGGTCGAGACGCGCAGCGTCATGCCTGCGGCAGACGGCGCGGGCCTTTCGCTGATCCTCGTCATCGCGGCCATGTGCTTTCTCGCAAGCCTGTCGCTCGGCGCCGCGCTCACCGTCGGGCGAACCTCCGCCGACTGGGCGCGCGATCTTTCGGGCGCGCTCACTGTGGAGGTGAAGCCCTCGGACGCGATGCCGCAGGATGCGCAGGTCGAGGCGGTGATGAAACTGCTCACCGAAACGCAGGGCGTCCTAGGCGCAGATGCGCTGAGCAAGGCCGATACCGAAGCGCTGCTCGAACCCTGGCTCGGCAAAGGCAATGTGACCGAAGACCTGCCGCTGCCGCGCCTTGTCGATGTGCGCATCAACCCGAACGCGCCGCCGGATGTGGAGGCCCTTGCCCAGCGCCTCGCCGAGGTTGCGCCCGGCGCGATCCTCGACACGCACCGCCAATGGCAGACCGAGCTTGTGCGCGCCGCGCGTTCAGCGCAATGGCTCGCCTATGCGGTTCTCGCCGTCGTCGCCGCCACAACCATCGCCATCGTCACCTTCGCCACGCGCTCCGGGCTTTCGGCCAATCGTGAGGTGGTGGAAGTTCTGCACATGATCGGCGCGCGCGACAAGTTCATCGCTTCCGAGGTGCAGCGCCATTTCCTGCATCTCGGCCTGCGCGGCGGCATCATCGGCCTCGCGCTCTCGGTCGCGACCTTTATCGGCCTTGCCTGGTATGGGAAGTCCGCGAACTCGTTCCTCGTGCCGGTTTCAAGCCTCCGGATCGAGTTCTATCCGGCGCTGGCGGCCGTGCCGATCGTCGCCGCGCTGGTCGCCATGATCACGGCGCGGATTACCGTGCTGCGGACGCTGCACCGCCTGTTGTAACCGGTCGGCGAAAAAAGCGAGACCTCACTGCTGCGCTCCCTGCGAAAGAGCCGTGAACCCTGCCTTGAGGAAGGCGGCCTTCGCCTTGTCGCCATGCAGGAATTCGAGGAAGCGGGCGGCCTCGGGCGTCGCACCCTTGGTCAGCGCGGCCGGATAGATGATCGGCAGATGCGTGTCTTCCGGAAAATAGCCGACGATACGAACCTTCGGCTCCTGCTTCGCGTCGGTCTCATAGACGATGCCGAGCGGCGTCTCGCCCCGCGCGACATAGGCAAGCGCGACGCGCACATTCTCCGCCGACGCGGTGTGGTCGACGACATCGCCCCATACGCCGAGCGATGTGAGCGCGGCGCGGGCATATTTTCCGGCGGGCACGGATTCCGGATCGGCGATTGCCAGCCGTCCGTCGCCCAGCGCGGCGCGCAGCGGAAAGTTCCGGCCAATGGTGATCGCAACCTTCGAATCCGCAGGCGCAATCAGCACCAGACGATTGCCGAGCAGATCGGAACGGCTCTGCCCGTCGATGAGACCGCGCTTGGCGAGATAATCCATCCAGTCCGTATCGGCGGAGATGAAGATATCGGCCTTTGCGCCCGCCTCGATCTGCCGGGCGAGAACCGAGCTTCCCGCATAAGACGCGACGACCTTGCCGCCGCCTGTTTCCGCATAGGCTTTGATGATGTCGTCCAGCACGTTCTTGAGGCTCGCCGCCGCAAAGACCAGCGGTTCACCTGCGCGCGCAGGCGCGGCACCGGCGGATACTGTGCCCACAAGCACGGCGCAACCCAACAGGGCCGACATGAACAGACGCCGGCCCATGCCGGCAGGTTTTCCCGATAAGCGCAGCACGATGATGACCCCCGCCGTTCAAAAGCGATCCGCGCCGGCATTTCCGCCGGCGCTATATTCATGTGAACATAACGCATATCAAAATATCGACCTTGTCAAACCGAAAGCCGCGCGCAATTCCGGCCTATGCGCCGCCCTTGCCCCTTATGCTAAAGTCCAGCCGCCGCCGAACCCCCATCAGGGTCCACGGGGCTTATGGAACTGGAACTGGCGAGACGGAATGGCGGCCGGAGAGAGCGAACGGGATGGATTGGGCCAGCGCTTCGGCCGGCGGCTGCTGACCGTGCTGGGCATGGTCGTGCTCGCCTGGGTTGTCGGCTTCTTCATCTTCGTCGCGGAACTCGACCGCAGGCCGCCTGCCGACATGCCGGTGGCAGACGGGATCGTCGCGCTGACGGGCGGCGAAGGCCGACTCAACGAAGCGATGAAGCTGCTCCAGGACGGCAAGGGCGCGCGCCTGCTCATCACCGGCGTCCATCCGGAGGTGAAGCGCGCCGCCGTGAAGGCCGCTGTCGGCGGATCGGGCGCCAAGTTCGATTGCTGCGTCGACATAGGGCGCCAAGCCGAAAACACCATCGGCAATGCCAACGAAACCGCCGATTGGGTGCGCGCGCATAAATACCGCTCGATCATCCTCGTGACCTCGACCTATCACATGCCGCGCGCGACGCTGGAGCTTCGCCGCGCCATGCCGGGCGTCTCCATTACGCCCTTCCCTGTCGTGCAGGGCACGCTGCATCTCGACGGCTGGTGGGACTTTCCCGGCACGACGAAGCTGCTGGCTTCGGAATATTCGAAATATCTGCTGACGCTCGCCCATGCGCGGGCGCTCATCCGCCCGGAAACCTACTAAGGCCAAAGGATCGCCGACCGTGCTGCTCTGGCTCCGCTCGATCGTCTACAACCTCGCGCTCTATCTGACCGCCATCGTGGTCGGCCTTGCCGCCACGCCCGCGCTCCTCATGCCGCGCGGCGCTGCGGTCTTCGTCATCCACAACCTCTCGGCGCTTGCGATCTGGCTCCTCAGGGTCATCGCGGGAACGCGCTATGAGGTGCGCGGCAAGCTGCCCGAGGGTGGCGTCCTCGTCGCCGCCAAGCACCAGTCGATGTGGGACACGATCGCCATGCCGGTAATCCTGAAGGACCCCGCCATCGTGCTGAAGGCGGAACTCCTCTGGATTCCCTATTACGGCTGGTTCTCGAAAAAGGCCGACATGATCGGCATCGACCGTGGCGCGGGCGCCAAGGCGGTCCGCCACCTGATCCAGCAGGGCAAGGCGGCGCTCGCCCTCAAGCGGCCCATCGTCATCTTCCCGGAAGGCACCCGTGCGGCCCCCGGCGCGAAGCTCGACTACAAGCCCGGCGTGGCCGCGCTTTACCGCCAGCTCGGCGTCCCCTGCGTGCCCGTGGCCGTCAATTCCGGCCTCTTCTGGCCGCGCCGCAAATTCCTGCGGCGGCCCGGCACCATCGTCGTCGAATTCCTCGATCCGATCCCGCCGGGGCTCGACCGTGAGACCTTCATGGAGATGCTCTCGGAACGCATCGAAGTCGCCACCGAGCGCCTGCTTTCCGAAGCCGGGCATCCTGTGGATAAGTGAGACGGTGTTATCCTGTGGATAATGTTGATAGCCGAAATTATATTTCCTTATCAGTGTATTAGATGAGCTTGTCCTGTGTTCTCATTGGGTACAGAATGAGAACACTCAACGTCCGGTTCCGTGCTAGACTGTCGGCCCTTTCAACGCCGAACGACTTGAGCGAGACCCGATGCATCCGATCGCCGAACAGATCTGGGACATGAAATACCGCCTTCACGGCGAGGACGGCACGCCTGTCGACCTCACCGTCGAGGACACATGGACCCGCGTGGCGACGGCGCTGGCCGAGGCAGAGGCGCCGGAGGCGCGCGAGCTATGGCTCAAGCGTTTCCATGACGCGATGTCGGGCTACCGCTTCCTGCCCGCGGGCCGCATTCTCGCAGGCTCAGGCACGGGCCGCGACGTGACCCTCTTCAACTGCTTCGTCATGGGCGAAGTCCCGGACACGATGGCAGGCATCTTCGACAGCCTGAAGGAAGCGGCCCTGACCATGCAGCAGGGCGGCGGCATCGGCTACGACTTCTCGACGCTGCGCCCCAAGGGCGCGCCGGTGAAGGGCGTGGGCGCGGACGCATCTGGCCCCCTCTCCTTCATGGATGTCTGGGACGCCATGTGCCGCACCATCATGTCGGCGGGCTCGCGCCGCGGCGCCATGATGGCCGTGATGCGCTGCGATCACCCGGACATCGAAGCCTTCATCGACGCCAAGCGCACGCCCGGCCGCCTCACCATGTTCAACCTGTCGGTGCTCGTCACCGACGCCTTCATGGCCGCGGTCAAGGCGGATGCCGACTGGCACCTCGTTTTCAACGGCACGACCTTCAGGACGCTGAAGGCCCGCGCGCTCTGGGACAAGATCATCGCCGCGACCTATGCCTATGCGGAACCGGGCGTCATCTTCATCGACCGCATCAATGCGCGGAACAATCTCCGTTACTGCGAGACGATCAACGCGACGAATCCTTGCGGCGAGCAACCCCTGCCGCCCTATGGCGCCTGCCTTCTCGGCTCGATCAATCTCGCGGCGCTCGTGAAAGACGCCTTCAGCGACACGGCGCATATCGACGAGAAGGCACTCTCGGAACTCGTCTCCGTCGCCGTCCGCGCCATGGACAATGTGGTCGATGTCTCGCGCTTCCCGCTGCCGCAGCAGGCGCACGAAGCGCATGCAAAGCGCCGCATCGGCCTTGGCGTCACAGGCCTCGCCGACGCCCTCATCATGTGCCGCTCGCGCTATGGCTCGGCGCAGTCGATCGAGCTCATCCGCCGCTGGATGCATGCGCTGACCCGCGCGGCCTATCTCGCCTCGGTCGAGATCGCCAAGGAGAAGGGCGCCTTCCCGCTTTTCGACCGCGACGCCTATCTCGCGAGCGAAACCATCAAGACGCTCGACGAGGATGTGCGCGAGGCGATTGCGCAGCATGGCATCCGCAATGCGCTCGTGACCTCCATCGCGCCGACCGGCACCATCTCGCTCTTCGCGGGCAATGTGTCCTCCGGCATCGAGCCCGTCTTCGCCTATTCCTATACGCGCAAGGTGCTGATGCCGGATGGCACGCGCCGCGAGGAAAAGGTCGTCGACTATGCGGTCGCGAAGTTCCACGAGGCCTTCGGCGAGACGGCGGCCCTGCCCGACTATTTCGTCAATGCGCAGGAACTGACGCCCGGCGAGCATCTCGCCGTGCAGTCCGCCGCGCAGGATTATATCGACAGCTCGATCTCCAAGACGATCAACGTGCCGGAGGATATTTCCTTCGACGACTTCAAGGACATCTACACTCACGCCTATGAGATGGGCCTGAAGGGCTGCACCACCTATCGCCCGAGCGATGTGCGCGGCTCCGTTCTTTCCGTCGAGGCTCCGAAGCCCGAGGAGACGCAAGCTGCCCTCGCGCTCAATGCGCCGAAGCAGACGCCCTACGAGAAGGATGGCGTCGTCTACATGTCGAAGCCGCTCGAACGCGAGACGGTGCTGCCGGGCTTCACCTACAAGCTGCAATGGCCGGAATCGGACCACGCGATCTACATCACCATCAACGACATCCTGCAGGACGGCAGGCGGCGCCCCTTCGAGATCTTCATCAACTCGAAGAACATGGAGCACTATGCCTGGACAGTGGCGCTGACGCGCATGATTTCGGCGGTGTTCCGCCGCGGCGGCGACGTCACTTTCGTCGTGGAAGAGCTGAAGGCCGTCTTCGATCCGCGCGGCGGCTCATGGATGAAGGGCCGCTATGTGCCGAGCCTGCTCGCCGCCATCGGCGAAATCATCGAGCAGCACATGATCGATACGGGCTTCATTGCCAAGGAAGACGGTCACCCGCTGAAGGAAGCCGTCCGCGCCGTCGTCGGCGAGCCCGTGGAGCCGAACGCCGGTGCGGTAAAGCTCAAGGGTTGCCCGCGCTGCGGCGAGCGCGCCATGATCCGGCAGGAGGGCTGTGAGACCTGCACCTCCTGCGGCTTCTCGAAATGCGGTTGAGTTAGACTTTCCATTCCATCCCGTCATGCCCCGCTTCATGCGGGGCATCCACGTCTTCCTATCCCGGTGGCAAGACGTGGATGGCCCGGTCAAGCCGGGCCATGACGAAAAAGGGGCAAAGGAAACAGACGTGAAGCCAATCCTCGCAACTGCACTCCTCGCACTCTTCGCCACACCGGCACTCGCCGACGACATCGACTGCGTCTCGACGACCTTCCGCGTCATGGGCACGAACGACAAGGTTTGCGTCTCCGCCTTCGACGATACGGCAGTGGGCGGCGTCACCTGCTATATCGCGCAGGCGCGCACCGGCGGCATGTCGGGCATGGTGGGCCTTGCGGAAGACCCGTCGCGCTTCTCGCTCTCCTGCATCCAGACCGGGCCGATCACGGCGGACCTCGCAAAGCTCCGGGACCGCGAGAAGGTCTATTCCGAAAAGACCTCCGTCTTCTTCAAGCATACCAAGGTCTATCGCATCGTCGATGCGAAGCGGAAAACGCTCGTCTATCTCGCCATCAGCGACAAGATCATCGACGGCTCGCCCTTCAACGCCGTCGCGAGCGTGCCCGTCACACCCTGGAGCGGCCACTGAGTCACATGCGCGGATTTCTTCATCATCTCGATCTCACCGTTTCCAAAGTCTCGCAATCGGCGCCCTTCTACGACGCGGTGCTGGGTTTCATGGGTTATCGCCGCTGGTCGGAAGACGAGCGCGGCATAGACTGGGAACATGCGACCTCGCGCGACAGCCTGCCGACCATTGGCATTGTGGAAGCAACCGAACTCGGGCGCTCGCGCCGCCATGACCGCTATTCGCCGGGGCTCCACCATTTTGCACTGCAGGCGGAGAGCCGCGCCGATGTGGATGCGCTCTACAAGCTCCTGCTCGACATCAAGGCGACGATCCTCGACGCGCCCGCCGACTATCCCCAATATGGCGAGGGCTATTACGCGGTGATGTTCGCCGATCCGGACGGGCTCAAGCTCGAATTCGTCTTCGAGCCGCGGGGATGACCGCGCTCGACATTTCCAACGACGCGGCGCGACGTCTCTTCCTCGAGCGCCACGCGCTTGGAACCCGCCACGACGACGCTCTCGGTCATGATGATCTTCTCGGGCTCGTGCGGCGCATCGGTTTCGTACAGCTCGACTCCGTCAATACGGTCGAACGCGCGCATCACATGATCCTTTTCTCGCGGGCTGCGCAGTATGAACGTGAACGCCTGAACGCGTTGCACCACGACCACCGCGCTCTGTTCGAACACTGGACGCATGACGCGTCGCTGATCCCGATGGAGTTCTATCCGCACTGGCATCACCGCTTTCGAGCGGCGAAGGCCCGGATCGATCATCCGCGCTGGCGCGAACGCTTTGGCCCGGAGCCCGAGAAAACGATCCGCAAGGTTCGCTCGCGCATACGCCGCGATGGCGAAGTCTCGACACGCGATTTCGAGGACAAGGGAGCAGGCGGCTGGTGGGGATGGGGTCCATCGAAAACGGCGCTCGAATATCTCTGGCGCACGGGCGAACTCGCCATCTCGCGCCGCGACGGCTTCGAGAAAATCTACGATCTCTCGGAGCGCGTGATCCCTGCCGATCTCCGCGCCGCACGTCCGACACGCAAGCAGACCGTCGACTGGGCCTGCCGCGAAGCGCTCGCCCGGCTCGGGCTCGCCACGCCGACGGAGCTTGCGAGCTTCTTCGACCTCATCGAAATCGCCGAAGCCAGGGACTGGACGAAAGCGGCGATACGGCGAAAGGAGATTATCGAGGTGAATGTCGAAGGCGCTGATGGGAGCCATCGCCACGCCTTCGCGCCCGCCTCCATCGAGGCCGACATCGCGGCCCTTCCCGACCCGGACGAGAGCACGCGGCTCCTCTCGCCATTCGACCCTGCGATCCGCGACCGCAAGCGCACCCAACGGCTTTTCGGCTTCGACTACACGATCGAAATCTTCGTGCCGGAAGCGAAGCGCCGCTATGGCTATTACGTGCTGCCGATCCTTGAAGGCACACGCTTCACCGCCCGCGCGGACCTCAAGGTGCACCGCGCCGAGGACCGGCTGGAGGTGAAAGGCTTCTGGCTCGAGCCCGGCGTGAAGCTCGACCGCGCCCGCAAAGCAGCCGTCGAAGCCACACTCGAAGACCTCGCCCGCTTCACCGGCGTCACGCGGATTGACGCAGCCGCTCTTCGACGGCCTGCCAAAGCCGGGTGAGATCCTTGTCGGCGATGCCCGCCTCTTCGAGATGGCGGACCGTACTTTCGAGATAGTCCGGGTTCCTGCCCGAGCTGCCCTCGCCCGCCGCAATCAGCGCCACCTGCCTCTCGAAGGAAAGCTCGCCCGCATATTGCGGATGCGTCGGATCGACCAGATAGCAGAGCGCTTCCACATGGCTGCCATCGTCGACCAGCTTCACCTGCTTCATCGCCTCGACATAAACAGAGGTTACCTGTTCGCGCGCTTCGAGGTAGCGGCGCGTCTCGGCCGCCCGCGTTGCCTCGACACGGAAGGCGACACCGCGGCACTCGCCGCCTGTATCAAGACCGAACACAAGACCGGGCCGCTCGGGCGTGCCCCGGTGGACATGGCTATAAACGCAAAAGCCGCGATGGTAGCCTTTGAGCAGGGCCGGCCGGCGCTCCTCGAACTCGAAGCCGGGCCGCCACATCAGCGAACCATATCCAAAGACCCATAAATCCTGCATGCTGCGCCTCGAAAAATGACAGGCCACTTTAGCGACCCAATGACCAGCACACCATCGGAAGCCCCGCTGCGGAAGCCCGCCACGCGCGCACGCATCTTCCTGCCGGCCATTGCGCTTGCCGTCCTCGCGGCCATCTATTCCATCTACTGGTACGTGATGGCCGGCAAGGCACGGGACTTCCTCGAAAGCTTCGCGGCCCAGCATCAATCGGGCGACGTCGCGGTCAACTGGAGCGGCCTCGCGATCTCGGGCTATCCCTATCGCGTCGAGGCGAACTTCACCGCGCCAGCCGTCTCCGCGCCCAATGCCCCCGAAGCCTGGCGGTGGTCTGCGGACAGTCTCGCTGCCGACTTCCTGCCCTATAGCCTCAATCATGTCGTGCTCAAGGTCGGCGGCGAACAGCTGCTGCAATATCGCGATCCCGCCAGGAATGGCGGAAAGCGCCATGCCGTTCGCATCTCCGCGGAAGGCACATGGGCGAGCTATGTGAATGTGAAGGATGCCCCCTTCGGCCGGCTCGCCATCGACATCAACAATCTCGTCGCGCTGAAGGACGGAAAGGCGCCGAGCGCTGGCCAGCGCTTTGCGGCCGGACGGCTTCAGTTCCACACAAGGCCTGCGGACGCAGCGGGCGGACCGCCCACCGCCGATGTGAGCTACGACGTCGCCATTCAGGGCGACAACATGGCGCTCGATGACAGCGATGCGCCGCGCGTCCTCGGCCCGCGCATCGATGTGATTGCCGCACAGGCGCGGATCAGGAACCTGCCGCGCAACACCAATGCAAGCCCTGTCGATTTCGGTCGCGCCTGGGCGCAGGGCGGCGGCGTCCTGACGATTTCCGACATGCAGGTCAAATGGGGGCCGCTCGACCTCTGGGCGCAGGGCGAGCTTTCACTCGACGCGCAAGCGCGACCGCAAGGCCGCCTCGAGGCCTCCGTGGCCGACTATGCGGGACTTCTGAAAGCTCTCGTCAAAGGCAAGGTCATCAGCGCAAAGGACGAGCGTATCGCGACGGTCGGTCTCGGCATCGTCGCGGAATTGCAGGGCGATCAGGCAGGCCGCGTGCGCGTGCCCGTCACCATCACAGAAGGGAAGATCTTTCTCGGTCCGGTGCTGGTCGCGAGGCTCGAACCGCTGTTCTGACGAGCGCTATTTCTTCTGCGCAGGCGTGCGTCCGAAATTCGGCGCGGCTGTGTCCTGACCCGCTTCGATGATCGAACGACGCACGGCGCGGGTGCGCGTGAAGAGATTGAACAATCCCTCGCCATCGCCCCAGCGGATCATGCGCTGCATGGCCGACAGATCCTCGGAGAAGCGTCCCAGCATTTCCAGGATCGCGTCCTTGTTGTTGAGGCAGATGTCGCGCCACATGGTCGGGTCGGACGAGGCAAGACGCGTGAAGTCGCGGAAGCCGCCCGCCGAATATTTGATGACTTCCGATTCCGTGACCGTCTCCAGATCGTCCGCCGTGCCGACGATGTTATAGGCGATGAGATGCGGAAGATGGCTGACGATGGCAAGCACCAGATCGTGATGCTTCGGCTCCATGTAATCGACCTTCGAGCCGCATGCCTGCCAGAAGGCGGCGAGCCGGGCCACGGCATCGCGGTCCGCACCCGGACCCGGCGTGAGAATGCACCAGCGCCCGTCGAAGAGTTCGGCAAAGCCCGCATCGGGGCCCGATTGTTCGGTGCCCGCGATCGGATGGCCGGGGATGAAATGCACGCCCTCCGGCACATAGGGGCCGATGTCGCGCACCACCGCCATCTTGACGGAGCCCACATCGGTAAGGATCGCGCCGCGCTTCAGATGCGGTTCGATTTCAGCCGCGACGGGACCGAGCGCACCTACCGGCGTACAGATGACGACGAGATCGGCATCCTTCACCGCTTCCGCCGCCGTCTCATGGGCACTGTCGATGAAGCCGATTTCCAGCGCACGGGCCCGCGTCTCCGCCGAGCGCGCATAGCCCGCCACATGGCCAGCAAGCCCGGCCCGTTTGATAGCATGGCCGAGCGAGCCGCCGATCAGGCCGAGGCCGATGATGGCGACGCGCTCGAAACGCGGATCGACTGCCCTTTCGGCGCTCATGGCTTCCGTCCCAAAAATTCCGCCAGCGCCGCGACGACGGCCCTGTTCGCCTCTTCGATGCCGACCGAGAGGCGAAGATAATCGGGCAGGCCGTAGGACGCGACCTGACGCAGGATGAGGCCCCGCTTCATCAGGAACTCGTCGGCATCCTTCGCCGTGCGGCCAGGCTCGCTCGGAAAGCGGATGAGCAGGAAGTTCGCGACGCTCGGCGCCACATCGAGGCCAAGCTTCGAGATCTCGACCGACAGCCATTCGAGCCATTCGGCATTGTGCGCCCGCGCCTTTTCGAAGTGGTCGATATCGCGGATGGAAGCAATGCCCGCCTGAAGCGCCGGAATCGAGACGTTGAAAGGCCCGCGAATGCGGTTGATGACGTCGACCAGATGAGCAGGCGCATACATCCAGCCGAGACGGATGGCTGCCAGGCCGTGAATCTTCGAGAAGGTGCGCGTCATCACCACGTTCTGGGACGTGGCGACCAGTTCGATACCGCTCTCATAGTCGTTCTTCGCGACATATTCGCTATAGGCCGCGTCGATCACGAAGAGGATGTCGGGACGAAGCCCGGCGTGAAGCCGCTTCACCTCTTCGACCGACAGATAGCTTCCCGTCGGGTTGTTCGGATTGGCGAGGAAGACGATCTTCGTCTTCGGCGTCACCGCGGCGAGGATCGCATCGACATCGGCGCGAAGCCCCTTCTCCTTCACCTGAACGATCTTCGCGCCGGCCGCGCGGGTCACGATCGGATAAACGAGAAAGCCGTGCTCCGTCGCAATCGCCTCATCGCCCTCGCCGAGATAGGCCTGGGCAAGCAGGTGCAACAGCTCGTCCGAGCCCGAACCGCAAACGATATTGTCCGGATTGAGGCCATAGCGTTCGGCAATCGCCGCGCGCAATTCGGCGGCCGAGCCTTCCGGGTAGAATTCGAGCTGGTCGGCCGAGCGGACGAAGGCCTCGCGCGCGAGCGGCGAAGGCCCGAGCGGCGTTTCGTTGGCCGAGAGCTTGAAGACCTTGGCCACGCCATGTGCGTGGGCACGACCGCCGACATAGGGAGCGATCTCGAGAATGCCCTTCTGGGGAACTGGTTTCTTCGTCATTTCATTCGCCGTCTTTCGCGCGTTGAACCGGGTTCGCATAGCCGCCAATGATGTGCGCGCTTTCGACAGTCCCATCCGAGGTGATGGCGTCGAGCCGCGCGTCATCGGCGGTGATATGGCCCGCGATGGCGAAAAGATTATGGCGGAGCGCTTGCCCGTCCTTCGTTTCGGCAACGGCGATGCGCGTGGCGTCGAAGCCCGCCGCTTTCACACGGGCGGTCATCATGGCCTCGCTCACATTGCTCTCGACGGTAATGGCGAGAAGGCTCGTATCGTCTTCGGTCGCCTCGAACTCGGCCCGCGTCACGACGAGCGCGCTCACCGCATCGCTCTCGGTCCCGATCTCGAGGAATGGTATGCGCGCGACGACGCGGGGCCCATCCTTTGCGCCATTCACAAGCGCCGACCACCAGTCGCCGCCCTCGAAATTGCCGGGAAGCGGCAGGATGCCGACTGCCGAGCGGTCATGGGTCACGCGGCGCAACACCTCGCGCGCCGTGTCGTGAAGCTCCATCTCCGTCGACGAGCCGTAATAGCTCCGCGCGAGATCCCAATAGGCAAGCGCGTTGTCCGGCCCGAAAACCTCGATGCGGAAGGGGCCCTGAATGCGCGTCATGGTCGAAATGACTTCGCGGAAGATGCGGAACACGACCTTGAGCGGCATACGCCCCTTCTGCCGGGAAGCGAGACGGCGCAACACCGAGGCCTCGCGGCCTGGCCGGAAGGCGATGAAACTGCCCTCCCCGTTCGCGCTCGCGGCGCGCGCCTTCGCATTCGCGACCTCGACCACGAGTTCCGTGCGCTTCATCAGCAGATCCTGGATCGCGTCGTCGATCGTATCGATCTCGCGGCGGACCTCGCTGAGCGCCTTGGCTGGTTCTTTGCTGGTGGTCGACATGGGCATCTGGAGACTGAAGGGGCGGGCTTTCCGGAAGCTCGGGAAACGGGCCGAAAGGCCCCCCGTGCCCCCACCCGCAAGAGCGGTATTCATAAGCGGCCAACCCGCCAAAATCAAAGAAAACATTGACATTTAGGGGGGTGCGTCCCTAGCTATGCACCCTGCCGCCGGGGGTCCGGCAAGGCCCGGCAAGCACCCGGAAAGGTCCCCGACCGCCCGCGGCCCAAGCCGGACTTGAGGCCGGGACTTGAGGAAAGATCGCCGGGCGATGAGCCAGACCGTGGAATTTCAGAAAGAGCCGGACGACGCGGCCGCAAGGGTGAGGGCCGTCAGCGCCGTCACGACCTTCGGGCCGGAGGCGCCGCTTCAGCTCGACTGCGGGGTCAGCCTCTCGCCCTTCACCATTGCCTACGAGACCTATGGCACGCTCAATGCCGACAAGTCGAATGTCGTGCTTATCTGCCATGCGCTGACCGGCGACCAGCATGTCGCGAGCCGCCACCCCATCACCGGCAAGCCCGGTGGCTGGTGGCCGATGATGGTGGGCCCAGGCCTCCCCATCGACACGGACCGCTATTTTGTCATCTGCCAGAACGTCATCGGCGGCTGCATGGGCACGACCGGGCCGAAGGACATCGACCCGAAGACGGGCAAGCCCTACGGCCTGTCCTTCCCGGTCATCACCATCGGCGACATGGTGCGGGCGCAGGCGATGCTGCTCGACCGGCTCGGCATCAAGGACATTTTCTGCGCCATCGGCGGCTCCATGGGCGGCATGCAGGTGCTGCAATGGGCGACGGCCTATCCTGAGCGCGTCTTCTCCGCGATCCCCATCGCCACGGCGGCGCGCCACTCGGCCCAGAACATCGCCTTCCACGAGGTCGGGCGGCAGTCGATCATGGCCGATCCGGAATGGCGGGGCGGCGCCTATCTCGACGAGGGAACGAGCCCCGCGAAGGGCCTCGCCGTCGCGCGCATGGCGGCGCACATCACCTATCTTTCGGAAGCGGCGCTGCATCGCAAGTTCGGACGCAATCTCCAGAACCGCGACAAGGTGACCTACGGCTTCGACGCGGACTTCCAGATCGAGTCCTATCTGCGCTATCAGGGCTCGACCTTCGTCGATCGCTTCGACGCGAACTCCTATCTCTACATCACCCGCGCGATGGATTATTTCGACCTCGCGGCGGATTGCGGCGGCGTGCTTGCCAACGCCTTCAAGGACACAAAGACGCGCTTCTGCGTCGTCTCCTTCACGAGCGACTGGCTCTTTCCGACCTCGGACAATCGCCAGATCGTGCATGCGCTGAACGCGGCCGCCGCCAATGTGAGTTTCGTCGAGATCGAGACGGACAAGGGCCATGACGCTTTCCTGCTCGACGAGCCCGAAATGTTCGCGACGCTCAAGGGCTTCATCGGCGCCGCCGCCGAACGGCGAGGGCTTAAATGACGTCGACTGAAATCGCCCCGGCCCATGGTTACGTGCAGAACCGCATCGACCTTGCGCTCATCGCCGAGATGATCGAGCCCAATGTGCGCGTGCTCGATGTCGGCTGCGGCGACGGGGCGCTGCTCGCGCTCCTCGCGCGCACGAAGAATGTCGATGGGCGCGGCATCGAACTGAGCCAGGAAGGCGTCAATGCCTGCGTCTCGCGCGGCCTTTCGGTCATACAGGGCGATGCGGATTCCGATCTCAGCGACTATCCGCAGGATGCGTTCGACTATGTGATCCTGAGCAAGACCATTCAGGCGACGCGCAATCCGCGCGAAGTGCTGCGCCAGATGCAGCGCATCGGGAAGCATTGCATCGTCTCCTTCCCGAACTTCGGCAACTGGCGCGTGCGTCTCCAGCTTCTCTGGACCGGCCGCATGCCGGTGACGAGGACGCTTGGACATGACTGGTACGACACGCCGAATATTCACCTCTGCACGGTGCGCGATTTCGTGGCTCTCTGCGAGGAAGTCGGCTTCCGCATCGACGACGCGGTGAGCGTCTCCGGCAACCGCGCCCGCCGCGTCGGCCGCCCCGGCACGCTCGACAATCTCATGGCCGAAGACGCCGTGCTGCTGATGTCGCGGAAGTAACTAGCTCTCTTTTCTCGGCCAGCCCTGCGACACAGGCGCGATGGCCCGCACGCGCTGGCGGATCGCCTCGATGCGCTTTGTCTCGCGGATTGGCGTTGCCGCGTAAATCTGCTTCGTCGCCTCGACAATGATGACGCCGGAGAAGCGCGGCCAGAGAAGCGAGCCGACGCGCTCCCATGCGCGGGCCGAACGCATGAGCGGGCGCCAGTCGAAGGGCGGCACGAAAAGCGACGTCTCCCAGTTCGCCGGGCTGAACATCGACTCGCGCAACGCCTGGGTGATCTGGCTGCGCGAGAAGGGCTGACCCTGACCGAAGGGCGTCACCTCGCGCCGCGCCCAGAGGCCGCGCCGGTTCGGCACCACAATGATGACCCTCCCGCCCGGCGCCAGCACGCGCCAGACCTGGCGCAGCATGGCGCGCATGGCCTCGCTCGCTTCGAGCCCATGCACGACGAGCACCCGGTCCATGCTCTCATCCTCGAGCGGCAATTCCTTTTCGTCGGTGAGGCCCGTGAGAGAGCGCCCCTCCGATGGCCAGCGCAGCACGCCCTGCTGCGCTGGCATGAGCCCGATGACGCGTTCCGCCTCGCCAAGAAACATGCCGAGATAGGGCGTCGCGAAACCAAGGCCGAGGACCGAAAGCCCCTTCGCATCGGGCCAAAGCGCTCTGATGCGCTGCCCGATCAACGAACGCGCGACGCGGCCCAGCGGCCGCCCGTAAAAATCCCTGAGATCGATGACATCCATCGGCATGGAGAAAGCCTAGCAGATTTTTCCTAATGGTTTATCGCAGCCGTTTCGGGGTTCAACTCGTAAGGCTCGCGCATTAGGTTGGAAGGAGCAAACCCTCAAGGAAAGCCGATCCTCATGGCCAAGCTTCAGATTTATCAATTCCCCGCGCTGAAGGACAATTACGGCTATCTGGTCCATGACTCCGCGAATGGCGCCACGGCGGCGATCGACACGCCCGAGGTGGCCGCGATCCTCAATGCGCTGGAGACGACCGGCTGGAAGCTCACGCATATCCTCAACACGCATCATCATTTCGATCATGCGGGCGGGAATGCGGAACTCAAGGCGAAAACCGGCTGCACGATCGTCGGCCCGAAGGGCGAGAAGGATCTCATCCCCGGTATCGACCGCGCCGTCGGCGAAGGCGATATCGTGGAAGTCGGATCGGCACGCGCCCGCGTCATTGATGTGCCGGGACATACGCGAGGCCATGTCGCCTATCACTTCGCTGACGACCACGTGGTCTTCGTCGGCGACACGCTTTTCGCGCTTGGCTGCGGGCGTCTTTTCGAGGGCACTCCGGCGCAGATGTGGACCTCGCTCGGCAAGCTCATGGCGCTGCCGGACGACACGACCGTCTATTGCGCCCATGAATATACGCAGTCCAATGCCCGCTTCGCGCTGACCGTCGAGCCGCATAACGCGGCGCTCGTTGCCCGCGCGAAGGAAATCGACGACAAGCGCGCGCGGGGCGAATGGACCGTGCCGACCACCATCGCGCTCGAAAAGGCGACGAACCCGTTTCTCCGCGCCGCGAGCGCCGATCTTCGCGCGACCATCGGCCTGCCGAACGCCGCCGATGTCGATGTCTTCGCGGAAACGCGCGCCCGCAAGGACAAGTTCTGAACATGGAAATCGCCGCGCTCGACGCCGACGAGATCATCCGCCTGCTCGACCTCGCGCCCCATCCCGAAGGCGGCTGGTTTCGCGAAACCTTTCGGGACCATGCGGGCGACCGCGCCCATTCGACGGCAATCTATTACCTGCTGAAGGCGGGCGAGCGCTCTCATTGGCACCAGGTCGATGCGGCGGAGGTCTGGCACTGGTATGCGGGCGGGCCGCTCGCCCTTTCCGTCTCGCCGGACAGCCAGTTCGCCGCCCGCCTCGTTCTCGGCCCCGACCTTGCCCAGGGCCACAGGCCGCAGCTCGTGGTGCCTGCGCGGCACTGGCAGGCGGCGGAGCCTCTCGGGGCCTTCACGCTGGTCGGCTGCACCGTCGCCCCCGGTTTCGATTTCGCGGGCTTCGAGATGGCGCAAAAAGACTGGCGGCCGGGCGCCTGAGCGACGGAAGTTTCACTTTTCCCGTTTTGGGACAATGTTAAGCTCCCCGTACCAGACCGGGGGCGCAACCTTGAGATATCTCTCGCTGACCGCTGCTTTCCTGCTGGCCGGGCTCTCGTCCGGCCTTTGCGGCACTGCACGCGCGGAAGGCATCGCCTGCCCGACCGATCCCCGCGCCCCGGCGCACACGCCCACCGTCGAACTGCCGACGCGGGGCGGCGCGGCCTATGGGACGATGCAATATGCCAAGGGCCAGATGCTCGGGCCCAAGGAAATCGCCCTCACCTTCGATGACGGGCCCGACCCAAAAACGACCGAGCGCGTCCTCGACATTCTGGACCGCCACTGCATCAAGGCGACGTTCTTCATGGTCGGCTGGTACGCACATGCGCGGCCCGATCTCGTGCGTGAGGTCGCGGCGCGGGGCCACACCATCGGCACACATAGCTGGTTCCATCCCAACAATCTGCGCCACCTGTCGAAGCCCGAGGCGAAACAGGAAATCTCCAAGGGCTTCGCCGCGGTCGAAGCCGCATTGGCAAGCGCCCCACCCGCATCTCAAGCCCGCCTCGCGCCCTTCTTTCGGTTTCCCGGTCTCAACGATGAGAAGGCCCTTAGAAGCTGGCTCGGCGCGCGCAACATCGCGACCGTCTCCTGCGATTTCGGCGCCGATGACTGGCTGAAGATTTCGAGCGCGCAGGTCTACAAACGCGCACTCGTCAATATCGATCAGATCGGGCGCGGCATTCTCATCCTGCATGACACGAAGCCGCATACCGCGGACATGCTCTCTGACCTCATCGTGACGCTGGAAAAGCGCGGCTATCGCTTTGTGCAGCTCATGCCCGAGAAGAACGGGCGAACGCTCGCGGCGCACGCACCCGACGCGCTGATCGGCCATCTGCATTCGGTGCAGTGAGGAGAGCGGCATGAAGAAGCGATCCGGCCTTACAAGACGCACGGCGCTTGCGCTGACTGCCGGCGCGGTCGGTATCATTGCCGCCCCCGCCATCGTCAAGGCATCGGCACCCTATAAGCGCATGCTCAACATGCAGAACCTCAATTCCGGCGAGAAGCTGAAGATCACCTATTGGGCGGACGGCGAATATATCGACGGCGCGCTGAAGGAGATCGACCGTTTCATGCGCGACCTGCGCACCGCCGAAACGACGCGGATGCATACCGACCTGCTCGATCTTCTCTGGGAGATCGACAGCCTGACGCCGTCGAACGAGCCGCTCTACACAATGTCTGGCTACCGCTCGGCAAGCACCAATGCCTGGCTTTCCGCACATTCGGATGGCGTCGATCCGTCGAGCTTTCACATGCGCGGCATGGCAATGGATCTCACGCAGGATTTTTCCGACCCGGAGATGATCTATCGCGTGGCGAAAAAGCTGAACAAGGGCGGCGCCGGCTTCTATCCGGTGAAGCATCCCTTTGTGCATGTCGATGTCGGCCCGCCGGACACCTGGGTCTATCCGGCGCATGGCCGCCTCGACCGCGCGGAACAATATGACCGCGAGCAGGCGACGAGGAAAAACGGGTAGCGGCCCCACAGAATCCAGCGGCATGCCCCGCATCAAGCGGGGCATGCCGTGCAAGACGAGGCGGAGCGGAATCTCAGCCCGCGATATACTGCGCGCCATTGGCGGTGAAGGTCGCGCCGGTGATGAAGGCGGCCTTCTCGTCGGCAAGGAAGACGACGCAATGCGCGATCTCTTCCGCCTTGCCGAGACGTCCGACCGGGATCGTCGCGATGATGCTTTCGAGCACCTTGGGCGGCACGGCGGCGACCATCTCGGTGTCGATATAGCCCGGCGCGATCACATTGACGGTGATGCCCTTCTTCGCGACTTCCTGCGCCAGCGCCTTGGTGAAGCCGATGACGCCCGCCTTGGCCGCCGAATAATTCGTCTGGCCCATCTGGCCCTTCTGGCCGTTGATGGACGAGATGTTGATGATGCGCCCGTAACCGCGCTCGCGCATGCCCTCGATGAGCGGCTGGCACATGTTGAACATCGAATCGAGATCGACGCGCATGACATCGCGCCACTGCTGCGGCGTCATCTTGTGAAGCGTCGCATCGCGCGTGATGCCCGCATTGTTGACGACCACATCGATGGGTCCGAGTTCTGTCTCGACCTGGGCCAGACCCTTCACGCAGGCGTCGTAGTCGCCGACATCCCACTTGTAAGTCTTGATGCCCGTCTCTTTCGAGAAGGCCTCCGCCGCAGCGTCGTTACCGGCGTAATTGGCGGCAACCGTGTAACCCGCCGCCTTCAGTTCAACCGAAATCGCATGGCCGATGCCACGCGTGCCGCCAGTCACAATTGCAACTCTCGCCATATATTCGAAACCTCTTCCTCGCTACCCGTGACGCCCGCGACCCCCGTCGCAGCTCACGACCCATCTCCACCCTGCGGCAACTCCGCTTACGGATTATTGCCGCAAATTACGTTCAGGCACGCTCGACGCAGAGGGCGATGCCCATGCCGCCGCCGATGCAGAGCGTCGCAAGACCCTTCTTCGCGTCGCGCTTTTCCATCTCGTGAAGCAGCGTCACGAGAACGCGCGCGCCGGATGCGCCGATCGGGTGTCCGAGAGCGATCGCGCCGCCATTGACGTTCACCTTCGACACATCCCAGCCGAGATCCTTGTTGACCGCGAGCGCCTGCGCCGCAAAAGCCTCGTTCGCCTCGACGAGATCGAGATCGGAGACCGACCAGCCCGCCTTCTTGAGCGCGGCGCGCGCGGCAGGGATCGGACCCGAACCCATCAGGGCGGGCTCGACGCCGGCCTGCGCCCAGGAAACGATCTTCGCCAGAACCTTGCGGCCTTCCTTCTTCGCGCGCTCTTCGCTCATCAGCACAAGAGCCGCCGCGCCGTCGTTGATGCCGCTGGCATTGGCCGCCGTCACCGTGCCGCCTTCCTTCTGGAAGGCCGGCTTCAGGCCCTTGATGCCTTCGAGCGTCGTGCCCGGCTTGATATATTCGTCATCAGCGACGACCGTATCGCCCTTGCGTGTCTTGATCGTGACAGGAACGATCTCGTCCTTGAAGCGGCCGGATTTCTGCGCGGCCTCGGCCTTGTTCTGTGAGGCAACCGCGAAAGCATCCTGCTCCTCGCGCGTGATCTGCCAGCGGGCGGCAACATTCTCGGCCGTCTGCCCCATGTGGTAGCCGTGGA
This sequence comes from Parvibaculum sp., assembly GCF_039680535.1. Taxonomy (GTDB): domain Bacteria; phylum Pseudomonadota; class Alphaproteobacteria; order Parvibaculales; family Parvibaculaceae; genus Parvibaculum. The sequence goes on along the minus strand of NZ_JBDKSS010000025.1, from coordinate 134,095 downwards.
ACGCGTCCCACAGCCCGTCCTTGAGCATCGTATCCACGAACTGAATGTCGCCCATCTTCTGGCCCGAACGCAGATAGGCCGCATGCTGCGCCTGGCTCATGCTCTCCTGGCCGCCCGCAACCACGACCTCGCTGTCGCCATTGACGATCGCCTGGTAGCCGAGCGCGACGGCGCGGAGCCCGGAGCCGCAAAGCTGGTTGATGGCCCATGCAGGCACTTCGACGGGAAGCCCCGCATTGATCGAGGCCTGACGCGCCGGGTTCTGCCCCTGACCCGCCTGCAGGATCTGCCCCATGATGACTTCGGAAACTTGCGACTTGTCGACGCCCGCGCGCTCCAGCGCCGCGCCGATGGCAATGCGGCCAAGCTCATGCGCAGGCAGGCTCGACAGAGCGCCATTGAATGAACCGACGGGCGTGCGAGCCGCGCCAACGATGACTACACCGGTGTCGGATTTGCTCATGGCGTTCCTCAGAGGTTTCGGCCCCGCCTACACAACACGGGAGCCTTGCGGGAGATTTGCGAAGAATGCCCGAGCAGGGAGGCCCGGTAAACGGATTTCTGTGCAATGCAACGTAGGGACTTGCGCGTTGCAACAATACCGCGTCAGAATGAACCCTAATAATAGGGGGACCGGGAGCACCACCGCCGAAAACGGCGGCAGCATGATGTTCTCGATCGCGCGGCTCACGCTCGGCGCGAGCTGCTTTCAGTGGAGAGACACAAACCGTGGCAAAGAAAACCGCCTCCACGGAAGGTGACATCATTGTCATCAAGAAATATGCGAACCGGCGTCTCTACAACACCGCGACGTCGAGCTACGTGACCCTCGATCATCTCTGCGAGATGGTGAAGAAGGGTCAGGATTTCGTCGTGCATGATGCGAAGACGAACGAAGACATCACGCGCTCCGTTCTCGCGCAGATCATCTTCGAAGAAGAAGGCAAGAGCGGCCAGAACCTCCTGCCGATCAAGTTCCTGCGCCAGATCATCCGCTTCTACGGCGACAGTCTTCAGGGCTTCATCCCCTCATATCTCGAACTGAGCATGGACGCCTTCTCGCGCGAGCAGGAAAAGCTTCGTTCGAAGATCACCAGCGCTTTCACCGGCAATCCGCGCCTCGGCCAGTTCGAAGACCAGATCCGCCAGAACTTCGCGATGTTCGACAGCGCCATGCGCATGTTCTCGCCCTTCGCACCGCGCACGAAATCGTCGCGCCCCGAAGATGAGCACGCCCCGGAAGCCGCCGGAAGCGAAGCGGAGCCGAATCCGAGAGAACGCGAGATCGAGGAACTGAAGCGGCAGATGGCCGCCATGCAGGCGCAGCTCGAGTCGCTCGTCAAGAAATAGCGCCGCCACCGGATCGGGCAGGATCAACCCAGCGCGGCGGATTGCGCCTCCGCTTCGGGCAGGTCGAGCGAGGGCTCGCCCAGATAGAAGCCCTGCAGATACTCGACGCCGAGATCGCGCAACATCGCAACCTCGTCTTCATTGCTGACCCACTCGGCAACGATGGGCAGATTGAAGTTATGCGCAAGCTCGACCAGCGTCCTCACGAAGAACTGGTTGTCCCGGTTCTCGATGAGGTTCTGGACAAACGAGCCGTCGATCTTGACCAGATCGACGTCGAGTGCGCGCAGGTTGCGGAACGACGTATAGCCGGCGCCGAAATCGTCGATGGCAATCTGGCAGCCGAGATCGCGAAGCTGCGAAATGAAGCCTGCCGCTTCCGCCATGTCATGAATGGCGACCGTCTCCGTGATCTCCACGGTGAGGCGTGTCGCAAGCCCCGGGTCCGAGCGCAACTGCGCCACCAGCGCGTCAAGCCACATGCGGTCGCTCGTCGTGCCGCCCGACACATTGAGCGCGAGCTTCACATCAGGCCGCGCGCGCAATGTTTCAATGGCAAGCTCCATCACACGATAGTCAAGGAGCCCGATGAGACCGAGCTTCTCCGCAATCGGGATGAAGCTGCCCGCGGCGATGATCCTCCCATCTTCATGCACGAGACGGATCAGGCATTCGTAGAATTCCGGCTCACCCGAGCGCGACGAAAAGATCGGCTGGTAGGCAAGTCGAATTCGGCGGTCATTCAGCGCGGAGATCAGTTCATCCGCGAGATGGATATTGCGCTGCCTCATTTTCTCCCGCTCGCGCGACGGCGCATAGACGACATAGCTGTCGCGATGCATCTGCTTGGCGGACATGAGCGCTTCTTCGGCATGTGCAAGCGCCGCTTCGACCGTTTGCGCGTGAAAGGGAAGCGATATGCAGCCGGCCGACATGGTGATCGCGACGGGCCCGCGCGATGTCTGTATGGCCTGATCGCGCACCGACCCGAGCAGTCGCTCCGCAACGTCTCCCAGGCGGTCGTGGGTGCAATTTCGAAGCACCACGCCGAACTTGTTGCCGGAATATCGGCCCAGCGCATCGGCCCGGCGGGACATTCCTCCGAGCCGTTCTGCAACGCCGACAATGACTTCGTCACCGACATCGAAGCCATAGGACTCGTTGATCCGCGCGAGATTGTCGACGGCAAGCAGGAGAAACGCCGAGGGCGTCCGCGCCTGCGTCAGGACGTCGGAAAGTTCACCCTTCAGGCGAACGCGATTGAGCAGGCCCGTAAGTTCGTCGAAAGTCGACAGGCGGACGAGCTGGTCGTCGCGCACCCTGCGCTGATCGATGGCACGAAGAACGCCCACCGCGATTTCCGGATTTCCGTCCGCATCGGCGAACCAGCGGCCGCGATCCTCGACCCAGCGCTTGCCGCCATAATCGTCGACAAGCTGATATTCGATCTCGTAACGGACGCCGCCGCCATTGTCGCTCTCGCGCGAATACATCACCGTTTCATAACGGCTCGCGCCTTTTTGGGACAATGACCGCGCACCAAAGGCCCGGCCTGTCTTCACGCATTCGGGGTTGGTCACGCCGAGGAGCGGTTCCGCGCCCTCGCCCCATTCGATCAGGTCTTCCTTGATGGACCAGCGATAGGAGACATCGCCGACCGCGCTGACGACGTCGGCAGAACGCCGCGCCAGCAGCTTTTCAGGCTTCTGCCCCGCCCTGAAGGTATCACTATCCACGTCTTGGCCTCACCTGCTCGAATGATCCGGCGTTCCGGTGCCATCGCGCCCTTCTGGGCGATCCGTTGAGCAGGTTGCAGTTTCGCGCCGAGGTCTTAAGATTCCGCCAAGCGACGTGGCGACTAAAGTTTTAACAAACCTGGTTAACGACGCCGCATCACGTCGTGGCAGACTTCTTGCTCACTTGCCGCATCGGGCGACACGCGAGCGGAACAAACGAAGACATGGAAGTCAGGCGCATCGGCACATCGGCGCAGTCGCGTTCAACGGGAACGAAGGAGGCGTCGCGCGCTCAGTCACAGCAGGGCGTCGAAGCGCCGGCTGCGCCGTCGCGAGCCTCCATGTCCGGCACACGCGCACCGCAGAGCTTCCGCCCTGTCGCGGCTTTCCTCGCCCAATATGTCGATCAGAGTTTTCCCTGGGCTCGCTCGCCGCAACGCAAGGACCGCAAACGTCGGCGCGCGACCAGCGCCTATATCACGGCGGACATGCTGCCCGACCTTCTGGCTGAAACGCTCCGCTTGCGGACGGTGGACCGGAAGCTCTGAGGCCTTTCTCAACCGAGCGGACGCGTCGCGAGGATAAGCGACTGCAGGTCCGCTATCGCCCGTTCCATGCGGACAAGGCGTTGCTCCATCTCGTCGAGCTTGGCGAGCACCGCCGCGCTGTCGCCCGGCGCCTTGGGCGCGGGCGCAGGCGTGGCGATGCCGGCGCGGGAAACGACTTCGGTAATGGGCTCCTCGATGAGGCGCGCCAGCATGGTCACATGGTTGGGCGAGAGTTCACGCTGGTCCTTGAAGACCTCGTCGACCTGCTCGCGCGAAAGCCGGAGCGCGGCGGCGACATCGTCCCGCGTCCGGTCCTTCGCCTTCAGCTTCGCGTCGAACCATTCCTGATCGAAGAAAAGAGCCATAGGTCCTCAACGTCCCTTGAACACGGGCGGCCGCTTTTCGATGAAGCTTGCAACGCCCTCGCGATGGTCCTCTGTCTGGAAGAGGCGGCCCAGCGTACCGCTGACCCAGCTTCCGATCTCGCGTAAATCGCCATAGGCGGTCCGGCGCAGTCCCTCCTTCATGTAGCGAAGGGCAAGCGGCGGATTGACGGCGATGCGGTCCGCCATCGCCATGGCCCGCTCCATCAATTGCGCATGTGGCGTCACCTCGGTCACGAGGCCGATGCGCAGGGCCTCCTGCGCGTCGATGATATCGCCGGTAAAGAGCAGTTCCGCCGCCTTCGCGGGGCCGACAATGGCCGGCAGGCGCCAGAGCCCGCCCACATCGGAGATGAGCCCGCGCTTGATGAAGAGTTCGCCGAACTTCGCCTGTTCGGAGGCAATGCGTATGTCGGCGAAAAGGGAGAGCTCCATGCCCCAGCCGACCGCCGAGCCATTGACCGCGGCGATCACCGGCCTGTCGCATTCGAGCGCCGCAACGGCGGCAGGCGTCGGCTCCGGCCTTATGCGCGTCAGGCTCGCGACGCTTGCGTCATGCTGCGCGCCGGTCATCATCTCCTTCACGTCTTCGCCGGAGCAGAAGGCCGGATCGACGCCGGTGATGACAACGCAGCGTACTTCGGGATCGGCGGCAGCCGCGCGGAAGCCGCATTCGACTTCGTCATAGGCGCGGCGGTTGAGCGCGTTGCGGCGCTCGGGCCGGTTGATCGTGATCACCGCGATGTGATCGCGAACCTCGTAGCGCAGACATTCGAATTCGGATGTCGGTATCGGCGCCCTCGCATACATGTCCTCTCCTCCCCATGGTTTTTATGAGGCAAGCCTAGCCTCATGGAGCGGGAGGGCAAGAGCCTCGCAAGGGCGCCGACCAAAATCGCTTCAGACGATCAGCTGAACGCAGCCAGCGCGTTCGCGCCCGCATCGCCGAGCTTCGTTCCGCCATCGACGTCGATGATCGTGCCGGTGATGTATTTGGCATTGTCGGTCGACAGGAAGAGCGCCATGTCGGCGATGTCGGTCTTGGTGCCGTAGTCGCGAAGCGCGAGGCGCGCCTTCACATGCGCTTCGGCTTCCGGCGTCGGCGCGAGACGGACCATGCCTTCCGTGTCGGCGATCGGTCCGGGCGAAATCGCATTGACGCGCACGCCTGCAGGACCCCACTCCATCGCGAGGCATTTCGTCAGCATGTTGATGCCTGCCTTGGCGGCGCAGACATGGGCCTGGAACATCGACGGGTTGATCGCCTGCGGCGCCGTGATCGAGATGAGCGACGCGCCCGGACGGTTCAGATACTGGAATGAAGCGCGCAGCACGTGGAACGTGCCGATCAGGTCGATGTCGACGACCGTCTTGAAACCGTTGGACGACATGCCCAGCGCCGGGGCGACGAAGTTGCCGGCCGCGCCCGAAATCACGATATCGATCTTGCCGAACCTGTCATGCGTCGCCTTGAGCGCCTTGTCGACCGACTCGAAATCGCGCACGTCGGCGGCCATGCCGATGGCGTCGAAGCCTTCGTCGGTCATCGTCTTCGCGGCCGCCGTAATCTTGTCATGGCTGCGGCTTATGATGGCAACCTTGGCGCCCGCCCGCGCGAAATGCTGCGCAATGCCGAGATTGATGCCGCTCGAAGCGCCCGCCACGAAGGCGACCTTGCCTGCAAGCACCTTGTCCTTGAATGCGTTTGTCATAGTGTCCTTCCCGTTTCGATTCGGGCGCCGGATCAGATCGCCAGCGCGTTTCCTCTTGCTGGTCTGCATCAAGCCTTCACTCCGAGGCCCCTGCAAGGCCCGAAGACGAACATGACCTGTCCGCATTTGTGGCGGCAGGCAGGACTCTCTAGAATGCCTAGCCTGCCGCTACGTCGCGGTAGAGGCGGAGACAAAAAAGAATGGCGATCCTCAAAGGCGTGGCCGCGACCGTGGCTGCGATCTTCCTGATTCTGCTGGTGTTCTATTGGGCTGCGGGCCGCGCCAAACCCGTGCTCGACGCCGACTCACGCGCCGCTCTGCGGAAGCAGGGCCTCGCCCATGCCTTCATGGACCTGCCCGACGGCACCGTGCATTACCGGCTCGAGGGCCCGTCGAACGGGCCGCTTGTCGTCCTTGTCCACGGATTTTCGCTCCCGTCCTTTGTCTTCGACGACTATGTGAAACCGCTGACCGATGCGGGCTACCGTGTCCTCGCCTTCGACAATTACGGGCGCGGCCTCTCCGACCGGCCAGCCGTCGAGTACGACGCCAACCTCACCGACCGCCTGATCCTCAACCTGACGGACAAGCTCGGTCTCACCGCGCCCGCGCATTTCGTCGGCTATTCGATGGGCGGCGCGGCGGCCGTCATCTTCGCGGCGAGGCACCCCGAGCGCGTCCGCTCGCTGACGCTGATCGCGCCTGCGGGGCTCGGCATCGCACCGAAGCTCAAGGAGGGCGTTCTGGCCCGTCCGGTCATCGGCGAGTGGATCGCGCGGATGTTCGGCCTACGAATTTTCCATGACATCGCCGCCAAGGACGCTCAGGCCGCGCCGGACCCGGTTCGTTTCCTCGCCGATTTCGACCGTCAGATGGATTATCGCGGCTATGGCGATGCGCTGGTGTCGACGATCCGTCATTATCCGCTCGACAGCGCGCAGGTGGATTACGCCGAAGCCGGGCGGTCGGAGCGGCCTGTCCTGGTCATCTGGGGTGAAGCGGACGAAACCGTGCCCTTCAGCGCCTCGCAGAAGCTGATGGCGCTGATGCCGCGTGCCCGGCTTCATTCCTATCCCGGCCTTGGGCACAATATCGCGTTTTCGCGGGCGCCTCTGGTGACTGGCCTCATCCTCGATTTTCTTGCCGGGCAGCAGGACGTAACAATGGGCGCAAAGACGCCCATGCGCATCGAGGCCAGACCCGCGGGCAACGGAGCCGCGCCGGAACAGCGATAGGGCACGTGAGACCTCAAGGCGCGTGGGAACAAGGGGGACCCGGATGCTGCGAAAAGTATTCTTCAGTCTTCTCATCCTGATCGGCCTGCCCGCCGCAACCGCATACCAGTTCTGGCCGGCGGCCTGGACCATCAACGCGCCGATGCCCAACGATCTTCTCAACTGGGGCACGGACGCGGCGCCGGACAGGACGCTGCGCGAAAGACTGCAACTGCCCGAAGGCTTTCAGGTGAACCGTTATGCGGTCGGGCTCGGACAGCCGCGCATCATGCGCTGGACGAGCGGCGGCGACCTTCTGGTGTCGATCCCACGCAAGGGCGAGATCGCCCTGATCGGCCGCGACACCAGGAAGACGGGGCGCGGCGGGCCGATCCGCGCGCTGCTCACCGGCCTCAACCGGCCGCATGGCATCGAGCTTCATGGGGGCTATCTCTATGTCGCCGAAACGGATGCGATCCTGCGCGTGCCCTTCGACGAAGCGACGGGCAAGCTCACCGGCGCCATCGAGCGCATGATCACCGGCCTCCCCGCGGACGGGAACCATTGGTCGCGCACGCTGCGCATGGGGCCCGATGGCTGGATGTATGTGAGCGTCGGATCGTCCTGCAATGTCTGCATCGAAAAGGACAACCGCCGCGCGGCCATCCTGCGCTTCCGCCCGGACGACAAGGTGGTTGAAATCTATGCCGAAGGCCTTCGCAACACGGTCGGCTTCGACTGGGATGCGCAGGGACGCATGTGGGGCGTCGACAATGGACGCGACCTTCTGGGCGACGACCTTCCACCGGAAGACCTGAATCTCATCGAACAGGGCAGGTTCTACGGCTGGCCCTTCCGCTATGGGAACAACGTGGCCGATCCCGACTTCGGCCAGACGCCGGATCCACGCATCGCGGGCGCCGTGCCCCCTGCCTATGGCTTCCCCGCGCATATGGCGCCTCTCTCGATCAAGTTCGTCCATGGTCCGGTGCCCGGCCTTCAGAACGCCGCCTTGGTGACGCTACACGGCTCATGGAACCGGGCGGAAAAACAGGGCTACCAGATCATGTCGGTCCATTGGGGAGCGAGTGGCGACATTACAGCCGCACCCTTCATGACCGGCTTTCTGAAGGATGGGGAAGTGCTCGGCCGCCCCGTCGACACCACGGAGGGCCCCGACGGCGCGATCTACGTGTCGGACGATTACGCAGGCGCCATCTACCGCGTGAGCTATGGCAACGCGGCTCCCGTCCCCGCCGAACCCGCCGCTCCCGCGCCTCCCGCAGCAGCACAACCCAAGGCCGAAGAAGCGCCCGAAAATGCCGGTGAAACGGCAACCGCCAGCGAGGTGCTGCGGGGAGAAGCTCTCTTCGAAACCACGGGCTGCGCGGCCTGCCATGGCGGCGAGAGACCGGCAGCCCCCTTGAAGGACATCGGCGCCCGTTACGGTCGGGACGACCTTTCCCGGCTGCTGGCGACGCCACCGGCAAACATGCCCTCCTTCGCCCGGTTGAAAGAGGATGAACGCCTGGCCATTGCAGCCTATGTTCTCGCCACATACGAGTGAGGGGGCTAGACTGGGCTTCCGGTTGGTCTTGCTTCAAGCGAGGTCCGGCGCCTTTGTCCGACATGCATATCGAAGAATTTCCATGGGCCGCGCCGCATGAGCTGTTTCATGCGTTCGCCGACGAGGCTTTCGCCCTGTTGCTCGACAGCGCAACGGCGGCGCCGGGCCGCGACCCGGCGCTGCATGGGCGCTGGAGCTTCATAGCGCTCGACCCTTTCGAAACCATGGTCTGGCGCGAGGGGGGCGAAGAAGCGCCCTTCACGCTGCTCAAGGAACGGATGGCCGCGCTTGCCGCGCCGTCGAGCCCGGGCCTGCCGCCCTTCTCCGGCGGTGCCGCAGGCTATTTCGGCTATGGGCTCGGCCGCACGCTCGAGCGTCAGCGCGCGATGTCTCGCGCCGCAGACGATCAACACCTTCCCGACATGGCTCTCGGCCTCTACGACACCGTCCTCGCCTTCGATCATGCGGAAAGGCGCGCATGGATCGTCGCGCCGAACGCCGAACGCGCAGGCGCGCTACGGCTGCGCGTCTCAGAGGCGAGGTTGCGGACGGCACGGTCCGCACGAAAGGTTCTGGCGCTCCGATCGAACTTCACACGCGACGCATATGAACGCGCCGTCGCGAAGGTCGTCGACTACATCCATGCGGGCGATATCTTTCAGGCAAACCTCTCGCAGCGTTTCGAGACGAGCCTCGCCAAGGGCGACACACCATACGAGCTCTACCTGCGCCTGCGCGACGAAAGCCCGGCGCCCTTCGCTTCCTTCTTCAACTTCGGCGAAGGCGCGATCGTCTCATCATCGCCCGAGCGCTTTCTCCTGACCCGCAACGGCAAGGTCGAAACCAAACCGATCAAGGGAACGCGCCCGCGCGGGGCAACCGTTGAGGAAGACGCCGAACGCGCCGCCGAGCTTCTCTCGTCCGAGAAGGATCGCGCCGAAAACGTGATGATCGTCGATCTCCTTCGCAACGACATAAGCCGCGTCTGCGAGGATGGCAGCGTGAGCGTCGAGAAGCTCTGCGCGCTGGAAAGCTTCGCACAGGTGCATCACCTCGTCTCGACGGTGCGGGGAAAACTTCGCGCGGACAAAGCCCATGTCGATCTGCTTGCCGCCTGCTTCCCCGGCGGCTCCATCACCGGCGCGCCAAAGCTGCGCGCAATGGAGATCATCGACGAACTCGAACCGACAATGCGCGGACCTTATTGCGGCGCGATCGGATATCTCGGCTTCGACGGCGCGATGGATACGTCCATTGCCATTCGCACCATGGTGGTGAAAGGAGACCGCGTCACGTTCCAGGCGGGCGGCGGCATCACGGCGGATAGCATCCCCGCAACCGAATACGAGGAAACACTGACCAAGGCGCGCGGCATGGCACGCGCCCTCGGAGTCGAAATCGCGGCGGAGCCTGCGGAGGTCGAGGCATGATCCTCCTCATCGACAACTACGACAGCTTCGTTCACAACCTCGCCCGTTATGTCGGTGAACTGGGCTTTGCGCGCGAGGTCGTGCGCAATGACGATATCACGGTCGAGGATGCGCTCGCCCGCGAACCGGAAGCGATCATTCTGTCGCCCGGCCCATGCGGCCCCGACGAGGCGGGCATCTCCGTGGCGCTGGCCCGCGCGGCCGCCTCCGCCCGCGTGCCGCTGCTCGGCGTCTGCCTCGGCCATCAATGCATCGCCACGGCATTCGGCGGCACGGTGCGCCGCGCTTTCCCCGTACACGGCAAGCCCGCAGAGATCCATCACGGTGGCACAGGCATCTTTCGCAACCTTCCGAACCCGTTCGTCGCTGCGCGCTATCACTCGCTGGTGGCGGATCTTTCCGAAAATGGGCCCCTCCGCGCCACCGCGCATTGCGACGATGGAACGCTGATGGCGCTCGCACACGCGCAGGCGCCGATCTACGGCGTACAGTTCCACCCCGAGTCCGTGCTCACCGAACATGGCCATCTGCTGCTTTCGAATTTCCTGAATGCAGAAGCGGCGGCCAGGAGACGCGCATGATTGTCTGGCTCAACGGCGAACTTCTCGACGAAAGCGACGCGCGGATCGACATTCGCGACCGCGGCTTCCTTCTCGGTGACGCGCTCTTCGAAACCTTGCTGGCGAGGCGCGGCCGTATCGCCTTTCTCGATGCCCATGTCGTGCGGCTGGCGGCAGGTGCGAATATTCTAGGCATACCGATGCCCATGTCGACAGGCCTGCTCGCGGTCGCCTGCGAGATGCTGCTCGACGCGAACGGACTGAACGAGGCGCCGCGCGTGGCGCTCCGCATCACGCTGTCGCGCGGGCCGGGACCGCGCGGGCTGTTGCCGCCAGAGAGCCCGCAACCAACATTGGTCATTACCGCGGTGGAAAGCCCGCCGCCCGCGACGTCGCTGACCGCCATCGTGGCGACGCCGCGCCGCAACGCGCTTTCGCCCGTCTCGCGTCTCAAGGCCGCGCCCTATCTCGACAATGTGCTCGCCCGCGAGGAGGCGCGCGCGCGCGGCGCCGACGAGGCGCTCATGCTCGACACGTCGGGCTATCTCTCCTGCGCCAGCGTCGCCAATGTCTTTCTCTGGGAGGGGGGCAGGCTCGCCACGCCCGCGGAAGATTGCGGCATCCTGCCGGGCGTAACGCGGGCGGCGGTGATCGAACTCGCGACCCGCCTCGGCATCGAGGTCGTCGAGGACATGATCATGCCGCAGCGGCTTGCCCGCGCGGATGGCATCTTCCTCACCAACAGCCTGATGGGCCTCGTGCCGCTCTCGCGCATCGAGACACACGAGCTTCCGCCTCACCGCATGACGGGGCGTCTGCAGGCTGCCTATGAGCTTCTCCTCGAAGCCGAGGAAGAAGAGGCGGATGAGTTTTGACTACTCGTTGACCGAGAAGTCGCGCCGCGCCGATGTAATGGTCACGGTGAATCCCGCGATCACGTCGAGCAGCGTCAGCATTACGATCAGGAAGAAGTCCGATGTGCCGAACTGCGGCAGCACGATGAATTCCACCACCGCGATCAGCAGCACCAGCATCGACAGCGCGTGGTTGACGATGGTGAGCGTGCCCGTCCGCGTCGCGTTGATGATCTCGATGAACAGAAGCAAGAGACCGAGAACGAGAATGATGTCGCCAACATTGACGGTCCAGATGGCGCCCGAGATCAGCGCGATGGAGAACACCTCGGTCTCCAGCGTGAAACCGGTGATGAACACGACGACGTTATAGGCGATGACCACGAGCGCCATCAGCGGCAGCGATCCGAACATTGTCGAAAATCCCCCAGTTTTAAGACCGGGCGCCCCCCGCCCGGCCGAAATACGTGCCAATATAGCACAAGCGCGGAAAATCGCCTCCTCGCGCCCTCGCTTGGCCGGACGAAGGCCTCATGCTTGGATGCAGGCAGAAAAGAACACGGGGGAGAGTTCGGGATGACGGCGACGACGGGGCCTTTTGCCAGGAGCTATGCCGAGGCGCGCGCCCGGTTCCTTGCCGCTGCCGGCTTGGCTGGCGCCCGGGTGACCAGCGAAATGCACCCCTTGCGCGGCCCCGACGGCGAGGAACTGGCCATCGACGCCGCCCTGATCGGCCCCGCAGGTGCCTCGAAGCTTCTCGCCATGACCTCGGGAACGCACGGGATCGAGGGCTATACGGGGTCGGCCATCCAGTCGAAGCTGCTTGAGGAGGGGCTCGGCGAACGTCTGCCGCAGGATACGGCGCTTCTGTTCATTCATGCGGTCAACCCCTGGGGCTTTGCGCATGGTCGGCGCGTCAACGAGGACAATATCGACCTCAATCGCAATTTCACCACGCCGCCCTTCCCCGAAAACACGGGCTATGCGCTTCTCCACGATGCGCTTGTCCCCCGCGAATGGACCGAGGAGACGCGCGCAAAATCGCGCGCCGCACAAGGCGCCTTCATCAAGGAGCATGGGATCGGAGCCTTTGTCGCAGCACTCAGCGCCGGCCAATACACGCACCCCACGGGGCTCTTCTATGGCGGTCAGGGACCGAGCTGGTCCAATCGCATCATGCGCGAGATCTTCGAACGTGAGTTCCTGCCGCGAAGGACACTCGCCTTCATCGACATCCATACCGGTCTCGGCGAACGCGGCGCAGGCGAATTGCTCTGCACCGAGCGGCCGGGCCATCCGGTCTTCGAGCTTGCGCGCCAATGGCTCGGCTCCGATGTGCGCTCGACCAGCGCCGGCACCTCGGTCTCGGCAGATGTCCGCGGCTCGATGAAAAGCGCGCTGATCGACCTTCTCGCCTCGGATGGCCGCCCGCGCCAGACCATGGCGATCTCGATCGAATACGGAACCGTGCCGCAGGATCGCGTCGGCGCGGCGCTGCAGGCGGACAACTGGCTCTATCAGCATGGCGATCCGGCAAGTCCGCAGGGCCGCGAGATCGCGCGGGAGATGCGCGCGGTCTTTCTGGTCGAGGAAGCAGACTGGGCCGAGACGATCCACGAACAGGCCGCCCGCCATGTCGGCAACGCCCTCAAGGGGCTCGCAGGCGCCTGAAGACAAAGACGCCTGAAACGACAAAGGCGCCGGCGGTTTCCCGCTGGCGCCCTGAACGTTGATCAGCCCCGAAGGGAAGAAGCTAAATCAGATGTCCGATTTGGGCTTCAGAATCTGCTTGCCGCGATACATGCCGCTCTTCAGATCGACATGGTGCGGACGGTGAAGCTCGCCCGAATCCGGGTTCTCGACATAGGTGGGCTGCTTCAGCGCATCGGCCGAACGGCGCATGCCGCGCTTCGACGGCGAGGTTTTTCTCTTGGGGACGGCCATTTCTCGGGTCTCCGGTCTGGCAACGCCTGGACCCCGGGGCTCGCGACCCGCTTGGGACCGGCTCTTGGGCAAGGCTTGTGAAATTGTGTCGGTCCGCTCGCCCGATGGGGCAACGGCCATTGGCGGGCCTTATACAGGCAAAGCGACCCGCAAGTCTACGGGCTTTGGCAAGGGATTTTACCCCTGCTGTGCGGAGCCCGCTAGCGGAGAGCCACCACCGGGCATCGGGCGGCCGAGAGGCCAGCCTCGCTGCAAGCGACCCGCGCCTCGCGCTCGGTGACGAAATTCCCCATGCGTACCCTGTGGAATGTGCCGTCCCCCTTCACCTTGACCGTGTTGATCTTGAGCTTGTGGTCACGCTCAAGCGCGGGATAGCGCTCCGCGACGTCCAGATACCGCCGCGTGGCCTGGGCTATCGAGCCATAAGAGCCGAGCGGTACGTAATACCGGCCCGCCGCCGCGGGCTTCCGGGCAGGCGTGATCGAGCCGGTGACGATGTCCGCGTTCGGGTCCTGAGCGGCGGTGGCGACGCGATCATGATGGATCCGGCCCCGCTGCTCGCGCTGATAGGCAAACAGTGCAACACAGGCAGCAATCAGAAGAAGCCAGAACAACTCACTCCTGCGCGTACGTCCCATGGGTCATCCCCCCCGCTGTCGAAATCAGCAGGGAGAGTGACGCCCATAGGGTTAATTTGCGTTTAATTATGGCACAAGAGATCCGGCCTAGCTGGCCAGAACCTGCGCCGCGGGCGTGTAGGGAACGCCGATCGCATCCGAAACGGCCTGATAGGTGATCTTGCCCTTGTAGACGTTCAGGCCGGCCAGCAGATGCGGATTGCCGGCGAGCGCCTTGGCGTGTCCCTTGTCTGCGAGCGCCAGCGTGAATGGCAAGGTCGCGTTGTTGAGCGCGAAGGTCGAGGTCCGCGCCACGGCGCCCGGCATGTTCGCCACGCAGTAATGCACCACGTCATGCAGGATATAGGTCGGCTCGGCATGGGTGGTCGGGCGCGAGGTGGCGAAGCAGCCGCCCTGATCGATGGCGATGTCGACGAGCACGGAGCCCTTCTTCATCTTCTTCACCATGTCTTCCGACACGAGCTTGGGTGCCGCAGCGCCAGGCACCAGCACCGCGCCGATGACGAGATCGGCCCCGAGCACATGCTCTTCGATGGCGTCGACGGTCGAATAGATCGTGTTGAGGCTCGGTCCGAACCGCGTGTCGAGCTCGTAGAGCCGGTGCAGGTTGAGGTCGATGACGGTGACATGCGCCTCAAGGCCCATGGCCATGCGCGCCGCATTGGTGCCGGAAACGCCGCCGCCCAGAATGACGACCTTCGCTGCGGGAACGCCCGGCACGCCGCCGAGAAGCTGGCCGCGCCCGCCCTGCGCGATCTCAAGGCAATGCGCACCCGCCTGGATCGACATGCGGCCCGCGACTTCCGACATCGGCGCAAGCAGCGGCAAGCCGCCCCGCGCATCCGTCACCGTTTCATAGGCAATCGCGACGACGCCCGATTCCATCAGGCCGCGCGCCTGTTCCGGATCCGGCGCAAGGTGGAGATAGGTAAAGAGCACCTGACCTTCGCGGAGCTGCTTCCACTCCGATTCCTGCGGCTCCTTCACTTTCACGATCATGTCGGCGCTGGCGAAGATTTCTTCCGCCGTATCGATGAGCTTCGCACCCGCTGCCGCATATTGTTCGTCGAGAAGACCGATGGCGAAACCGGCGCCCTTCTGCACCAGAACTTCATGCCCGTGATGCACCGCCTCGCGCACGGAGGAAGGCGTCATGCCGACGCGATACTCGTGAACCTTGATTTCCTTGGGAACACCGATGCGCATGAGAGTCTCTCATCTGTTCGAGGCGGCGGGAAGCCGCCCTTTCGTCTCGAATCTACCGCCGCGCCCACGGCCTTCCAATATCCTCGTCAGATTAAATCGCGCGTGAGTGTTTAATATACTAGTCAGCGCTTCGTGGTATGACGGCGCTGACGCACATTTTCATGACATCGATTGCCCATATATTAAACATCTGGGCGCCGATCCTGCGTGCTAGAAAAAGACATGACACATGTTTTCGACGAGGCGCTTCGCGAGAAAATCGGGGCGCGGCTTTCAGCCTTCGAGCGCAAGGCGCATGAGGGGCAGGGCCTCAAGCGCGCCGCGGTCACTATCGCCATAGCTCCCCATGAGGGGAGGGCAAGCTTCCTGCTGACGCGCCGCGCACCGCGCCTCAACGCGCATGCCGGCCAATGGGCGCTACCCGGCGGGCGGCTCGACGCGAGCGAGACGGAAATAGATGCGGCGCTTCGCGAACTCGACGAGGAAATATCGCTCCGCATAGGGATCGATGCCGTTCTGGGCATGCTTGACGATTATCCGACGCGGTCCGGCTATGTCATCACGCCGGTCGTCGTGTGGGTGGAAAATACGGAGGCGATGAAGCCCAATCCCGGCGAGGTCGCGTCGATCCACCACTTTCACCTCGCCGAACTCGAACGGCCGGATTCGCCGGTCTTCCTCACGATCCCCGAAAGCGAACGGTCGGTGATCCGGCTGCTCCTCGGCGAAAGCCATGTGCATGCGCCGACCGCCGCCCTGCTCCATCAGTTTGCGGAGGTGGCGCTTGCCGGCCGGCCGACCCGCGTTGCCCATTACGAGCAGCCGGTCTGGGCCTGGAAGTAACGTCGTTCAGGCCGCGTGCAGCGACCCGTCATGGCGGTCGTGCCAGCTCTCATAGAGGAAGTGGATGAGCGCGTTCACGGCGGGCTCCACCACGGCGACACTTGCCGCAATCGCCGCCTGGCCGGTCAGCACATAGGCAACCGTCAGTCCCACGAAGAAGTGGACGACTGAGAAGGCGACGGCTTTTCTGGCGGCACGCATGACGAAACTCCCTTGCTCGCTCTTGTTGCGAACGATTATCATTTAAAACTGACAGCGGGAGTTGTCAAGGGCCGCGCTCTCCAAGCGGGGGGCAATTCAGGCGGTCAACCGGTGCCGCCAGAAAGGCTTCAGAAGCTCGAGAATGACGAGCGTCACGACACATGCGATGGCCGCGAAGCCCAGATCGTCGGCATGAAGCGGACCGAAGCGGAAAAGTTCACGGGCGGGCAACCAGAAGAGGATCACCGCAAGAACGGCGATGACCGCCGCTATTTCCAGCCACAGAGCCCTGTTGTGAGCGCGGAGCGCGTCGAGCAGCGAGGTGCTGAAAGAACGGTTGGCGAAGATCAGCGAGATATTGGTGAGCACCAGCGTGACGAAGGTAATCGCGCGCACCTCCGGCTCGCTCATGCCGCGGCTCATGGCAAGCCAATAGCTCGCGATGATCACCCCGAGCGCCAGGAAGCCCTGAACGAGGCTCCAGACGATGAGCCCGCCGGAAAAGAGCGGGCTCATCCGATCGCGCGGCTTGCGCTGCATCACATTGGGTTCTTCTTCCTCGGCTTCGAAGACCACCGAACAAACCGGGTCGATCACCATTTCGAGGAAGGCGATATGGATCGGCGTAAGGATGAGCGGCCCGCCGAAAAGCAGCGGCACGATGGCGACGCCCGCGATGGGAACATGGACGGCAAGGATATAGCCCATGGCCTTGCGCAGATTGTCATAGATGCGCCGGCCGAGACGCACCGTCTTCACCATCGAGGCGAAATCGTCGTCGAGCAGCACGATCGCCGCCGCCTCGCGCGCCACGTCTGTGCCGCGACCGCCCATGGCGATGCCGATATGCGCGGCCTTGAGCGCCGGCGCATCGTTCACGCCGTCGCCCGTCATGGCGACGATTTCGTCATTGGCCTTGAAGGCCTGAACGATGCGAAGCTTCTGTTCGGGCAGGATGCGCGCAAAGACCGTCGCGCGACGCACATGCTCGCTCAGCGCCTTGTCGTCGAGCTGGTCGATCTCGGCGCCCGTCAGCACATCGCCGACCTCGAGCCCCGCCTCCACCGCAATGCTGCGCGCCGTGGCCGGATAGTCGCCGGTGATCATGGCGACGCGAATGCCCGCCGCGCGGCACTCGCGGACGGCCTGCTTCACCTCGGGCCGCAGGGGGTCCGCAAGACCAACGAGACCCGCAAAACGCATCGAGAGATCGAAAGGCGTGGACGGCATCGGCCCCGCATGATCCCCCTCGGCAAGCGCGAGAATGCGCATGCCCTTCTCCGCCATGTCGTCGACGGAGCGGCGGATCGCGGCGATCTCCTCCTCCGGCAATTTGCAGAGCTTGGCAATGGCTTCGGGCGCGCCCTTGGCTGCGACGATGTAGCCGGGCCTGTCCGGCGCCTTCCAGATCTGCGTGACGGCCAGAAGCTCCGACGAGAGGCCGAAACCGCGCTCGAGCGTCAGGTCGCCATCCGGCGTCGCAAGCGCGTGAAACGCCTTTTCCATCGGATCGAACGGTTCCTGGGCGCTTGCAAGCACGCCGAGATCGAGCAGGCGCTTCAGCGGCGCGGGCACCTCTTCGCCATCCATGTGATAGACGAAATCGCCGACGCGCAATTCGGCCACCGTCATGCGGTTCTGCGTCAGCGTGCCGGTCTTGTCGGTACAGAGAACCGTCGTCGCGCCCAGCGTTTCGATGGCGGCCGCGCGGCGCGTCAGCACGCGCGCGCGCGAAATGCGCCACGATCCCATCACCATGAAAACGGTGAGGACGAGTGGAATTTCCTCCGGCAGCATCGACATGCTGATCGCGATACCGGCGAGAAGGCCGCCGAGCCAGTCATGCCGCGTCAATGAGAAGAGAATGACGACGGCCGAGGCGAGAACGGCGCCGACGATCGCAAAGCCGCGCACCAGGGCGCCGGTCTGCGCGCGAAGCGGCGGCTCCTCAGCCTCGATGCCGCCGAGCGCCGTCCCGATCTTGCCGATCTCGCTCGATGGGCCTGTGGCGACGACCTCGCCGATCCCCTGCCCATGCACGAGAAGTGTGCCGGAGAAGACGAAGGGCAGATCCTCGCCCCCCGGGCGCATGGCAGCAACTTCCCCGCTCGCCGCAGTCTTGCGCACCGGCGCCGACTCGCCCGTCAACAGCGACTCGTCGACCAATACCTCATTAGCCGAAATCATCCGCGCATCGGCCGGGACACGGTCACCCTCCGCCAGCATGATGATGTCGCCACGCACCACGTCGCGCCCGGCGATGCGCCTCGCATGGCCGTCGCGAATGACGAGCGCACGCGGGCTCGTGAGGTCCCGCAACGCCTCGATCACACGCTCGCTGCGCGTCTCCTGAATGACGGCGATGGAAATGGAAAGAGTGGCGAAGCCGAGCAGGATCAGCGCCTCCCGCTGATCGCCGAGGATCATGTAGATGACGCCGGCGCCCAGAAGCAGGCCGAACATCGGCTCGCGAACCACGCCGAGGACGATGCGGAGAACGGTACGCTTCTCGGGTTGCGGCAGCAGGTTCGGACCTTCCGCCTTGAGCCGCGCGGCGGCCTCAGCCTCCGAAAGCCCCTGAGGCCCCTTCACGTCCTGCATCCGCCTCATCCTCACTTGCCGAATATGGATCGGAAGTCTGCACGTCCGATCCATAGTCCACAATCTTTGTGACCGGCTTTGTGACCGGCGCGCTAGCGCTGCACCATCTTGCGCGCTTCTTCGGCAAATTTCTTTGCGTCCTGCCCGTCATTCTCCTGGAGCACCTTGAGATCGACCGGAATCGTGATGCCCTTCCGGGCCGCCGGCCGTGCGCCGATCGCCTCCACCCATCGGGTCAGATGCGGCAGATCGTCGATCTCGACGCCCGACCACTTGTGCGTCCGCACCCAGGACCAATTGGCGATGTCGGCAATCGAGTAATCGCCCGCGAGAAATTCGTGTTCCTTCAGGCGCCCGTCCAGCACCGTGAAGAGACGCCTGGTCTCGTTCTGGTAGCGATCGATCGCGGCCTGAATCTTTTCAGGGAAGTAGCGGAAAAAGACATTGGCCTGCCCCATCATGGGGCCGATGCCGCCCATCTGGAACATCAGCCACTGAATGACCAGAGACCGGCCCTTGGCATCGGCGGGCATCAGCCTGCCGGTTTTTTCAGCAAGATAGGTCAGGATGGCGCCCGATTCGAACACCGCGAAATTGTCCGCGTCGCGGTCGACGATGGCCGGGATGCGGCCATTGGGGCAGATTTTCAGATACCACTCTTCCTTCTGCTCGTTCCTGGCGAGGTTGATCGGGTGGACTTCATAAGGAAGCTCCAGTTCCTCGAGCGCAATCGAGGCCTTCCAGCCATTCGGCGTCGTGGCGGTATAGAGATCAATCACTGGCATCCTCCCGGTTTGCGATGTCGCAGCATATCTCGTGCAGCGCCCGCCGGGCGACAAGGGCTTTTCTGCGCCCCAGCCTTGCCTTGATCCGAAAACCATTGAAGACTGATCCAGCTCCCGGCACGCAGCTTGCTGGGTCTGCTTCGATACCAACAGCTCGCGGGACGACACAGCATCATGCCCTTAACGGAACAAACCAAGTCCGCACCCATCACTGATGCCGGAATTGGAAAACCGATCATCGAGATCAAGAATGTCTCGAAAATCTTCCCGGGGGGCATGAAGGCGGTCGACGATGTGAACCTGACGGTCGGACGCGGCGAGTTCTTCGCCCTGCTCGGGCCATCGGGTTGCGGCAAGACGACCCTTCTGCGGATGCTCGCAGGCTTCGAGACACCTACCAGCGGGCAGGTTCTGATCGACGGCCACGACATGTCGACCGTCGCGCCGAACAAGCGGCCTGTGAACATGGTCTTCCAGTCCTATGCGGTGTTCCCGCATATGTCGGTCGAGAAGAATGTCGGCTATGGCCTGCGTATGGACGGGCGGCCGAGCTCCGAAATCAGGCAGCGCGTCGAGGAAGCGCTGGAACTCGTCAAGCTCGGCGGCTTCGGAAAGCGCATGCCCAATGAAATGTCGGGCGGTCAGCGCCAGCGCGTCGCGCTGGCCCGCGCGCTCGTCAAGCGTCCTTCGGTGCTGCTGCTCGACGAACCGCTCTCCGCGCTCGATGCCAAACTGCGCGAGGCGATGCAGATGGAGCTGGTGCATCTGCAGGCGACCGTGGGCATCACCTTCGTCATCGTCACGCACGACCAATCGGAAGCGCTATCGATGGCGAACCGCATTGCCGTCATGAATGCGGGCAAGGTGCGCCAGGTCGCGAGCCCCGCCCAGCTTTATGAATATCCCAACAGCCGCTTCGTCGCGGACTTCATCGGAAAGATCAATCTCATCGCCGCCAAGGCCACGCGTTCGGGAGAAAACCGCGTGAAGGTGGCCGTTCCCCATATCGGCGAGGTCGAGCTGACAGGCAATGCCGCAGGCGATGTGGCGCTCGCGATCCGCCCCGAAAAGATCTTCGTCTCCGAGACGAAGCCCGAAGGTCAGGATCTCGTCGTCGTGCGCGGCGAGGTAGGCGAAGTCGCCTATTACGGCAGCTTCAGCAATGTCTTCTTCCATATAGGACATGGGACGACGCTTCTCGCCGATATCGGCAACGTCTCCCGCGACATCGAGGAGTTCACCTTCAAGAAGGGCGAGGAATACTGGCTCTACTGGAAGAAGGGCGACACGCTGGTGCTGGGCGACTGAACGCCCTGCACCGCCTCAATCTTCGCCACTACCAGCGCCCAGCGATCCGCTCGCGCTGACCTGCATCATTTCACGGATAAGTTTCTCTGTACGGAGGATCGGCAACATCTCATTGATGATGCGAATGCCACGGGCAGCAAGTTCCGCCGCTTCCTGCGAACCAATGCGGCTCGCAAGGCTGTGATAGAAGAGCGACACCTCGTATTTGGTGACGATATCCATCATCTGCGCATAGATGCGATAATGCTCCGGCCGATACGAGGCTTCTTCATCAAAGCCGGCGGCGCGTGACTCGGCCAGAAGCTCGACGATGCGGACGTTGCGCCGCGATAGCCAATCGCCATCTTCGCGCCCATCGATCACGATCAGGCCGAAGCTCTCAAACTCGTGAATATCATCCACGCTGATATTTGTCTGCGCGGAAACCTCTTCCAGCTTTTGCGGAGCGTGACTTAGCGATTCGCTGAGAAGCGGGCCGACGCTGTTTTCGAGCCCGATAAAGGCTTCAAGGCCGCGGGGCTGGCCCTCCGCCTGGGCCTCCACGATCGTCTTGATGATGCTGAGCGGCAGAAAGCGATCCTGCTGCAGCCGGCGGATGAGCTTAAGCCGCTCGACATGCACCTGGCCGTATGTCGCAACGTTCCGCTTCGGTCTCTCCGGCTCGGGCAACAGCCCTTCGCGGATATAATAGCGAATGGTCTCACGCCCCACGCCGGTTTCCCGTTCAAGCTCCTTCATCTTCATTCGCAAACTGGCCCCCCCTCCATCGACATCTTGCGAACAGCTTACCAAAAATTATCTCAGATTAATCTTTCTTATAAGTAAGAAAACAAAACGGACAGTGTTCCGACAAACAAAAAGGGCGGAGCAATCAGCTCCGCCCTTCCGTATGCATACAATTTGCCGCTTAGAGACGTTCGACGATCGTCACATTGGCGAGGCCGCCGCCTTCGCACATGGTCTGGAGACCATAGCGCTTGCCGCGCGCATGGAGCGCGTGGATGAGCGTCGCCATGAGCTTTGCGCCCGAACCGCCGAGCGGGTGACCGAGGGCGATCGCGCCGCCATTGACGTTCAGCTTCTCGGGGTCAGCGCCCGTCTGCTGCAGCCATGCGACCGGAACCGACGCGAAGGCTTCATTGACTTCGTAAAGATCGATATCCTCGATCTTCATGCCGGCCTTCTTGAGCGCCTGCAGCGTGCCGGGGATTGGCGCCTCGAGCATGATGATCGGATCGCCGCCAACCACCGTCATGTGGTGGATGCGCGCGAGCGGCTTCACGCCGAGCTGCTTCAGGCCCTTTTCGTTGACGACGAGGACGCCGGACGCGCCGTCGCAGATCTGGCTCGAGGTGGCCGCCGTCAGCGCGCCGCCTTCGACGAGGAGCTTCACGCCCTTGATCGCCTCGAGGCTCGCGTCGTAGCGAATGCCTTCGTCCGTCTTGTGGATTTCCTTGCCGCCTTCAGCGGTGGTGATTTCGAGCGGCACGATCTCGTTGTCGAAAGCGCCCGCCTTCGTCGCGGCAATCGCCTTCTGGTGGCTCTTGAAGCCGAACTCGTCGAGCACGTCCTTCGTCAGGCCATACTTCTTCGCCATCATCTCGGCGCCGGCGAACTGGTTGAACTGGACGCCGGGATACTTGTGCTGAAGCTCGGGGCTCATATAGATGCCGAAGCCGTTCTTCGCCGGGAGCGAGATCGGCAGGCCCATCGGAACGCGCGTCATGCTCTCGACGCCGCCCGCGACGACGATATCCATCGCACCCGACATCACGGCCTGCGCGGCGAAGTGGATCGCCTGCTGCGAGGAGCCGCACTGACGGTCGACCGACGTGCCCGGAACGCTTTCGGGAAGCTTCGACGCCATGACGACGTTGCGCGCGATGTTCATGCCCTGCTCGCCGGCCTGACCGACGCAACCCCAGATCGCGTCCTCGACGAGCGCCGGATCGATGCCCGTGCGGTCGATGAGCGCATTGACGACCTGCGCGCCGAGATCGACGGGGTGCCAATCCTTCAGTTTGCCACCCTTGCGGCCGCCGGCGGTGCGGGCCGCCGCTACGATATAGGCTTCAGCCATAATGAGTCTCCCTATGAGGACCGATCGGCGCCTCAAAATGGCTTTCGATCGGATGTTACGAAATGCGGTTTCGCCTGGCTGCCAGACCGGGCATGCGGGAACGGCTGTTCACCGCGCGGCGTCTGCGCCGCCACTCCTCATTCCCATATCGTGCCGAAAAGCCAATATCCAAGCCATTTTTATGGCGGGCCGACCTTGACGTAGGGGAATTGCGGCTGCGTCAACTCGCCTCCCACTGCTCAAATATGAGCAGACCAAAACGAAGCACCGGCGCTTGTGCGGAACAAATGAGAACACACGAATGAAAACGGGGACCATCGGCCCCCGTCACAGCTCATTTACGAACAAGGAAGTGGATTTCAGTCGCGCCTGAAAATGCGCGCCGCAATCGCGCGGACGCGCACCTGCCGCCCTTCACGCACCTCGCCAACCTCAAACAGCTCGCGAGGAACTTCCGCTTCGATGGGTTCCGCGCGGCCTTTGACATCGAGCTCGATCGTCACCGATGCGCCAAAGGGCCGAACCGCGCGAACGGTCGCAGGCGTACCGCCCGGCTGATCGCTCGAAACGATCTCGAGCTCATGGCCGCGCACATAGGCAACCGCCGGACCGTCTCGGTAGGTCTCGCTGTCCGGTACGGGGAGCAGGCTGCCCAGCACATCCGCTTCCCCGTCCTTGAGAACCGTATCGACGCGCGTAACGTTGCCGAGGAATTCGCAGACGAAGGGCGTTGCCGGATCGTCGTAGATTTCGCTCGGCGTTCCGATCTGATCGATCTGGCCGCGGCTCATGATCACCACGCGGTCGGCGAGTTCCAGCGCCTCTTCCTGATCGTGAGTCACAAAGATCGTCGTGAGGCCGGTTTCATGATGAATCTGGCGAAGCCAGCGGCGCAGATCCTTTCGAACCTTCGCGTCGAGCGCGCCGAAGGGCTCGTCGAGCAGCAGAACTGTGGGCTCGATGGCGAGCGCGCGAGCAAGCGCCACGCGCTGACGCTGGCCGCCCGAAAGCTGGCTCGGAAACCGCTTGTCGAGTCCCTGAAGCTGAACGAGTTCGAGAAGGCGACGCACACGCCGCGCGATCTCACGCTCGCGCGGACGCTCGGCACGTGGCCGCACGCGCAAACCGAAGGCGATATTGTCGAACACGGTCATGTGCCGGAACAGCGCATATTGCTGAAAGACAAATCCGACGCGGCGCTCGCGCAGGCTGAGATTTGTCGCATCAACGCCATGAAAGTAGATGCGGCCCTCATCCGGCGTCGAAAGCCCCGCGATCGCGCGCAGCAGCGTCGTCTTGCCTGAGCCCGAAGGCCCCAGCAGCGCCAGCAGCTCGCCCGGTTGCACGGTCAACGACACGCCGTTGAGCGCAGCGAATGTACCGAAGCTCTTGTGCAGATCCTCGACGTCGATGCGAACGGGCGCCTGGTTCGGGCGCGCATCGTCGCGCGTATCGTGTTGCGTCGTCACAGGATCAGTGCCCGCCCGCTGCGGCAAGCTCACGACCGTAGCGCCATTCGAGAACGGTTTTGAGAAGGAGGGTGACGAGCGCGAGGAGAGCCAGAAGCGAGGCAACCGCAAAGGCTGCAACGAAATTGTACTCATTGTAGAGAATCTCCACATGTAGCGGCATGGTGTTCGTGAGGCCGCGAATATGTCCGGATACAACCGAGACGGCGCCGAATTCGCCCATGGCGCGTGCGTTGCAAAGCAGTACGCCGTAGAGCAGCGCCCATTTCACATTTGGAAGCGTGACGCTCCAGAAGGTGCGAAACCCTCCTGCGCCGAGCGACAGCGCCGCCTCTTCGTCATCATTGCCCTGGGCCTGCATGATCGGAATGAGCTGGCGCGCGACGAAGGGAAAGGTGACGAAGATCGTCGCAAGCACGATGCCCGGTACGGCAAAGATGATCTGAATGTGGTGCGCGGCGAGCCAGGGCCCGAAGAAACCCTGCGCGCCGAAAAGCAGCACATAGACGAGACCGGAAATAACGGGCGAGACCGAGAAGGGAAGGTCGATCAGGGTGATGAGAAAACTCTTTGCCGGGAATTCAAACTTTGCGATGGCCCATGATGCGGCCAGCCCGAAGACGATATTGGCCGGAACCGCGATCGCCGAAACGATGAGCGTCAGTCTTATCGCGGAAAGCGCGTCGGGCTCGAAAAGCGCCGAGGCATAGGCTTCGAGTCCGTGGCGCAGCGCCTCCACGAAAACGACGACGAGCGGCAGGACAAGAAACGCCGCCAGATAGCCGATCGCAAGCGAGATGAGCACCCACTTGGCCAGCGGGCCTTCGCTTATCGGCGATCCGGCTTCTCTCTGTATGTTGTCGGCCATGATCTTTTCTCAGCTCGCGAAGCCGGTGCGCCGCCTGCTCCACGCCTGCAGTAGATTGACGAGCAGCAGAATGGCGAAGGAGAGCAGCAACATGACCGTCGCAACCGCGGTCGCGGCGGAATAGTTGAACTCTTCGAGGCGAATGATGATGAGCAGCGGCGCGATCTCCGACTTGTAGGGAAGATTGCCCGCGATGAAGATGATCGAACCGTATTCGCCCACCGCGCGCGCAAAGGCGAGCGCAAAGCCGGTCAGCAGCGGCGGCAGCAGCGCCGGGAAAATCACGCGCGAAACGGTTTGAAGGCGCGTTGCGCCAAGTGTGGCGGCCGCCTCTTCGAGTTCCGGCTCGAGATCGCTGAGCACGGGCTGCAATGTTCGCACGACGAACGGAAGACCGATGAACACGCAGGCGACGACGACGCCAAGCGGCGTGAAGGCGACCTTGATTCCGATATCCGCGAGAAGCGAACCGATCCATCCGTTTGGCGCATAAAGCGCCGCAAGCGCCAGACCGGAGACGGCTGTCGGCAATGCAAATGGCAAATCGATTGCGGCATCGACGATGCGCCGGCCCGGAAAGCTGTAACGCACCAGCACCCACGCAACGAGAAGGCCTGCAACCGCGTTGACGGCGCCACCGGCAAGCGCCGCTCCGAAGCTGAGCTTCAGAGCGGCGAGTGTCCGTTCGTCAGTGGCAAGCTGCCAGAAGCCCGACCAGCCAAGTCCGGCCGAGCGGATGAATACGCCGGTAAGCGGAATGAGAACGATGAGCCCGAGATAGGCCATCGAGAAGCCGAGCGTCAGCCCGAAGCCCGGCAATACCGAAGGCACCCTTCGTGGCAGCCGCTCTGTCAAAACGCTCAAGCTCATTCCCACTCACTCGCGCAATCATCCCGATTGCCGATAGCATTACCAGATAATGCCGACGCGAGTAATAATCGCGTCGCCGGCATTCTTGACGGCGATCGCCGTCTTTCCGGAATTCGGCGTATCCGCATCGAAATGGACGTAATCCACAAGCAGACGCAGGTAATTGTTCGGGTACCAGTTCAGGCCAAGGCTGTAATTGTTCTCCTTGCCGCCCTTGAACGCACCGTCATTGAGATCAAGCGTGCTGTAGCGGCCCGCAACTTCCCACGCGCCCCAGCCACCCTTGGACAGGGAGAATGGGCTCTTCGGCTTGATGCGCGCGAAAGCACCGTCTTTGTATTCACGGTTTTCGCCTGTGATAACCCAGGACGCGCCAACATAGCCGCCGTCGAAATCGAGGTCCGTGTTGGTATAGCGATCGACGCTGACCTTGCCATATTCCGACTGAAGATAAACCGGACCGTACTGGCCGGCGAGTTCGAGGCCGCCGAACCAGTAGCTCTTCGCGTCGAGCGCACCGGTATCGATGAGGCGTGTGCCGTCGACCGACACTTCCGGACCGCTACGGAACTGGACGCCGGAGTTTGACGAGGTGCCGTGCCGCGCACCCGTATCGCGCCAATAGCCCGAAACGCCAAGGTGCAGCGTCTCGGTGACGCCATTGACGGGCGCCCAGGTCAGACGAGCCGCAGGACCCCAGCCTTCGTCTTGGTAGGTCGGTGTCGCCGTGCCGCTGGTGCCGTTGGTGCCGCCGCCGCCATTGATGGCGTAGTTTTCGCCGAAGACACCGGCCGTCGCCGTCCAGTTGACGTCGGCATATTTCACCGACACGCCCGCCTTGTAGTCGCCGCCCGCCGTGGTGCGGTTGGTAAAGGCCTCGACGTAGAGCGGAATTTCCGTGAAGAGCGTGTCGGAGCTCGAAATCGCCTGCTCCAGTGTGTTCGGCGTCTTGTGCTGGCCGAGCGTGACGGTCGTCTTTTCGTTGAGACCCTTGTACTGGACATAGGCGTCCTTCACGTCGATTTCCTGGTTCGAATTGTCGTCGCGCGAAGCATTGCCGACATCGACCTCGAGACGATAGGCCCAGTCCTTCTGATAGGTGCCCTCGATGCCGAGACGGGCGCGGCGGAGTTGCGTGCCGTCCTTGTAGTCGTTGGCGCCCTTGCGCGTATCGAACGCGGCAGCATCAGCGGCAATCTGGCCGCGGAACTTGAACGAGGTATCGCCCTTCGAATTCTGGAAGACGGGTACCGGCTTGAATTCCGGCTGCTTGCGGATGTCGGCGATTTCCGACCGCAATGCATCGACCGTCGCTTCGAGGTCGTCGACGCGCTGCTGAAGTTCCTGGGCGGACGACGCAGCAAATGCCGGCCCCGTCAGGCTCAATGCCAGAAGGCTGGCGCTTAGGAAAAGAGAAGTTTTTTGCATGAGTACCCCCATTTGCGACCACCGTTTTCCGGCGGTCGCATTGCTGAATGGATTTTTGAAGAAGAGCGGTGCCGTCGGCCCCTTGAGGCCCTTCCTGTCGTTACGGCCTGACTGTTACGGCTTGTAAATCTGGTCGAATACGCCACCGTCACCGAAATAGAGCTTCTGCGCCTTGCGCCAGCCGCCGAACTTCTCGTCGATCGTCACGAGTTCGAGCTTCGGGAAGCGCTTCAGATCCGCCGGATCGGCCGCAGCCGTGTCGCGCGGACGATAGAAATTTGCGGCGATAAGCTTCTGCGCTTCAGGCGTGTAGAGAAACTTGAGGTAGGCCTCCGCCACCTTGCGCGTGCCGTTGTTGTCGGCATTGCCGTCAACGACAGCGACAGGCGGCTCAGTCAGGATCGAGACCGAGGGATAGACAACCTCGAAATCGTTCGGGAACTGCTTGAGGATCAGATAGGACTCGTTTTCCCAGTTGATGAGCACATCGCCAAGGCCGCGCTGCGCGAAGGAGGTCGTCGAACCGCGGGCACCCGTGTCGAGCACAGGAACGTTCTTGTAGAGCGCCGTGACGAACTCACGCACCTTGGCCTGATCGCCGCCGAACTTCTTGTCCGCGAAAGCCCAGGCTGCGAGGAAGTTCCACCGCGCGCCGCCCGAAGTCTTGGGATTGGGCGTGATGACGGCGACACCCGGTTTGACGAGATCGTCCCAATCCTTGATGCCCTTGGGGTTGCCCTTGCGAACGACAAAGTTGATCGTCGAGGTGTAAGGAGAGCTGTTGTCGGCCAGGCGCTTCTGCCAGCCGATGGGCAGCTTGCCGGAAAGCGCCGCGATCTGGTCGATGTCGGCCGCAAGCGCCAGCGTGACCACATCGGCGGAAAGGCCATCGATGACGGCGCGCGCCTGTTTGCCGGAACCGCCATGCGACTGGCGAACGGTGATGGTCTCACCCGTCTTGGCCTTCCAGTCGGCGATAAAGGCCTTGTTCACCGCTTCATAAAGCTCGCGGGTGGGGTCATAGGACACGTTGAGTAACGTCGTGTCGGCACGCACTTCGAAGGCCGACGCGATGAACAGGAACAAGGCGCCGAGCAGTAGCGCTGTCCTTTTGGTCAGTACAGAGATGGTCATTACATTCGCCTTTCCAGGAATGAACTGAGCGCTACTCAGGGTTTGTAGATCTGGTCGAAGATGGCGCCGTCGGCAAAGAACTTCTTCTGAGCCGCGCGCCAGCCGCCGAACTTTTCATCGATCGTTACGAGACTGACCTTCGTGAAGCGGGTGACGTCTTTCGGGTCTGCCGCCGCGGGATTGCGCGGACGATAGAAATTCGCCGCGATGATCTTCTGGGCCGCCGGCGTGAACAGGAACCCGAGATAAGCCTCGGCGACCTTGCGTGTGCCGTTGGCATCGACATTCTGGTCGACAACTGCAACCGGCGGCTCAGCGAGGATGGAGATCGACGGAACCACGATTTCGAACTCGCCGGGGAACTGCTTCAGGATCAGATAGGCTTCATTTTCCCAGCTGATGAACGCATCGCCGATGCCGCGCTGCGCGAATGTCGTTGTCGAACCGCGCGCGCCCGAGTCCAGCACGGCCACGTTCTTGTAAAGCTTGCCGACAAACTCGCGGGACTTGTCCTCGTCGTCACCGAATTTCTGGTCGGCATACGCCCAGGCGGCGAGAAAGTTCCACCGCGCGCCGCCACCCGTCTTGGGATTGGGCGTCACGACCGACACGTCGGGCTTAACGAGATCGCCCCAATCCTTGATCCCCTTGGGATTGCCCTTGCGAACAACGAGAACGATCGTCGAGGTATAGGGCGTGCTGTTATAGGGCAGCCGCTTCTGCCAGCTGATCGGCAGCTTGCCGGTGAGCGCGGCGATCTGATCGATGTCATTGGAAAGCGCCAGCGTGACGACATCCGCATTGAGACCGTCGATGACTGAACGCGCCTGCTTGCCCGAACCGCCATGCGACTGGCGGATGGTGACGGTCTCCCCGGTCTTCGCCTTCCACTCGGCCGCGAAGGCCGCGTTGACCTGCTCATAAAGCTCGCGAGTCGGATCGTAGGACACGTTAAGCAGGGTAATGTCCGCATGGGCAGCGGCGCTCGATCCGGCCAGCAATATCACGCCGCCCAAAGCGGCCCTGGCGCGCGTCACGAAATTTCCGAAAACCATCTGCTCCCAGCCTCTATCTCGATCAAATAACTATAATTAATTGTCAAATTTTTTTGCTCAGCTAGGTGAGCAACTCCGCATGCGCCGAACCACGACAGGCTTGCTCCAGCGTCAGACCGTCGAGAATCTCGGCGGCGGAATCGCGCACCTGGCGCATCGCGCGGCGGATGGCGCAGGACTTCTCGTCTTCGCAATCGACGCAGCGGCGATAGCGGGTGAGGCTCGCGCAAGGAATGGGCGCGAGCGGGCCGTCCATGATCCGAACGATCTGCCCGAAGGTGATCGTGTCCGCAGGCTTCGCCAAGGTGTAGCCGCCGTGCTTGCCGCGATGGCTATGCACCAGCCCCTGCTTGCGCAGTTCGAGCAGGATCAGCTCGAGGAACTTGCGAGGCACGTTCTGCCGCTCGGCGATATCGCCGGCCTGCAGCAGTTCCCCGTTTTCCTGGTTGGCGAGAGCGAGCATGGCTTTGAGAGCGTACTTGGCTTTTTGCGAGAGCATTTTGTCTATCTGTCTTATAGGTAATTAGAGGCGAGCCACGGTGTCAATCGTATTTTTACACCAAAATCCGAGATTCGCGCACTAACTACAGTTATATTTTGTGATTTGATGAAGCTCTTCTGTCCCTATCGATACGCTTGATTATGCCAAAAGCAACGGCATTCCGGAACAGGCGAACGCGCGCCAATCTCCGGAATGTCAGAGTTCGACGATGTTTGGGGACCTTCAGGCAGCCGAAACGCCGGACCTGAGATAGGCGGCCCACGCCGCGACAAGGCCGCCAGCGTCCCCGCGGCCGAAAATATAGCGGTCCGGGCGGACAAGAACGGCATCGGCCTCCGCCAGCATGGACTTGACCCGATTGCCCTCGTCCAGAAGCTCAGGGTCGGAGAGCGCCATGGCAAAGCCGCCCGAGGCGCGAAAGGATTCCGCCGCCGCCTCATCGCCGGCGCGGTAGAAAAGGAGGGGCTGAAGGCCCGCGACGTCGTCGAGCCTTCTGCGGCCTTCGCCGGTCCGGAGCCAGGGCTCCGGAAAGATGGAGCCCGCCAGTTCGTCGCCGGGCATTACGCCGCTCTTCAGGCCGACCGTATCGACCATCGGTGCAATTCGCTCGCTCTCCGGCTTCGAGAGCATGTCGCGGTCGCGCGCAGCCGCCTCATCCTCATTCTGTGTACAGACCACCTTGCCCATGAAGACGGCCATTTCCGTGATGGCGCGCACATGGGGCTCGCGTTCTGCCTGATAGCTGTCGAGCAGCGCCTCTCCCGCGCGGCCCTGAAGAACGGCGGCAAGCTTCCAGGCGAGGTTGGCGGCATCCCGCGCGCCGGAGCAAAGCCCCTGCCCCAGGAAAGGCGGCATCTGGTGCGCCGCGTCGCCCGCAAGCAGGATACGCCCCCTGCGCCACTCTTTCGCAATCACGGCATGGAAGCGATAGACGGCACGCCGGTCTATCTCCACCGAGGCCGGATCGATAAAGGGCCGAAGCAATTCATCGATGAATGAATCGGCGACAACCTCCTCGGGCCTTTCGCCCGGACGCAACATGAACTCCCAGCGATGCCGGCCCGGCGACATGGGAACCGACGTAACGGGCCGGCGCGGATCGCAATGCTGCAATCCGATTGTGGTGAGGCGCTCGCGCCCATCCTTGAGCTTCGCATCGATCACGAGCCACGGCTCATCGAAACCCATATCGTCGAGCGCGATGTCCACGTTGCGCCGCACCGCGCTTTGCCCGCCATCGCATCCAACGAGAAATTTGGCCGCGACGTTGTATGTGCCGTCCGGCCCAACGATTTCGACGGTAACCCCGTCGTCATGCGAGACGCAGGATTTCAAGGCATGGCCGAGGCGGACCGAGACGCCCGGAATCCCGGCGAGCCGCGCGCGCAACGCATGTTCGAGCGTCGGCTGATGAAACATGGAGCTTTGCGGAAAGCCCGTCGCGGTCAGCACTTCGCCAGGCCGAAAGCCGATCAACAGAGATCCGTCGCGCGAGCGGAACTCATAGGCCGAGAGCGGCTGGCTCGCCTGCGACACGGCTTCGGCGCCGCCGGCGAGGTGGAGGAGACGCATGGTTTCGTGGTCGATATGTGCCGCGCGGGGCATTGGGTAGACGCCTGTATCGCGGTCTATCGCAATCGCCGAAATGCCAAGGCGTCCGAGATAGACCGCCAACGCCGCACCGACAGGTCCGAGCCCCGAGACGAGCACATCCGTCTTTTCCATTCCTGTCTCCTCCCCGAAACGCGTCAGACGATGACCGTCTCGCCCTTCTCAGGCACGACGCGGTTCTCGATGTAGCCGAGCTTTTCGATCTCGACCTTCACGCTGTCTCCGGCCTTGAGGAACACGGGCGGCTTCATCGCCATGCCCACGCCACCCGACGTTCCGCTGAAAATCACGTCGCCGGGCTCGAGGGTGAAGGCCTGCGTGAGATGCGCGACCTGGGCAAAGCAGTTGAAGATCAGATATTTCGTGTTGGAGTTCTGGCGCAACTCGCCATTGACCCAGCACTTGATGTCGAGCGCATGCGGATCGCCCACTTCGTCAGGCGTGACGATGTAGGGGCCCATGGGCCCATGCGTATCGAAGCTCTTGCCGATCTGCCACGTATTGGTGCGGAGCTGCCAGTCGCGCACGCTGACGTCGTTGCCGACGAAATAGCCTGCGATCACCTCATGCGCGCGTTCCAGCGGCACATGGCGGCAGCGCTTTCCTATGACGAAGCACATCTCGGCTTCGTAATCGAGCATGGTGGAGACGACCGGCAGATCGATCGCGCCGTAGGGGTCCTGCGCGCAATTATGCTGCTTGTTGAACCAGACCTGATTTTCCGGCAGCGGCATGCCGCTTTCCTCGACATGGTCGCGATAATTGAGACCGATCGCGAGTATCTTGCCGGGCTTCAGCACCGGCGCGCGCAGCACGACCTCGGTGAGCGGAATCGTCGGCGCCGATGCGGGCACCTCGCGCGCTGCCTTCATCGCGGCGTCGCCCGTTTCAAGAAACGCCGTCATCTCCTGCGGCAGGGAAGGCGCGGCAACCGAGAGATCGACGATCCCCCGATCGCGAACGAGGCCGATGCGCGTGCGCCCCTGATACGTGAAGGTTGCAAGTTTCATAGGCTTGGTCCTCTTGCGAAAGTGAATATGGAGATCAGCTACCCATGGTGGGCGGCGCGTCGGGCCCCCACTGCGCGGCCATCAATTCGGCGAGCCCCGCCTTGTTCGGCGGCGTTTCATCGTTGAAGAGGTCGCCATCGGTCCAGTGCTCGACCGTGTGGCCCCAGGGATCGCGCCAGTAATCGAAGATCTGGCTGCCCAGCAGATGCCGCCCGACGCCCCATTCGTGGCGGCGGCCCGCCTTCGCCAGATGATCGTGACCGGCCATCAGATCGTCGAAATTCGCGACCTCGAAAGCGGCGTGATTGAAACCCGGCTGACCAGTGCCGACGAGAAAGAGCGTGTGATGATCGACATGCATCCTGCCGCGATCGCAGCGCAGGAAGGCGCCCAGCGCCAGACCGGGCGCAAGTTCGATTTCATCGGACGTCACCAGACCGAAGCGGCTCTTGTACCAGTCCTCGCTCTCGCGGAAGTCGGTGACGTTGATCACGCAATGTCCGAGCCTCTTCACCTGCGAAGGACCGCCGGCAATGCGCTGCGCCACGCCCACGCGGCGATGCGCTTCACCCTCGTTGAGAAGGGGGTGCCGCAGGATGGAGAGCGGCGCAGGCCGGTCTTCGCCCGCGACAAGCTCGACGAGAAACCCGTCCGGATCGCGCAGCCGGACGACCTTGCCGCCTCCCAGCGCATCGTGATCCTCGACTGCGACACCCTCCGCGTCGGCGAGACGGTGCAGATCGTCCACGCTTTCAGCCTGGAATGCGAGACCGTCGAAACCCGGCTCACCCTTCGCCGTCACATGGACGAAGGGCCGTGTGTCGCTGCCACGCATGTAAAGCAGCTCGCCGTCGAGACCGGCGCGTGCCATTCCGAATTCGCCGAGGAACGTCTCCATCTGGTCGAGGTCGGGCGCACGAAAACGAACATACGCAATGTCGGTTACGCGGATCATAGCCGTTCTCCCCTGTCTGGTAGCGTGAGATGCGAGGCATCGAAGGGCCGCGCGAGAATGCGAGCAATATCGGCCTTGCGCAGGCCCAGACCTTGCAGAAGCACAGTTGCGACTTCATGGGCATAGCCTTCGCCGCGCAGGATTTCCGGGCCTGCGCCCTTGTCGAGCAGGTGGCGCATGCCGGCTGTGCCCAGCGCGACGACGAGATGGAGCGCAACCTCGAGACTGGGAACGTGAATGCGGCCGAGCTCTACACCCTCGCGCAGATCGCCGAGCAGATGCTGATTGCCCGATTTGGCAATATCGACGCCGCCCTCATAGATGCGCGAAAGCAGCCGGGCGCGCACGGGGTCCCGGGCGACGAGATAGAGAAACAGTCTGACACCGCGCGAAACGCGTTCCGCCGGATCGGCAATACCTTCATTGAGTTCCGCGACAGCCTGATTGAACTCGCGCCTGATCGTGGAGGCGACGGCGACGGCTATGTCCGCGCGGTCGGTGAAGTAATTGTAGAAGGTGCCCTTGGCTACGCCTGCGAGGTCGACGATTTCATCGATCGTCGTGGCGTCCACGCCCTGCGCCGCGAAAAGCTGGGTCGCCGCTTCGACAAGCACGGCGCGCATGCGCTCGCGTCGGCGCGAGCCATGTTCCACGGGCTTTTCCTCGGGCGATCGTCTTCCGGCCATATGGGTCCACCTTCAATCTGTGACTAAATAGTCATTAAATGACTGTTTAGTCAAGTTGTGAACCGGACACCGCGAGGCGCTGTCCGCGCCTCGCCAATTCTGGACGTGAAGGGAGCCCAGAGGCGCCGCGCTTATTCGCTGACGGAGCCGCCCTGGCTGTTGCTGCCACCCGTCCACGTGTTCGGGTTGGTCATGTTGTTCCACTTGTCCTTGGCCGCGTTCCACTGATCGGAAAGAGAGCTGCTGCTTCCCGAGGAATCCTCACTCGGGCAAGGAACCCAGTTTCCGCTTGCATCGTATCCATTGCAGGAAACGGTATTCCCGTCGCCGGTCGTGTACTCGTCGGCCAGCGCCACCGTGGGCGCCGCCAGCAACAGCGATAGCGCCGCAACATTCAACAACTTCATGAAACCCCCGCCTGCATTTGGTCCGCATACGCCGTCCGCCTGATGCGGACATGAGACAGCGAAATGCTAGAGCGGCCGCGAATGGCGGCGCTACCGCGCCCGGGATGAATTCTTTGTCATCTTTGCCTCGCCGGCGATTGACGCAGGCGGAGATTGGCGCAGGCGGCGCAACAGTCCGTTGCCCGGGACCTGTCTGGCGCCCGGCCCGCGAAAAGCCCATATTCCGCTCATCGGCCAATCGTTTGACGGCCTGACCCCGGATCGAAACCATGTCACGTACACCAGCGCTCTTCCTTTCCCACGGTTCGCCCATGATCGCCTTCGAGGACGTGCCGGCCCGGCAATTCCTCCTCGACCTCGCGCCAAAGCTGCGTGAGCCGAAGGCCTTTCTGGTCGTCTCGGCCCATTACGAAGAGGATCGGCCGACGCTGACCACGGGCGCGGCCCCCGAAACAATCCATGATTTCTACGGCTTTCCGCAGGCGCTCTACCGGTTGACCTATCCGGCGCCGGGCGCGCCGGCGCTGGCATCGCGCGTCGCCGATCTCCTTGCCGCGCAGGGCTTCGCACCCGCAGGCGATCCGCAGCGCGGCTTCGACCATGGCGCATGGATGCCGCTGATCCTGATGAACCCGCGCGCCGATATTCCGCTGGTGCAGCTGTCGCTCGCGGCGCATCAAGGCCCCGAATGGCACTACAGGCTTGGGCAAGCGCTGCGCCCCTTGCGCGACGAGGGCGTGATGATCATCGGCTCCGGCTCGATCACGCATAACCTGCGCGATATCACGCGGCCGGAACCGGATGCCGCCCCTGCGGAATGGGCGTCCGCCTTCACGGAATGGATTCACGGCAAGGTGGAAGCCCATGCCATCGACGAGCTTCTGAATTACCGCGAACTCGCGCCCAACGCGGTTCGCGCCCACCCGACGGACGAGCATTTCCTGCCCTTCTTCGTCGCGCTCGGCGCAGGCCTGCCCGGCGAAGCTGCGACCCGCGTCCACCACAGTTTTACCTACGGTTCTCTAGGAATGGATGCCTATGCCTTCGGCGACCTTGCCTGAGGAGCCTTCCGGCGCGCGGGGCTGTCATCCGGCAGGATGCCCCTGAAGATCATTTCGATCTGCGCATCGATGAGCCTTTCAGGGGCCCAGAGAAAGCCGACATGGGTGATGAGCAGCGACACCACGCCATGTCCCGCCGCCCATATGGCCTCTGCCGTCAGCTCGGCATCGCCGGGCCTGATGAGGCCGGCCTTCAGCAATGTCCTCACCTGTTCTTCCAGAAACCCGAAGGCGAGCTGGCCGGTGGTCGGTTCGGCTTCGTTGCCCGGCTCCGCGCGCAGGCCGCCTTCGCGCCTGAAACCCGGAATATTGGTCATGAATACGAGCTTGTATTCCTCCGGCCGCGCGAGCCCGGCCTCGATATAGCCTCGCATCATGCCCCGGAGCCGGTCCAGCGGCGGCAAGTCGTCCGACAGCCGCTCCCGCATCCGCTCGATCAACTGCGCGAAATAACCATCCGCAATCGCGTAGAGGATCGCCTCCTTGTCGTCGAAGTGCTGGTAGATCGCCGCCTGCGTGATGCCGACATGGCGGGCGATATTGCGCATCGTGACCTGCGCGAGCCCGCCCTCGCCGAATAGCGCCCTCGCCGCGTCAATGATCTGCAGGCGCCTTTCCGCAGGCGACAGACGACGCCGGATGCGCCGCGACGGGGCATCGCTGGCCGCTTTCCCGGCGGACGCTACGGTTTTGGCACGCTTCATCGGCATAAGCCTACCTAACACTGTTCAGGAGGGGTTGACCAGCCGCTAAAGCCCACTAAATAAACACCGTTCAGTATCAATGAGGGGTTGGCTATGTCGTTTTCACGGATAGCGCTCGGCGCGATCGCCGCGCTGAGTCTGGCTGCGGCGCTCGGTGCCTGCGGCAAGAAGGAAGACAAGGCGGCCACCCAGACCGAGAGCGGCGTTCCCGTTCTGGTCGCCACCGCGCGCACGGCGCCGGAAAGCCAGGACGTCGTCGCCTATGGCCAGCTGCGCTCCGACAAGGAGGCGGCGCTCTCCTTCAAGATCGGCGGCCTCATCAAGACGCTGAAGGTCGATACCGGCGACCGCGTGACCAAGGGCCAGCTTCTCGCGGAGCTCGACCAGCGCGAAATCAACGCAGAGGCATCCCGCGCAGCCTATGCGGCCGAGAAGGCCAGGCGCGACCTCGCCCGCATCGAACCGCTGCTCGCCAAGGGTTTCGTCAGTCAGCAAAAGGTTCAGGATGCGAAGAGCGCCTATGACATGGCGGTCGCCGATCGGCAGCGCGTCGAATTCGACCGCAGCCTCGCCAGCATCACCGCCCCCGCCGATGGCATCGTGCTGACGCGCCACGCCGACATCAACGAGATCGTCGCGCCCGGCGCGCCCGTTCTTACCGTCAGTCAGGGCTCGGCCGGTTACATCCTGAAGGCCGGCCTCAGCGACCGCGACGTCGCGCGCCTCGCCATCGGCGACAGGGCGCAGGTGACGCTCGATGCGTTCCCGCAAAGGCCGGTAGCCGGAACCGTGCGGCGTCTCTCCGCAATGAGCGACGCGCGCACCGGCACATTCGAAGTCGAAATCGCGCTTGAAGGTGTGCCCTCGGGCGCAGAAAGCGGCTTCATGGGCGAGGCCCGCATTGCTCCGGCGTCCAAAGCCGGAAATGGCGATCGCTCAAAGCATCTCGCCATCCCCGCCTCCGCCATCCTCGAAGGCCATGGCTCGACCGCAACCATCTATGTCTATGACCCTGCCAAATCCGCCGTGCGCCTCGCCCGCGTATCTGTCGGCACCATTTCCGGCGATGAGGTCATTGTCACTGACGGCCTCTCGGCGGGTGATCAGGTTGTCAGCGCGGGCGCGCCCTATCTGCGCGATGGCGTGAAGGTGAAGGTCGTGACCGACCTCGCCGCCGAACAGCCGGTGGCGAGGCCGCGCACATGATCCTCGGCAAGATCAGCGGCTTCTTCGTCCGCAACTGGCAATTCACGCTCGTCCTTTTCGGCCTTCTGGCCATGATGGGCGTCAACACCTTCAACAGCATTCCTCGCGCGGAAGACCCGGACTTTCCCATTCCCTATGCGGTCGTGACCGTGGTGATGCCGGGCGCCGATCCGGCCGATATGGAAAAGCTGATCGTGCGGCCCATCGAGGACGCGGTGAACGGGCTCGACGATCTTGAGAATATCGTCAGCCGCGCCGAAGACGGCGTAGCCAGCATCAGCGTGCAGTTCAACTGGTCGACGCCCGATCCCGACAAGCGCTATGACGACGTGGTCCGGGAAATCAACGCGCTACGCAGCAGCCTGCCTTCGGGCATTCAGATTCTTCAGGTCGACAAGTTCCGCTCCTCGCTCACCAACATGGTGCAGGTGGCGCTGGTCAGCGACGCGGCGCCCGCACGCGAACTCGAAGACGTGGCCAAGGATCTGCGCGACGAGATCGATCGCGCGCCCGGCGTGCGCGAAACGAAGATCTGGGGTCTTCCTGCCTCCGAGGTACGTGTCGCCGTCAATTTCGGCCGGCTGGCCAGCCTGAAGATTCCCGTGACGGCGGTCGCGAACGCCATTGGCGCGGAAAGCAGCGATATTCCCGGCGGCCCCATCCATGCCGGCGCGCGGCGCTTCAACATCAAGACGACCGGCGGCTTCAAGAGCCTCGACCAGATTCGAGACACCGTCGTCGGCGCCTATGGCGGACGCATCGTCAAGGTCGGCGACGTCGCCGATGTCTCATGGGCGCAGGAGGAAGCGGGCCATCTCGCTTGGTACAACGGCAAGCGGGCCGTCTTCGTCACGGCGAACCAGAAGGAAAACCAGAACGTCTTCGAGGTGCGCAACGGCATCTACAAGGCGCTCGACCGTTTCGAACCGCGCCTGCCCAAGGACATCGAGCTCAAGCGGGCCTTCGACCAGTCGGTCTCGGTGCATGAGCGGCTGAACCATCTCTATCGCGACTTCGCCATTGCGGTCGGCCTCGTCCTCATCACGCTCTTGCCGCTCGGCATTCGCGCCGCCGTGGTGGTCATGGTCTCGATCCCGCTCTCGCTGGCAATCGGCCTGTCGATGATGGAATTCGGCGGCTACTCGCTGAACCAGTTGTCGATCGCGGGCTTCGTTCTGGCGCTCGGCCTTCTTGTCGACGACTCCATCGTGGTGGTCGAAAACATCGAGCGCCATTTGCGGCAAGGCAAGAAACGCCTTGAGGCTGCCGTCGCTGCGACCTCGCAAATTTCGGTCGCCGTCGTCGGCTGCACGGCAGCGCTGCTCTTTGCCTTCCTGCCGCTTCTTTCCCTTCCCGAGGGTGCCGGCAAGTTCACGCGTTCGTTGCCCGTCGCGGTCACGGTCACGATCATCGCCTCGCTCTTCGTTTCGCTGACGATCATCCCCTTCCTGTCGAGCCGACTTCTCAGCGACAAGGCGCACCCGGAGGGAAACATCTTCCTGCGCGCCGTGATGGGCGGCATCCACCGCTTCTATCGCCCGCTCCTCCATCGGGCGCTCGCCAATCCGAAGACAACCGTGATCGGT
The DNA here is from genome assembly GCF_039680535.1 of Parvibaculum sp. Taxonomy (GTDB): domain Bacteria; phylum Pseudomonadota; class Alphaproteobacteria; order Parvibaculales; family Parvibaculaceae; genus Parvibaculum. Next base: position 94,583 of record NZ_JBDKSS010000025.1, on the reverse strand, counting down.
GCGTTGGCCGTCTGCCTCGCCAGCCTTTCGCTCGTTCCCGTCATCGGTTTCAGCCTCTTCCCCGCTGCGGACAGCCGCCAGTTCCTCGTTCAGATCGAGACGCCGCAGGGGACAGGACAGGAAGAAACGAAGCGCGCGCTTCTCTTTGCCGAAAATGTTCTGAAGAAACGCCCCGAGATTCTCTGGACCATGTCCAACCTCGGCCACGCCAATCCGCAGATCTATTACAACGTGCGGTCGATGGAGACCCGCGCCAACATGGCGGAGATATTCGCGGAGATCAGGCAGTTCGACGAGGTCAAGACGCCTCGCATGTATGACGAGCTGCGAGCCGAATTCGCACGCTATCCGGGCGCACAGATCATCCTGCGCGTCTTCCAGAACGGGCCGCCCATCGAAGCGCCGGTCGCGGTTCGCATCGTCGGTCCGAACCTCAAGGTGCTCAAGGAAATCGCTGCTCAGGTTTCGCGGATCATTGAAGATACGCCGGGCACGCGCGACATTTTCAATCCGATGCAGCTCGACCGCACGGACCTCAATCTCGGCATCAACACCGAGAAAGCCGCGATGATGAATGTGCCTGCGGGACAGATCGACCGCACGGTGCGGCTTGCCATCGTCGGCGAGACGGCAGGTTGGTATCGCGAGTCGAACGGCGAGCAATACAAGATCACAGTGCGCCTGCCGCTCGGCAAACATCACGCGCTCGATGCTCTGGACAAGGTCTATGTCCCGACCGCCGACGGCAGCTCCGTGCCGCTTGGCCTGCTCACCGCGCCGCATCTCGATTCCAGCCCAAGCCGCATCGACCGTTACAATCGCGAGCGCCTGGTCACCATCACCGCCTATACCCAGACGGGATACAACACCGCCAAGGTCACGGCTGATATTTTCAAACGGCTGAAATCGGTGCCGATCCCACCGGGCTATGACTTCCGCAAGGGCGGCGAGGCGGAAGCGGCGAGCAAGAGCTTCAGCGGACTTCTCACCGCTATCCTGATCGCGATTTGCGGCATTCTTGCCGTGCTCATCCTCGAGTTCCACTCGTTCCGCGCGACGCTGGTCGTGGCAGGCGTCATCCCGCTCGGCATTTTCGGCGGCATCATGTCCCTGCTCGCATCGGGCTACTCGCTCTCCTTTACCGCCGTCATCGGCTTCATCGCCCTCATCGGTATCGAGATCAAGAATTCGATCCTGCTGGTGGACTTCACCAACCAGTTGCGCAAGGCGGGAACGCCGCTTGCAGATGCCATCGAACAGGCCGGCGAAATCCGCTTCCTGCCCGTTCTGCTGACATCGGCTACGGCGGTCGGCGGTCTTCTCCCGCTGGCGCTGCAGGGCTCCGGCCTCTATTCGCCGCTCGCCTGGGTCATCATCGGCGGCCTGCTCTCCTCGACCTTCCTCTCCCGTCTGGTGACGCCCGCCATGTATCTGCTGCTGGCACCCACCAATCTCGGCGACGAGAGCGAAGCGGCGGTGGACGGTGTGACCGAACAAGTCTGAAATTTCGTCCGATGGTCGTGATGAAGAAGGGGCTGCCTTGAGGGCGGCCCCTTTGCTTTGGTGCGCCCCTTTCCCTCGAAGGCTCCTGACATCATGCTGTCAGGACGAGCGCACTAGGCTCGGGGGAACTTCCGGCATCACCGAAGAGGAGAGAGCCCCATGGACATGAATGTGAATATTCAGGACAGCACGAAGGTCATCGCCGAAGATTTCGTCAGCCTCTGCAAAGCGGGCAAAGCGGACGAAGCGGGCGACCGATACTGGGCTGACGATGTGCTGAGCATCGAACCCACCGGCAGCATGCCTCCGGCGCGCGGCAAGGAAGCCCTGCGCAAGAAAGGCGAGTGGTGGGAAGGCGCCCACGAGATCCACCGCATGGATATCGACGGGCCCTATGTGAACGGCAATCAATTCATCGTCCGTTTCACGATCGACGTGACGGAGAAGCAGAGCGGCACGCGCATGAAGATGGACGAGACCGGCCTCTACACGCTGAAGGACGGGAAGATCGCGGAGGAGCGGTTCTTCTATTCTCGCGGCTGATCCACGAGAAGCGTCGGACAAAGAAAAAGGGCGGCTCCCTCGCGGAAGCCGCCCTTCTCTTTGACTTGTCCGGAGATCAGTGCGCGTGACGGATCGCGCGCGCTTCCTCTTCCGTGAGCGGCTTGCGCTTCAGCGGCCAGATGTATTCGAGCGCCGCGACCAGCGCCGGCAGGAGCGTCACCGCACCGATCATGTTGACGATGAACATGAAGGTGAGGAGAAGGCCCATGTCGGCCTGGAACTTCAGAGCGGAGAAGCTCCAGGTCGAGACGCCGATGGCGAGCGTGCCGCCGGTGAACATCGTCGCCGAGCCCACATCGTTCAGCGCCTGGAGATAGGCATGGTACGGCGAGACGCCCATGCGCATGTAGCGCTGAATACGATTGTACTCGTAGATGCCATAGTCGACGCCGATACCGACGGCAATCGCGAGCACCGGCAGCGTCGAGATCTTGAGGCCGATGCCGGCCGCCATCAGGAACCAGTTACCGATGATCGTCGACAGGATCAGCGGAAGCACGCAGCAGAGCGCGCCACGCCATTCGCGGTAGACGAAGATCACGAGGATCATGACCACGGCATAGACGTAGAGGAGCATCGGAAGTTCGGCATGCTCGACCACGGTATTCGTCGCCGAAGTGATGGTGACGTTACCCGTACCGATGCGGAGCTTCAGATCGTCGCGCTGATGCTGGGGATCGTTGATCCAGGCTTCAGCCGCGCCGACGACGCGCTTCACGGTTTCGGCCTTCGTGTCCGCGATATAGATCTGGACACCCAGCGTCTTGCATTCCGTGTCGACGAGCATGGTCGAGCTCGAAACACTCGACGTCGCCTGAGCGAGAGCTGTCGGGTCACGCGGAAGCGCGGCCCATTTCGGATTGCCTTCCTGCCACATGCTGTTGATGGTCTTGCCGACGATCGGGAGGCTCACCACCGTCTGCACGCCTTCGACGTTGCGCATGTCCCAGCTGAAGGTATCGAGGAAGTGCAGCTTGCTGTAATCGACGCAAGCCACGTCTTTGGACTCGACGATCACGTTCATCACGTTCACGCCGAGCTTGAAGTGTTCAGCAATGTATTCGCTATCGAGGTTGTAGCGCGCCTGCGGCCACAGCTCGCCGGCACCCGCATGAACGTCGCCGATCTGGCGGTTCTTGCCCTCATAGAAACCGACAATGCCGAGGATCACGCAGAAGCCGATGAAGATGAAGGCCTGCGTCGGCTTGGCGATGGACGCGAGGAACGGCCAGAATCTGGCACGGCTCGCCATCGCATTGCGCACCTTCTCACCATATTCCTGGCCAGGAGCGACGTAGGAAACGATGAGCGGGAGCATGATGAGGTTCGAGACGATCTTGAACATGACACCGATGGAGGCGGTGACCGCAAGTTCGCGGATCATGCCGATCGGGATGATGTAGAGCGTGGCGAAGCCGGCGAGACAGGTCGCGAGAGCGACCGAGCCCGGACGAAGCAGGAAGGTGAAGGTCGCGCGCGCGGCCGCATTCTTGTCGAGGCCGGCGGCGATTTCAGCGCCCACCATGTTGATCTGCTGCACGCCATGGCTGACGCCGATGGCGAAAACGAGGAAGGGCACGAGCACGGCCAGCGGATCGAGACCGTAGCCCATGAGTTGCAGCGTACCGAATTGCCAGATCAGCGAGCAGAGCGAGCAGCTCACCGTCACGATCGTCAGGATCCACGACCGGCAATACAGCCAGAGCATGAGGCAGGTGAGGATGAAAGCGACCGTGAAGAAGAGAACTACCGAACGGGCGCCGTCGGCGATATCGCCGATGAGCTTCGCGAAGCCGACGATCTTAACGTCCGTATCGGCAGTCACGTATTTGTCGCGGATGTTCTTTTCGAGGAGGTTCGCAACCTTGAAGTAGTCGAGCTTCTGCTGCGTCTCCGGATCGACTTCGAGAAGTTCGGCGGCGATCATGGCCGAGCGGAAGTCGGTGGAAACGAGGCGGCCGACGAGATTGGCGCGCAGCGTGTTCTGCATCACCGTCTTGATGCCCGCATCCGTCGGCTGGAAGTTCGCCGGGATGACGTCGCCGGCCTCGAGGCCCTGCTCGGTCACGGCGATGAAGCGCGTGTTCGGCGTCCACAGGGAGGTCACGCGGTGACGCGCGATACCGGGGATATAGAAGACGTCGTCGGTCGCATTCTTGAGCGTCTTGAGGAATTCGGGCTGGAAGATGTCGCCCTTCTTGTTCTCAAGCACCACGATGATGCGATTGCCGCCGCCAAACCCGTCCGCATACTGGAAATAGGTCTGGATGAAGGAATTGCCGACCGGAAGCATCTTCAGGAAGCCGGCATCCATACGAAGCTGCACGGCGAAGAAAAGCATAGTTATCGTGATGGCAGCCAGGACCGCGAGGATCACGGCACGCAAGCCGAACACGATATTTTCGATACGCTGCAAGGTAACCTCCCCTAGGGACGTGCAGCCTCCACGCGACGGACTGCATCGGGATTCTCAGAATTTCCGGAGCTTTCGCTCTTCTTGGACTTATTGATCGAGCCGAAGGCCTTTTTGGCCGCCCCCTCTATACCCGTCCAGAGCGGGAGGCCACAAGGCTATCCTTCGAATTGAGACAGATGGTTATAAAATGCCATTAGTTGGCGGGGCGCGGGCGGCCTGGCCCGCGCTGCCTGCCGAAGCGGCAGACTCCATCGCCATTGGCTGAAAAAACCGGGAAATGGCGCCCGTTTGCGCGGACACTGTCGGTGCCAGGGCTGCCGGCGCCTCGACTTGCTGCACGAGAACCCGCAGACGGGGGCCGCGGTTCAGAAGTTTGGCCTGGGGCGCGGTCTGAACCGGCGCTTCAAGGACCGCTGAATGGCGGGAGAATGAGTGCTCGGCCCTGGGAGCCTCCGCCGCCACGGGCGTCACGCGCCCAAACGAGACGAGGCAAAGCGCGAACAGGAGCCAGACGAACGGCGCAAGCCAGCCGAAACGCGCAGACGCGCCCGCTACTCCCGCGCTCGGGGTGCTGCTATCGACGCTCTTTTGCGAAAACCCCACTACACGCCTCTCGCGAGTACTCGCCGCGACCAAATTGGAACAATGGCTGATTATGACCAAGCGGCACGACTTTGCCACAATTCATTATACGCAGCGGAACGAAGGGTTTCCCCTGCGGACTATGTGGCAAAGCGGCAACAGCATTCCCTGTCACCAGGTATCGACGAAGGAGCGGCGCTTGCCTTCGGTGGGTGTCAGCCGGGGCAGCGAAGCAAGCCCCCGGATGATCCAGCGGCGCGTTTCCAGCGGGTCGATCACCTCGTCGATTTCGAGGAAGGAGGCCATGTTGATCGCCTTTCCGTGCTCGTAGGAACGGGCAACCATCTTGTCGAAGAACTCCTTCTGCTCGACGGGGTCCTTGATCGCTTCCATTTCCTTGCGATAGCCGAGCCTCACCGCGCCTTCGAGACCCATGCCGCCAAATTCGCCGGTCGGCCATGAGACGATGAAGAAGGGCGCATGGAAGCTGCCGCCCGCCATGGCCTGCGCGCCGAGACCGTAGCCTTTGCGCAGCACGACCGTGAAGACGGGAACGCTGAGACTTCCCGCCGTCACGAACATGCGGCTGACGCGTCGGACCAGCGCGGTCTTTTCCGCCTCAGGCCCGACCATGAAGCCGGGCGTATCGCAAAGCGACAGGATCGGCAGACCGAACGCGTCGCATAGCTGCATGAAGCGCGCGGCCTTGTCCGCGCCGTCGGCGTCGATCGCGCCGGCAAGATGCGTCGGATTGTTGGCGATGAGGCCCATGGGGCGCCCCTCGACACGCACCAGTGCCGTCACCATGCCATGTGCGAAATCGCGGCGAAGCTCCAGCACCGAGCCCGTGTCGCAAAGCGCATCGATCACCGCGCGGATGTCATAGATGCGCAGGCGGTTCTCCGGGATCAGGTGCCGCAGCTTGCGCTGGTCCGTGCAATCCCATTGCGCGACCGGCCCCTGGAAATAGGAGAGATACTTCTTGGCGGCGGCGACCGCCTCCGCCTCGTCCTCGACCAGCACGTCGATGACGCCGTTAGGCGCCTGCACTTCGACAGGCCCGACCTCATCGGGCAGGAAGACCCCGAGGCCGCCGCCTTCGATCATGGCCGGTCCGCCCATGCCGATGGCAGAGTTCTTCGTCGCGATAATGACGTCAGATGTGCCGAGGATCGCCGCATTGCCCGCGAAGCAGCGACCGGAATTGATGCCGACGCGGGGCACGAGGCCGGAGAGCTGCGCATAGGCAAGGAAGCTCGGTGTATCGAGGCCAGCGACACCCATCGAATCCGTGTCGCCGGGCCGGCCGCCGCCGCCTTCGGTGAAGAAGACGACGGGAAGCCGCCACTGTTCGGCGAGCTTGAACATGCGGTCCTTCTTCTTGTGGTTCATCGCACCCTGCGTGCCCGCGAAGACCGTGTAGTCATAGGAGAGGACCATGGTGCGCGCCTTGTCCTCGTCGAACAGCGCGCCGTTGACCGAACCGATGCCGGCGATCATGCCGTCGGCCGGGCTCATCTTGATGAGTTCGTCCATCGATCTGCGGCGACGCTGCGCGGCAAGCGCCAGCGAGCCATACTCGATGAAGCTTCCCTCGTCGCAAAGATCGTCGATATTCTCGCGCGCGGTGCGCTGGTTGGTCTTGCGCCGCCGCGCCACCGCATCTGGACGGCCTTCGTCGAGGCCGATGAAATGCCGCTCGCGGACCGAAGCGAGATCGGGACGGATGTAATCGAGATCGACTGCCGTCTCCTCGCTCGCCGCCACCGCGCCGACATCGCCCGGCTCGATGAAGACGATGGGCTGGCCGTCGAGAAGAACCTCGCCTGCGGCGGCAGCCACGAGGCGCACGATGCCGCTTCCCGCCGCATGGACGAGATGCTCCATCTTCATCGCTTCGAGCACGGCGATCTGCTGGCCTGCGTGAACCCTGTCGCCTTCCTTCACGTCGACGCTGACGACCTTGCCCTGCATCGGTGCACCGACAGGCTCGCTGCCATCCGGGCCCTTGATCGCCGTCGCCGCGGCGACGCCTTGCGTAGCCACTCCCGCGAAATAGCGCTCGCGCGCCACGAGTGGCTTCACCAGCTCCGCCACATGTTCCTCGACGAAGCGCGTGGTCACGTCGTTGGCGGCGAAAGCCGGATGCGCCACGAGCGACCGCAGGAAGGAAATGTTGGTGGCAACCCCTTCGAGACGAAACTCGCTGAGGGCGCGGGCCGCGCGGCGCACCGCATCGCGATAATCGACCGAGGGCGCATGAACAATGAGTTTTGCCAGCAGCGAGTCGAAATTCGGGCTTGTGCGATAGCCCGCATATCCGAATGTATCGACGCGGATGCCGGGGCCGGACGGCGGCTCGAACACGGAGATGACGCCGCCCGCCGGCTTCGCATTGCCGCTCTCGTCCATCGTTTCCATGTTGATGCGGAGCTGGATCGCGTGGCCACGCGGATAAGGAACCTCGCCTTGCGTGAGACCGAGTTCCTTCAGCATCTTGCCCGAGGCAATCTTCAGCTGCGTCTGCACCAGGTCGACGCCGGTCACTTCCTCGGTGACGGTATGCTCGACCTGCAGGCGGGGATTTGCCTCGATGAAGGCGAAGGTCTTCATGTCGGCGGCATCGACGAGGAATTCGAATGTGCCGAGATTGTCATATGCCGCCGCCCGCGCGAGCGTGACAGCCGCCGCGCAAAGCTCACCGCGCAATTCCTCGCTCAAGGAAGGGCTCGGCGCGATCTCGACAATCTTCTGGTTGCGTCGCTGGATCGAACATTCGCGCTCGAAGAGATGCGCGACGCCGCCCACACGGTCGGCCACGATCTGCACCTCGACATGCCGCGCTCTTTCGATGAGCTTCTCGACATAGACATCGCCATTGCCGAAGGCCGCCTTCGCTTCGGACTGGCAGCGCTTGTAAGCTTCCTCGATTTCCGCCTCTGCCCTTACCGGACGCATGCCGCGCCCGCCGCCCCCGGCAACGGCCTTGATCATCATGGGTCCATGCGCCTTGAAGAAGGCGCGCGCGTCGTCGAGGCTCGTCGCCCCCTGGGTGCCCGCGAGAAGCGGCACGCCGGAGGCGAGCGCCAGTGCCTTCGCCTTGATCTTGTCGCCGAAGAGTTCGAGCGCCTCCGGGTTGGGGCCGACGAACACGATCCCCGCCTCGGCGCAGGCCCGCGCGAAGGCCGCATTCTCGGAGAGGAACCCATAGCCCGGATGGATGGCGTCGCACTTCGTCTCCTTTGCCGCCGCGACGATGCCCGTAATGTCGAGATAGGCGGCGGCTCCCTCGCCTTTCAGCGCGACGGCCTCGTCCGCAGCCTTCACATGCAGCGACAGAGCATCGTCGGCGGAATGGACGGCTGTGGTCCTGAGGCCGAGTTCGGCGGCGGCCCGCGCGATACGGATGGCGATTTCGCCCCTATTGGCGATCAGGAGATGGGTGATAGTCATAGGGCTCCCCGGGGATTTCTTATTGGCGAGTTTCTGTTGGGCACAGGTTACCCCAGCAAAGCCCGCATACCAGCCCCCGATGGGCGGATAGGACGAAGATTGACGCAAAGCATTCCAAAGGTCGCGATCGTTGGCGGCGGCCCCGCAGGGCTGATGGCGGCCGAGGCGCTGCTGTCATCGGCGGTCGAAGTCCATCTTTTCGACGCCATGCCTTCGCTCGGGCGCAAATTCCTGATGGCGGGGAAAAGCGGGCTCAACCTCACCCATTCGGAGGCACTTGACCCGTTCCTCACCCGCTTCGGCGATAGCGCGACGCCGCTCGCGCGCGCCATCCGCGCGCTGCCGCCGCAAGCCCTGCGCGACTGGGCGGCATCGCTCGGCGTCGAGACTTTCGTCGGTTCGTCGGGCCGTGTCTTTCCGAAAGACTTCAAGGCGGCGCCGCTGCTGCGCGCATGGCTGAAGCGCCTGCGGGGAGCGGGCCTCGTCACCCATGTGCGCCATCGCTGGCTCGGCTGGACGGAGAGTGGCGCGCTGGTCTTCGAAACACCCACAGGCACAATCGAGATCGAGCCGGCTGCAACCATACTTGCGCTTGGCGGCGCGAGCTGGCCCGCGCTCGGCTCGGATGCCCGCTGGACGGAATGGCTCAAGGCGCACGGTGTCTCCATTGCGCCGTTCCGGCCTGCGAATTGCGGCTTCGACGTCGCATGGAGCGAGCACATGCGCTCGCGTTTTGCCGGTGCGCCGGTGAAATCCGTCGTCCTCTCCTTCGGCAGTGAAACGCATCGCGGCGAGTTCGTGATTTCCGAAAGCGGGATCGAGGGCAGCGCGGTCTATGTGCTGTCGGCCCTGCTGCGAGACGCATTAACCGAACGAGGCGCCGCCACATTGACGCTCGACCTCGCGCCGGACCGCAGCCTCGAACGCCTGACCGCCGATCTTTCACGGCCCCGCAAGGGACAGAGCATGGCGAATTTCCTGCGCAAAGCGGCGGGCATCGAAGGCGTGAAGGCCGCGCTGCTGCGCGAATGCCTCTCCGCCGACGCTTTCTCCGATCCGGCTGCGCTGGCGCGTGGCATCAAGGCGTTGCCGCTGAAGCTCGAAGCCGCACGGCCGATCGCCGAGGCGATCTCAAGCGCGGGCGGCATTCCCTTCACCGAAATCGACGAGCACTTCATGCTGAAGAAGCTTCCCGGCACTTTCTGCGCCGGCGAAATGCTCGACTGGGAAGCCCCGACCGGCGGCTATCTTCTCACGGCCTGTTTCGCCACGGGCCGCATGGCGGGCCTCGGCGCGCAGGCCTGGCTTGAGCAGGCGCACTGATCCGCTATCATCCGTCTACAAATCTGGGGGAAACAATGTTCAATGCGGCACTGACATTCGCCGATGGGCTGGACACGATCAGATGGGGGCTCGCAGCCGTCTCCCTGCTGACGTCTCTTGCCTATCTTGTGGTCGTTGACAAGCCGGCCTCGACGCTGCGCACGACGCTCAAGACTGCCGCCATCGGCGCCTTTGTTCCGTTGCCGCTGCTCGATCTCGGCGGGGATGTCGAAAACCTTTCCCTGGTCGCGCTGGCGGCGGCCTTCCTTCTTTGCAGCTTCGGGGATTATTTTCTGGCGCTTGATGATGAGGAAAAGAATTTCCCGCGCGGGCTCGGCTCCTTTCTCCTCGCCCATGTCTTCTATCTGGTCGTGCTCGTTCCGCACGCCACGACGCCGCAGGGCTTCTATCTGGCAGGTATTGCGCTGCTGGCGGTCCTTTCCGCCGGAACGCTTGCCTGGCTCTGGCCTGTTCTCGGAAAGCTGCGGCTGCCGGTGCTCGCCTATATGGCGGTGATTTCAGCGATGGCCGTTGCCGCGTTTTCGGTGCCGCTGCCCTGGCTCGGCGTCGGCGCGCTGCTCTTTGTTTTCTCGGATGCGGTCATCGCCGTGAGCAAGTTCCGCTATCCCGTTCCCTTCCGGGGCGCGATCGTCTGGATCACATATTATGTGGGACAGGCGCTCATCGCGCTCAGCCTGCTCGCAGCCCTGCGCTGAAATGAAAACGGCGGGTGACATCGCGTCACCCGCCGCAGGATCAGGGCCGATTACCCGGCATAGGCATATTTGCCGTTCTTCCACACATAGAAGACATAGCCGGGCGCATCCATATCGCCCTTGGCGTTGAAGCCGATCTGTCCGAGCACTGTGTCGAACTTGTTCGACTTGAGCGCCGCTTCAACCTTGGCCGCATCGGTCGAACCCGCCTTTTCCACCGCCTGTGCCCAGGCCTGAACGGCGGCATAGGTATAGAGCGTGTAGGCCTCGGGCTCGTACTTGTCGGCGCGGAAGGCCGCGACAAGCTCGGCATTCTTCGGATCGAGGCGCGGATCGGGGCCAAAGGTCATCAGCGTGCCTTCGCCCGCCGGGCCGGTGATCGACCAGAACTCATCGGTCACCAGCGCATCGCCGCCGACGAGAATGGTCTTCAGCCCCTGCTCGCGCATCTGGCGCGTGATGAGGCCGCCTTCGGTCTTGTAGCCGCCGAAATAGAGAACATCGGCCTGAGCCTGCTTCAGCTTCGAAACGAGCGGGGTGTAATCCTTTTCACCCGCCGAGATCGACTCGTGCAGCACCTCGGTTATGCCCTTCGCGTTCATTGCCTTTTTGAACTCGTCGGCAAGGCCCTTGCCATAGGTCGATTTGTCGTCGACCACGGCGATCCGCTTGCCTGCGAAATGCGCCGCAACATAGGCCGCCGCCGTCGGGCCCTGCGCGTCGTCGCGACCGCAGACGCGGAACACGTTCGGCAGTCCGCGATCCGTGTAATCGGGGCTCGTGGAGGCGGGCGATATCTGGACGATGCCGCTCTCGTTATAGACGTCGGATGCCGGGATCGACGTGCCCGAGCAATAATGCCCGGCGACGAAGACCGCGCCCTTCGAGGCCATGTCGTTGGCGACGCTCACCGCCTGCTTCGGATCGCAGGCGTCGTCGCCAATCACCAGATTGAGCTTCTTGCCCAGCACACCGCCCTTGGCATTGATGTCGGCGACGGCGCGCTGCGCGCCATGCACGAACTGCTCGCCGAACACGGCCTCGCTGCCGCTGATCGGACCGGCAACGCCGATCGTGATTCCGGACTCTTCCTTGGAACAGGCAAAAAGCCCAAGCGAGAGGATTGCCGCGAGCGCAACGATATATCGAGTCATGTCTGGTCCCCCGTTGACCGGCATAAGGATAGCGGGCCCCGCCGGAAAGAATAGTGCCTATTGCGCCGAAGGCCGCTCCCGCCAGCCCAGGAGCCCCGCACGCTCATAAGCCCAGGGATATTGCCGGACCATCTGGCGCGCTCGCGTGAGCTGGAAGGCGAGTCCCGCGATGCTGAGCAGCACAGCGAAGTCGGCCAAATAGCCCGTCAGCGAAAGCAGCTCGCCCTGAAAGAGCGCGAAGATGAGGAAGCGATCCGCGATGGCGAGCAGCAGCGAATAGGGGAGCATCTGCCAGTCCGGCCGCCAGTTGAGCGCCAGCGCCCTGCCCATCATCAGGGCGCAGCCGCCGATCAGCACGAGCGTGATGCCGAGCGATACCAACGGCGTCGTGCCGAAGACGAGGACGAAGTTTTCGAGCATCATGGCGTGACCTCGGTCTTGGGCCGCGCGCCTTCGAGATAGGCGGCGCGGACAGCCGGATTGTCGAGAAGCTCCGCACCGGTGCCACTCAATTCGATGCGGCCATTGACCATGATATGCGCCCGATGTGCGAGCTTCAGCGCCTGAAAGGCGTTCTGCTCGACGAGCAGAATGGTCATGCCCTGCTCGCGATTGATCGTGCGGATATTTTCAAACAATTGCTTCGTGACCAGCGGCGCAAGGCCGAGCGAAGGCTCGTCGAGAAGGAGAAGCTTCGGCCTGCTCATCAGGGCCCGGGCAATGGCAAGCATCTGCTGCTCGCCGCCCGACAGGGTGCCGCCGCGCTGCGCAATGCGCTCCTTCAATCGCGGAAAGAGCGCAAGCACATTTTCCAGATCGCCGCTGAAATGCCTCGGATCGGCGATCATCGCGCCCATCTGCAGATTTTCCAGCACGGTCATGCGCGGGAAGATCCGCCGCCCCTCCGGCGAATGGGCGATGCCGAGCGCCGCGATTTCATGCGTCTTGAGCCCGGAAATATCGCACCCGTCAAAGAGGATTTGTCCGGCGCTCGCCCGCGGCTGCCCGCAGATTGTCATCAGCAGCGTGGTCTTGCCCGCGCCATTCGCGCCGATGAGCGCCACGATCTCGCCCTGCGCCACCGATATGTCGATGCCATGCAACGCTTCGATGCGTCCATAGCCCGAATGAAGACCCCTGATTTCCAGCATCATCCGCGCGTCCCCCGAGCCGTGAGGACGGCGACCGCCGCGGCATCGTCTTCGACGCCGAGATAAGCGCGGATGACTTCGGGATCGGCCCGCACTTCGTCGGGTGTGCCTTGCGAAATCTTCCTGCCTTGTTCGAGCACGATGATGCGATCGGAAATCTGCATCACGACGCTCATGTCATGCTCGATGAGAAGAATGCTGATTCCGTGTTCCTGACGGATCGAAAGCAGAAGCTCATTGAGCGCGAGGCTCTCGCGCGGATTGAGGCCGGCCGCCGGTTCGTCGAGGCAGAGAAGCGACGGACCGGCGCACATAGCTCGGGCGATCTCGAGGCGACGCTGTGCGCCATAGGGCAGGCTTCCGGCTGGCAGATCGGCCTGAGCGAGCAGGTCGGTCTTGTCGAGCCAGTAGCGCGCGCGCTCGATCGCCTGTTTCTCGGCGTCGAGATAGCGGCGCAGACGCAGGAACCCCGCCACCGAATAGAGCGAGGCGCGCATCAGCGGCACATGCTGCGCAATCATCAGGTTTTCGATGGCGCTCATGCCGGGGAAGAGCCGGATGTTCTGAAACGTGCGCACGACGCCGGCCCGCGCAATGCGAAACCCATCCATGCGTTCGAGCAGGTAGGACTCCGCATCCCGGCGAAAGGTCATGCGGCCGACATCGGGCTTGTAGAAGCCGGTGATGCAGTTGAAGACGGTGGTCTTGCCGGCGCCGTTGGGGCCGATCAGAGCCGTGATATCGCCCACACCCGCTTCGAAGGAAAGATCGTCGATGGCAACGAGGCCGCCGAAGCGGATCGTCAGATGTTCAACGGCGAGGATCGGAGCGGCCATCATGCGCCTGCCTCCTTCACGGAAAGCGGCTTGACGTCGCCGAGGCGCAGCGTCGGCTCGCGATGCGAGAGAAGCCCCTGCGGGCGCCATAGCATGATGAGCACCATTGCCGCGCCAAAGGCGAGCATGCGGAACTGTTCGAGATCGCGGAACCATTCCGGCAGGCCGACGAGCAGGAACGCTGCCAGCACGATGCCGATCTGGCTTCCCATCCCGCCCAGAACGACGATGGCGAGGATGATCGCCGACTCGATGAAGGTGAAGCTTTCGGGACTGATGAAGCCCTGCCGCGTGGCGAAGAACGAGCCTGCGAATCCGGCGAAGGTCGCACCGATGGCAAAGGCCGAAAGCTTCACCATGGTCGGGTTGAGGCCGAGACTGCGGCAGGCGATCTCGTCCTCGCGCAACGCCTCCCAGGCGCGGCCGATGGGAAGCCGCCTGATGCGCAGCGTGAAGAGATTGGTCGCGAGCGCCAGGGCCAGGATCAGATAGTAGAGAAAGACGATGCGCTGGTTCGGCGAGAATGCGAGGCCGAAGAATTGCGCAAAGGTCGTCGCGCCATCGGGAGATGAGGGAACCATCGGCAGGCCGAAGAATGACGGACGCTGAATGCCCGAAATGCCGTTGGGCCCTCCCGTCACCACACCCCAGTTGACGAGAACCTCGCGCAGGATTTCGCCGAAGCCGAGCGTCACGATGGCGAGATAGTCGCCGCGGAGCCGCAGCACGGGGAAGCCGAGCGCAATGCCGAAGGAAGCGGCAAGAAGTCCCGCAAGCGGAAGGCAGATCCAGAAGGACAGTCCGAAATGCTGCGACAGCAGCGCGTAGGAATAGGCGCCGACCGCATAGAAGGCGACATAGCCGAGGTCGAGAAGACCTGCGAGGCCGACCACGATATTGAGGCCCCAGCCGAGCATCACGTAGATGAGAATAAGCGTCGCCTTGTCGATGAGGTTGCGATCCGAGAAGGGAAGCCAAGGCAGAAGAAGCGCCACCGCAATCAGCGCGATGCCGAAGAAATAGCGCGAGCGCCCCGGCAAGACGATCCGGGGCTTCGCGACGGCGAGGCGCCGGGCCCCATAAAGAATTCTTGCGAGAGAAAAGAGAAACCGCCCGGCAAATACGATGACGGCCGCATAGACGACCCAGATGAGCCGCGCGTCGAGCGACAGGCCCTGCGCGGAGTCGACGAGTCGAAAGCCGAGCAACGGAAAGGCGAGAAGCGCGGCGACAAGGGCCGCCGCGCCCGCATCGCGCAGCAGCGCGACGATGGATGTTTTCGATACGGCGCCTTCCATTGTGTCAGACCTTCTCGATCTCGGGTCGGCCGAGCAGGCCAGTGGGCCGGAAGATCAACACCAGAACCAGAATGGCGAAGGCGGCGACGTTCTTGTATTCGATGCTGAAATAGCCCGACCAGAAGGCTTCGATAAGGCCTATGAGCATCCCGCCGAGCATGGCGCCAGGAAGCGAGCCGATGCCGCCGAGCACCGCCGCCGTGAACGCCTTGATGCCGACGATGAAGCCGATATAGAAGTCGATGACACCATAGTAGAGTGTGACCATCAGTCCCGCGACGGCGGCGAGCGCCGCACCGATGATGAAGGTGATCGAGATCGTGCGATCCACGTCGACGCCGATCAGCGCGGCCATGGTCTTGTCCTGCTCCGCCGCGCGCTGCGCCCGCCCGAGCCCGGTAAACTTGATCATGTAGGTGAAGCCCGCCATCAACGCGGTGGTCAGCAGGATGATACCGATCTGCAGATAGCTGATCGTGACGTGAAAACTTCCGCTCGAGGAAAGCTGAAACGAGCCGTCGATCAGCGGCGGCAGCGGCTTGACCCGCGCGCCCTGCGCAAGCTGGACGAAGTTCTGCAACACGATGGAAACGCCGATGGCCGAAATCAGCGGCGCCAGGCGCTGCGAACCGCGAAGGGGGCGATAGGCGACGCGCTCGACCGTCCAGCCGTAAACGGCCGTGAACGCGACGGCGAAGATCAGAACGAGGAAGCAGGCCAGCGGCACCCAGGTGATCCCGAATGCCCCGAGCAGAAGAAAGCCGACGAGAGAGATAAAGGCACCGATCATGTAGATGTCGCCATGGGCGAAATTGATCATGCCGACGATGCCGTAGACCATCGTATAGCCGATGGCGATCAACCCGTAGGTTGCCCCGAGCGTAATCCCGTTGATCAGCTGTTGAAGAAAATAGGCCATCGACCCCCACTGCTCGCGGCTTGCACCCCCCGGCGCAAACGCTGGAACACTGCCATCCAATGGCGTCCCGGACAAGCGTGGCGAGGCAGGGAAATGCCTCGATTATGGGCTGGCGCGGTCTCTGCTCAATATGAGTGCATCAGCGCCGCGACCCGGCGGCGGCGAAAGCCGGTGCCGGGGCCGGACGGGCCGCAGCGGCAGATGGCGGGACACCGGCCTGCGTATTGACGGCGAAGAGGCCGCGCTCACCCGGCAAAATTCGGAAAGCGTCCGAAATGCCGATCACGGTCTCCGCCCCGCCAAGGCAGAGATAGCCGTTCGCCTTCATCGCCTTCGCCATGCCAGCGAAGACTTTCTTGCGCGTCGCCTCGTCGAAATAGATGAGCACGTTGCGGCAGAAGATGAGGTCGAGACCGTGAAGGCCGATGCTGGCGGGGTCTTGCAGGAGGTTGAAGTTACGGAACTTCACCATGTCCCGGATCTTCTCGCTGATGACCCAGCCGTCGCCTTCCTTCGTGAAATACTTCTTTTGCAGGTCGGCGGGCAGACCGCGCTGCACCTCGAAGGTCGAGTACCAGCCCTTGTGGCAGCGGGCGAGCATCTCTTCCGAAATGTCCGTCGCGGTGATCTCGATCGACCAGCCGGCGAGCCTGGCCGAGGCCTCGGAAAGAAGCATGGCCAGCGAATAGGGCTCCTGCCCGCTCGAACAGGCCGCGCACCAGATGCGTATGCGCCGCGTCGCGCGGTTCTGCTCCATCAGCGTCGGCAGGATCATCGCCGTGAAGCGCTCGAACGGCCAGCGATCGCGGAAAAACAGCGTCTCATTGGTCGTCATCGCTTCGACGATCTGGATCGTCAACGCCTCGTCGGCGCGCTGGCGCAGTTGCGCCACGAGGTCGGTGAGCGAAGCCAGCTTTGCCTTGCGGGCGATGGGAGCAAGGCGGCTTTCCAGCAGATAGGATTTGTCCGGCGTCAGCGCGAGGCCGGAACGCTGGTAGAGAAAGTCACGCAGGAACTCGAAATCAGCGTTGTTCACAAGCCCTCCCCACGGGCGATGCGCCCGATCGTCTTACCGATTTCACCGAGCGGAAGAACCGCATTGCAGATGCCGGCCTGCGCCACGGCGCCCGGCATTCCCCAGACGACGCTCGATGCCTGATCCTGCGCGATGACGCCGCCGCCGGATGCGGCAACGACCTGACAGCCCTTCATGCCGTCATAGCCCATGCCCGTCAGGATGACCGCGAGGAGCTTGCGCCCGTAGATCGCGGACAGGCTGCGAAGCATCGGATCGACCGCCGGGCGGCAGGAGTTTTCCGGCGGCGCATCGCTCAGGCGCAGCACGGTCCCCGCTGCCGTCGCTTCCGCGACCAGATGATGACCGCCCGGGGCGACATAGATGCGGCCCGGCTTCATCAACTCTCCATCCTGCGCTTCGGCCGCCGGACGCTGCGAATAGCGCGTCATGTGTTCGGCAAGAATCGCCGTGAAGGTCGGCGGCATGTGCTGTGTGATGACGATGGGCTGCGTCACGCCGGGTCCGATCGACTTCAGCACTTCGGAGAGCGCCTGAGGCCCGCCTGTCGAGCTGCCGATGGCAATGACGGTCGGCCTTTCGACGATCGCCTTGCGAAGCGCAATCGGTGCCGCCTGTGCCACGCCCGCGACGCGCGGTGCAGGCGCCGAAGCTGGACGCGCGGCGCCGGGCACGCGCCTCGCTCTTGCCGCATGAGCTTTCACCTTCGCGAGAAGCTCCACGCGGAAATCGTCGGCGGTGCTCAGACTGTTCGACGGTTTGGGGACATAGTCGACAGCGCCCAACGCAACGGCGCGAAGGCTGATTTCGGCGCTTCGCCGCGTGAGCGACGAAACCATGATGACCTTGACGCCGGGACGCAGCGCCAACAGCCGGGGCAATGCCTCGATGCCGTCCATTTCCGGCATCTCGATATCGAGAAGGATGACGTCTACCTGAAGCGTCGGCAGAACCTTCAACGCCAGCGCACCGTTCGCCACCGACGACACCACCTTTATGGATGGGTCCTGCTCAAGCGAGCGTGCAATCACCGCGCGCACCACAGAGGAGTCGTCGACGATCATGACACGCCACGGATCGCCTGCGACTGTGGCGGCACCTCGCCGCTCGGACAGAGCGGATCGCGTGCTCAGAATTCTATCCGCCATGTCATGCCCCGTTTCGCAGTGCCGCCTCGATAATACTTCCGGCGCATCCCGTTCATCGATCAGGCGAAGAGCCTGTCGATTTCGTCCTGCTGGATGCCTTCGCCCTCAAGCGCAGGCCCGTTGAGCAGAGCCGCATCGGGATCGGTCGGCACCTCTTCGGCAGCAGTCTGGATCGGCGATGAGGCGCCCGACCAGGCGCGTTCGAGATCCTCGATCTTCTTCTCGACGAGCTGCAGCGTCTTCAACACGCTGGAGATGCGCTGACCCGTGATGTCCTGAAAGGAACAGGCCTCGAAGATCTTCATGCACTGGTCGTTGACGACCTCGGCGGCAAGCTCCGGATTGCTGAAGTCGATGGACATCATGTCTTCCGCGGCGAGCATGATGTCGTTCGTCGCCGACTCTGTCAGCGCGAGGATGGCGCCGATCTCCTCGCTTGCGCGGGGCAGATGTATTTCCCTGAGAGACGGATCATGCAGCTTGCCCATTTCGCGGCGAGCGACAAGGATCGTCCGCACGATGTCGACGCATTCCTGCGTCAACTTCCGGACCCGTGCGGACGCATCATCCGCACTCATCAGAACTCACCCAGAACGGTCTTGAGCTTGGCCTTGAGCACAGCCGCGCTGAAGGGTTTGATGATGTAGTTGTTGACGCCAGCCTGACGCGCAGCGACGACATTCTCGACCTTCGACTCCGCCGTCACCATGATGAAAGGCGTCGTCTTGAGGTGGTCGTCGGCGCGAACGCTCTTGAGCAGTTCGAAGCCGGTCATGGGCTGCATGTTCCAGTCGGAAATGACGAGCCCGTAATTCCGGCCCTTCATCATCGCAAGCGCCTGGCTGCCGTCGCATGCCTCGTCGATATCGCTGAAGCCAAGTTTCGCCAGCAGGTTGCGGACGATGCGAAGCATCGTGCGGTAGTCATCCACGATCAGAATCGGCATCTTCATGTCGACCATGGGTCTGTCTCCTTGTGGTTGTGCGGCAAGGGCGCTCATGCGGCGGCCCTGATGGCGCCCAGAACGGTGCCGATGTTGAGAACGATGAGAAGATTGCCTTCGAGGCGGTAAAGCCCGTCGGCAATCTGGCGCCACTGCGGGTCGAGCGTTGCCGGATTGTGATCCTTCTGGCGCTCGGAGAGACGGAGCACCTCGCCCACCTCATCGACGAGCAGGCTGAAATGCTCATCCTCATGCTCGACGACGACCGCCATCGCCTCCTCGGGACGCTCCGCCGGAGCGAGCCCGAGGCGCTGACGCATATTGACGGCGGTCACGATGCGGCCGCGAAGATTGAGCGAGCCCGCGATTTCCGGCGGCGCTAGCGGCACCCGCGTGATACGCTGAGGTCCCAGTACGTCTCGCACATCGAGAACCGGCACGCCAAAGGTCTGGCCACCGATCGACATGGTCACGAAATCTTCCGTCCGACTCCGGTCGAGCGTTGCGTCCTCGTTCTGCGTCCTCATGCCGCCGTCTCCTCGCGATATTCATCCGAGGCGGTCACGCGCGATAGCGAAGTCAGAAGCGCCCTCGGATCGAGCTTGGTCACATAATCGTTGAAGCCGGACCGCCGGCCGCGTTCGAAATCCTGCGGCGAGGCATGCGAGGAAAGCGCGACCATCGGCACGTCCTTCCAGCGTTCATCCGCGCGCAGCGTCCGGGCGAGGTCGAAGCCCGAAAGGCCCGGCATCTCGATGTCCGAGACGATGATGTCGAACTCATCGCCGTCGCGGCAGATTTCAAGCGCCGCTTCGGCATGCTCCGCAATGGTCACGCGATAGCCTGCCATCTTGAGCATGGGCATGAGCAGATTGCGGAAGAAGCTCGAGTCCTCGACAAGCAGCACGCGGCGTTCGCTTTCTGCGCCATAGGCCTCGCGTGTTTCGAGATCGAACCAGGCGGCATCGCTCTGGCGAAGATAGTGAACCGTGTCGATGACATCGGTCGAGCGGCCGGCGATGATCGAACTGCCGAGAATGCCGGACTGGACATTTCCCACCAGCTGAAGATCAAGCGAGCCCTCGACGATATCGACGACTTCGTCGACGACAAGGCCGCACATCCGCTCACCTTCCGTAAAGACGAGGATCGGATGCTTGCCCTCGCGCGGCGCGGGCGAGCCGTCGATTCCGACGAGTGGCATGAGACCGCCGCGATACTGGATCACCGTCCGCTCGCCGGCACGCTCGGCTGTGGCGAGGTCGGCTTCCTCCAGCCTGGCAATGAGCGAGAGCGGCACGGCCTTGGTCGTGTCGCTGCCGGCGCGGAAAACCAGCATGGACACGGTTTCGTGCCGCTGACGGCTGGTGGCCATTGCCTCTTCGCGCGCCCGAGCCTCGGACTGCGCAGAACCGCTGGTCGCGGCGGCGATGCCGTTGGGATCGAGGATCATGATGACGCGGCCGTCGCCCAGGATCGTCGTGCCAGAAAAGAGAGAAATCTGCCGGAGCATTCGCGAGGTCGGCTTCACGACGATTTCCTCGGTGTCGAAAACACGATCGACGATGATGCCGAAGGCGAAGCTGCCGACCTGCGTCACGACGACATAGATTTCCTGTGCCGTCTTTTCGCCCAGGTCCTCGATCTTCAGAAGCTCGCTGAGGGCAACCAGCGGCAGAAGCCTGTCGCGCAGGCGATAGACCGGGTGGCCGTTGATGAGCTCCACGCCCTGCGGCGATTTCGGACTGATGCGAACGAGCTCGACGACGCTGCTCTGCGGCATGGCGAAGCGTTCGCCGCAGCATTCGACGATGAGCGCGGAGACGATCGCAAGCGTGAGCGGAATCTTGATGACGAAGCGGGAACCCTGCCCTTCCGTCGAGGAGAACTCGATGGCGCCGCCGATCTTTTCGATATTGGTGCGCACGACATCCATGCCGACGCCGCGCCCGGAGACACTCGTCACCTGACTCGCCGTCGAAAAGCCGGGGCGGAAGATGAACTGCTGAATCTGCTGCTCGCTCATCCCCTCAAGCTGCGCTTCCGTCGCGAGGCCGTTCTGGATCGCCTTGGAACGGATGCGGCTCGTCGACAGGCCGCGCCCGTCGTCCGAAACCTCGACGATGATATGACCGCCCTCATGGCGCGCGCTCAGATGGATCGTGCCATGCTCGGCCTTGCCCGCGTCGCGGCGCTCCTCGGGTGTCTCGATGCCATGATCGCCGGAATTGCGGACCATGTGGGTAAGCGGATCGCGGATCGACTCGAGAATTTGCCGGTCGAGTTCGGTATCTGCACCCGACATGACGAGATCGATTTTCTTGCCGAGATCCTGGGCCAGATCGCGCACCAGCCGAGGCAGCTTCGACCAGGCGTTACCGATGGGCTGCATGCGCGTCTGCATGACGCTTTCCTGCAACTCGCTCGTCACCTGATTGAGCCGCTGCAGAGGCGCGGCAAAGGGGCTGTCGCCAACACCGCGCAGAGTCTGCAGAAGCTGGTTGCGCGTGAGCACCAGCTCGCTGACCATGTTCATCAGATTCTCAAGCACGTTGATGTTGACGCGCAAGGTCTGCGACTGCGCGGCGGCGGTTGCCGCCGGCGCATTCTCCGGAGCCGACTCCTCCACCTTTACAGGCTTTACAGGTGCGGGCGCGGACGAGGCCGTGGCTACGACCTGCTCGACAGCGGGCAACTCGGGAACGACCGGCACCGGGGCGGCGGGAGACTGAGAGTCTGCGATATTGAAACGCGAAAGAACGGCCGCGACATCGGCATCCGCGACCTCGAGCGTTGCGAGCGCCTTGCCGAATTCATCGCGGAGCATGTGAAGCTCCTGCTGCGACCAGCCGTTGGCGGCGAGTCCCTCGATGACATGATCGATGTCTGCAGTCGCACCAGCCGAACCGGTGAGCGCATCGGCGAATGCGCCAGCCAGCGCGAACTGAAGATGAAGAAGTTCCGTTTCCGCGTCAGGATGGCTCGAAACCGCGGAGAGCATTTCGGCGCAGGCCTGTTCGCAGGCTGTGTCGAAGACCGATGCGCCTCCGACGCGCTGGTAGAGCCCCTCGATAGAGGGCAACTCTTCCGGGTCCGCAGCGGCTTCCGCCACCGGCGCCACAGCTACCCACTTGCCGGCAGCCATGTCGTGCAAGGACGCGATGACGTCGTCGTCATTTCCTTCAGGTTCCCGGCCTGCGACCCCGAGTTCCGCGATCAGTTCCTTGATCCTGTCGAGCGCGGCGAGCACCAGCGAAACGGTATCGGCGGAAACCGTCAGTTCACCGTCGCGAACCTTGCCCAACACGTCCTCAGCCGCATGCGCGACCGCTTCGAGGCGCGGCAGGCCGAGAAAGCCGCACGTACCCTTGATCGTGTGCATGATCCTGAAAATGCTGCCCAGCAGGGCCGGATCTGCGGGCCGCTGTTCCAGCTCGACGAGCTCACTGTCGAGCAACTCGAGCGCTTCCACCGTTTCAGCGAGGAATTCGTTGAGGAGGTCGTCCATGAATCTTCCGTTGGCTGCGGCCTAGCGGAGGCCGTTTCGTTGCTCGGAAGTATTCGGGGCAATGTTTAATAAAGACGGAAACGAGCAGCCGGTTGCAGCCCGACGATGTCGGTTTGAACGGCTCGGAACTCATTGTCACAACATAGGTTTTAAAAAATCTGCAGCGCGCCGCGCATGCCGCGTCGCAATGCCGCGGCGTACCGCCATGAGACGAGGCCGCAAGCGATGCGCAGCCGAGCGGAACCATTCGCCCTGGTTGGGGTTCATTCGTCAGAGGACCGAGAGGGAGAGCAAGATGACGAACACTCAGCATCGAGGCGGTTCCGGAAATTTCGCGGCCAACAGGGCGCGCGCAGCGGAAGCCGGTCGCAAGGGCGGACAGAAGAGCGGCGGAAACTTCAAGAACAATCCGGCACGCGCGGCGCTTGCCGGCCAGAAGGGCGGACAGGTCAGCGGCGGAAATTTCAAGAACGATCCGGCGCGAGCCTCAAGAGCCGGCCGCGAAGGCGGACAGGTCAGTGGCGGCAACTTCAAGAACGATCCGGCGCGCGCCGCAGGCGCCGGGCGCAAGAAGGCGCAGGAAGTCCGCGGACCGGAACATGCGGCGGACGAGAGGCACGATCAGGAGAAGCAATAGGGCGAGTCGCGCGCCTCGCCCCCGCCCCGCGTGATCGAGCGTCACACGCGTTATGCCGATTTTGCCGCCAGCGACCCGGCCTTGTAGTGGCCCGCTGCGGCATGAAAGGCGATGCTGAGCCGATTCCACCCGTTTATCGCATTGACCGCGAGGGCGAGGTCGACAAGTTCCGCATCGCCAAGGACGCTACGCGCCTCCTCATAGAGAGCGTCCGACACCCCCTCATTGGTGAGCCGCGTCAGCGCCTCTGTCCAGGCGAGCGCAACCCGTTCGCGCGGACTGTAGAGCGCCACTTCACGCCACACGCTGAGGAGATAGAGCTTCCGCTCCTCCATGCCCGCCGCACGCAGCTCCTGCGTATGCATGTCGATGCAGAAGGCGCAGCCATTGATCTGAGAGGCCCTGAGGCTGACAAGTTCGACGAGTTCGTTGCCGAGCCTGCCCTTTACATATTCGCTGACCTGCAACATCGCCCTGTAGGCGCCGGGCGAAGCGGCCGGATAGTTCAGGCGTCCGAATCCAGATGTCGTCATGTGAAACCCTTTCAAGGCGGGCAGCCTGCGCCGCCCTCATGGTGATCAGGGAGAAGACGCAGGAGAGGCCATCGGTGTGACCGACGGCGCAAAGAAAAACCCGCGCCGAAGGGGCGCGGGTTTCAAGACAAGCCGAAAGGAATATCGAAGGCTAGAAGGTGAGGCTCGTGCGAATGCCGACCACCAGCGCATTGTCGATCTTCGCACCCGTGGCGTCTTCGGGATTTGGAACATTGCCGCCCGGATGCACGATGTACTGAATGTCGGGCTGCACGCTCCACCAGGGCGTCACGGCCGCGGTGTAGCTCAATTCGAAAATGGTCTCCTGATCGCGCAGCGGATAGGCCGGATCGGGAGACAGAAGCTGGATGTCGCGATCGGCGTCACGGGCATCATCGCTGATCTTCGCGTAGGCCACGCCCAAGGCCAGCACGTCTTCGTCGCAGCCCGGAATGAGGCCCTTATAGGCAAGCCCGCCATCCGCATAGAAGGAAACCAGATTGCGATTGTCAGGCGCGCTGCCGATACGGGCAAAGACGCTCAGCGCATCGCCGACGCCGTTCTGCCAGACCGTCTGATCCGCAATTGCATAGATGCCGTGATCGTTGGAACGCTCGAAGCCGTAACGCTGATCGGCGAACTTGCCGGTCTGATACCAGGTGCCGAGCTTGTAGACGCCGGGGAGCCCCTCACCTTCACCCTGATTGATCGCGTACTGGACTTCGCCCATCCAGAGCGTTCCGCCGCTCATGCTGAAGGTTGTGCCGTGCCTGTTGCAGAGCTGTGCATCATCGAAGCAGTCCTCGCCCGCGGGATCACCGCTGAAGACGGCGCCGAGAACGGTGAGGTTCTTCGTCGGTGCGACGGCAACGCGAATGCCCGGCGTCGCCAGCGGATAGGCAGGACCGCCATTCGTCTGGTTGGCCGCCGCAATCCCCGCCCAGCCAAAGGTACCGTTGATGAGATTGCCCGCCGTGTCGCTGGTCATGAACTCGTCGTCGGCAGCAAGCTGGCCGGCACGGATCGACACCGCGTCATCGAACAGGCTCTGCTGCACCCAGAGCGTGAAGAGGCGTGTCGCCTGGCGTGCTTCGATATTGCTCGGCGCGCCGATGCTGCCCGTGTAGTCCACGGTCGGCAGGCCATTGGTGTGATGGATCTGATAGGCGCTTGCATGGGCCGTTCCGCCCTGCCAACCGAGGAGCTTGTCGAGGTCGAGGTCGAGCGAAAGTTCGGCGCGGCCCTCATAGCTCCAGCCCCGCTTCATGCCGCCCGAGACGTCGCCCAGCGCTTCGCCCACATAGGCAAGCCCGATTTCGATGCCCTGATCGGCCAGCTCGCTGCGCGCCCCGCCCCAATCGCCGGTTAACGTGTCCTGCTCCCAGAAGTTCGTTTCGTCGGCCATGGCGGGCAGAGCAGCCATCGAGCCCCCAAGCAGCAACGCCGTGGCAAGGGCGCGGCAAAGCATCGTCATCTCTCATCTCCGGTTCGGAATTGGGGCAAGCCCCGTCGGCGGGAGCCGCAAGGTAGGATATTTGCGATTAAGTCGCAAGAGCATCACGTGCGGCGAAACGCCTCCGCCCGCGACCAACCCCGGGAGGGTCGTCGCGGGCGGGGAAAGGGCGAGATAAAGCCGGAGCGGCTAGCCCCGCGCGGCGGCAAGCGCCCGTTCGAGCTTCTCCATGCCCTCGTCCAGAACCGCGTCGGACGCGGTCAGCGGCACCAGAATGCGGATCGCATTGCTGTATACGCCGCAGGAAAGAAGGATCAGCCCCTCCTCGAGCGCGGCGGTGGTGACGCGCTTCGTCGCCTCGGCGTCGGGCTCGTAGGTGCCGCGCGCCTTCACGATGTCGAAGCCGATCATCGCGCCAAAGCCGCGAATGCCGGTGATGGGCACGACGTCGTTACGCGACGCGATCGAGTTGAGTTTCGCCTTGATGCGCACACCCATCGCATTGGCGCGATCGAGGAGCTTTTCCTCCGCGATGACATCGAGAACGGCAAGCGCCGCGGCGCAGGCAACCGGGCTGCCCGCATAGGTGCCGCCAAGGCCGCCGGGCTCCGGCGCATCCATGATCTCGGCGCGGCCGATGACACCCGAAATCGGGAAGCCGCCGCCCAGCGATTTCGCGATGGTGATCATGTCGGGCTCGACGCCCGAATGCTCGATGGCGAAGAGCTTGCCGGTGCGCGCAAAGCCCGTCTGCACCTCGTCGACGACGAGGAGAATGCCGTGTTCATCGCAGATCTTGCGAAGCGCGACGAGAAGCTCCTGCGGCGCTTCGTAGAAGCCGCCTTCGCCCTGCACCGCCTCAATCATGATCGCGGCAACGCGCGAGGGCTCCACATCGGCGCGGAAAAGCGTGTCGAGCGCCTTCAGCGTGTCGGCGACCGTCGTGCCATGGTCCGCCACGGGGAAGGGAACGTGGTAAACCTCCGCCGGCATCGGCCCGAACTTCTTCTTGTAGGGCAGCGTCTTGCCGGTGAGCGCCATGGTCATCATGGTGCGGCCATGGAAGCCGCCCGCAAAGGCGATGACGGCCGAACGCCCCGTCGCGGCGCGCGCGATCTTCACGGCATTTTCGGTCGCCTCGGCGCCGGTCGTGAAAAAGATGGTCTTGGCCGGCGCCTTGAAGGGCGCGAGCGTATTGAGCCTTTCGGCGAGTTCGATATAGGGCTCGTAGGGAACGATCTGGAAGGCCGTGTGCGTGTAATGCGCGAGCTGCCTTTCAACCGCCGCAATCACCCTGGGGTGACGGTGGCCGGTGTTCAGCACCGCGATGCCGCCTGCAAAATCGACAAAGCGTCGACCTTCCTCGTCCCACAGTTCAGCGTTTTCTGCACGCGCAGCATGAATGGGATAGGCGACGGAAACACCACGCGGAACCGCGCGCTCACGGCGCGCGGCAAGCTCTTTGTTCTTGCTCATCGAAGCACATCCTTATGTCCACACCGGCGGGCACGCCGGGCGAAGGCCATGCTAGCGCATTTCCGCCGGCCGCTCACGATGGGAAGAATGGCCTTATGCCGCATAAAAACGGCCCCGGAACACCTGTTCGGGGGCCGTTTCAATATTTTACAGTTTAATGCTTCAGCGCCCGCTTGTCGGGATCTGATTGAAGGGCACCGCCTTGTCCACACGGATATCGGCGGGCAGACCAAGCACGCGTTCCGCGATGATGTTGCGCAGAATCTCGTCCGTGCCGCCTTCGACGCGGGTCGCGGGCGAACGAAGCAACATGGCCTGGAAGCGGGCGTTTGCCGCCGCCTGCTCCGGCGAGAGAAGCGCGCCCGCCTCGGCCTGCAGATCGAGCGCGAACATCGCGATCTCCTGCATGGTCGGTCCGGCCACGAGCTTGCCGATGGAATTTTCCGGCCCGGGCGTCTCGCCCTTTGAAAGCGCCGAGATCGAGCGGAAGGCCGTATATTTGAGACCGCTGGTCCGGACCGCATAGCTCGCAAGCTTCGAGCGCACAGCCGGATTGTCGATGGCCGGACCGTTGTCCGTTTCGAGCGAGCAGCAGAAATCCAGAAGCTCGGGGAAGCCCGTGGGCATGCCCGCGCCAATCGACAGGCGCTCGTTCATCAGCGTCGTCAGCGACACATTCCATCCGTCGCCCACCTTGCCAAGGCGCTGGCTGTCCGGAATGCGGACATCGGTGAAATAGACCTCGTTGAAACCCGACTGTCCGTTCACCTGCTTGATCGGACGGATTTCGATGCCGGGCGACTTCATGTCCAGGAAGAACATGGTGAGGCCCTTGTGCTTGGGCACGGTCGGATCCGTACGTGTGATCAGAATTCCGTAGTCGGAATGCTGCGCGCCGGAGGTCCAGATCTTCTGGCCGTTGACGACCCAATCGTCGCCGTCGCGTTCGGCCTTGGTACGCAGACCCGCGAGGTCGGAACCGCCCGCAGGCTCGGAGAAGAGCTGGCACCAGATATGCTCGCCAGCCGCGAGAGGCGGCAGATACTTGCGCTTATGTTCCTCGCTCGCATAGGCCATCATCGTCGGGCCGCACATGCCATGGCCGATGATGAAGAGCGAGGAGAGCGCGGCATAGACGCCTTCTTCCTGCTGCCAGATGACGCGCTCGATGGGGGTCGCGCCACGGCCGCCATATTCCTTCGGCCAGTGCAGGCAGGCCCAGCCCGCGTCGAACTTCTTCTTCTGCCATTCCTTGGACACCTTGATGATGTCCACGCCTTCGAGCGCCGTGTGGCCAAAGCCAGAAGTCTTCAGGCCAACCTCATACTGCTTCGGCGCGTTGGCGGCGATCCAGCTGCGCACTTCCTGACGGAAGGCCGCTTCCTGCGGTGTATCGTCGAAATTCATGTCTCTATTCCTTCAAATCCGATGGCGCGATCAGGCGGCGTTCTTGGCGCGCAGGCGCGCGATGAGCTTGTCTTCCCATGTGGAAAGAGAGCCGAGCGTGAGCGCGAGGAGGTTCGAGCGCCGGTAATAAAGGTGGCAATCGAACTGCCAGGTGAAGCCCATGCCGCCATGGACCTGGATGTTGTTCTTGGCGCAGTGCTGATAAGCCTGCGTGGCGCTGACGCGCGCTGTCGCCGCCGCTTCCGGCAGTTCCGACGAACCGGTCGAAAGCGCCCAGGCGCCGTAGTAGCAATTGGAACGGGCAAGCGTCGCCGAGACATACATGTCGGCGAGCATGTGCTTCACCGCCTGGAAGGAGCCGATGGGACGGCCGAAGGCCATACGGTCCAGCGCATAATCGCGCGCCATTTCGAGCGCACGGTCCGCGCCGCCCAGCTGCTCGAATGCGGTAAGCACGGCAGCGCGGTCGAGCACGCGCTCGATGATGCTCCAACCGTCACCTTCCGCGCCCAGCAATTCCGCGGCCGCGCCGGAGAAGGTGATTTTCGCCTGACCGCGGGTCGGGTCGATCGTCTCGACCGTTTCGCGCGTCACATTCGCCGATTTGAGATCGACGATGAAGAGCGAGATGGAACGCGCGTCATTGCCCGCGCCGGTCTTCGCCGCGACAATGGCAAAATCGGCAACATCGCCGTCGAGAACAGGAATCTTCGTGCCCGAAAGCTTGCCGCCAGCGACGTTGGCCTGAATGCGCTTCGGCGTTGCCGCGCCAACGCCTTCCGCCTGCGCGAAGCAGCCGATGATCTCACCGCTTGCGAGCTTCGGCAGGTAAGCCTGCTTCTGCTCCTCGCTTCCGGCGGCCAGCAGAAATTCGGCGGCGAGGAAGATCGACGATGCGAAGGGCACCGGCGCCACGGCACGGCCAAGCTCTTCAGCGATCACGCAAAGCTCGAGATAGCTCGCGCCGAGCCCGCCATATTCCTCGGGGATCGCCGTTCCCATGAAGCCCATCTCGGCAAGGCCCTGCCAGAGCGCCTTGTCATAGGGCTCCGGCCCTTCGAGGATCGCGCGCACGGCCTTGGGCGAACTCTTCGCTTCAAGAAAGCGCCGCGCCTGATCCTTCAATTGCTTCTGGTCGTCGGAAAAATCGAATTCCATGTCTCTCCCCATCTGCACCCGTCCGCGCGACGCGGAGGGCCATTCTGATTTTGATGGCGAGAGCCTAGCGCGGCGACGGCCATGATGGCGAGAGAGGTGGCAATGGCGCTGACGTAGCGTCGCCCGGCGCGACACCCCCCGCTCGTGAAAATTTCAAACAAAAAGACCGCTCGCGAGCCGTCGCGAGCGGTCCTTGCCAGCCTTGCTCGTGATGCTCGTGATGCTCAGTGCATGACGAGCGAAACGAGGCCGATCGCACCAAGCGTGAAGAAGACGCCATAGCCGAACGTGACCGAGCGGCGCAGGAACGAACGGCTGACATTCGCCTGAAGCGGCAGCTTCGCAAATGCGCGAAGGTCTCCGCCCGTTTCTCCGGTCTCGTCTTCGTCCTCGACCACTGTGACCTCCGCCTTGATGGTCGCACCGCGATGGCTGATGAGCTTGCCGCACTGGATCTCGCCCGTCACATGGCTCGACGAGCGCAGGATCACCTCGCCACTGACGATGAGCTGGCCTTCAAACCGTCCGGCGATTTCCGCGCGGTCGGCATGGGCGCTGCCCTCCACCGACCCTGCGACGCCGATCGAGAGCAAAGACGTTCGCAGGTCGGCATGGCTCATGGTGCCGTCGACGAACATCGATCCTTGAGTCTCAAACGATCCTTCGAGCGAACTGTTCTCGCCGACGACAATGTCCTCGCTCCCCGCGCGCAGCACACGGACGGTTCCCGTGACCATCTTGCGCCCGCCTTCCTTCGGCGGCGTCGCGGAGGCAATGCTGGAAAAGGGCTCGGCTAGGTCCGTATTCATGGTGTGTTCCTCCTGACGGGATAGGCCGCGTCGTCGAAGCGCAGGAGCGGCCCGAAAGCACATTTCGTAATGGGCAAGGCTGTCTTGCCGCAGCCGGCCCCACAAGCCGATCACTCTCCAAAACGGAGAAAGCCCGCTCCGGCCGCAGAAATCCGGCCGCTCTCTCGTCAAATCGGAGCTTTCGACTGCTTCGCGCGCCAGACCGGAAATCCAATTGAGCTTGTGCATGGGCGCACATACTCCGCTAACATGCCTCCCGCGGCTTTTCGTCGGGGGACGAAGGAGGATTGACGTGCGTCGATTGCTTTCCTGTATCTGGTGGCCATTGCTCTTCTGCGGCTCGGTTGGCCTCGTCTATGCCGGAATGAGCACGGGCCACGACGTCGCCGCGTTCAACCTCACCTACCTCACACTCGCGCTCAGCATTGCGCTTCTCGAACGGCTGATGCCGCATGAAGAAGCCTGGCTTGAGAATGACGGGCAGATGGGGCCGGACCTCGCGCACACGATCCTGAACAAGGGCATTGCCCAGGTCATCATCACCTTCGTCGCCTTCATGGGGATCGCGGAGGCGCTGGCGCCGACCGGAGCGGGCCTATGGCCGGCGACCTGGCCGCTGGCCGTGCAGACGGCGCTCGGCCTCGTCATCGTCGAGTTCGGCCTCTACTGGAAGCACCGCCTCGCGCATGAATGGCCCTGGCTCTGGCGCTTCCATGCCGTGCATCACAGCGTGACGCGGCTATGGTTCTTCAATACCGGCCGCTTCCACCTCGTCGACACGATGACGGGCCTCATGGTCGGCATGCCGGTGCTCCTGCTCCTCGGCGCGCCGCGCGATGTGCTGCTGATGGTGAGCGCCATCACGGCGATCGTCGGCATGCTGACGCATTGCAACATCGAGATGCGCTGCGGGCCGCTGAACTACATCTTCAACACGCCGACGCTCCATCGCTGGCACCACTCCAAGGTGCTCGCGGAGGGGAACAGGAACTACGGCGAAAACCTCGTTCTCTTCGACCTTCTTTTCCGCAGCTATTTCAACGCGCCGGACCGCAGGCCGCCGCGCGACATCGGCATCCAGCACGACATGCCGCTTACTTTCCTCGGCCAGTTGAAGGCGCCTTTCACCAGCCAGCCGCTCTGAACCGCGCGAACGGGGCCAGCATCAGCTGGCCGCCGCGTTGTCGCGTTCGAGAAAGCGCCTCCAGCCGCCGAAGGACGTGATGTCCTCCGCGCCCGCAAGACCGCTCGTCTCGCAAAGGAACCCTTTCACCTTGCGGCCATTGGCAAGATCGACAGTGCCGATGACAAGCGGCTGTGGCACACCGGCGAGGAAGCTTCCGACCTGCGCGCGCGGAAGACGCCAGACTTCGAGCTCGATCGCCGTTCCCGCCGCCGACTTGACGAGGCCGGGACGGAAGGGCGGACCGCCCGCCAAGGCATAGAGCTGATAGGAGGCGGCCGTCCTGGTCCGCTCGACGAACATGCCGCCGCGCGATGTCAGTTCGTGATTGAGCGGCAAACCACTCATATGCGCACCGACAACGGCAAGTTCCAGAAAGGCTTCATCCGCTTCCGCCCTGTTGAGGAAGGGCGCACCGGGCGCCAAGGCCAACGCAGCGCCGAAGCGCGCGCCGATCTCGACGAGCCGCGCTTCCGAGAATGCGGGCGCGGCGAGCGTGATGCCGAAGGGAAGCCCCGTCGCACCGATGCCCGCTGGCACTGCAAGCCCCGCCATATCGAGCAGGTTCATGAAGTTCGTATAGGTGCCGAGGCGCGAATTGAGCTTGATCGGCTCGGCTTCGAGTTCGCTCACCTTGTATGTCGTCGGCGCGGTCGGCACGACGACGATGTCGAGACCGGCAAAGAGCATCAGCACCCTGCGTTGCAGGGCCTGCAACTTGTGCATCGCCTCGAAAGTCTCGACGGCGCTGCGCGTGCGCCCGCCAAGCACGATCTTCGCGACAGTCGGATCGCATTCGGCCTCATGCGCCTCGATGAACGAACCCACCGCCACCGTGCGCTCGGCGACCCAGGGACCCTCATAGAGAAGCAGGGCCGCCTCGCGGAACGGCGCGAAGTCGATCCGCCGCGCGCGGCCGCCAATGCTTTCCAGACGCTGCACGGCCTCGTTGAAAAGGCGCTCCGCCTCTCCGTCGCCAAAGAAGGCGAGATCTTCTGCGCGCGGTACCGCGAAGGTGAAGCTGCCACCGGGTACGAAGGGCTCGTCCGCAAGCCGCGTCCGCGAGTATGGATCTTCCTCGTCATAGATAGCGGCCTGCTTGAAAACCTCCGCCGTGTCTTCGGGCGTCAACGCGAAGATCGAAATGCAGTCGAGCGAACGGCAGGCGGGAAGCACACCGCGCGTCGAGAGAAGACCGCGCGAGGGCTTGAGCCCAGCAATATTGTTGAAGGCAGCAGGCACGCGGCCCGAACCCGCCGTGTCCGTGCCGAGGGAGAAGGAGACGAGCCCCGCTGCGACAGCCACGGCCGAACCGGAGCTCGATCCGCCGGAGATATATTCGGAATTGAAGACCGACCGCGGCGCGCCATGCGGCGAGCGTGTGCCGACGAGACCGGTGGCGAACTGATCGAGATTGGTCTTGCCAATGAGGATCGCGCCCGCATCGAGAAGACGCTGCACGGCATAGGCGCTTTCCTTCGGCTGGAAAGCATAGGCGGGGCAAGCAGCCGTCGTCGGGAGACCGGCGCAGTCGATATTGTCCTTCACTGCGAAGGGTACGCCGAAAAGCGGCAGCTTCGCCCGCGCAGCGACCGGCAGCGCGTCGAGCGAGCGGGCGCGGGCCATGACCTCATCAGCAGACGCACGCGCTATCCAGACCGCCGGATCGGCATAGGCGTCGGCGCGTTTCAGCGCTTCCGCCGCCACATCCTCGGCGCGAAGGCCACGCGCATAGGAAGCCCTGAGCGAGGGGAGAGAAAAACAAAGACCCTTCATGCTATCGCCTCCAGCGGCAACAGCGTCATCAGCGCCTGTCCCGCCTGTACCATTGTTCCCGGTGCGCAATGCACCTCATGCACCCGGCCGCGCATCGGCGACCGCATTTCAATTTCCATCTTCATGGATTCAAGTGTGACCAGAGACTGGTCCTGCGCGACCTCTTCGCCCGGCTCGACACTGATCGCCCAGACATTGCCCGGCACGCTCGCCTCGACGAGACGCGCGCCCGGAGGTAACTCACCGATGGATTGCGTGGGCGACGCATCGGGCTCCGCTGCCTGCATCGAAAGCCCACGATCTTCCCAGCGCTGCCGCTCCTCCTCGAAGGCGCGGCGCTGCATCGTGCGGAAATCCGCGATCTCGTCCGCGTTCCGGTCGAGGAAGGCGAGATAGTCGCTGAGGCGGAAGCTCGATTCCTCCACCTCCACTTCATAGCGGCCATGCGGAAAGGCGGCACGAATGTCGAGCAGTTCTTCCGCCGAGACGGGAAAGAAGCGGATGCGGTCGAAGAAGCGCAGGAGCCAGGGCGAGCCTGCCTCGAAATTCTTCGTCTCGCGCCACGTATTCCACATTTGCAAGGTACGGCCGACAAGCTGGTAGCCGCCCGGCCCTTCCATGCCATAGACGCACATATAGGCGCCGCCGATGCCCACCGCATTTTCCGGCGTCCATGTGCGCGCGGGATTGTACTTGGTGGTGACGAGGCGATGGCGCGGATCGAGCGGGGTTGCCACCGGTGCGCCGAGATAGACGTCGCCAAGGCCGAGCACCATGTAATCCGCCTCGAAGAGAATGCGGCGCACCTCGTCGATACTGTCGAGTCCGTTGATGCGGCGGATGAACTCGATATTGGAGGGGCACCACGGCGCCTCCGGGTTCACCAGCGTCTGGTACTTGCGCACGGCTTCCTGCGCCGCCGCATCGTCCCACGAAAGTGGCAGGCGCACGATGCGGCTCGGCACCTCGATATCCTTCGTCGCCGGCAGATGCCGCTCGACTTCTTCCACAGTCGCAAGCAGCCGCTTCAGCGACAGACGGTCGGGGTCGAAATGGATTTGCAGCGAGCGAATGCCGGGCGTCATCTCGACGATGCCGGGAATGCGCTTCGACGCCAGCGCCATCATCATCGCATGCGCCCGGAAGCGCAGCGCGAAGTCGAGCACCATCGGCCCATATTCGATGAGCAGATAATCGTCGCCCGCACGCCGATAGGTGACGGCGACATCGAGGTCGTCGATACGGCCGAGCACGGCACTGCCGAGGCTCGCGGGTGCCTGAATGCGCGATCCGTGATGCGGACGCTTCAGCGTCGAGAGCCAGCTATCCTCGCTCTTGCGCAGCGCTTCGGCTTCCTCATCGCTCACACGGCGGAAGCGAACCTTGTCGCCCGGCTTCAGCTGCCCGATCTTCCAGAGGTCGGCCTTGGCAATCGTTGCCGGACAGACGAAGCCGCCAAGGCTCGGCCCATCGAGCCCCAGGATGATCGGCATGTCGCCGGTGAAGTCGATCGTGCCGACGGCATAGGCATTGTCATGGATGTTGGACGGATGAAGCCCTGCCTCGCCCCCGTCCTTGCGCGCCCATTTCGGCTTCGGCCCGATGAGGCGGATGCCCGTGCGTGCCGAATTGTAGTGAACCTCATAGGTCGCGCTGAAAAGCGTCTCGATGTCCTCGTCGGCAAAATAGTCCGGCGCACCATGCGGCCCGTAGAGAGCAGCGAGTTCCCATTCGTTGACGAGCGGCGGTCGGTCGAGTTCCGGCAGCGCCTCCCTTTGCGCAGGCGCCTTCGCACCCGAACGGTTCACGCGCAGCACATCGCCCGTCTTGAGCGCGCCAGTTGCGTGGCCGCCGAAGCGGCCGAGCGTGAAGGTTGAACGCGAGCCCAGATATTCCGGCGCATCAAAGCCGTTGCGGATGGCGAGATAGGCACGCTGCCCCGGCCCCTCGATCACCCCGATTTCAAGCGTCTGGCCGCGCTTCACCTCGAAGGCCTGCCAATGCGGCACGGGCTCGCCGCTGATTTTGGCCTGCATATGCGCGCCGGCCAGAACGATGGTCGCGTCGGTGCGGAAATGCAGCGTCGGGCCCGTGAGCGTCATTTCGAGCGCGGGCGTGCCAGGCTCGTTGCCGACGAGGCGATTGGCGAGCTGGAACGAGAGCGAGTCCATAGGACCCGATGGCGGCACGCCGACATTCCAGTAGCCGACGCGACCGGGGTAATCCTGAATGGTCGATTGCGCTCCGGGCGCGACAACGTCGATGGTCGCAGGCCGGAAATCGAAATGGGCGAGCGACGAGGTGCGCATCGCGCCGTCGAGAAAGGTCCACGCGCCCGCGAGCTGGCGCAGATAGTCGAGATTCGTCTCGATGCCATAGACGGCGCTCTGATTGAGTGCGGATGCGAGCTTGGCCACTGCATCCGCGCGGGTCGCACCCTTGACGATGATCTTGGCAAGCATCGGATCGTAAAAGGGCGTGACCTCGGTTCCGGTCGCGATCCAGCCATCGACACGCACACCGGCGGGAAAGCTCACCTGCGTGAGAAGCCCCGCGGAAGGTTGGAAATTTCGCGCCGGATCTTCGGCATAAAGCCGCACTTCGATGGCATGCCCCTGCGGCGCACGCTCATATTGAACGAGATCACCAAGGTCACCCGCCGCCTGCCGCACCATCATCTCGACGAGATCAAGGCCGGTCACTTCCTCCGTGACGGGATGCTCGACCTGGAGCCGCGTGTTCACTTCGAGGAAGTAGAACTTTTCTTCCACCGCGTCATAGATGAACTCGACGGTACCGGCCGATTCATAGGCGACGGTTTCGCCGAGACGCACTGCCGCCTCGTGGAGCGCGCTGCGCACATCATCCGCCAGATTGGGCGCAGGCGTCTCCTCGATCACCTTCTGATTGCGGCGCTGCGCGGAGCAGTCGCGTTCGCCGAGTGCGATGACCTTGCCCTTGCCGTCGCCGAATATCTGCACCTCGATATGCCGCGCCTCGGCGACGAACTTCTCGAGGAACATGCCGCCATCCTTGAAATTCGCAAGGCTGAGCCGCTGCACGGTTTCAAAGAGACGCGGAAGTTCTGCCGCAGTCTTGCATAGCTGCAAGCCGATGCCGCCGCCGCCCGCCGTGCTCTTGAGCATGACCGGATAGCCGATGGCACCCGCGCGGGCGAGCGCATCGTCGAGATCGGTAACGAGCGGCGAACCGGGAAGCAGCGGTACGCCGCTCTTCTCGGCAAGCTCTCGCGCGGTATGCTTCAGCGCGAAAGCGAGCATGTGCTCGGGACGCGGGCCGATGAAGGCGATGCCCCTGTCGGCCAACGCCTGCGCAAAGCCGGGGTTCTCGCTCAGGAAGCCGTAACCCGGATGGACCGCTTCCGCGCCGGTCGCGACGGCGGCGGCGATGATCGCATCGACATCGAGATAGCTCTGCGCGACCACGGCGGGGCCGACGCAGACAGCCTCGTCCGCCAGATCCACATGCGGCGCGAAGCGATCGGCCTCGGAATAGACCGCGACAGAGCTGACGCCCATGCGGCGGAGTGTGCGAATGACGCGGCAGGCGATTTCGCCGCGGTTCGCAACCAGTACCTTCTTGAACATGTCTTCCTCCCGGAACTTCAGCCGTTCCAGATGAGCGTGCGAATGGGCGTGGGATTGAAGTCGTTGCAGGGATTGTTGACCTGCGGGCAGTTCGAGATGACGCAAAGCACGTCCATCTCCGCCCGAAGCTCCACATAGTCCCCCGGCTTCGACACGCCATCGACGATGGCGAGCGTCCCGTCCGGCTCGATCGGCACATTCATGAAGAAGTTGATGTTGCTCACCAGATCGCGCTTGGTGAGGCCATGCTTCGACAGTTCGAGAACGAAATTGTCGCGGCAGCTATGCATGTATTTCGTGTGGTGGCCGAAGCGCACGGTGTTCGCCTCGGCGCTGCAGGCACCCGCCGAGGTGTCATGCGCGCCGCATGTGTCGCCGATCACGGTGAGCATCACATTGCCTTCGTTGGACAGAAGCTTCGTGCCTGCGGTGATGTAAGGCGCACCCTGCGCGCGGATCGTGTCCTGCGCGCTGTAGCGTTCCACCGGATCGGCTGCATTGTAGAAAAGCGTATCTACGGCCTGACAGCCTTCGAGGTCGATAATGCGAAGTACCTGCCCCTTCAGGATCACATGTGACCAGGGCTTGTTCGCCGGTACGATTTCATCATGGATGACGGTATTCGGCTCGCGGTTGGTGCTCATCTGCTCGGCCCTCACTCGAAAATCGCGTCGGTGTTGTCGAAGCCGCGGGTCGCCTCTTCCGAGGACGAGCGGCAGAAATCGTCGGTGGATGGCGGTGGCGATTTCCAGAGGGTGAGATCGACAGGCTCCGGCGCATAGGCACCGGTGCTGAGTGGATGCGGGCAGTTCGAAAGGAAGACGAGAATGTCCATCTCGGCGCGAAGATCGACGTAATCGCCGGCGGCGGGCTTCGCGTCCCGCCAGACGAGCTTGCCGGCGACATCGACCCCTACCGGCGCGAAGAGCGTCAGACAAGGCGGAATGTCGGCCTTGG
This sequence comes from Parvibaculum sp., assembly GCF_039680535.1. Classification (GTDB taxonomy): domain Bacteria; phylum Pseudomonadota; class Alphaproteobacteria; order Parvibaculales; family Parvibaculaceae; genus Parvibaculum. The sequence goes on along the minus strand of NZ_JBDKSS010000025.1, from coordinate 57,036 downwards.
ACAGCCCATGCTTCGCAGCAAGTAAAATGAAGTTGTCGCGCGTGTTGCGGAGCGTGGGGTCATCATACTTTGCGGCATTCGTCGCCGCGGTCGAGCCACCCGCTATCGCGTCATGATGGCCAAACGTATCGTCGGTGATCGAAGCAAGCACACGCCCCATGTCGGAATAGAGGAGCTTTCCGCGATAGAGGCTCGCGCTCCACTGGATCTTCACCGTATCGCCCGCATTGAAGCGCTCGGTCGGATCGGCAGCGCGATAGAGAAGAACGGAAACGCCCTGCGTCGCGGCGGGGGCGACGATGCGAAGCGTTTGCCCGCGCTTCACGATGCCCGACCAGCCCCATCCACCCGGAAGCGTCTCGCGCTTCAGAACCAGATCGGCAGGAATCTCCTTCGCGTTGCCCTTGGCCTCGCTGAAGTCGCGGCGCCGGGCCTTGCCCCGCGTGTAAAGCTCTTCATAGCGGGCACGCTGCGCGGCGTAGCGTTCGTGGTTTCCACCCGAGGTCTGAGATGTATCGGCCATCTCGTTCTCCTGCTTCCGGTGGCGCCTTTGGGGGGGCGCCGAAAACCTGGCCGTCCAGGCAACAAATCAATCCACCGGGTCGTCCCGGCAGAACCGAAGATCATCCGGCGACGGCGACCTTCGGCATTGATCCTTCCGTCTCCGCCGGAGACGTCACCGCGCCGGGAGGCGGCGCGATCTTGCGCATGACGGGCAGATCGAAAGTGATCGTCGCGCCATAGGCTTCGAGCTCCTCAGGCCGCGTCTTGCGGCGGTCGAAGGCAATGACGCGCGTTCCGAGCTTGAAGGCCTCGGACAGATCATGCGTCACCATGAAGATCGTCATGCCCGTCTCGCGCCACAGCGCGAGGAGAATCTCGTGAACCTCCGCGCGAATGCCCGGATCGAGCGCACCAAATGGCTCGTCGAGCAGAAGAAGCTTCGGGCGCTTCACCAGCGCCTGCGCGATGGCCAGACGTTGCTGCATGCCGCCTGACAGCTCTGTGGGATATTTGTTTTCCGCCGCTTCGAGCCCGACCGACTTCAGCATCTCGCGGGACAGGTCACGCGCTTCGCGGCGCTTCCTACCGAAGAGACGCCCGAGAACGGGGCTTTGTCCAAGCTCCAGACCGAGCATGACATTCTGCAATGCCGTCAGATGCGGAAAGACGGAATATTTCTGGAACACGACGCCGCGATCCGGCGAAGGCTCGGCCTGCAGCGGCACGCCATCGACGAGAATGCGGCCCCGACTGGGCTCTTCATCGCCGAGCAGCATGCGCAGGAATGTGGACTTGCCGCAGCCCGAAGGGCCGACAAGCGAGATGAAGGATTGCGGTGCGGTCTCGAAGGAAATCTTCTCGAGTACGGTTTGCCGGCCGTAAGTCTTCCAGACATTCTCGACGGTAACGCGGGTCATGTCTCACTCCTCACATATGGCCGCGATACATCCAGCCGAACGACACGCGCCGAAGGCCGCGCAGCAGGAAATCGAGAAAGAAGGCAAGGAAGGTGATCCACGCGACATAGGGCAGGATCACATCCATCGACAGATAGCGGCGCATCAGGAAGATGCGATAGCCGAGGCCGGATTCGGCAGCGATTGCCTCCGCCGCGATGAGATAGAGCCAGGCGGGCCCAAGTGAGAGACGAACGGAGTCGATCAGACGGGGCAGCATCTGTGGCACGACGATGCGGATGATGATCTGCCATGTCGAGGCGCCGAGAGTTTGCGCCTTGATGATCTGCTCATGCGGAATCTCTTCGACCCGCTGCGCCAGGTCGCGGGCGATGAAGGGCACGATGCCGACGACGATAAGCGCGATCTTTGCTGTTTCGCCGAGGCCAAAGGTGATGAAGAGGATCGGCAGGATCGCGAGCGCCGGAATCATGGAAACGACGTTGGTGAAATTGGAGAGCGTCGCCCGGACATAGGGAATGAGGCCCTGCAACACGCCGATGAGGAAACCTGCTGTCATGGCGATGCCGACGCCGATGCCGAGTCGCTCAAGACTCACCATAGTGTCGACGAGCAGCAGGTAGTCCCCCGAACGCAGATCCGGCACGAACGTCATGCGGTTGACTGCATCGACGATGGTCGACCATCCCGGCAGCAGCTTGTCGTTCGGATTGGCGGCAAGCCGCGCCTGCGAGGCGAGCGCATAGGCGAGGAAGGCAAGAAAGAAGGGCGACGCGGCGAGAAGAAGCCGCGTGAGGATTTCCGGCCGCTGGTTGATGAGACGGCGCATGGTCAACTCACCTTCATCCGGCGAGCAGTCGAAGCGGAGAGTGAGACGATATTCATAGCCAGTCCTCCAGACCATCGGGGCCGTTACAACTCGGAGGATTGGCGCGCACGGCGGCGTGTAATGCCAATCCTCGCATTACGTCCGTCTCCCGGGCTTTTGTCCCGCCGTGTACCCGGCCGCTGTTCACCGACCGGGTTGCGGCTCTCGGACCAGCGCTTCCAACCGTAACTGTGGAAACCGGAACCCTAGCCGCTGCCGATTACAGAGGTTGCAAGGGGCGGGCCAGCCGCCCAAAGGCGGTTTTGCTGGCGCTGCTGCGGCGCATGGGCACCCTCGCGAAAATCACCGCCTAAAATTTGGGCGTATGCCCAATTCGAGAGCGCCCAAAAAACAATGCGGGCAATAAAATGCCCCGCCTCCCAGATACGCAGGGAGACGGGGCCAACGCACTCACTACAATCAAAGCTTTCCTTCGGCCGCGAGCTGCATGTAGGTCGGGTCGATCCTGAGCTTCACATTCGCCTTGTCGCCGACGATCTTGCCGCCGGGCAGTTCGATGCCGACAAAGCCCTTGTCCTTGGCTTTCTGACCGAGAAGGCCATGAGTGAAGCTGAACTCCTGCACGTCATTGGCGATCTCGACCATCGCCGGGCTCTGCAGCAGCGCGACCGCCTTGGCGGGGTCATAGTAGAAGCCCGTCGTCTTCACCTGACCGTCGAAATCGGCAAGGTTGGTGCCCGAGGCCGCCGCCATGAAGGTGCGCGCGTCGATGCCTTCCTTGTCGTTCTTCTGCATGATGCCAAGCACTTCGTACCAGGCGCCCGCCAGCGCCTTGCCGAATTCAGGATGCGCCTTCAGCGTCGCAGTGTTGGCGACGACAATGTCCTGAATCTGCCCCGGGAGCTTCGAGCTGTCGAAGACTTCGGAGACATCGGGCATGTTCCTGATCTGGCTGGTCGCCGGGTTCCAGGCAACCAGCGCTTTCACTTCCGGCGTGCCGAAGGCCGCGACGAAATCGGCATCGGCGATATTCGCCGTCGTGATGTCGCTCTCCTTGAGGCCCGCCTGCTTCATCGCGAGCCAGAGCATGTAGTGCGACACCGAGTACTGCACGAGATAGACCTTCTGGCCCTTGATGTCGGCCAGCGTCTTGTTCTTGCCCTTGATGAAGATGGCATCGTTGCCGTTGGTGTAGTCGCCGAGAATGATCAGCGACGAGTCGACGCCGCCCGCGGAGGGAATGGTGAGCGTATCGATCGTCGTATCGGCCACGGCGTCGAACTGGCCGGCCGTGTACTGGTTGATCGACTCGACATAATCGTTGATCTGAACGAGTCCGATCTTGATGCCGTATTTGTCGGCCCACTTCTTCAGGATGCCCGACTTCTCCGCATAGGCCCAAGGCATGTAGCCCGCATAGATCGACCAGGCGACTTTGAACGTCTTGTCGGCGGCGGCGGCGGGCTGAACGGCGCTGAATGCCATCAACGCCGCGGCCATAAGCGCGAATATCGTCTTTCTCAATCGCGGCAGCCTATTCATGATCTGTCCTTTCAATGGGCGGAGCGTGTCCGCGATCCCGCAGGGTTGAGGCGTTTCCGCTTCTGTCGTTTCTCTATAATCCGTTCAGGCGCGCTCCTTGCGCCCGAAGAAGGTTTCGCCGGTCGTCTCCGATTCCGGAATGGCGATGAGCCCTTCTTTCTCAAGTTTCCTGAGATAGGCAAATGTCCGCATCGTCTGCGCGAGAAGATGATCGCCCGCGACATAGGCCGGATAGGTTCGCGCCGCATCCACGCCCACGAACTGGGGCAATGGCTCCACCACCGTGTCGTAATCGACCGAACAGAAAAGCGGGAACGAATAGCGCTCATAGGCAACGCGTCGCACGCGATGCGCGGTGGCGATGAAGCGGCCATTGGTCATGGCTTCCAGCATGTCGCCGATATTGATGACGAAAGCACCGGGTACGGGCGGCGCGTCGATCCACTTGCCTTCCGCGTTCACGACTTCAAGCCCCGGCGCGGTCACATGCAGGATGGTGAAGCACTCATAATCGGTGTGCGGGCTGATGCCGAAATTGCTGGAGCTGCCGCCGATCGCCGAAGCGTCGAAGCCTTCCGCTTCCGGGTAATGAACAAGGCGAAGCTGCGAGGGCGGTTTGGTCAGGTAGCGTTCGAAGTGGTTCTCATCGAGTCCCAGCGCAAGGGCGAAGCCGCGAAACAGCGTGTGGCCGAGCGACGTTGCCGCCTCGTAATAGGCGTAGATATCGTCCTTGAAGCCTTCGACTTCGGATGGCCACTGGTTCGGCCCCAGAAGACGATAGCCCTTGATGTGATCGGGGTCGTTTTCGGCGAGGTCTATGGAGAGGTCGAAGGCTTCCTTCTTGTCGACGCTCGGCACATCGCCGGAATAGAAGTTCTCCTCGCCCATCGGCACATAGCCCCGATGCGCGCGCGAGTTGCCGATGTAATACTTCCTCTTCACGTCCTCCGGCAGCGCGAAGAAGGCGGCCGCCTTGGCCTGAAGATTCTCGATCAGTTCCGGCGCGATGCCATGACCGGTCACATAAAGAAAGCCGACTTCACTCGCCGCTTTCTCCATCTCACGTGCGACGGCTTTTCTCGCCTCCAGATCGTCGCCAAGCAGGGGCGCGATATCGACAAGCGGGATATGGTCGAAGGCTCTGCCTGTTGCCATCTTCGTCTCCATCATGAAGCGCTCCTGACTTTTCCCTCGATGGGGAACGCGTCGAGCGCGCCCTGCGCGTCGAGAATCTGCCACCTTCGGCTGACGTCGCGCCCTTGAGCATCGACATCGGAAAGAACGATTGCGCCCGAAGCCTTCGAGTCCCAGACGGGATCGATGCGCTCTCCCTCGCGGAACGGCAGGCTGGAACGCTGAACAATCCAGCCGGCACTGCTGACGACACCTTGCGAAATCTCGCAATCGACAAGGTCCTGCGCCTCTTCGAGGCTCGCGGCGCCCGCCACACAATCCTGAAGATGCAGCCCGGCGGCCGCGGCGGCGCTCCGCGCGCGGGCATACATGAAGAGAGCGCCGAGGCGCATGAGATAGGCCCGTGTGCCAGTGGCCGGATCGTCGAGGCGGAGCGCGCAGACGGGATCGAGATCGACGGGCTCACGGTGCCAGTGCTCGATATAGGGAATGTCCTTCCCCTCCTCGACCATCATGTCGGGCTCCATCCAGAGGCGGCCCTGATCGGAATAGATCGCCTGCGGCTGGAAGTCGATTTCACGCCGCCACTCGAAGAAACCATCTGCATAATGCAGTTCGCCCGCGAACCCTTCCTGCGAGGCCAGCCAGCCGAGCTGCTCGAAGTTGAGGCCGCGCAAATTCCTGACGCCGCGATAATCAGGCCTTCCGGCAGGCTGACGCAGATCGAGATAGTAGCTCGGCCCCTGCATCCAGTTGACGAAAGTCGTGCGGTCGCTCCTGCCATCGGGCCAGTCGATCAGCGAGCGGCTCCAGAGACCCGCGAGGGTCGCGACGGTCGGCTCACTCCTTTGTTCGATCCGTACTCCGATATTCGTCATTCGTCTCGTCCGATACCGCACTGCACTGCACTGCACTGCACTGGACAAAGCATGCGTCGGCAGGGCGCCATAGGCGAAGACGGGAAATTCCGATGCCGCCCATAGATGTGGTCTATGGGCGTTCGTGAAGACGACCGAGGATTTCATTGAGGAACAATTCGGTTGGTGTGTCGCGCGCATCCTGCTCGCGGGTGATGAGATAGACGTGATAGCTAGGCAGCAGATCGTCGGGCAGCAGGGGATGGAGATTGTGCCCCCGGTCGATTTCTTCCGCGACGCAGGTGGGCAGAAAGCCGATGCCGACGCCAAGCTCGATCAGTCGCTTCACCTCGTGCAGGTTTTCTGCAAACCCGCCCGCATGCCGGCCAAGCCCGTAGCGGCGGCGGAAGCGTTCGAGTTCCTCCGGCTCGTCCTCGCCGGTCATCACGAATGGCTCATCGCAAAGCGTCGAGGGCTGGCCGATGGTGCGCCCGAAAAGCGGGTGGCTCCGGCTGCAATAGAGCTGCTGCACCTCCTTCATAAGCGGCGCATAGCGAAGCCCCTCGCTCGGCGCGCTGTCGCAGGCGATGCCCACTTCGGCCTCGCCGAGCTTCAGGGCCTTGACCACACCGCGCCAGGCCACGACGTCGAGGCTTATCTCGACGCCCGGGTGAAGCGCGTGAAAGGCGGCGATGGCGGCGTCGAACTCCGGCGAAACGATGCTCGACATGATGGTGATGTTGATGATTCCTTCGACGAGGTTCGCGGCCCGGGCGACCTCATGAGGGGCGGTTCGCACCGCGCCCATCATGGCCTCGCAGAGTGGCACCAGCGCGCGGCCCGCGGGCGTGAGCTCAATGCCATGGCTGGTGCGATGGCAAAGCTCGACGCCGAGATGCTCCTCGAGCCGCTTGAGGCCTGCGCTGATCGTCGGCTGCTGCTTGTTCAGATGGCGCGCCGCCGCGCTGATCCCGCCCGAATTGACGATTTCGAGGAAGAGCCCAAAGAGGTTCCAATCGACGTTGCGAACGAAGTTCCGCTCGTCCTGCGGGATCAGGCTCAGCTTAGGCATGTTTCGTCGCGCCTCGTTTTCCGCGCCCCCTGCGAAGGAATAGAGCAAGTTCCGGACCACGCCGCGCGAGACGTTCAGAACTCCCAGTCCGGGCCGGGAATGGCCTGATAGGCGCGCGTCAGCGCATCCGACCAGGATTGCCGCAGCCCCTTGAAATAAGCGTCATCGTCCTTGATGCGCCGGTTGAGCGCGACCTTCAGCGCGTCGCGACGATAGACCATGAGATCGATGGGAAGACCGACCGACAGGTTCGAGCGGATGGTTGAATCCATGGAAATGAGCGCGAGCTTCAGCGCGTCCCCCACATCCGTCTCGTAGGTCGCGGCCCGATCGATGATGGGCTTGCCGTATTTGTGCTCGCCGATCTGGAAATAGGGCGTGTCCTCGGTCGCCTCGATGTAATTGCCCGCCGCGTAAATCTGAAAGAGCCGGAGGCGGCCATTGCCGACCTGCCCGCCAAGCAGGATCGAGACGTTGAAGGTTTCCGACTGCGCTTCGAGCGAGGGGCCGTCGACCTTGTAAATCTCCCGGACCGCCTGGCCCATCAATTGGGCTGCGCGAACCATGCTCGGAACGGTATGGAGCGTTTCCTGCGGCTCCCCCTCATAGAGCGAGAGCCCCTGCTCGGTCACCAGATTGACGATCGCCTGGCTCAGGGCGAGGTTTCCCGCCGTCATGATGCCGATGACGCGGTCGCCCGGTCGTTCGATGGTGGTAAGCTTGCGGAAAGTCGAGATGTTGTCGACGCCCGCATTGGTGCGCGTATCCGCAAGCATAACGAGACCGCCTCGAAGGCGAAGCGCAACGCAATAAGTCATGAAATCTATTCCGCCCGGATCGTTATTGTTGTGCCGCGCTCTCGCCAACCTTCAGCCGCACTTCGAGCGTCTCCTGCCCACCGCCGCGCCGAAGGCCGCGCACAGGCGCCGCTTCGAGATAATCGAGCCCGGTGGCGACCCGCACATAGGCCGCCGTCGGGCAAATTCTGTTGGCGACATCGAAGCCGACCCAGCCAAGCCCATCGATATAGGCCTCCGCCCAGGCGTGGCTTGCCTCCTGCGCCATATCGGAGTCAATCCAGAGATAGCCGCTGACATAGCGCGCCGGAATGCCAAGCATGCGCGACGCCGAGATGAAGACGTGAGCATGGTCCTGACAGACGCCGGAGCCCTTGGCGAGCGCTTCAGCCGCTGTCGTCTGCGCGTCCGTATTGCCGATGTGATAGTCGAGCGCGTCGCGCACCGTCTCCATCAGCCGGTGAGCGATGTCGAGCGGCGTGCGGTCGGAAGCCGTTCTCGCCTTTTCGGCAAGTGCGACAATCGCCTCGTCCGCATCGGTGAGATCGGTGCGACGCAGATAGAAGCGTGGCGAAAAGGGCTCATGCGCATTGACGACGCCGCTGCGGTCCAGCGTCTCGACTTCAGCCGTCACCCGGATCGGAATTTCCTGATGCGGGCGATCGACATAGAGCATCTGCAATACATTGCCATAGACGTCGCGCGTCTCTGTCACGGTCGCCAGCGCCGGCACCTGAAGACGCCAGCTCAGCACCGTCTGCGTCGCGTTGTCGAGCGGCTTCAACCGCAGAGCCTGAATCGCATAGGAAGCAGGCTCCGCGTATCGATAGACCGTCTCATGGTGAATATGGATTCGCATGCGAAGTTTCACATCAGGTAACTGCGGCTGATCTCTGATCCGAGACGATTATTCTGCTCAACATACCGCGTCAAAAACTCATGGAGTCCCTGGCGGAAAACATCGCTCACCTCTCCGAAGCGAAGCTGCGAGTAGGCCTGCCCCGCCATGCGGTGACAATCATGTCGCTGGCCATATTCCTCGCCCAGCGCGTCGAGGCAGTCCTTGATCTTCGCGGCGCAACTCACCAGCGACCGCGGCATCTGTTCGCGCATGATGAGGAACTCGGCAATGTGCCAGGGACGGATGCCCTCCTTGTAGAGCACATGATAACTGCGATAGCCGGATACGGCGCGAAGGATCGAGGCCCATTGATAATAGTCGATGCCGCCGCCCACCTCGGCATGTTCGGGCAGAAGCAGATGATACTTCACGTCGAGGATGCGGGCCGTGTTGTCGCCGCGCTCGACGAAGGTTCCGAGCTGCATGAAGTGATAGCTGTCGCGCCGGAGCATGGTCGCAACCGTACCGCCGTGAAAGAGGAGGGAGCGGTCTTTCACCCAGTCGAGGAAACGGTGCAACCCGCTTCCGCGAACGCGCGACTCGCTCCACTTCGGCAGGTCGAGCCAGGTTGTGTTGAGCGTCTCCCATTGTTCCGTCGTGAGGGCCGTGCGGATGGCGCGGGCGTTTCGACGCGCTGTCTCGATGCAGCAGCGGATGCTCGAAGGATTGTCCTCGTCGAAGGCGAGATATGAAATCACATGCTCGGGCGTGGCGTCGTTGTATTTACGATAAAAGCCTTCCTCGCAATCGGACACGATGATCGTCGAATGCCATTCGCTCCCTGTGATCTCGGCGCTCGTCGGCATAAGCGACAGCCGGTCCGTGACCTGAAGAATCCGCGCGAGATTTTCCGCCCGCTCCATGTAGCGGGCGATCCAGTAGAGACTGTCGGCAGTACGGCTCAGCATCGCGTTACACCCGATCGGAACATGTCTTAGTCCTTCAGCACCCATGTATCCTTGGTGCCTCCGCCCTGACTTGAATTGACGACGAGCGATCCCTCGCGCAGCGCGACGCGGGTGAGCCCGCCCGGAACGACGCGGATTTCCTTGCCCGCGAGCACGAACGGCCGGAGATCCACGTGCCGCGGCGCAATACCCTGATCGACAAAGGTCGGACAGGTCGAAAGCGCAAGCGTCGGCTGGGCAATATATTTCTCGGGCGCGGCCTTCACCCGTGCGGCAAACGCCTCGCGCTCGGCGCGGGTCGCCTTGGGGCCGACAAGCATTCCGTAGCCGCCCGATCCGTGAACTTCCTTGACCACGAGTTCGTCGATCCGCTCCAGCACATAGAGAAGATCCTCGCGCTCGCCGCAGCGATAGGTCGGCACGTTCTTCAGGATGGGTGTTTCGCCGAGATAGAATTCGACCATCTTCGGCACATAGGTGTAGGTCGATTTGTCGTCCGCTATGCCGGCGCCCACGGCGTTGGCGAGATTGACGTTCCCTGCGCGATAGGCGTTCATCAGACCGGCGACCCCGAGCACCGAGTCGGGCCGGAACGCGAGCGGATCGAGAAAATCGTCGTCGACACGGCGGTAGATGACGTCGACCCGCTTCGGGCCCTGCGTCGTGCGCATATAGACGATGTCGTTCTTCACATAGAGATCGGGCCCTTCGACAAGCTCGACGCCCATCTGGTCGGCGAGGAAGGAATGTTCGTAATAGGCGCTGTTGTAGATGCCTGGCGTCAGCAGCGCGACCGTCGGCTCGCCCTCGCAATTGCGCGGCGCGACGGACGAAAGCGTCTTCAGAAGATCGTCGCAGTAGTGATCGACCGGCGCCACATTGTAGCGCGACAGAAGATCGGGGAAGAGCCGCATGGTGATCTCGCGGTTCTCCAGCATGTAGGAAACGCCGGATGGCGTGCGCACATTGTCTTCGAGAACGTAGAACTCCTCCGGCCCCACGCGCACCATGTCGATGCCGGATATATGCGTGTAGATGCCGGCGGGAACTTCGATCCCGCGCATGACATGCCGATAGGTCTCGTTCAGAAGCACATGGTCGGCGGGCATGATCCCGGCCCGCATGATTTCCTGCGCCCCATAAATGTCGGCAATGAAAGCGTTGAGCGCCTTTACCCGCTGTACGAGGCCCGCCGAAATCTGGCGCCACTCGGCAGCCTCCAGAATGCGCGGAATGATATCGAAGGGAATGATGCGCTCAGGGTCGCCGCCTTCGCCATAGACGGCGAAGGTAATGCCTATCCGGCGGAAAAAGGTCTCCGCCTCCTCGCGACGCAGGGAAAGGACCTCCGGCGGGGTCTCGCGCAGCCAATCGCGCAATGTCGCATAGGCATTGCGGACATCGCGGTCGCTGAGGCCCATTTCATCGAAGGCGGCCTCTGGCATAGCAACTCCCCGGTTACATGGCACCTCTTGCGCCAATCGCATGGGAGTTAAAGAGCAAGAGCGGTGCCAGCGCCGAAGCCGCGAAAAGGGTGGGAGCGGCAAGGTCTCCGCATCAATTCATGGCTATTTAATAGGCATGTCGCCTAACGCGCGCACAATCTCGCTCCAGTTGCCTAATTTTTAGAACTGGTCGTCGGCGATCACGCGCTTTCCAGGCAGCGAAACGGTGACCTTGGTCCCCCGCCCCGGTTCGCTCTCGAGCTTCAGCGCGCCGCCATGCAGCTCGGCCAGAAGCTTCGTCAAGGTGAGGCCAAGACCGGTGCCCTCGTATCGGCGAGCCAGCGAGTTGTCGATCTGCTGGAACGGCTGAAGCGCCTGAACCATCTCGTCGGCCGTCATGCCGATGCCGGTATCCTCCACCGCCATCAGAAAATCGCCCGAGGACGCGAAGCTCATCGAGAGCTTCACGCTGCGCCCCTCAGGGGTGAACTTGATCGCGTTCGACAGGAGATTGAGGAGAATCTGCGTAAGCCGCGTCGGGTCGACAAAAAGTGTCACCGGCACCGCAGGGCTGACGACCTTGAGATCGACGCCCGCATCCTTCGCGCTTTCCGCAACGAGGCGCTCGCATGCGGCGAAGACATTGCCGACATCGACATCCTGCTCATCGAGCTTGAGATGACCGCCTTCGATCTTGGTCAGATCGAGAATATCGTTAATGACGTCGAGCAGATGTTTTCCGCTGCGATAGATGTCGCCTGCATATTCCTGATATTTCGGTTCGCCGATCGGACCCAGAATGCCGTCGCGAAGAATCTGGGCAAAGCCGAGGATCGCATTGAGCGGCGTGCGGAGTTCGTGACTCATATTGGCGAGAAACGCCGATTTGGCGCGGTTTGCGGCTTCCGCCTGCTCCTTCGCCTTCTGCAAGTCGCGTTCGGCGTTCTTGCGGATGGTGATGTCTTCGACCGTGCCTTCGTAGTAGAGAAGCGCGCCCGCGGCGGAGCGGACCTCGCGACAGCATTCGGAAATCCAGATCACCTGACCGTCGCGGCGATAGACCTGCGACTCGAAGCCGGAAACCGTGCCTGTGTCGCGCATCAGGCGGACGAACTCGTCGCGGCGATGAGGATCGACATAAAGCTGGCGGCCGATATCGGTCAGCGCATCGAGCATGCAGGCAGGCGACGCGTAGCCATAGATGCGTGCCAGCGCCGGATTGGCAGCGAGATAATGTCCGTCCGGCGTCGTCTGGAAGATGCCCCAGATCGCGTGCTCGAACATACCGCGATAAACCTCGGGCGACGTCATGTCGGCCGGCACATGGGCGCCGATCCCTTCAACCTGTGAAAGCTGGGCGAGCCTCTTCTGTCTCGTCATCGCGCAAATTCTCACTCAAAAAACACCAATCCCCGGCGGCGTAAGCCCGGGCAAAATGCGGCATGACTCGACATTTACCGCAATTACCTTTCCAAGCCATGAAGCAAGTCATTGTTTTTATTGCGCAATTCGAAAGCAACCTGTCGCGAAAATAGGCATTCTCCAAAAGTTGAGATCAGAGCTGCGCCCGGCTTGACCTTCCAGTGACAGGAAGGTCTAGGGTGGCTGTCCTGACAAGAAGGCTCGAGAGAGGACACCGATGGTTTCGCACACCGAAAGCAAGGCCTGCTGCGGCGGAAACGGACATCAGCACCACCACAGCCACGACGCCGCGGCCGGCATGGCGAAGGATCCCGTTTGCGGCATGACGGTCGATCCGCAGACCGCGAAGCATCGCGCCGAGCACGAAGGCGAGACCTGGTATTTCTGCTCGGCAGGCTGCGAGGCCAAGTTCAGAGCCGATCCCGACAAGTACCTGCACCCGGTGGCGCAAGAGCCCGCGCCGGAAGGAACGATCTATACCTGCCCGATGCATCCGGAGGTGCGTCAGGTCGGCCCGGGCTCCTGCCCGATCTGCGGCATGGCGCTCGAACCTCTGGTCGCCGGCACAGATGCCGGACCGAACCACGAACTCATCGACATGACGCGGCGGTTCTGGATCGGCCTCGCGCTGACGGTTCCGGTCTTCCTGCTCGAAATGGGCGGGCATCTGACCGGCCTCGACATGACGCTCGGCACGACGCTCACGAACTGGATTCAGCTCGCGCTGGCGACACCGGTCGTGCTCTGGGCAGGCTGGCCCTTCTTCCTGCGCGGCTGGCAATCGCTTCTCACGCGCAACCTCAACATGTTCACGCTGATCGCCATGGGAACGGGCGTTGCGTGGACCTACAGCGTGGTCGCGACGGTCGCACCTGGCATTTTCCCAACGACGTTCCGCGACATGAACGGCGCGGTCGCGGTCTACTTCGAAGCCTCTGCCGTCATCACCGTTCTGGTGCTTCTCGGTCAGGTGCTCGAACTCAGGGCGCGTGAACAGACGAGCGGCGCGATCCGCGCCTTGCTCAACCTTGCGCCGAAGACCGCGCGCCGCATTCGCGCCGATGGCGAGGACGAGGAGGTGCAGCTGGACGATGTGCATGTGGGCGATCGCCTGCGCGTGCGGCCCGGCGAAAAGGTGCCGGTCGACGGAAGCGTCGTCGAGGGCCGCGTCTCCATCGATGAATCCATGGTCACGGGCGAAGCCATGCCGGTAACGAAGGAGCCGGGCGCAAAGGTTATCGCCGGCACGCTGAACAAATCCGGCGGCTTCGTGATGATCGCCGAAAAGGTCGGACGCGAAACCATGCTCGCCCGCATCGTGCAGATGGTGGCCGATGCACAACGCTCGCGCGCCCCGATCCAGCGGCTTGCCGATCGTGTGGCCGGCTGGTTCGTGCCGCTGGTGATCGTCATCGCCATCATGGCCTTTGCGGCGTGGTCGGCCTTCGGGCCGGAGCCGCGCTTCACCTTCGGCCTCGTCGCGGCGGTCGCCGTACTCATCATCGCCTGCCCCTGCGCACTCGGCCTGGCGACGCCCATGTCGATCATGGTCGGCGTCGGACGCGGCGCGAGTTTCGGCGTTCTCATCAAGAACGCCGAAGCGCTGGAACGCATGGAGAAGATCGACACGCTGGTCGTCGACAAGACGGGCACACTGACGGAAGGCAAGCCTTCGGTAACGGCCATCGTGACCGCCGAAGGCGCGGACGAAGCCGATCTTCTGCGGCTCGCGGCAAGCGTCGAACGCGCGAGCGAGCACCCGCTGGCGGACGCCATTGTTGCGGCGGCAAAGGCGCGAGGGCTCGCGATCGGCGAGGCCACCGCGTTTGACGCCCCCGCCGGCAAGGGCACCATCGGCACCGTGGAAGGACGGCGCGTCATTGTCGGCAACGCCGGCTATCTCGAAGAGAATGGCATTGCGACGACACCGCTCGCGAAGGCCGCCGAGGATTTGCGGCAGGATGGAGCGACGGCAATCTTCGCGAGTATCGACGGAAGACTCGCAGGCGTCATCGCCATCGCCGATCCGGTAAAGGCAACGACGCCCGCCGCGCTCGCCGCGCTCAGGGCGGAGGGCATCCATATCGTCATGCTGACGGGCGACAATCCGACCACCGCGAATGCCGTGGCGCGCCGTCTTGGCATCGACGAAGTGAGGGCGGAAGTCTTGCCGGACCAGAAGGCTTCTGTCGTCAACGATCTGACGAAGGCCGGGCACACGGTCGCCATGGCGGGCGACGGCGTCAACGACGCGCCCGCGCTCGCGGCGGCGGAAATCGGCATCGCCATGGGTACCGGCACCGACGTGGCGATGGAAAGCGCGGGTATCACACTTCTTAAAGGCGACCTTCTGGGCGTCGTTCGCGCACGGCGTCTCAGCGAGGCGACCATGCGCAACATCCGGCAGAACCTCTTCTTCGCCTTCATCTATAACGCCGCCGGAATTCCAATCGCGGCGGGCCTTCTCTATCCGGTCTTCGGCATTCTGCTTTCGCCGATCATCGCAGCCGCAGCCATGGCGCTTTCCTCGGTCAGCGTCATCGGCAATGCGCTGCGCTTGCGGATCGTCCAGCTATGATGCGCGCGCTATTCAAGGTTCTGGTCCTCGGCGGTTTCACCTTCATCAGCCTCGCCGCCGAGGCCGGCGAATACAGCCTCGTCATCGACCGCAGCAATGTGGACGTCGGCGGACGGAGCGGAGACACGATCACGCTCAACGGGCAGTTTCCCGGACCGCTTCTGCGCTTCAAGGAGGGCGAGGACGTCACCATTCATGTGACGAACAAGATGAAAGAGGAAAGCTCTGTCCATTGGCATGGCTTTCTGATCCCCGGCGAGATGGACGGCGTGCCAGGCATGAACGGCTTTCATGGCATCGCGCCCGGCGAGACTTTCACCTACCGCTTCAAGGTTCGGCAGAGCGGCACCTACTGGTATCACTCGCATTCGGGCGGACAGGAACAGGAGGGGCTCGCGGGCCCGATCGTCATCGAGCCGGCGAAAGCCGGCGGTATCCCGGCCTCCCGCGACTATGTGGTGATGCTGTCCGACTTCACGGACGAGCGCGCCAGCGCGATTTTGAGAAACCTCAAGGCGGATTCGGGTTACTACAACCGCGCAAAAAGAACCGTCGGAGACTTCTTCCGCGACGTCGGCAAGGATGGCGTCGCCGCGACGTTGCGCGACCGGCTGGACTGGGGCGAGATGCGGATGGACCCGACCGATCTCGCCGATGTGACGGGCTATACGTTCCTCGTCAACGGCAAGTCGGCCAACGCGAACTGGACGGGGCTCTTCAAGCCGGGCGAGCGCATCCGCCTGCGCTTCATCAACGCGTCCGCCATGACCTATTTCGACCTGCGCATTCCGGACCTCAAGATGATCGTGGTGGCCGCAGACGGACGGAACGTCATGCCCGTGCCCGTGGACGAGATCAGACTCGCCATCGGCGAGACCTACGACGTCATCGTCACGCCGAAGGAAGACCGGGCCTATACGATCTTCGCGCAATCGCTCGACCGCAGCGGCTATGCGAGAGGAACTCTCGCGCCGCGGGAGGGAATGGAGGCGCCCGTTCCGCCGCTCCGTCCGCGCACGCAACTCAACATGGCCGACATGGGCATGGGGTCGATGGAAAGCATGGATCATGGCTCCATAGCCGGCATGGACATGAGCCATATGGACCATTCATCGATGAGCGCGAAACCGGATGCCAGCGCGCTTCCGGAGAAAGAAGACCTGCACCCGAAGGGCTGGGGCGCAGGCTTTCCGCCGGGAGAGAAGGTGCTGAGCTATGGCGATCTCAAATCGCTGACGCCGCAGAAGGACACGCGCGAACCATCACGCGAGATCGTCGTCCACCTCAACGGCAACATGGAGCGCTACATCTGGACGCTCAATGGTAAGAAGTTCGAAGAGGCAAAGCCGATCGAACTCAAATACGGCGAGCGCGTGAAGCTCACCTTCGTCAACGACACGATGATGGCGCATCCGATGCATCTGCACGGAATGTTCGTGCAGCTTGTCAACGGCCAGCCGGCCGCGCGACTGCCGGACAAGCACATCGTGAGCGTTCCGCCTGGGCAGAGCTATTCGGTCCTCGTCACTGCCGATGAGCCGGGCGAATGGGCGTTTCACTGCCACCTGCTTTATCACATGGCCTCCGGCATGATGAACAAGGTGGTCGTGGCGCGCATGAGCGCGGAGGCGGCGCGATGAACCGGCTCCCGAAATATGCGGCCCTGCTGCTCTTCCTGTCGCTGCCGTTTGCGCCGGCGCTGGCCGCAGAGGAGATGATGCATGGCGAAGAAAGCTCGCCTTTCCATGTGGTGCGCTTCCAGATCGACGGCGCCCATAACCATCAGGGCGGGCTTCTGACCTGGGAGGGTATCGGCTCCATCGGCGGCGATCTGGAAAAGCTCGTCGTCAGGAGCGAAGGCGAGATGCAGAACGGCCATGTCGAACGCTCCGAGGTCTGGGGCCTTTACAGCAGGAATGTTTCCGAGTTCTGGGACGTGCAGGCCGGCGTGAGGCAGGATTTCGATCCTCGCCCGCAGACTTTTCTTGTCGTCGGCGTCGAGGGTCTTGCGCCCTATTTCATCGAAACGGGCGCTCACGCCTTTCTCGCAAAGAACGGTGATCTGAGCGCGAGGCTCGAGCAATCGATCGACCTTCTGATTACCCAGAGCGTCGCCCTCAAGCCGCATCTGAAGCTCGATGTTTCGGCAAACGACGTGCCGGAGCGCGAAATCGGCGCAGGGATTTCCCGCGTCGAGATGGGCGCGCAGCTTCGCTACGAGATCACGCGCAAATTCGCTCCCTATATCGACCTCGTCTATGAGCGAGCGCTTGGCAACACGGCGCGGATGATCCGCAACGATGGCGGCGATCCGGGCGACCTCACGCTCCGCGCGGGCGTGAGCTTCTGGTTCTGATGAACGAAGTCCTCAAACGGGAAACGACCATGAAAACGATAACAGCCACCCTGCTCGCTGCCTGCCTCGCCCTCGCAGCGCCCGCCGCCTTTGCCTCCGCCGTGGATGACGGCCACCACCATGGCGCCACCTACGGCGAACCCGGTGACGCGAAGAAGGCCGACCGCACGGTCACCATCGAGGCGACGGAAATCGCCTACAATGTGAAGGATCTGACGTTCAGGAAAGGCGAGACGGTGCGCTTCGTCTTCGTCAACAAGGGCGAACAGCCGCACGAATTCATGATTGCGGATGCCGCCGAGATGGCAGCCCATCGCCAGATGATGCAGGAGATGGCAGGCATGAGCATGGAGAGCATGGGGCACAAGTCCCCCAACGCCGTCTCAACCGAACCGGGCGAGACGAAGGAACTGGTCTGGACCTTCACGAACGCCGGAGAATTCCAGTTTGCCTGCAACTATCCCGGCCATGCCGAGGTCGGCATGGGAGGCAAGATTATCGTGAAGTAAGGCGCAGGCCGAGAGGTGCCCCGGCTTCCTTCATCAGGCAGCCGGGGCGCGATCTCATTGCCGCCAGCTTCCTTCGGGCACGTTCGGTCCCTCATCGGCCAGCGCAGCCTTGAGCTGATCGACATCGAGGCGGACGCAATAGGCAGGCCGCGCGCGCTCGAAGCGCCAGCCCTCGGACAAGGCGCCTGCATCCACTGCGTCGAAGCCGAAGCGATCATAGATTTCGGCGACGACGCGCTTGGCCTCCAGATCATCGCCCGCAAGCGGCAATGCGCGCCTGTCCGGAGACCCGGCGGGGCGTCCGTCCGTATCGAGATGCTTTTCAAGAATGGCGTTGAACGCCTTCACGACCCTCGCGCCCTTGAGATGCTGCGCCATCAGCTCGCTGGTCGTCGTCTCGCGATTTTCGAGCTCGGGCATCACGCCGTCACGGTCAGGATAGTAATTGTTGGCGTCGAGGATGATCTTGCCGACGAAGGGCGCAACGGGGAGCGACCTGAAACGCCCGAACGGGATGGCGATAGCCACCACATCGCCAAAGGCTGCGGCCTCCTCCAGTGTGCCGATCTTGCAGCCTATCGCGCTCTTGGCGCTGCCAAGCGTCTCCGGCCCGCGCGAATTGCTGATCATCACATCACAACCGCTCTGCACGCCGAGGCGCGCCAGCGCACGGCCGATATAGCCTGCACCTATGATTCCGATCCTCATTTTTCGATTCCCGTATGGCTATGCCCGGTGGGCGAGACCGGCAAATTATTTAAAAACCACAGGTTGATAAATCGGCTATAAATTTCAGGTATCGAAACTGTGGGTTTCCAATATGGATCGTCTTCAGAGCATGGCCGTCTTCATCAAGGCTGCCGATACAGGATCTTTCGCCGCCGCAGGCGCGGCGCTCGGCATGTCGTCGCAAATGGTGGGCAAGCATGTCAGCGCCATAGAGGAACGGCTGGGTGTCAGGCTTCTCAACAGAACCACCCGCCGCCAGAGCCTGACCGAAGCGGGGCGTCTCTACTACGACCATTGCAAGATCGCGCTGGCGGAGTTCGAAGCGGCCGAGGCGGTCGCGCGCGAGCTGACCGCCTCGCCGCGCGGGAGATTGCGCGTCAGCGCGCCGGTGACGTTTGGAACGTTCAGCCTTGCGCCTCTGGTCGCGCAATATCTGCGCCTTTACCCAGAGGTGGAGATCGATCTGACGGTGACGGACCGCCTGGTCGATCTCGTGGACGAAGGCTATGAGGTCGCGATCAGGCTTGGCGAGCTTTCCGATTCATCGCTCGTCGCGCGGGCGCTCGCTCCCTATCGTCTCTTCGCCTGCGCCGCACCCTCCTACCTCGCAGCGCATGGCGCGCCGGAAACGCCCGACGACCTGACAAAGCACGACTGTCTGCCCTTCGCCTATTCCTCGCGCCCCGCCATGAGGGAATGGACTTTCGCCAAGGGCAGCGACGTTCAATCGGTGCAGGTTCGCAGCCGCTTCCAGATCAACGACTCGAGAGCACTGCGCGCGGCCGCTCTCGCAGGAGCCGGCATTCTTCTCGGCGCGGAAGTCATGGTGAAGGACGATCTCGCCTCCGGACGTCTCGTCCGCGTATTGCCGGATTTCGAGGCGCCGCCGCGCCCGATGCATGTTGTGTTCCTGCGCGAGCGGCGGATGACGCCCAAGGTCAGAAGTTTCGTCGATCTGATTATCGCAGAATTCGGCTAGGGCACCGCGTCAGGGATCGATCCGCGTTCCGGCCTTGCCTTCAACGACGGCGCGCGCCTCCGCGAGACTGCCGATGAAGGCGGGACGGCCGGTGGCGCGGGCGAAGCGGCAGGCGGCGTCGATCTTCGGCCCCATGGACCCTTTCGCGAAGGCAGCGGGGTCTATATTCGCTGCGGACAACTCGCGCAGCAGCCGTTGCTCCGGCTTTCCCCAGTTCTCATAGACGCCGTCGACATCGGTGAGAATGACGAGGCGGCCCGCGTCGAGATCATGGGCGAGAAGCGCCGCGCCGAGATCCTTGTCGATCACCGCCTCGACGCCTTCGAGCGATTTGTCGTCATTCTCGATGACGGGAATGCCGCCCCCGCCCGTGCAGATGACGAGAGCGCCCGCTTCCACCAGCGCGCGGATCGCATCCGCCTCGACGATGCGTTGCGGCTGGGGCGAGGCGACGACGCGGCGAAAGGCATCGCCATCTTTCGCCATGGTCCAGCCGCGCGGTTTCGCGAGCCCGCCCGCGCTGATCTCCGAATAGACAGGGCCGATGGGTTTCGTCGGATGCTGAAAGGCCGGATCATTCGCGTCCACGACCGTCTGCGTCAACAGGGCGGCGACGCTGCGCGCCGGCAGGGCGCGACGCATTTCCTGCGCGATCAGATAACCGATCATGCCCTGCGATTCCGCGCCCAGCGCATCGAGCGGATAAGGCGGAACGGCCTTGTAGGCATCGGCTTCGAGCGCGAGAAGGCCGACCTGCGGCCCGTTGCCGTGCACCAGTACGAGCGTGTTCGATCTGGCGACCTCGGCAAGCGACGCCGCGGCGTCGCGCATGTTGATGCGCTGGTTCTCCCAGCTCAGCGTTTCACCGCGCTTGAGAAGCGCATTGCCGCCGATCGCAACCACTATACGCATGTCTTATCGGCCCGATGGCTGCTGCTGGGTGATGCAATGGATGTTGCCACCGCCGAGAAGGATCTCCCGCGCCGCCACGCCCTTCACCTTTCGGTCCGGGAACGCCTTGGCAAGAATCCCGGCGGCATTGGCGTCATATTTCGGATCGAGCAACGGATAGATGATCGCGCCGTTGGCGATGTAGAAATTGACGTAGGACGCGGCGAGCCGGAGCCCCGCCTCGCGTGGCTGCGAGCCCTCGACATGATCGACGCCCTGCGCTTCTTCGGCTGTCTCGAACAGCGGCCCGGGCTGGTGAAGCTTCACGACTTCAAGCGACCGGCCCTTCGCATCCTTCGCCTTCGAAAGACGGTCGAACGCATCCTTGCTGATTTCATATTGGGGGTCGCTCGTGTCGTCGGTCCATGTCAGCAGGACGACGCCCGGCCTCGCAAAACAGGCGATATTGTCGACATGCCCCGACGTCTCGTCATTGTAAACGCCGCGATCGATCCAGATCGTGTGGCGGATGCCGAGATACTGGCCGAGGAGATGCTCGATCTCCTCCTTCTTCAGCGAAGGATTGCGGTTCGGGTTGAGCAGGCATTCCTCCGTCGTGAGCAGCGTACCCTCGCCATCGACATGTATCGAACCGCCTTCGAGAACGAGCGGCGCCTTGTAGCGACCGACGCGCTCCATCTCGATCACCTTTTGCGCGACAAGCTCGTCCTGATCCCAGGGGAAGTAGAGGCCGCCCTCAAGCCCGCCCCAGGCATTGAAAGTCCAGTCGACGCCGCGAACGGCTCCCTTGCCGTCGATCACGAAAGTCGGACCGCAATCGCGGATCCAGCTGTCATTGTTCGACACTTCGACGAGACGAATATGCGGGGGCAGAACGCGCCGCGCATTCTGGAACTGCGCCGGCGACACGCAGACCGTCATCGCCTCGGTCTCGGCGATGGCCGACGCGACGGCGGCAAAAGCCGCCTGCGCCGGCTTGCCGCCGAGCCGCCAGTTATCGGGCCGCTCCGGCCAGATCATCCATGTGCCCGCGTGTGGCGCCCATTCCGCCGGCATGAAGAAGCCATCCGCCGCCGGCGTCGAAGTGAATGTCGTACTCATGCTCGCACCCTCTGCAATCAGGCCGACTTGCGCCCCTGAATGGCGAGAATCACCTCGCCCAGAATGATCGTCAGCACCACGCCGCCGACGATCGGTCCTGCCGTCGTCCAGTCGATGCCTTCGCCCGGCACCCAGACGAAGAAGATAATCGCCTGAGCGACGAAGAAGAAACAGAGCGACGCAAGAGTGACGATCACGGCCCGGTTACCCGGCACACGATAGGGCCGCGGCACATCCACATCGACCCTGCGCAACTTCAGGAAGGCCACGAAGACGAGTAGATAGGGCAGCAGAAAGACGATGGAGCTGAAGGCGAAGAGAGACCAGAAGAGATCTTCGGCCGTTCCCGCCAGAAGGCCATAGAGAACGATGACGACAGTCGAGACGAGTCCCGTCAGCAGGAAGGCGCCGACCGGCGTGTTGTAGGTCGGATGGAGGCTCGCGAAGATGGCCGGAAGCTCGCCGTCGGCGGCGGCGGCCTGAGCCGTGCGGTTTGCGCCCAGCGTCCATGTCACCATGTTGGCGAAGAACGTATAGAGCGCGCCGAGACCGACGATCATCGTCACGGCCTTGGCGAGATCGGATTCGCCGAGAAGTTTCCCGACCGTATCGAGAACGCCTTCGATGAGGCCGATCTGGTCGACAGGCAGCGCGGCGAGAATGCCGAATGTCGCGAGAAGGTAGAACGCGACGATGGCAAGACCGGCCACGACGATCGCGAAAGGCACATCGCGGGCGGGGTTCTTCATTTCCTCGCCCGCGCCGGACATCAGCTCGAAGCCGAGGAAGTTGTAGACGACGACCGGCAGGAAGGCGAGGCCGATGTCCCAGCTCGGCATAAGCGTGGAAAAGTTGATCTCGTTCGCAACGCCGCGCGTGAAGGCAACCCAGATGCCGGCGACGCCCATGAGCAGCATGATGGCGGCTTTCACCACCGCGCCGACATTCGGCACCCATTTGCTGTTGGCGAGGCTTGCGATGCCGACGCCGACCGTGATCCATGTCATCACGATGCCGATGACGATCTTCGTCCAGAGGCCCATTTCAGGCGCGAAGAGCTGCGCCGTCATGCCTGCAAACAGGATGTAGACGGAGGGCATCCAGAGCGCGACGTTGACCCAGTAATACCAGCCCGCGCGGCCGGCCCATCTGTCGCCATAGGCGCGGCGGATCCATTGCTGGATGCCGCCTTCGCCGGGATAGGCGGCGCCGAGTTCCGCAACGATGAGGCCATAAGGCACGAAGAAGAAGAAGAAGGTGATGACCCACCATGTGAGCGACGAAACGCCCACCTTGGCCGAGGCCGCCAGCGTATCGATGACGAGGATCGCGCAGACCGTGAAGAGCGTCATGTCGAGCGCATTCAGAACGCGCTTGAAACTGCCGCGTCCTGCCGTCGCCGGGGTGTTGAGAACCGTCATCTCGATATCTCCTTGTGCCTGTGGCCTTTTCAATTTGCGTCAAATGGGGGAAGAAGTTTTGCTCCGAGAAATGCCTGGATACGGCCCGCATGCCAGTCGCGAAGCGCCTGCTGCGGACGGCGGATATGCGGGTAGACGAATTCGATGAGGATCGCCTTTTCGGTGTGAAGACGGTTCTCCGACTGGTCGTAGATGATGGAACGCGGATGATCGAGAACCTCGTCCGTCGCTTCGACGCCGCGGCTCGCGGGCAGGCAATGCATCATCTTCGCGTGCGCCGGGGCCTTGCTGAAAAGGGCGAGATTGACCTGGAACTTGGGCATGAAGGCGGCCTTGCGGTCGGGAATCTCCGACTCCTGGCCGACCCACCACCAGAGATCCGTGTAGATGAAATCGGCATCCGTGACGGCTGCGACGGGATCGTCGGTAATGGTGAGGGTGCCGCCCGACACAGCGCAATTCGCCCGCGCCACCGCCTGAAGCTCGACGGAAGCCTGATACTGCTTCGGCGCGGCCTGTGTGAAATGCATGCCGAGCTGCGTACAGATCAGCATCAGCGACGAGCAGACATTGGTCGTGTCACCGACGAAGGTCACCTTCAGGTCTTCGAGCTGCTTGTCGGGCAGCTTGTGCTCCAGCATGGTAAAGACATCGCACACCACCTGCGTCGGATGGTTGTAATCCGTCAGACCGTTGATGACAGGAACGGTCGCGTGTTTCGCAAGCTCCAGTACCATCGAATGCTTGAGCATTCGCGCCTCGATGGCGTTGGTCATGCGGCTGATCACCTTGGCGGTGTCCTTGGTCGACTCGCGCACACCGAGATGGATTTCACCGGGCCGGAGATAGAGCGCATGGCCGCCAAGCCGCGTCATCGCCACTTCGAAGGAAATGCGCGTGCGCGTCGACGGCTCCTCGAAGATCATGCCGAGCGAGGCCCCCTCGAGAAGACGCGGCAGCGCGCCCTGCTTGTCCGCCGCCTTGGTCAAACGGACGAGTTCGATGAGGTCGAGCAGTTCCGCCTTGGTGAAGTCCTGCGTGTCGATGAAGTGGCGCATTATGGAATCCTGTTACAGAACGGCGACAAGCGCGCCGGTTGCGAAGAGAGGGAGCGGCGATCTAGAGTCGTCGGACATCGCTTCGAACGAAGCGGACCAACGCTTTTTCCAACGGGTTAAGACATGACGAGCCTGACCGTCGCCGCCACGCAGATGGCATGCGGAAACGACCGCGACGAGAACATCGCGAATGCGGAACGCCTGGTGCTGGCGGCGGTCGAGAAAGGCGCACAGCTGATCCTGCTGCAGGAGCTTTTCGAGACGCCCTATTTCTGCAAGGACACGCATCCGGACCTTCTGCATCTCGCGCTGCCGGTCGGCGAGAATCCCGCCGTTCAGCACATGCGCGTGCTTGCGGCGCGGCACGGCGTCGTCCTGCCCGTCTCGATCTACGAGCGCGCCAACAATGCGCTTTACAACACGCTGGTCATGATCGACGCGGATGGCGGGATTCTCGGCATCTATCGCAAGTCGCATATTCCGGACGGCCCGGGCTACAAGGAGAAATATTACTTCTCGCCCGGCGACACGGGCTTTCACGTCTGGCCGACGCGTTTCGGCCGCGTCGGCGCCGCCGTCTGCTGGGACCAGTGGTTTCCGGAAACCGCGCGCATCCTGGCGCTGAAGGGGGCCGACGTCATCTGCTACCCGACCGCCATCGGCTCCGAGCCCCATGACCCCATGATCCATTCGCGCGACCACTGGCAGCGCACCATGCAGGGCCATGCGGCCGCGAACATGGTGCCCGTGATCGCCTCGAACCGGACGGGGCGTGAAGAGGGGCGCACCTGCGACATCACCTTCTACGGCTCGTCCTTCATCACGGACAATACCGGCAAGAAGGTTGCCGAGGCTGGCGAGACGGGGGAAGCGGTGCTGACTGCCAGTTTCGACATAGAAGCGAACCGCCGTGCGCGGCTCGAATGGGGCGTCTTCCGCGACCGCCGCGTCGATCTCTACCGCGAGCTGCTGACCATGGACGGTGTGCTTCGCCATGCCGCACATCAGTGACGTCCAGCTTCTGTGAAGCTGTCGCATCGTCATTGACGGCATAATCCGGCTCAAGGGCGACATAGCCTGTCCGCGATTGCTTTCGGTTCATCATCCTTTCAACGAGCCGCGCCGGTGACATTGATCGACGTCAACGGCAGCAGACGAAGCGAAACGGCTCAAGCGGGGCATTGACCCGCGAGGCGTTCAACATCATGTTCCGCGGCATGGACGCCGCCAAAAACATCTTTTCCTACCGCAAACATTGGGCCCACCGCTTCGGCGTGGCGCCTTTCCTGCCTATGTCGCGCGAGGAAATGGACCAGCTGGGCTGGGATCAATGCGATGTGATCCTCGTCACCGGCGATGCCTATGTCGATCACCCCAGTTTCGGTATGGCTATTATCGGGCGGCTGCTCGAGTCTCAGGGCTTCCGCGTCGGGATCATTTCGCAGCCGGACTGGCAGAGCGCCGAGCCCTTCAAGGCGCTGGGGAAGCCTGCGCTCTATTTCGGCGTGACCGGCGGCAACATGGATTCCATGGTCAACCGCTACACCTCCGACCGGCGGCTCCGTCATAACGACAGCTACACGCCGGGCGGCGAAGGCGGCAAGCGGCCGGACCGTTCCACCATCGTCTATGCGCAGCGCTGCCGCGAAGCCTACAAGGATGTGCCGATCATGCTCGGCGGCATCGAAAGCTCGCTTCGCCGCATCGCGCATTACGACTACTGGTCGGACAAGGTGCGCCGTTCGATCCTCATCGATGCGAAGGCCGACATCCTGCTTTACGGCAATGCCGAACGCGCGATCGTGGAAGTGACACACCGGATCGCCAAGGGCGCAAAGCCTTCCGAGATCGACGATGTGCGCGGCGTCGCCGTGACGAAGCCCGCCGTGCCGGAAGGGTGGACGGAAGCTCATGCCGACGATATCGATGCTGCCGATGAAGGCGCCCGCGCCAACGCAGCCAATACCTTAGTGCGTCTCCCCTCCTACGAGCAGGTCTCGGCCGATCCCGAAACCTATGCCCGCGCCTCGCGCGTTCTCCACCGCGAGAGCAATCCCGGCAATGCACGGCCGCTGGTGCAGCGACATGGCAATCAGGAGGTCTGGCTGACGCCGCCGCCCATTCCGCTGACGACCGAGGAAATGGACGGGGTCTACGATCTGCCCTATGCGCGCGCGCCGCATCCAGCTTACGAGGGCCAGAAGATCCCCGCCTGGGACATGATCAAAACCTCTGTCACGATCATGCGCGGTTGCTTCGGCGGCTGCTCCTTCTGCTCGATCACAGAGCATGAAGGCCGCATCATCCAGAGCCGTTCGGAGGGCTCGATCCTGAAAGAGATCGAGACCGTGCGTGACAAGGTGGAAGGTTTCACCGGCATCATCTCGGACATCGGCGGACCGACCGCCAACATGTATCGCATGGCCTGCAAGGACAAGCGCACGGAGTCGCTCTGCCGCAAGCCGTCCTGCGTCTATCCGGGCATTTGCCCCAATCTCAATACCAGCCACGAGTCGCTGATCCAGCTCTATCGCAAGGCGCGCGAGCTGCCGGGCATCAAGAAGATCATGGTCGCCTCGGGCGTGCGCTACGACCTCGCGGTCGAAAGCCCGACCTACATCAAGGAACTCGTCACGCATCATGTCGGCGGTTACCTGAAGATCGCGCCGGAGCACACGGAGAAGGGCCCGCTCTCCAAGATGATGAAGCCGGGTATCGGCGCTTACGACCGCTTCAAGAAGATGTTCGACGAGGCGGCGAAGAAAGCGGGCAAGGAATATTTCCTCATCCCCTACTTCATCGCCGCGCATCCCGGCACGACGGACGAGGACATGATGAACCTCGCCCTCTGGCTGAAGCGCAACAAATACCGCGCCGATCAGGTACAGACCTTCCTGCCCTCGCCCATGGCGCTTTCAACCGCCATGTATTACTCCGGCAAGAACCCGCTGAAGGCCGTCCGCCGCGGCGCGTCGGAAGAGGTCGAGACGATCAAGGGACTGAAGCAGCGCCGGTTGCACAAGGCATTCCTTCGCTATCACGACGCTGAAAACTGGCCGCTCCTGCGCGACGCGCTGAAGCGCATGGGCCGCGCCGACCTCATCGGCCCCGGCAAGCATCAGCTCATCCCCGCATGGCAGCCCGCCGGCACCGGCCTCAGTGGCGGCGAGGGAAAGCGCCTCGGCAAGAAGCACAAGGAACAAAAGTTCACGACCAAGGGCGTGTTCCCGAAATCGAGATAGCGCCGCGCTCCGGGAGAACGGTCGGCGAGCGCCGCAAGGACGCTCGCCTTGTTCAGTTCTACTGTGCGGCCACCGTCGCGCGCTGCGCGAGCGTGTAATCCTCGAGCGCGACATTGGCCGTCGCCTTGGCGTAGTCGCGTGTATGCGAGCCCCAGTTCTGGGTGATGCGGCCGTCCGCCGTCTTGTACCAGGAGTGGCAGCCCGGATCGGCCCAGGTGGTCTTGGCAAGATTCGCCTGAAGCTCGCGGTTGAAGCGATCCTGTGCGGTTTGCGTCACATCCATGGAAGCGGCCCCGCGCGCTTCCAGCGCCTGCAGCGCCTTCACCGTGTATTCGACCTGACGCTCGATCATGAAGGTGATCGTGTTATGGCCGAGATTGGTGTTGGGCCCATAGAGCATGAACATGTTCGGGAAGCCCGCGGTCGTGATGCCGAGATAGGCTTCCGGCGCCTCATGCCAGACATCGTTGAGGCGCTTGCCGCCGCGGCCGATCACATCCATCGACCAATGCCAGCCCGTCGTCTCGAAGCCCGTCGCATAGACGATGACGTCGAGATCATGCATCGCGCCGTCGGTGGTCTTCACACCTTCGGGCGTGATGCCCTCGATACGTTCGGTGACGAGCGAGACATTGGGGCGCATCAGGGCCGGGTAGAAATCATCGGTGATGAGGATGCGCTTGCAGCCGATCGGATAATCCGGCGTCAGCTTCTTGCGGAGTTCGGGATCCGGCACCTGCTCTTCGAGCTGGTTGAGCGCAATGCGCGTATAGGCATCGCGGCCCTCCTTCGTCCAGCTGAAGGCCTGCCAGAAAAGATGATCGGCATTGGCGTAAATGACATCGCGGCCCATCTGCGCGATTTCGGGCGCGGTCATCATCAGCGCCTTTTCTTCCTCGGTAATCGGCCGGTCGAGACGCGGGATCACCCAGTTCGGCGTGCGCTGGAAGACGGTGAGATGGCTCGCGATCTTCGCCACTTCGGGGATGAGCTGAACGGCGCTCGCCGCCGACCCGATGACGCCGACACGCTTGCCCTTGAGGTCGACCGAATGGTCCCAGCGCGCCGAATGGAAGGCCGGACCCTTGAAGCTGTCGCGTCCCTTGATTTCCGGAATGGTCGGCCGATTGAGCTGACCGAGCGCGGGCACGATGGCGTCCGCCTCGATCGTCTCGCCCGATTTCGTCGTGAGGCGCCAGACGGATTTCGCCTCGTCCCATACGGCGGAGGTCGTCTCGGCGCCGAGTTTCAGGTTGGGGCGAAGGTTGAAGCTGTCGGCGAGAAATTCGGAATAGGCCTGCACCTCACCCGCGCGCGGGAAAAGATGGCTCCAGCCGAGGCTCGGCGCGAAGGAGAACTGGTACATCGCCACCGGCGTGTCGCAGGCGCAACCGGGATAGGAATTATCCCGCCACGTGCCGCCGACCTTCGTGGCCTTTTCGAGAATCGTGACGTTGTCGAAGCCGGCTTCCTTGAGCTTGATGGCCGCGCAAAGCCCGCCAAGGCCCGCCCCGATAACCGCTACCGATGTCTTTCCCATGTTCTCCTCCCAGAGACATTGCGAAGATTATTGATCTTTATTTTGTCCGCTTCGCCAGCGTTTCCTTGAAGCCTAGGGCATCCCGTCCTCCCGTTCCACCGACGGGATGCCCTAGGATCTGCTTCAGTCGATGTAGTTTGCAGCCCGCTTTTCAAGGTTCGACATGACGGACTCGATCTGGTTCTTGCTGCCGATGAGCTTGTCCTGCTCGACCGACTCCATCAACAGGCCGGCCGCCGGATCAACCACCACGGCAGCATTGAGCAGGCGCTTGGAGGCGCGGATGGCGTCGGGGCTCTTGCTCGCGATTTCGCGCGCGGTCGCCAGCGCGTCTTCGCGCGGCGTCGCCGTCACGCGGGTCGCAAAGCCGATGCGGCCCGCTTCTTCACCGGTAAAGACGCGGCCCGTATAGGTCAGCTCACGGACGATATCCTCGCGCACCAGATGACGCATGATCTGCGTCCCGGCCATATCGGGGACGAGGCCCCACTTGATCTCCATGATCGAGAGTTTCGTGTCCGGCGCGACATAGCGCATGTCAGCGCCGAGCATGACCTGGAAGCCACCGCCATAGGCGACGCCATGAACAGCGGCGATGACGGGCACCGGCAATTGCCGCCAGACCCAGACCGCTTGTTGTGCGCGATTGACGATGCCATGGGTGCGCTTTTCGAGACGGCCAAGCATGCCCGCCTCTTCCTTCTTTGCGCCATCCTTCGGCGCGGCCATCTTGCCGAAATTGCCCATGTCGAGACCGGCGCAGAAGGCGCGGCCCTCGCCCGAGAGCACGACGGCGCGGACGCCCTTTTCGGTGGCGAGCCGCTCGCCGGTCGCGATCAGCGCTTCGAACATCGCATCGTCGAGCGCGTTCATCTTGTCAACGCGCACGAGGCGTACATCCGCCACGCCGTTCTCAATCGAAAGAGAAATCCGCTCGCTCATATCGTTCCTCCGCAAGGCACCAGTTTCTTTGCGCGAAGCCTAGCGCATTCCCGCGGCCTCATCGAAGCAGATTCAGAACGCCGCGGTTTGACAGGCGGCGCCCTTGCGTCAACTCTGTGCTGAAACGCCGAAGCGGCTGGAGAAACAGGAAGGACAAGGCATGATCGAGACAGGGCACGCGCCATCCTGCGGGTGCGAAGGCAAGCCGCATGTACACGATGGCGAGAGCTTCGGCTGTCCCTGCTGCGCGCCGATCCTTCAGGATATGGGGCTTCTGTCTTTTCCGGCTTTCGACCGGGCCGCAAGGAATGACGACTGGGCGCGGCTGGGCCCGGCTCCCGAAGCCCATGCCGGCACGACCATCATGGCCAATGCCAATGTCGTGACCGCGGACGGGAATTTCAGCATTGCCGAGGCGCTCGCGTTCCGTAACGGAAAGATCGTCGCGGTGGGGACGCTCGACGAGGTGAAAGCGAGCGCGGGCGACGAGGCCGAGATCGTAGATTGCGCCGGGCGAACGATCCTTCCGGGCTTCATAGAACCGCATATGCACTTTTTCCCCATCGCCATTCTGGGGCGCTTCGCCGATGTGGGAGCGATGCAATGCGAAGATGCCGAGGATGTCATCGCGCGGATCGGCGAGTTGGCAGGGCAGGCAAAGCCCGGCGAGTGGATCGTTGCCCGGCAGTTCGACCCTTCGCTGCAGCCCGGCGCGGACCGCATCAACGCGCGGGCGCTCGACCGTCTGGCGCCCGACAATCCGGTCTTCATCTTCAATGCCTCGCTTCATATCGGCTATTGCAATTCGGCGGCGCTGAAGATCGCCGGCATCACCGCCGCGACGCCCAATCCCGCCGGCGCCGCATATGGGCGCGAGCCGGACGGCACACCGAATGGCGTGCTGCAGGGACAGGCGACGATGTTCGCCGTGCTCGGTCACAACCTTGCCGCCATGGCCGTGACCGATGTGCCCGCCGCCTGCAAGCGCGTGTGCGAAAAGGCGAACCGCGTCGGCATCACCACCTTCTGCGATCAGGCGAGCGGCGGCTTCCAGGGACCGGGCGAGATCGAAGCCTTCCGAAAGTTCGCGGTCTCCGGACATATGACGGCGCGTCTTCGCTATTCATTGATCCAGGCCGGCGCAAGCCGCTGGGACGAGTTGGGCTTTGCCTTCGGCGACGGCGACCAGATGGCGCGTGCGGCCGGATGGAAGATTGTCTCCGACGGTTCCAATCAGGGCCGAACGGGACTTCAACGCGAGCCCTATCTTGGACGCGATGATTTCGGCATCGCCTATGTCGAGAAGGAGGCGCTGAAGGAGATCGTGATCAAGCGCGCGCTTCAGGGCTGGCCGGTTGTCGTTCACGCAAATGGCGACAGGGCCATCGACCATGCGCTCGATGCCTTCGAGGCGGCCTATGCGGCTGGCGCGCCGCGCGAGCGCCGCTTCCGCATCGAACATTGCTCGATCCTTCACGACGAGCAGATCGAGCGCATCGCAAAGCTCGGCATCAGCCCGAGCTTCCTGATCGGTCACGTCCACTATTGGGGCAAGGCCTTTCGCGACGAGATATTCGGACCGGCAAAGACGAACCTCCTCGGCCGCGCCGCGTCATGCGGGAAGAAGGGCATTCGCTGGACCATGCATTCGGACGAGCCGGTGAGCGAGATGGACCCGCTGCGCCTCATCGACAATGCGGTCAACCGCAGCCTCTGGAAAGAACCGGGCGGCGTGCTCAATCCGGCCGAGCGCGTGAGCGTCGAGGACGCCATCGTCGCGCTGACGCGGGATGCCGCGTGGCAATGCCATTCCGATCATGAGATCGGCACGCTGGAGCCGGGCAAGTTCGCGGATTTCGTTGTTCTGGACAAGGACCCGCGCGCGGTGCCGCCGGAGACGATCCGCAGCATTCGCGTGCTTGAAACATGGGTCAGCGGAAAACGCGTCTATTCCGCCTGAAACGAATGGGGGCACCGAAGCGCCCCCAACTTTTTCAGAATATCAGATCGGCCAGCTTGCGGCGGTGATAGGCCGCGTCGCCATGCTGCACCTCACACCAGACACCGCGACGGCGGAAAAGCTGTGCGTCGCAGTCATAGGTGAAACCGAAGCCGCCATGGAACTGGATGGCGCGATCTGACGCAAAGGCGATGGCGTCGCTCGACAGAGCCTTCGCCATGCGCACGGCAATCTCGCCTTGCTCGCCCTGACCGAAAACGCCTGCCGCATAATAGAGATGCGAACGGGCCGCTTCGAGTGCGAGAAGCGCGTCGACCGTCGGATGCTTCAGCGCCTGATAGGAGCCGATATAGCGGTCGAACTGCTTGCGCGTCTTCAGATACTCGACGATGACGTCGATGACGCCGCTCGTGCCGCCGCAGGCTTCCGCCGCAAGCAGCAGGCAGGCCGCCGCGTCGACATGGCTCAGCGCCGCCGTCGTTGACGCCTGATCGAGCAGATTGGCCTTGGGCACCGAAACGCCGTCGAGTTTCAGGCGATAGGAGCGGCGCGTCTCGTCGATGACCGTTTCACGCGTGAGCGTCGCCTTGCCGAGCGCCGCCTTGTCGAGAAGAACGAGCGCGGGCTTGCCGCCAAGCGACACCGAAACAATGGCGAGATCGGCGGAGGCCGCATCGGTCACGAAAGTCTTGGTGCCCGAAAGCGCAAGCGTGTCGCCTGCCTCCGTTGCCTTCGCTTCGAGATGCGCGAGGTTCCAATCGCCATGCGGTTCGACAATTGCGAGAGCGCCGATAGCGCCTTCGCAAATCTTCGGCAGCCATTCCTGCTTCTGCGCGGAGGTGCCTGCCTTCAGCAACGCCTGTGCGACAAGCGTCGTGGAGACGAAAGGCGTGCCCGCGAGATTGCGGCCGAGCGGCTCGGCGATGGTCACGACTTCGGCGAGGCCGAGGCCGCTACCACCGAATTCTTCCGGCACGGCAATGCCGAGCCAGCCGAGCGAAGCCATTTCGCTCCAGACCGCGCGGTCGAAATCTTCAGCCGCCGCGATGCGCGCCCGCGTCTTGTCCATGGGGAACTTGTCACGGGCGAAGCTCGTCGCGATGTCGAGAAGCTGCTCCTGCTCCTCGCTGAAGGTGATCGTCAGTTTCTTGTTTGTGTCCAGCATGATCTATCGCTCCTCAGCTCTTCGGCAGGCCGAGAACGCGCTCGCCAATAATGTTGTGCTGAATTTCGCTCGTTCCGCCGCCGATGGTGGCGGAGAAGGAGTTGAAGTACGACCGCTGCCACTGGCCGCGCTCATAGGCAAGATCGTCGCCGACGTAATAGGCTGCGTTCGCGCCTTGCAGCGAGAGCGCGAACTGGTTCATGCGGCGCTGATATTCGCTGCCCACGAGCTTCGACGACATGGGGATCGAGAAAGGACGATCTGCATTGAGCGCCTTGATCCTGGAACGTGCCGAATTGAGCATCATGGACCGTTCTTCCATGATGAACTGCACGAGGCGGTCACGGATCGTCGGATCTTCGATCGCGGGCCTGCCGCCGCGCTGCGCGGTCTGCGCGAGCGCGACAACTTCCGCCACTTCCCGGCTCATCATCGCATGGCCGCCAGCCTGGCCACCGACCGCCCCGCGCTCGAAAGCAAGCGTCGCCATGGCGACCTGCCAGCCTTCGCCTTCCTTGCCAATGAGGCAGGATTCGGAAATCCGCGCATCGGTGAAGAAGGTCTGGTTGAAGCCATATTCGCCGGTGAGCTTGCGGATCGGCACAACTTCAATGCCGGGAATGCGCATCGGGATGAGGAAGAAGCTCAATCCCTCGTATTTGTTATTCGTGTTCTGCTTCGTGCGGGCGAGCAGGATCATATATTTCGCGTGCCTGCCAAGGCTCGTCCAGATCTTGCTGCCGTTGAGCACGAACTCGTTGCCGTCGCGCGTCGCCTTGAGCTGCGCATTGCCGAGATCGGAGCCGTGATCCGGCTCCGAGAAGCCCTGGCACCAGATGTCCTCAGCGCTGAGAATGCCCGGAATATAGGACTTCTTCTGCTCTTCCGATCCCATGTTGAGGATCAGCGGACCGGCCCAGTTGAGGCCGATCGTGTTCGTCATGAAGGGCACCTTCTGGCGGATCATCTCGCGCGTCACGATGTCCTGAAGGGCCTGCGGCTTGCCGTGGCCGCCATATTCCTTCGGCCAGGCCATGCCGAGATAGCCGGCCTCATAGACCTTCCGCTGCCAGTCGCGCAGGAAATAGAACTGCTCGTCCGTGCCCACTTCCATGAAGGACAGCGGCAGCAGGAAGCCCGGATCGGCGGGCTTGTTTTCCTCGAACCAGGCCCGGACTTCCTTGCGGAATTCGTCGAGCTCCTGTGTGGTCAGGCTCATTCTTTCACCCTCTTCCAACAATCTTCGTGAATCAAATACCCAGCTGACGCGCGGCGAGATCGCGCATGATCTCCTCCGAGCCGCCGCCGATCGCGTTCACGCGCACTTCGCGGTAGATGCGTTCCACACGGCAGCCGCGCATATAACCCGCGCCGCCCATGATCTGCATCGCCTCACGAGCGCAGAACTCCATCGTCAATGTCGCCTGCACCTTGAGAAGCGAGAGATCGGCCACCGGCGTCTCTCCCGCCTTCACGCGCACGACGCATTGTTCGAGATAGGCCTGCGTCGCCGCGATCTGCCGCGCCATCTCGGCAAATTTGTGCCGGATGACCTGATGATCGGCGAGACGCTTGCCGAAAGTCTCGCGTTCGCGCGCCCAGGCCAGCGCGTCCTCGAAGCAGACGCGCGCATAGGCCACAGCGCTTGCCGCGAGGCCGATGCGCTCATTGTTGAAGTTGAGCATGATGCCGATGAAGCCATTATTTTCTTCACCGATGAGGTTTTCCTTCGGCACGCGCACATCGTCGAAATAAAGCGCTGCGGTGTCGGACGACCACCAGCCCTGCTTCTTCAGGGGCGTGCGCGTGAAGCCCTTCATGTCGCGCTCGAGCAGGAGAAGCGAAATGCCCCGCGCGCCCGGCCCGCCGGTGCGAACCGCAACCGTGTAGTAATCCGCGCGCATGCCGCCGGTGATGAATATCTTCGAGCCATTGACGACGTAATCGTCGCCGTCGCGCACGGCGCGGGTCTTGAGATTGGCGACGTCGGAACCGCCCGATGGTTCGGTGATGCCAAGCGCGTGAATCTTTTCGCCAGCCAGTACCTGCGGCGCGATGCGCGCCTTCATAGCCGCCGAACCGATGGCGAGAACCGGCGGCAGGCCGATGCCATGCACCATCAGGCTTGCATTGACGCCGCCCGCGCCGAGACGCGCGAGTTCTTCGGCGGTGACGATCGAATACATCGGATCGTCGACCGGCGTGCCGCCATATTCCTCAGGGTAGCCGAGACCGAGAAGGCCGACTTCCGCTGCCTTCTTGTAGAGTTCTCGCGGAAACTCGCCCGCCTCTTCCCAGTCGTCGACATGGGGCATCATCTCCGCCTCGACGAACTTGCGCAGCGTCGCGCGCCAGGCGCGGTGATCGTCCGTATAGAGCGGGCCCATGTAACGATTGTCGAAATCGACGGGGCTCTGGCCATTCGAGAATTTGGAAGACATGCGATCGTCCCTTCTCAGAGGCTGATGGCGCGCTGGAAGGCGGGCCGCTCGCTCAACCGCTTGTAATAGGCTTCGGTGTTCGGCTTGAAGCCGCCGCGGAAACCCAGCGTGTCGGCGAGATAGAGCGCATAGCCAACGGCGATATCGGCGATGGTAAACTTGCCGGCGCAGAGATACTCGCTCTCGCCCGTCGCCTTCTCCACGCTCTTGAGGCGCGAGAAGAACCACTGCGTGTAATCGTCGACAGCCTGCTTGAGGCGACGCTCCTCCGGCTCCAGCACCGTGTAACGCAGAACGATGGTCTGCGGAAAGGTCAGCGTCGCGTCGCTGCGGTGGAGCCAGTTGAGGTAAAGGCCATAATCCTTGTCCTTCGGGGTCAGGCCGATATCGGAAGGACCGTGGCAATCGACGAGGTACTGGCAGATGCCCGCCGACTCCGTCATCGTCAGGTCGCCATCAACCATGGTCGGCACTGTGCCAAGCGGATTGATATCGAGATAGCCTTCCCGATAGAAGCGCGGCGGGAACTTCATGGACTCGAGTTCATAGGGAATGCCCATTTCCTCGAGCGTCCAAAGCGGCCGCACCGAGCGCGCGCCTTTGCAGTGATAAAGCTTGATCGTCATGGTCCTGTCGCCTCGAACGTCCCTGTCCTCGCCACGTCTTTCGCGCGGCTCACAAGGTTGTCGAAGAGGAAGCCGCGCCCGTCAAGGCGAGATGCGAATTTCGTCAACGATCGCCCGGGTGACGTAGCGTCAAGCGGACGTGGAAGGCGGCTGAAGCGAACTGCCGTCAAGCGTTGCGCAAATACCAGGCGAAGTCGAGATCGGTCACCGAGGCGAAGAAGCGGTCGCACTCCGCCTCCTTGATGGTGAGGAAGATATTGGTGAAGGGCTCGCCGAGCCGCTCGCGCAGGAATTCCGACTTGCGTGCGATCTCGAGCGCCCGCCACCAGTTCATCGGCAGGGACGCCTCCTTCTGGCCGTAGCCGTCGCCCACGACGGGCTCGCTCGGCTCGATCCTCTTTTCCAGACCTTCCGCAATGCCTGCAAGCACGGTCGCCAGCGCCACATAGGGATTGGCGTCCGCCCCGCAGACGCGATGTTCCAGATGGCGCGACCGCGCCGGTCCCGATGTCACACGCAGCGGCACCGAACGATTGTCGATGGCCCAGGCAGGCGCGAGCGGCGCGTATGAATTCTTGCGGAAGCGGCGGAATGAATTCGCATTCGGCGCGAAGATCGCCATGCTCTCGGCCATGGTCGCCTCGAGACCGCCGATGGCGTGACGCAGATGCGGCGTCAGTACATTCCCCTCGCCCGCGAAGAGATTGTCGCTCATCTCATCCGCAAGCGAGACGTGCACATGCATGCCGCTGCCGGAAAGCTCGGCATAAGGCTTCGCCATGAACGTCGCGACATAGCCATGGCGATCCGCGACGCCCTTCACGAGGCGCTTGTAGAGGATGGCATCGTCGGCGGCGCGCATTGCATCCGCCTGGTGCGCCAAAACGATTTCGAGCTGGCCCGGCGCATATTCGGAGATCAGCGTTCGCGCGGGCAGGCCCATCTTCTTCGCGCCTGCAAAGACGTCATTGAGGAAGGGTGAGAAATCTTCGAGGTCCTGCATCAGATAGGCCTGGAGATGCGACGGCGCGAATCCGTTCGGCGCGGCGGCGGGTTTCGGCTTGCCGGAATGCACGGCCTCCCGGTCGATCAGATAGAATTCGAGTTCGATGGCGACGACGGGTTTCAGCCCCTTCGCCTCGAAGCCCTCGACCACGCGCGCCAGCGCATGGCGCGGATCGGCGGGCGTCGCCGAGCCATCGCGCTCATAGGACTCGAGAATGAGTTGCGCGGTCGGCACATCATGCCACGGCGCTTGGGTGATCGTGCCGGCAACGGGGAAGCAGGGCCGGTCGGAATCGCCCTCCTCCCAGACAAGCCCTGTTTCGAGCACGTCCGCCCCCAGAATATCGAGCGACTGAATGGAGCAGGGAAGCGGGCGGCCGTCACGATAGGCGGGGGCGAGTTCTTCCGGCCGCAGCACCTTTCCGCGCGCGACACCCGATGGATCGGTCAGGAAGGCCTGAATCTGAACGATTTCCGGATGAGCGGTGAGAAACTCGACCGCTTCCTCTTCATCTGCACGCGCCATGGTCAAATCTCTGCCTCGCCGCAGAGCACGGCGAGCGCTTCGCCGAAACGGGCAACGAGCCCGTCGACATCCGCTTCCGTCGTGCTCGGCGCAACGAGGGTCATGTTATGGAACGGCGTTACCAGCACGTTCCGGTTCAGGAGGAAAAGATGGATCGCGCGTTCGACGGTGTGGTCGATCGCGGCGGCAGCCTCAGCGCCATTTTCGAGCAGACGCGGGGAAAAGACGAGTTCCGCGCGGGCACCGATCTGCGTGACGGTCCACTCGAGCCCCGCCTTCGCGACCTCGGCGCGAAGGCCTTCCGCCAGCCGCTTCGCAAGCCGTGTCATATGTTCGTAGGCCGCAGGCGTCATCACCTCTTCGAGGCAGGCGCGCATGGCGGCAAGCGCCAGCATGTTGCCGGATAGCGTGGTGCCGATGCCGGAATAGCCGGGCGTTTTCGTATCGAGAACGCGGCGCATTTCGGCTTCGACATTTGCAGTGAAGCCGAAGACGGCGGTGGGAAGCCCCCCCGCGACAGGCTTGCCGAGCACGAAGAAGTCGGGATGAAGATCATGCGCGCGAGTGTAGCCGCCGGGGCCGGTCGAGATCGTATGCGTCTCGTCGAGGCAGACCAGCGTGCCGTGTTTGCGCGCCGCCGCGAGCAGCCCCTCGATGAAGCCGGGCTTCGGCAGCACCATGGCGGTGTTGGTGAGCGCCGGTTCAGTCAGAACTAGCGCAATGTCGCCGTCGGCAAGCAGCTTTTCGACGGCATCGAGATCGTTGAAGGGCGCGGCAACACTCGTTTGCGCGATGTCATGCACCTGACCGAGCAGGCTTGGCTTCATTTTCGTCCTGCCGCCTTCGAGCTTCACGAAGGCATCTTCCACCTGACCGTGATAGCAGCCGTCGAAGACGAGAACCTTCTGCCGGCCCGTGATCGCGCGCGCCCAGCGCACCACCGCGCGGTTCGCATCGCTCGCCGTTGCCGTCACCTGCCAGAAGGGCAGACCGAAATGAGCGGCGAGAAGCGAGCCGACCTTTGCCGTGAGATCGGAGGGGAGCATGGCGGTGAGCCCATGCTGCGCCTGTTCGGCAATGGCCCTGGCAACCGGCGCGGGTGAATGGCCGAACATGGCGCCAGTGTCGCCGAGGCAGAAATCGGCATAGGCGTGGCCGTCCGCATCCGTGACAGTCGAGCCTTTGGCCTCGCGCACAAAGAGGGGAAAGGGCGTTTCCCAGTCGAGCATCCAATGCAGGGGGACGCCGCCGGGGAAATGCCGGCCCGCTTCTTCCGCCATGCGGCGCGAAACGGGATTCCGCTCCGCAAACCGCGCGCGTTCAGCGGCGATGAGCGCTTCCGCTCGTTGCCTGATTTCAGGCGATATGGACATCTGGAAAGAAACCCCGGCGACCGACTAAAGAGCCAACTTCACTGGCCCAAGCCTGCCATACCACTCCGGGACTAGAAAGAGCCAGCCTCGCGCCCCCTCCCCTGAGCGCGAGGCCGGCGGCGCGTCACACCGTCTCAGCGACGGGCGGCGCCGTATAGGAAGCCGACTGGGTAATGACCTCGTCGGGAACCTGCAGCATCTGGAGATAGACCTCTTTCGGATAGGCCATATGCGGCTTTTCCGGGTCATAGGGCGGCTGGGGCACGGGGCTAGGGCCGGTATAGGGAGCGGGCGCCTTGAAGCGTGCCGCCTCCTCCGCTGAAATGCCGGCCTTCTTGAGGACAGCCGTATCGATCCACTTCGCCGGATCGACCGCCACGTCGGATGTCGCGACTTCGAGCGTCATGTGATCGGGACCGGCGAAATAGATCGAGCGGCACATGCCGTGATCGATCGGGCCGATGACATTGACGCCGTGGGCCCGAATGCGGTCACGAATGGCGATGAGATCGCCGTCGGAATCGACGCGGAAGGCGAGATGCTGCAGCGTGCCGGCCGCGCTCGGAAGTGCGCCGCTGCCCGCATGGGTCTTGCCGATCTCGATCGGGATCTTGTCCACGTCGGGAAGCTGCACGATCGAGAAATAGCTGTGATCGTTCATGCGCAGGAACGCATGCAAGCCGCCCGGCACGCCATGCATGTCGAAAAGCGCGACGAGGGGGCAGCCCAGAACTTCCGAAAAGAAGGCGATGTGTTTCTTGATATCCGAGGCCATGAAGGCCAGATGGTGAATACCCGTCGTTAGCTGAGTCATCTTTTCTCCTCCCATGATTTACTCGACCTCTACGCGTCCTGATCGTCGCTGACGAACCCGCTGAGCAGGGCGTCGAGAACCAGGCTTTCATGCGCGGCGCGCCCTTCCGCCGTGTCGGGATCGAAGCCGAAGGTGTCGCGCATGAGCGGCGCGAGATTGATGACGCCTGCCGCGCCCGCCTGCAGCGTGATGACGATCATTTCCGGCGGAAAGGGCTTCAGCACGCCGGCCTCGATGGCGGCGCGGGCAAGGGCGGAAAGCCGCC
This sequence comes from Parvibaculum sp., assembly GCF_039680535.1. Classification (GTDB taxonomy): domain Bacteria; phylum Pseudomonadota; class Alphaproteobacteria; order Parvibaculales; family Parvibaculaceae; genus Parvibaculum. Next base: position 17,166 of record NZ_JBDKSS010000025.1, on the reverse strand, counting down.
TGTTGCGGTGGCCCAGCACATGCTCGTCGAGCCAGGCGAGGCGTTCGCCGCCCGCCATGCCTTCCAGCGCGACCACGCGGCCAAGTGCCGGATGCTTCCAGCTGATGCGCAGGAAGAAGCGCATGGCGATGCGCAATTGCGCCAGCGGCGAAGCGTCCTGCGCCGCATCGAGCATGCGCTCTTCTTCCGCAATCACCTCGCCAAGGCCGAGCATGGCGCTGCGCCAGAGCTGATCCTTGTCCTGAAAATGATAATGCAAAGTGGCCTGCGAAAGCCCCGCCGCCTCGGCAATGCCCGCCATGGTGACGCGCTCGAAGCCGAGCCGCGAGAACTGGTCGAGCGCGACTTCGCGAATCCGGGCGGCCGTGCGCTCACCCTTCCCCGCCGAAACAGTCGCCGAACCCGACGCGGCCATATCTGACTCCAAAATCAGTTTTGTTGATTTTATAATCAAAAAAGATAATTTCAGCAACGACAACGATTACCGCGCCCTGGGGAGGAGATCGCAATGAAGGTGGTACGCGAGCCATATGGCTTTGTGCATGCGGATACGAGCCGGCTGAAGGAGGTCTATGGCGGCCCCACCGGCCAGGTCTTCGTGGAATGCATGAGGATCAGGCCCGAGACGGGCGAGTCGAAGACCGCAATCCTGTTCAGCCATCCGGTCGGCGGCGGCTCGTTCCTGCCGCTCGTAACCGCGCTCGCGGCGGCGGGCCGCCACGTCATCTATTGCAACCCGCGTTATCGGGGCAACGACACGGCGCTCATCATGGAGAAATGCGCCCTCGATCTCGGCGCATGCATCGCCGACCTCAAGAAGCGTTTCGGCTATGAAAAAGTGGTGCTGGGCGGATGGTCCGGCGGCGGTTCGCTGTCGCTCTTCTATCAGGATCAGGCGGAGCATCCGACCATTACCGAGACGCCGGCGGGCGACGCCGTGGACATCAAGGGCGCCGGCCTTCAGCCCGCAGACGCCGTGTTGCTGCTCGCCGCTCATATCAGCCGCTCGTGCACGATGACCGAATGGCTCGACCCTTCGATCCTCGACGAGGACAAGCCCTTCGAGCGAGATCGCGAGCTCAATATCTACGATCCGCAGAACCCGAACCAGCCGCCCTATTCGGACGCCTTCGTGCGGCGCTTCCGCGAGGCGCAGATCGCCCGCAACCGCCGCATTACGGCGCGGGTGAAGGCCACGCTTGCGGACCTCAAGGCCAAGGGCGACCCCGATGCGGAGCGGCCCTTCTGCGTCTACGGCACCATGTGCGACGTGCGCTGGACCGACCCGACGCAGGACCCTTCGGATCGCCGTCCCGGCATCTGCTATCTCGGAGAACCGAAGATCGCCAATGACGGCCCTGTGGGCCTCGGCCGCTTCACCACGCTGCGCTCATGGCTCTCGCAGTGGAGCTACGACGAAAGCCGGGCGAACGGCATCGTCAATGCGGGTCACATCTCCGTCCCCGTGCTCGTCATCAACAACACGGCGGACCTCGCCTGCACGCCGAGCCATGCGCAACGCCTCTATGACGCTGTCGCTTCGAAGGACAAGTCGATCGTCCAGATCGAGGGTGCGGACCACTACTACATCGAGAAGCCCGAACTGCTTCCGAAGGCGGTCGCCGCCGTCGGAAGCTGGCTCGACGCCCGAGGCTTCTGAGCGAGACGCGACGCATTTCGGATATGAAGGAACGCACTCCGGTGAACGCGCCGGAGTGCGTTCGCGCGCACATTCATCCGCTTACGCATTATTTTGATTTCAGCGAAAATTCAGTCAAATAAATTGACAATCGAAAACGGGCGCCAATATTATTTTGTCAATTAAATTGACAAAATAAGCTGCAACACATGCAGCGCCTTCCGGGAGCCGCAGGATGAACGACAAGCCGAACGCACTGCCCCTCGCCGACCGACGCATACCCGCCGGCGGCGATTGGCTGGACAAGAGCGAGGTGGCGGAACTCACCCCCGCCATCCTGGCCGAGCGCATGCGCGCCATCGCGCCGCTCGCCGAACGCAACGCCTTCGAGGCGGAGAGATTGCGCCGCCCTGTCGATGAAGTCTGGAACGAGATCCGCAGGGCGGGATATTTCTACCAGTTCGTGCCGCGTCGCTTTGGCGGCATGGAGATCGATACGGACGGATTTCTCGACGCAACGCTGCCGATTGCCGAAGTCTGCGCCTCGACGGCATGGGCCGCATCCTTCTGCGCGGAACATAACTGGATGTTCGCCCATTTCCAGGAGCAGGCGCTGACGGAAATCTGGGGCGAGTTTCCCTATATCGTCGCGCCTTATGTCGGCATTCCGCCGGGCCACGCCGAACGCGTCGAAGGCGGCTATCGCATCAGCGGCCATTGGAAATGGGGAACCGGCGTCATGCATGCCGACTGGATCATGGTCGGCGCGCAAACCGCAGAGCAGGACAATCCCGAACGGATCATGACGCTCTTCCCTGCCAGCGAGGCACAGGTTCTCGATACATGGCATGCCGACGGCATGTGCGGCACGGGCAGCAATGATATCGTCGCCCAGGACGTCTTCGTCCCCAAGCACCGCACGATTTCGCTCATCCCGATGATCTCGGGCAAGGGGCCGGGATCGGCGCTTTTCGACAATCCGCTCTATAGCTGCCCCATGTATCCCTTCCTGGGGTTCACCGCTTCCATGTCCGCGCTCGGCGTCGCGCGCGGCGCGGTGAAGCAGGCGCGCAAGCGGCTGACCGAGCATGTCAAGGTCGGCAACCTCACCACTCAGGTGGAAAAGCCCGCTGCGCAGATGCGCCTGGCCCGCGCGGCGCTCCTCACTGAAATCGCCGAACAGACGATCCGGCAGGCAGGCCGCGACACTGTCGCGGCAAGCGCGATCGCGGAGCCGGAACAGACCACCGCGCGCATTCATCTGCGCGGCCGGATTGCCGAAGCGGTGAAGATGTGCCGCGAGGCCGTCTGGATTCTCGCAGAGTCTTCGGGGTCGAGCATTCACATGCTCAGCCACCCGCTGCAGCGTGCGCTCCGAGACATCAACTCGATTTCGAGCCACATCGTTTTCGACGTCGACACGGCTTACGAGCTTTATGGCCGGTCGCTGGTCGGATTGCCGCCGAACTCGCTACTGACGTGATTTTGCGCCACGGCCGGGCCTCTGCCCGGCCGGCGCCTTCGCCATGGCCTTGCCGGACTCCGCATCGAGAGGGGGCATTCCCCAATCGGACTCGAAGGCCGCGCATAGCGCATTGAAGCGAGTCTTTCCGATGCGCGCGGCGAGTGCCTCCTCCAGCGACGTCATCACCGCGATGGCGTCGCGCCGGATTTCCACCGAACGCGGACTGAAGACAACCCTTTGCGCGCGCCCGTCATTCGGGTCGGGCTCGATTTCGACGAGCCCTCTCGCCGCCAGCTCGCCGAGTGCCAGGCTCATCGCCTGCCGCGACACGCCGAGATTCTTCGCCAGCTCCGAAGGCCGGTGCACCCCCGCCGCGATGTTCGCCAAAATCATGGACTGGCTGCGCGAGACGGACTGGTGCCCTCTCGCCCGCAGCCCTGCCTGCAGCGCTTCATCGAACCAATAGACCGCCGACAGGAGGTCGATCATGAGATAGGGGCTTCTCATCGAAGCACCGGAATTGCGTCCGGGTTCGAGCGGGGCGAAAGAAGATGTCCGATCTCTTTCATAGCGGATGGGTCAAAGCTCTCTGATTGAATCATTTGGTGCATGCTTGTGCCGATGACGACGCCTGCAGGGCCACGCTTTCACACGGCACCCAGATAGGCAACCGCGCACAGATCATATCGCGTCCGCACCAGAAGCAAGGAACTGCACATGTCCGCAACCGACGCTCAAACATCGTCCAGAGAGTATGTCTTCACAACGCGCTGGTTCGAACTTAACGCGAAAAATCTTTGGGATAGGCTGATCCCGCAGGTCAATCCCCGGAAAATTCTCGAAATCGGCTCATTCGAGGGCGCCAGCGCCTGCTACATGATCGACAAGCTCGGGCCGAACCATGCTCTCGAGCTTCACTGCGTCGACAACTGGGAAGGCGGCATCGAGCACCAGAACCGGGCGCTCGACATGAGCGCGACCGAACAGCGCTTCCACGACAACATCAGCCGTGCGATTGCCGCATCGCCGAACCCCGTCGACCTGGTGATCCACAAGGCATATTCCGACCAGGCGCTCGCCAAACTTCTCACGGAGGGAAAGGCCGGCTATTTCGACTTCATCTATGTCGACGGCTCCCACCAGGCGCCGGATGTTCTCTACGACGCCGTTGTGGGCTTCAAGCTGCTGCGCATCGGCGGAACCATGGCTTTCGACGACTATCTCTGGTCCGACCAGCAAGCGAAATCCAAGGACCCCATCAGAATGCCGAAGCCCGCGATTGACGCCTTCGTCAACCTGAACCTCCGCAAGCTTCAGCAGCTCAACGCGCCTTCGATCCAGCTCTATATCCAGAAGATCGCCGATTAGCCCAGCGAGGCCTCGCCCGTCTGCAAGGCGATCAGGGCGGTCGCTGCCTCCTGTATCTTCTCCGCCTCCCATCTGAAGACCTCGACCTGACTGGCGCGGTTTGCTTCGGTCAGGGCCCGATTGGCCATGGCGATCGCAGCTCTCCCCTTCCCTTGCGCCTTTGCAAGTTCAGCCCGAATCAACGCATTCCGCGCGCGCTCCAGACACAGCTGACGCGAAAAAACGCGCATCAACGCCTTTAGCTCATCGGCGAAGATGCACTCCCGCTCAATCTCGTCGAGATTGGAAGGCAGCTCGTAGCGGCTCCAGTCAGGCTCGAGATCCTCGAGCCGAATGGTTTCATGACGACGCGCAAGCTCCGCATTCGACTCCGTGAATTTCGCCTGAAATGCCCTCGCCACATCGATGCCAACCGAAAGCGGCGCGCTGCGCGGAAGGTGTTGAAGCAGGGTTTCACTGAAGAATAGCGGGATCTGAAGCACATTCGACAGCGCGATGATGTTCACCCCCACCGACAGATTCTGGTTCTCGACCGGCCCGAAGCTCTGCCGATCAAGCGAAAGATGTTCGATGACATAGTCCAGGAAAGGCAAGTCGCGCTTATAGGCGAAGCACCTCAGGTTTTCTCCGCCAAAGCCGCTCTCCCATCTCTCGATGGCCGCGTTGTAATCAAAGACCGCCCGATTGTGTTTCTGCCCGTGGAACCAGCTCCTGTCGATCCGAACGCCCAGCTTCGATGCTGTCGACGCGAAAGAAACCGCGGTGTCGATCTGCGGCCGAAGATAAAGAACCACCTCGACCGACTCGAAATACGCCCTCAGAAATTCCGCCAGATCGCCGACCATCTGCGCCGACGCCAGCCTGAAGTACAAGTCTTCGAACGAAATTATGCAGACAGTGCACCCTGCCCGGCGCATCTGATCATATTCGCCCCTGAAAGCCGCGAGCGCATTCTCGCGAAAATGATCAGGAGACAGAACAATATCAATCGCGAATGGGTGGTTGTGCCCTCCCGGTCGCGCATCGGTCGCGGGAAAAGCTGTCGGATACCAGACACCTCGCTCAACCAGGGACTTGCGATTCCCGGCGAGCCACGCCTGCGCCGTCGTGGTGCCGGTCTTCACGGTTCCAATATGAAGGATGAGCTTCATCTCGTTAACCACCCAGCCGCCAGAATCCGACTTGCGCCGCGACTTGAGCGCATATCAGCATAAAAACGATCGAGCCGCCTCGCCGCAAGTCCGCGCACACGGTCTGCGGACTGGCGCTTTTCCAAAATGAACATACCATGCGCAATCGGCAAATCAGACAGAACGACCGGAATCATGATCCAACGCGAAAATCTTGTGGTGGTACGCGCAGGCGACAAATCGCTGCACCCGCAATGGCTGACCAACGGCCCACGTAGCTGGGATCTTGCCGTGAGCTATTACGGCGACTATCCGGAGCGCTACAAGGACCAGTACGATCTCCTGCATCTCTACAAGGGGCCGAAATGGGAGGGCCTCGCCGACTTCCTCAACGCGCATCGCGATCTTGTGCGGGCCTATCGCTATGTCTGGTTCCCCGACGACGACCTTCTTGCCAGCGCGGAGAATATCGACCGCTTTTTCTCGATATGCGCCGAGGCCGACTTCACCATCGCCCAGCCCGCGCTCACCCGCTACAGCTATTACACTTGGCCGATCACGCGGCGGCAACGGGGTGTCACCTATCGCCGTACCAACTTCGTGGAAATCATGGCGCCCTGCTTCAAGGTGGAGACGCTGCCGCTCTTCGAGCCGACATTCACGCTCAGTTCGTCATGCTGGGGCGTGGAATGGCTCTGGTGGGACATTGCCGCGAAGGCGGGTATCGCGCAGTTCGGGATCGTGGATTGCGCGCCGGTCCATCACACACGAAAGGTGGGATCGGCGGGGAGCGGCGGCGCGACCGGCTCTCCCCGGCAGGAAGAGCAAAAGCTCATGGAGGACTATGAGCTGCGCCAGATCGAGCCGCGCGTGCTCGAAATCTATCCTCCCGCATGGCGGCGACTCCTGACGCGCCGCTCACGCCAGGACTGAAAACGAACCAAAAAAATTTAGATCGTCGCCGCCAAATTCAAGGAGCCGATCGACTGGCTGCATCAACGCCTGGATGTTCGAACGACTATGGCTCCACCTCATGGGCGTTCCATTCATTCGCCTGCCCGACCGGACCGCGTGACATCCAGTTCCATGCCGTCCGCACAATGGACGGCAGATCGGTGAATTGCGGTCTCCAGCCCAGCACCTCTTCGGCAAGGCGTGCATCGCCCACCAGAACCGCCGGATCGCCCGCGCGCCGCGGCGCCATACGATACCTGATCGGGATACCGGTCACGGCTTCGCAGGCCCTGATGACATCCAGCACGCTGAATCCGTTGCCATTGGCGAGATTGTAGAATTCCGCCGGGCGATCCTGCCCCACCTCCCCGTTCAGCAGGCGCTCAGCTGCAAGGAGATGCGCGCGGACGAGGTCGCTCACATGGATATAGTCGCGCGCACAGCTTCCATCCGGAGTGGCAAAGTCGCCGCCGAAGACTTCGAGCTTCGTCCCGGCGGGATCGCCACCATTGCGAACGCGCATCGCCTCGGCCAGTACGAGCGGTATGAGATGCGTCTCCGGGTCGTGACGCTCGCCAGCGCGGCCCTGCACGTCGCATCCGGCCGCATTGAAATAGCGCAGGCTGATGCTGCTGACGCCATAGGCCCGCCCATAATCGAGCAGCACCTGCTCCACCATGAGTTTGCTGCGCCCATAGGGATTTATCGGGTTCTGCGGGTGGCTTTCCGCAATCGGCAGTTGGCCCGGCTCGCCATAGGTCGCGCAGGTCGACGAGAAGACGAATTTGTCCACGCCGCTGCGGCGCATGGCAGCAAGCAGGTTGAGGCTGCCCAGCACATTGTTCTCGTAATAGATCTCGGGCTTTGCGACCGACTCGCCAACATAGGCGAAAGCAGCAAAATGCATGACGAGATCGAAGGAGCGGCTCGCCAGACAAAGGTCGATTTCCCGCGGCGCGCGCAGATCGCCGACGACAAGCTCGGCGCCGCGCACAGCGTCGGCATGGCCTTGCGACAGATTGTCGAACACCACCACTTCGTGCCCTGCGTCCTGCAGCGCGAGCACCATATGCGAGCCGATATAGCCGGCGCCGCCGACGACAAGAATCTTCTTCACGAGATATCCTCCCTTGCCGTTTTTTCGATGAGACGCCGAGCCAGGAGGCGCGCCCGCGCGATCGCCTGATCCATGTCGTAATAGCGATATTCGCCGAGACGCCCGCAGATCAGCACATCGGTGAGCGCCGCCGCGCGGGCGCGATAACGCGCATAGAGATCGCTGTTTGCCTGATCCGGAAAAGGATACTCGTAATCCGCCGGATTGTCCGGCGTGAACGGTATCTCGCGTGTCAACACGGTGCCTCGAATATTACCCGCCACATCCGGCTCCATCATATGCTTCCATTCGAGCGTACGAATGTGAGCACCCTCCGAAGGGTCGGGATTGTTGACCTGTCCGCAGGGCTGAATCGCTTCGGACTCCGGGAAATACTCATGGACGCGGCGCTGCCCGCGATAGGCGAGACGCCCCATGTCGAAATCAAAGAACTCGTCGATCGAGCCTGTGTAGACGAGACCGATCCGCGGCTTGAAGGCGTCGCGCTGCTGCAGATAGTCCGTCTTCAGATGCACCGGAATACCCTCAAGCATGGCCTCGACCATGCGCGTATAGCCTTCCACCGGAATGCCTTGATGGACATGGCGCATGAGGCGCGGCTCATCGTCTTCCCGCACGTCGAAGCGCTTGACCAGTCCGGCCGAAAGTGCGGTCGCCGGCACGCCCCACTGCTTCTCCGTGTACCCCTTCACGAACTTCTCGTAGACCAGCTGCGGCATGAGGCTGAGCGCCGCCTCTTCGAAGTTGGCCGGTGTGCCGATAAATTCGGGCCGCCAATCCTTGCCGACCGTCCGATTGATGTAGCTCCCCGCAATCGGCCAGTTCTCATGGCGTCCGTCGACCAGCGACTTGATGGCAGGTTCATATTTGTAGAAGGTGGCGAAGCGATTGACGAATTTCCAGAGGTCGTCGTCATTGGTGCGGAAGTAGTGCGGCCCGTAGGTATGGATGCTGATGCCGCTCGGATGCACATGATCGTGGACATTTCCGGCGACATGCGCACGGCGGTCGAGCACCACGACGCTGCGCCCCGCATCGCGGAGCGCTCGGGCAATCACCGCTCCGGTCAATCCCGCACCTACGACGACGTAATCGCTCATCCTCTGCACATCCCGATCCGGGTCTTGAGATACCTCATGTTCGGACCCTAGAACACGATGCTCATGCATCGCCAGCACGAATTAGCGGCCAGTTTCTGAACTTTCGCACCAGACGTCGCTTGTAATCTGCAGACGCCATCCACTCGATCCGGAACCTTAGATAGGGAAAACGAAGTGAGGCGATGAGCCTCGATAATATCGAGCTACCGGCTGCGCCTTCCTGATCTCTCTCCGCCGCCTTGGATGCCAACTCTTCGGCCTTCACAAAGGCCTGCTCGACGGCACCGCGAAATTCGTCCCTGACCCATGCGGCGTTTGCAACCTGTTCCAGATAGCACGCCAGCAGGTCGGTTCGGTCGAGATAGTCCCGCTGTGTATAGAAAGCGAAATGACAGACGATGGCGCGGCCATCGACCTTGTTCACCGCCCCCATGCGGCATGGCTTGACGACCGAGAGGAACTCCTCTTCTTCGCGATCGACCTGCCCGGCAAATGTCGAAAACATGTCGCCGCGCCAGGATATGCAGTTAATCGAGAAGCGAACCTGCGCGAGCATCCGCGGCTCGAATTGCATCGTCGACAGTTGATTACGGCCGATCAGTTCGAGCGCATGACGATGGAGGCTTTCCGCAAAAGGACCGCTTTTCCAGCCGAATTCATCGAATGCGTGCGCATGGACGTACTGACTGTCGTCATAAAGCCCCAGAACCTGGAACATGTTGGTAAATACGGCATTGTTGACGACGGCTGCCGACACCAGAAACGACTCCGTATCGCGAATCCGCGTTTCCGCGAGGGCTCTGATGCTGCCCGGTTCTATCCAGACGATGTCATCGTCAAACCTGATATAAATCGTGCCCTGATCGACGCAGCCAGCGAAGAATTCGCAGATGGTGAAGGCTCCGTCGACAATTCCCCTGGGCTGGGGAACGAGTTTTACCTTTGGAATCTGAGCCAGCTCATTCAGAAAGAGAAGATCGAGCTGATCTTCCGTGTTCATCCATATCTGATATTCGTCAACAACATCCTCGGAAAGGATTTGCGGAACGAGCAGGCGCATATATCGGCGGCGGCCGGCGGGCGTCACGCAAACGATACGAAATCCGTTCAGCAAAAGCCTCTCCTCGCCCCATAGTCATTGTCGGTTCGGCTTTATCTTTTAATGCTCAGTCCTCGCACTAACAAGTCCGCCCTGCCTCCTTGCGAGGCCCCCCTCTCCAATGTGCCCCCGATGGGAAAACGAAAGGCCGGTCACTGCTGCGTGGTGCAGTAACCGGCCTTCTGGATTATCGAAAGCGTCCGGCGCCTTCCGGCTGCGCCCGGGCGGCCTTTCTCAATGCATCTTGAACCTGATGGGAACGGACTTCGGACCGCTGACGAATTCCGACTGTGCCATCTGACCTTCACCTGCCATCTCGACCGACTCAAGACGCGGCAGCAGCGTCTCCCAGAACAGACGCATCTCGAGCCGCGCCAGATGCTGGCCGAGGCAGATATGCCCGCCATAGCCAAAGCCTACATGCTGATTTGGCGTGCGGTCGGGCCTGAAAGTGAAGGGGTCCTCGAACTTCTCCTCGTCACGATTGGCGGAGAGGTAGGAGAGATAGATCAGATCGCCTTCTTTGATCTGGCGACCGCGCAGCTCATAGTCGACCGTTGCCGAGCGGATGAAGTGCTGCACGGGGGTCGCCCATCGGATGCTTTCCTCAATGAAGCCGGGAATGAGTTGCGGATCGGCCTTGAGACGGGCAAGCAGCTCCGGCTGCTCGGCGAGAAGCCACATGCCGGTTGCCGTGGTGGCCGAGGTCGTGTCGTGGCCCGCGGTGGAGGCAATGATCAGGTAGGAGATCATTGCCCGCTCCTCCATCGGATTGCCGAACACCTTGCCGTTCGCGATCAGCGAGGCGATGTCGTCGCGCGGATGGGCACGCCGGTTCTCGATGATCGGATCGTAATATTCCTTGAAGCTGTTGTAGACGATGTTCCACGTCTCGGTGATTTCGATCGGATTGCTCGGATCGGCGCCCGGCCGCTTGAGGTCCGGATCGGCCCAGGTAAAGAGCCATTGCGTGAGCTGCAGCATCTTCTCATGGTCCTGCGCCGGAACGCCGATGAGGTCGAGCACGACCTTGAGCGGGTAGCGGAACGCAATGTCGGTCGCGAAATCGCAAGACCCGCCATGCTCGGCCATTCTGTCGACATACTTCTCGGCCGTCGCTCTGACGCTGTCTGTCAGTCCCTTGATGTTGTTGGGCATGAAGGTTGCCGCGAGCACATCGCGATAGGCGCGGTGCTCCGGCGGGTCGAGCTGCACGAGCGAGCGGAAGATATTGTGCTGGCCGCCTGTGTACTGCATCACAAGCTGCTCGCCTGCCTGCGAGATCAGCGTCTTCGAACGATCTCCGCCATGAAAGATTTCGTCCTGCCGGGTGATTTCGCGCAAATCGGACCACCTGGTCACGATCCAGTGCGGGTCAAAGCCCGGAACCTCGGCGATCGCGAGCGGATAATCGCGACGCAGACGGGTGAAAAGGGCATGGATCTCCGACCGGTTTGCAAAGGACGCCGGATTGAAGGCCGGCGCGATCAGCTCGGTTGGAATAATGGATGCGGTCATTCCTGTTTCCTCCCACGCGCTTGCCGGCCAATCCGGCCGCGCTATTATTGCGTTATATTATTACGCATTTTTGCGTATAGAGTCGATGCGTTTTCGGTTGCGGCCTTTTGACCGCAGAATGGCCTCAGACGAATCAGCTGGACGAAATCCCATGAAGATGCGCGACCTTGAGCGGCGTACGGGTGTGAACCGCGAGACGATCCGCGTCTATCTCCGCGAAAAGCTGCTGCCCGAGCCCCAGCGTCCCAAGCCGAATGTTGCGGAATATGACGAGGCGCATGTGCGCGGCATCCTCGCGATCCGCGAGCTGCAACACGAGCGGAACCTTTCGATCCCACAGATCAAGCGGGCGATGGCCGGCAACCTCGATGCGATGCCTGCCGATCCGAGCGCTTTTCCCCATCTCGATACGCTGCTGGCCGCCCGTCTCGGCGTCGACGATGCTCTGATTCCGCTATCGGGCTTGTTGAGCCGTAATCCGAATGCGACACCAGACGCAAAGGCTCTTGCCGCAATCGGCGCCATCCGGCTGCGGCGGCGCAACGGTGCAGTCCATCTGAGTCCCACCGATGCGCAGATCGTGGGCCTCTGGGGCGACATGCGCGCCGCGGGCTTCACCGAGGAACAGGGTTTCACGCCCGCGATCACGCGCTTTTACGTCGAAGCGGCGGAGGCTCTCGCGAAGGAGGAGGTCACCCGCTTCCTCGACACGCTGGGCAACCGGCTCGACGCGCGGCACACGGCAAAACTCGCTCAAAGCGCCATCGATATCATGCTGCCCTTCTTCGGCCTGCTCCGCATGAAGGCCGTGCTTGAGGCATTTGCGCAAAGGAGCCAGGCACAAGCCCCCGCGAAGAAGGCCGAAAGCCAGGGCGCATCGTAAAATCCATGCGCGTCGCGCATAGACCGCGTTACGAACACCGTCTCCCTGGCGTCATTGATCAACGGCGAACGAACATTCACGCCCGCAGCGCGACGATAAACTCTGTACAGGGAGTAAAATGTCAGCGCCCGGCATCCGCGCGGTAATTGACGTGGACAAGGCTCCGGCGAAGCAATAACCCGTCGATACGCGCTAGCGTTGCGGGAGGTTGCACGCTCACTCACACGCTCGCTGGCGTTGCATGAAATCCTGAGCTAGGGTTTTTTCAGACCACAGGGTAGGGGCCGGTCACATCACGCCTGGATCGAAAGATCGGGCGGCGGGTGCGTGATGGCTTCTGTTCGAGTCCGGCGACTCACAATCTGGATTGGTTTGCTCCTGCCGATGGCGGGTTGCGCGGACACATCCGACGCCCCGGCCATTACTCCCGCGCCTCCTGTTCGCCACGAAGCCTATATGCCAACCGGTCAGGCGGTGCCGCCTCCGCAGGGCTTCAAGATGCTATGTCTTCGTGATCCCTCCGAATGCAGCGGCGGCACAAATGCGCCGCGCCGCCTGACACTCACAAGGCAGCGCAGCCAGGAGCTTGAGGCCGTCAACGCCTATGTAAATGGATTTCCCGAAACCACCGACGAAGCGAACTATAACCAGATCGAGTACTGGACGGCGGCAGATAGGGTCCGCGGTGGCGATTGCGAGGACCTGGCGCTCGAAAAGCGGAAGCTGCTGGTCGAGCGCGGATGGCCCGAAGAGGATCTCCTGCTCGCGACGGTAACGACGGCGCCCGGTGAATCGCATGTCGTTCTGATCGCCGTCACCGATCAGGGCGAGCTCGTTCTCGACAACAAGAACTGGGCAGTCATTCCGTGGGGCTACGCTCCCTTTACATGGGAGAAGCGGCAGTCGCGGGAGCGGCCTGCCGTCTGGGTCGAACTCAACCCCAACCGCTTCACCGGCGAAGCGCTGAAACTGCCCCCGCTCGATCAGCGTGGGTCTGCGGTGGCGACTGCCGCGAAACCGTTGCCGCCGGGCGAGGCCGCTACCAGCGGCCTCGGCACGTCGATCACCCCTTGATCCTCAAGACACGGCGTCGGGATGGCTCGCGGTTCACTTCCGCAACGCTTCCACAGCCTTGTCCAGACCATCCAGCGGAATATCGAAATTCAGCACCTTGTCGGCCGTGGTGGAGATGCTGACCTTGGACTTGCCCGCCGCCAGAGCTTCCTTCATCAACGCTTCATCCACCGGAAAGATCGCATCGCAACCAAGAGGCATGCAGGACGCATATTGCACATGTCGAACCGGCGCCGTCCCGAAGCCGATATCGATGCCGCGATCAAGCTGCACTCCGCTCAGCGTATGGATCGTGGCAAGAAGCTTTCCGTCCTGATCGTATGAAAGGATCCACGCCAGCAGGGTCTGCTTGCTCTTGGTTTCCTGAACTTCCAGGACGGCAATGCACGCCTGCTCGCCAGAACCCTTCTCGACCTCCCGGCACTTGATGTCCCATGCGCCGAAGCTCGCCGTCTTGACCCATGGCGCGGCTTCGGGCTGCACGACGGAGGTGGCGGAGGCTTGAGGCGCGTCCCCTCCCCGATTGCCGATCAAGTAACCGATCGCGCCGGCGATGAGCACACCGGCAAGAGCGATCAGAGCGAGATGTGCGGGCTTGAGTTTATCCAGCGACACTATGGGTAACCTTTTCAAACGTAAACGAGACCAGGCCCGGTATAGAATTAATAGCTGACCGTAAGCTTAACTTCCGCCCGCCAATCGCCGCTCTTCGTGTCCATCGCATCATGCATGGCATAGGCGCCATCGACGGAAGCGCTGAAGTTCCTGCCGATGCTGTAGGCAAGGCCCGCACCGGCCGACATGGGGGTCAGGCTGCTGCCGTCGAAGCGATCCTTGGCGTAGCCGGCATCGAAGAAGACGTAAGGCAGCGCGTTGTCCTGAAGCGTGGTGAAACGCCCGAGCGCGTTGAAGGTCGGCAGACGCACCTCGTTTCGCGTCAGCACGCCTGTATCGAAGCTGCCGTCGTCGGAGTTGTAGCCGCGGATCTGGGCAATGCCGATCTGCTGCGACTCCGGCAAGGCCGCCGTGGTGAGCTGACCGGCAATTTCGGTGTGGAAGCTGACGCCCGGAACGATCGGAAGATCGTGAACCAAGGTCGCCTCGACAAAATCATAGCGTGCGCTAGTCACGCGGCTTCCGGAGGCGCCTACAGAGTAGTTCTTGAAATGGGTAGAGTCGTTATGGTTGCCGACACCGCCGGGGCTCGAATGGACCGAGACGTCGAGCTGGCTCGCGCCCGCCAATGTCGTGAAGCCGCCGGACCAGCCCGCGAAGACCTGATACACATCAACTAGCGCCGCAATATCCACATCAAAAAGGTTCAGTATTGCGTCCGAATTTTGGTGTACAGCCTCAACACCACCGTAAATATCGCCGCCTAGATTGGTGAAGTTGGACAGCGCACTGCGATAGGCGATCGAACCTTCGATGGTACGCTGACGGAAGGTAATAAACTCGCGATCCTTCGATGTTTCGACCTCACTAAACAGTGCCTCGATCTGCTGACGCGGTGCAGTCGGAACGACAAGGCGCGCGGCCTGGCTCGCATAGCTCGGATGACGCGCGTTGTTGAAGAGGCTGCCTTCGTCGTACCAGAAGTCACGGCTGCCAGTGAACTGATAGGAGAAAAAGCTGTCGGGGATCAGAACATCGCCGACGGTGCCACCGACAAAATAGCGACTCTCCGTTGAGGACGGCGCGCCCGAATTGGCATAGCCCGCATAGACGCGCCACGGCTTGCCCTCGGTCACGCGCAGATTGAGGTCCGTCTCGCCCGCCTTTGAACCCGGCGTGAAAATGGCTTCCGCCTTGTGGAAATTGCTCCGGTTGATCCAGTCGAGATCCTGAAGAAGCGGCTCGGTCTCGACGCGCTCGCCCGGCTTCACGCGGACGCGATCCGTGTAGAACTCCGCGGACGCACGGCTGTTGCCCGATGCGGTAACCCGGCCCACCGTGAAGTCCACGATACGGAACTGCAGGACGCCCTCGCTGATTTCCTGCGGCGGCGTCAGCACGGCCACAAAAGGAAGACCCTTGGCGCGATAGATATTGGCGACGGTCGCCTCGATCTCCGCGATGAGACGGCGGGTGACCGGCTGTCCGACATAGGCGGCAAGCTTCGCCTGCGACGCTTCGTCCTGAAGATCCGCGACACGGCTCGCGTCGATCCCCTTGAGGCCCTTTGCGGTGACGACGTCGTCCTTCTTGCCGAGCAGGACGATGGCGCCGACCTTCGGCCCGAGAGGCACGGTGTCGAGTTCCTGCGGCAAGGCATTCGGCGGAACCAGATCCGCCGGCCCCTGAGGCAGCGGCGCGGGCGGCAGGTTGCGCTCGATCGCATCCGCGCTCGCTTCCACGCTGATGAGCAGCGTCAAAAGCCCCGCCATGCCCGCTGTGATCTTGTTTGCCTTACGCATCCTTAGCCCCTGCCGCATCAACCATAAAAAGATAAAAGACGGCGAAGCGGGTTTCCCCGCTTCGCTGCCTTGCTTGTTTCTCAGAACGACGCCGGGATGAACCGGATGCCGTCATTCGGCTGCCAGTTGTTCGGGTAAGGCCTACGAACGCAAACCTTGTCGATCTTCTCATCCTCGCGGCAGCCGTTCGCCACGATGCTGCCCGTGACATCACCGCCGTTGCCGCCGCCATTGCCGCCGCCCCCGGTCGTGACCGTGCTCCCCGACTGCGGAGCGTTGCCGCCCTCGGTCGTGGTGCCCGGCGTCTGGGTCAACGGATTGACGGTGAACACGCCATCGTTGAAGGTCAGCACATAGTTGGACGAAAGCGCCAACGTGCCCTGGGTGATCGCATAGTCGCCCGGCAGTTCACCCGCGTCGCGAGCGAGAATGCCGGAGAACGTATCGCCGTTCACCAGATTGCCGCTGGCGATCGAATAGGTCAGAGCCGGATCGAACGAACCGAGCAGCTTGCTGACATTATCCGCCGTCACCGTGATCGCCCGCTGGCCGACCGTCAGATTGTCGCCGACATAGCTGAGCGCGTAGTTGCCCGAGGCGTCAGCCAGTGTGCCCTGCGTGATGCCGTAGCTGCCGACATCCGAGTACTGCAGTGCCGTCGTCGCCAGGCCGCCCGTCAGCGTGTCGCCGTTGACCAGGTTGCCCGACGTCACCTGCCAGGTCAGAGCCGGGTTGACGTCGCCATAGGTCTTCGACTTGGCATCCGCCGTCACCGTGATCGCCCGCTGGCCGACCGTCAGGCTGCCTTTGGCATAGGTGATGGCGTAGTTGCCCGAGGCGTCAGCCAGCGTGCCCTTCGTGATGTCGTAGCTGCCGACATTCGAGAACTGCAGTGCCGCCGTCGTCAGGTCGCCCGTCAGCGTGTCGCCATTGACCAGGTTGCCCGACGTCACCTGCCAGGTCAGAGCCGGGTTGACGTCGCCATAGGTCTTCGACTTGTCGTCCGCCGTCACCGTGATCGCCCGCTGGCCGACCGAGAAGGTGCCATCAACATAGTTGACGGTGTAGTTCGACAGGCCCGTGCCGGCCGCATTGCTGGCCACGATCGCATAGGGGCTACCCGCCACACCCGCCGTCGCCGCCGCGCCCGACGAGGTCAGCGTCGCGCTGGTCACCGCGTCGGAGTTCTTGAGACCGGAAACCGTGTACTCGGTGCCGTCGAAGGTGAACGCGTCGCCATAGGTCTTCGACTGGTTCTCCGCCGTCACCGTCAGCGCCGCCTTGCCGACCGAGAAGGTGCCGTCAACATAGTTGATGGTGTAGTTCGACAGGCCCGTGCCGGCCGCGTTGCTGGCCGAGATGGCATAGCTGCCCGCGTTGGCCGAGGCCGCCGCGCCCGACG
>NZ_JBDKSS010000024.1:0-2221 GCF_039680535.1 Parvibaculum sp. | reverse complement strand
CGGACGACCAGGTGCAGGTCGGCCGCCGCGATCTGCTGTCCGAGACATGCACCGCGGCGGAGTTCTCCAACCTCATTGGCGTCGCGATCCGCAATGTGCGCGATCTCGCCGCCAAGGGCATCATGGTTCCGGGCAAGAAGCGCGGCGAGTTCCTCACCGGCCCCAGCCTCCTCGCCTATGTCGAGGACCTGCGAAACAAGGCCGCCGGCCGCGCGACCGCGAATGGCGTCAATCTCGCCGACGAACGCGCCCTCCTGGCGCGCGAGCAGCGCATCGAGCAGGAGCGCAAGAACAAGGTCGCGGCCGGCGAGATGATCTCGGTCGACGAGGCCAAGGAGGGCTGGTCAAGGATCGGCGCGGCGTTTCGCTCGGCCGTACTCGGTCTTCCGAGCCGCATCCGCGCAGTTGTGCCCAGCCTAACCCCTCATGACGGCCAGGCCATCGCCGAGCAGTGCCGCGAAGTCCTCGGCCTCGTTGCCGACGAGCTGGAGAGCGGCGGGCCTGTCGCTGGATCCCGCGGCCGCGAGACGGAGCTGACAGATGCGTGACGCGCTGAGGGCGGCCCTGCATGGCGCCGCTAAGGCCATTCGGCCGCCGCCTGTGCTCCGCCTGTCGGAGTGGGCTCAGGAGAACGTCCGCCTGCCGGCGGAGACATCTGCTGTCTCGGGGCGGTATCGCCCCTGGAAGTACCAGCGCCTCATCCTCGACGCCATCGGCGATCCGATTATCGAGCGGGTCACGATGGTCAAGGCGACACGGACAGGGTTCGCGCTCGCGCTGGACACCAAGATCGCTACGCCTTCTGGCTGGACCACGATGGGTTCCTTGCAGGTCGGCGATGCAGTTTTCGATGAGCGCGGCCAGGTATGCCGCGTGACCTATGTGTCGCCGATCTTCACCGACCATGAGTGCTACCGTCTGTTTTTTGATGACGGCAGCAACGTCGTAGCTGACGCCGGCCACCGTTGGGCGGTGGAGGCTCGCGTTCCGGAAGCGAACCTAGACGCTCTCGGTCGTCGCGGTCGCCCGATGGGCGCTGGCGGAAATCGTCGCGGCCATGGGCGTAGGAACACCTCGAAAGAGTATTCCTACATCGTCGACACCGCGACCATTGCCCGAAACCTCACTTACTCGGGCGGGCGATCGACCTTCGCTGTTCGGAACGCTGACCCTATTGACCTGCCTGATGCAGAGCTTCCCATCCCGCCCTACACGCTCGGGCTGTGGCTCGGCGATGGGCACTCGAAGGAAGCCAAGATCACGCAGGACGTTAAGGATGTCGAGACGGCATCTTACATCGCCGAAGATGGTGTTCCAGTGAAGGTAGTGAAGTGCCCCCGCTGGCCGAACAACAACACCTATGTCCTCGGCGAGAGGTCTCGCGGCCTTAACTCGTTCTGTCAGCCGCTTCGTGCCCTTGGTGTCTACGACAACAAGCACATCCCGGCCGTCTATCTTAGGGCCTCTCGACAGCAGCGTCTCGAACTGCTCCGCGGCCTCATGGATAGCGACGGGACCATCTCAAAGGGGTTTGCCGGCCTCTCCGTCACCAACAAGGCATTGGCGGAGGGGGTGAGAGAGCTTGCAATCTCCCTGGGGATGAAGGCAACCATGACGCTCCGCGTCTACCCGGATGAAAACCTTCAGAACCAGTTCCGTGTGACGTTCAGGCCAAACCCGGAGGTCAACCCCTTCAAGCTTCGTCGAAAGGCGGAGCGCGTTACCGAAAGCGCCCGCTCGGGAATTTCTCTGCGTCGCCGCATCATCGGCGCCAGCATTGTCCCGAGCGTTCCGGTTCGGTGCATTGAGGTGGACAGCCCGAGCCATCTTTTCCTCGCCGGGGAGCAGATGGTCCCGACGCACAACACCCGCATGCTGGTCACGGCTCTCGCCGCCGACGCGGCCAATGACCCCTGCCCTGTCATGCTTCTGATGCCGACCGACGACGACTGTCGCGGCATCGTGGTTGACGAGATCGACCCGACCTTCCGTGAGAGCCCGGCGCTTGCCGGCCTGATGGCGATCGGGCGCTTCGACGGGCGCAACACGCTGACCCAGCGCCGGATGCTCGGCGGCGGGTCGCTGAAAATCCTCGCCGCGCGCTCGCCGCGCAACCTTCGCCGCCACACCGTCCGCAAGCTCTATTGCGACGAGGTCGACGCGATGGAGATCACCCGAGAGGGCGACCCGATCAAGCTGGCGACGAAGCGCACCGAGAGCT
>NZ_JBDKSS010000023.1:0-129384 GCF_039680535.1 Parvibaculum sp. | reverse complement strand
CAGCCTCACTTCTTGCCATAGCCCACCGCCGCCCGCTTCTCGTCTTCAGTCAGAAAATCCGCCTTGCCGACGCGCGCCCACAGCGCCTCGCGCTCGGTTGAAAGCGCCTCGACCTGATCCGTGTCGTAACTGAGCCGCAAGCCCCCGCCGAAGCGAGGCGCGAGCCATCGCGTCAGCGCCCGCGCGGTGCGCGAGACGAGCGGCAGCACCGTCTGCCGCCAGAAGGTCCGGTTCGCTTCCTGATAATTCGAAAACGTATTGTCCCCCGGAATGCCGATCAGCATCGGCGGCACGCCGAAAGCGAGCGCGATTTCGCGGGCCGCTGCGCGTTTGGCCTCGATGAAATCCATGTCCTTGGGCGTAATGCCCATCGCCGTCCAGTCTAGTCCGCCTTCGAGCAGCAGCGGCCGCCCGGCATTGGCCGCCCCCTGATAATTCTCGGCGAGTTCGCGCTTGAGCCGCTCGAACTGATCCTCGGTCAGGTTCCGCGCGCCCTCGCCGCCCTTGTAGACCAGCGCGCCGGAGGGCCGCGCCGCATTGTCGAGCAGCGCCTTGTTCCACTGCCCCGCCGCATTGTGAATATCGACGGCGAAGGCCGCCGCCTCCACCGGGCTCATGCCATAGTGATCGTCCGTCGGATGAAAGAGCTTCATGTGCAGGATCGGCGTGATACCTCTCGCCGGATCGCAGGGAAACACCGCCACGCGTCCATCGACCGAATATTCGTAAGCCTCTGGCCATCCCGCGCGTCCCGGTACGACCTTCATCCGGTCCGGCCGCAACGCATAAAGCTCGCGCGGTTCTCCGCCGAGTTCCACAACCTCCAGATAGGAATTGCCGGCGACCTCCAGAAAGCCGTACCAGCTCTCAAAAAGATCGGCCCCGCTCTCCATCGGGTTCGGCGTTTCGAGCAACCGAAGCAGCGGATGCTCCGTCAGCTCCCGCTCCCCCTCGTAGAGCAGCCATGGCACGCTCGCCGCCGCCTCCGCGATCATGCGCACGCAGCGATAGGCGATGGCGTTCCGCTCGAAGCCCTCCCGCGCCAGCGACGCATAATCGCGCGGCGTCCAGACGGCGCGCCCGGCGAGCGTCAGCGCGACAAGCGGCCCCGCCTTGCTCGCCTTCTGCTCGACGCGCGGCCTTCCGCGCATCGCGGCGGCGAGCCTGCCCCACGGCCCTGCGATCACATCCGATGGCATGTTCTTTCCTCTCACCAAAATGACGTGTCACCCCGGGACAAGCCGGGATAACAATCAATATTCGCGTTGTTAGCCCTAAAGCCGCCGCACCTTCGGCTTGCCCGCCTCGCCGTCGAGCATCAGGTCCGTCAGCGCCCAGACGAGCGCATCGAGCCGGTCCGGGCTCTTGCCGCTGCCGGTGAAGTCGCACATCTGATCTTCAAGCTTGGCGAAGCCGCCCACATGCGAAACAAGTCCACGCTCATAAAGCGCCGCCACCGGCTCGGCTCGTACGCGTTTGCCCCGCGTCGCCCGCACCAGCCGCAGCGCCGCCGCGGGCATCACCTGCCGCATGATGGTCGAGACCATCTCGCCGCCCTGGTTCGCCTCCGCGACGATCCGGTCGGCCTCGTAATCGCGATAGGCCTTCGCCGCACGGTTCGCCCAGGCAAGCGGCGTGAGCCCACCCATAGAACGATCGTCGAGCACATGGGCGCGGCCTTCGCCATCGACGCCCGCGACCACGATCCCGCATTCGTCGGCGCCCGCGCCGCTCGTCGCAGGCGGATCGACTGCCACGACGACGCGTGAAAGCTCCGGCGTCGTCGCAGCGCGATGCCGTTCGATCATCTCGCGCGACCACAGCGCGTCCGGATTGTCCTCGATCAGTTCCGCATCGAGTTCCTGCCGCCCGAGCCGTGTGCCCTCATACCGCGCGATGACCGTGCGGAAGAAACTGTCGGCAAGGTTCGCGCGATTGGCATGGGTCGATGCCCGCGTCACCGCGCATGTCGCCTCCGCCAGAAGCCGCCGCAGGATCGGCACCGGGCGCGGCGTCGTCGTCACGACCTGTCGCGGTCGCTCGCCAAGCCGCAGCCCGAATTGCAACATGTCCCATGTCTCTTCGGCATAGCGCCATTTCGCCAGCTCGTCGGCCCAGGCCGCATCGAATTGCGGCCCGCGAAGGCTTTCAGGCTCCGTCGCCGAAAATGCCTGCGCCACCGCGCCGTTGGGCCAGAGCAACCGCCTGCGCGAGGCCTCGTAGCGCGGCCGACCTCCGCGCAGCCCAATGGCGCGAAGCCCCGAAGGCCCGTCGATCATTACCTCGCGCACATCGCCGAATGTCTCGCCGATCAGCGCGATACGGCCCGCGCGGGCACCTTCGACTTCGCCGCGCACCCATTCCGCGCCCGAGCGCGTCTTTCCAGCGCCGCGCCCGCCAAGCACCAGCCATGTCGTCCACATACCCTCGGGCGCAACCTGATCGTCCCGCGCCCAGAAGGGCCAATGCTCCATCAGCCATTCCGTTTCAGACGGACTGAGCGTCTCCAGAAACATCGCTCTCAATCGCGGCGGCAGCGAGCCGAGCGAGGCGGCGCTGAAGCTCGGTTCTGAGCGCATCGCCGTCCTCATCCTTCTTCTTGTCCGTCTTTTCCTTGCCGGACTTCATGTCCTTCAGCTTTTCGAGCGAGCGCACCAGCGAGGAAAGCCGCCGCGCGTCGCGCTCTTTCTCGCTCGCCTCGCGCTTCTTCGTGCTCTCACCCTCGATCGCCTCGATCTCCCGCGCGATGAGCCGCTTGAGCCGCGTCGCGAGGCTCGAAGGCTTCATCGCCGCGCCAGTCAGCTCCGCCGAAGGCCCCGGCGGTTTCGGCGGCGCCGTCCGCGCCCGCCAGCCTTCCCGCCGCGCCCGCGCGATCAGCGTCTGGGCGTTGACGCCTGCCGCCTTCGCCGTTCCAGAAAGCGGCACCGAAGGATCTTCATAAGCAGCGCGTATCCTTGCCCAGTCGGGCTCCTTGCGTTTCGCCTTCGTCGCCATGGGCATCGACCAATAAAAAAGCCCTCCTTTGCGGGGAGGGCTTCGGGCAGAGTTTCCGATATGACCAATCAGATGGTTTCGAGCGTTACGCTCTTCAAGAGGAAAATATCATCAGTTGACGAATTTTCCGTATCGGGCGACGCGTACCCTGTTGGACACAGTTCCGGATATGGACAAACAGATGGTTCAGAGCGGCGCGCTCGTCAAGGCCCAGATTATCATCCGCCGACAAATCTTTTTCGCCGGTGACTTATCCCCGCGCGGACGAATCTCTCAATCCGCGATCAGCTTCGGCCAGTCGACGATGTAATCGCAGATGTCGTCGAAATCGACTTCTTCCTCGGAGATCACCTTGCCGCGCACCGACATGCCCGCGCGATGGACGCTTTCCGTCTCGCCGGAGACGAGCGGGTGCCAGCTCGGCAGGTCCTTGCCCTCCGCGATCAGCCGGTAGGCGCAAGATGGCGGCATCCAGCTCACCTCGTAGATGACTTCCGGCGTCAGCTGTACGCAGTCCGGCACAAGCTTCGAGCGGTTGGGATAGTCCTTGCAGCGGCATGTGTCGCAGTCGAGCAGCTTGCAGACGGAGCTGGTGAAGGAAATCTCCAGCGTGTCCTCGTCCTCGAGTTTGACAAGGCAGCATTTCGCGCAGCCGTCGCAGAGCGATTCCCACTCCTTGCGGGTCATCTCTTCGAGCGTCTTGCGCTTCCAGAAGGGTTCGAGGTCGGTCTTTCGTTTCATCCGCGCACAAAAACCCGCCCAGCCCTCGCGGTCAAGCCTTCCGACCCGACCTGCGACACAATTGCGGCAGGCCGCATCCCAATCCTGCCCTAATCCCGGCGCAATGAGGCGGAATCCTGCGCCCCGCTGCGGTTCCGGGCGGCGCATCGCTCGCCCGGACGCGCCAAGGGGGCCTCCAGGTTGCCGGATCGAAACGACGAACGATATGACGAAGAGGCCAACGCCGGGGCCGAAGCGCGCCGCCGAATGCTATGGCTCGCCACCCGCGCCGCGGCATTCGCGTTCAGCGCCGGCGCGGTTCTTGCCGCGCTCCTCGTCTTTGTCACCATCTCCAAAGTACAGCGCGAGACGGAACTCGGCCCCACCGCCGCGCTCGCGGTCACGGTGCTCGACGCCGACGGCCGGGAGATCGGCAGCAGAGGCGGAACGACCGCCCCCGCGGTGCCCCTCGCCGAACTCCCGCCCTATCTCATCAGGGCATTCCTCGCGACGGAAGACCGCCGCTTCTATTCCCATTGGGGCATAGACTTGCGCGGCATCGCCCGCGCCACATGGGTCAATCTCCGCTCCGGCGGCTTCGTCGAGGGCGGCTCGACCATCACCCAGCAGCTTGCGAAGAACCTCTATCTCGATTCCGACCGCACGCTCTGGCGGAAGGCGCAGGAGGCGCTGATCGCCCTCTGGCTTGAAGGCCGCATGTCCAAGGACGAAATACTCGCCCTCTATCTCAACCGCGTTTACATGGGCGCAGGCAATTACGGCGTCGACGCCGCCGCGCATTATTACTTCGGCAAGAGCGTGCGGGATGTCTCGCTTGCCGAAGCCGCCGTTCTCGCAGGCCTTCCCAAGGCGCCTTCGCGCTTCGCGCCGACCAGCGATCTCGCCCTCGCCCAGGCCCGCGCCAGTCAGGTGCTGGACCGCATGGTCGACAATGGCGACCTTACCGCGCAGGAAGTCGCGGGCGCGCGCGCCCATCCGGCGCAGGTCGCCGAACGCGACAAGCGCGACGGGCCGCAATATTTCGTCGACTGGGTCGTCGCCGAGGTCCGCAGTCGCCTCCCCGATGCACATGGACGCCTCACCGTCAAAACGACGCTCGATCCGAAGCGGCAAACCGCCGCCGAGGAAGCCATGCGCGCAGCTTTCAGGAATGGCGGCATGAAGCGCGATGTCGGCCAGGGCGCCTTCATCGCGCTCGCGCCCGACGGCGCCGTCCTCGCGCTTGTCGGCGGGCGCTCCTATCTGCAAAGCCAGTACAACCGCGCGACGCAGGCCCTGCGCCAGCCGGGCTCCGCCTTCAAACCGATCGTCTATCTCGCCGCACTGGAACGGGGTTTCACACCTTTTGACGAGATGGAAGACACGCCCGTCGCGCTCGGCGATTGGGAACCGCAGAACACCAATGGCCGCTACATGGGCACTGTCACGCTGACACAGGCGCTTGCCCGCTCCATCAATTCCGTCGCCGTGAAGCTCGCGGAACGCGTCGGCGTCTCCTCCATCGCCAATGCCGCCCGCCGTCTCGGCATCTCATCGCCCATTCAGGACAATCTCTCCATCGCGCTCGGCAGTTCCGAAGTGACGCTTCTCGAACTCACCTCCGCCTATTCCACTTTTGCCGATGGCGGCCGCCACTTCACACCCTATGGCATCGTCGAGGTCGCAAGCGCGGACGGAAATATTCTCTATACGCATCAATCAGAGACAACGCAGGCAACCGACGAGGCCCATGCCCGCGAGATGACCTATATGCTCGCCCATGTCGTGACCGAGGGAACGGGGCAGCGCGCCGCCTTGTCCGATCGCCTTGCGGCCGGCAAGACGGGAACGAGCCAGGATAATCGCGACGCCTGGTTCATCGGCTATACCAGCAACGAGATCGCGGGCGTCTGGTTCGGCAATGACGACAACTCGCCCATGAAGAATGTCTCCGGCGGCAACTTCGCGGCGCTCGCCTGGCACAATTACATGGCGGCCTCGCAGACCGGCGTGCCGCCCTCTCCGCTCCCGGGCGCAGAAGGCGATTTCGTCATCGCCGGCAATGAAGGCTCGGGCGGCGGCTTCCTTTCCCAGCTTGCCGGTCTTTTTCGTGCGGCCCCGCCAGTCGCTGCTCCCCACGCCGAGGAAACGAGCGGCGGCTGGGGCTCAGGCTCCCGCAGCGGCGGCTCGGCGCTCCCGCTTGGTGGCGGCAAGCCGCGCTGAGGCGCCATCGCGCGATTGACTTCCGCGCCCCGAGCTATCAAATCGGACGAAGCCGCCATTCTCACGGATCGTCCCATGCCCGCGCGCCCTCGCCTGCATTATGCCTGGATCGTCGTCGCCGTGGTTTTCGTGACCATGCTCGTCGGCGCGGGCACGCGCTCCGCGCCCAGCATCCTCATCGTTCCGCTCGAAAAGGAATTTGGCTGGTCCCGCGCGACGATCTCTTCCGCCGTCGCCGTCGGCATCTTTCTCTATGGCATGCTCGGGCCCTTCGCGGCCGCGATCATGGATCGCTTCGGCATCCGCCGCACCGTCATGGGCGCGCTTGCCGTCATCGCGGCGGGCGTCGCTCTCACCACTTTGATGACCGAAACATGGCAACTCGTCCTGCTCTGGGGCGTCGTCGTCGGCAGCGGCACGGGCTTCATCGCCCTCGTCATGGCGAGCATGATCGCAACGCGCTGGTTCACCGCCCGGCGCGGCCTGGTCATGGGTGTGCTCACCGCAAGCACGGCGACGGGCCAGCTCGTCTTCCTGCCGCTCTTTGCAAAGCTCACGGAGAGCGAAGGCTGGCGCAGCGTATCGATCACGCTGGCCTGTATTGCAGCGGCAATGATCCTTCCCGTCTGGTTTTTCCTGCGCGACAAGCCCTCGGATGTGGGTCTCCTGCCCTTTGGCGCCGAGCCCGGCGACCCCTTGCCCGAAAATTTCACCGGCAATCCCTTCCGCCGCGCACTCGCCGCGCTGGCCGCAGGGTTCAGGTCGCGGGATTTCTGGCTTCTCGGCGGCAGCTTCTTTATCTGCGGGGTTTCGACGAACGGCCTCATCGGCACACATCTGATACCGGCCTGCCTCGACCACGGCATCCCGGAAGTCGCGGCAGCCGGCCTCCTCGCCACCATGGGCATTCTCGATTTCTTTGGCACCACGGGCTCCGGCTGGCTTTCCGACCGCTTCGACGCGCGAAAGCTCCTCTTCTGGTATTACGGGCTCAGGGGCCTCTCACTTCTATATCTGCCCTATGCCTTCGACTTCACCTTCTATGGGCTTTCGCTGTTCGCGGTCTTTTACGGCCTCGACTGGATCGCCACCGTGCCGCCCACGGTGAAGCTCGCAACGAAGAGCTTCGGCGAGGACAATGTCGGCATCTATTTCGGCTGGATCAGCGCAATGCATCAGATCGGCGCCGCCTCCGCGGCATGGATCGCGGGCATCATCCGCGTCGATCTTGGCGACTATTTCCTCGCCTTCACGCTGGCGGGCTCGCTCTGCATCGTCGCCTCGCTCATGGTGCTTTTCATCGGCCGTGGCGCGAAGCCGGAGCCGATCCCGATTGCGGCCTGATGGCCGGCCCAACCGCAGCCATTGCCTCGCCCGCCCCGATGCGCCATATAGCCGGTGCCCATATATCACCGGACATTGAACCTTGGCCCCGCCCCTTCTTGCCCTTCGCGACATCCGCATTGCCTTCGCCGATCAGGTCCTGATCGACGGCGCGGGCTTTGCCATCGGCCCCGGCGACCGGCTTTGCCTCGTCGGCCGCAATGGCGCGGGCAAATCGACGCTGCTGAAGGTGGCGGCGGGCCTTGTCGAACCAGATGGCGGCGAGCGCTTCCTCCAGCCCGGCACGCGGGTCGCCTATCTCGCCCAGATGCCCGATTTCGGCGGCGCGGCCACCGTTCTCGACTATGCGACGGCCGGCGGCGCCGAGCCTCATGAAGCCGAAGCCGTTCTCCACGAGTTGGGCCTCGACCCCACCAAGCCGACCACGACACTTTCCGGCGGCGAAGGTCGCAAGGCGGCGCTTGCCCGCGTGCTTGCCGACGAGCCCGATATTCTCCTGCTCGACGAGCCGACGAACCATCTCGACCTTCCTTCCATCGAATGGCTTGAGGAACGCCTCTCGCAGTTCCGCGGCGCTTATATCCTCATCAGCCATGACCGCGCCTTCCTGAAGCGTCTCGCCACCAACTGCCTCTGGGTCGATCGCGGCACCATCCGCCGCCTCGACAAGGGCTTCGCGCAATTTGAGGAATGGTCGGAACAGATCCTCGCCGAGGAGGAAGTCGTCGCCCATAAGCTCGACCGGCTGATCCTGCAGGAAACGCAATGGTCGCGCGAAGGCATCAGCGCGCGGCGCAAGCGCAATCAGGGCCGCCTCCGCCGTCTCTATTCGCTGAGGCAGGAGCGCGCGCAAAGCATCGCGCGCACGGGCAAGGCGGCTCTCGCCGTCGAAACGGGCCAATCCTCCGGCACGCTCGTCATCGAAGCCGAGCATATTTCCAAGAGCTTCGGCGACCGCGTCATCGTTCGCGATTTTTCGACCCGCATCGTCCGCGGCGACAAGATCGGCGTCATCGGGCCGAACGGCGCGGGCAAGACGACTCTGCTGAAAATGCTGATGGGCACGCTGCCGCCCGATAGCGGGAAAATTCGTCTGGGTACGAATTTGACGCCGATCATCGTCGACCAGTCGCGCGGCAGCCTCGATCCCGAAGCGACGCTCTGGCAAACGCTCTGCGAGGGCGGCGGCGATCAGGTCATGGTGCGCGGCCAGCCGCGCCACGTGGTCTCCTATCTGAAGGACTTTCTCTTCCGCGAGAGTCAGGCCCGCCAGCCGGTGAAGGCCCTGTCGGGCGGTGAGCAATGCCGCCTGCTGCTTGCCCGCGCGCTCGCCAAACCCTCGAACCTTCTCGTCCTCGACGAGCCGACCAACGATCTCGACATGGAGACGCTCGATCTCCTGCAGGAAATGCTCACGGACTACGAAGGCACCGTGCTCCTCGTCAGCCATGACCGCGACTTCCTCGATCGCGTCGTCGCCTCGGTGATCGTCGTCGACGGCACCGGCGAGGTGGAGGAATATCCCGGCGGCTATTCCGACTGGCTGAACCGGAAGCGCGAGCAGGCGCCCGCGAAGCAGGCCGCGAAGGCCACGTCCGCCGAGGCTGCTCCCGCCGCCGCGCGTGTCGCGACAAAGCTGAGCTACAAGGAAAACCGCCTCCTCGAAGAACTCGGTTCGAAAATGCCGAAGCTTCAGGCCGAAATCGCGAAGCTCGAATCCGAACTCGCCGACCCGGATCTCTATTCGCGCGACCCCAAGGCCTTCGCCTCCAAGACCACGCGCCACGATGCGCTCCGCGCCGAACTGGCGCAGGCTGAGGAAACCTGGCTCGAACTGGAGCTGAAGCGCGAGGCGCTGTCGGGAAGCTGATTCCCGCCACCGCAACATGCTCTCTTCAAAAGCCTTTCGGTCATCCCGGGCTTGTCCCGGGACCCAGGGGCCACACACTCCGAGCAAGCCGCTCCTGGACCCCGCCTAGAGCCGG
The DNA here is from genome assembly GCF_039680535.1 of Parvibaculum sp. Taxonomy (GTDB): domain Bacteria; phylum Pseudomonadota; class Alphaproteobacteria; order Parvibaculales; family Parvibaculaceae; genus Parvibaculum. The sequence goes on along the minus strand of NZ_JBDKSS010000023.1, from coordinate 120,118 downwards.
GGTGACATTTGATGGTGCGGCCGCGTCCACCCACAGTAGCCGTCGCCTCGCGGCGCTGGTACCATCCGCCCCCATCGGAACAGCCGCGTCCTCGGGGGGGCTCCTTCATGAATCGCAATCTGCTCATCGGCGGCATTGCCGCCGCCATTCTGGTTCTGGTCGCATTTTTCGCGCTGAAGCCCGGCGCGAAGGTCGAAGGCCCGGCGCATATCGTCTTCGCCACCGACTGGAAGGCGCAGGCCGAGCATGGCGGCTTCTATCAGGCGCTCGCCAAGGGCTATTACAAGGATGCGGGTCTCGACGTCGTGATCCAGCAGGGCGGCCCCGGCGTGAACGTGCCGCAGCTTCTCGCCACCGACACGGTCCAGTTCGGCATCGGCTCGAACAGCTTCATTCCGCTGAACGTCGTCGCCGCCAATGCCGGCTCGAAGGCAGTCGCCGCGATCTTCCAGAAGGACCCGCAGGTCCTCATCACCCATCCGCGCGACGATGTGAAGTCCGTCGCCGACATGAAGGGCAAGCCCATCATGGTCGCCGACGCGACGATCTCGTCCTTCTGGCCGTGGCTCCGCGCGAAGTTCGGTTTCACCGACGACCAGATCCGCAAATACACATTCAATCTTGCGCCCTTCCTGACCGATGAAAAGGCGATCCAGGAGGGCTATCTTTCCTCCGAGCCTTACACGGTCGAAAAGGAAGGCAAGTTCAAGCCGCAGGTCTTCCTGCTTTCCGATTACGGCTATCCGGGCTACGCGGCCTTCATCATGGCGAATGACAAGCTGATCGCCGAACATCCGGAGATCGTGCAGAAATTCGTCGATGCCTCGATCAAGGGCTGGGTCGATTATCTTTATGGCGATCCCTCGCCCGCCAATGCGCTCATCAAAAAAGACAATGCGGAGATGACCGACGATCTCATTGCCCATGCCATCGCGACGATAAAGGAGCACGGCATCGTCGACTCCGGCGAGACCGCGGAAAAGGGCATCGGCGCAATGTCCGATGCGCGCTGGTCGGATTTCTATAGCAGCATGTCTGCCGCCGGCGTCTTTGCGAAGGGCCTCAACGTCCACAATGCCTATACGCTCGACTTCGTGAACAAGGGCGTCGGCCTCGACCTCAAGAAAGAGCTGACGGGCAAGTGAGCGAGGCGCCTCTCATCGAGCTTTCCGGCGTCGCCAAGACCTATGGCAGCGGCACGCTCGCGCTCACGGACGTCGATGCGAAGATCGAGCGCGGCTCCTTCGTTTCGCTGGTCGGCCCCTCCGGCTGCGGCAAGTCCACGCTGCTGCGCATGATCGCCGGATTGATCGAACCGAGCGCGGGCGCCATCGCATGGCCTGCGGCAGGCGGCAAACGGCCGACGGATATCGGCTTCGTCTTTCAGGACGCGACGCTGATGCCCTGGGCGCGCGTCATCGACAATATCTACCTCCCACTGAAGCTGAAGGGCATCGCGAAGAAGGACGCCGAACCGCGCATCATGGAGGCGCTGGCCCGCGTCGGCCTTTCCGATTTCGCGCAGAGTTTCCCGCGTGAGCTTTCGGGCGGCATGAAGATGCGCGTCTCCATCGCCCGCGCCCTCGTCACCGAGCCGCCCGTGCTGCTGATGGACGAGCCCTTCGCCGCTCTCGATGAATTCACGCGCGAAAAGCTCGATGACGATCTTCTCGAACTCTGGGCAAGCCAGAGATGGACCGTCATTTTCGTGACGCACAGCGTCTATGAAAGCGTCTATCTCTCTGAACGCGTGCTCGTCATGGGCGCGCGGCCGGGCCGCATCCTCCGGGACATCGCCATCGAAGCGCCCTCGCCGCGCGGCCGCGCCTTCCGCGAGTCGGCAGCATTCGTCGGCCAATGCGCGAAGATCTCCGCAGCCTTGAGAGAGGGAGCGAAGGGATGAACGAAAGCTCCCGCCTCCTCCGCATCGTCGTGCCGATTGCAGTCGGCATCGCCTTTCTGCTTCTTTGGGAAGGTTCGGTGCGCTATTTCGGCGTCCGCGAATTCCTGCTCCCGGCGCCCACGCGCATCGCCCAAAGCCTGATCGAGAATTTCGGTTCGCTGATGGGCTCGCTCTGGATCACGCTGCGCATCACCATTGTGGCCTTCTTCCTCGCCTGCGTCGGCGGCGTCGGACTCGCGATCCTCTTCTCGCAGAGCCGCGCCATCGAAATGGCGCTCTTTCCTTATGCTGTCATCCTGCAGGTCACGCCGGTCATCGCCATCGCGCCACTGATCCTGATCTGGGTCGGCTTCGACCGGACACAATTGGCGCTTCTGATCCTCGCCTGGATCGTCGCCTTTTTCCCGATCCTTTCGAACACGACGCTCGGCCTGCTCTCCGCCGACCATAATCTGCGCGACCTCTTCCGCCTTTATGGCGCGACGCGCTGGCAGGTCCTGACCGAATTGCAGCTCCCCTCGGCGACGCCCTACATGCTCGCGGGCATGAAGATCTCGGGCGGCCTCGCCCTCATCGGCACCGTGGTCGCCGAATTTGCCGCAGGCTCCGGCACCTCGACGGGCCTTGCCTGGCGCATCGTGGAGGCAGGCAACCGGCTCGACATCCCGAAGATGTTCGCCGCCCTGCTGCTGCTCTCCCTGCTCGGCATCACCATCTTCTTCGGCCTCGCCTGGGTTGAGCATTCTCTGCTAAAGCGCTGGCACGAAAGCGCGATCCGGCGGGAGCGCTGAACCCCGAACCGCTTTGCCCGAACACAATTAAACAATATGCAACTGTGGATTATTATTATCTACACCACGGTTGACGCGCTTTGTGAAAAACCCCATGTTACCGGCAACTCGGCGCGGTCGTAAAAAGCCCGACGCCGCTACGCCATGGCGGCGTTTTCAGTCATCAGGGAGGCCCCTTTGGCCCAGCACACGCGCAAAGGCGCCCAGTTTCAGGCCGTAACCGCCAACCGCCTCGCGGACGGCGTTGTCGTCTATCTGACCGCCGAAAACGGCTGGTCGGAATCGCTGCAGGACGCCGAAGTTGCCGAGGGCAAGGAAGCCGGCGAAGCGCTCCTCGCCCGTGGCCAGCAGTTCTTCGAGCCCGGCAATCTGGTGCTCGACGTCTATCTCTTTGAAGTCGAAAAGACCGACAACGGCATCCGCGCATCGAGCGTGCGCGAAACCATCCGCCAGGCCGGCCCGACGGTACGCCGCGACCTCGGCAAGCAGGCGGAACTCGCAGGCGTTCACGAGTAAGAACGCAAGGAAGAACACATGTATCGGTATGATGAATTCGACCACCGTCTGGTGACGGAACGCGTCGAGCAGTTTCGCGGTCAGGTCGCGCGCCGTCTTTCGGGCGAGTTGTCGGAAGACGAGTTCAAGCCGCTGCGCCTGATGAACGGCGTCTATCTGCAGCTTCACGCCTATATGCTCCGCATCGCCGTGCCCTATGGCACGCTGTCCTCGCGCCAGCTGCACAAGCTCGCCGACATCGCGCGCAAATATGACAAGGGCTATGGCCACTTCACGACGCGCCAGAACCTCCAGCTGAACTGGCCCGCGCTGAAGGACATTCCAGCTCTTCTCGACGAGCTCGCCTCGGTCGAAATGCATTGCATCCAGACCTCCGGCAATTGCATCCGCAATGTGACCTCGGATCATTATGCGGGCGCGGCGTCGGATGAAGTCGAAGATCCGCGCATCATCAGCGAGATCATCCGCCAGTGGTCGACCTTCCACCCGGAATTCTCGTTCCTGCCGCGCAAGTTCAAGATCGCCGTCTGCGCGACGAAGAACGACCGCGCCGCGATCAAGGTGCACGACATCGGCATCCAGATCCTGAAGAACGCCGCCGGCGAGATCGGCTATGAAGTCTGGGTCGGCGGCGGTCTCGGCCGCACGCCCATCATCGGCAAGAAGATCGGCGATTTCATTCGCCGCGAAGACCTGCTCGCCTATCTCGAAGCGACGCTGCGCGTCTACAACATGCAGGGCCGCCGCGACAATGCCTACAAGGCGCGCATCAAGATCCTCGTGCATGAGATCGGCACCGAGGAAATGAAGAGGCTCGTCGAGGAAGAATTCGCCGCCGTAAAGGCGCGCGGCGCCCTTCAGCTTCCCGACGCGGAAGTCGAGCGCATCAAAGCCTATTTCGCGGCACCCGCCTTCGAAACGCTTCCCGACGCGACGCCCGAACTCGATGCGGCCATCGCCCGCGAACCGGCCTTCGCCGATTGGGTGAAGGCGAACGTCACCGCGCATCGCGTTCCGGGCTACGCCATCGTCAATGTGTCGCTGAAGCCCATCGGCAAGCCGCCGGGAGACGCGACCTCCGACCAGATGGATGCCGTCGCCGACATCGCCGAGAAATATGCCTTCTCGGAAATCCGCGTCGCGCATGAGCAGAACCTCTGCCTCGCCCATGTCCGCAAGAAGGATCTCTATGCGGTTTGGCAGGCGCTTTCCGCCGCCGATCTCGCGACGGCGAATGTCGGCCTCATCACCGACCAGATCGCCTGCCCCGGCCTCGACTATTGCAACCTCGCCAATGCGCGTTCGATTTCAGTCGCGGAGCGCATTTCCGAGCGTTTCGCCGACCTGAAGCTGCAGCACGAGATTGGGCGGCTGCACATCAACACCTCTGGCTGCATCAATGCCTGCGGCCATCATCATGTCGGCCATATCGGCATTCTCGGCGTCGACAAGAAGGGCGTCGAATATTACCAGGTGACGATTGGCGGCGCGGCGGATGAGACCGCCGCCGTTGGCGACATCGTCGGCCCGGCCTTCACCGAAGCCGAAATCGTCGATGCCGTCGACACCATCGTCAAAACCTATCTCGACCTCCGCAAGGACGGCGAAATCTTCCTCGACACCTATCGCCGCGTCGGTGTCCAGCCCTTCAAGGAGAAGCTCTATGCAGCTCATTAAGAATGGCAAATTCGTCGCGGACGAATGGAAGCATGTCGCCGATGACGAGGCGCTGCCGGAAGGCGCGGTCATCGTCAGCCTGCAACGCTGGCAGAAGGAGCAGAACCTGCTCCTTTCCCGCGGGACGCCCGTCGGCGTGCAGTTGAAGAGCGGCGAAGAGCCGAGCCTCATTGCCGAACATCTCGACCGCCTCGCGCTCGTCGCGCTGGAGTTCCCGGTCTATCGCAACGGCCGCGCCTTTTCCTATGCGCGTCTCCTGCGCGAGCGCTATGACTACAAGGGCGAAGTGCGGGCGGTCGGCGCAGTGCTGCGCGACCAGTTCTATTTCCTGGTCCGTTGCGGCTTCGACGCGCTCGAAGTGCGCGACGAGATCACGCCGGAAATCTTCGCTGAATCGATCGGCACCTTCACGCATCCCTATCAGCCGTCGACCGATGGTGCGGAACCCGTGATGTCTCTCCGCCAGCGTCTCGCCGCGCAGGCACGCAAGGCGAGCTAGCCCTCGGGCTTCGCCTTGAGCGCGTCCGCAATGGCCGCATGGCGCATGGCGCCTTCGGACAGGATTGCGAGGCGCCTTTCCATCTCCGACAAGGCCTCATCGACGGCGACGAGCCGGTCTCCGACCGGCGCGTCCAGCCGCGCATGGGCCAGCGCGACGCGATAGCCGACGAGCCGCGACGCCAGCGCGTTCACCGTCCTGTCAATGATGGCGTCGTTTTCGCCGATGCGCACCCGCACCCTGGCAAAGGCGCCAGCCCCCTCATAATCGGTGATGGCGCGCGCCTCCGCGCCGCCGAGAAGATCATCCGTCCGCGAACGATCCTCCGCGATCACCTCGTCGCAGACCGGCGAAATCATGTCCATCCGCGCATTGTCGCCGGCGATGTCGTCGCCCAGCGCGTTGACGAGGGAAACGGGGCTCGCACGATGCCTGTCGACCAACGCCTCGTAATAGGCGAGGCTCGCGGGCGGCGGTGTCGTCACCTGCGCCTCGATCCAGTCGGTCATGGCGGTCACGGCGCCCTTGCGCGGCGCGGAGCCGCCCGTCGAGAAATCGGACGACATGGTGCGCAGGTCGCGTTCGGCGGATGTGAGCGGCAATGCCACGTCGCTCCCCTCGCCCAGATAGGCGAGCGTCTTTTCCCCCAGGCGGTCATAGGCGCTTGGCGCCTCGCGGCCGAAATCGGCCTTCTGGGCGCAGGCGGCGAGCATGAGCGCCATCAGCGCCATGAGGCCCGAACCCTTCCACTTCGCCGATCGTCTGAATCCGTCCATTTCGCCCCGGCCCAATCCATGAACCGGAAACTCTAGGCTTGATCGGTTAGCCGCCGGTAAAGCGCGATGGTCAAACCGGGCCGCCAAAAACTAAGCCCGGCGCTCTTTCGAGCGCCGGGCCTTTACGCAACAGGACTACTGAAGGGAAACGATCGTTCCGCGCGAATTACGCGGCGCGGAGCTTATCGAAAGCGTCGTTGACCTTTTCGGCATAGGGGGCAACGGCTTCGCGCACGGCCGACACGGTGATCTCGTTGATCTCGCGGGCGGCGTCGAGGTTGCGCTTGAAGACGGCGCGGAGAAACTCGTTCTGAAGTTCGACAGCGGCCTTGATGTCGCCGGACTTCATCACGGCCTTGGCCGTCTCGACGGTTTCTTCGAAATTGGTACGGGTCAGTTCGCTGATGATGCCCGACGCAACTTCGATCGGGGTCTTCTTCTTGGCAGCGGCAGCTTTCGGAGCGGCTTTCGCCGATGCGGCCTTGGGCTTCGACTTCGTGGTCTTCTTGGCTTTGGGAGCCGCGGTCGTTTCCGTCATCGTCCATTCTCCTCATTGCATGGATGCGACCCTGTGGAAGCATCTGCACAAATCCTCATCGAATTTGTGCGTTGCACAAAAATTAAATTGTCCACAATTGCCCGTCAAGCGGTTTTTGTGCACCGCACAAAAACGCAGGCATGCTGGTTCGTGCAACGTCAGATGAAGGAAAATCTCTTTATACTGAAAGGAGTTAGATCGATCCGGGGCTTTGTGCCACAGACCGCATCTGCGAGCGCGGCCGCGCTGCCGGCCCCCAGAGTCCAGCCAAGCGACCCGTGGCCGGTGTTCAGATATAGATTTCGGTAGCGCCCCGCCTGCCCAATTAATGGGCTTCCGTCCGAACTCATCGGGCGCAGGCCTGTCCAGAACTGGGCCTCGTCCGCCCCCGTCGAAAGTTGCGGCAGCAGGCTCAGAAGTCCGTCGAGCACCGACTTCGCGCGGGGCATTTCGAGCGTCGTGTCATAGCCCGCCACTTCCGCCGTGCCCGCCACGCGCACGCGGTCTCCGAAGCGGCTCACCACGATCTTGCGCGCCTCGTCGGTGAGGCTGACTTTCGGTGCGACGCCCTCGCCCGCGGGCACCGTCACCGAATAGCCTTTCAGCGGATAGACGGGAATCCGCAGCCCCAGCTGCCGCGCGAGCGCCGCCGAGCCGACGCCCGCGGCCAGAATAATGGCGTCGCCGCCAAACAGCCATCCATTCGTCCTGACGCCGGTGATGAGATCGCCTTGCGTTTCGAAGCGTTCGACCTCTGCGCTCGTGATAAAGCGCACGCCCAACCGCTCGGCCCGCGCCGCCAGCTCGCGCGTGAAGGCATGCGCGTCGCCGCTTCTGTCGCTCGCGCAGTATAGGCCGCCGACAATCTCGCCGCGCTGTGCGGCAGATGCGAGAGCCGGCTCCACCTCAACGCATTCATCCACCCTCAGCACGCGCTGTTCGAGCCCCGCGCGGCGCATCACCTCGGCGCCCTTCGCCGCTTCCTTCAGCGAATGCTCATAGTGGAAAATTTGCATGATGCCGTCGCGCCGCTCGTCGAATGCAATCGGCGCGCCTTCGGCGGCGAGCTTCGTCGTGATCTCGTCGAGCCGCGACTGCGTCAGCAGCGCGAGGCCGAGATTGGGCAGAACCCGCTCCGCCCGTGCCGAGGCACGGCAGCGCATGAGAAAACGCAGGAGCCATATCCACTGTTCAGGATCGGCCTTCAGTCGCAACCTGAACGGCCCGTCGGGCCGGCCCATCCATTTGAGCGCGAGCCACGGCACCTCCGGCCCCGCCCATGGCGCGACTTCGCCGGCGCCAAGCTGGCCGCCATTCGCATAGCTCGTTTCAAGGCCCGCCCCTTCGCGCCGGTCGATAAGGGTCACCTGATGGCCGCGCTCGGCGAATTCATAGGCTGTGGTGACGCCGACGATGCCGGCACCAATAACGACAACTTTCAAGATTGACCTCCGGGATGAGCGCACTCTACTCCCGACAGGAGCCGACATGGAAGCGCAACGCGCGCTGAGGCATAATGCGCGGCCTTATGCCCTCCGACTCAGGACCGCCGATGCAAGACAATCTCTGGCCCTTCGTGCCCGCCCGCGTTTCCATCGACCTTTCCCATGCCGAGGGACGCACGCTCTACCTCCGCAATGGCGGATCGATCCTGGACGCCTCCGGCGGCGCCATCGTTTCGAATGTGGGTCATGGACGGAAGGAAGTCGCAGATGCCTGCGCGGCGGCCATGGTTTCCATGTCCTACGCCGTGCCGCCCTTCTCGACGCCGGAGCGGCTGCGCCTTGTCGAGCGCCTGCGCCGCGCCTGGCTGCCGCCGCACCTGACCCGCGTCTGGCTCGCAAGTGGCGGCTCCGAAGCGGGCGACGCGGCGATCAAGCTCGCGATCCAGCATTTTCAGGCCAAGGGCGAGACGAAGCGCGTCAAGATCATCGGCCGCGAGATTTCCTATCACGGCACCACCGCGCTGACGCTCGCCGTCGGTGGCCATGTCGCGCGCAAGGCGGGCTTTGAAAGCGTCATGCCGCATGTGCTCCATGTGCCGACGCCCTATGCGCTGCGCTCGCCGCTCGGCCGCAATCATCCTGATTTCGACATCGCCGCGGCAAAAGCGCTCGAAGAAACGATCCTCCGCGAAGGGCCGGACACCATCGCCGCCTTTGTCGGCGAACCGCTCAACGGTTCTTCCGGCGGCGCCATCGAGCCCGGCCCGCGCTACTGGCCGATGGTGCAGGAGATATGTCGCCGCCACGGCATCCTGATCGTCTCCGACGAAGTCATGGTCGGCTATGGCCGCACCGGCAAGCGCTTCGCCGCCGAACATTACGGCCTCGAACCCGACATCATGTTCGCGGGCAAGGGTCTGGCGGGCGGCTACGCGCCCATCGTCGGCGTCTTCGCGACCGATGCCGTCGTCGCACCGCTTGCCGCGAAGGGCGAAGCGCTGATGTTCTATACCTATGGCGCGCATCCCGGCGCCTGCGCCACCGCCGACAAGGTGCTCGAAATCATGGAGCGCGAAGATCTCGTCGCGCGTTCCGCGACAAAGGGCGACGAGCTCGGCGCCCGCCTCCAGGCGGCGCTCGGCCAGCATCCGAACATCGCCGAAATTCGCGGACGCGGCCTCTTCCGCGCCATCGAAATCGTGAAGGACCGCGAAACACTGGAACGCTTCCCCGTCGAAGCGGGCATCACGGGCCGCGTCGTCGCCGCCGGCCTGAAGGAAGGCGTCTTCTTCTATGGCGGCGGCACGGGCGCGATCCGCGACATCATCTGCGTCGGCCCCGCCTTCACCGTGGAGGACGGCGAGCTCGACCGCATCGCGGAGACGCTGAAGGTCGCCGTCGACAAGGCCGTCGCAAGCGCGAAGGGCTGAAACTAGGCGGCCACCGGCGCGCGCTCGCGCGTGGCGGAGAAGCGGACATGCGGCCATTTCTCGGCCGTATATCCGAGTTCCCAATTGCTCTTGGCAAGGAACACCGGCGCGCCGTCGCGGTCGTCGGCCATGTTGCCGCGATGCGCATCGACGAAACGCTTGAGTTCCGCCGGGTCTTCCGCCGTCACCCATCGCGCCGTCTCGAAGGGTGAGGCTTCGAAGCTCACCTTGATCTCGTATTCGGTCTCGATGCGGGCCGCCAGCACTTCGAGCTGGAGGCGTCCGACGACACCGACGATCCAGTTCGCGCCGAGTTGCGGCTTGAAGACCTGCGTCACGCCCTCTTCCGCGAGGCTTTCCAGCGCGCGGCGCATGTGCTTCGCCTTCATCGGATCGTCGAGGCGCACGCGCTGCAGGATTTCCGGCGCGAAGTTCGGAATGCCGGTGAAGGTCAGGTCTTCCGCTTCCGTCAGCGTGTCGCCGACCCGGATCGTGCCGTGGTTCGGGATGCCGATGATGTCGCCCGCATAGGCCTCATCGACGAGTTCGCGATCCTGCGCGAAGAAGAGCGTCGGATTGTGAATGCCGATGGTCTTGCCTGAGCCCGAGACCTTGAGCCGCATGCCGCGCTTGAACTTGCCCGAGCACAGCCGCATGAAGGCGATGCGGTCGCGATGGTTCGCGTCCATGTTCGCCTGCACCTTGAAGACAAAGCCCGCAACCTTGGGCTCGGTCGGCTGCACGAGCCGCGCCGACGAGGGCTGCGGACGCGGCGTCGGCGCGAATTGCACGACGGCGTTCAGAAGCTCGCGCACGCCGAGCTTCCTGAGCGCGCTGCCGAAATAGACCGGCGTGAGATGGCCGGCGCGATAGGCCTCGAGATCGAAGGCGGGCGAGCCTTCGCGCGCGAGTTCCATTTCCTCGCGGAAGGCCGCGAGTTCATCCGCGCTCATGTAATTGGCGATCTCATTGCCCGAAAGGCTCGTCGCCTCCTTGCCCTCGCTCATGCGGTCATAGGGAATGAAGCGGTCGCGCTCCGGGTCGAAGACGCCCCTCAGCAACCCGCCCATGCCCGCCGGCCACATCATCGGCGCTGTGTCGAGAGCGAGCTTCGTCGCGATCTCGTCCATCAACTCGAAGGGGCTCACGCCTTCGCGGTCGATCTTGTTGATGAAGGTGATGATCGGCACGTCGCGCAACCGGCAGACCTCGAAGAGCTTCAGCGTCTGCGCTTCGATGCCCTTCGCCGCGTCGATGACCATGATCGCCGAGTCCGCCGCCGTCAGCGTGCGGTAGGTGTCTTCCGAGAAGTCTTCATGGCCCGGCGTGTCGAGCAGATTGCAGGTGATGCCCTCATAGGCGAAGGTCATGACCGCCGACGAAACCGAAATGCCGCGTTCCTGCTCGATCTTCATCCAGTCCGAGCGCGCCCGTCGCGAGTCGCCACGCGCCTTCACCTGACCGGCGAGATGGATCGCGCCGCCCATGAGGAGCAGGTTTTCCGTCAGCGTCGTCTTGCCGGCGTCAGGATGGGAGATGATGGCGAAGGTCCGCCGCTTCTGGACCTCGTCCGCGATCGTGCTCAAGATGGTCTCCAGTTCCGCTCAAAGCGTCGTTCCACTCTGCGGGGCGGAACCTACTCGAAGGGGCCCGCCCTGTCACCCGCCGGAATGTCACCCGCCTGAGGGCCTCGAAGCGCGACATCGTGACAGGCTGGCCTCCGGCGCCATCCCCGGGCATTCTCGACCCATTCGACATTCACTATGAGAAGCCAAGACCCATGACAACCGCACGCGATATCGCAGAGCCGCATTTCGAAGCCGCCATCGCCGAAGCCCGCGAAAAGCAGCTTTCCACCGACGCCGTCGCCCGCATCTTCTTCGAAGGCGTTCTTCGCGTCTGGCGCGAAACGCGAAGCCCGGAAGATATCCGCGCCGAATTGCTGGAAGCCGCCGAGCATCTCGACCCGGACGAAGACTTCATGTTCATGCGGCCCTGACGGTCAGGCCACGGGCTCCTGCAGGAAATGCCGCCCGGCGCGATCCTCGATTTCCACGACCCAGAGGTCGGGATCGAACTTGCGCTGTCTCTCGATATAGGCGTCGGCCTCTGGTTCGGGCACGGGTTCCGGCCCCGTGCCCACCATCCAGATCAGTGAGCCGTCGCCCGCGCGGGCGGGCGAATAAACCGAAGCGGAACGGTCGAGCCTGTTTACCTTGACGAGCACGACGCCCGATTGCGCGTCCCCACGGCGTACGACCATGGCCTGCGCGCCAGCGACTTCGCAGCGCCGGATCAGCGCTTTCACCCAGATTTCCGCCTTGAGCCGCGGCGCACTTTCCATATTCCATCCCTGCATCTGCGATGCATTTCGCCTCGGCGATCAAGCCGCCGGGCCTTGGCAATCTTTCCGCTTTGCCGAAGCAGGCGACGCGCATTAGAATCCCTGCCAATCCGTTAACACGTCGGGCGCCGCACCGAAACCGGACAGTCGAAGAGTTTGCCGGACGGTGCGTCAGGCAGGTAGACGCCGAAAAGCAGAAAACGGACTCGCTCTCAAAGGGGATTTGCATGTTGGGTTTAAATAACCGGGTTGCGTTCATGCGTCTGAAGCGTGGCGTGGCCATTGGCGCGAGTTCGCTCATGCTGGGCTCGATGATCGCCGGTTGCACGATCATCGAGGGCGGCTCGGCGGAGAATGCAAGCAAACAGGCTGCGCCCGTTCAGGCTGCCGCGGCCGCACCGGTTGCGAAGCCGACCTACGCCGCCGTGAACCCAGCGGTCGAAAATATCGCGAGTTCGGGCATTCCCATTCCGCTGCCGTCACCGCGCCACCGTGAATTCAAGGTCGCGTCCATTTCGCCCACCGCCGGGCTCGAACGCTTCAGCTACAGCGTGCCGATCCGCCAGCTCGCGGGCGTCTATCTGAAATATGGCGACGCCGTCGCGGGGGCCGAAAAGAGCAAGCTCAACACGCCCAAGGAAGTGCGGCGTGTACTGAAGGATCTGCGTTTCGCCCAGCCCGAAACGATGGCCGCCGGCTGGTACGCGGTTCGCGCGATGACCGCCGCCCAGAACAAGGCCTTCGCCGACGGCGTGCGCAGCGAAGTCGGCAGGAATGGCGAGGCGCGCGTACTCGCCGCCCTCGACAACCCTGACTATGTGCTGAGCATTCCGGGCGCCAGCGCCGCTCAGGCCGACGTGATCGCTTCCGTCAGCGCCGAGAACCAGCGCCTGGCCGCGCTGCGCAAGCGCTTCCTCGACGTGGCGCAGCAGTTCCAGCGCCAGAAGTGGGGTATGAACGAGCCGCTTTCGCCCGCCCAATATGCGCAAGCCCCGGCCCAATCCATCGCCGCGCCCTCCATGACCACGCGCCTCGCTTCGCTGGCCCGCTCCTTCGCCCCGATCGGCGAGGCGCAGGCCGCAACGCCCACAGTGATGACCAGGATCCTCGCCCTGGGCGCGCGTCAGATCCTCTCCGCTCCTGTCAGCAGCGCCTCGGCGCGCGACGATACGTCGACCTGCCTGAACTGGGCACGCCTCAACCTCAACCAGTGCATTGCCGCCGCCCACTTCCCCTCGGAAGAGGCGTGGTGCACCGGCACCCACGGCGTCGAAGACGTCCGCGCCTGCTGGGCCTCGTCGATGCCTGCGGTCCACTGACAAGCGGAAACGCCTTGAGACAAAAGCCCCGCGGATCGCTCCGCGGGGCTTTTTCCTTGGCGCGCAATCCGGGCGCTGGCGGCGCGTGGAAACAGGAACAATTTTAATCAAATCAGCTTCGACATTGAATCGAATGCGCCTCTAATTTTCGGCGTATTCGAGATAAATTAGAATAAATACCAAGCAAAAGGATCATCGTCTTTTCAACCATACTGGAATAAATCCAGATCATCTTCGAATTATCGTCGCATTTTATGTATCGACTTAACGGGCACGAAGTAGATCGGGGCTAATTTCGCGAGCGAGACGCGAAAGGAACTGCCGATATGTCGTTCATTCTCAGAGCCGCCTTCTGGCTGACCGTGCTTGCCTTCCTCCTGCCTGCGGCGGGTTATGACAGCGCGTCGCGCAAGCCCGGCACTGACGGCCTCAGCGCCGCCGCCTATGCCGAAGGAGGCTCCGCGACCGCAGCGAAGCCCGACATCGACGCCGGTGAAATGCTGACGCTCGCCGCACGCTCGGCGCAGGACATGATGGGCTTCTGCAGCCGCAATGCCGATGTCTGCGAGCGCAGCCACGCCGTCGTCGCCCACGTCGCCCATCAAACGGCCTATTACGGCAGCAAGCTTTTCCTGTGGCTCACCGAAAAAGCCCATGAGGAGCAGGAAAACGCCCCGGCAGATGCGGCCGGCGCCCCATCTGCACCCCGCACCATTCCCCCGGCAAATCTCGCGGGTGTTTGAGGACGGCCCTCCGGAAGCTTTGTCCTGAGCTTCCGGTCGGCTGAACGCCGCCCGGTACGGTATGCCTACCCGCCGGGCGGCGTTCCCATTAGAGGGGCCCATCGGGTCGCAAAGCTTGTGCATCCCCGCCATCGTCGCTATGTCCTGAGCGGAATTTGAAGGCGCGCGCCCGGTATCCGCCGGAACCGGGGCCCGGAATGGCGAAGTGGCATGAGCATCGACGACCTGATCGCAGATTTCTCCTTCCTCGACGATTGGGAAGAACGCTACCGCTATGTCATCGAACTCGGCCGCGAGCTCGAACCGCTGAGCGCCGAGGAACATTCGCCCGAAAACAAGGTGCAGGGCTGCGTGAGCCAAGTCTGGCTCGTCACCGAACCTCGCATGGAAGCAGATGGCACGCATCTGGTCTTCCGCGGCGACAGCGACGCCCATATCGTCCGTGGACTGATCGCCATTCTCCTGCGCATGTATTCCGGCAGGACGCCCGCCGAGATCCTCGCCGTCGATGCGAAGGACATCATGGCAAAGCTCGGCCTCAATGAGCACCTGAGCCCGCAGCGCTCGAACGGGCTCTATTCCATGGTCGGCCGCATCCAGCGCGACGCCCGCACGGCATCCGCCGCCGCTCACGGCTGACGCCCCTTCTCTTCGTCCCGTTCCTCCAGCCCGTAATGAGCCGCAAGCCGGTCGAGCGCGATCTGCAGCACGATCTTGCCCGATCGCCGCGGCCAGCCGAAATGCTGTTCCGCGCTTTCGAGCCCATGCAGATGGCAGCAGACGGCGAGAGCCAGATCGGAGAGCTTCGGCCCGACCGCATCAAGCGCACGAGCAAGCCGCTCGCGCGCGGCAAGCGCCCTGTCGGTTACATCGGAAGGATCGCGAAGCCTGCGTCCTCCGCCATCCGCCGTCATCGCGGCCGACCAATCCGTGGTCAGGCGCGGCGTCATGCAGGCAAGCGTGAAGTCGCGACGCAGCCGTTCGCCCGCCTCGAATTGCGTGGCCGAAACGAGCGGCTTTCCATCGGCGCCCTTTCGCCGCCGGAGCCATCCGAGCGGAGACTCTCCGTCATTGACTTCGACCGTCGCATCGCCGACCTGCTTCAGCGTCCCAAGCTGGTGCTGCGCGCGGAAGGGATCGGCGCTCGCCCCGAGGCGTCGCCAATAGGCGATCCCCGCCGAACTCGGACGCCACCGCGCCTCGCCCGCGAGCTCCACAAAGTCGCGCTGCTCAATGGCTTTCCATGCGTGCACTTCGATCCGCGCAACCGGCGCGCGCCAGCTGTTGCGCGCGACGAAAACACCAAAGCCCCCGTCTCGCATCGGCGCGACATAGGCGTCGTCCTCGCTCAACCGGGGAAAGACCCGCCGCACTTCGCGCTCGATTTCCCGTTCGGCAACCATCGGGCCGGGCCTCTTTGCCGCGGCCATCATTGCATGCGCTCCGTGACCGGCATGGCGCGGACTGCCCTTTCAAGCCGGTCGAGCAGAAGATCGAAGTCCCGGTCGTCGCGCCGGTCTTCCATTTGCCGGCAGGCATGCGCTGCCGTGGTCCGGTCCCGTCCGAAGTGAAGTCCGACCTCCGAAAGGTTGAGACCAAAGGCGATATGCACCAGATACATCGCGATCTGCCGTGCCAGTGCCACCCGCGCCTTGCGCCGCGTGGCCGCCCGGAGCTCGCCCACCGGAATGTTGAAGGCCTGCGCGATGATCTCCTGAGTCAACGCCACTTGCGCCGTCCAGGCGACATCCCTGCCCGTCTTGGCCTTGATGGTCGTTGCGCACCGGACGAGACGTCCGCCGAAATCGGGGAACGCCGCCTTTCTCGCCAGATTGAACCTGCTTGAATGGCCCCCACTCATAAATTGCATGTCGTCCCTCCTGGGCGTTACGCGAAGTTAACGGAACATTACGAGAACCCCTCGTATGCTCTACATGGTAAAATTACGCATTCAGTATATGGCGGGGATAAGTTTGCGTAATTTTCCGACGCAATTCGAAACGACAGGAGGACGGAGTGACCCAGACCAGAATCCGCCACTTCCGAAAGTTGCGAGGCATGACGCAGTCGGAACTGGCCCGTCGCGTCGGAACGACCGCCGCGACGGTCTCCCGGCTCGAGACGTCCGGCATGACGGTTTCAATGGACTGGCTGGCGAAATTCGCCGCAGTCCTGGATGTGCGGGTCGCCGACCTCATCTCGGCGCCGCCACGCACCGCATCCATACCCTGCATCGGTCAGATCGGCCGTGACGGGCATTTTGAAAACGTCGTGCCGGCTGGTGACGAAACGCTGACGCTCGAAGCACCGGCGCGCGATCCGGTTGCGATGCGCATTCGCGCCAATGTCGGCCTTTATTGCGCTGGAGATGTCGTGATCGCGGACCGGCTCCCGCCGGAACATGTCACGCGCGCGCTCGGGCGCGACTGCATCGTCGAGATCGACGGCGAGGAGAGCGGCTTTGGCCGCTTCATTTCATCTGTTGACGGAACTTTTTTCCTGGTGCCGCCGCAATCGGGCGCGCAGGCACGAACGCTTCCCCGCCACGGCCGGGTCGCGCCGGTCGTCATGCTCATCCGGCACCTGTGAAGGAGGCGGCATCTGTAAGGAGACGTATCTCTGAAAGAGGCGGAATGCGGCGCTCAGCGATTGCCGCAGGAAACCTTCACGCTCTCCGCGCCGCCTGTCGCTCCGCCGCATTCCATGCCTGGAAAGCACATGGCCTGCGGAACATCGGCAAACAGGAAGCCGATATAGGCGTCGCCCTTGTTCTTCTCGATGGTGCCGGTGATGTCGAAGCGCTTCGTCTCTCCCGGCTTCAGTGTCACGGCATCACCCACCGCCGGATCCGAAAGCGGAATGTAGTGCTCGCCATCGAAGGTGAGCTTAGCGGCGCCGCCAGCGCTCACCTCGCACCAGGCTGAAAGCTCCGACGACGTGTCGCGGGGCGCGGACACCTTGAACTCGGCCAGTTCGCCCTTTGAAACAGTCTTCTCGCCCGCTTCGATCGTTGCCGTCGCCGCCTGGGCCGTTGAACCGGCATAGGCGCTCAACAGCGCGGCACCGACGACGAAATAACGAAGCTGGCGGATATTGGCAGACAACAACATGGTGGCTCCGATGGTGCCGCCCGGTTCAGTTCAGGCGATGCGGAGATTGGCCCGGTTTGCGAGCGCCTGCGCCTTCTCCGATTGCAGGAAGGTATCATGGCCCAGCACCATGACGATGCGTCCATTGTCGCCGACGAGCGGCAGGCGCAACCAGAACTGGAATACATGCGGCTGACGCCACGGCGTCATGGGTACGACGCCCTGCGCGGGGCGGCCTGCCTCCACGACCTCGCGATAGGCCGCATCCCAATAAAGCCGCTGATCGCCAAGGTCGAACTCATCGAGGCAACGCCCCGTCGTTTCGACACCGAGATAATCGCGCAGCCGCGTCCCTGCCAGCCGAACCCGCAGTCTCCGCGGCTCACCGACCGCGCCTCCATCGAGAATGTCGAGAAGACTGATGCAGGGCAGCAGCGCCTTGATATCGCCGGGATGAATGTCCGCCCGCGTCGGATGCCCAGCTTCGTCCCCCTTCGACCGCCAATAGTCGAAAAGCTCCTGCTGTTCGGGAATAATGAGCTGCGCGCGGATGGCCTGTTCGGCGGCGGTCAGAATGGACGTGTCCCCCGTCATGGCGGGAACCCCCTCGTCCCCGCGAATCATCTCAACGATGATGAATCCCGCAGCCCGCCTTGGCAAGGCGCCTCACACGAGGCCATGGCGCGAATGTCTCGGAAAGCCCATAGCGCCGTTATTTGGCGGCGGCGCGGCGAACCGTGCGGCGACGCCCCTTCTGCCCGAGTCCCATCTTCTTGGCGAGCTTCGAACGCGCCTGCGCATAGTTCGGCGCGACCATCGGGTAGTCGCGAGGCAGGTTCCACTTCTCGCGATATTCTTCAGGACTCAGATTATAATGCGTCCGCAGATGCCGCTTCAGAGACTTGAACTTCTTGCCGTCTTCCAGACAGACGAGATAATCCGGCGTGATCGATTTGCGCGTGGAAATGGCTGGTTCCGGCCGTTCCACATGGGAGGCCGCTCCGCTCTCGGCCTGCACCAGCGCCGTATACACCTTGTGGATGAGGCCCGAGATGTCTTCGGCCGGCACATCGTTATGGCCGACATAAGCGGAAACAATTTCCGCGGTCATGCCGATCAATCCCGCCTTTTCGCTCATGTCGCCCCCCGATATTCCTACGCCTGCCACGCGACCGACCCAACGCGAAGTCAAGGGTAAAGAACCACGGCGCATTTATATCAATTCGTATTGAAAGTGCAATGCTGGGAACTATCGATCCGAATACAGTATTTTAAAACAAGCAATATTCATCAAATCAACTTAAGACAAAATTCCTTGGATACAGACCCTACCCCTATTGAACGTTCATCGCTTCATCGTCCGGCGGCCATATATGCAACAAAATGTTTCGAGTGCCGGCGTGTATCCCCGCCTGCGACGTATGAGCGCTTGGCTGAATGGGCCCGTGCTGCGCATTATGCCCTCACCCTGACGCGCATGAGTTGGAGACTGGCTTGTTCCTGAAAGACATCTGGTATTTCGGCGCCCCCGGCGAAGAGATCGCCCCCGGCGCCATGATCCATAAGGTGCTGCTCGGCGAGCCGATACTTATTGGCCGCGACGAGAAGGGCGAGCCCTTTGCGCTCCGCGATATCTGCCCGCATCGCGGCGTGCCGCTGTCCGCCGGCAAGCTCTTTGACTCGAAGTCGAGCGGATGCGGCCATAGCGCGGTCGAATGCCCCTATCACGGCTGGAAGTTCCGCACCGACGGCCAGTGCGCCGAAATTCCTTCGCTCGTTCCCGGTCAGGACATCGAAGTGTCCCGCATTCGCGTGCGCCGCTATCCGGTGCGCGAGGTCCAGGGAAATATCTGGATCTATATCGCCGAGGAAAAGCGTGCCGACCTTGCTCCGTCGGGCGAGCCGCCGCTCATGCCGGGCTTCGATGCCGACAGGCGGCCCAACATCCGCGAGAAGATGACCTTCTCATGTCATATCGATCATGCGGTCATCGGCCTCATGGACCCTGCCCATGGCCCCTTCGTTCACCGCAGCTGGTATTGGCGGACGCAGAAGTCGATCCATGAAAAGGCCAAGGCCTTCGCGCCCGCCGAACTCGGCTTCGCCATGGTCGAGCATGCGCCGTCGAGCAACTCCTTTGCCTACAAGATTCTTGGCGGCGCGCCGCGTACGGAAATTTCATTCCGGCTGCCGGGGATCCGCATCGAACGCATTACGGCAGGCCGTCACCGCGTAACCGGGCTCACCTGCGTTACGCCGGTCGACGAGAAGACGACGGAAATCACGCAATCCTTTTACTGGACGATGCCGCTCCTCACCGTCCTGAAGCCCGTTCTGCGCCCCTTCATGCGCGCCTTCCTCGATCAGGACCGCGCCATGGTCGACCTGCAGCAGGAAGGCCTGCGGTTCGATCCTCGCCTCATGCTCATCAACGACTCTGATGTGCAGGCGAAGTGGTATCACCGCCTGAAGACCGAATGGCAGGAAGCCGGAGAACAGGGACGCCCCTTCGAGAACCCGGTGAAGCCGACCACACTTCGCTGGCGAAGCTAGCCTCGCGCGGCCTCCGCTCCGATGGACTTTGCAGCCCGTCTATGATTCGATCTGCGACGGCGCATGACCTCGGAATGCTCGCAATGGATGCCTAGAATCGGCTATCTCCCGGCGATGGTGCATGACGCAGATGGCGAGTGGAGCGGAACTTCGTGAACGATCAGGCGTCCAGAAGCGAATCCGGCGACAAAGCCCATCAGCACGTCATGGGGCCCGACGGCAAGCCGCTCTTCGTGCTCGTTCCCATTGGCGAATATGAAACGCTGCTGAAGCTGAAGGGCATTGCGAGCGAGCTGACGCGGGCCCGCGCCACGCTGACCGAGCGGCTCGGCGGCGCGCCGGCCAAGGTCGCGCACCGCATCGCGGATGGCGAAAACCCTGTCCGCGTCTGGCGAGAGTTTCGCGGTCTGAAGGCCGTCGAGCTTGCCCGCGCAGCCGGCATCAGCCCGGCTTATCTTTCCGAAATCGAAACCGGCAAGAAGGACGGCACGTTCCGCACCATGGCCGCCGTCGCGCGCGTTCTCGGCGTCTCGCTCGACGATCTGGCGCCGCCCGCGGACGAGGGCGAGAAGCGCCAGCGCGAACGCAATGCGCTCATCGATGGCGTGCGCGCGCAGGTGCGCATGCTTGTCAGTCTTGTGAATGGCTCCGCCGATTTCAACACGGCCGCCGTGCGCCGCACGGTGACGACGCTTGCGGCCGATGCCGTCACGCTCAAGGCGCTGGGCAGCAACCCCGATGGCTGGCTCGATGGCGTTCTCACGGGCGCGCGCGAAGTTCTCGACCTCGTCGATCAGGCGGAGGGCGACATCATCGCGACGGCCGAAAAGGCCCAGCGCGCGCTTGAAACGATCGTCAGCAAACCCATCTTCCAGCCGCCCGAAGGCGCATCGCGTCTGGAAGCGGGCGTCGAGAAGCAGGACATCTCCGCAACCGCGGCCGAATAGACGCCCTACTCTTCGACAGGCATGACGATCTGCGCGTCGCCCGAAATCGACCAATCCCACGAATGAAGGACGAGGTCCGCCCGGTCGATGGAGATCGCGTCGAAAGTCCTCACCACGCGCTCGACGTCAGTGCGGGAGGGAATGCTTCCACCGCGAATGCCGGTGGCATGGACCATGAGATCGCCGAACTCGGCGCGTGTAAGCCCGACCGCCTTGGCAAAGACGGCCAGGGGCTCGCCGCCCTGATCGCTGAGTATGCGGAATGCGGTTTCGGCGCGAATGCGGCCGGCCTGCGCCAGCTCGCCGACGAACTCCTCGATCCGCCCATCGGTTGCGAGACTTGCGAGCTGCGCAATATGCGATTTCGGAGCCGCCTTCGGCGGACGGACCATCGAGAGGATAACGCGAAGCGCCTCGTCCGCGCCCGCCACCTCGATGCCTCCTTCGAGCACGTCCTCAAGAGCTACATGCATCATGCGCCGCTCGACGGTGAACCGCGCGAGAATTTCGCTTCTGAGTTGCGCCGGGCTCCACCAGAACATGAGAAGCGCCTGGCGCGCATTGAGTTCCGGCCGCGCGAGCAGCAGCGGCACGAATTCAGGCTCGCTCGAACTCCGCCGTGCAAGCGCTTCCGCCGCGCGGTGAGAAAGCAGCGCACCCTTGTTCGCCAGCAACCGGCAAATGACCTGCCCATTGCCGTAATCGACCAGCGCATCGACGACCACCGGCGGCAACGAGCGGCGACCCGCGATGGCCAGCGCATGATCATGCCCGGCATCGCGAACGATGTCGGCGAGTTCGGTTGCACCGAGGCTCAGCGAATGCATCAGGATGGGTTCGGCGACGGCGAAGGCGTCGCGCGCCAGCGTCAGCGTGAGTTCCCGCGGGCCCTCCGGCAGCGGCGCGACGCGTTCGGCGAGACGCCTGCGCTGGGTTTCGTCGAGACGGGAGACCGCAGCCGCCATCACCATGTCGACAAGGCCACGCTCCTGCGCGGTAATGCGGCCCGGCGGCAGAACCGCAAGATCCGCCAGGCGTCGCAAGAGGAGATCGCGCTCATGGGCAGCCGTTGACGCGGGTGCGCCAAAACTCATGTTGCCCGGTATTGCGATCGAAGCCATGGTCGCCACTTGTCAGTCTCGGGAGGCAGCTCCTCCCGCAAAGACCCATCTGAGCACCATGCCTGTTAAAAGGTCGTAAACTATAAGGCGGCCTTCGCCTCACGCTTGCGGGCGCGTGCCGCATCGCTATGCTCGCCGCGACATGCCAGGAGCCGAAAAAGAATTATGACAAAGAATATGCTCAAAACCGCCCTGCTCTGCCTCGCCCTCGGCCTTTCCCTTTCGGGCTGCAGCACTTTTGGCGACGATCAGTCGGAAGACCCGGACTACCAGACGGGCTATTCCGCGGGTTGCGGCACCGGCACGGGTTATATCCCCGGCAACTCATCGACGGTCATTCGCGATCCCGACCTCTGGCGCACGAGCAAGGCTTATCGCGCCGGCTGGAAGAAGGGCTTCAACGCATGCCGTACCAGCATGGCCGCCGCTCCCGGCGCGAGCAGCGAATACGGCCGTGGCCGCGGCAACGGTCCGAGCGGATATTGACGGAAATCGGGTTTTGAAGATTTCAGCGGAGACCAACTGATGCGGATCATCCTTGGGCTGATTATCGTTCTCCTCGTGGCCGCCATTGCGGCGCCGCTCATTCGCTACGGAACGCTCGATCCCTGCCGGATGCTGGCCAAGGACCTTGCCCGCGACGCCTATTCGCAGGTCGCGACCGCCCTCGGCGCCGAACCCGGCAAGACGCCCGAAGCCGCCGAGAACATTGCCCGGGCCATGACGAGCCAATATTCGGAACGCGAATGCGTGTCGCGCCTCGTGGACCGCTGGCTCGGCGTCGAAGAGCCGCAGACGTAGCCGGCGGGCACCACAGGTTCACGGAGGTTCAGGCTGTGCGTTCGCCCCCAGGCACCGCCTTTCTGCTGGCGCTCGCCGTCATGACATTCGCGCCCGCTGCCGAGGCCGCTAGCCGCATATCGACGGGCGGGGATCTCGTGGCGGCCTGCCGCGCGCTTTCCGAACACCGGCTCAATCCGCAAGGCCCGACGCCACGTCCGGCCCTTCTGTGCCGCAAATACATCGCGGGCTATCTTGCCTCGGCAAACTATGTGCGCAGCAATGGCGACGCGAAAGAGGCGCTCGATCTTCCGCGCACCGCGGAAGACTGCGTCAGCATCGACGGCCCGCAATCCTACGACCAGCTTGCCTCGCGCATCCTGCGCCAGGCCGAGTGGCAGCCCGCGCTACTCGACAGACCAGCCGTCGAGTTGGCGCGAGCCGCCTTCGGACCGAAGCCGCCCTGTTGAGCCTTGCGGCTCACGCAGCCTTGTCGTCGGGCCACTGGCCGACATAGCGCGACTGCGGACGGATGAGCCTGCCGACGCGCTCCTGCTCGATCACATGGGCGCTCCAGCCCGCGACGCGCGACATGCCGAAGACGGCGGTGACGGCGCTGCGCGGAATGCCCAGAGCCTCAAGCAATACGGCTGTGTAGTACTCCATGTTCGTGTCGAGCCGCTGGTTGGGCTTCGCCGCCTTCAGAGCCGCCAGCGCCGCCTTCTCGACATCGCGCGCGAAACGCACGCGCTCATTGCCGTTGGTGAGCAGCATGACCGCCTGGTTGAAGACGTCGGCACGGGGATCGCGCACCTTGTAGACGCGATGGCCGAAGCCCATCAGCCGCTCGCCCCTGGCAATCTCACGGGCAAGCCACGCGTCGATATTGGCGCGAGTGCCGATATCGTCCAGCATGTCGAGCACCGGGCCGGGCGCGCCGCCATGCAGCGGTCCCTTCAAGGCGCAGAACGCGCCGACGATGGCCGAGATCATGCCCGCCCGCGTCGAAGCGATCACCCGCGCGGTGAAGGTCGACGCATTCATGCCGTGATCGGTGACCGTGACGAGATAGGCATTGAGCGCCTTCACCTCGGCCTCGCTCGCCGGACTGCCCTTCAGCATGCGGAGAAAATCGGCGGCATGCCCCGACGCGGCATCGGGCGCGATCGGCTCCTTGCCCTCATCGCGACGGCAGAGCGCCGCGATGAAGACAGGCGCCGAGCCCACGGCGCGGATATGCGGCAGAAGATCGCCCTCGTCCGCCAGAAGGGAAAAGCCGGTCCTGAGCCCCTCGGTCACCGTAAGGCCCTTCGTCGCGGCAAGCAGCGCGGGAACAAGCTTAAAGGCCTCGACGCGCGCCCGGCCAAGGCCATCGCGAACATCTTCCGCCGAGGGAGCGGGCTCCAGCCCCGCCACCCGCCAGAGCAGCGCGACCGCGCCCTCGAAGTCGTAAGCCGCGACCAGGTCCCCGACATCGTGGCCGGCAATGATGAGCCGCCCCGCCTCGCCATCGACATGGCTCAGGGGCGTTTCGGCGGCGACCACATTGTCGAGACCGAAGGCGGTCGCCCCGCTCCCAGCTGAAAAATGACCATTGGACATCTCACACCTCATTTCCCGAGGCGCCCGAGCGCGCCTCTCGGGTCAAAAATGTTGATCACCTCAATAATCGTCAATCTTGATTAAGCTAATCAATCTATATAAAAATAGGCCATGCCCAAGCTCGCCCCACCCCCGGAAAGCCTCTACCTCACGGCCAAGGAAGCCGCCGCCGAACTCGGCATCAGCCTTGCGACCCTCTATGCCTATGTAAGCCGGGACCTGATCCGCTCCGAACCTGTGCCGGACAGTCGGGCGAAGCGGTACCGGGCCGAGGATGTGCGCGCGCTGAAACAGCGCCGCGCCGCCGGAGCCTCCCCCTCATCGCCCCAGTTCGAAGGCGGACGAGACGCGCTCGCCGCCGCGCTCAATTTCGGCGGCGCACCGGTCCTCGATTCCGCGATCACGCTCATTTCCGACGGCAAGCTCCACTACCGCGGCTCGAACGCGATGGCGTTGGCGCGCAATTCGAGCGTCGAACAGGTCGCCGCCCTCTTGTGGGGTTGCCGCGATGTGCAGCCCTTCACACGCGACGCCGTGCCGAAAATGACGCCGCTGGTCGAAAGGCTCGCATCGGACCTCGCCGATGCGCCGCGCATCGAGCGTTGCCTCTCGCTGCTGCCGCTTGCCGGTCTCGACGATCCCTCCATCTACAACATGACCGATCGCGGCCTCGCCGCCACGGGCGCAAGGCTCATGCGCTTCGTTGCGGCCGTGATCGCGGGCGTCGCGCCCTCCGCCGATCCCGTACATGAAGTGCTTGCCCGTTCGCTCACCTTCGGCGACCGCCGGGCGGCGGAACTGATCCGCGCCGCGCTCGTCCTCTGCGCCGACCACGAACTCAATGCGTCGGCCTTCACCGTGCGGTGCGTCGCGGGAACCGGCGCCACGCTTTACGCGGCCGTTCAGGCCGGCATCTGCGCCGCGCAAGGCCCGCGCCATGGCGCCTTCACCAGCCGCGTCGAAAGCTTTCTCACCGATCTGGCCCATCGCCAGGACGTTGAGGACGCGGTGCTAAGTCGCCTGCGCAATGGCGATCTCGTGCCCGGCTTCGGCCATCCGCTCTATCCCGACGGCGATCCGCGCGCGGCGATGCTGCTCGACCTCATGCGCGCCAATCATGGCGACGACCCGGCGTTCCTCCGCGTTCAGCGCATCGTCGATGTCATGGCTGAAGCCGGCGGCGTCTATCCCAATATCGACTTCGCGGTCGGCGCCCTCTCCGTTACCCTGCGAATGATGCCCGGCACCGGCCTTTCGATCTTTGTGCTCGGCCGCACGGCGGGCTGGATCGGCCACGCCATCGAACAATATCGCTCCGGCCAGATGATCAGGCCCCGCGCCCGCTACACGGGAGAGGCACCGAAATGACCAGGACAGCTCTCGTTGCCGGCGCGACCGGCCTTGTCGGCGGTTTCCTGCTCAAGCGATTGCTCGACGCGCCAACCTATGACCGCGTCGTCGTGATAACGCGTCGGAGCGTTGGCCTCTCCCATCCGAAGCTCATCGAAATCGTCACCGATTTCGAGACGCTCGAGCTGGCGCTCGCGAAATCCGCCATCCATGCCGACGATGCGTTTTGCGCCCTCGGCACGACGATCAGGAAGGCGGGAAGCCAACCAGCCTTCCACCGTGTTGATTTCGACTATGTTGTGAATTTCGCCCGCGCCGCGAAAGCCTCCGGCGCGACGCGCTTTCTGCTCGTCTCGGCGATCGGCGCCAGCGCGCGTTCGTCGATCTTCTATTCGCGGGTGAAGGGCGAGGCGGAAGACGCGGTCGCCGCGCTCGGCTTTGAGGCGGCACATATCTTCCGGCCCGGACTCATCCTCGGCGAGCGCGGCGACAGGCGCCCCGCCGAAGCCGCGATGATGGGCGCAATGCCGTTTCTCAATCCGCTGCTCGTCGGCCCCGCAAAGATCTATCGCGGCATTCCGGCGGACACGGTCGCCGCAGCCATGGTCGCCGCCGCTGCCTCGTCGGCTAGAGGACGCATCGTTCACACCTACGCGTCCATGGCCTCTCTCGCGCAAGCCTGATCTCAGGCCGCGTCTGTCTTCGTCCTGTTCAGAACGCGCTCCGCCGGCAAGGTCACGCGCACCCGCGTTCCCTTGTCGAGCACGCTTTCGATCCAGAGCCGCCCTCCATGCGCCTCGACCATCGCCTTGGTCAGCGGCAGGCCGAGCCCCGTGCCTGCGCGCGTGCGCGTGAAGGAATTTTCCACCTGCTCGAAGGGCTCCAGCACCTTTTCGAGCTTGTCCGCCGGAATGCCGATGCCGGTGTCGGCCACCGCGAGTTCAAGGCCGCCGTCGGCGCGCTCCGCAAAGGACAGCGTGATCTTTCCGCCTGCAGGCGTGAACTTGATCGCATTGGAAAGAAGATTGACGAGGATGCGCCGCATCTGCTGCTCATCCGCCATGACATGCGGAAGATCGCCCGGCACACGCATTTCCAGCTGCACCCGCGCCGTCGCGACCGACTGGCGCAACATGCGCGTCACTTCCTCGCAGATTTCCAGCGGGCAAATCTCCGCATCGTGCAGATCGAACCGTCCGGCCTCGATCTTTGCCATGTCGAGCAGCTCATTGATCATGTGCAGCAGATGCACGCCGCTGCCGTGAATGTCGTGCACATATTCGAGATAGCGCGACGGCTCGATCTTGCCGAAGAGCTCCATGCGCATCAGGTCGGCAAAGCCGATGATCGCATTGAGCGGCGTGCGCAGCTCATGGCTCATGCTGGCGAGAAACTGCGTCTTGCTTTCGCTCGCGGCCTCCGCGCGGCGGCGCTGGCGCTCAAGCTCCTCGGCGCGGCGCATGTTGATTTCCGCCATGACGCGCATCAATACGGCCGCCGAGCCGAGGCCGATATAGTGCCCCTTTTCCACGACGATAAAGCCCTGAAGCGGTGAACTGCCTGCCAGCGCGGACAGCCGCGCGTTGATCTCCTCGCAGGTTGCGCTCGCGTCGACGATGGTCGGTGCCTTGTGCATCAGAGTCGTGATGGGCTGGCGGCCATAGACCTCGCGCCCATACATGCGCACATAGATGAGCATGAAATCCAGGCGGTTGACGAGGCCGACCGGACGCCCCCGGTCCACCACGGGAATGTTCAGCACGTCGCCATCCGAGAGAAGAAAATCGAAAACCTCGGCGCACGTGATCTCCGGGTCGATAGGCTCGACCGGCTCTGCTAGCTCGCGGGCAGTTGTCGTCGTCATCCTGAACTCGAGGCTGAAGAATCGAGGGCACATCCGACGCTCTTATCGCTCCCGCTTCCTTTACCACTGCCTAAAACGGCGCCTTTTCAGGCTATCGTCAAAAAAATTTCACATTCGCCGGCGGCAGGACGAGCATTGAACCGGCAAACGCGATAGAAGGCGACAAGGGAAGGCGAGGACCGGCGCATCGAGCGCCGTCGAGAGCGAGGGGAGCGTCATGAATCGGCCGGAAGAGCCGGTGGCGAAAGCCGCTGCGGGCGGAAGCGACGAATTCACCTGGTACATGTCGGGCGTCTGGATCTATTTCTTCTCGGCCGGCATCCAGGGTGTTCTCTTTCCGTGGATCGTCACCATCGTCCTGCATGAAAGCTCCGAGCGCGTCGGAATCGCGCAGATGCTTTCCATGCTCCCCATGATGGTGCTCGGCCTTTTCGGCGGCGCCGTGGCCGACCGGCGCGAATTGCGTGGCCACCTCTTCCGCCTGCAGCTCGCGGCGATCATTCCGCCGGCGGTCCTCGCGGCATTGATCTTCGGCGGCTGGCTCAGCTACCCACTCATGGTTTGCTATGCGCTCGTCATGTCGGCGCTCGGCGGCTTCGTGATGCCTGCCCGCGATGCCATGCTGTCCCGCGTTGCCGCCTCGCGCCCCGGCGCCCACATTCAGCATGCCGTCGCCCTCGTTCTGGGCGGCCAGTTTCTCGCCCAGGTGATCGGCTATCTCGTCGCCGGCAGCGCCACCGTCGTCGGGGCACCTGCCCTTCTGGTTCTCCAGTGCGCCGGTCTCGGGCTCGCTGCCTTCACGACGTCTCGGCTGTCATTCATTCCGCCCACGCCGCGCTCCGGCACCGCGTCATGGCTCTCGCCTTTCCGCGATGTCCGCGAGGGCCTCGAAGCGGTCTGGCGCCATGAAAGCATCCGCCCCGTGCTGCTTTACAGCTTCTTCTCCGGCGTGCTTTTCATGGGCGTTTTTCTCG
This sequence comes from Parvibaculum sp., assembly GCF_039680535.1. Taxonomy (GTDB): domain Bacteria; phylum Pseudomonadota; class Alphaproteobacteria; order Parvibaculales; family Parvibaculaceae; genus Parvibaculum. Next base: position 91,857 of record NZ_JBDKSS010000023.1, on the reverse strand, counting down.
TGCTCTTTCCGGTGCTCGTCCGCGATGTCTATCACGGCGCATCCTTCGAGATCGGCTTTCTCAATATGTGTTTCTTCGGCGGCATCGGCTTCTCGTCGCTGATGCTGAGCCGTTTCCGCCCGATCAGGCGGCAGGGCCGCGTGATGATGCTCACCGGCTTCACGGGCTCCATCGTCACCGTTCTCATGCATTTCTGCCCGCCGCTCTGGGCAGTGAATATTCTCGCCCTGATATGGGGCCTCTCCGGCGGCATCGCGATGAGCCAGTCCCGCGCCATCGTTCAGGAGGCTGCGACGGAGGCCTTGCGCGCGCGAATGCTCGCCGCCTTTCAGCTCGGCTCGATCGGTGGCGGGCCCATCGGCGCACTGCTCACCGGCTTCGTCACCAAATGGCTCGGCCCGCTCAATGCCTTGCTCGTGCCCTGCTCGCTGATGATGATGCTCTGGCTGGCGATCTTCTTCCTGACCCCGCTCTGGAACGTCACCGGACACAACCGCAACTACACGCCAAACCCGGAGCAGTGATAGAAAATGCTGAAGGCTGAAGACAACGGCGCAAGCAAGGTACCGGCAGTCACGCTCGTTTTCTGGATCATCAAGATCGCCGCGACGACGCTTGGCGAAACGGGCGGCGACGCCGTCTCCATGTCGCTCGATCTCGGCTATGCCCTCAGCAGCATCATCTTCATCGGCATCTTCTTCGTCGCCGTCATTGCTCAAATCAGAGCCAGGGTATTTCATCCAACCCTTTATTGGATGGTGGTCGTCGCAACCACGACGGCCGGCACGACAATGGCGGATTTCGCCGACCGCTCGCTGGGCATCGGCTATGCGGGCGGATCGTCGATCCTTCTGGCGCTGCTCATTGCGTCGCTAGGCGTCTGGTATCGCGCCGCCGGATCGGTGTCGGTTTCGTCCATCGTTTCGCCCAGGGTCGAAATCTTCTACTGGGTGACGATCCTCTTTTCGCAAACGCTCGGCACGGCGCTGGGCGACTGGATGGCGGACACGAACGGGCTCGGCTATGAAGGCGGCGCGCTTGTCTTCGGCGCCGGGCTTGCGCTGATTGCGGCGGCGTATTTCTTCACCAGGATTTCACATACGCTGCTGTTCTGGATGGCGTTCATCCTGACCCGCCCCCTCGGCGCGACGGTGGGCGATCTGCTCGACAAGCCGATCGAGCACGGCGGCCTCGCCTTCAGCCGCTATACGGCAACGGCCGTTCTCGCCGCCTTCATTATCGGCTGCATACTGCTTCTTCCGCAGAAGGCGGGCGGAAAGCCGAATGTATCGTGAGCGGGGCCGGGGTCCGCACCGGCAGGAACAGACCCCGGAATGCTCAGCCTCAGCTGTACTTGCGCTCGTCCCACCAGGGGAAGAACGACGGCATGTCGGTCGACACCTTGTTCGGATAGGTCGCCGGGCGCTTTTCGAGGAATGACATGACGCCTTCCTTGGCGTCCGCCGAGGCGCCGCGCGCATAGATGGCGCGGCTGTCGATCTTGTGCGCTTCCATCGGATGATCCTGCGCCGAAATACGCCATAGCATCTGGCGCGTCAGCGCAACGGAGACTGGCGCCGTGTTGTCGGCGATCTCGCGGGCGAGCGCGCGGGCAGCAGGGAGCAGCTCGTCGGCCTTGTAGACCTTCTTCACGAGACGGCCCTCATGCGCTTCCTGCGCATCGAACACGCGGCCCGTATAGGTCCATTCGAGCGCCTGGCTGATGCCGACGATGCGCGGCAGGAACCAGCTCGAGCAGGCCTCCGGCACGATGCCGCGGCGCGCGAAGACGAAGCCGAACTTCGCGTTCTCCGAGGCAAGGCGGATATCCATGGCAAGCTGCATGGTCACGCCGATGCCGACTGCCGGTCCGTTCACTGCCGCGATGACGGGCTTCAGGCATTCGAAAATACGCAGCGTCACGCGACCGCCGCCGTCGCGCACGGCGGGGTGGCTCCAGTCGATTTCGCCATTGGGCAGGATCGGCGAAGCCGACTTGTCGGGCCGATCTTCGCGCTGGGCATAGTCGAAAGTCTTGGCGCCCGCGGAGAGGTCCGCGCCGGCGCAGAAGGCGCGGCCCTCGCCCGTCACGATGATCGCGCGGACATTGTCATCCGCATCCGCCTTGTCGAAGGCGTCGATCAGCTCGGACATCATTTCGCCCGTGAAGGCGTTCAGCTTGTCCGGGCGATTGAGCGTAATGGTCAGAATCCCTTCCGCCACTTCGTATTTGATTGTCTCGTAGGCCATGCTTCCTCTCCCTGTTGATGGCAAATTGCCTGAATTTCTTGCCGTTTGCGCCGCGCGGCCCCTGCGTCAACGTACATGAGTTGACGAGGGCGTCATCTTGCGCTCACTTTCACGCAAAAGATGTGGCGCGGCGAATGTCCCGCCCAGATATAACAACGGACCAACATAAAAGCGAAGTCCGGCTCGGCGGAATGTGTTTCTGTCCGTCCAGAGCCCCGGGAGAGGACCCTAATGCATCCCTATATTCATGCGCAGAAGACGCCGTCGAAGCCCGCCTACATCATGGCGGCGACCGGCGAGACCGTGACCTTCAAGGAACTCGACGAACGCTCCAACCAGCTTGCGCATCTCTTTCGCGCGGCTGGCCTGAAGACGGGCGACTCCATCGCCATCTTCATGGACAACAACGTCCGCTATTTTGAAATCTGTTGGGCCGCCCAGCGCGCAGGTCTCTATTTCACCTGCGTCCCCTCGCGCCTCACGGCCAGCGAAGTCGCCTACATCGTCGGCGATTGCGGCGCGCGCCTCCTCTTCGTCTCGAAAGCTCTGGAGCCGGTCGCCGCCCAACTCGTGGCCGAGAAGCTCATTCCCAAGGTCGAGCGCTGCTTCGCCGTCGGCGGCGACGTTCCCGGCTATGAGAAATATGAAGACGCCCGCGCCGGCTTCCCGACGACGCCGATCGCCGACCAGACCGCCGGCACCGACATGCTCTATTCGTCGGGCACGACAGGCCGTCCGAAGGGCGTGAAGCATCCGCTGACCGGTGGGCCCATCGACGAGGTGAACGCTCTCGCCGGCCTCGCCCAGCTGCTCTACGGCTTCGACGAAAACACGATCTACCTCTCGCCCGCGCCGCTCTATCACGCCGCGCCGCTCCGCTGGTGCATGACCGCCCAGCGTCTCGGCGGCACCGTGATCGTGATGGAGCATTTCGACGCCGAGGAAGCGCTGAAGCTCATCGAGAAGTACAAGGTCACGCACAGCCAGTGGGTGCCGACCATGTTCGTTCGTATGCTGAAGATGCCGGAAGACGTCCGCAAGAAGTACGATGTGTCGTCGCTGAAAGTCGCGATTCACGCCGCCGCTCCCTGCCCCGTGCCGGTCAAGCAGCAGATGATCGACTGGTGGGGCCCGGTGATCTTCGAATATTACGCAGGTTCGGAAGGCAACGGCTTCTGCGCGCTCAACTCGCAGGAATGGCTCGCTCATAGGGGCTCCGTCGGTAAGGCGCTCAACGCCATCGTCCATATCTGCGACGACGAAGGCAATGAACTTCCGATCGGCGAAGCAGGCACCATCTACTTCGAAAGCGAGACCAAATTCGAATATCACAACGACCCGAAGAAGACCGCCGAGAGCCGCCATCCCAAGGGCTGGTCGACGCTGGGCGATATCGGTCGTCTCGACGAGGAAGGCTATCTCTACCTCACCGACCGCAAGGCCTTCATGATCATTTCCGGCGGCGTCAATATCTACCCGCAGGAAGCAGAGAACACGCTGGTCCTCCACCCGAAGGTCGCGGACGTCGCGGTCATCGGCGTGCCCAATGAGGATTTCGGCGAAGAGGTGAAGGCCGTCGTCCAGCCCGTCGACTGGAACGATGCGGGCCCGGCGCTCGAAGCGGAGCTCCTGGAGTTCTGCAAGCAGCACCTGTCGCCCATCAAGTGCCCGCGCTCGGTCGACTTCGAAGAGCAGCTGCCGCGCCATCCGACCGGCAAGCTCTACAAGCGCCTCATCCGCGACCGCTACTGGGGCAACAAGGAATCCAAGATCGTCTGATCTGACCTGCGGGCGGCCACTGGCCGCCCGCATCGTTTCCGCCGTTCGATGTGCTAACTTGGGCCCCGAATCTGAAAGGGGGCAACCATGAACATCGCCAATCTGACGCGCGCCGCTGCCGGTCTCGCCATTGCCTTCGCCCTTCTCGCGCCGCTCGCGGCAACGCCAGCCATGGCGGACGAGGTTTCGACCTATGGCGGCCGTTGCCGAAACAATCCCGGCGCCGGCCGCGCCTTCACCCAGGACTACTACGTCTACTTCGACACCAATTCGAGCCGCATCAAGCCGGACGGCCAGAAGCGGATCGAATATGTTCATGGCCTTGCCACCGGCAAACAGGCGGGGCAAATCTGCCTATTCGGCAAGTCGAGCAAGACGGGCGACGCGGCCGCCAATGCCCGGCTGGCCCGCAAGCGCGCCTCAAATGTGGCCCGGGCCTTCGAAGCCCTTGGTTGGCCGCGCTCGAAGATCGTCATCGTGTCCGAAGGCGAGGCCTGGGGCTGGCTTGAGGAGGCCCTGACCTCCGATTCCGAGGACGACCGCCGCGTCCGCATGCGCCTGTCCTTCTGAAGAAGGCGGCCTCCGATTCCCGGTTGGCGGCGCGGCCATGCGCGGCTAGGTTACCCGCCAACGGGACCGGCCATCCGGCCCCTGCGGAATACCCCATAATTCGAACGGGAGACAGCGCATGCGCACCTTCAATACAGTCGCCGAATACATCGCCGAGAAGGGCAACGAAATCGGCGTCAGCGATTGGGTCCAGATCGACCAGGACCGGATCAACAAGTTCGCCGAAGCGACGGGCGACCATCAGTGGATCCACGTCAATCCCGAGCGCACCCAGAAAGAGCTGGGCATGCCCACCATCGCGCATGGCTATCTGACGCTGTCGCTGCTCCCCTACCTCATGGGCATGGTCAGCACCGTCAAGAGCGCGACCCGTGGCATCAACTACGGTTCGAACGCGGTGCGCTTCACGCAGATGGTGCCGGTCGGCTCCAAGGTCCGCGCCCGCGTGAAGCTGAAGGACGCCCAGCCCAAGGCCGGCGGCTGGCAGGTCACCAATGAGGTGACCATGGAGATCGAAGGCCAGGAGCGCCCGGCAATGGTCGCCGAGACGCTGAGCCTCATTTTCGAATGAGATTCCGCCCGCGCCGCGTCCTGCGGCGCGGGCATTCTTCTCCCAGCGGAGGTTCCCCATGTCCGATAAGTCCCGCCCCAAGGTGGTCAAGAGCGACACGGAATGGCGCAAGGAACTGACGCCCGAGCAATATCAGGTGACGCGGCAGGCCGGCACCGAGCGCGCCTTCACCGGCCCCTGGCTCGACGAGCACCGCAAGGGCACCTTCCATTGCGTCGCCTGCGGCACGCCCCTTTTCCGCTCCGAAACGAAATATGAAAGCGGCTCCGGCTGGCCGAGCTTCTTCGCGCCTATCGCACCGGAGGCAATCGAAGAACTTGAAGACGTCTCCCACGGTATGCGCCGCGTCGAAGCGCGCTGCGCCACCTGCGAAGCCCATCTCGGTCACGTCTTCCCCGATGGCCCCCGCCCGACCGGCCTGCGCTTCTGCATGAACGGCACCGCCCTCGACTTCGAACCCGACGACGAGCAGGAAGCGCCGTAGTTCAATTGAAAGTGTCATCCCGGCCTGGTGCCGGGATCCAGGGGCAACACGCTCCGAGCAAGCGGCCCCTGGACCCCGGGACAAGCCCGGGGTGACAAATAAAAGAAACACACGAACATGAATCTCACGCCTCCCGCCGTCGCGCCGGTCGCCGCAAGGCATGCGCAATCCGATACGCATCACGGGATTACCCGCACCGACGATTATGCGTGGCTGCGCGATCCGAACTGGCGCGACGTCATGCGAGACCCGGGCGCGCTCTCACCCGAAATTCGCGCCTATCTCGAAGCCGAGAACGACTACACGGATGCAGCACTCGCGCCGCTTGAGGATTTGCGGGCGACGCTCTTCGCCGAGATGAAGGGCCGCATCAAGGAGGAAGACTCCTCCGTTCCCTCGCCCGATGGCCCTTTCGCCTATTACCTCCGCTACGCGCAAGGCTCGCAGCATCCGATCTTCTGCCGCCGCAACGCGGACGACGCGGAGCAAGTCCTTCTCGACTGCAACAAGGAAGCGGAAGGCGAAGCCTATTTCCGCATCGGCGAAGTCGATCACGCACCGACGCATGATCTCATTGCCTGGTCGACGGATCGCAAGGGCTCGGAATATTTCACGATCCGCATCCGCGACGCCGCGAGCGGAAAGGACCTTGCCGACGAGATTTCCGATACATCGGGCGACATCGCTTGGGATGCGAAGGGCAAGAGCTTCCTCTACGTGCATGTGGACGAAGAACACCGACCGCTGAAGGTCTTCCGCCATGTCGTCGGCACGTCCGCGACGGACGACACGCTCGTCTATGAGGAAGAAGACCACGCCTTTTATGTCGGCGTCGGCAAGACGCAGAGCGGCCGCTTCCTGCTCATCGACACGCATGACCATCAGACCAGCGAAATCCGCCTCATTCCGGCGGATGCGCCCGAAACGCCGCCGCGTCTCGTCGCCGCTCGCGAGCATGGCGTCGAATACGACATCGAGCATGACGCCGACCGGGAACGCTTTCTCATTCTCACCAATCTCGGAGAAGCAGAAGACTTCAAGCTCATGGAAGCGCCCGCTGCCGCGCCTGAACGCGCAAACTGGCGCGACTTCGTGCCCCATCGTCCCGGCACGCTCGTCCTTTCGCATGTTGCCTATCGCAACCACCACGCGCGGCTCGAACGCCGCGACGGTCTGAGCCGGATCGTCATCCGCCGCCTCGGCGACGGCACTGAACACGAAATCGGCTTCGACGAGGAGGCCTACGATCTCAACCTTTCGGCTGGCTACGAGTACGACACCACACGCACACGCTTTTCCTACAACTCCATGACGACGCCCGCCGAAGTCTATGACTACGACATGGAGAGTCGCGAGCGCACATTGCGGAAGCGTCAGGAAGTTCCCTCAGGCCACAATCCCGCAGACTATGTTACGCGTCGGATCTTCGCCACCGCGCCGGACGGCGAACTCGTTCCCGTCTCGCTGCTCTATCGCAGGACGACGAAGCTCGACGGCAGCGCGCCATGCCTGCTCTATGGCTATGGCTCATACGGGATCAGCATCCCCGCCTCATTTTCGGTGACGGCCCTTTCGCTTGTCGATCGCGGCTTTGTCTACGCCATCGCTCATATTCGCGGCGGCATGGAAAAGGGCTATCGCTGGTATTCCGACGGCAAGCTCATGAAGAAGCGCAACACCTTCGCGGATTTCATCGCCGCCGGCGAGCATCTCGCGAAGGAAGGCTTCACCTCGCGCGGCCGGATCGTCGGCCATGGCGGCAGCGCAGGCGGCATGCTGATGGGCGCAGTCGCCAACATGGCGCCGGACCTCTTCAACGGCATCATCGCCGAAGTGCCTTTTGTCGATGTCATGGCGACGATGCTCGACGCATCGCTGCCCTTGACGCCGCCCGAATGGAACGAATGGGGCAATCCCATCGAAGATGAGAACGCCTACAGATACATGGCGTCCTATTCGCCTTACGACAATGTCCGGGCGCAGGCCTATCCGCACATCCTGGCGCTTGGCGGTCTCACCGATCCGCGCGTCACCTATTGGGAGCCGGCCAAATGGGCGGCGAGGCTCCGCGCGCTGCGCACTGACGGAAACCTGACGCTGCTGCGCATCAACATGGATGCGGGCCATGGCGGCGCACCCGGCCGTTTCGAGCGGCTGAAGGAAGTCGCGCTCGTCTTCTCTTTCGCGCTCGCGATCAGCGATCGGGCCTGAACGAACCGGGGCCGCGCTCCCTCCTCGGACCGCGGCCCCGTTCGGCGCTCACCCATGAAGGGAAGCGCAGGTCCCCCTCTTGCGGGCTTCATCGAGCGCCGGGAATGCCTCCGGGCTCTCGACCACGCGACGCACCAGCACGAGCCCCTTTGCGGTCGGCGCCGTCACAACATCGGCACCCGTCGGAACGTCCGCTGGCGCGGAAGCGCCCTTGGGCAGGATGACAACGTCGAGCTCCCTGCCCTTCGCGTCGCGATCGTTACGCACAAAGTAATTATCCGTCGTCGACGAATAGAGCGCGACCGAGGTATAGGGCTCGGTCAGCGGCACCTGCACACGCACCGGCCCCTTCGAGAGATCGAGAATGCAGATCGAATAGGCGAGATCCGGGCTCGGCCGGACGACACGCCGCGCGGCGGAGGTCGCCAGCGGCAGCTCGGCGAACTCGTTCACCTTCGCATCGCCCGCCACCGCGCTCATCACCTTCGTCATGATAACGCGGGGAAGCGCCCAGACAACTGCCACATGAACGGCGCCTGCCACGATCGCGGCGCCGACAACGAATGTCAGGACACGCTTCATTTGCAGCTCTCCTTCACGATATGCGGAAGTTTGGCCGAACCCGGCGCGGCCTGGACGGATTGATCCGGATTGTAAAAGCGGGCCGTCATGTCGAAGCTTTCCCCCGCCTTGACGGGCAGCCAGTTGCCTTGCTGACGCTCCGCCGAGACGCGCACGATGTAATGCCCATCGGCCTCGCGCTTCACGGTCGTCTTGGCGAATGAGTAGATGTTGGCTTCGTTCGGAATGAGGAAGCTGTCCGGGCCATAGGCCGTCACGCTCCACCAGCGCGCGGCGAGATCCTTGCCTTCGACCACATAGGTGCAGTTGCCGGACAAGGGCGCGCCTGAATCGTCCGTCTGCGCTGTATAATAAAGCGTTTCCTTCTTGTCGAGCGCGAGAAGCCCGTAAAGAGCGACACGCGCCCGCGTATACATGCCAGCACTCGCGCTGCCGAAATCGGTACCTGTCTTCCAGGGCCCAACGCTGTAGCCGCCATCGAGCTGGCCAAGCCCCAGCATCATGCGCGCCGATCCGAGGCCGAGCGCAATGCCCAGCACGATCATGCCGCCCCAATAGGCGATCTTTTTCATTCCGCTTCCTCCATTTCGGCGTTCCGGTCGGAACCGGCCATTACTAGACGCGAGGAGCCCGCCGAGGCGCGATCAAAGTTTTGCAATTCCGCAATGCGGAATTATCATCGCCCCATGGACAAGGAGCCTGTACAGCCCGTCCTCCGGGCGCTGCGCATTCTCGAGGTGCTCAACGAGGAGACGGTGACCACGCTTGAGCGGCTTCACCAGCGAACCGCGCTGCCGAAACCGACGCTTGTTCGCCTGCTCGACACCCTGATTGCCGGCAAATATGTGCGCCGCGTCTCACGCCGCGCGGGCTACGGCCTCACCGATCGCGTTCTCCAACTGTCCGACGGCTTCCGGCATACCGACCGCGTCGTCGAGGTGGCGCGGCCCATCATGCACGCGCTGACCGCGAAATATAAATGGCCCGTCGCGCTCGCGACCTTCGACGGCGACGCCATGATCGTGCGCGCCGGCACACTTCACAAAAGCCCGCTCGGCACCGGTCCAAATTATCTCGATGCGCGCCTGCCCATTCTCCTGTCCGCGCTTGGCCGCGCCTATATCGCCTTCTGTCCGGAGACGGAGCGCCAGACGATCCTGGCCGTTTTACGCGCGTCGAAAGCGCCGATGAACGCCATGGCGAAGGATGACAAGGCGGTCACGCGGCTCATCGCGAGCATCCGCAGGCTCGGCTACGCCTCGACGGTTCCAATGCCGGACGAACTGGCCACCGGTCTCGCCATCCCCGTCATGCAGGGAGACGAAGTCGTGGCGGCGCTCACCATGCGCTATTTCGGCTCGGCAATGAGCGACGAGGAGGCAGCGCGCCGCTACCTCGCGCCCATGCGCGCTGCCGCCGAGGAAATATCGGCCTCGCTTACCGGCTAACCAATTCGCGCGATGCTGACGCCCACCTTGCCGGGCATATCCGCCCGCACGAGCAGGCGCTGATTGGCGTCGTCACGCACCGCCGCACCGCCTTCGACCTCGACCGTGAAGCCCTTGGGATATTGAAGCCTCGGCACGAAGATTTCGGTCTCGCCCTCGCGCGTCGCCTCATAGACATAACGGAATGCGCCCGTCTCGCGCTTGAACTTCATCTTCAGCGGACGGCCCGCCGTCGTTCGCGCATAGGGCCTGACAAATCCCTCGAGCGCGCGACCGCCACTGTTGATGTCGCTGGACGATCCGCGCTGATCGGCGGAATAGATGGAAAGGTCTTCCTGGTTCCAGCCGTCGCCCACCGCCTGATCGTTGCGGTTCGACGCCGTGTAGTTCCATTGCGTCGAGGAGATGAGCAGCGCATCCATGGCGTTGTACATGAGATCGAGCGCGACGATATGCTCCTGCCACGGCCCCGACCCATGATCGCCTGTCGCCCATGCCTTGTAGGCCGCGGCGTGGTCGAGATCGAAGGGAATGCCGAATTCGCCGATCAGCGTCGGCGCGCCGAGACCTTCATTGAGAGAGCTTCCCAGATTCTTGATGAAGGCGAGATTGCGCGTATAGGAATCCTCCCGCGCCTGCATCTTGTCGGGCGTTTCGGGAATCCGGAACTCCTTCGTCACCAGCGTGCCTACATCATACCAATGGCTCGCATTGACGGTGCCGCGCGGCGTATCCTTCGGAAAGCCATGGCCGAGACGCCAGGGATCGACCTCGGCAAAAAGCAGCCAATCGGGATCGATGGCGCGCACGCGCTCCGCCACGCGATGGAAGAAGGGCGACATGAAATCGCGTTCCATGCTGACGGCGTGTCCACCGCGTTTCATGAAGAAGAATTCGTCGACGACCTCGACGCCGCCGCCCTTGATGCGATAGGCGCCTTCCTTTTCAAAGGGGCATTCCACGCCCTCGCGCCAGATCGAAACCTTGCCGGCATTGATGCGCTCGTCGTCCACGCGAACGACCTTGCCCAATGTCTTGTCGACCCGGAAATTCGGTATGTCGCGCGAAAGACCGCGCGCGACCGCGAGCCCATCCAGCGGCGACCAGGCAAGACCCGGCTGCGGCCCGCTTCCATCGATCTCGCTGGGGCCGATATGGCGATAGCTCAGATGCTTTTCGACATAGCCCGAACCCGGCTCGTTGAGTGAATCGAAGCCGAGCACATTGGGCAGCCCCTTCACGCGATGCGCCACTGCCTCCATGGCGCCGAGATAATGATCCTGCAGGAAGTCCTGCACGTTGCGGCCATCAACCTTGAAATCCGGACAAAACGTGTTGCCCGCAAAGAAGAACGTCCACATCAGCGCGTTGGCCGGATAGCGGTAATTCTGCGACCAGGTCATGGTCGGATAGCGGTCCTCCTGCCGTCCGCCGCGCGTGAAATCATATTTGTATTGCATCACATGCGCGGCGCCCGCCGCATGGAACTTCGTGAAGTCGAGACCAACCGCCTCGAAGGTCCATCCCGGCGCGCCGTCGCCGCCGGTCATGCGGCTCCATACATCCTGATGGAAGTCGATGAAGACATAGAGCCCGTGCGCGTCCGCCATGCGGCAGAGCGTGGCAAAATAGTCGAGATAGGCTTCGTCATGAATGCCCGGTCCGGCGTGTTCGACAGCCTCCCACGTCGTCAGCAGGCGGATGCAATTGAAGCCCCAGGCCTTCAGTCTGCCGAGATGTTCCGCCGCCTCATCGAGCGGAAACGGGCGGCCGACAAAGGAAACGGTCCTGTGATCGGAGAAGTCGGTCGGAATGTTCGTATGCCCGTTTGGCGTGAAGGGAACCTTGCAATCGCCACCTAGATTGACGCCCCGCAGGATATGCGTCCTGCCATCCTCGCCCTCGAACCATTCGCCTTCGATCTGGAGCCGCGGTAACGCCATTCTCTTCTCCCCATCAGGTTGTTGGGATTGAGGATAGCGGTCTCTCCGCCAAGCACAACGGTTAGCGTGCCTGCCGGACCTTTCCCATATGTCGAAAAAACAGTTAGTTTTGAGCGAACCCAACCGCATTCGACGGACCACGCATGACATTCCTGCCGCCGCTTCCCCCGCAGCCCGCCGGTACGCCCTGGCCCACCGAGGAATGGCCGCTTGGCAACCTGCCGACCGGCATGGATCGTGCGCGCTTCGATGCGCTGGTCGATGCGCCCTTCGTCCATCAGCATGGGGACTTCGGCGAGACCTTCGCCTTCGTCGCAGTGCACAAGGGGCGACTGGTCCATGAGCGCTACGGTCCCAATTTCGGTCCCGACGTCACCTGCCCCTCATGGTCGGAAGCCAAAAGCATCACGCAGGCGCTGGTAGGGATTCTGGTGGGCGACGGCAAACTCGACATTCATGCGCCGGCCGATGTCCGTGAATGGCGCGAGGCGACCGACGATCCCCGCCGCGCGATCACACTCGATCTCCTTCTGCGCATGTCGAGCGGCCTCGCCTTCATTGAGGAATATTCGCCCGATCGTCCCTCCGACGTGGTCGAGATGCTCTGGGGCAAGGGCAAGGACGATGTGGCGCATTTCGCCGCCTCCTTCCCTCTCGCGCACAAGCCCGGCTCCTTCTATTCCTATGCGAGCGGAACGACGAACATCGTCAGCCGCTGTGCTGCCCAGGCTGCTGACGCCTTCGGCCCGGATTTCGAACGGTTCATGCGGGGGCGTCTCTTCGATCCCATCGGCATGAAATCGCCGCGGCCGAAATTCGACAAGGCCGGAACATTCATCGGCTCGTCCTTCTGCTTCTCGACGCCGCGCGACTTTGCGCGCTTCGGCCTGCTCTATATGCGCGGCGGCGTCTGGGACGGAAGGCGCATTCTGCCGCCGGGTTGGGTCGATTATGCCCGCACACCGACATGGCAGCAGGAGACGACGCCCGACGGCCCCTATGGCGCACATTGGTGGCTTGGACTCGGCGGGCCAGGCTCCTTTTCGGCCAATGGCTATGAGGGCCAGTTCACAGTCATTGCGCCCGATATCGACCTCATTCTCGTGCGCAACGGAAAGGCGCCCGGCACCACGGAGAAGGAAAACGTCAGACGCTGGCTCGGCGAAATCGCGAACTGCTTCCGCTGACGCTGCCACAAAAGAAAAACAAACGGGGAGGATTGATTATGAACATCGCCACAAAGCTCGCTCGGCCCGAGGATGTCGGTCTCAATGCGGATCGCCTCGCCGCCATTCCTGATTATTTCGGCTCCTATGTGGACAAGGGCAAGCTCGCAGGCCTTTCAACGCTCGTTTCACGGCGTGGCCAGATTGTCCATTTCGAGAGCATCGGCAAGCGCGACCGCGACCTGGGTGCGCCCATGGAGCGTGACTCGATCTTCCGCATCTACTCCATGTCGAAGCCGATCACGAGCGTCGCGTTGATGATGCTCTTCGAGGAGGGGCACTTTCAGCTCAACCACGAAGTCGCGCGCTACATTCCAGAGTTCAGGAAGCTCCGCGTCTGGGCAGGCGGAACAAATGCCGCCTGGGCGACGAAGGAACCGGCGCGTCCGATGACGATCCGCGATCTCCTCACGCACACGTCGGGCCTCACCTATGACTTCATGAACCAGCATCCGGTGGATCGGCTCTATCGACGAGCAGGCATCGACAGTCTGGCAAAAGACAAGATGACACTGAAGGAGATGATCGAGCGTCTGGCCGATATCCCCCTTCTCTTCTCTCCCGGCGAGTACTGGAACTATTCCGTCGCCACCGATGTCTGCGGCTATCTGGTCGAGGTACTTTCCGGTCGGCCGCTCGATGAATTCCTTCAGTCGCGGATATTCATGCCGCTCGGCATGGTCGATACGGGCTTCACCGTGCCGAAGGAAAAGCTCCACCGCTTCACGGCCAATTACGAGAAGGACGCGCAGACGGGTGAAACGCGCCTCGTCGACCGGAGCGACGAGTCCAGCGCCTATGTGAAGGCGAAGCCCTTCCTTTCCGGTGGCGGCGGCCTCGTCTCGACCATGACGGACTATTGGCGCTTCTGCCAGATGTGTCTCAATGGCGGCGAACTCGATGGCACGCGCATCATCTCGCGCAAGACGCTCGAATTCATGCGGCTCAACCATCTGCCCGGCGGGCGCACGATGAAGGAGATGAGCCTGTCGAGCTTCGGCGAGCTCGCCGCGGAAGGCGCGGGCTTCGGCCTTGGCTTCCAGGTGATCCTCGATCCCGCGGAAGCGCAGTCCATCGGCTCGGTCGGCAACTATTCATGGGGCGGCGCCGCCTCGACCTATTTCTGGATCGACCCCGAAGAAGAACTCGTGGCCATCCTGATGACGCAGCTCATGCCGTCGAGCACCTACCCGCTGCGGCCTCAAATGCAGCAGCTCGTTTACGCGGCAATCGAGGATTGATCGGCGCGATCAATGTGAGGCGGCTGGGTCACGCCCGATCCGAATACGTCATGGCCGGGCTTGACCCGGCCATTCACGTCTTCCTTTATGGGGCATCGCAAGCGAAGACGTGGGCGCGGCGTTAAAGCGCGCGCAATGCATCATGCCCCTCTGGATACCCCTCACCATTGCCGCAGCCTTTCTGCAGAACATGCGTTCGACGCTGCAGAAGCAGCTGACGGGCGACCTCTCTGCCATCGCTGCAACCTATGTGCGCTTCGCCTTCGGACTGCCCATCGCGCTCGCTTATTTCTGGGGCCTTCATGCGATTGCGGGCTACGACATCCCGACGCCGAACCGGACGTTCCTTCTCTACTGCGCCATAGGCGGTTTCGCACAGATACTGGCGACGGCGCTGCTTGTCGCGCTCTTTGCCTATCGGAACTTCGCCGTGGGCACGACCTATTCGAAGACAGAGACAGTACAGGCCGCCCTTTTTGGCATCATTGTGCTAGGCGATCATCCAAGCTCCGGCGCCGTCGTCGCAATCCTTGTAAGCCTCGCGGGCGTCGTTGCGATCTCGATAGCGAAATCGCATCTGACCTTCGCGAATTTCGTTCGTTCATTCGCGGAGCGTCCGACGCTGATGGGCCTCGGCTCGGGCGCAGGCTTCGGCATTTCAGCAGTCGCCTATCGCGCCGCCTCGCTCTCGCTCGGTCGCGCCGACTTCCTGATGCCCGCCGCCTTCACGCTCGTCGTGGTGCTCGTGATCCAGACCGTCGCCATGACGGCATGGCTCGCATGGCGCGAACCGTCCCAACTCATCGGCACCGCGCGGGCGTGGAAAGTCAGCTCACTCGTCGGCATCGCGGGGTCGCTTGCCTCGATGGGCTGGTTCACCGCCATGACCATCGAGAATGCCGCCTATGTCCGCGCGCTCGGACAAATCGAACTCGTCTTCACCTTCGCCTCGTCGCATTTCCTGTTTCGCGAGAAGACGGAGCGGCTCGAGCTCATCGGGATATTGCTTGTGATCGGCGGGATTTTGCTGCTGCTTTTTACGAGGTAGTCAGCGCGGTCTGTCGCCCGCCGTCGTCGTGCGATACATCAGCCGCCGGTGTCCGTCATAGCCGCCATCGGCGTAATGCTGGACGCAGCGATTGTCCCACATGGTCAGCATGTCGACCTGCCAGTGATGGCGATAGACATATTTCTCCTGCGTCGAATGCTTCGTGAGGAGGCCGATCAACGCCTCGCCTTCATCCCTCGTCATGCCTTCGATACCGATCGTGTAGACGCGATTGACATAAAGGCTCTTGCGGCCCGTCTCCGGATGCGTCCGCACGATGGGATGAAGCTCGGTCTTCTTCGCTTCGTCCGACGGAATGATCGTCATCGACCGCGCCTTGCCTTCATTGGCGTAGAAGCCTTCCTTCGAATAGGGAAGCGCCGCGCTGTGAACCGCATTGAGCGGCGCGAGCATCTTCTTCATCGCGTCGGAAAGATCGTCATAGGCCGCATACATGTCGGCGAACAGCGTGTCGCCACCGACAGGCGGCGTGATCTTCGACAAAAGCAACGTCGCCGCAGGTGGCTCCGGCTGAAACGAATAATCGGAATGCCAGCCCGCGCCGAAATTGGACGAACGCTCATCGGGCTCGCGGCGGAGTTCGAGCACGTTCGGATGGCCGTCGAGCGGCTTGATGAAATCGGTGCGCCCCCAGTTTCCAATCGACAGCGTGAAGCGCTCCAGTTCGTCGAGCGAAAGCGGCTGGCCCGAAAACCAGACGACGCGATGCGCGAGCCAGGCGCGGCGGATGTCGGCCACCACGCCCGCGCCGAGCGGCTGGCGCAGATCGACGCCGGTGATCGCGGCGCCGAAGCCGTCCGCCCTCGGCGCGACGCGAATGGATGTCTTCTCGGCTGCCTCAGCCATGTGTCCCTCCTCCGCTGCCGGTTGGTCCGGCTTGCTCTTCATGGCTTAAAGTCTGCCATGCGGCGGCGGAGGAGAAAACAGGCTCAGTTGAGCGCGCACCCGCCGATCGTGATGCGATGCAACAGACGCCGCTCGCCGTGATAGTCGTTCACCGCGTAATGCCAGGTCGCGCGATTGTCCCAGAAGGCGACCGATCCGTCGCGCCACTGGAAGCGGCAGGTGAATTCAGGGCGGACCGCATGCGCATAGAGCAGGTCAAGGAGCGGCCTGCTTTCCAATGGCGTCCAACCTTCGAAATGCGCCGTGAAGGCCGGGTTGACATAGAGCGCCTTGCGCCCGCTCAAGGGATGCGTGATGACGACGGGATGCGCCGCTTCGCCGACGAGGCTCTCGCCCTTGAAACCGCCTGCCTGATCGCTGTTCTTGTAAAAGCCCGCCGCGCCGAAGGCGAGCGCGTTCGAATGCACGGATTTGAGATTGGCGAGCGTCTGTTTCAGCCCGTCGGACAGCGCGTCGTAGGCGGCATACATGTTGGAGAAAAGCGTGTCGCCGCCTTCTTGCGGCAATTCGCGCGCAACGAGAATCGAACCCATGGCGGGCGTCGGATCGTAGGAATGATCCGTGTGCCAGCCGCCGCCGATATTGGTTTTCTGGTCCTTTTCCTTCCGCACCTCGGCAATCTCAGGATATTGCCCATTGGCGGGAAAGAACTTGTTGATGTCGATCTCGCCCCAGCGCCGCGCGAAGGCAATGTGCTCTTCCGGCGTCAGCTTCTGATCGCGGAAGAAGATCACGCCATGGTCCACATAGGCCTGCCGCACGAGTTCCATCTCGCTATTGCTGAGATGCGCGAGATCGATGCCCAGCACTTCCGCGCCGCAGCCCGCCGTCAGCTTCCTCACAACCGGTGTCGCCATTGCTTCCTCCTCCCGAAAGTCACCCTCATTGGGCTTGAGAATAGGGCTGCATTCGGAGAAGAATGTTACCGAGGTAACAATCTTGAGGGCCCCGATGGCCGGACCTGCCAGCCCGCATGAGCGTGTAGCCAGCGTCTTGAACCACAACGCATGGTTCAGCCGCCGGCCCGCGGAGCTTCGCCGGCAGTTGATCGAGCGCGCCCAGGTTTCGACCGTCGAGGCAGGGCACTGGCTCTATGACAAGGGCGACGAGGCGCGCGGCCTCTATGGCGTCCTGAGCGGATCGGTCACCACCCTCGTCGCGCTCGACAATGGCGAGAACGTGCCCGTGAACATCTCGGGCCCCGGGACGATCTTCGGATATGCGGCGCAGATCCTCGGCGGCCACCGCGTCGCGACGGCCATTGCCCGTGAACGGTCGGAAATCATCTTCGTGCCGCAACACGCACTCGCGGCCATCGCCCGCGAGCAGCCATCGCTGTGGATTCACTTCGCGGAACTTGCCACCGAACAGCTTATCTGGGCGGTCAAGATCATTGCGGAGCGCGCCCGGCTGAGCCCTCGCGCACGCCTCGCCGCCCGTCTCTACGGCTATGCGATGAACTGGGGCAAGATCGGCGGCACCGTCACGCTGCCGATCCGGCAGGACGAACTCGCCGAACTGACCGGTCTTTCGCGAAAGACGATCAACGGCATTTTGCGCGAGTTCGAGGAGGCAGGTCTCGTCAGACTCGGCTATCGCGAAATCGCAATCCTCGACGAAGGCGGCTTGCTGCGCGTCGTCAGGAAAGAGCGCACATGAAAAAGCCCGCGCCGTCTCCGGCGCGGACTTCATTCATCTCCCGGTCACCCCGGCCTTGAGCCGGGGTCCACCTTAATGCTGCACACTCGGCAAAGATGGATGCCGGATCAAGTCCGGCATGACGGTTAAATTCCTTATCCTTACTCGGCGGCGCGTGCCACCGAGAGGCCCGCCATGCGGTTGAGGCGCGTGGAGATGATGCCTTCGGCTTCCGAAACGATGCGGGCCACGAGGTCCTTCACCGTCGGAATGTCGTGGATCAGGCCCTGCACCATGCCGGCCGACCAGATGCCGTAGTCCGGATCGCCCTGCTCGTAGACGACCTTGCCGCGCGCGCCGGAAACGAGATGCGCGATGTCCTCGATCTTCGCGCCGCCCTTCTTCTCGATGGCAACGACTTCCTGGCTCACCGCATTCTTCGCCACGCGCGCCGTGTTGTGCAGCGTACGGAAGATGAGGTCGGTGGCGCGTTCGTCATTGGCGACGATCTGCTCCTTCACCTTCTGGTGAATGGGGCTTTCGACCGTGCACATGAAGCGCGTGCCCATGTTGACGCCTTCGGCGCCCAGCGCCAGCGCCGCGACGAGGCCGCGCGCATCCGCGATGCCACCCGAGGCGACGAGCGGGATCTTCACCTTGTCGGCGGCAGCCGCGATGAGGATCAGGCCCGGAATGTCGTCTTCACCCGGATGGCCCGCGCATTCGAAGCCGTCGATCGAGACCGCGTCAACGCCCATGCGCTCTGCGGAAAGCGCATGACGGACCGCCGTGCACTTATGGATGACCTTGATGCCGTGCTTCTTGAAGTCATCGACATGTTCCTGCGGCTTGTAGCCCGCAGTCTCGACGACCTTGATGCCGCTTTCGATGATCGCCTGGCGATACTCGGCGTAGGGCGGCGGCTTCAGCGCCGGAAGAATGGTCAGGTTGACGCCGAAGGTCTTGTCCGTCATCTCGCGGCACTTCTTGATCTCCTTCACGAGATCTTCCGGCGTCGGCTGCGTGAGCGCGGTGATGAAGCCGAGAGCGCCCGCATTCGCGACAGCCGAAACGAGCGTCGCGCGGCCGACCCACTGCATGCCGCCCTGAACGATGGGGTGTTCGACCCCGAACATTTCCGTAAATCTGGTCTTCAGCACGGATTTCTCTCCCTGATTTGGCCATTCGGCCTGATGCCTTGATGCCATGGTTCTAGCAGAAGGTGGCCACGCTTTGCAGCCTCTTGCTTGCGGCGGCGCGTCGGCCCGCCCTTCCCCTGCGTCCGCCTCCTCCGACTTGAAATCGAGGGGCGCAGGGCGCATCTTTCGGCAGAAATTGGCATGGGGTGTTCGGCAATGAACAGTGAAGAAGCGCCGGGCGCAGGCTGGGACGCCTACCGCATTTTCCTCGCCGTGGCGGAGGCCCAGAGCCTTTCGGCGGCAGGCCGCAGGCTCGGCCTGAGTCACGCGACCGTCGGTCGCCACGTCGCCGCTCTCGAAAAGGCGCTTGGCACGAAACTCTTCATTCGCGAGCCCGCTGGCTATGCACTCACCGCTGCCGGTGAACGCCTCAAGTCCGAGGTCGAGCCGATGGCGATGGCCGCCGAGCGCGCGGTCCGCGCTGCGACTGCGGACGATGGCGAGCCGCGCGGCACCGTCCGCGTCTCGACGGCGCCGGGCATCACCGCTCACTGGCTCATGCCGCATCTGCCGGGCTTTCATCGCCAATATCCCGGCATCGAACTCGACTTCGTCACCGAGTCCTGGCCGGCAAGCGTTCGCCGGCGCGAGGCCGATATCGTCATTCGTCTCTATGGCCCCGGCGAAGAAAACCTCGTCGGCCGCAAGATCGGGCGCCTCGGCGTCGCTTTCTATGCGTCGAAGAGTTACGCGGCGGAACACGGCCTGCCGACGAAGCGCGAGGAATGGGCGGAGCATTCGATTCTCGGTTTCGCCGGATCGAGCGCCAATCAGGAACTCGCCCGCTGGAGCGCGCATGTCACCCGCAACGCGCCGACGCATCTGCGCTTCTCCTCACAGATCGACACGGCCTATGCGGTGCTGGCGGGCGTCGGCATTTCGGCGCTGACCTGCCTGACCGGCGACGCCTATCCGCAGCTCCTGCGCATCTCGCCGGAGAAGCTCTATAGCGCCACCGATATCTGGCTGCTGACGCATCCCGACCTCAAGGACACGCCGCCGGTCCGCGCCGCCATGGACTTCATTGCCGCAAGGGCAAAGGCCGATCGCGCCCGCCTTGCCGGGCGCTGATCATCTGCGCACAGGCCTGTGTGGATTTGTGCGCAGACAAGGCCCCGCCGCCGGACCATAGTTTCGTCAACGCTTCACAACACCCGGTCAGGAAACGCTCATGGCTTTGACTAACAACCTCAAGAACCGGCTCGAACTGCCCGTTGTCGGTTCGCCGCTCTTCATCGTCTCCGGTCCCGAACTCGTGATCGCACAGTGCAAGGCAGGCATCGTCGGCTCCTTTCCGGCGCTGAATGCACGGCCTGCGCATGTACTGGAAGAATGGATCAAGCGGATCAAGGGCGAACTCGGCGAATATCAGGCCAAGCACCCGGACAAGAAGGTCGCGCCCTTCGCGGTCAACCAGATCTGCCACTCCTCCAACGACCGCCTCGCGCATGACATCGAGATCTGCACGAAGCTCGAAGTGCCGGTCATCATCACGAGCCTTCGTCCGCCGGCGGAAGTCGTCGAAGCGGCGCATTCCTATGGCGGCGTCGTCTTCCATGACGTCATCAATGTGAAGCACGCGATGAAGGCCGCCGAACAGGGCGTAGATGGCCTTATCCTCGTCTGCGCGGGCGCGGGCGGCCATGCCGGCACGCTGTCGCCCTTCGCCCTCGTGCGCGAAGTGAAGCAGTGGTTCAAGGGCACGGTGCTCGTCTCAGGCGCCATTTCGGACGGCTTCGGCATCGCCTCCGCCCTCGCCCTCGGCGCCGACCTCGCCTATATGGGCACGCGTTTCATCGCCACGCAGGAAGCGAATGCGGAAGCCGCCTACAAGCAGGCGCTGATCGACCACGCCGCCGACGACATCGTCTATTCGAACCTCTTCACCGGCGTTCACGGCAATTATCTCGCGCCGTCGATCGCCGCGGCTGGCCTCGACCCGGCCAATCTTCCCGAGGCGGACAAGTCGAAGATGAACTTCGGCTCGGGCGGCAACATGAAGCAGAAGGCCTGGAAGGACATCTGGGGCTCGGGTCAGGGCATCGGGCAGATCAAGGACGCGCCCGCCGCCGCCGACCTCATTGCACGCCTCAAGGCCGAATATCTTCAGGCTTGCCGCGAATTCGCCGAGCGCATGCCGCGCGAAGCTCTGGCCGGTCTGCAGGCTGCTGCGGAATAAGCACCTTCCGCCAACACATAGCGGCACCCCGGCATTCACCGGGGTGCCGTTCTTCTTTCAGTGCCCCATCATGATCGCTGTGGCGAGCCAGACAAGCGTGCCGGCCACAGCGCCGCCAAGCGAAAGCGCAATCCTCTGGGCACGCGTCCTGAGTTCTTCAGGCATGCACATCACACCCTCCTTTCGGCGCCGATTGCGCCGCTTTTGAATGACATCGTGTCGAGACAGCCGAGCCCCTTGAGCGTGACGCGCAGCGCCACTTCGGTCGGCGTATGCGGTTCCTCGCCGAGAAAGGCGACAAGCTTCCTGTTGTCGAGACGGACCGGGCGTTTCCAGAGGTAACGCATCTCGATCATCTCGCGGAACGTCTCAACGAAAGGCGAAGCGAGATAGACGGCGAACCACGGAAACCGGCGGATCGGCGCGTCGGGGACGCCCGCTGCCTTGCGCGTCGCATCCGCAATCTCGACGCCCTTATCGAACCAGTGACCGCCGAAATGAAAGACATCGAAATCGGCAAGCTCATTCTCCCGCTCGACGAGGCGCATGATCGTCTCCGCCAGATCGGGAAGATAGGCCCAGGCATGGCCGACATCGCGCTTGCCCGGATAGGTCACCGAGCCGAGCGGCTTGCCCATCTTCACGAGGCCCTGCCCAAACCAGTTGTTGCCGCCATGCGGTCCGAAAAAGTCGCCCGCGCGAACGATCAGCACCGGTGCTCCTTCTTTCGAAGCACGGCGCAACCGCATTTCCATCGCGACGCGGATCGCACCCTTTCGCGTCTTCGGATTCTGCGGTGAGGTTTCGCTGATGAGCGGAAGGGCATCCGGCCCGAAATTATAGACCGTACCCGGAAAGACGAGGCGCGCACCCGCGGCCTTCGCAGCCGCGATCGAGCTTTCGAGCATGGGCAGCGCCGTGCCCTTCCAGTTCCTGTAGCCGGGCGGGTTTGCGGCATGAACGACGAGGCTGACCCCTTCCGATGCGGCAATGACGTCCGACGCCATCATCGCGTCGCCCTTCACCCATTCGAGGCTGCCGAGCCGCGCAAAGTCCCGCGCGGCCTTTTCCGGGTTGCGGTTGAGTGCCCGGACGCTCCAGCCGCGGGCCTTGAGCGCCAAAGCCATCTCGCTGCCGATGCCGCCTGTCGCGCCGATGATGAGAGCTGTGCGGGTCATGTTCCGTCCTCGTGGGTTCCTGTTGACCCCCGAAACATGATCCATTCAAATACGAATATGAATTGCCTATTACCGGCGGATCGATATACGTTTTTGCATGACCAATACGCAGCCAGGCTGGGAGCTTTACCGCTCTTTTCTCGCCGTGGTCCGGGAGGGAAGCCTCTCCGGCGCCGCAAGGGCCCTCGACATCACCCAACCGACCGTCGGCCGCCATATCGACGCGCTGGAGCAGGCGCTGGGTATCGCCCTCTTCACGCGGTCGCAGACGGGCCTTAACGCCACAGAAGGGGCGCTGGCCCTCGTCCCCCATGCGGAGGCCATGGCCGCCGCTGCCGAGGCGCTGCAACGAGCAGCCTCCGGCGAGGCCGAGGAAGACCGGGGCACGGTCCGCATTACCGCAAGCGAGATCATCGGCACCGAAGTTCTGCCGCCGATCCTCGCCGCCTTCCATGAGCAGCATCCGCGCATCGCGGTCGAGCTTCTGCTGTCGAACCGCGCCGAAGACCTGCTGCGGCGCGACGCCGACATCGCCGTCCGCATGGTCAGGCCCACACAGGCCGCCCTCGTGGCAAAGAAGATCGGCACCATCCATCTCGGGCTCCACGCCCATCCGAGCTACATCGAAAAGCACGGGGCGCCCAAGAGCGTCGAGGAGATCACTTCCCACCCGATCATCGGCTTCGACCGCGAGCCCTCGGTGCGCCGTCTGGAAGGGCTCGGCATTCCAATTTCCCGAGACCTCTTCGCCTTTCGCTGCGACAGCGACGTCGCGCAATATGCAGCCCAGCGGGCGGGTTTCGGCCTTGGCTTCTGCCAGATCGCGCTGGCCAAACGCGATGGGCTCGTCCCCATCCTTCCCGGCCTCATCGGCTTCCAGCTGGATGTCTGGGTCGCCATGCACGAAGACCTCAAGACCAGCCGCCGCATGCGGCTGATGTTCGACCATCTGGGCGCGCATATCGCCGCCTATATCGCCTCGGAAAATCGCTGACGCCTTGCGCGGAAGGGGAGTCGCGCATCCCCCTTCGCCCTGCTATATGACCGGCCAAACGCCTATTTCCGCGAGGTCAAGCCGATGTCAGAAGCCGTGAAGGCCAATCCGCCGCTTCCGCCCTTCAACTGGGAGGACCCGCTCCTCCTCGACGAGCAGCTCACCGAAGAAGAGCGGCTGGTGCGCGACAGCGCGCGGGCCTATGCGCAGGAAAAGCTCTTCACCCGCGTGAAAGAGGCCAACCGCCACGAGATATTCCATCGCGAGATCATGAACGAGATGGGCGCCCAAGGGCTGCTCGGGCCGACGCTGCCGGAAAAATATGGCTGCGCCGGCCTTTCCTATGTCTGCTACGGCCTCGCCGCGCGCGAAGTCGAGCGCGTGGATAGTGGCTACCGCTCGGCGATGAGCGTTCAGTCCTCGCTCGTCATGCACCCGATCTATGCCTATGGCTCGGAGGCCCAGCGCGAGAAATATCTGCCCAAGCTCGCCACCGGCGAATGGGTCGGCTGCTTCGGCCTGACCGAGCCCGATCACGGTTCCGATCCGGGATCGATGAAGACCCGCGCGAAGAAGGTCGATGGGGGCTACATCCTCAATGGCGCGAAGATGTGGATCACCAATGCGCCCATCGCCGATCTCGCCGTCGTCTGGGCGAAGACGGATGATGACGTCATCCGCGGCTTCGTTGTCGAACGCGCCTTCAAGGGCTTCTCGACGCCGAAAATCGAAGGCAAGTTCTCGCTTCGCGCCTCCATCACCGGCGAAATCTCGCTGCAGGATGTTTTCGTGCCTGACGAGAACCTGTTGCCGAATGTGCGCGGCCTCGCCGGTCCTTTCGGCTGCCTCAACCGCGCCCGCTATGGCATCGCCTGGGGCGCCATGGGCGCCGCTGAATTCTGCTGGCATGCGGCACGTCAATATACGCTCGACCGCAAGCAGTTCGGCCGCCCGCTCGCCGCGAACCAGCTCATCCAGAAGAAGCTCGCCGACATGCAGACCGAGATCACGCTCGGCCTTCAGGGCTGCCTGCAGCTCGGCCGCCTCTTCGACGAAGGCAAGGCGGCTCCCGCCGCCATTTCGCTGATGAAGCGCAACAATTGCGGCAAGGCACTCGACATCGCTCGCATGGCCCGCGACATGCACGGCGGCAACGGCGTGTCGGACGAATATCACGTCATCCGCCACGCGATGAATCTCGAGGCGGTGAATACTTATGAAGGCACGCATGACGTCCATGCGCTGATCCTCGGCCGCGAGATCACGGGGATACAGGCTTTCAGTTGATCGATGGCGCGGACCGGTGCCGTCTGGCCCGGTCCGCCTGCAGGCACATGGGAGACGATCGTGAGTGACAGCGTTGCGAAGGCTCCCAGCCCGGCCGTGAAGGACACCGCCTTCGTCGTGCTCGCCGCGATCAGCCTCTGTCATCTCATCAACGACATGCTGCAGTCGCTGTTGCCGGCGATCTATCCGATGTTGAAGGAGAATTACGGCCTCGACTTCGGGCAGGTGGGGCTCATCACCCTCACCTATCAGATGACCGCATCGCTGTTGCAGCCGGTCGTCGGCGTCTACACCGACAAGCGCTCAAGCCCCTGGTCGCTCGCCATCGGCATGGGCTTCACGCTGGCAGGCCTTCTGCTTCTCTCGGTTGCAAGCTCCTTCCTCATCCTGCTCGTCGCGGCCGTCCTTGTCGGCACGGGCTCGTCTATCTTCCATCCCGAATCCTCCCGCGTTGCGCGCATGGCATCGGGCGGGCGGCATGGGCTCGCGCAATCGCTTTTCCAGGTCGGCGGGAACGCGGGCTCGGCCATCGGCCCTCTGCTCGCCGCCTTCATCGTCATTCAGAAGGGTCAGGCGAGCGTCGCCTGGTTCTCCATCGCCGCGATGCTCGGCATCGTGCTGCTCTGGAATGTCGGCGGCTGGTACAAGCGCAACGCTGCGCCCATCGCGAAGAAGCCGACGCAGGGAACGGCGAACTCCGAAGCGCTGCCAACGCGGCGCATCCGGATGGCGATCGCCATTCTGCTGCTGCTGATCTTCTCGAAATATTTCTATCTCGCCGGCTTCACCAGCTACTACACATTCTACCTGATCGAGAAATTCCACATCTCGGTCGAGAGCGCACAGGTCCTGCTCTTCGTCTTTCTGGGCGCGGTGGCGGCAGGTACGATCATCGGCGGCCCGCTCGGCGACCGCTTCGGCCGCAAATATGTGATCTGGGCCTCGATCCTTGGCGTGTTGCCCTTCACGTTGATCCTGCCTCACGCCAATCTCTTCTGGACGGCGCTCCTCAGCGTGCCCATCGGCGTGATCCTCGCCTCCGCTTTTCCGGCGATCATCGTCTATGCTCAGGAATTGATGCCGGGCCGCGTCGGCACGGTGTCAGGGCTGTTCTTCGGATTCGCTTTCGGCATGGGAGGCATCGGCGCCGCCGTGCTCGGCGAACTCGCCGACATGACGAGCATCGACTTCGTCTATCAGCTCTGCGCCTTCCTTCCGGCACTGGGACTCATCGCGGGCTTCCTGCCAAATCCGGATGCGGCTCGCCGCGCCGCCGCCGCGAAGGTCTGACCGCGCGGCTCGTCAGCCGGCAATTCGCCAGACGATCTCGTCGCCGCCATATTAGGCATCGAGCCGAAGGTGGCGATTGTGAACTGCAAACGGCACCCTCCCTTTGCGCGAACGAATGTCAGCACAAGCCCCGTCATCAATGCGTTGCGGGCGTGACGGCGGCCTTGTAGCCGGGACGAACATTGACTCGCGCAATCAAGATTGACGGTCGTTCGCGGCAGCGCCAACTTTCCCCGACAGACACGGAGAGAAAGCTATGAAATCGGCGACGCAGGCTCTGACAGAACTCTGGACCGCAGCAGGGGGCGATGCAGAGGCGCTTTCACGCGTCGCTTTTTCCGGCGCAGAGCCTGCGCTTCCCTCTTCCTTCGCGCTCGGCACTGCGGCGCAGGCATCAATTGCAGCGGCTGGCCTCGCCGCAACGGAGATCTGGAAAGCTCGCACGGGCCGCGCGCAGAACATATCAGTCGACATGCGCCATGCAGCCATCGAATTCCGTTCGGAACGCTATCTTCGGATCGACGGCAAAGCGCCCGAGAGCCTCTGGGACCCGATTGCCGGCATCTACAAGGCGGGAGACGGAAGGTTCGTCCGGCTGCATACGAATTTTCCGCATCATCGGGACAATATTCTGAGGCTCCTTTCCTGCGCCAACACGCGGGACGATGTGCAGAAGGCTCTCGATAGCTGGGCCGCCGAGAATTTCGAAACGCAGGCAAACGAAAGCGGCTGCGTCGTCTCGATGATGCGCTCACCGGAAGAATGGGCGCGACACCCACAATCCTCCGCTTTGGCGCCGCTCCCGGTCATCGAGATCGAGAAGATCGGCGACGCAGATCCACGCCCTTTGCCGGCAGGATCGAGACCGCTTTCCGGCCTACGCGTTCTCGACCTCACACGCATCGTCGCAGGTCCCGTGGGTGGCCGCACGCTCGCCGCGCATGGCGCGGACGTGATGCTCGTCTCCTCGCCCAGATTGCCCTTTGTCGACTGGCTGGTGAAGGACACAGGCCGTGGGAAGCGCTCTGCCTTTGCCGACCTCGAAACGGCGGAAGGGCGGGCTGCGCTTCGAACGCTCGTCACAAGTGCCGACATCTTCTCGCAAGCCTACCGGCCGCAAGCTCTTGCACGACACGGTTTCTCACCGGAAGAACTGGCCGCGATCCGACCCGGGATCGTCTATGTGACGCTCTCGGCCTATGGCCATACCGGCCCATGGGCGGCGAGGCGTGGCTTTGACTCTCTGGTGCAAACCGCAACAGGCTTCAATCATGAAGAAGGCCGCGCGGCCGGCATCGAGGGTCCGCGCGAATGGCCCGCGCAGGCGCTGGACCACGCCAGCGGATATCTCATGGCCTTCGGCGCGATGATGGCGCGCCTGAGGCAATCACGCGAAGGTGGAAGCTGGCTCGTCCGTGTTTCGCTCGCGCAGACGGGGCGCTGGATCGCAGGCCTTGGCCGCGTCGAAAACGGCCTCGCGGCTCATGACCCAAAGCTTGAAGACGTTCAGGATCTCCTGGAAGACAGCGCCTCGCCCTTCGGCGCCTTCAGGGCCGTGCGCCATGCCGCGCAGCTTTCAGAAACGCCGGCACATTGGGCACTCCCCGCGGTGCCTCTTGGCACCGACGCCCCGCGCTGGTGATCAGGCGTCGCGGCCCTGCTGCCAGTGGCGTACGCGACCGCAATCGACATGCACGAAGTCGGACGCGGGATAGTAGCCAACGCCACCGCCCTTGAGCATCAGCGCTGCCTTCTGCACCACGGCGAGATCGCGGCCCGGAACGCGAATGTCGATCGCCTGTCCCTGCATGTGAAGGCTGTGCTTGGCGACGCCGCCGCTCGCCTTGTGCATCTTCGCGTTGCTCTCAGGCGAGCGATAGCCGGAGATGACTTCGAAATGTGAGTTGGTGTCGAGCTTGCCGCGCAGCACGACCAGAAGATCGAGCAAGCGCGTGTCGATATCGTGCTCCGCGCCGTTGCGATGGTCGCGCAGGACCTTCTTTATGCCCGCAAGCGCTTCGGGTACGTAGGCGCCATCCGCCCAATAAGTCTCCGCAAAGACTTCACCCGTATGTGTATTATGGAATTTTAGAGCCCTGCGTGAGGGGCTTGCGGCAAATGCCGGCTTGGCGAGCGCCAAGGTCGCTGCACCAGCGCCCAGACCGAAAAAACCTCTGCGTGTGAAATGCAACGCCACGCTACCTCTCGAAGTTTGAACGCCCCCGTGAAACCCGTATAGGAAATACGGCCTTCAACGTCAAATGACATCGGCCTCATGCGATCATGAGACGCAACTGCATAATCCTCAGGCCATGCAGACCCCAACCTTCGCGCCGCCCACAGGGGCCATGCTGACTGGCCCCATTCCGGCCGCCGGCGCCTGCTCGCCGCCATGCGGCAGAGCGGCCGCGAGCCGCGCGTCGCGACCATAAATATCCTCGCGGAATTCCGCGTCGCCGCTCTCGCCGGCGAAGGCGGTCCAGTAGGTGATCACAACCGGAATGTCCGTCGCCATCTGCACGCGCTGGGTCCCGCCCTCTTCGATTGCCGCTTCGATGCGCTCGCGCGGCCAGTTCGCATTGTCCTGGAGAAGCCTCTCTGCGAGGTCGAGCGGCTTTTCGAGGCGGACGCAGCCATGGCTGCGCGCACGGGCATCACGGTCGCCCTTGTTGAAGAGGCTGCGAGCCGGAGTGTCGTGCAGATAGACGTCGAAGCTGCTGTGCAGCTCGAACTTGATCCGGCCCAGCGAATTCTTCGGCCCAGGGGCCTGCACGATCTGGCCGTTCTTCCACTCCATGTTATGCGCTTCGAGATAATCCGGATTGCGTTTCAGCGCCGGCATGATCTCCTTGCGCACGATCGAAACCGGCACAACCCATGGCGGATTGACGACCACCGCTCGAATGTCGCTGCGCACCAGAGGCGTTGGCGTCTTCTTTGCGCCGACCACCGTCCGCATTCGCAGCACGGGCTTCTGGTCAACGATCAGCGCGGCTGTGGCTGCTGCCGTATTGACCTCGATACGCGTCGGCGGGATGCCGCGCGACAGCTGCCGCCAGCGCTCGAGATTGAGCGCGATCTGCTCTGCACGCGCGGCGGCGCTTACATTGAGAGCGGCGACAGTCTTCTTGCCCAGCGCGCCATCAGTGTCGAGGCCGTGGCGTTCCTGAAAATGCTTCAATGCCGCAAGCACATCGCCCGTCAGAACATCGCCACCTTCGGCCGTCGCGAGATAGCCTTCCGCCGCGAGACGTTCCCGCAGCGTCGCGACGAGCGGGCTCGACTTGCCGGGCTTCACCGAGGTTTCCGGCGTTCCGATCACGGGCCAACCACCCTGTGCGGCGAGCGTGCGGTAATGCGCGAGCAAAGCCACAAGAGCCGCGTATTGCGGTTGCGGCGGCGGCAGACTCGCGAGCCACGCCGAGACGTCACCACCATTCAGTGCCGATTTCAGCCCCGGCAGGACATCGCCGGGATAGATGTCGAAATCGATATCGGCATCGACGGTGGCCGGATCGACCTGTCCGCGCGTCATGATCCGCGCATAACGAAGCGCGGCATCCGACAACAGCAGATCGCGCAGCGCCTTGTCGGTGGATGACCCGTCAAGTCGCGCAATGTCCCTCAAGTGAAATATCGCCGGATCGAGACCCTGCGCCTCGGCCTTGCTCAACGTCGCGATAAGCGCCGCCGCATTCTGGCCTGACCACAGGCAGGGCCCCTGGGCTCCGGCATAAAGCCTTTGCAGATCGTCCTGGCGAATCTCTGCGCCGAGATCGGCGGTCAAGGATGCAACGGTCCCGACCGAAGCGGCACATTCGCCCGCTTGCGCGCCGGCAGGCAAAAGAGCCCCGGCCATCATCATGAAAGCAAGACCCGTTAGCCGGAAGACGGAAGACCTACGCTGCACTGGCGACACCCTGCTTCAATCCATCGGTACGCATTCACGATCAGTCTGAAACTGGACCAATCGATGACAGCTTACATTGAAGCAGATCAACAGGGCAAAAATCAGGCGGGACGTTTCAGCACAGCAATCCAGCTATAGCCGCGGTGCAGCGACTGGAAATCGAGAGTTGCATCATGAGATGCGGCAATTTCGGCCAGCACCGCCCGCAACTCAGCGCGCGGTGCGACATGAAACCAGCCGAGCCAGGCGAAAAGCAGCGCCCGGAAGAAGCGGGGAAGTCCTTCCTGCTGACCGAAATCGACGATGTGAAGGCTGCCGCCGGGCGCCACATTGCGCATGGCCTGTTCGATGGCCTTGCGCCAATCCGGGATCATCGACACCGTGTAGGACATGAAGACGCGTTCGAATTGGGCAATGCCGAAAGCGCGCTGCGGATCGAAATCGGTCGCATCGCCTTGCGCGAAATTGACCCGCTGCTCGAGCCGCGCCTTGCAGGCCGCGGCACGCGCCGTCGCCAGCATCTCCGATGAGATGTCCATGCCGTAAAACTCGGCATGGGGATAGCGGCGCAGTGCGGCAATGAGGTTCCGGCCC
This sequence comes from Parvibaculum sp., assembly GCF_039680535.1. Lineage (GTDB taxonomy): Bacteria > Pseudomonadota > Alphaproteobacteria > Parvibaculales > Parvibaculaceae > Parvibaculum. The sequence goes on along the minus strand of NZ_JBDKSS010000023.1, from coordinate 61,308 downwards.
GTGCCGCAACCGACCTCGAGAACACGCATTCCGGGCCGCGCGGCAAGCCCGGCGATGAGCAGGTCGCGGCCGAGGAGATAATAGCGGCGCGTCAGGTCATAGATATGCCGCTGGTTCCGGTAGACCCGGTCCATCAGATGCGAATGTCCGGCGTCGGCAATCGACATGGTCGTCCCTCAACCCTTGAACGTATAGAGATGGAAGCCGCCATAGATCGACGAGCGGTCGCGCTGCGTCCAATCGCGTGAACGTTCGGCGTCATAGTGCCAACGGTCGATGATTTCAGGCGCAACGCGACCGGGCAGCAGGGTCGGCTCGGCGGCAGTGCGGAAGATCACCCGCGCGCCGGGACGCGCCGTGCGCGTCATTTCGCGCCAGATGTCGTTCAGCTGTTCGTCGGTCATCCAGTCCTGCGCGTCGAGCAGGACATAGCGGTCTGCGCTGGCATCGGGCTCGCCGCGCAGGAATTCGGTGAAGTTGCGATTCAGCACTTCGACGCGGCCCGCACCCGCCTGCAATGCGGCGAAATTCTCGCGCTGGAGATAGGGCGGCAGAGAAGGATTTTCGCCCGGCGCGTAGTGACGGGCGAAGGCCTGCCAGGCAAAATAATTGTCGGCGATGGGAAAGCCGCAAGCGAGCCGTTCGAGGCGCTCGCGCAGCACCTCATGCATCGGCCGCCCGCCGGCAAGCTTCTCATACTGCGACGGCGGAATGCCGAGACCGTAAAGCGAGGCCGGATTGTCGGTGACGCGGCGCACGAATTTCTTGTCGAAGAGAGGCGCGAGCTTGGTGTCGAAAAAGACCCGCTGACCGGCGAGCGAACCCGCATCAAGCAGCGGACGGAAATCGACGCCATAGAGCTTCGCCGCGAGATGCGCCCAGCCGATGAAATAGCCGAGCAGCCCGTAACGGTAGAAATTGCGCGTGAAGAGCGTGATGCGCTTGCGGCCCGAGATCGACCGGCGCTCCCAATAGTCGAACGTGTCGTCATCGAGACGGTCGCGCAGGAAGCGCCGATAGGCTTCGAGATTGGCTGCGCTGTTCGCCTCGCCGAAGAAGCGGAAGAAATGCTCATAGCTCGGCATATGCGCGGCAGCGGCAAGCTTCAGACGGCCCAGCGCCACATGCGCCGGATTGAGATCGACCGCCGTGATGCGGGCGGGACCCGCCGCGAGATAGGACATGACGTTGCAGCCACCCGACGCGATCGCCACCACATGATGCTCGGGGCTGAGTTCCATCGCCTCCAGATCGATCAGCGGATCTTCCCAGATCTGCGGATAAACGAGGCCGGTGAACAGAAGCGTGAAAAGCCGCTCCAGCACGCCTTCCTTCGAGGCGGCCTTGTGCCGGTGTACGGCGCGGTTCAAACGCTCCCTGGGGCGCAGAAGGGCGCCTTCTTCCACCAGAGGTTCGGCAATGGCAGCGGCCTGATCGGTCACGTCGTCCCTCGCTTTCGCGCTATAGGCCGGCGAATCGAATGCCTGAAATTCCCTGCCGGCTTTTCAGCAGCTACAGGGCTTGCGTGAAGTGCTTATGAACTTCTTGTGTCGAATGTGACAATGCGGGCACAGATTGATGGAAATGCTCCCCGAATGATGACAATGACCGTCAGAACGACAGACCGCGCCATCAAATTCATGAACGGGCGCACTGCCCTTTCACGAAACACGGGCCCCATGGTCTAATGGCGGCTTACGGCGAGGTGGAACTATGATCGGGCGCGCAGGCTGATGCTTCTGGAGAACGGCGTATGGATTTCCGATCCCGCGCCCGCGCGGCATGGCGGCCCCGCCCTCTTTCTCGACCGCGACGGCGTCATCGTGCACGAGGTGAACTACCTCTCGCGTCCTGAAGACGTGGCTCTCGAAACAGGCATCGGGGACCTGATCGACTGGGTACATGCGCGGGGAATCGCGGTCGCCGCCGTCACCAATCAATCAGGCATCGCCCGCGGGCGCTTCGGCTGGACCGAATTTGAGGCGGTCGAGGCGGAGGTCGCGCGACAGCTCGCGGAGCGCGGCGTGGCGCTCGACCTCGTTATCGCCTGCGCCTTCCATGAAGACCACACCGAGGGCTTCGGCGCTGAACATGCGCGCTGGCGGAAGCCCGGCCCAGCCATGCTAGAGCTCGCTGCAGCAAAGCTCGGATGCGACCTCCGGAAGAGCGTCATGATCGGCGACAAGGCAAGCGACGTCGAAGCGGCCCGCAATGCAGGCCTCGCCCATGCCATCCATGTTCTGACCGGGCACGGCGAAAAGGAGCGCCCCGCCGCGATGCAGCTCGCCCGTCCCGGCTTCACGGTCCACGCCGCGGCCGACCTCCGGGAAGCGCTGGCGATCCTGAAATCCGGGCCTTGGAGCACACTCTGACCGGCCCCTTGCCTTGGACCTGACGGGCCTGTTGAATGAGCGCCGACTCGGGGCCCGGACACCCGCGCCGCCGCCCCTTTAACCCACCCCGCCCTGGCAGACAAAAATGACCGTTCCCTATTACGAGCCGACTCTTGCGGGCCGCGAGAGGCAATATCTGGATGAAGTTCTCTCGGCGAAGCAACTCGCGGGCGACGGCAGGTTCACCAAGGCCTGCCATGCGGTCATCGAGGAGAAGACCGGCACCCACAAGGCGCTGCTCACCCATTCGGGCACCGGCGCGCTCGACATGATCGGCCTGTTGCTCGAAATCCAGCCGGGCGACGAAGTCATCATCCCGACCTACACCTTCGTGAGTTCGGCCAACGCCATCGCGCTGCGCGGCGGCGTCCCGATCTTCGTCGATATTCGCGCCGATACGCTCAATCTCAATGAAGCGCTCATCGAAGCCGCCATCACGCCGAAAACCCGCGCCATCATGCCGGTACATTACGCGGGCATTTCCTGCGAGATGGATACGATCCTCGCCATCGCGAAGAAGCATGACCTCATCGTGGTGGAGGATGCCGCGCAGGGCTATGGCGCGACCTACAAGGGAAAGCCGCTTGGAACGCTGGGCGCGCTCGCCGCGCTGAGCTTCCACGCCAGCAAGAATGTCATCGCCGGCGAAGGCGGCGCGTTGCTGGTCAACGATCCCGCCTATCGGCTGCGCGCCGAAATCGTGCGCGAAAAGGGCACAAACCGCGCCCAGTTCTTCCGTGGCGAGATCGACAAATATACATGGGTCGATCTCGGCTCATCCTTCCTGCCCAGCGAGATCGTGGCCGCTCTGCTGCTCGCGCAGCTTGAAGAAGCCGACTCGATCAACGAGCGACGCATAGCCTTGTGGGAGTCCTATCATTCGGCGCTCGCACCGCTCGAGGCGCGTGGCCTCGCACGGCGCGCGGTCGTGCCGAATGCCTGCCGCCACAACGGCCATATCTACTGGCTGGTTTTTGAGAGCGGCGATCTTCGCGCCAAGGCACGGGATCTGCTCCTGGCCGAAGGCATCACGGCATCAGCGCACTTCGCACCGTTGCACAACTCACCCGCCGGCAAGCGTTTCGGCCGCACGGGCAGCGACATGCAGGTCGCCGAACACGCAGGCGACGGCCTGCTCCGCATGCCGCTATTCGCGCATATGGAGCCGGACGTCATCGGCCAGGTTGCGGATGTTCTGAAGAAGCTCTGACGCGATCAGCCGTGCTTGACGGGCAGGCCGGCCTTTTTCCAGCCTTCGATACCGCCCGTAAGCTCGAAGAGCTCGCCCTCGCAGGCGGCCGCGAGCTTGCCGGCATTCGTCGTCGTGCGCATGCCGCCCTTGCAGTGAAACACGACCTGACGCTTGCCCAGCGCCTTCAGGTCATGCTGGCCGAGTTCCGACAGGGGCACGAGATGGGCGCCGGCAATATGCTCGGCCGCATGCTCGTTACGCTCACGGATATCGACAAGCACGGCATCGCCCGCGTCGAGCCACGATTTGACGGTGGCCGCATCGACAGGTTTCAGCGACATCAGACTTTCCTCTTTGCACTTCTGGACTTCGCGGGCGGACAATAGATGTCGGCCAGTGTTTCAATGACACGCTGAGCCGCCGGACTCGCGAGCTTGTAGTAGATCGTCTGGGCTTCACGCCGGGTGGCGACCAGCCCCAGTTCGCGCAACAAGGCGAGATGCTGGGAGAGGGCCGACTGGCTGATGCCGACAAGTTCCTGGAGTTCGCCAACGGAAATTTCCCGGTCCGCGATCTGGCAAAGGATCAGCAGACGTCTTTCATTGGCCAGCGCGCCGAGAAGCTTGCTCGCCTCGGCCGCGCTTGCCTCCAGATCCCTGATATCCGCCGCCATGGCCATGCTCGAAAAATCCGCCGTTGCCCGCCGACGGCGCGCCTCTAGTGAGACTTATATTAGCGATAGTTGATATATTTTCAAGTTCCGGAGCAAAATCCGAACTGACCTCTTGACGCCCGCCCGCCGCCGCCGCTAGTCTTGTTGCAATGCAGCATCGGACCCGAAAATGGGAGATGCGTCATTCCGAGTTCTTCGGACATACCCTTTTTCTTTCAAACGGCCTCTCTTCCGATTTGCAAAGGGCATGAAGCCTGGCGTCGGTCTCCAGCTCAGAAAGCGGACCCGCCATGGTAAAAGACAGCAAGCGCCACATTGACAGCCTCAAGGACGGACGGACCATCTTCATCGATGGACGGCGCGTCGCGGATGTGACAACAGACCCCGCTTTCGCCCATGCCGTTGCCACCTCCGGCAGATTCTACGATTTTCAGGCGGCGCCCCAGAATATCGACGCGATGACCTTCACCTCGCCCAAGACCGGCGATCAGGTGAGCCGCGCCTGGCAACTGCCCCGCAATCACCGTGAACTGGTCGAACGCCGCGAGGCGCTGGTGAAATGGTCTCGCATGACCTGCGGCATGGTCGGCCGCTCGCCCGATCACGTCGCCTCGACCATGGCCGGCTTCCGCATGGGGCTGCACGTCTTCCACGAGAACAACCCGGCGCGCGCCCGCGCGGTCGAGGGCTATTACGAATATGCCCGCGACAACGACCTCTACCTCTCCTACGTCATCATCAACCCGCAGTCCGACAAGGCGAAATCCGCCAGCGGCCAGCCCGATCCGCATCTCGTCGCGTCGGTTGTGGATGAGGACTCCACCGGCATCACCATTCGCGGCGCGAAGATGCTCGCGACCAGCGGCATCATGGCGAACGAGGTTCTGGTATCGGGTTTCCAGGCGTTGCAGGCGGGCGACGAGGCATATGCCTTCACGGCGGCCGTTCCCATCGGCGCCAAGGGCCTGACGCTGATGTCGCGTCGCAGCTATGAGCAGAACGCGACATCGACCTTCGACTATCCGCTCTCCGCCCAGTTCGACGAGAACGACGCCGTCATCTATTTCGACGATGTAAAGATTCCGTGGGACCGCGTCTTCGTCCACAAGGATCTGAAGATGGCGCAGGCGCAGTGGCACGACACGCGCACGCATGTCTTCCAGAACTATCAGTGCATGATCCGCCTGATGGTGAAGCTGCAGTTCCTGCTGGGCCTTGCGCGCAAGATCGCGGAAATCAACAACATCATCAACTATCCGCAGGTGCGCGAGACGCTCGGCCTGCTGGCGGCCAAGGTCAACAATATCGAGGCCCTCGTCATCGCGATGGAAGCCTCGGGCGAGAGCTATCACGGCTATTACGTGCCGAACCGCAGCATCCTCTGCACCGCGCAGGTGGTCGCGCAGAACACCTATCCGGAAGTCGTTGAGGCGATCCGCACCCTCGCCGGCGGCGGCCTCATCATGGTGCCGTCCTCCTATGCCGATTTCGACACGCCGGAAACCAACGCCATCATCCAGAAGACGCAGCGCTCGGTCAGCACCACGTCGGAAGGCCGCGTGAAGCTGATGAAGCTTGCATGGGACGCGATCGGCTCGGAATTCGGCTCGCGCCATCTGCAATACGAGATGTTCTATTCGGGCCCGACCTTCGTCACGCGCGGAAACTCCTTCCGCTTCTTCGACTGGGATGGCGTCAAGGGATTCGTGGACGAGTTCATGAATTCCTACGACCTGCCTTCCGCTGGATCTTCGCGCTCCGCAGCGGAGTAAGCGTCGATGCACGGATCGGTAACAGTCTCGCCGGATGAGATCCGGCGGCTCGCCTTTGTCGAGCATGGGCCCACTTCGCTTCGCATTTCCGAGACCGGCCCGCTTGCCGGCCTCGACTTCGCGGTGAAGGATCTTTTCGATGTCGCGGGGTACAAGACCGCCTGCGGCAATCCGGACCGATTGCGCGATAGTGCTCCTGCGGTCGCGACCGCTCCCTCGGTTGTAGTGGCGCTCGCCGCAGGCGCACGCCTCATCGGCAAGACGCACACGGATGAAGTCGCCTGCGGCATGTTCGGTATGAACCCGCATTTCGGGACGCCGATTAATCCCAAGGTGCCCAACCGCGCGCCCGGCGGCTCGTCCAGCGGGTCGGCATCCGCTGTCGCCGCGGGCCTCTGCGACTTCGCACTCGGCACGGACACGGGCGGCTCAATCCGCGTGCCGGCGAGCTTCTGCGGCCTTTATGGTCTTCGCACGACCTTTGGCCGCGTCTCGGTCGCAGGCGTCATGGCCATGGCGCCGAGTTTCGACACGGTGGGCTGGCTCGCTCGCGACGCCGCCATGCTCCGCCGCGTGAGCGAGGTCTACCTTGGCCCGGTGTGCAAGTATTCGGCTCCGCGCCTGCTGTTGGCCCGCGACGCATTCGACATTCCCGTGCGTGGTATCGGCGCGGCGCTCCTGCCCTTCGCGAAGACGCTCGGCGCAACGAGCGAGATCACGCTCTTTCAGGAAGGCATTGACCATTGGCTCGACACGTTCCGCCCTCTCCAACTCCACGACCTCTGGTCGACGCTCGGCCAATGGGGCACGGCGCCGGGGCGGAACCTGAGCCAGGCCGTCGCCGAGCGCATCGCGCTTTCATCGACCATCAAGCCGGAGGCCGTCGCCGCCGCCGTCCTCAAGCGTGAGGCGCTGACCACACGCCTTATCGACCTTCTCGGCGATGACGGCTTCATCGTCATTCCGACGGCGCATGACCTGCCTCCACTCCGCGACGCACCCGTTTCCGCACAGGTCGAGTTCCGCGAGAAGACGCTCGCGCTCACCTGCGTCGCAAGCCTGACGCGATTACCGCAGATCAACATCCCTGCGACGACATTCGACGGATGTCCCATCGGTCTTTCTCTCATCGCAGGACCGCGCGGCGAAGAACGGCTTCTTGCCTTTGCCGAGAGCCTCGGTTCACTGGATGGAATGGCATGAGGCCAACACCCAACGGACAACGCGACTTCACAGGCTATGGCCGCAACCGACCAGACCCACGCTGGCCGGGCGGCGCGCGCATGGCGCTCGTCATCGTCCTCAATGTGGAGGAAGGCGCCGAACCTTCCCTGCCCGATGGCGACGCCGCGACGGAGATCGCCCTGACAGACGGCATTTTCGGCGAGGTGCCTGCAGGCAAGCGCGATTTCGTTGCCGAGACGCTGTTCGAATATGGCTCTCGCGTCGGCTTCTGGCGCCTCCACGACCTTTTCGTCGAACGCGGGCTCCCGCTCACCATCAATGCCTGTGCGCAAGCCTTGGTACGCAATTCTGAAATCGCAAGAGCAATCCGCGAAGGCAAGTTCGACCTCTGCTGCCACGGCGACCGTTTCCTCCGTCAGTTCAACATGAACGAGGATGAGGAACGCAACGCCATCGCCAAAGCCGTTCAGAGCCTGCAGCAGACGCTGGGCCGCGCACCTCTCGGCTGGCAAAGCCGCTATTCGCCGAGCGAGCGCACCCGTGCGCTAATCGTCGAGCATGGCGGATTTCTCTACGACGCGGATTCCTACGCCGACGATCTGCCCTACTGGGTCGATGTCGCGGGCAAGGCTCACCTCGTCGTTCCGCACAGCTTCACGAATAACGACAACCGGCTCGCCACAGCCAAGCTCGCGACCGGCGCCGAATTCTACGAACACCTCGCCAGCGCCTTCCGCGTCCTCCACGCCGAGGGTGCCCGCAGCCCTGGCATGATGACCGTGAGCCTGCACAGCCGCATCTCGGGCCAGCCCGCGCGTTTCGAGGGCATCAGCCGCTTTCTCGATCTTGTCGCCACACATGACGATGTGTGGATCGCCGGACGTTCCGAGATCGCGCAGCACTGGATGGCCGAACATCCTCCGGTGACGCCATGAGCGCCGCGCAACTTCTCATCCGTGGTGGTCTCGTCGCCGATCCGGCATCGGCCATTGTGGAACCGCGCGATATTCTGATCGAAGGCACGCGGATCGTTGCCTTGGGAGCGCCGGGAAGCATAGCGGAACCGCGCGCCAGAATTCACGGTGCCTCGAACCGGCTGATCCTTCCGGCCTTCGTCAATGCGCATACGCATGGCCACTCGAACCTCGTCAAAGGTATTGCGGACCGCTGGACGCTCGAAGCTTCGCTCACCAATGGGCCATGGCTCGCTGGCGCGCGCGACACCGAGACGATCTATCTCTCCGCCCTGCTCGGCGCGCTCGACATGCTGTCCAAGGGGTGTGTGTCCTGCTTCGACCTCGTCTATGAATTTCCGCTGCCGACAAAGGCCGGGTTCGCCGCCGTTGCGCGCGCCTATGCCGACGCCGGGATGAAGGCGGTTCTCGCCCCCATGGTCGCGGACAAGACACTCTTCACCGCCATTCCTGGCCTGCTTGACTCGCTCCCTGAGGATCTCCGCAAGACTGTCAGTCAGTTCGATCTCGGCAGCGCCGACGCCACGATTGCAGCCATCGAGGAAATAGCCGCGGCCCGCGACGACTTGCCCGACGGGATCGACCTCGCCATCGCTCCAACCATCCCCCATCACTGTTCGGAAGATTTTCTCGCGCGCTGCATCGATCTTGCCGAGCGCTACGACCTGCCGATTCACATGCATATTGCAGAATCGCGGCTGCAAGCGACCACGGCGCGAAAGCTCTGGGGCGTCTCTCCCGTGCGCTATCTCGCCGACCGTGGCGTCCTGCGCCCTGGCTTCGTTGCCGCTCACGGCGTCTGGCTCAAGCACGACGATCTCGATATCCTCGCCGAGCATCAATGCTCCGTTGCACATATCCCGGCCAGCAATTTTCGTCTTGGCTCAGGCATGGCCTATGTCCGCGCAATGCTCGACCGGGGCATCAATGTCGGGCTCGCGACGGATGGCGCAAATTCCTCCGATGCCATGAGCATGCTGCAAGCCATGCGCCTTGCCTCTTACGCTTCGCGCGGATTTTCCGGCCCGCGTGACAAGTGGCTCGGGGCCGCCGAGACGTTGAGGCTTGCGACGAGGGGCGGCGCCGATCTCGCGGGCTTCAAGCATGCAGGCCGAATGGAAGCGGGCGCGGACGCCGATCTGGTCTTCTTCGATCTCGACCATCTCGACTTCGTTCCCCTCACCGATCCCATCAACCAGATCGTCACCGCCGCCGACTCCGCATCGGTCCGCGAGGTCATGGCGAACGGCCGCATGGTCCTTTCCAATGGCCGCTTCACCGCCATCGACACGTCCGGCCTGCGCGAGCGTGTGCGCGACACCGTATTGCGGCTCTCGGCAAAACTCGCCGATGCGCGCCCTCTCGCAGCGAGGCTCGAACCTCATGTCGTCGCTTTCGTCGACAAGGCGTCCGAAGAGCCGCTCGACATCGAACGTTTTGTAAATCCGCGTGAGAAGATCACATGACCGTCATCTCCCCCACAATCGGCGCTCAGGAGTTCCGCCACGCCTGCTCGCTCTTCGCCACCGGCGTCGCCGTGGTGACTGCACGTCTCGGCGAAGTGCGTGTCGGGATGACGATCAATTCCTTCGCTTCCGTGTCGCTGGAGCCCCCGCTCGTGCTCTGGAGCCTCCGCGATATGTCGCGCGCGCGGCCTGTTTTCGAAGAGGCCGGCAGCTTTGCCATCAACATACTCTCGGCCGAGCAGATGCCGCTGGCACAGCATTTTGCGACAGGTGCCGACGACCTGTTCGAGGGCCATGAAATGAGACCTTCCGAATTCGGCTTGCCGCTTATCGCCGAAGCGCTGGCGCATCTCGAATGCCGCACGCGTCATATCTACGACGCGGGCGATCACCGCATCCTCGTGGGAGAAGTCGTCGGGCTCAATTCCCGGGAAGGTGCCCCGCTCGTTTTCTATCAGGGACGCCTTTCTGCCGGTCTTCCTCAACACACCATTTCAGGCATTGCATAAATGACGATCCGCATCGGCCATATCACACCATCGTCGAATACGGCGCTCGAACCCCTCACCTATGCAATGAACGAACCTCTGAAGCATCGGATGACGCATCACTTCTCACGCATGACGGTGACGCATCTCGCCCTCAGCGGCTCGTCGGAGGCGCAATTCCAGCCGGAGCCGATGCTTGCCGCCGCGCGTCTTCTGGCGGACGCGCCGCTCGATGCAATACTCTGGAACGGCACATCGGCGAGCTGGCGTGGGCTCGAGAACGATCTCCGACTTTGCGAGGCCATCACGCGCGAGACGGGCATTGCCGCCTCGACGACAACTATCGCCTTCTACAAGACTTTTCGTGAAAACAATTGGCGCCGGATTGCGCTCGCCGTTCCCTACACACCGGACATCACGGAACAAATCGGCGTTGAATATGCAAGGCAAGGCTTCGACGTGGTGGGTGCGGCGAGCCTTGGCCTGCGCGAGAACATACAGATCGGCGGAACCGACGCGGAGCCGATCCGCAAGCTCCTGCGCGAAGCGGCACGGAGCGAACCGGATTGTATCGCCGTCGTCTGCACGAATTTCAACGCGACCGAAATCGTGGATGAGATGGAAACCGAACTCGGCGTCCCAATCGTCGACTCGATCGCCATCACATTTCGCGAAGCCTGCCTCATGACGGGCCTGGATCTGCGCGTCCCCGGCTGGGGTAAAATTCTTGCCGGTCACTGACCCATGCCGAGCCGCGCCTCCGCTCCCGCCAGAGTCGCCGTGCTCACCACGGGCGGCACGATTGCATCGACCTATGACCGGACGGTCGGGACCGTCCACGCGACACTCGATGCGGAGGCCCTGCTTGCCGGATTGCCCGCGAGCAACCTTCCGCCGATTGAAGGCCGGAGCATCCTTGCGCGCAATAGCTACGCTCTCACGCTCGACGAAGCGCTCGGCATCATACGCGCCATTTCAGAAGCGCGAGCCCGTTCGGACATAATGGGTGTCGTCGTCACCCACGGCACCGACACATTGGAAGAAACCGCTTTCCTTGCCGACCTCCTGCTCGAACCGGGCAAGCCCGTCGTCTTCACCGGGGCTCAGGCTTCAGCCGATGAGCCCGACCGTGACGGGCCTCGCAACCTTGCCGATGCAATCCGCGTCGCGACATCGGGAGCCGCAATCGGCCTCGGCGTTCTCATCGCCTTCGATGGCGACATTCTTCCCGCGAGGGACGCAACAAAGCGCCATAGTTCGCGGCGGCATGCCTTCGCGTCGTCAAATGGTCCAATCGGTGCCGTCGATCGCAGCGTCGTTCGCATCACGCGGCGCCCGGCGCAATTCAAGCGCTTTTCCGAGCCGAAGCTCGCCCTCCCCATCGACCTCGTCACACTGACGCTTGGCGGCGATGACCGGCTTCTGAAACTCAGCGCCGATGCGGGCGCGCACGGCATCGTTCTCGCCGCGACCGGCCGCGGCAACGCCACACCGAATATCGTTGCCATCGTCCAGCAGCTCAGCACGCGCGGTGTTCCCGTTCTCGTCATATCGCGGTCGCCCGAAGGCCGCGTCGAGCCGATCTACGGACAGGGCGGAGGAGCGGATCTCGAAAAGGCAGGCGCCATTTTCGCAGGCGATCTCAGTGGACCGAAGGCAAGGCTCCTTCTTGCGCTGATCATGGGCCAATCGACGGTCGGGAATGTTGCCGCTCTCGTTCATTCCATCGCCAACTCAAGCATTGAGGAGAAAGTCTGATGACGAAGGAAATTCTGGTCGCTTACGGCATCGACGTCGATGCGGTCGCTGGCTGGCTTGGCTCCTACGGCGGCGAGGACAGCCCTTGCGACATCTCGCGCGGCGTCTTTGCCGGCGAGGTCGGCATTCCGCGTCTGCTGCGCATGTTCGACCGCTTCGGCATCGAGACGACGTGGTTTGCGCCGGGTCATTCGATCGAAACCTTTCCCGACGAAATGAAGGCCGTCGCCGCGGCAGGCCACGAGATCGGCATGCATGGCTACTCGCATGAAAACCCGCTGATGATGACGCCCGATCAGGAGGCCGCCGTCATCGACAAATCCATCGAACTCATCACGAAGCTGCAAGGCCGCCCGCCCGTCGGCTATGTCGCGCCGTGGTGGGAGTTCAGCGCGGGCACGATCGATCTGCTCCTCGAACGCGGCATCCTTTACGACCACAGCCTGATGCATAACGACTTCTTCCCCTATTACGCCCGCAAGGGCGAGAGCTGGTCGAAGATCGACTACGGCAAGCCGGCCGAAACCTGGATGAAGCCGATGAACCGGGGCACGGAAACGGATCTCGTCGAAATTCCGGCCTCCTGGTACATCGACGACCTGCCGCCCATGATGTTCATGAAGGCCTCGCCGAACAGCCACGGCTTTGTCAATCCGCGCGATATCGAGGAGTTGTGGCGCGACCAGTTCGATTGGGTTTATCGCGAATATGACTACGCGGCCTTCACCATCACGATCCATCCGGACGTATCGGGCCGGCCGCAGGTTCTCTCCATGCACGAGCGCTTCTTCAGTCATATGGCGAGCCACCCCGGCGTGCGCTTCGTCACCTTCGAAGAGATCGCCCGCGATTTTCTCGTGCGCTATCCGCGTGGCACGCAAGGTCCGCGGCCCTGAACCATGTGCGGCTTCTGCGGATCTTTCACTGAACACAGACACTGGAGTGCCGGCCCGCTCACGGCGGCGCGACAGGGGGCGGTGCGGCTTCGCATCGCGCGCACCGCAGGCGAACTTGCCGCGCCCGCAGGTGTGCGCCTGACGGCATGGCGTGACCGGTTCCAGCTTACTGGACCGACCGGCAAGCGCGAGCTGGCGACTGACCTCGCCGGCATCTGGCGCGCGGTCGATCGGCTCGGTCGCGTCATGCCGGATCCACTCGACGAGACATTCCTTTCGCACCTGGAGGGAATGCTGGACAAATGACCAGTGAAGTGGCGCTCACCGTCGATGTCCTGACCGGCTTTCTCGGCGCGGGAAAGACGTCGCTGGTGCGACGTCTCGCCGAAGCGGGTGCGTTGGCGGACACTGCCGTTCTGGTCAACGAATATGCCGACCTTCCCGTCGATCAGACCTTGATGGGAATTTCTGGCATCAAGGCCGGAACCTTCGCGGACGGATGTCTCTGCTGCGCGACTGATGGCGATGCGCGTTCGTCGCTGCTGCAACTTCTCGAAAGACGCGCGGCCGGAGCCGTTCCACGCTTCACGCGCATCCTCGTCGAAACATCGGGCATTGCCGATCCCGGCTCGCTGCTGGCAACCCTCATCGCCGACCCCATGCTGCGCCCGCGCCTCAGACTGGGGCGCGTTGTGACGCTTGTCGATCTCTGCCATGCAACGGCCACATTGGCGGAGCATCCCGAAGCCGCCGCACAGATCGTCGCCGCCGATATCCTGCTCTTCACCAAGGCCGACATGGCCGATGAAGACGAGACATCGGCCCTCATAGCGGCGGTGGGCGCGATCAACCCGATCGCCCGGACGCATGAATGCAGTCCGCACGACGATATCAATCCCTTCAATCTCGAAATACACCAAACGACTGGTGAGCGAACGCTGCCCGCGCCGCCGCATCACGAGCATCGGCACGGCATCGGCTCCACGACTCTGCGCTGGCCTGCGCCCGTCGACTGGGCTGTCTTTGCGAGCTGGCTGTCTCTCCTGCTCCATCGGCACGGACACAAGATTCTCCGCATGAAGGGAACAATGACAATCGCAGGCGAGGAGCAGCATGGTCCCGTCGTCATTCAGTCCGTGCGCCATGTCGTGCATATGCCGGAACATATAAGCGCGCTCGCGGAAAGTGCCGGCGCCGAAATCGTGGTGATTGCGCGCGAGATCGACACCGCCTTGATCCGCCGCTCCTTTGAAGCGGCACTTGGCCTTGCCCAACGGAATTCGCGCTGTGAAGAGGATCATTTGCCCGAAAACGATGCGGCAATTGCCTAGTTTTGCATCATCGCTTCATCCCTGCCTCGGGATCGCGCCGCGCTCAAACTGGTATGAGCATTGCTTGGTGTTCAGCGCTCCGAGTGACCGGAAAACCGGATCGGGCCGACCTCCATAAATACGCGACGAATGCTGCGTAAATGCGTCGGATACCGGCGGTCCCTGGGGCAGAAGAGTAAGCGTTTGGGAAACTCGCCGAATGTCCATCGAGGCACGCGTCGCGACAGAGTGGCGAACTGATACTGCACCCAGCCAAAGCGTCAAATCTGTCCCTGACGCATTGGCGACCGCCATAGCGGATTTCGCGAAGGCACCGTTTTCCTGAACGCGCTTCGGGCCGCAGCCTGGAGCCTGATCGTTTCGAGAGTACCCATGGTTACAATCACCGACCGCGCCCAGCGCTTCCTCGAATCCTCGCAGAAGATCGAAAGTCCCTTTCAGCTCGATCCGACGTTGTGTCTCTATAGCCCCCAGGACAATGTCGACTCGCTCTCGCACCCGCGCATTTCCGCGTGGCTGGATTTCGTGCGGAATGAATATGAGCCCAAGCTTCCCAAGGCGAAGCGCCGCGTGCTGCTCTTCATGCCCTGCACAAAGACCAAGCCCTATCCGTTCTCTTCCGAGCATAAGGCCATCAACCAGCGTCTGATTGATTCAGGCTTCCGGCCGACGGCGCGTCAATATCTGCCGCAGGAATTACAGGCGCGGCTGGAGCCTTCCTTCTCCCAGGAAGTTCTGAACCTCTCGCCTCTCGTCGACGATGACGGACTGCTCATTCACCGCATGGTGATTTCCGAGCCCATGGGCGTCGTGCCCTATGAACACATCGCGGAGTATCGCGGCCTTCCATCGCCCGCTACGGCTTATGACGATCCGGGTCTTTTCGAGAAGCGGGGTAACGCCGTGTCGCCATGGCGCGCCGACTCGACGGCGACCGCCATCTCGGCAAACCGCTGGAAATGGGGCGACGAGGAGCGCCGCGCCTATGTGGTGATGCACAATGCGATGGCCGAAGCGGTCGCTGCCGTGGTCGCACGTATCGGGCACAATTACGACGATGTCGTTTCCTGGGTCGCGCCCGGCCTCACACATCGCAGCTTCGTCATCGGGCGGGGCGAGCGCTCGGCCAACAATGTCGCCGCATCGCGCAAGGTCGGCACGAGACGTCTCGAACTCATCGGTGCCAATGATCATCTGCCGGCAGACAAGGCGATCACCTGTCTGCCCACCGCCCAACAGTGCAAGGAGGCGGTCGTGCGTCTCGCCGACCGGCTCGGCGTCGACCTTACCCATGCCTATGGCGTCTATGCGCGTGGCGGCGCCAATGCGACGCCGCTCGCCCTGCCGGAGCTTCTCGATGACCTGATGGCGCGCCTGCGCCCGACAGTTTGAGCGAAGGGCTCGAGAATGACCTCAGGAAAACTGAAGATCGGCGTCAGCGACAGCGACAGGACGCGTCCGCTGGCGAATGGCGAAGTCCCGCTCGAAGGTATCGATGCCGAAATTTCGCTGATGGGCGTGCAAGCTCTCTTCAACAAGCAACTGAAAGATCACACCTTCGACGCCTGCGAATTTCCCATCGCTACCTATCTCCGCACACTGGAGACGCCTGAGCGACCCTATGTCGCCGTGCCGCTCTTCCCGTCGCGGCATTTCCGTCTTTCCTGCGTCTTCATCAACAAGACGAAAGGCATAGAGACGCCGGCCGATCTCGCGGGCAAGCGCATCGGCCTCATGGTCTTCGACATGGCCGCGGCCGTCTGGCTGCGCGGCATCTTCGAGGAGCATTTCGGCTTGCCGCGCACCTCGCCCATCTATGTGAGCGGCGGGCTCGAAGCGCCTCGTTCGGGCGACGAGCATCCCCAGTTCTATCCCGAGCAGTTCAGCATCGAGCATCGCACCGATGCGAGCCTCGCGGCGCTTCTCGAAAGCGGTGAAATCGATGCGCTCTATACAGCTCGCGCGCCGAGCACCTGGCCTTCGGCAAATGTCGGTCGCCTCTTTGAAAATCCCATGGAGGCCGAACTCGGCTATTTCGATAAGACGGGCATCTTCCCGCCCATGCATATTCTCGCAATCAAGCGGCCGCTCGTCGAGGCCGACCCCACGCTGCCGCGCAAGCTCTTCAACGCTTTCGCCGCCGCGCAGGATGTCGCCCGCGCCAAGCTCTTCGATTCCGCGGCTCTCTCCACCATGCTGCCCTGGCAACTCGAAGCGCTTCTGGGCACAGAGGAGAAGCTCGGAAAAGATTACTGGCCTGTCGGGTTTGCGAAGAACCGGGCCATGCTCGACGTGTTCATCCGTTACATGCTGGAGGACGGCCTCATCACTACGTCCTTCACGCCGGAAAGCATTTTCGACGGCGCGGACATTCTTTCAACCTGACGGCGACGGAGCGGAGAGAACGGAATGGCACAAACGCCCGGCGGTTGGCAGAACCTCTGCACCGAGACCGTTCCTCCCCGCGACCGGCTCGCCTACTGGCACGAGGCGACGAACCGCCTCTTTCCACCGACGCGCCTGAGCCGGCCGAGCCATGAGGGCTTCTACGGCCGCGTTTCGTGGCTCGAATTCGGCGAGGTAACACTTGCCAACATCGTCTCCACGAGTCTGGACGTCACCCGGAGCGAGCGTGAGATCACCAGCGACGACGATCGCTGGTATGAGATCAATGTGCAGATCGAAGGCACCAGCGCCTTCCGTCAGGATGGGCGCGAGGTCGCCGCCGGCCCGCGCTCGCTCGTTCTCTATGACAGCCGCCGTCCTTATGAGATGCGGTTCAAGGGGCCATACCGGCAGCTTTCCCTGAAGCTGCCGCGAGAGACGCTACGCGACCGTGTGCCGAATATCGATGCTCTCATCGCCCGCAACATTTCGGCGGACGGCATTCCGGGCCGCTTCTTCTACGATTTCGCAGCGGCACTTTGCGACGCGCCAGAGGGCATTCCGGGCTTCATCGCCTCCCGACTCGAACAGCACACGCTCGATCTTCTCGCCACAGCCTTGCTTGGCGTGGGCACCGACGCCTCGGCCACGGTCAATCGCCTGTCGCAGCTCGACCGGATCAAGGCCCATATCCTCGAAAGGCTCGACCAGCCCACTCTCACGCCCCGCTCCATTGCGGAGGCGCACCAGATCTCGCTTCGCCATCTCTATGAGCTCTTCGAGGCAGAAGACGAGCAGGTCGCACGCTGGATACAGACGCATCGCCTCGATCGGATCAGGCGCGATCTCGCCGATCCGCTGAAGCGCGGCTGGCCGATCAACACCATCGCGCTGAGCTGCGGCTTCAAGGACTTCTCCCACTTCAGCCGGCGCTTCCGGCGCCAATATGGAGTCTCGCCCCGCGAATACCGCAACAGGCTTTCGCATTGAGCGGCGCATGGCCAGTCATGTTTTCGCGCCGTCCCAGACCAGTCGTCGTGCTGGCGCCTCGCCATGGATGAAGGCTCAATGGGCGCAAGGGCGGCATCCTGCCGCGCGGAACGCGAGTGACATCTTGACCTACAAATCCCTGGAAACATCGGCCTGGCAAGTGCTCGACCGGGCGCATTATCTCCACCCGTTCACCGATCATGCGGGCCTGCGCCAGACCGGATCGCGCGTCGCCACGCGGGGTGAGGGCATTTACGTCTGGGATACGGACGGCAAGCGCATCATCGACGGGCTTTCCGGCCTGGGCTGCGTCAATATCGGCTATGGCCGCAAGGAACTGGTGAACGCTGCCGCCGAACAGATGCTCGAACTCTCGTTCTGCCAGTCATTCTTCAAGACGACGCATCGCGCCGCCGTCACGCTTGCCGAGAAGCTTGCAAGCATGCTGCCGGAAGGACTCAACCATATCTTCTTCCAGTCGTCGGGCTCCGAGGCGAACGAGACTGCCATGCGCGCCATTCGCCGCTATTGGGAGCTCGCCGGCCAGCCCCAGCGCCGCATCGTCATTGCCCGTGAGCTCGCCTATCACGGCAGCACGCATATGGCGGCGAGCCTTTCCGGCATTCCGCCCATGTACACAGCGGGCGGCGACATCCCCCTGCCCGGCATCGTTCACATCAAGACGCCTTATCAATACCGGCACGGCGCCGACATGAGCCCGGACGACTTCGGAATCGTCGCTGCAGGTTGGCTTGAGGAAAAGATACTGGAACTCGGCGCCGACAACGTCGCTGCCTTCTTTGCGGAACCGGCGCAAAGCGCCGGCGGTGCGATCTGCCCGCCCATGACCTATTGGCCGGAAATCCAGCGCATCTGCAAGAAGTACGATGTGCTTCTCGTCGCCGACGAAGTGGTCTGCGGATTCGGCCGCACAGGCCAATGGTTCGGCGCCCGTCATTACGGCATCACGCCGGACCTGATGCAGCTCGGCAAGGGCATCACCTCCGGCTATCTGCCGCTCTCCGCCTGCGCCATGTCCAACCGCGTGGCCGACATGCTGATCGAGAAAGGCGGCGAATGGGCGCACGGCTTCACCTATTCGGGCCACCCCGCCTGCTGCGCGGTCGCACTCGAAAACATCCGCATTCTTGAGGAAGAGCGCATCGTCGACACGGCAGGTGCGGAGCTCGCGCCCTATTTCCGCTCGAAGCTCGAAGGCTTCGCCGATCACCCGCTCATCGGCGATGTTCGCTCGGTGGGCTTGATGGGCGGCCTTGAGATCGTACAGAGCAAGAAGACGCGCGAATCTTTCCCCTATGAGGCGCATATCGGCGACGCATGCAGCGCGGAAGCGCTGAAGCGTGGCCTCGCCTTCCGCGCCAATGGCGACACGATGAGCCTGATGCCGCCGCTCGTCATTACCAGGTCCGAAATCGACACGATGTTCGAAGTCGCACGCGAGGCGCTCGATGCCACCGCAGTCACATATGGCGTGATGTAAACATGCCAGATCCCCGTCTCTTTTACATCGATGGAAGCTGGGTCGAACCGGCGACCCCACGGCTTGCCGACGTCATCAACCCGGCGACGGAAGCCTCGATCGCTCGGATCAGCCATGGCAGCTCAGCCGACGTGGATCGTGCTGTCGCCGCCGCCCGCGCCGCCTTTCCGGCATTCGCCGCCACGAGCCGGGAGGAACGTCTCGCTCTTTTTGGCCGCATCGTCGAATGCTTCAAGGCGCGACGTGAGGAACTGGCCCGCGCCGTGACTGCCGAAATGGGGTCGCCCGCGAAACTCTCCTGGGACATGCAAACCGGCTCGAGCATCGTCTATTTCGAGGAGGCTGCCGCGGTTCTCCGCGACTTTGAATTCGACAGGCTGAAAGGCACAACGCTGATCGCGCATGAACCGATCGGCGTCTGCGGCCTCATCACACCATGGAACTGGCCGCTCAACCAGATCGTGACCAAGCTCGCCCCCGCCCTTGCGGCCGGCTGCACCGTCGTACTGAAGCCGAGCGAGCTTTCGCCGTTGAGCGCGCTCCTGCTTGCCGAAGTGCTGCACGAGGCAGGCGTGCCGAAAGGCGTCTTCAATCTCGTCAATGGAACCGGCGCGGAAGTCGGTGCCGCCATCGCTGCTCATCCCGACATCGACATGGTCTCATTCACCGGCTCGACGCGCGCCGGAATCCTCGTCGCGGAGGCGGCTGCCAAAACCGTCAAGCGCGTCCATCAGGAGCTCGGCGGGAAGTCCGCCAATATCATTCTGCCTGACGCGAATCTCGACCTTGCCGTGACCGACGGCGTCAATCGCTGCTTCATCAATTCGGGCCAGTCCTGCATCGCGCCGACGCGCATGTTCGTTCACCGTTCGCAGAAAGACGAAATCATCGATCGCGCGAAGGCCGTTGCCGTTGCCGCTGCCGCCATCGTCGGCGATCCGACCTCGCCCGAAACGACCATGGGGCCCGTCGCCGGCATGGCGCAGTTCACCAAGGTCGGCGGCATGATCGAAACCGGCATTGCCGAGGGCGCGACTCTTGTAGCTGGCGGACCGGGCAGACCCAAAGATCTCAGCCGTGGCTATTTCATTCGCCCGACGATCTTCTCCGATGTGTCTCCCGACATGACCATCGCCCGGCAGGAAATTTTCGGCCCTGTCCTTTCGATCCTTACCTATGACGATGAGGCGGAAGCTATCCGGCTTGCCAATGACACGGTCTATGGGCTCGCCGGCTATGTCTATTCGCAGGACGAAGAGCACGCCCGCCGCATTGCCGCCCACATCCGCGCCGGCCGCATCTTCATCAACAATCCCCCCTTCGATTTCAACGCACCCTTCGGCGGATACAAGCAATCCGGCAATGGGCGCGAACTCGGCATCTTCGGCATGACCGAGTTCCTCGAAGTAAAGGCCGTTCTCGGCTACTCCCAAGTATAAGGCCAAGCGATGAGAACCTGGTTGCGTGATCCCATTTCCATCCTCGCCGAAGGCGCCGAACGCGGCGTCGTCGTTGAAGATGGGCGTATCGTCGAGCTTGTCGGCCATGACGGGCCGTCCACCCCATACGACCAGACCTTCGATGCGGGACGCCATGTCGTTCTGCCCGGGCTCATCAACACGCATCACCACTTTTTCCAGACGCTCACTCGCGCACATCCACAAGCGATCAACAAGGAACTCTTTCCCTGGTTGAAGTCGCTTTATCCGATCTGGGCGGACCATCTGAACCGCGACAGCTTCCGCCTCGCGACGCGGGTCGCACTCACCGAAATGCTGATGTCCGGCTGCACAACGGCTTCGGATCACCTCTTCGTCTTTCCCGCCGACATGCCGGATGCGGTCGACATAGAAGCCGAGGAAGCGTCGAAGCTCGGCATGCGCATGACGCTGACGCGTGGCGCCATCAATTTCGGAACGAAGAATGGCGGCATCGCGGATGAACGCCTGATGCAGGACTATGATGCGGTTCTCGCCGACTGCGAGCGCGTACTCGGCAAATATCATGACCGCTCGGAAGGCTCTTACCTTCAGGTGGCACTGGCTCCCTGCGCGCCCTTCAACGTGACGAAACAATTGATGGTCGACTCGGCCACTCTCGCCGAGAAGCATGATTGCCGCCTGCATACGCATCTTGGCGAAACGCTCGATGAAGACGATTTCTGCATTTCGAAGTTCGGCATGCGCCCGCTCGACTATCTCGAGGAAGTCGGCTGGCTTAATTCGCGCGTCTGGCTTGCACATGGCATCCACTTCGACGACGAGGAAGTCGTCCGCCTCGGCAGGCACAAGGTCGGCGTCTGCCATTGCCCGACCTCCAACATGGTCCTTGCTTCCGGCACCTGCCGCACAAAGGACCTCGAGGCCGCAGGCGCAATCGTGGGACTAGGCGTCGATGGTTCCGCTTCAAACGACAGCTCCAACCTCATGGAAGCGGTGCGCCACGCCATGATGCTGGGTCGCCTGTCCTATGGCGCCGCCGCCGTTACGCATCACGATGCTCTTCGGTGGGCGACAGAGGGGTCGGCCGCGTGCCTCGGACGCACCGACATCGGCAAGATCGAGGTGGGGCGCCAGGCGGATCTCGCGCTTTTCACCCTCGATGAATTGCGGTTCTCCGGCGCCGGCGATCCGATTGCAGCGCTCGTTCTCTGCGGCGCACATCATGCAGACCGAGTGATGATCGGCGGCGAGTGGCGCGTGACCGATGGACAACCCGTAGGCCTCGACATCGCGCGCCTGCGCCACGAGCATGGCGAAGCGGCGAAGGCGTTTCTGAAGGCGGTTTGATATCACCGTTGCCAAATCGGCAACGCAATGTGCGGAATAAGCTTCTTTTCGCGAACGCATGAAGCAGAGAGACTGAGACACGGCCCAACCCAGCCATACAAAAGGTCTACATGTCCCCGATTGAAGTTCCTCTTGACGAAACAGCGCTTGCGGAGCTCGCTCGGGAGGAGTTGGCGCTTCTTTCCTATCCGGAACGTCGATGGGTGAAGCCCTATTTCGATGCAGGTGGAAGGCGGCTCTACGACGTGGTGATCGTCGGCGGTGGGCAGTCGGGGCTCGTCATCGCGCATTCGCTGATCCGTCAGGGCGTCGACAACATCCTCGTGCTGGACCGCAGCCCCGAAGGCTATGAGGGCGTGTGGGAGACCGTCGCCCGCATGTCGCATCTACGGACGCCCAAGGCGCTTTGCGGCATGGAACTTGGTCAGCCGAGCCTTTCGCTCCAGCGCTGGTACATGGCGCGACATGGACGTGAAGCCTGGGAAGCGCTCGACCGTGTGCCCCGCCGCGACTGGATGGAATATCTTCGCTGGTATCGCAAGACGCTGAACCTCCCGATCGTCAACGACACGGAGGTTGAAACCGTCGAACCTGAGGCCGACCACATCCTCGTCACCGCGCGCCGTAGCGGCGCGAGAGAGACTTTTCCCGCACGGCTCGTCGTGCTGGCGACGGGCTTTGACGGCGCGGGCCGCTGGAGCGTGCCTGAGGTTATCAGCGATAATCTTCCTCCGACGCTCTATTCGCATTCTAATGTCGAGATCGACTTCGCCGCGCTGGCAGGCAAGCGCATTGGCATTCTCGGCCACGCCGCCTCCGCATTCGATACGGCGACTGCTGTCCTCAACGCGGGGGCCGCGTCTGCGGACATCTGCTTTCGCCGTCCGGCGCTTCCGACCGTCAATCCGCATCGCCATCTGGAAACAGCCGCTTTTCTCGCGAACTTCCCCGAGCTTTCGGACGCGACGCGCTGGCAGATCGCGCGCCATTTTCGGCAGGTCGATCAGCCGCCCGCGCATTCGGGCTTCTTCGCGGCAACTGCACTCCCCGGCTTCCGCATGCACGCGGCCAGCCCCTGGCTCGACGTTCGGCAGGAGGGCGACGCAATCAGGGTAAAGACGCCGCGTGGCGAGCACGTCTTCGACTACCTCATTGCGGCTACTGGCTACACCGTTGACTACGCCGCCCGGCCGGAACTGTCGGCGCTCGCTCCTCATGTCCTGCGCTGGAAGGACCGGTACACGCCGCCGGCAGGCGCGGAACACGCCTTGCTCGGAGATTTTCCCTATCTCGGGCTCTCCTACGAATATCTGCAGCGCGAGCCCGGAACCGCGCCTTGGGTCGAACGCATCTTCGCCTTCAATTTCTCGGGCACCGTCAGCATGGGTCCGCACTCCACCTCGATCAGCGGCCATCGATATGCGTTGCCGAGGCTCATTCGCGGCGTGGTACGCCGTCTCTTCCTTGAACAGGAGGAGCACATCATCCCCGACCTCATCGCCTACAAGGATATCGATCTGGTCATACCGCCTCATCTTCGGCAAATGGCCACAGCGGCGGAATAGAGAGGCCCTATCATGACAAAGCACGCAATCGACGGACATTCGCTCGTCATCGAGGATCTGAAGCTAACGCCGATCACGGCGCAGAACTTCCGTACCTATGGCACACTCGTCGAGGCGACCGAGGACGGCACATTGTTCGGCCCGCATGACGCACAGCTCGATCTTTCGCGCGGCACGCCACGCTTCTACATCATGCGCCTCGATTTTCGCGAGCGCGTCGCACGCCGCATCACACGGCATCGCCAGGTCACGCAGCTCCTCGCCTCAGTGGGAGGAAAGGAATGGCATCTCGTCGTCGCTCCGCCCCATGATGTCGACGATCCGAACGCGGAGCCGCATCTCGATGAAATCAGGGCCTTCGCCATTCCCGGAAATGTCGGCGTGATGCTCTATCGCGGCACCTGGCACGCGGGTCCCTATTTCGACGATACGGAAACGAGCTTTTTCAATCTCGAACTCGCCGACACGAACGAAGTCGACCACCAGACCTGCAAGCTGGAAGACCGCTTCGCCAGAGCCTATCGCCTCATTGTCTGAAAGATGCGCCCGGCCTCAGTGGCCGCCAATATCCTCCTCCCAGATTTCGGGATGGTCCTTGATGAAATCCTGAAGAATCCTGTAACACCCGGCATCGTCGACCACCTCGACCTCGATGCCCTTGCTGCGGAGAAAATCCTCACTCATCTCGAAGGTTCGGTTCTCTCCGATCACCACCTTCTTCACGCCGAAAAGAGCCGCAGCGCCCGCGCACATCGAGCAGGGCGACAGGGTGGTATAAAGCGTCGCCTCGCGATAGACGCTCGGAGCAAGACGACCGGCATTTTCGAGACAGTTCATCTCGGCGTGATGAATCACGCTGCCGTTCTGCACGCGCCTGTTGTGACCGCATCCAATGATGACGCCGTCGCGCACCAGCACGGAACCAATGGGAATGCCGCCCTCATCCCGCCCCTTCTCGGCTTCTGCGAGCGCGGCAGCGAGAAACTCATCTTTCGGCGGCATAGGTTCATCTCCTGAGCTTGAAGTTAATATTGATCCTGCCGCGGCGCACAATCAAGGCGTCGGCAGCAGACGGATTCCATGAGCATCCACTTCCGCGAGCGCCTCACCTGATTACTTGGCAGCCTCTCCGCGATGGACCGCCCTCGGCGCATGCAGCGCGGCTTGACGTTCCATTGCGTCATAATAGGGAGCGAAAGCCGGACGCTCAATATTCCGTCCGGCGCCCTTCACCGTGCGAACATCGCCATCCTTGTAGACAATTTTGCCATTGGCGATGGTGACTGTGTTGATGCCGCGCACCTCCATACCTTCGAAGATGTTGTAATCGACATTCTGGTGATGGGTCTTTGCGGAAATCGTCCGCGTCTTCGTGGTATCCCAGACGATGAGATCGGCGTCCGCGCCCGGCGCTATCACGCCCTTGCGCGGATAGATATTGAAGATCTTCGCCGCATTGGCCGATGTGACGGCCACAAACTCGTTTGGCGTCAGCCGTCCGGTGTTGACGCCGTGATGCCACAACACATGCATGCGGTCCTCGACGCCGCCTGTCCCGTTCGGAATCTTGCTGAAGTCCTGGCGACCCGCAGCCTTTTGGGGCGCACAGAAACAGCAATGATCCGTCGCCGTCGTCTGAAGATAGCCCGCCTGGAGCGCGCGCCATAGATGCTCCTGATGTCCCTTCGGACGGAAAGGCGGGCTCATGACATGCGCGGCCGCCACGTCGAAATCAGGATGCTCATAGACGGAACTGTCGACGAGCAGATGCCCGGCCAGCACTTCGCCGAAGACACGTTGCCCTTCGCCGCGTGCACGCGCGATTGCCTCGACGGCTTCGCGACAGGAATTGTGGACGATATAGAGCGGCACGTTAAGGACCTGTGCAACGCGTATGGCCCGGTTGGCCGCCTCGCCTTCGACTTCCGGCGGACGCGACAATGGGTGACCTTCCGGCCCAGTGATCCCTTTGGCAAGGATTTCGCGCTGAAGATGAAAAACAAGCTCACCGTTTTCTGCATGCACCGTGCATAGCGCACCCAACTCACGAGCGCGGGTGAAGCTGTTCACCAGAATCTCGTCGTCGGCCATGATTGCGTTCTTGTAGGCCATGAAGTGCTTGAAGCTGTTCACGCCATGCTCCCGCACGAGCGTAGCCATGTCGGCGTGAACCGTTTCGTCCCACCAGGTGACCGCGACATGGAAACTGTAATCGGTCGCCGCCTTCTCGGCCCAGCTTCGGCAACGCTTGTAAGCGGCAATCAGGCTTTCCTGCGGATCGGGGATCGCAAAGTCGATGATGGTCGTCGTGCCGCCAACGGCGCCGGCCGTCGTGCCCGAGAAGAAATCCTCGGACGCAACCGTGCCCATGAAGGGCAGTTCCATATGGGTATGCGGATCGATGCCGCCGGGCATGACCAGCGCGCCGCCGGCATCGACGATCTCCGCGCCGGCAGGCGCTTCCAGATCGGACCCGACCGCCTTGATCAATCCGTCTTCGATATAGACATCGGCCCGCCGGCTGACATCCGCATTGACCGCCGTTCCACCGCGAACGAGGATTCCCATCTGAGCCTCCTTCTGCCGGGTTTCCGCGCTTCTTCGCCCCGGCGTTATCTGATCATTTGGTCAGGAAGCATGAGACGTGCCATCGGCAAAGGTTTGGCAATCCGCCAATTTTCTGAATGAAATGTTTGTCAGGTGCCGCTTTTTATAGCGGCCTGTACGCCCCACATGCACCCCGTCAGAGAGGCGATTTGAGCCCCAGCCCGCGCAGGATGAGCCGCGTCGCAGTCTGCGTGGCATCCTCGAATACGGCGTCGTCGAGCGTCCGCCTGCCGAGGACGGCGGTCATCTGTGCGCCGAAATCGGCATAGGTCTGCGTCATTGCCCAGATCATGAAGAAGAGATGTGGGGGATCTATGTCTTCGATCTTGCCCTGATCGATCCACTTCTGGACGATTGCACCCTTCTCTTCCACCAGCTTGCGCAGGCGCCCCTTGAGAAACGGCTGCACATGGCGCCCGCCGCCAATGATCTCGATGGCCCAGAGACGGGACGGCTGCGCTGAATTCTTCGCCGCCTCCATCTTCTTCGCAATATATTGCGCGAGAGCGGCAGCAGGATCGCTATCGCTCTCGATCTCCTCAAGAGCATCGAGCCAGGATTCGACGATCTCCACCAATACAGCCGAGTAGAGATCCTGCTTCGTGCGGAAATAGTAATGCAGGTTGGCCTTGGGCACGCCCGCCTTCCGGGCGATTTCCGCCGTGCTGGCGCCGGCGAAACCATCCTTTGAAAAGACGGCTTCGGCCGCTTTCAATATCCTGGCGACATTGCGTTTCCGGATCGCTCCAGCGCTTCCATTTCCGCTGTCGGTGGACGACACCGTCGCCTTGCCTGCAGCTCTCCCGGCCCTTTTCGAAGCGGAGGCGACAGTCACGACCTTGGCCTTTTCCGTCTTCCGTTTCGGCATCTCATCTCCCGATTGAGCAGATTCAGTGACGACGCTTTGAGCAATTGCATACAGCTCAGGCAACCTTTCCGCCCCACATGAGTGTCGAGGTCGCGAGGCGAACGGCAAGTCCTGAAATATATTTTGACCAAAAGGTCAGGTTTTTTCCAGCCTAAATCAGCGTTTTCCTTGGTAGCCATTCACTTATAGGGAAACGGCATCGTTCTTGCGAAGAGGAATTCGGACGCAATGAGCGGAGCATACGATGGGAACCCTTGATCTCACCAACGACAGTCCCGACATTTCTGCCGGGCGACTTGACCTCGGTGAATATGCGATCAACTTCGACGATGCCGTGTCGCCGCTCAATCCGCAAACGGCACGTGTCGAGGCGAACCGTTGCTACTTCTGCTACGATGCGCCCTGCATGAATGCGTGCCCCACGGGTATCGACATTCCGGGCTTCATCAGGAAGATCGCGACAGGCAATCTTTCTGGCGCCGCAGTCCGCATTCTCGAACAGAATGTTCTTGGCGGTTCATGCGCGCGCGATTGCCCAACGGAAATCCTTTGCGAACAGGCCTGCGTCCGAAAGGCGGAGGGCGAGAATCCGATCACCATCGGCAACCTGCAGCGTTACGCGATGGACAATGGCCTTGACGGCATGCCCCATCCCTTCGCCCGCGCGGAGACGACCGGCAGGCGCGTCGCCGTCGTTGGCGGCGGGCCGGCGGGTCTGGCCTGCGCGCATCGCCTTGCCATGCTCGGGCACGATGTCACGATCTTCGAGGCACGCGAGAAGCTCGGCGGCCTCAATGAATATGGCGTCGCGGAATACAAGCTCGCGCATGATTTCGCCGCCCGCGAGGTCGCTTTCATCATGGAGATCGGCGGTATCGAAGTGAAGCTCGGCACGGCGCTCGGCCGAGACGTCACTCTTTCCAGCCTGCGCTCCGAATATGATGCGGTCTTTCTTGGCCTCGGCCTCGGCGCCGTAAAGGCGCTGGACTGCGAGGGCGAAGAGCTGGCCGGCGTCTTCAACGCCGTCGATTACATCGCCTCAATCCGCCAGACGGATGATTTCGCTTCGCTCCCGATCGGGCGGCGCATCGTTGTCATCGGCGGCGGCAATACTGCCATCGATATTGCCGTGCAGGCAAAGCGCCTTGGCGCCGAAGATGTGATCCTCGTCTATCGGCGCGGCCCCGACGCCATGACCGCCACGGGACATGAGCAGGAGTTCGCCCAGACAAACGGTGTCACCATCAAGCACTGGGCGCGTCCACTCCGCATCGAAGGCGTGGATGGCCACGCCACACGCGTCATCTTTGAGTACACGGCGCTCGACACGAGCGGCAAGCTCATCGGCACGGGACGCGAATTCATCATCGAGACGGATATGGTGTTCAAGGCGATCGGCCAGAGCTTCGTTGCCGATCCGCTCCGCGAAGGCACAGAAAGTCCTCTTGAGCTAGAGAACGGTCGCATCAAGGCCGATGATGAGGGCCGCACATCGCTGGAAGGTGTGTGGGCTGGCGGCGATTGCGTCGCGGGCGGACAAGATCTGACGGTCGAGTCGGTGCAGGCGGGCAAGCTTGCCGCCCATTCGATCGACCGTGCATTGAGGAAGTGAGACAGATGGCTGACATTTCAAGCATTTTCGCAGGCATCAAATCCCCAAACCCGTTCTGGCTCGCCTCCGCGCCGCCGACCGACAAGGCTTACAATGTCATTCGTGCCTATAAGGCCGGCTGGGGCGGCGTCGTTTGGAAGACGCTCGGAGAAGATCCGCACGTCGTCAACGTTTCATCACGCTATGGCGCCTATTCCTACAAGGGCAACCGCGTCGCGGGCTTCAACAATATCGAGCTCATCACCGACCGTCCGCTTGACGTCAATCTACGTGAGATCAAGGAGGTCAAGCGCGACTGGCCCGACCGTGCGCTCGTCGTCTCCTTGATGGTGCCATGCACCGAGGAGAGCTGGAAGTCGATCCTCGCCCGCGTCGAGGACACCGGCGCGGACGGCATCGAACTCAATTTCGGTTGTCCGCACGGCATGTCGGAACGCGGCATGGGCGCGGCGGTCGGTCAGGTACCTGAATATGTCGAGATGGTCACGCGGTGGTGCAAGCAATATAGCCGCATGCCGGTGATCGTGAAGCTGACGCCGAACGTGACCAACATCCTCGGTTCCGCGCGGGCTGCCGTTCGCGGCGGTGCGGATGCGGTCAGTCTCATCAACACGATCAACTCGATCATGTCCATCGATCTCGACGCCATGGCGCCGACGCCGGTGGTCGATGGAAAAGGCACACATGGCGGCTATTGCGGTCCGGCCGTGAAGCCCATTGCCATGCATATGGTAGCAGAGATTTCGCGCGATCCGGAATGCGCGGGCATCCCGATCTCCGGCATCGGCGGCATCGAGACCTGGCGCGACGCCGCCGAGTTTGGCGCGCTTGGCTGCGGCACGATGCAGGTCTGCACTGCGGCCATGCACTACGGCTTCAACATCGTCGACGACATGATCGACGGGCTGAAGCGCTGGATGGATGCGAAGGACTACGCCACCATCGAGGACTTCCGCGGCATCGCCGTGCCGAACATCACCGACTGGCAGTACCTCAACCTCAACTTCAAGACCATCGCGAACATCAATCAGGATCTCTGCATCAAATGTGGACTTTGCCACATTGCCTGCGAGGACACATCGCACCAGTCTATCGCTTCGCTGCTTGAGGATGGCGCTCGTAAATATCAGGTGATCGAGGAAGAATGCGTGGGCTGTAATCTCTGCGCACATGTCTGCCCGGTCGATAACTGCATCACCATGAACCCTGTCGACAACGGTCTGCCCTATCTCAACTGGACCCAGCATCCGAACAATCCGATGCGGAAGCAGGCAGCCGAGTAAACGAAGGACGACGCCATGAGCACGAAGACAATCCAGAACCTGCAGATCGATCAGGATCGTCTCTGGGACAGCCTGATGGAGATGGCGAAAATCGGTGCGACGGACAAAGGCGGCTGCGCCCGCCTCGCCCTCACCGATCTCGACAAGCAGGGCCGGGATCTCTTCGTGCAATGGTGCAAGGATGCGGGCTGCTCGATCACCGTCGACCGCATGGGCAATATCTTCGCCCGCCGACCCGGCCGGAACAATGACCTGCCGCCTGTCGTCACCGGCAGCCACCTCGACACGCAGCCGACGGGCGGCAAGTTCGACGGCGTATTCGGTGTGCTCGCCGGGCTTGAGGTCATTCGTACATTGAACGACTACAAGTTCGAGACGGAAGCGCCGATCGAGGTTTCAGTCTGGACGAATGAAGAGGGCTCGCGCTTTGCCCCCGCCATGATTGCCTCGGGCGTATTTGGCGGCGTCTTCACGGAAGAATATGGACACAGCCGCGCCGATCTCGACGGCAAGACCATCGGCGAGGAGCTGAAGCGCATCGGCTATTTCGGCGACGCGCCGGTCGGCGGACGCCCCTTCAAGGCTTTCTTCGAGGCCCATATCGAACAGGGCCCGATCCTCGAAGCCGAGCAGAAGACCATCGGCGTCGTGCAGGGCATCCAGGGGATCAAGTGGTTCGAGGTGACGCTGACGGGCCAGGACTGCCACGCCGGCACCACACCGATGAACCGTCGCAAGGACGCCATGCTCGCTGCTGCTCGCATGGTCGATCTCGTCAACAGGATCGCGCTCGACCATCTGCCCGGTGTCGGCACGGTGGGCCTGATGACCGTGCATCCCAATTCGCGCAATGTCATTCCCGGCAAGGTCTTCTTCACGGTCGATCTTCGCCATCCCTATGACGAGGAACTCGAGAAGATGAAGGCTGCGCTCGAGGCGGGCGCCGCCGAGATTTGCGGCGGTCTCGGCGTCGAATGCGACCTTCAGGAAATCTGGAACTCGCCGGCGATCCACTACGATCCGGCTTGTATCGATGCGGTCCGCAGAGCTGCCGACGAAGCCGGCCTTCCCAATCGCGACATCGTTTCTGGCGCAGGCCATGACGCGGGCTATATCGCGCGCGTCGCGCCGGTCGGCATGATCTTCGTTCCCTGTGCTGAGGGTATCAGCCACAATGAGATCGAGTCAGCGCTGCCGGAAGACCTGGCCGCGGGCTGCAACGTGCTGATGCGCGCAATGGTGGAACTCGCCGCCTAGGAGACAGAGACGCCATGACGACAGAGCGCCAGGAAGACGCCGTCTCGCCCAAATCCGGTGGCATTCCTGCGGTTGAGGTAAGGGATCTAAGCCTCGTCTTCCAGACAGCGGACGCCCCCGTCCACGCGCTGTCGCATGTGGACCTGACAATCGCGAAGGGCGAATTCGTCTCCTTCATCGGCCCGTCGGGTTGCGGCAAGACCACCCTGCTTCGTGTCATCGCCGATCTGCAACAGGCAACCAGCGGCACGATTCAAGTGAACGGCACCAGCCCGCGGGCTGCGCGGCTCGATCGCGCTTATGGCTATGTCTTTCAGGCGCCCGCCCTCTTCCCGTGGCGCACGGTGGAACGCAACATCACGCTTCCTCTCGAAATCATGGGACTGAACAAGACTGAACAAAAGGCCCGCGCGAAGCGTGTATTGGACCTCGTCAATCTGTCGGGTTTCGCGCGCAAGTTTCCATGGCAACTTTCGGGCGGTATGCAGCAACGCGTTTCGATTGCCCGCGCCCTGTCCTTCGATCCAGACCTGCTGCTGATGGACGAGCCTTTCGGTGCACTGGACGAGATCATTCGCGACCATCTGAACGAGCAATTGCTCGATCTCTGGCGACGTACCGAAAAGACGCTCGTCTTTGTCACCCATTCGATCCCTGAAGCCGTCTTTCTCTCGACCAGGATCGTCGTGATGTCTCCGCGCCCCGGTCGGATCATCGACATCATCGAGTCGCCTTTGCCGAGGGAGCGGACGCTGGATATTCGCGAGACGGCGGAATTCGCACAGATTGCCCACAGAGTTCGCGAGGGCCTGAAGGCTGGGCATTCCTATGATGACCGCTAGCACCCTTCTCGCCTCTTCGGGTGGCCTCATCCGTCGCGCGGCGCGAGGGACCGCGCTTCCCGTCGCAGCCATTCTTCTGCTCGCGCTTGCCATCTGGTATGTGGGCACCGTCTTCCTCAACGCTTCTGTCGTCACCGATCAATATCAGCGCGACGGCAAGACCGTCTGGACAACGGGCGAACTCATCGCCGACACCATGTCGATGGAGCGCCCGGTTCTGCCCGCACCCCATCAGGTGGCGGCGGAACTCCAGAAGTCGATCTTTGGCGTCAAACTGACCTCAAAGCGCAATCTCCTTTATCACGCCTGGGTCACCTTCTCGGCGGCCTTTATCGGCTTCGCCTTCGGCAACCTGCTCGGCATTGCGCTCGCCATTGCCATCGTTCACGTGAAGAGCCTCGAGCGTGCGCTGCTCCCTTGGGTCATCGCATCGCAGACCGTGCCGACGCTCGCCATCGCGCCCATGATCATCGTCGTGCTGGGCTCCATCGGCTTTGTCGGCTTGTTGCCCAAGGCGCTGATCTCCACCTATCTCTGCTTCTTTCCTGTCACCATCGGCATGGTGAAGGGGCTTTCCTCGCCGGAGCCCATTCAGCTCGACCTGATGCGCACCTATAGCGCCAACGAAATGCAGATGCTGCGCTATCTGCGCCTTCCCGCCTCGCTCTCCTTCCTCTTTCCCAGCATGAAGGTGGCCATGGCTCTTGCCATTGTCGGCGCCATCGTCGGCGAGTTGCCGACAGGTGCGCAGGCAGGCCTCGGCGCACGCATTCTCGCGGGCTCCTACTACGGCCAGACGGTGCAGATCTGGTCGGCTCTCGTCGCCGCCTCGATCCTTTCGGGCGCCTCTGTTGGCCTTATCGGCATCGGCGAAGGCTGGCTTTCGCGCCACTTCGGAGGCCAGGCATGAAGCGAGATCCCGCGCTCCTCATCGCCGTCGCGCTTGGCGGCCTCGCCTTGCTGTTTCCGCTCGGCGCTGCATCATGGACAGCAGCACCCTTATCTCTCGCGCTCTGGCTCGCGATGGCGGCGGCGGCGATATTCCAGATGCTTCGTCCCCTGCCGACTGCCCGCGCCTTCGGGTTGCTTGGCATCGCCACACTCACTGGCGGCTTCTCGCTCCTGAAGCTCGTCGAGACAGGCGCGAGCGGCGGCGAAGCGCTGGCGCTCTGGACCGGGCTTGCCTCGCTCTTCTTCCTCGTCTGGCGGCTGCTCGAACGCGCGTCCATGCTGAGCATTGAGCATCCCGGCGTTGCGACGCTCATCGCGGCCCCGCTCATTTTCGGCGTCTGGCTCCTCTATGTCTGGCAAATGCTCGTCACGGGCTTCGAGGTGCCGGGCGTTCTGTTGCCTGCGCCGAGCGTGATCTGGTCCGCCATATTGGCTGCGCGTGAGACGCTCGCCGCCGATTTCGTGCAGACATTCATCAAAGCCGTCATTCCGGGGTTTTTTATCGGCTGCAGCGCTGGCTTCGTCACCGGCCTGCTCGTCGACCGCGTGCCCTTCCTGCAGCGCGGCCTTCTCCCTCTCGGCAATCTCGTCAGCGCGCTGCCCATCGTCGCAGTTGCGCCGATCATGGTCATGTGGTTCGGCTTCGACTGGCAGTCCAAGGCGGCCGTCGTCGTCATCATGACCTTCTTCCCGATGCTGGTGAACACCATCGCCGGGCTCGACGCACTCGGACGCATGGAGCGCGACCTCATGGCTACCTACGCCGCAAGCTATGGGCAGACGCTTTCCATGGCCAGAATCCCCGCTGCGCTGCCCTTCGTCTTCAACGCGCTGAAGATCAACTCCACCTTGGCGCTGATTGGCGCGATCGTTGCAGAGTTTTTCGGTACGCCGATCGTGGGCATGGGTTTTCGCATTTCGACCGAGGTCGGCCGCATGAATATCTCGATGGTCTGGGCAATGATCGCCGTAGCCGCCGTCGCCGGTTCCGCGAGCTACGGCCTCATCGTCCTCGCGGAGCGCCGCTTCACATTCTGGCACGCGTCGTTTCGCAAGCCGTGATTTTCCCCCAGGGGCAACACAGAGGAGTAATTGCATGAAGTTGAAGGCAATCTACGGAGCGGTGCTAGGGGCGGCGCTTCTTGGGTCGCTCGGCGCGACCGGCGCACAAGCCGCCGACGCCGTGACCTTGCAACTCAAATGGGTGACGCAGGCGCAGTTCGCCGGCTATTACGTCGCCAAGGACAAAGGCTTCTACAAGGACGCCGATCTCGACGTTACAATCAAGCCGGGCGGTCCCGACATCGCACCTGAGCAGGTCATCGCGGCTGGCGGCGCCGACGTCATCGTCGACTGGATGCCCGCGGCGCTCGCGGCCCGCGAAAAGGGCGTGCCGCTGGTCAACATTTCGCAGACCTTCCAGAGATCCGGCATGGAACTGACCTGCGCGGCTTCGAGCGGGATCAAGTCTCCCAAGGACTTTCCGGGCCACACCCTCGGCGTCTGGTTCTTCGGCAACGAATATCCGTTCCTCGCATGGATGGCGAAGCTCGGCCTCCCGACCGATGGCAGCGCCAAGGGCGTGAAGGTGCTGAAGCAGGGCTTCAACGTCGATCCGATCATCCAGAAGCAGGCCGACTGCATCTCGACCATGACCTATAACGAGTACTGGCAGGTCATCGACGCAGGTTTCAAACCCTCCGATCTCGTCGTCTTCAAATACTCGGATCAGGATGTCGGCATGCTGGAGGACGGCCTCTATGCCGATGGCAAGAAGCTCGCCGACAAGGCCTATGCCGACAAGCTCGCCCGCTTCGTAAAAGCCTCCATCAAGGGCTGGGAATGGGCCAAGGCGCATCCGGATGAGGCGGCGATGATCGTGCTCGACAACGACACGACCGGCGCACAGACGGAGAAGCACCAGAAGCGCATGATGGCCGAAGTGGCGAAACTCCTGGGCGAAACGAAGCTCGGCTATCTGGAACCTGCGGATTACGAGCGCACAGTCTCGATCCTGCTCTCGACCAAGTCCGATCCGGTCATTACCAGGAAACCCGAAGGCGCATATACGCACGCGATCTACGAGGCGGCGATGAAATAGAGGGCAGACAGCCTTCGACGACCCACGAGCGGCGGGGGAAACCCCGCCGTTTTTTCATGCCCGGCCATCAAAAAGCACTCCGCTGCATTTGTATGCATGTGCTGCTCAATAATCCGTCGAATCCGTGTGGGCATAGCCGAAAAACGGCCCTCCCCCGGCCTCCCGAAAATGGCACGGGACTTGAAGAATGAGCCTGACCAATTGGTCAGGATTCTGACGAATTCCACGACGACGCAACGAACAAAGACGGATGAGCGCGATGACACTCAAAGCAGTGCCGATAATCGACATTTCGCCATTCCTCAAGGGAACGCCTGAGGGCAAGAAGAAGGTCGCCGCCGAAGTCGGCCGCGCCTGCCGCGATATCGGCTTCCTCGTGATTACGGGACATGGGGTTCCTGAGGCCCTCATCCAGCAGACCTACGACACGGCCAAAGCCTTTTTCGATCTTCCCGAGGCAGAGAAGATGAAGGTTGAGCGGCCAAGCCCCGATCAGGTGCGCGGCTACAGCCCGCTGATGGGAGAAGGTCTCGCCTACAGCCTCGACGACAAGACGCCGCCCGACCTCAAGGAATCCTTTTCCATCGGGCCGACCGACGTGCCCGCCAGCGATCCCTATTACACCGGCGCCGAGGCGGGTCCTCACTTCGCACCGAATGTCTGGCCCGCCTCGCCGTCGCTGCTGAAGCCGGTCTGGACCGAATATTTCCATGCGATGGAGAAGCTTTCAGCGCAGCTCATGGCCATGTTCGCCATGGCGCTCGACCTGCCCGAGGATTTCTTCGAGGACAAGATCGACAAGCACATCAGCATGCTGCGCGCGCTGAACTACCCCGATCAGACGACGCCGCCGGAGCCCGGCCAGATGCGGGCCGGCGCGCATTCCGACTATGGCAGCCTCACCATCGTCCGGCAGGAAGAAGCGCCCGGTGGGCTTGAAGTTCTCAACGACGATGGAGAATGGGTGCCTGCGCGGCCCGTTCCCGGCGCTTTCGTCGTCAATATCGGCGACCTGATGATGCAGTGGACCAACGACATCTGGAAATCCACCATGCACCGGGTCGTCAATCCGCCGCGCGACAAGGCGCTCGGCAGCCGCCGCATCTCGCTCGTCTTCTTCCATCAGCCGAACTATGACGCGATGGTGACCTGTCTCGATAGCTGCCACGACGACAGCCGCCCGATCAAATATGCGCCGATCAGCTCGGGCGATCATCTGAAGAGCAAGTTCGTCAAGCAGACCTCCGTCGAGGCTGCGTGATGGCCGCGCTTTCCTACGTCAATATTTTCGCGAAGGACATCGTCGCGCTTTCAAGCTTCTACATGGACGTCTTCGGCTTCACCGAGATTGAAGCCATTCGTTCACCAATCTTTCGCGGCATCGATACCGGAAAGAGTGCAATCGGCTTCAATGCGCTCGACGCCTACGAGCTTCTGAAGCTCAGCGACTACGCGGATACGAAGGGCATCAAGTTTCTGCTGAACATCGATGTCGACACACCGGAAGAAGTCGATCGCATGGTTCCTGTCGCGCTCTCGAAGGGCGCGACGCTGATCAAGGAACCCTACAAGACCTACTACAACTGGTATCAGGCCGTTCTGCTTGATCCCGAGGGCAACGTGTTCCGCATCAACAAGATGCTGGATTGACGGGCCCGCAATTTCGAAACCTACGTCTGAGTCCAAGAATGGGGGGCGTAGCCGCTGAGAGACCCGATATCGTTCCCATAGAAAGAGGGTAGTTCGATGAGATCAAACTGGTGGCTGAGGATCACGACGGCAGCGGCCGTCGCGGTCGGCATGTTGAGCGGCTCCGCCTTCGCGGATGACGCCGGCTTTTCGCTGAAGGGAAAGCCCAAGATCGCGATCATCATGTATGGCGCGAAGAATGATGGTGGCTGGACGCAGGCTTTTGAAGAAGCGCGCGAGCGCATGGAAAAGGATCTCGGCACGAAGATCGCCTATGTCGAGAACGTCGACGAAAACGCCGCGAAGATCACGCCGCCGGTCGAGAAGTTCATCAAGAAGGGCTACAACATCATCATCGGCACGGCCTTCGGCTATTCCGACACCTTCCTCGCCCTTTCGAAAAAATATCCGGACGTCGCCTTCCTGAATGGCTCCGGCACGACCAACGGTCCGAACCTTCAGGCCTTTTACGGCCGCACTTATGAGAGTCAGTATCTCTGCGGCATGGTCGCCGGCGCCGTCTCGAAGACCGGCAAGCTCGGCTTCGTCGGCGCCAACCCCTATGGCGTCGTGAATTGGACGGTGAACGGCTTCGAAATGGGCGCCAAGCTCTCCAACCCGAAGGCGACGACGACGGCCATCTTCATCGGCACCTGGGCCGATCCGGTCAAGGAGCGCGCGGCCGCAGAAGCCCTCATCGATGGTGGTGCGGACGTCATCGGCCAGCATGTGGACACGCCGACACCGCAGATCGTCGCGCAGGAGCGCGGCGTTTTCGGCACGGGCCATCACCGCGATCTCGGCGAATTCGCTCCCAAGGCAACGCTCTGTTCATCGGTCTGGTACTGGGATCGTTATCTGACGCCGGAACTCAAGAAGATCATCGCCGGTGGTTGGAAGCCCAATCCCTATGGCGCCTTCCCGACCATCAAGGAAGGTCCGACCGACATCATCCTGAACGAAAAGCTCGTTCCCGCCGACGTCGTGAAAAAAGTCATGGCGGAACGTCAGGCCCTCATCGACGGCAAGGAAATCTATGCCGGTCCGATCACCGACGTGAGCGGCAAGGAAGTGGTGCCCGCCGGCAAGGTTCTCGACGATGCCGGCCTCTGGAAGATGGACTGGTACGTACCGGGCGTCATCACGCAGAAGTAAGCGAAACGACAAGGACGCGAAGCTTCGCGCTTCGCGTCCTTGATCTCTGCAATCAAGGTTATCTTCATGACGCCCGCGCTTGACCTTGTCGATATCCGCAAGACCTTCGACAGCTTTGTCGCGCTGGACGACGCGCGCTTCTCTGCCTATGCGGGCGAGGTCCATGCGCTGCTCGGCGAAAACGGCGCCGGAAAATCCTCTCTGATGAATGTGGCCTGCGGCCTCTATACCCCCGACTCCGGCCAGATGCTGCTCCACGGGGCGGAAGTCTCGCTCTCAGGCCCCAGCGAGGCGAGTGCGCGCGGGATCGGAATGGTTCATCAGCATTTCAAGCTGGTGAAGCCTTTCACCGTTGCGGAAAACATCCTTCTCGCAAATCCGCGCCGGAGCTTCGGCAAGGGCATCCGCGAAATCTCCGATGAAATCCGCAAGCGCTCCGATGCGCTCGGCTTCAATATCGATCCCACACGACGCGTCGGCGAACTTTCCGTCGCAGAACAGCAGCGCACCGAGATCCTGAAGGTTCTCGTTGGCGGCGCACGGATTCTCATCCTCGACGAGCCCACCGCCGTGCTGACGGATCAGGAGGCGGAAACGCTGCTGACCACCGCGCGCGGCATCGCCGCTCAGGGCGCGGCAATCATTCTCGTCACGCACAAGCTTTCCGACGTCAAGAAGTTCGCCGATCGCGTTACCGTCATGCGCGGCGGCAAGACCGTCGCGACCATCGATCCCGCGACCAGGACAACCGAAGAGCTGACGGAGCTGACCGTCGGCGCCAATCTCCCTCTCCCCGCGCGCAGTCCGGGGCATTTCGGACGCCGCCGTATCGAAGTCATCAACCTGCGTTGCGCGCGCGCCGACGGGCACATCGCGCTTGAAGACGCGAGCTTTCATGTCCGCGCGGGCGAAATTTACGGTATCGCAGGCGTCAGTGGAAACGGACAGAGCGAACTCGCCGAAGCGCTGATGGGTGTTCGCAAACCTGAGAGCGGTCTGATACAGATCGAGGACGCGGGCGAAGCCGTTGCCGCGGCGAGCCCCGCCCGGATGCGCGCGCTCGGAGCTGCCTTCATTCCCGCCGATCGCTATAGCTACGCCCTCGCAGGCAGCTTATCGATCACCGACAATTTCGCCGTCGGCGGCGTGGGGGCCGGCCGCTATGGCTCCTGGGCGCGGCTACGGCAGGGCACCATGAAGAAGGATGCCGAGGCCGCCATCGCCGCCTTCGACGTGCAGGGCGTTCGTACCCTTTCACAAAAGGCGGCGCTGCTTTCCGGCGGCAATGCGCAGAAGCTCGTCATTGCGCGCGAGTTCAGCCGCTCGCCCAATGTGATCGTCGCGCATAGCCCGAGCCGAGGCCTCGACGCGCGGGCGACCGCCGCCGTCCATTCGCGCCTCATGTCCGCGCGCGAGGCGGGCGCCGCCGTCATCCTCATCAGCGAAGACCTCGACGAGGTGCTTGCCCTTTCCGACCGGATCGGCGTGATGACGCATGGCCGCCTCGTCGCCGAATTCGACGCGCCGGCCGACCGGCAACAAGTAGGACGCGCCATGGTGGGTCATGTCTGAGGATGCAATTTCAACGATGACGGCGTCTGCAGTGGCAAAGCGCAGACTGCGCGGCGTCCGCCTCAACCTTGAGGTCCGGCGCGATATCTCTCCCTGGCGGCAGGCGGCCTACCTCGCCGGGTTCATAGCGCTCGGCGTCTGCATCTCCGGCCTCATCCTCATCTGGGCCGGCGTTCCCGCCGGAGACCTGCTCGACCAATTCCTTGTCGAGACGATCTCTGACGGCGACAACCTGCGCTCCGTGCTTTTTCAGGGCGCACCGTTCATCCTCGTCGGTCTCAGCGCCTCGGTGGCCTTCCGCGCGCGCTTCTGGAATCTCGGCCTTGAAGGCCAGATGATCTGGGGCGGCATCGGCGCGACATTCGTATCGCTTCACCACATTGGGCCTGAGGCCCTGCGCCTGCCGCTCATGATCTTCGCCGCCGCGGCCTGCGCCATGCTGTGGGTGGCCATAGCCGGACAGCTGAAGCTCAAGCTCGCGGTCAACGAGATCATCTCGACGCTGCTGATGAATTATGTCGCCCTGAACTTCCTCTATCACCTGCTCTACGGCCCCTGGCGCGACGCCTCCGACGGTTTTCCCCACTCGGCCAAATATGCGGATTTCGAGCGCTTGCCGGACATCTTCGGTGTCAGCGGCGCGCTGCCGCTGGCTCTTGTTGTAACGCTTCTCATCTGGTGGCTCGTCGGCTTTACGCGGTTCGGCTTCTACATGAAGTTCGTACAGGCGAGCGACAAGGTTGCAGGCGCGGTCGGCATTCCGGTCGGGCGGATAACGCTCGCCTCAGTATTGCTCTCCGGTGCGCTTGCCGGCATTGCAGGCTTCATCGTCGCCTCCGGTCAGGAAGGCCGCCTGATCCAGAATTTCTCCGACGGTTATCTCTTCTCCGGCATTCTCATCGCCTTCCTGTCGCGTAATAACCCCATCGTTGCGGCTATCGTGGCGATGCTCGTCGCGATGCTTTTCATCTCCGGCCAAAGCCTTCAGGTCTTCTACCAGATCCCCTTCGCCATGGTTCAGCTCATCCAGGCGATCATTGTCATATGCGTTGCCGCATCGGAATTTCTGATCCGCCACCGCATTCACATCGTTCGCTGAGGGTCTCGAGGTGTACGAACTCTTCATCAACTGGATCGCAAACACCCCCGGCTATGCCGCTCCCTATGCGCTGGCAGCGCTCGGCCTCATCCTTTGCGAGCGGGCCGGAGTCCTCAATCTCACCGCCGAAGGCATCATGCTGGTCGGCGCCCTTTCGGGTATCGGCGCCACGCTGATCTTGGGCGGTTATCCGCCCGTCGCGATCGTCATTGCGATGATCATGGCCGCGCTCGTCTCCATGCTCTTTGCGACAATGACCGTTCTCCTGCGCGTCAATCAGGTGATCGCGGGTCTCGCCATGGTCTTCTTTTGTCAGGGGCTGACGGCGCTTCTCGGCAACCTCTTCGAATGGAAGAACCAGCCCATCACGGGCATCGGGCGCATCGACATCTGGCCGCTCTCGGAAATTCCCGTGATCGGCCACGTCCTTTTCAGCCAGGACATGATCGTCTTCCTGCTCATCCCGATCTTCTACCTCGTCAACCGGATGCTGACGCGTAGCATGGTGGGCCTGCGCCTGCGCGCGGTCGGCGAAAGCCCGGAGGCATCGGATGCGGCCGGAATCAACGTCACCGCCTATCGCTTCCTTACGGTGATGGCGGGTTCAGCGCTGGTCGGCCTCGCCGGCGCCTATATCTCAGTCGCCAGCACGAAGATATGGGTCGATAACGTCACCGCGGGTCGCGGCTGGATCGCGCTCGCCCTCGTCATCTTCGCCCGCTGGCGGCCTTGGCGCGCGCTGCTTGGCGCGCTTCTCTTCGGCGCCATCGAGAGCGCCATGCCGCGCATCGCGGCAGCAGGCATCAAGGTACCGCAGTATTTCATGCTCATGCTTCCCTATGTCGTCACCCTCTGCGTGATGATCTGGGTTGCATGGTCGAAGCGCGGCGGCGCAACGGACGAACCTGGCGCCCTGGGCCAGCCGCATGTGCGCGAAGAACGCCGCTAGCTCCAAACGAAGGAAAGCGAAATGCAGGCCTATGTCTATGGCGCAAAGCGTGAGCTGCCGGAAGGCTTCGAAGACTATGTCGGCCGGAAGAATGTGGCCATCGTCTCGATCGACATGCATGAGGGCCATCTCGCGGATACGCCCGATTGCCCCTGCCCCGCACCGCGTGCCCGCGAGATCGTGGAGCCGCTGAACGAGTTCCACCGCGCTGCGCGTGCGCTTGACATTCCGGTTATCCATGTCCGCAGCGTGCTGCGCAAAGGTGGTGCCGACGACATCAACGGCATTCCCTCAGCATGGCGACGCACGTTCCCTCTTTATGTGGGCGACATTCCGAATGCCGACGAGCATGCGATCCAGGGCACGCGCTGGACGAACTTCGTCACCGAGGTTGCCGAGGGCGATCTAATCGTCGAGACGAAGAAGCGGCTCTCGGCTTTCTATCCGACCGATCTCGATTTTCTGCTGCGAAACATGCGTATCGAAACGGTGATCTTCGACGGCGGCTTTACCGATTGCTGCGTTCTCAATTCCTCCTTCGACGCCAGCAACCACAATTATCGCGTTGTCGTGCTGCGCGATCTCGTTCGCGGCACCAATGACGAGATGGAAGACGCGGCGCTCAAGATCATCTCGCTCCATCTGGGCCTTGTGATGGATAGCGCCGATCTGCTCGCCGCCTGGAAGGACTAGACGGCACCCCCGTGCTTTGCACCAATCTTGCCTACAATATTGGTGCAGCAACGCCGGAGGTTCTCAGTGTCCCAGACTTTTGCGAAATCCGACCCCTATCCGTGCCCCCTTGACGGCAATCTGACGCCTCAAAATATGGCACTCACCATATCGATATGCAGACCGATTTCTGCGGCAGGGACGGCTATGTCGACAGGACGGGTTATGACCTCTGCCTCACCCGCGCGCTCATCGAGCCCATCCTGCGCACGCGCAGCATCGCGAACATCGTCCTGACCGGCATCACCACCGATGTTTGCGTCCACACGACCATGCCCTCAAGATGGTGAAGATGCCAAAGACGATGACGGCTTTATCCGTACGCGGTTTAGCGCTGATCGAACCGGACCAGATACATCACAAGCTCATCCGTAGGCCACGGAGGGAATTGCCCACATCCGCCGGATGGTCGGAACCCGCTTTGATAAGGAAGCTATGAGAAAGAAAAAGGGCCGCACCGCTTCACTGGCACGGGGCGACCCTTCATTTTTCTGTCGAGGACTACCGATTACTTCGGCAGATCGCCCACCACGCCTTCGACGAGCCAGTTCATTCCGGCGATGCTGCCGTCATCGAGCACGGCGCCTTCGGTCGACTTGGCCACGCCCTTCTGATCCTTGAGCGGGCCCTTGAAGACGACGATCTTGCCGCTCTTGATGCTTTCTTCAGTTTCCTTGGCTGCGGCGACCACATTGTCGGGCATGTTGTGATAGGGCGCCATCTCCAGCATCTTGGAGTCAAGGCCGCCCCA
Organism: Parvibaculum sp.; assembly: GCF_039680535.1. GTDB lineage: Bacteria > Pseudomonadota > Alphaproteobacteria > Parvibaculales > Parvibaculaceae > Parvibaculum. The sequence continues at coordinate 18,482 of NZ_JBDKSS010000023.1, read as the reverse complement.
GGTGTTTTCGGACTTCCAGGTGCCGTCGAGCACGTCCTGTACGCGCTTGATGTAATAGGGGCCCCAGTTGTTGACCGAAGAGGAAAGCTGCGCGCCGGGCGCGAACTTCAGCATGTCAGTGGCTTCGCCGAAGCCCTTGATGCCGCGCTGCGCGTAGACCTGCAGCGGCGCGGTCGAGTCGGTATGCTGCGTGACGATATCGCAGCCCTGGTCGATCAGCGCCTTTGCCGCATCGCCTTCCTTGCCCGGGTCGTACCAGGTGTTGACCATGATGAACTTCAGCTTGGCATTGGGGTTTACGCTGCGCATTCCGAGCAGGAAGGCATTCATGCCCATGATGACTTCCGGGATCGGTATCGAGGCAATGTAGCCCGCGACGCCCGTCTTCGACATCATGCCGGCAATGACACCCTGCACGTAACGGCCTTCGTAGAAGCGAACATTGTAGACGCTGACATTGCTGGCAAGCTTGTACCCCGCGCAATGCTCGAAGAAAGTCTTTGGGAAGCGCTTCGCGGCCTTGATCGTCGGATCCATATAGCCGAACGAGGTCGTGAAGATGAGCTTGTGTCCCTTGGCCGCGAGGTTCGCGATGACGCGCTCGGCATCCGCGCTTTCCGGCACATTCTCGACGAAAGTCGTCTTGATCTTGTCGCCGAATTTCTTGACGAGGTCCTGACGGCCGACATCGTGCTGGTAGGTCCAGCCGAAGTCACCCACCGGTCCGAAATAGACGAAGCCGACCTTGAGCACGTCATCGGCCAGCGCCGGCGTGACGATCTTCGGAGCCGCGGCGGTGACAAGCCCGGCGCCCAGAAGCTTATTGAAATTTCTACGATTCATCATTGAAGCAGACTCCTTGTCATTTACTGGCCTAATTCAAAGCCCGAAGACCGTCCGTGTACTGCCCGTGGTCGATCCCCAAGGTCCCTTAACTCGCCCAAGGAAGCGGGCGATCTCCTTATCCCGCTGCGTGGAACGTCTTTCCGAGGCTGGCGGGAGCATTGAGCCTGATGCGTTTGCGATCGCGCGATATCGCGACCAGCACAACGACCGTCGACGCGTAAGGCAGCGCTGAAATGAACTGCGAGGGGATGTGCACGCCGAAGCCCTGAATGTAGAGCGACAGGTACATGATGCTGCCGAAGAGATAGGCGCCGACGACGAGCCAGAAAGGACGCCACGTCGCAAAGACCACGAGCGCCAGCGCAATCCATCCGCGCCCCGCGGTCATGCCCTCCGACCAGCTTGTGTTGTAGGCGATCGCCATATAGGCGCCCGCGAGACCGGCCATGGCGCCGCCAAACATGACGGCGAGATAGCGAATCCTGATGACCGGAAAGCCGATCGCATGTGCCGCATCGTGCGAGTCACCCACGGCGCGAAGCACGAGGCCGGCATGCGTCCTGAACAGGAACCAGTAGATTCCACCAACCAGTGCGAAGCTCAGATAGACGAGAATATCCTGGCCGAAGAAGACCGGGCCAAAGAACGGGATGTCAGAGAGCCCCGGAATATGGATCTGCGGAAGCCGCGCAACAACCATGCCGACATAAGCCTTGCCGATCAGCGCGCTGAATCCGGTGCCGAAAATCGTCAGCGCCAATCCGGTGGCCACCTGATTTGAAAGGAAGGAGAGCGTCAGCACTGCGAAGATCAGCGAGGTCAGAACACCCGCTGCAACGCCGGCCAGAATACCCAGCGTCGAACTCCCCGTCGTTACGGCGACCGCAAAAGCAGTAATGGCACCCACGAGCATCATGCCTTCGACGCCGAGATTGAGTACGCCTGCCCGCTCGGCAACGAGCTCGCCCGCGGCGGCAAGCAGCAAAGGTGTTGAGGCGATGACGACACTCAGAATGAAGCTTGTGTACTGGAAGTGCATGAGTTGGCGCTCTCCTTCTACGCGCGCGCAGCTGCCGGACGTGAAGACCGGATACGAAGGCGATAGAGAATGAGCGTGTCGCAACCGAGGAGGTAGAACAGCAACACCCCTTGAAAGATGCCCGTGACGGCGCTCGGCAGCGCGAGTTCGATCTGCGCCGCTTCGCCGCCAAGATAGGAAAGGCCGAGCAACAGCGCCGCGAACACAACCCCGAGCGGATGCAGGCGGCCCAGGAACGCCACGATGATCGCCGTATAGCCATAGCCGGGCGAAATCTGCGGCGTGAGCTGTCCGATGGGTCCGCTGACCTCGAGCGTGCCCGCAAGTCCTGCAAGACCGCCGGTCAGCGCAAGTGCTGTCCACACGAGCCTGGTTTCCCTGAAGCCCGCAAAGCGCGCGGCACGTGGCGCGAACCCTTGCACGCGCAATTGAAAGCCGAGGAGCGAGCGCGTCAGCAGAAGCCACCCTGCGGCTGCCGCGGCAAGCGCGAAGAATATGCCGAGATGGAGGCGCGTTCCTTCGATGATCGTCGGGTTCGTCGCATTCGCGCTGAACATCGCGGTTTGCGGGAAGCCGAAGCCCTGCGGATCACGCCAGGGCCCAGTCACCATATAGATGAGAATGAGCTGCGCGATATAGGTGAGCATGAGGCTCGTCAGAATCTCGTTCGCGTTGAACCGCGTACGAAGCAGAGCAACGATCAGCGCCCACAACATGCCGCCAATCACGCCTGAAATGAGCATCGCCGGAAAAAGAAGGTCAAAGGGCAAATCGGGAAAAGCCAGGCCGACGCCGCCGCCAAAGAGCGCACCGATGGTGAATTCGCCCTCCGCACCGATGTCCCAGACATTTGCGCGATAGGCGAGCGAAATGCCGACACCCATCAGGATAAGCGGCGCCGCCTTGACGAGGAGCTCCATCGCACCATTTTCGGCGACGATCGGCTCGATAAGAAACGTATAGAGCGAAATTCCCGGGTCCTTCCCCAGAACGAGGAAGATGATGGCCATTGTGACGATTGTCAGCAGGATGGCGAGAACGGGCGATGCATAGCTCCAGAACTTCGACTGAAACCCGCGCGGTTCGAGCTTAAGCTGCATGACTGTCTCCAACCGGATCGCTGATGCCGCCCATGAGAATTCCGATCTCGGAAACGCTGGTCGCATTCACGGGCTTCGGCGTGGACAGGCGACCGCCGGCGATGACGGCGATGTTGTCGCAAAGGGCAAAAATCTCATCGAGATCCTGCGAGATCAGGACAACGGCCGTGCCCTCATTCGCCAGCTCGATGATCGCCTGATGGATGGCGGCCGCGGCACCTGCATCGACACCCCATGTCGGCTGACTGACCACGAGAACCTTGGGCTTCTGCAGCACCTCGCGACCGATCACGAATTTCTGCAGATTGCCGCCCGAGAGAGCACGTGCCTGCGCTTTGGGCCCAACGGTGCGCACATCGAAGGCGCGAATGACTTCCTGCGCGAATTCAGTCGTCTTGCCGTGATTGATGAGTCCTAGCCTCGCGAGCGAATGGCGGATATGACCCGACAGGAATGCGTTTTCGGAAAGTGTCATCGCCGAGACAGCGCCATGTCCGTTGCGCTCCTCCGGCACGAAGCTCGCACCGATGGACCGGCGCTGCGACGGGCCCATATGCCCGGCGGGTAGTCCATCGATCAGGATGGTCTGCGGCTTGCCCGAATAGACTTCGCCCGACAGCGCATCCATGAGTTCTGTTTGTCCGTTTCCGGCGATGCCCCCGATGCCCAGGATTTCGCCGCCGCGCACCGAAAACGAAATCTCGCGAAGGCTGGTGCCGAACTGATGGTCGGACATGAGCGTAAGCCGGCTGACTTCCAGCCGCGGAGGCCCGTCAACCGCGCCTGCACGCAGGGCTGACGGCGGCTTCAACTCGGTGCCGATCATGAGCTCGGCAAGCTGCCTCGCCGATGACTCGCGCGGATCGCAATGTGCGACGACGCGACCGAGGCGCATGATTGTCGCCTTTTCGCAGAGCGCGCGAATTTCCTCGAGCTTGTGGCTGATATAGAGAATCGAGCATCCCTCGCTCGCCAAGCGGCGCAGCGTCTCGAAGAGCTTCTCGACCTCTTGCGGCGTCAGAACGGAGGTCGGCTCGTCCATGATGAGCAGCTTCGGACTCTGCAGCAGACAGCGAACAATCTCGATACGCTGGCGCTCACCGACGGAGAGATCATGGACCGCGCGATCGGGATCGAGCGGGAGACCGTAATTGGTCGAGATCTCGACGATGCGCTCCCTGAGGCCTTCCCTGTCCCTCGGGTCGCTCAGGCCGAGCGCGATATTCTCGGCCACCGTCAGGGCCTCGAAGAGCGAGAAATGCTGGAACACCATGCCTACGCCAAGCTTGCGGGCGTGGTTCGGGTTGGCGATCGACACCGGCTCACCCTGCCAGAGGATTTCGCCTTCATCCGGACGGAGCACGCCGTAGATGATCTTGACCAGGGTGCTCTTGCCTGCGCCGTTCTCGCCCAGAAGCGCGTGAATCTCGCCCGGCATCACCGTCAGATCGACGTGATCATTGGCAAGACAACCGGGAAATTGCTTCACGATGCTGGTCAGCTTGAGCAGTGGCGTGTCGGTCATGACGATCTCCTCAAACGACGGACGCCACTGGCGCGGTGGCGATGCCCATGCGTTGCAATTCCGCGGCCACACGCAGCGCGAGATCTTCGCGCCACGGCGCAGCGATGATCTGGACGCCCAGCGGCAACGCGCCCTCTCTCTGGATGGGCGCAACGACGACCGGAAATCCGATGCAGGAAATGGGTTGCGTGAAGAGCCCGAGATTGGGCCTGAGCGGCACCGTCTCTTCGCCGAGCGTGAGAAGCTTCTCGCCTATCTTCGGCGCGGCGCAGGGCGTCGCCGGTGCGAGAATGATGTCGACGTCCTTGAACAAGGCAAGGACCTGATTGTGATACCAGCGGCGGAAGCGCTGCGCCTTGATGTACCAGGCGGCAGGCACCAGCGCGCCGGAAAGAAAGCGATAGCGCGTATCGGGGTCGAAATCCGAAGCGCGAGTTCTCAACCTGTCCAGATGAAGCGCGCTGCTTTCGCTCGTCGTGATGATAAAGGCGGCGGCGCGACCACGCGCTGCCTCCGGGATCATCACTTCGCGCGTCACGGACAGCGCGGACGCGGCCTTCGTGACGGCATCGAGCACTTCGGGCCGGGCGCCGCGCGTGAAATAATCGCCAGCAATTGCGATGCGGAGTCCATTGGCGCCCGCATCGAGAGTCTTCGCCGTCTGAAGTACCGGCTTCCGGGCACAGGCAGCATCCTGAGCATCAAAGCCCTGCATGACGTCGAATGACAGCGCTAGATCCTGCGCCGATCGCGCCAGCGGCCCGAGATGATCGAGACTGTCGCAGAACGGAAATGTGCCACTGCGCGGCAGGCGGCCATAGGTCGGCTTCAGCCCGAAAATTCCACACAACGCCGACGGCACACGGATGGAACCATTGGTATCCGACCCCAAAGCCAGGGACACCATTCCGGCGGCAACCGCCGCGCCGGAGCCGCTCGACGATCCGCCAGACATATGGTTGATGTCGCGCGGATTGCGGCAAATGCCGTCATGCGCGTTCTCGCCGGTGAAATCATAGGCATATTCGCCCATGTTCAATCCACCGACGAGGATCGCTCCCGCCTCCGAGAGACGGCGAATGAGCACCGCATCGTTTGTCGCCGGCGCCCGGTCGCGATTGATCATCGAGCCCGCGCGCGTGGGCAATCCCTCTATGTCGAAGAGATTCTTGACCGCGAAGGGAACACCCGCAAGCGGTCCCGGATCGCGCCCGGCTGCAACGGCTGCATCAATCTCCCGCGCCTTCTTCTCGGCGCGCTCGAAGGTCAGATCCGTGAATGCCTTGAGCACGCCATCAACCGCTTCAATGCGCGCTTTCGTGGCGTCAAGAATTTCGCTTGCGCTGGCGGCGCCGCTGCGAACGGCAGTCGCGATCTCGAAGGCTGTCCCCGGAGCCACGGTCATTCCGTCTCACCCGGACAGAATACAGAAGCCGCCTCCGCTTCCTCGTCGGCCAGCGGAAACTCCAGAACGGCGGCGGCAATCGCTGCGGTCCGCTGCAGATTGGCCAGAACTTCGGCGCGATAGTCCGGCGCTATCGGCAGGTCGATAATGGCCGACGCCGCATCGAGATAGGTTTCCAGATCAAGTGGAACTGCCATGGTCACGCGCACGCTCCTGCCAGCGCCGACACGATCTGGTCTGTCGTCGCGGTCCAACCGACAATGCCGCCCTGCGCGCGAACCATGTCGAGCGTCGCCTGCTTGAAGCCGGGGTAGTAACTCTCGGTCGCGTCTTCGGCGAGAAGACATTCGAAGCCACGATCGTTCGCCTCGCGCATGGTCGTCTGCACGCAGACTTCAGTCGTCACGCCGGCAAAAATCAGATGGGTAATGCGCTTGTTGGCGAGAATGGCGCCTAGATCGGTCGCATGGAACGAGCCCTTGCCCGACTTGTCGAGCACAACCTCGCCGGGAAGCGGCGCAAGCTCGGAAATAATGTCGTGTCCAGGTTCGCCACGAATGAGAATACGGCCCATCGGACCCATATCGCCGATCGTCACCTTTCCACCGCCACGTTGGCGCTTGGATGGCGGACAATCCGACATGTCTGGCCTATGCCCTTCTCTCGTATGAATGATCGGAAGTCCGGCATCGCGCGACGCGTCAAGCAAGCGCTTCACCGTCGGCACGATCGCGGAGAGGATGCTCACATCATTGCCCAGCATTTCGCCAAAGCCGCCGGGCTCGAGAAAATCACGCTGCATATCGATGACGATCAGCGCAGTGCTTTCGAGCGGAAACGAGAAGTCGTATGGCTTGGCTGCAATAATCGGCATGAAGCGACCTGCAAGTTACAGACGGAATAGGCGATCTCCGCGCCCGAGGGAGCAGACGCGGAGATCGTCCCCGCTTACGTTGCTGCCGCGCCACTGCAAGAAGCGCGGCAGCAGAACGCAATCAGAACGTGTACATCACCATGATGTTCGGATTGCTCTCGTTGGCGCCGTCGATGCCGTACTTGTTCAGCCAGACGTCATATTCGATACCCGCCTTCAACACGCCCGGCTTGGCACCGATAAGCGCGCCGACGTCGAGCAGCAGCTGCGGCTGCGTGATCACGCTGTTGGTCTTCGAGGCGTCGCCACCATACTGGGTCACGCCACCCTTTTCGCCGAAGGCATAGTCGAGGAAGCCGCCGAACGACCACTGGGTCGAACCGATCGTGAAGGGATAGAGCCAGTCGATGGTGACCTGGCCGCCGAGGCTCGTGTCCTTGGCAATCCACTGACGATAGCTCTTGCGAGCGTAGAAATTGATGTCCGCAAAGGCGAAGCCCGGGAGATCGAGCGAGAAGCCCGGACCGACGAGGATCGAGTGACCGGTAGCGAAATGATCGCCGCTCGAATATTCGAAATTGGCCGCAAGGAACGTGTCCTTCACGATGCCGCCGAAGCCGAGCTCCTTGCCGGCGAAGATCTTGCCGACGCTGAGACGCGGCGACCACTCGCCATAGGTCACAGTGCCCTTGCCCAATCCACCGCGACCGTCGACGCCGTCATTGCCGCCGAAGGGATTTGAAACGTCGAAGAAGAAGTAGTTGTCGCCGTAGGACCAACCGCTGGCATGCTCGATCGAGACGACACCCTTGTCCTGATCGTCGATCTTGTTGCCGTACTTGTCGTAGTCCTGGAAGCTGCGGCCATAGAGATACTGAATGTCCGTATTGCTCCAGTCTGCCGCCTGGGCCGAGGCGCCCGCCATCAGAGAGACCGCCATCACGCCACCAGCAATCGCCCCGCCGACTGCCTTCGAGAAAATCTTGCTCGTTACAAACATCCCCGCACTACCTCGCTAAGTTGCACATTTACTAGTTTCGACATCACGTCGCCCATCCAGCCGGCTGGTTCGAACGCATGCGGGGTGAATAGCAATCGGCGTACCAATTTTGCGGAGTGGGGATTCAGGCGGTAATGCGCGCGTTCCTGAAGATTTTCCGACCGATTGGTCAGGCTATGCACCGCGCCGCGTCATAAACCTGTCTTTTTGTATGCAGACGCTGCCATTTCTGCTCAATGAGTGAGCGCCTGCAGCATTTGCGCGATTATCTTGCGGTGATGCGCCATGCCAGGAGCCGCATCGATGTTGAAGTTTGGCGGCCACTGTTACTCACGCGCCACTATCGACATCTGGGACGTGGCACGAGCGCGCGTCAGCGCCGTGCCGCTGGCGCGCGGCGACGCGCTTCGACGTCGAATAAAAAGCATCGTGCTGAAAAATGAAAACTAGTCTGCGCCGGATTTCACGCTGGCGAAGAAATTGGCATAGGCCATTCGCGCAGCAACGATGTGCTCCCGGACGATATCCGCCGCCGTCACCTGATCGGCGCGAAGAATGGCGCGGACAATGTGATCATGTTCCTCGAACGATTTCGCCATTCGGTCGGGTGTGTAGAACTGCGCCTTGCGGAAAGGCGCGAGCCTGATCCTGATCTGCTGGGTCGCTTCGACAACGTAAGGATTGTGCGAGCCTGCATATATAATGGCGTGAAAAGAGGCGTTTGCCTCTCCATAGCCCACCGCATCGCCCTGACGCATACGTTCGCGGCATATCTCATGCGCTCTCTCGATGCGCGCTCGATCCTCGCTCGTCATCTTGACCGCAGCAAGCCGCGCGCATGTCGCTTCCAGTTCTCCCATGAGTTCGAACATCTGGTCGAGCTGCGCCGACGAGATTTCAGCGACGGTCATGGTCCGCCGCGCGCCGCGGGATACAAGACCGATCGTGCTCAATTGCTTCAACGCCTCGCGCACAGGCGTACGCGAGACGTCGAAGCGTTCGGCCAATTGTACCTCGTCGAGCCGAGTTCCGGGCGGAATAAGGCCGCTCGTAATCTCGTCCGCGATCCGCGTACGGAGTTCGTCGGCCCGCGTTCCACCCTGCCGCCCCAGATTGGCGTCGAAGCGCAGAGCCATCAGCCGTCCCTCTTCCCTTCCCGACACTTCCATATCGGCTTCGGAAGAAGTTTCGACCTGCGATCGCTCAGTATCCACGCGCCCCTCCAAGGTGATAATCCGCCAATAGGCCGTGCGGTCATCTGGAGAGGATTAGCCGCTCCTGCCTAGACTGACAGAAGAACGAAATCCGACTTCGACACCAGACAGACCGGACAGACCCAATCGTCGGGAATCTCTTCAAAAGGCGTGCCAGCGGGGATACCGCTATCGGGGTCTCCCTCGGCTTCGTCGTAAATCCAGCCGCAGACCTTGCAGATCCACTTTGCTTTCGTCTCGGTCGCCGTGCCGGAACCGATCGTCACTTTCATGTTCATGATGTCCTTCCGGTCACGCTGCCTGGACGCGGCGGGCCGCTTCCTGATGGGCGTGACGCAATTCGGCAAGATCGAGTCCGGGCACTTCTCCGTCGATGAGACGCCATTGACCGGCGACCATGATCCGGTCCGCCGCGTGTGCGCCGCAAATGACGAGGGCGGCGACGGGATCGTCGTAGCCGGAGAACCGCATTTCATCGAGACGGAACATGGCAAAGTCCGCCTGAGCGCCCGGCGCAACGACGCCAATATCCTTTCGTCCGAGACAGCGTGCGGAGCCCTCTGTCGCCCAGCGCAGCGGATCCTTGTGCGTGACGGCTTCCACGCCGCGCATGGCACGTTGGAGCAGAAATGCCTGCCGAACTTCCTGCACAAGATTGGAGCTGTCTGCCGCCGCGGCCCCATCGCAGGCGAGACCCACCGGCGCACCGAGAGACTCAAGCGCGACGGGCGAACAGACGCCCGAGCCGATGATCATGTTCGACGTGGGGCAATGAGCGATCCCCGTACCCGCCTCGCCCAGCCTGCGCATTTCGTCATCGGTGAAATGAATGCCATGCGCAAACCACACGCGATCCGAAACCCAACCAAGGCTCTCGACATAATCAAGCGGTCGAACACCGAATTTCTGAAAGCAATAGTCGTTCTCGTCGAATGTTTCGGCGAGATGTGTGTGAAGACGCACATCGAGCGTTGCCCCGAGCTTTGCACTCTCGCGCATCAGATCGCCGGAAACCGAGAAGGGAGAGCAAGGCGCAAGCACAACCTGCCGCATCGCCCCCTCTCCGCGCTGATGCCAACGGCCCACCAATCGTTCGCAGTCGGCCAGGATCGTATCTATATCCTGCGTCACCTGCCTGGGTGGCAGACCGCCATTCTCGACCGAGAGGTCCATGGAGCCTCGGCAAAGCGCGACGCGCAGGCCGAGCTTTTCGGCTTCCTCCATCTGGATGTCGATTGCCTCTTCGAGACCAGCCGGAAACACATAGTGATGATCCGACGCGGTGGTGCAGCCGGACATCAACAGCTCGACCATCGCCACCCTCGTCGCCAGGCGAAAGGCCTCCGGGTCCATCCGTCCCCAGACAGGATAAAGCGCCTTCAGCCAGTCGAAGAGCGCCTTGTCCGCCGCAGGGCGGAAGGCGCGCGTCAGCGTCTGGTAGAAATGATGATGCGTATTGATGAGGCCCGGCAGGACGACATGCTCGGAGGCATCAAACACCTCATCGACCGGCATCGAGGGTGTTTCCCCCGCTGCCACCAACTCCATGATGCGCGTGCCGTCGATCACGACGCCGCCTTCCGCGCCCTCGGCGAATATGCCGAGCGGATTCTTGATCCACAAAGTCATGGGCCCACCTATTCCGCGGCCGCGAGCGCCTGGACACGCCGATCGAATGCGAGACGTCCCTTCTGCTCCAGTTCGAAAGCCTGACGAACGCGGCGCCGCACTCGCGCCTGCCGGTCCGCCGTCGTCGCATAGCGATGAACGATGGTGCGTCCGAGTGCGATATGGAATGCCTCATCCGGCATGATCTTCTCGATCACATGCCGCGTCGCTTCGGGAATGCGCGGCATCAGCCCTTCGAATGCATTCATCACGCCGATTTCGCCGGTGATGTTATGCGCCGAGACGCGCTCAAGCGTGTCGTCGCCACTCGCATAGAACTCCTGCACCCATTCCACATATTCAGGCTCGGGCACCCAGCCTTCCATCGTGTCGCCAAGCGACTCGATGTGAGACTGCACGATCTTGCAGTGGCGGCCTTCATCGGAAATCTGCGTGCAGAGGCCGAAAAAGGCTTCGGGTTCCGGCGTATCGGCGAGCCAGGAACCGATGAAGTTCGCGGCCTGCCGCTCATACCAGCATTGAAACTTGAGCCATTCGAGAAGCTCTGCCCGGCCTAGCGGACGGGAAGCGCCGAAACTCTTGGCGGCGTCATCCTGCCCTTCGCGCCATTTGCCCAGGCTGGCGACGAGATCTTCGTAGAAAGCCTTTGGTTCCATCACTTCTGTTGTTTCGGTGCTCATTCCGCAGCCTCCAGCATCCGCACGCGGTCATGCGTGGCATCGAACCATTCACCGGCGCGCAGGCAACCGACCGCACGCAGGCGCTGATCGGTGCGCATGGTTTCGTGGCCATCGGTCAGCAGGAAGTCGCCTTCCTCGATCCGCAGCACGCTCACCTCGGCCGACCGGCCGACGCCGAGCGTTCCATATTCATGGCTCTTGCGGATGGCAGCGGCGGCGCCGACCGTGTTCATGCTGATGACGTCGGTGAGCGACGCACCCAGCGCCCAGATCTTCGTCATCGTGGTCGACATGGAGAAGACCGGCCCATCGACGTTGAAGACGTTGAGATCGGTCGAAATCGTGTTGGGGCGGAAGCCGCGCTCCATCAGGCGCATCGCTGTCGGAATGTGGAAGTCGCCGCCCGAATGGCCGATATCGAGAACGACACCGCGCTCCACCGCCGAGACAAATTGCGGAGTCGGCTCGCCCTTCGCGTCGAGCTGTCCGCCGCCGCCACGGAACGCATGGGTGATGATATCGCCCGGACGCAGCGCATCGAGAAGATCGTGGTAGTCGATCACCGGCGTATGCGGGAAGGTGCCGAGATGAATCATGATCGGCAGGTCCTTGCCGATCTCCTTCGCCATTTCGAGGAAAGGCGACACTTTCGGATTGTCGGTATAGGTTGCGCGGACCTTGAAGCCCACGATGACGTCGCGATTGGCTTCGAGCGCTTCGAGCGTCACCTCGGGATCGAGATTGCGAAGATCGGCTGCGATCTCGAGCTGGTGACAGATATAGCCCTTGTTCGCGAGATAGATCTGGCAGGGATCCATGAACGCCAGAACCTTGGTCTTCGTGTCCGGATGGTCGATGACAGCGCGACGCGCGAGGCCGAAAATCGTGGCGCCCGCAGTTCCGGCATCGACAATGATCGGCACACCCGAGTTGACGCCCATCATGTCGGCGGGAAGGCAGAAATCGCCGAGGCCGACGAAGCAATGCGTATGAATATCGATAAGGCCGGGCGTAACGAGACAGCCCGAAACATCGATGACTTCGGCATCGGCAACCTCGGCGCCCGCAGCAGCACCGACCGCGGCGATCTTGCCATCAACGACCAGCACATTGGCGATCGCATCGAAGCCCGATGCCGGATCGATGACGCGGCCGTTCTTGAGGAGGGTTTTCTTCTCGGTGGGTAGAGTCATAGCCGTGATCCCGAACAGGGAGAGAGAACCGTACGCGGCAAGCGTTATGACGGAGGCTAGCCCGCCATCTTGACTCAGGAGTCCCATCCAGGTGGTTCTCTAGACCCGGAAATTCCCAGCCGTAAGGCTGAACATATGTATGCAAAGCAAGTGCCATGGTGGAATGGCGGAATTGCAGCGCTTCAGCGCAGGGCCAGGCTCTCTTGTCCGCCCCGCATCGGTCAGAGTGACCAAAAACTAATCACACTCGCGGCACTTGGCGACCGCATCCGCAGCGGCGCGCAGAATCGAGTGATAGCCCGTACAGCGGCATATATGGCCGCCCAGCGCCTCGCGAATATCCGCCTCGGCGGGCGCCGATTCTCGCAGAAGGAGAGCCGTCATCGCGAGCGTAAAGCCCGGTGCACAATAGCCGCATTGAAAGGCGTTGCCCTCGCTGAAGGCAGACATGACGGCCCGGCCCTCAGCCAGGCGACCAAGACCTTCGATCGTGGTCACGCGGCGGCCTTCCAGCCGGTAGGCGGGCACGAGGCAGCCATTCATCGCAACATCGTCGACGAGAACGGTGCAGGAGCCGCAGCGGCCGATGCCACAGCCCACCTTCGCCCCCCGCAGGCCCAGATGATCGCGCAACAGATCGACGAGGCGCTCATCGGGCCGCGCCGCGATCTCTACAGACTCGCCATTGAGCACAAAGCGGACGGTCACGCACGGTTGATGAATGGTCATGACGCTACTCCGCGGACGCGGCCATGCCGCCCGTTCGAGACAATATTTTCTCCGGATTGAACGGCGCTTCGGTCACCCAGACGCCGACGGCATCGGCAACTGCCGCCGCAATGGCAGGCGCGACCGCGGCGATGCCGAGCTCGCCAACGCCGCGCGGTCCGTAGGGATCGTCGGCATCCAGCTCTTCCATGGCAAAGACCCGCATATGTGCCGGCGCATCCGCAATCATCGGAACCATGTAACTGTCGAAATTGCGCGAGGTGAAGGTGCCGCCTTCGATCAGCGTATCCTCGGTCAGTGCGAAGCCAAGCGCCTGCACACCGCCGCCCTCGATCTGGCCGCCGTAATTGGCCACATCCATGACTGGTCCGGCGGCCGTATGCTGGTCGAGGTCGAGCACTTCCACCATGCCCGTGACACGATCGACAGCCACCCGCGCCAGAACGGCGCTATGGCAATGCAGGAAGCGCGCATTGCCCTCAACGCTACCGTGCGAAATCGGAAAGGCGAAACAGCACTCAGCGCTCGGCCGTTCCTCGTCGCCCAGAGATTGCGCCAGCGTCACAAAGTCCAGCAACCGCTCGTCCGGCGAATTGCGCCGCGCGTCGTAAATGCCCCCCGGCCCGATGGCAAGTTCCTCGGGCTCCCGGCCCAGTTCCTTCGCCGCCACGGCGAGCAGCCCGGTGCGGAGCGCGGGGCCCGCTTCCGATGCCGAACGCCAGATGACATAGGTCATGCGCGACGCCGTGGTCGAGCCTGAGTCAACCGTTCGTGCGGTGTCACCGATGACCGGCCGCACGTCGTCGCGCTCGCAACCCAGTACACGGGCAACGCTCTCCTGAATGAGCGCGAGCACGCCCTGTCCAATTTCTTCCGTACCAAAGGCTGCTTCTATCTTGCCGTCAGCCGCCAGCGTCAGACGCGCCGCGCCGCTGTCGCCAATGGCCGAGCCGAGGCCGGACCCCTGAAGCGCGATAGCGAGCCCAACGCCGACGACCTTGCGCCCGTCCGGCGATACACCGCGTTCACGCGCCCATAGATCGCTCGCCGCCGCGGCCGCCAGGGTCTCCCGGCCGCGATCGCTTGGCGCCACAACCTGCCCCATATAGCCGATATCACCCGGGTGGCGCAGATTGCGCGCCCGGAAAGTCACGGGATCGAAGCCTGCCTTCTGTGCGAGTCTGCCGATCTGGCTTTCTACGGCGAAGAGCATTTCATTGCAGCCAAAGCCGCGAAACGCACCTCCAAAACCATTGTTCGTATAAGCAAGCCGTCCCCGCGAGCGGACATTGGAAATCCGATAGGCGCCGGTGACGTGTTCAAGCGCGGTTTCGACAACGGATGCCCCAAGCGATGCATAGGCGCCGCCATCGGCCAAGGCGTCCACTTCCTGCGCGATCAGATATCCATCGGCGTCGCAGGCGGTACGCATCCTGATCCGCATCGGCTGGCGCTTGGTTCCCGACAGGACGGACTCAGCGCGATCGAGCTGGAGCCGCACGGGCCGCCGCGCTTTCAGTGCCAGCAGGGCCAGCGCTGGCTGCACCGTCAACTCATCCTTGCCACCGAAGGCGCCGCCTGACGGACTCGACACGATCCGAATGCGCTCCTCGTCGATGCCGAGAATGCGCGCAAGCTGCATGCGGTCGCGATAGCCGTGCTGCCCGGCGACGCAGACGAGAAGTCCGCCTTCAGGCGTCGGTTCGGCATAGCCGCCCTCGGTCTCCATGAAGGCATGCATCTGACGCGGCGTGACATAGACATCCTCGACGACATGCGCCGCGCGCGCAAAGGCCTCGTCCACCTTGCCCCGCTCAAGGCCCAGATCGGCGAGGAGGTTGCCGCTTTCGTGGACAAGCGGCGCATCGGGTAAAAGCGCGCGCTCCGCATCGGCAACGACCGGCAGAACTTCATAGTCGACGTGGATCAAACCGAGAGCACGTTCCGCAATCTCTTCGCTTTCTGCTGCCACGGCGGCCACGGCGTCGCCGACATAGCGAACCTTGTCGGCGCAGAAGGCAGGCTGGTCCTGAACGACGATGCCATAACCATTCAGCCCTTTGACGTCGCGATGGGTGACGACTGCATGAACGCCTGGCAGCGCCTCCGCCTCGGACGTGTCGATGGCGAGAATTCGTGCATGCGGATAATGCGCCCTCAACACGCGCCCGACGAGCATGTCTGGCTTTCGAATGTCGGTGAGATAGGTGAAGGCGCCCTCCACCTTCGCCGAGACATCAGGCCTCATCCGCCAGCGTTCGCCCATCGTCCTGCGCGACACTTCGGCTTCGCTGTAGGGAACCGGAAGGAAAGCCGGAATGGAGGCGTAGCAATGCGCCGATATCCTTCCGCCTGCGGCGTCGAATGCATCTGCACCACCCAGCCCCATGAGGATCGCGTTGGCGGCCACTTTCCGGCGATAGTCGGCGCTACGAAAGGCGTCGGCAGGCACGCGCATTTCGCCAAGCATGTCGCGCTTCAATGAAGCCCAGTCGATCGAGGAAAGGGGTTGGCCAACAAGCCCACACTCTGCCGCCGAAAGCCGCTGTGGCGGCGTCGCGCCGCCACCGATCGCAAGCCTCGCCTTCGTCACATTGCCCGCGACGTCGAACCACAGTCCCGCCGCCGCATTGACAACGCTCGGCGTAAAGGCACGACGCAGCCCGATCTTTTCAAAGCAGGCCTTCGCCGGAAGATCCGCTGGAATGATGATGGCCACAAGAACGGTACCGTCCATCGGCGCGAGGCTCGATGAAAGCAACGCCGCAAGATTGCGCCTGACGATGCCCTTCGCAGTAAAGATTTCCACATCGGCGTCGAGCGCCAGCAGCGCGGGGATTATGCAGCCCGCACCACCGGCGACGTTGCCGCCCAACGTCGCAAGATTGCGAATACCTGCCGAGCCGATACGGGCCACGGCCTCCGCCAGCACCGGAAGTGCCTCGCGAATCCGCATGTCATGACGAACGGAACTGAGGCTGGTCAGCGCGCCTATCCTGAGGCTGCCATCGGCAAGCGACTCGATACCGCGCAAGCCGTCGATTCGGTTGATATCTATCCAGTGCTCCGGCACGGGCGCGCCGGCAGCCCAGTCGAGTTGCAGGGCGGTACCGCCCGCCAGAAGCCGCGCGGCCTTGCCGAAGCGCTTCAGAAGGGACCACGCTTCGGAGAGGTCCGCCGGATGCCAGATCTTCGGGGCGACGACACTTTTGGTCATGGAACGCTCTACTCAAACCGGCGAAAGGGCGCCCTGCTCGTTATCCTTCAACCATTTGGTTCGACGTTCGATGACGTCGGCGCAGGCCTTCTCAGCATCCGCGATGAACTGCTGCATGTCGCCTGCAGTCAGCACGCCGTTCTCCGCGGCAATGAAGCCGTCGACCATCGTCATGAGCACGTCGCCACCCTGCACCGCATGAACGATATTGTGATGGAGATTGAAGAAAGGGCCTTCCTTGATAAAGGGCGTCATGTGCGGCCCGTCGGCTCGCACCGCCACGATGTCGGCCTGCTTGCCCACCTCGAGCGATCCAATCCTGTCCGCCATGCCGATGGCGCGGGCGCCTTCGATCGTCGCGGAGCGCAGAACGTCCCACGCATCATAGGCCGCCGCATTCATGCCCCGAAGCTTGGCAAGGATCGACGCGATCTTCATCTCCTCGAAAATATCGAGATTGTTGTTTTCCTTCTCGCCATCCGAACCGATACCGACCGCAATTCCCGCCTTGATCATGTCGACGACAGGCGCTGGCCCGCTCGCAATCTTCATATTGCTGGTCGGGTTATGCGCGACGCCGATGCCATTGTCGCGGAGCAGCGCGATCTCTTCATCCTCCAGCCAGACGCAATGCGCGAGCAGCACGTTCTCGATGTCGAGAATGCCCTTGTTCTTGAGCGCCTTGATCGGGCTGATGCCATACCGCTTATAGGATTCCTTCACCTCATCGCGCGATTCATTCGAATGCGTGTGAAGGCCTACGCCGTAGCGCGCGCACATGTCGATGGCGCGCTTGCAGGCCGCCTCGTCGACATAGAATTGGTGCTCGAGGCCAACCCAGACATTGATGCGGCCATTGGCCTTGCCATGCCACTCCTGAATGAGCTTCTCGTTGTCGTCGAGATTGTCGAAATAATCGAAGCCGACCTCTTCGCCCACATAAGGCACCATGACGACGCGAAGGCCCAGCTGCTCTGCCGCCTTGGCCGAACCGTACATGAAGCGCCACATGTCGACGGCAGTCGTCGTTCCCGCCAGCAGGCTCTCGCCATAGCAGAGCCATGACGACGCCTCGGCCTCCTCGGGACGCAGCACACGATGCATGGGGTCGATGAAAAGGCGTAGCCAATCCCAGAGCGGCAATCCCTCCGCCGTCCCGCGCAGAATGCCCGAATGCATATGCGTATTGACGAGGCCGGGAAGAAGGACCGCCTTGCCGAAATCCTTGCGCTTCGCCTCCGGATAGCGGGCGGAAAGTTCCGCCGCCTCTCCAACCTCGGCGATCTTGTCATCTCGCACCAGGACCGCGCCATCGACGATAACCGTGTTGACGGCGTCCATGGTCAGAACCGCCTGGGCGGTAAGCAGAACTTCACTCATAACTCTCTGCACTCTACTTAATAGGGAACTCGGTCCGGCTTTTCGAGCCAGGCGTGAAAGACTTTTGCCGCCTCGTCGGACATGAGGCTCTTGGTGGGGAGCGAACGCTCGCTCTCCGGCAGCTTCATTTGTTCATAGAGAAACGCATCGTCGAAATCGGCAGCGGCGGCGTCAGCCGCATGTGCGCCGTAAAAAAGCCTTGAGGCGCGCGACCAGTAAATGGCTGACAGGCACATCGGACAGGGTTCGCAGCTTGCATAGACCTCGCAGCCCGAAAGGTCGAACGTGCCCAGCGCCTTCGCCGCCCTGCGGATCGCCTGAACCTCCGCATGTGCGGTCGGATCGTTGGCGCTCGTCACCTCGTTCCAGCCTTCCGCGATGATCTTCCCGTCCTTCACGACGACCGCACCAAAAGGTCCGCCCGCGCCCTTCGCCATACCCTCGGCGGAAAGCTCGATGGCCCGACGCATGAAAACGGTCTCATTGCACATTCGCAGTCCCCTCATCGACGCGACCGAGCGCGCGGAGGATTGCTTCCGGCGTCGCAGGCGCTTCAAGCTTCAGCGCCTTCTCGGCGCCCACCACCGATGCTACAGCATCCTGAAGCGCGAGGAAGCATGCGAGCGCCAGCATGAAGGGCGGCTCGCCGAT
>NZ_JBDKSS010000022.1:0-148121 GCF_039680535.1 Parvibaculum sp. | reverse complement strand
TGAGGCCGCCATTGACGAGAATCTTCATGCCGCTCGTGCCGCACGCTTCCCACGGCCTGCGCGGCGTATTGATCCAGACATCCACACCCTGAACAAGATGCTGCGCGAGATCGATGTCGTAATCCTCAAGAAATACCACGCGCTGCCGGAATTTCGGCTGGCGCGCCACATTGATCCACGAGCGGATCATGTCCTTTCCTTCGGTATCCGCAGGATGGGCCTTGCCGGAGGTCACGATCTGCACGGGCCGGTTTTCATTGAAAAGAATGCGCCCCAGACGGTCGAGGTCGCGGAGCAGAATGTCCGTTCGCTTGTATTCGGTGAACCGACGTGAAAATCCGATCGTCAGAATATTCGGGTCGAGTGCAGTGTCGGCGGTGTGCACCGCTTCCGCATCGCGGCCCCGCTCCCGGAGCTGGGTCGCCAGATGCCGGCGCGCCAGATGGACGAGGCGCTCGCGGCTCTTGTTGCGCATCGCCCATAGATTCTCGTCGGGGACCTGCGCGATATTAGCAACCTCGGTGCCTGGGTCCGACCGCCATCTTTCCTTTCCGCAAGCCTCCGTCCATATCCTGTCGGCCTCCGCGGAGTCCCATGTCGGCATGTGAACGCCATTGGTGATGTGCCCGACCGGCACCTCGCAAGTCGGCCAACGCGGAAAGAGCGGCTGAAATATGCGGCGACTGAATTCGCCATGCAGACGGCTCACGCCCACGCAAGTGGCCGAGCCGCGCAGGGCGAGATACGCCATGTTGAACTGCTCGTCCTCATCGTCGGGATTGATCCGGCCTAGCGCCAATATGTCTGCAAGCGTGAGGCTATCTCCCGCGATCGATCCTTCAACATAGGGCAGATATTTCCGTAACAAGTCAGCGGGGAACCTGTCGAAGCCCGCCGCGACGGGCGTATGCGTCGTGAAGACATTGCCTGCTCGCGTCGCCCACAGGCCGTCCCAAAAGTCGATATTCTCCTTCAGCGCCTGTTGGCGCGCGCGCTCAATGATGGCGAAGGCCGCGTGCCCCTCATTGATATGGCAAACCTCGATCTCCGGATGGAGAGCCTTGACGACGCGCCAGCCGCCAATGCCGAGCACAATCTCCTGCATCAGCCGCGTCTCGGTTCCACCGCCATAGAGCTTCGCGGTAATGCCACGATCCGGCGGGCCGTTGAGGGCATCGTTGCTGTCGAGCAGATAGAGCTTCACGCGTCCCACATTCGCCTGCCAGACTCGCAGAAGCACAACACGGCCCGGCATTTCAAGCGGGATGCGCAGCCAGCCGCCTTCGGGAAGAATGACGGGCTCTATCGGCATCGCGGCCGGCTCGTTGAATGGATAAAACTCCTGCTGGGCACCGCTCGCATCCAGGACCTGGCGGAAATAGCCTTCCTGATAGAGAAGACCTATTCCGACAATCGGAACATCGAGATCGCTGGCCGCCTTCAGAAAATCCCCCGCCAGAACGCCGAGGCCGCCGGCATAGAGCGGCAGCGCGGCTCCGAGACCGAATTCCATGCTGAAATAGGCCACGCCCCCCAGCCGCGACGCATGCTCTGAGCTGCGAAACCATCCCGGCGTCTTTAAGTATCGTTCCCGAACAGCCACAAAGCCCGCAAGCTCGTCGAGAAATTTCCTGTCGCATGCCAGCGCCTTGAAACGCTCCCCTGGTGTGCCCTGCAGGACGACCCACGGATTGTGCGTGCGCTCCCACAGCTCCTCATTGACATAGGACCACAGGGCGTCGCCTTCATGACTCCATGTCCAGCGCAGATCGAGCGACAGTGATTGAAGAATGGATATCGCGTCCGGCAATGTCGGCAAGGGAAGTGCGACCATGACTTCACTCCGTACATTCAGGTGCCGTGTGAGCGCTCGGCATTCTTGCCTGAAGGCGAGACGGCACTATTAATCATCATGACGCCTTCTTGCGGCAAAAGCCACGGCAACCGATTTGGCGCAACCTACCAAAAAAAACGGCCGCAATTTTCATTGCGGCCGAAGTTGCACAACAGGTGCGAGGAGGTTCTATTCGGGTTGGACGGCCACCTATCGAAGACCGTCCCGACGCATGGCATCCGGCGAGAACATGTCATTTGCGACGATGTCTTCTGCCGTATAGTTCGACTGGCCGTCGATGATGATGTCGTCGGCAATATATCGATTGGCATTGAGGTCGTAGTAGTAGTCGACCGCCGTAACGCAGGCTGGAACCTCAGACGCCATGAAGAGATGGTTTTCCTGGAACCGCCATAGCTGGTCCTTCGTGTCGTAGAGATCAGCAACGACGGGCGTCCACGTATCCTCATCAATATAGAAGACACGCCGGCTGAAGGTAGCCCGGTAGCCGGGCTTGGCCGTACCTTCGACGACCCAGACGCGGTGAAGCTCGTAACGGGCGAGATCCCGGTTCGGATATTCGTTCGTCACGATGTCCGAAATCTTGATGCCGGCCGCACGTACCCGTGCCGCATTATAGGGAACATAGACCTCCTTCTTGCCCAGGAGCTTCCATGTGTAGCGGTCGGGTAGACCATTGAACATGTAAGTCTGGTCGAAGGTCCGGAGATCGTCCTGACCGGGCACCGGCGTATCGTAGTTTGCCGTCGGCGCCTTTTTTACACGGCGGAGTCCGGGGACATAAACCCAGGACTCATTGCTGCCGTCATAGGGTTGCAGCGTCATGATGATGCTGCCGACCGACGCTGCCGGCGCCGTCTGCTTGTAGATGAACTTCGTCATATACTCGCCGTCGGTATCACCCGCGCTCTTCTCGAAGAAAGGTGCGTAGGACGTGACGACGCCAGTGTTGACGAAGTAGCTTCCCCCCGTCTGCTCAACGGCCATATTGACCTTGTGCCTGACATAGAGCCCACCGAAGGCCGTGCGGTAATTCGCCATCACCTGAAGGCCATTCTCCGGCAGCGGAAAGAGGAAGCCGCCTTGTCCGGAGAGAATGGCCCCGTCTTCGCTCAGCTTCGCCTGCCCGACATTGGCTTTGGTGGCGTCATAGATGGACTGCGAGTAGCCGCAACTGCGGTGGGTTGGGTAGACGTCCATGCGATAGCCCGCATGGCGCTTGATCATTTCGATTTGCCCCTGCGAAAGCTTGTCGGAATATTTGTCGATATTCGACGCATCGATCGTAAAGAGCTTCTTTTCGGCGGCGTAGCGGTCGATACGCGGATCGCCAACCTTCCATCCCGGCTCTGGTTCGCGATCGCCGCCCGTCCAGTCGGGAATTGTGCCGTCTGCATTGCCTGCACGTTCGGCGCCGATCGGCGTGAGACTCCCGCCGAGGTCACCAGCATTGGCCGCCCACGCCCCTCCTCCAAGATCGAGCAACAGGGCCATCGTCGTGGCGACGCCCATGATCCGTCTTCCGGTTTTAGACATCACGTTTCCTCCAGGTTCTCTTGCGGAACCAATTCATGTTCAGAACGAGTAGGCAGCGGCGATGGTAAGAAAATCCCGGTCGGAATTTCGTGTAATCAGGCCGCCGCCCATGTTGTTCGTGTAGGTGATGGATCCCGAATAGGTGTTGCGCAGGTTCGCGGACACACCGACAGCAACCGCACGCTTTCCCCTGATAGGCGTACCGGCGCTCGACCGATCAATGGCCGTGCCGTTGACGTTGTAGTTGAAGCTCACATTCGGCGTCAGAGTGAGACCGGACATCAGGACGTTGGTATAGGTTGCACTCGCGACGGTTGTCAGGCCCCAGGCCGACATGTCGCCGGTGACGCCGGCGGGCTTGTCACCCGCGAACGACACCAGAGCTGCTTCGCCATAGAGATCCATCGAGTCCGCACCGATCCAGCCTGGCAACTGACCGATGGCACCGAGATTTGGCCCGATCGTCAACGCCGCATTGCCGATGTAGCTCCAGCGCTTGGCATAGGTCACGCCGTCAACGCTCGAAGGCAGTCCCGTTATCCATGCCTCGGTTATCGCCGCAGTTACCGCATCCGCAAGCATCACCGGATATCGCGGTTGATAGGACGCCTCCGCACCTATGGCGACCGGCCCGATGGGGAAGCTCAGACTGGCGCCGTAGAGATTGTTGTCCTCGGGATAGACGGCGTAGTAGCTCGTCGGCACCGACACGAAGCAAGAAAGATAACTAATGATGCAGAAGGCCGTGCCTGAGAGATACGGCGTCTTGGAGTGATATCGCAGGTAATAAAGGCTCGCTTCCAGCGCCAGGTCGTCGGCGAAATAGCGCGCGGCGACGCCATACTGCCCGCCGTTCTTCGGGTTATCGTCCGGTCCGCGCGGAATGGCGGTGCCGGTGAGGAAGAGCTGCTGCGGAGTCAATCCTGTTCCGCCGGGGTCGCCGGCGAAGAACATGCCCTGGTTGCCGTCGCCAAGAAGGTCCTCTGTCGAATGGAATGTGCCGACCGGGATCAGCTTCGTTTTCCGCCACTCGAACTCGTAATAGGCTTCCAGGCCGAGACCCTGAACAGGCGAGAAGTTCGCATAGATCATCGGCGAAGGCAGATAGCCCTCTCGAATATTCGTACCAGGCGTGACGAGCTTGGAAATGTCGATCGCATTGGTCTGCGCGATACCGCCGGGCCGGAAAAGCGCCTCGCCCCAGTTGATAACCTGATTGCCCAGACGCAGGGTGAGCGGCGCCCCGCCAACATTGAAGTCGCCATAGACATAGGCATCGTAGAGATCGATGCCTCGTCCCGCCTGCTGGCGCGCATCATGCGAGAGATCGGTCCGCCGCGTACTTTCGGCGTCGTTGTTCATGAAGTCGTAGAAGTAGGAGAAGCTCGAAAAAGCACCGAGGTTCTGCCAACGGATATCAACCTCATGCAACATCCGCGTGGATGTGGTGTAGACGTCACCGCGCTTGTAGTTGAGGTTTCCATCGTCGAAGTTTTCCGCCGCGATCGACGTGTCCCGCCCGCCATTCAGGACGGAGATGAGATCTCCATCCGGATTGACCATCCGGATGCCTACGCCAACCGACGCCGTCGTCTTCACGTTGACGTCGACCTCGCCGATCTTCCATTCGACCGCTCCGGCCGCCGACGCTCCTCCGATCATCGACGCCAGATACGCAACGAAAGCGCACGCAAGCCGGCCGCGCACGCCTCTTCCTCCATGTCTGTACTTCATTTCATCCTCCCAAATGCCCGAGCACCTATCGGTTCGGGGCAGCCCCTCCGTCTTTCCAGCACCCCTACGGCGTGCCGGCCGTCATTCCTTTGTGTTCACCGCAATCGCGGGCGCAAATTTTCCGTTGAGTGACTGCCTGAATTCGAACACCGTGTCCGCGCCCTCCCGGCGCATGACAACTGGCGACCCATCGGCGACAAGCTGCGCCGTCCCATCGAGCGTCACGTCCCGCACACGAAGCGAGGCACCTGCGGGGCGGCCAAGCGGTATGACGTTGACGGTCCGCTCTTTCCGAGTGAAGCGGACCGGAATGTCGGCATCCGTCACTGCGTCGGAGCAATCGCTATCGTCTCTCCGCCAGGGCGCGGTGCCATAGATCGCGGGACCATTTTCGGCAAGCCATTCGCCAAAAGCCTTCAGCCGGGAAATCTGTTCCGCCGGAATCCGCGCATCGGTCGCGCGCGGCCCAACATTGAGGAGCAGGTTTCCGCCCTTCGATACGCCATCGATGAAGTCCGAAAGGAGCGTGTCGGCAGAGGCATAGTCCTCTTCGTGATCATTGCGATTGAAGCCGAAGGAGTAGCTCATGCCTCGCGTCGCCTCCCACTTCTTCTTCTGGAACGTCGAGAAGCGCGTGTATTCCGGCGTTCGGAAATCACTATGGGGAATGGGTTGAGGAATGACGCCCTCGACGGCCTTCGGGTT
This sequence comes from Parvibaculum sp., assembly GCF_039680535.1. Classification (GTDB taxonomy): domain Bacteria; phylum Pseudomonadota; class Alphaproteobacteria; order Parvibaculales; family Parvibaculaceae; genus Parvibaculum. Next base: position 142,291 of record NZ_JBDKSS010000022.1, on the reverse strand, counting down.
CTTCGCGATGTGGCGTTGCGCCACATAGTCGAAGAGACGCCGCGCCATCTTGAAATGCATGGCCTTCGAGAAGAGCCCCGCATGGACCCAGCGATCGTTCACGACGCCTTCCGGAACCGCATTGTAATAGTCCGCGAACAGGTCCAGGAGCTCGTCCTGGCCGGTTGGCCAGGAGATATCATTCCAGAGAACGCTCGGCTCATACCTCTCGATCAGCTCGCGCACCTGCGCCTTCGCATAGGCGGGGTAATCCCCTGTCGGCGTCGAGCCGATGAAATCGCCAAATGTCCTGAGCGGTTCCCGATTGAACGTCCAGTCGATGCCACCGGAATAATAAACGCCGAAACGCATACCCAGGGCGCGAACCGCACGCGCGAGCTCGCCGACCACGTCGCGCTCCGTCATCCAGTCCTTTTCATGCCGGTTCCGGACGTTGCTAGGCCAGAGGCAAAAGCCGTCGTGATGCTTCGTCACCAGCACGACATACTTGGCGCCCGCATTGCGGAAGGTCTCCGCCCATTCTGCCGGATCCCATTGCTTCAAGCCTTCGAGAAATGGCGCCTTGAAGTCGGTATAAGGCCTGTTGCCATAGGTCTGAGCGTGAAACTCCGCTGAAGGAGTACCGGGAACCTTGATCGCGTTCGCATACCATTCCGTATACGGCACCATCGCGACCGCACGCTTATAATCATTCTTGAAGGCGTCGGAGATGCTGCCCAATCGCGGCGCAAAACCCGGGATGGCCCACACGCCCCAATGAATGAATATTCCGAACTTTGCATCGTCGTACCATTTGGGCAATGGTCGTCCGTTAAGCGATTCCAAGTCACCCGAGTACCCCATCTCACCTGCTCCGACTGTCCGTTTCCAAAATTGTTTTCTGTCTTTGTTCGCCAAGACCTTCGATGCCGAGGCGCATCTCCTGCCCCGCGCGCAGGTAGACGGGCTCCGGCTTCATACCGAGGCCGACGCCCGGCGGAGTGCCCGTCGAGATGATGTCGCCGGGCTGCAGGCTCATGAATTGCGAGACATAGCTCACGATCTCCGCGACGCCGAAGATCATCGTGCGCGTGTTGCCGTTCTGATGGCGGATGCCGTCGACCTCCAGCCAGATGGCGAGGCTTTGCGGATCCGACACCTCGTCGCGCGTTACGAGCCACGGACCGATCGGACCGAACGTATCGGCACTCTTTCCCTTGACCCACTGCCCTCCACGCTCAAGCTGAAAGGCGCGCTCCGAAAGATCGTTGACGACGCAATACCCGGCGACATGATCCATCGCATCGGTAACGCTGACGTAACGTGCTTCTTTCCCGATAACGACGCCGAGTTCAACCTCCCAGTCCGTCTTCGTCGATCCTCGCGGAATGACGACGTCGTCATTCGGACCGCAAAGTGCACTGGTCGCCTTGAAGAAAAGCACCGGCTCGGCGGGAACCTCCATTCCTGACTCGGCGGCGTGGTCGGCATAGTTGAGACCGATGCAGACGAACTTTCCCACATGGCCGACACAGGGCCCAATGCGTTCGCCGGGAGCGACGAAAGGAAGCGTTTCACAATCAATGGAGTGGAGTGCATCCAGTCCCTTCGGCAGAAGCACGGGGCCCGCAATGTCGGCAACGATCGCGCTCAGATCGCGGAGACGCCCCGCTGCATCAAGGATGCCCGGCCTCTCATGTCCTTTCTTGCCGTGGCGGAAGAGCTTCATATGTTGCTCCACCCGCCGTCTATGGTGAGTACGCTTCCGGACATGAATGCGCTGATGTCGCTCGCCAGATAAACGACCAGCTCGGCGATTTCCTTCGGCGTTCCTATGCGCCCCATTGGCTGACGCGCGATGAAAGCGGCCTTCGCTGCTTCATAATCGCGTTGTCCGCGCATTCGCCCCTCGAGCGATGGCGTCTCGACGGTACCAGGACAAATCGCGTTGCAGCGAATGCCCTGCGATGCGAAGTCGGCCGCAACCGAGCGCGTCAACCCGATCACCGCCGCCTTGCTTGCGCCATAGACGAAGCGATTGGGCACACCGATCACCGATGAGGCCACCGACGACATGTTGATAATGGAACCGCCCCCTGCCCCGATCATTCCAGGCAGAAAGGCGCGTATCATTCGGTAGGCGCCGCCGGCGTTCAGCGACATCGAGAAGTCCCAATCATCCTCTTCGCAATCGAGGATGGTGCCGTGATGAACGTAGCCCGCGCAGTTGAAGAGGACATCGATAGCGCCAGCGTCCCGCGCGAGAAGCTTGACGGCCTCTCTGTCCGTCACATCGAGGCGGTGCCTTTCCGACACATCGACTGCCGAGAGCCCGTCGCCATCTATATCGGTCGCAATCACATGCGCGCCTTCGCGCGCCATCGCCTCTGCGCTCGCCTTGCCGATGCCCTGCGCAGCGGCCGTCACCAGAACGCGCTTTCCCGCCAACCGGGGCCTATATCGGATGTCAGTCGACATGGAACACCTCCTCCATGCCAACCCACTTTTCTCCGGGTGCGCTGCTTTGAAGAGGTTGCTGACAGGGATCGGTGAACGACCACCAGCGCTGCGTCGGCTCATGTTCCGCCATGCGCGCCATATCGCCCTCGAAGTCTTCGCCGACATACTCCCAGTAACTGAAGAGCAGGTTCTCCGGTTCGCGCAGGAAGATCGTATAGTTGCGGATATTGCAGGCCCGGATCATATCGAGCACGTCCGGCCACGCATCGGCGTGGAGGCGCTTGTATTCCGCGATCATGTCGGGCTTCACGGCAATCACCATGCCCATACGGTGCCCGCTATATTCCGCCTTCTCCATCTCAAGCCACCTTCCGGACGGCGTGTTCGACCGCGCGCCGTTTTCGTATCTCGTCCCAGTTCCAGGCGATGCCGAGGCCCGGCGTTTCCGGGGCCAACGCCTCGCCATTCTCGATGCGCAAGCCCGACAACGTGATTTCGTCAAGCTGCGGGATGTACTCGACCCACCGGCCATTTGGCACGGCGCAAGCGAGCGACACATGAAGCTCCATGAGAAAGTGAGGAGCGACGGCGACGTTGAAGGCCTCGGCGAGATGCGCAACCTTGAGCCAGGGTGTGATACCGCCAATCCGCGCGCAGTCGACCTGAACGATGGAGCAGGCGCGCCGCTGCAGGTAGTCGCGAAAGTGGCGCAAGCCGTAGATCGACTCGCCAACGGCGACGGGAATCGACGTTGCCGCGGCCAGCCTGACGTGTCCTTCAACGTCATCGGCCGGCAAGGGCTCTTCCATCCAGGCAACATCAAGGCCGGCGAGAGACTCTGCGCGCCGGATCGCCTCGTCGACCGAGAACGCCTGATTGCAGTCGGTCATGAGTTCCATTTCGTCGCCGATCGCCGCGCGCACAGCCGCAACGCGCCTGACATCTGCGCGGACGGTCGGCTTGCCGATCTTGATCTTCACGCCGCGAAAGCCGCCTTCCCGGGCACGCTGCGCGTCTTCAACGAGTTCGTCCTGGCTGAGGTGAAGCCAGCCTCCCTCCGTCGTGTATGTCGGAATGCGCCTTCGCGCGCCGCCGGCGAGGAGATGAAGTGGCAGACCGGCTCTCAGGGCGCGCAAATCCCAGAGCGCCGTGTCGATGGCCGTCAAGGCAAGCGAGGAAATCGCCCCCACCGTCGTCGCATGGATGTGAAACTTGAGATCGCGCCATATGGATTCGATCTCCTCCGCCTCCCGTCCGATCAGCAGGGGCAAAAGATGATCAGAAAGAAGTCCAATGACAGACGAGCCGCCCGTTCCGATCGTGTAGCTGTAACCGGTACCCACGCAGCCATCCGCATCGTGCAGCCGCAGGATTACGGTCTCCTGGCAAACGAATTTCTGGATCGCGTCGGTTCGCTCAACCTTCGGCTTGAGAAGGACGAGGAAGAGTTCGGCAAATTCAATACGTGCCATGCAAATTTGCTTCCCCTTCGTAGCGGCACCGCGCGTTTTCGCCTGCGCCGCCGAGTCGATAGATGCGCCTGGCCGTCTCACCGAGGAACAAATCACGGTCCGCCGACGACTTGTCCGAAAGCCACGCTTCGCAGATCGCGACCCATTGCCCATAGTCGGCTGCCATCAGGACAACCGGCCAATCGCTGCCCCAAAGAAGGCGCTCTGCGCCGAATATCGAGAGAAGATGGTCGAGATAGGGCCGCAGGGTTGCGAGGTCCGTGCCGGTGCCTGCTTCCGTCAACAGACCGGAGATCTTGCAGGCAACATTTGCGTTAGCAGCCAGAGTCGTCATCCGGGACTGCCAATCGGAAAATCCCTCGGCGCCGTCGCGAATGGCAGGCTTGGCTGCGTGGTCGACGATGATGGACAGAGCCGGGTGGCGTTTCGCCAGCTCATGCAGAACGGCGAGATGCCGCGGCGTCACGAGCGCATCGAAGCAGAGGCCCAACTCCGCGAGTCGGCCGAGGATTCCATCGAAAGTCGGATTGAGAATCCACTCCGTCTGCGGAATAGCCTGAAGCATGGGCCGGATGCCCCGGAAGCGCGGATAGCGCGCCAGAACCTCCAGGTCCGACATGGCGGAGGACGCCTCCATGTCGATCCAGCCTACGACGCCCCTGACGAAAGGCGTCCGATCCGCGATCTCCAACAGATAATGTGTCTCTTCGAGCGAGGGAGCCGCCTGAATGAGCACTGTGCAATCCACAGCGCAGGCATCGAGCAGGGGCGCGATATCGCGCTCGCCAAAGTCGGCGTAAATCCGCTCTTCCGCTGGCGTCGGCCAGGTGCAGAACGGCTTGTCGAGCTGCCAGAAATGCTGATGCGCGTCGATCCTCACGACGGCACCCCCACGGGGCCGCCGACGGGGACCGGAGCGCGCCGGTCAATCAGGCCTTCCCACTTCAGCGCTGCCCAGAGCGCATCGGGAATTTCGCACTGCATCCATTGCATGATCTGGTCGCATTCGGCCTTGCTGCCGAAGCCGGGGATCACCGCCACGACCGCGGGATGCGCGAAGGGAAAGCGCAACGCGGCGGCGGCGAGCGGCACACCGTGCAATCTGCAAACGGTGTCGAGGGCCTGAACCTTCACAACAACGGCCTGCGGCGCCGCGCCATAGTCGAAATGCGCTCGCCCAACGGCGCCAGTCGCCAGAATGCCTGAGTTGAACGCGCCTCCGACGACGACCCCTCTTCCTTCCTCGACGCAGCGATCGAGAAATGGAGCAAGGGCGCCCTGCTCAAGAAGCGTATAGCGGCCGGCCAGCAGAAATCCGTCCCACTCACCGCGATCGAGGGCCAGATTGCAGACTTCCCACTCGTTCGCGCCGATACCTATCGCTCCGACCGCGCCGGATCGACGCAATTCCTCCATGGCCCTGTAGCCACCATCCATCGCCGTTTTGAAGAGCTGTTCATGCGCGGCACCGTGAGTTTTCTCACCTATGTCATGCATCAGCAGAAAATCGATACGGTCAACGCCGAGCCGCTCGAGGCTCGCATCGAAGGACCGCATGATGCCGTCGTAGGAATAGTCGAAGACCGGCTCGAAAGGCGGCGTATCGATGAAATAGTCGCGCTGCGCATGCCAGCCGTCGTTCGGCCGGAGCACGCGCCCAACCTTTGTCGACAGCACAAAGGCGTCTCGCGGCTGACCGCGGAGAAATTCGCCGAGCCTTCTCTCGGAGAGACCAAAGCCGTAAAGCGGCGCAGTGTCGAAATAGCGTAGCCCCGCGCTCCCGGCAGCATGCAGAAGGCTACATGCTTCCCCGTCGGTCATAGCGCGGTAGAGATTGCCGAGCGGCGCCGCTCCGAAGCCGAGCGTCGGCATACCCCCCGCGAACAAGCCCCTCAGGCCGGATCGCGCCATCCTTACTCCTCCCTTCGTTTTATATAGCGCGCCTCATTTTATCTGTAAACCGCTCCGTATGACGACGAACGGCCTGTCCCTTGCGTCAAGGCGAAAAATTCCAGCGGTATTCGGTAATTATGTCCCGGCGCCCGCCCTCCTAGGGCGCGCCAAGCCTCACGGTGACCTCGCGCGCTGCTTCGCGAAGCCTCGCGGCAACCTCGTCCTTGCCAATCTGGTTAATCAGTAGCTGGACATAGGGGGTCGTCAGCGCAGCGACGACATCCTCGCTACCTGCGCCAAGGATGGGACATGAGATATCCCATACGCCTTCCATGATGCGGCTCTCCTCGACGATCCCGCCCTTTTTTCTTATCCGCTCGCGTTCCGCATCAAGCGCTGCCCTGTTGACCTTGACCCCGCCCCGCTTCATGAGCGAGAGGACATCTTCGCGCTGCTGCTCACCCATGAAGGCAAGGATGCAGCGTCCGGAGCCGGTCTCCAGAAGCGGCTGGCGATAGCCGACGCGAACCGTTACCCCCACGAGGTCGGGCGACTCGGCGCGGGCAATGACGACAATCTGTTCGTCGGAAGCTATTGCGAGATGGCACGGGTATCGCGTCTCGGCTGCGAAACGATCCATGACGGAGCGTGCAATATCCGTCAGCGCACGATATTTGGGGCGCCGAAGACCAATCCGCAGCAAGCGGTCCGTGACCTGATAATGGTCCGTGTCGGCTTCCCGCTCGACGTAGCCCCGCGCTTCGAGGACCGCAAGCATCCGAAATATCTCACCCTTGGTCCTGCCGATTTCCTCCGCGAGCTGGGCCAGCGAATAAGGCCGGGCCCGTTCAGACAGGAACTCCAGGATGTCGAGCCCCTTCTCCAGCGCCGGCGCGGAGTAGCGCGACAAGGCGCCGTCGTCTATCCCGACGCCGGCATGGCCTGCCGCCGCTTGTTTCGTCTTCATGGTCTTGCTCGGCTTCATCTTCTTCTTCCGCACCCGTCCGCTACGCGCACGCGTTGACCTCGATGTTTCATATATGTTAGCAGAAGTTTACATATAAAACATCCGCGAAATCACCGCTCCACCCTCTCAATGGTCCAAGGTTAAAAGGAAATTCGCGTGTTTGACGACGTCAGAATTACAGGATGGCGAACGCACGACATCCGGTTTCCAACCTCCGATGGAAGACATGGTTCTGACGCCATGAACGCCGACCCCGACTACTCGGCCGCCTACATCGTCCTGGAGACGGACCGGCCGGGTCTGGAAGGACATGGGCTCACCTTCACGATCGGACGGGGCAACGAACTCTGCGTCGCCGCGATCGGGCTTCTCGCGGCGCGACTCGTCGGCATGTCATTGCGAGACATCGCCGCCGATATGGCCGCATTCTGGCGCTTCATCACCGGCGATTCACAGCTCAGATGGCTCGGCCCCGACAAAGGCGTGATGCACCTCGCAACGGGCGCCGTGGTCAATGCGGTATGGGATCTCTGGGCACGCGCCGAGAACAAGCCGGTTTGGGCGCTCGTCGCCGATATGCCGCCCGCCGAACTTCTGCGCTGCATCGATTTCCGCTATCTGACAAATGCGATCACGCCCGAAGAGAGCCTCGACATTCTCGAGCGCGCAGCGAAGCAAAAGGACGAGCGGCGCCGGCGGCTTCTGGCCTCAGGCTATCCCGCCTACACAACCTCTGCCGGCTGGCTGGGTTATGACGACGAGACGCTGCGCAAAACCGCCCGCGATGCCCGAGCGCGGGGCTGGAGACATTTCAAGCTGAAAGTCGGCCGGGATCTACCCGACGATCTGCGGCGAGCCAGCCTTCTGCGCGAGACCATCGGTGGAGATTGCCAGCTGATGTTCGATGCCAACCAGGTCTGGGAAGTTGACGAAGCCATCGTATGGATCGGTGCGCTTGCCCAGTTCGATCCTTGGTTCATCGAGGAGCCGACATCTCCGGATGATGTTCTCGGCCATCAGCAGATCCGGAATGCCATCTCTCCGATCAGGGTCGCAACAGGAGAGATGTGCCAGAACCGAATCCTCTTCAAGCAGTTCATGCAGGCTGATGCGATCGATATCGTCCAGATCGACGCAGCGCGTGTAGGCGGTCTCAGCGAGAACCTCGCCATCATGCTCATGGCTGCGAAATTCGGCAAACCTGTCTGTCCGCATGCGGGTGGCGTCGGCCTGTGCGAATATGTGCAACATCTTTCGATGATCGACTATCTCTCGATATCAGGCACCGACGAAGGACGCGTCGCGGAGTATGTCGACCATCTGCATGAGCACTTCGTCGATCCATGCCGCATCGAAAATGGACGCTACATGCCGCCTTTGGCGGCGGGCTTCAGCATTGAAATGAAACCCGCGTCGATCGACGCCTACGCGAGGACCGTGCCCGCGTAAGAGCTGCACATCTGTCGGCGCTCGCCCTAATGCGATGTTTCGGGAAGCTCGATCTCTGGTGTCTGCACTTCCGGAACCTGAATCTCGGGCGTCTCGATTTCCGGCCTCTGCACCTCGGGTATCTCCACCTCAGGCGTTTGAACTTCCGGTGTCTCGACCTCAGGTGTCTCAACTTGCGGCGTCTCGACCTCGGGTGTCTCAACTTGCGGCGTCTCGACCTCAGGCGCTTCAGTCTCCGGCTTCTCGACTTCGGTTCGGGATGGCGTCGAAGATTCAGGCGCCTCGCTTTCCGCGCCCCGCTCCACGCCGCCGCCCCCTTCGCCGCGAGGTCCGCTCGGGTCCGGCTGGTTCGGCACGGTGATGCCGCCCTCCTCGATGAGGATCGTACCGTCGTCATCCACATGGCCAGTGACCACCACCGGGGTACTGCCGGTGCTCTCCGGCAGCGCCGTCTGGGGCCCGACCGCCGTCACGCCATTCGCCGTCAGGGCCAAGGCGCCGACGCGCCCGGTCGTCGGTGCAAAGAACCCTTCCATTTCCACGCGCGTGCCGCGCGGCCCCAGATCGATCGCGGACGTCGAGATCGCCTCGAGAACAAGACCGCGGGCGGTGTAGGTACCCGCAGCAAAGACCGCCGCACCCGTGTGGATGCCGCTCAGCAAGACCGGTCGGGCCGCAACCGCCTTGTTGCCGCCGATCTCAACGGTCCCCTGCGCCTGATCGACCGCGCCCACCTGGCCGTTGATGACAAATCGTGCCGCAGCGGATGGGTCATTGGAGGGAAGGCGGTCCACCCGGCTCGCGATCCAGACACCATCGGCCCGCCTCAAGCCGCTGATGGCAACCACGTCGCCCACCTTCATCTCGGTAGCGGCAATGCCGGCCCCCTGCGCATCGGCCAGACGCGTGGCGGGAGATGTCACAACCGTCTGCCCAAGGATGGTTTGCGTGCGGCCATCCGCGCTCAGCGTATCAATGCGCCCGACAAGGGAATGATTGACCTCGACCGTCGCCGCAACGCCTGCGCGGCTTGCCGCGACGGCGTCGCCACGCACCAACGCGACCTGACCAACGCGCAAATCCGCCTGCGTCGCAGGGCGGCCATCGACCATGATACGGGTGCCTGGCACAAGCGCATACTCGCGGCCATTCACAAAGATGCTGCCGAAAGCCTGGATGGAGCCGAAGCCGGTGACGCCGGTGCCGCCGATGCCGCCGCCCGGCGTCAGGCCGGTTCCACCGATGCCGCCGCCCGGCGTGATTCCGGTACCGCCAATGCCCCCGCCAGGAGAGATCCCCGTCCCGCCGATGCCTCCTCCGGCCGACCTTGAGGCACCTCCGGTGCCGCCAATGCCCGCACCGGGCGCCCCGGCCCAACTCGGGCCGAAACCCAGAGCAACAGCCAGAACCAAAGATAAGCAGACGGCCGCAGCGCCGAGGCGAGCGCTAAACTTCATCGTCGCTATCCGCCTCGAAATAGTAAACGCCCATGCGCATACGCTTTCGACCGCTCGTATCTCCTTCGGTGCTGACCGTATTGGCATCAATGAGATGACGATTGGCGTCCTTGAGGAACTTCTCGGCGAGTTTCTGAAGGTCGGGCCGGATGGCCGCGAGATGATCCAGCGGAATCGAGTCGTGATAGAGCGCGCGCTCGATCCACGGCGCTTCCGGGCTCATGAGATTGTGCAGCGCGCTTCTGAGATGGTCGCCAACATTGGCAGCGAGAAACATCAGCTTCTCTTTCGGATCGGCGCCGATATAGGCGTTGCGCAGAAGCCGCAGATGATCGTCGCCGGTCACCTCGACCGCCCCAACGCGCAGCAGTTCATCAAGTATCGAGCGCGAACGCACATCGGCCTTGGTCGCTCTGACCAGATCGTCGAATTCGTTTTCCTTGGCGGAGGCGCCGATGGAAAGGCGCCTGGGCTCTCCGTTCTCGTCGCAGAATTCTGGTGAGGATTGCCAGGTCGCAATCACGCGCGCTGCAGCATGCGCCCCCTGAAAGGAATCGGGCGCACCATCCGCCAGTTCATCGCTTTCGCGAAGCCGCTTCACCTCCTTGCGGTGAATGGCCGTTACCAGGCTGATCTGACTGTCGTTCGGAACCTGCCCCGTATCCTCCCGCAAGAGCTTCTCGGCTTCGGCCGCATAAATCGCCTTGAGGAGGTCGCGCACCGCCACGAATCCCCAGCCGCGGCGGATCAGATACCGCACCAGCGGACTGAGCAGCTTCACCAGGGTCTTTTTGAGCGCGTCGTCATTCATTAGCGCGGCAGGTTCCTTGTCCTATGGACGGGTCCAGCTAATACACATTCGCAATCATTTCTCTTGCGTGTGGGATTTTTTCCCTCCACTCTTAATGTGGAACATGGATCGGAGGGATTCAATTAAAAAAATAGTCGTTTTCCGCGCGGTAGAAAAGCCCACTATCTGCACTATTCGACCAACGCCGCATCTTCGGGCAGGAAGAATGTCAGCGTTAACCAAGTATCCGGGGGAATCTTGTCAAAAGTCCTGATGCAGCTCGCCGTCACAGTCGCCGCGAGCATTTCTGTTTCAAACACGTCGATGGCAGCCGAGACAACCGCGCTCACGCTCGGCATCCAGCCCTCCTATTTCCAGGGCGATTACGGCACGTCGAACACGGTGAAGATGGTCTATGTGCCCGTCTTTCTGAAGTACCGGCTGGGCAATGCGACGTTCAAGGCAACGATCCCCTACATCTTCGTCAGCAGCGGCGACGTTCTGGTTTCAGGCGGCGCTGTCGTCGGCAAATCGTCGGCGAGCGGCACACGCAACGGCCTCGGCGATATCTGGCTGGAGGGGCAATACAAGTTCAAGACCGGCGACGGCCTCGTGCCGGACATTCAGCCCTACGCAAAGATAAAAGTTCCGACGGCGTCGCATTCCAAAGGGCTCGGCACCGGCAAGACGGATTACGAAGTCGGCAGCGCCCTTCAGTGGAAAGCCGGCACGACCTTCTATCCCTTCCTGAAAGGCGGATATCGCATCGTCGGGAAGCGGTCCGAATTGAACCTGCGCAACGTCGCCACCTATGAAGGCGGCGTCACGGCGGCCGTTGCGCCGCACCACTTTCTGACAGCCATGTATTCCGGCCATCAGTCGCTCCAGCGCGGCTTCGCATCGACATCCGATGCGATCGTCGCCTGGGACTATACCGGCGTGCAGGACGTCGATCTTCAACTCTATGGCGACAAGGGCTTGAGCACGGGCAGCGCGGATTTCGGCGTTGGCTTTGCGGCAAGCATTCGTTTCTAGGGCAAACGATACGGCATCAACTATCGGGAATCTCGGAAAATGCTCACACTCAATGTCAACGGCCAGAACTACACGGTCGATGCAACTCCGGATACACCCTTGCTCTGGGTGCTGCGAGACATCATTGGCCTTACGGGCACCAAATATGGCTGCGGTGTTGAAATATGCGGCGCCTGCACCGTCCTGATCGACGGCGAACCGGAACGCTCATGCGACGAAAGCGTGAGCGAGGCGGTCGGAAAAAAGATCACGACCATCGAAGGCCTGTCCACCGGGCTTTCACATCCCATTCAGCAGGCCTGGCTTGCCAAGCAGGTGCCTCAGTGCGGCTATTGTCAGTCGGGAATGATGATGGCTGTCGCGGGGCTCCTCCAGAAAAAGCCCAATCCGACCGACGCCGATATCGACGGCGCGATCAAGAACATTTGTGTCTGCGGCACATATCAGCGGGTTCGCGCCGCCATTCATGCGGCAGCGGCGGCGGGCGGCGGCACAACGACCACCGGAGGCACGACCGGAGGCACGACCGGCGGCACGACCGGCGGTACGAGCGGCGGCACGACGACCAACAACTCGGGCGAGGATGATTGAACCATGTCAAAGCAGAACGAGGCCGTAAACCTTGGTGTCAGCCGGCGTGAAGTTGTCGCCGGTATCGGTGCCGCGAGCGCAGGACTTGTCTTCGGCTTTTCGTTGCCGCTGACGCCGAACGCGGCCATGGCGGCCGGGACGATCACGAAAATATCCGCCTGGATCGCAATCGGCACGGACGAAAGCGTGACCATCCAGATCGGCGCACAGGAAATGGGTCAGGGCATCATGTCCGGACTGGCTCAGGTCGCCGCGTCCGAACTCATGGTCGACTGGACGAAAGTTCAGGCGCAGATTGCCCCGGCCAACCCGATCTACGCCAACCCACTTTTCATGGCTCAAATGACCGGCGGCAGCACAAGCATGCGGGGCTTCTTCCAGCCCATGCGCGTCGCGGGCGCCACGGTGCGCGAGATGCTGAAGCAGGCTGCGGCAAACGCGTGGGGCGTTCCGGTCTCATCGTGCACCGCCGACAACGGTGTCGTGACCTCAGGTGCCAATAGCATGACCTACGGCCAGCTCGCGCCCGCCGCCGCTCTGCTGACGCCGCCTGCGTCGCCTCCGATCCTCGGCACGAACCCGATCCTCGGCACGTCGGTGCCGCGCCTCGACATTCCTTCAAAACTCGACGGCAGCGCGATCTTCGGCATTGATGTTCGCGTACCGAACATGGTCTACGCCGCCATCAAGCAGTGTCCGACGATCGGCGGTACGTTGCCCGCGACCTACAAGCCGGCAGTCCCCACCGGAGCCATCGCTGTCGTCCCGCTCGGCAATGCGGTGGCGGTCGTCGCCAACACGACGTGGACTGCCCTGCGTCTGGCGAAGCAGCTCTCGGTCAGCTGGACGTTGCCGTCGACGGCGGCGTCCATGGACAGCGCCGCCATCGCAACCGCGGCGACGAAGCTGATGTCCAGCACGTCGCCCGCCATCGCCGAGTCGGTCGGCTCTGCGAACAGCGCCATCACCGGAGCCGCAAAGAAGCTCTCGGTAACCTACACCCTTCCCTATCTCGCCCATGCCTGCATGGAGCCGCTGAATTGCACGGCGAGCGTCACCGCGACGACCTGCGAGATCTGGGCGCCGACACAAGCCCCAGCATTCGTCGCCGCGACCGCGGCGGCGATCACCGGCTTCTCCATGGACAAGATCACCGTCCACACAACCTTCATGGGCGGCGGCCTCGGCCGGAAGTTCGAGACGGACTACATCAGCCAGGCAATCCGTGTCTCCAAGGCCCTGCTGCGTCCGGTGAAACTGACCTGGTCGCGCGAAGAAGATTTCGGGCATGACCAATATCGGCCGATGGCGCTGATCCGGATTAACGCGGGCCTCGATTCATCGGGCAATATCGTGGGCTGGGCGAACAGAATTGTCTCGCCGTCCATCCTCTACCAACGCAACCCCGCTTCGCTCGTCAACGGTGTTGACAGCCAGGCGGTCGATGGTGCGGTCGGACTCGACTACAACTTCAAGTCGAGGCTTGTCGAATTTGTGCGCCACACAGCGCCAAATCCGGTCGGCTTCTGGCGGTCGGTTGGCCATTCACTCAACGCCTTCTCCGTTGAAAGCGCCATCGACGAACTGGCCCTGCTTGGGAATATCGATCCGCTCGTCTTCCGTCAGCGTCTTCTGGCCAACTCGCCACGCGGCCTTGCGGTGCTCAACGCCGCCGCTCAACTCGGCGGCTGGTCCAGCACGCTTCCGGCCGGCCGCGCGCGCGGCATCGCCTACTCCGTCGGCTTCGGAAGCATCGTCGCGCAGATGGCTGAAATTTCGCAGCCCGTCGCCGGTTCGATCAAGGTTCACCGGGTGGCCTGCGCCATCGACTGTGGCCCGGTCGTCAACCCGGACTCGGTGATCGCTCAGATGGAGGGAAGCATCGTACACGGACTGTCGGCAGCGCTCTGGGGACAGATCAAGTTCACCAAGGGTGTCTCGGGCGTCACCAACTTCAACAAGTATCGCGTTCTGCGCATGCTTGAGATGCCGCAGATCGACGTGACGCTGGTCAAGTCCGATGGTCCCGTTGGCGGCGTCGGCGAACCCGGCGTGCCTCCCATCGCTCCGGCGATCGCCAATGCCTATGCGCGCCTCACCAAGACGCGCATTCGGACGCTGCCGATGTTCCCGGCGGCCTCCACCATGAGCGACTGATGATATCTGCTAACGGCACCTCCGTGCATGTGGGGCATTCAGAAGGAAGGATTCCAGCCTTCTGCAATGCTCCACTGCGCGGCCATCCAGACAACGAACGTCGCTGGAGCCAGAAAGGCGCCGAACGGAATGGGGGTCGTCAGGCCAATGGCCTGCGTGCCCCTTTTCCTCCAATAGAGAAGTGCGACGGCAATCAGCGCGGCGAAGCATGCCAGCAGCAATACATATGGCAGCAGGCTTGCGCCGGCCCATGCACCCGTCGCGGCGATCAGCTTCACGTCGCCCATGCCGAGGCCATCGCGTCGGCGCACCTTCCGGTAGAAGAAATTGACCGCATAGAGAAATGCCGGACCGGCGACGGCACCGAGCCAGTTTTCCGTCGGAACGGAGAAGGTATCCACGCCCTGCGCCAGCGACGCCGCAATGAGGCCGAGCGGTATCGCCGGCAGCGACGCAATATCGGGAATGAGAAGCCTTCGCAGATCGACCAGCGTGATGAGCGTCATGGTCGCCGCAAGATAGACGGCACTCATCACGACGAGGGGCGGCAGACCGCCGGCAATTGCTGCGAACCCTGCGGCAATCGCAGCCACGGAAGCCAGAACGCCGTCTTTGATATTGAACATGGCCCGTTGTCCCCTCGCTCCACCTGTACGAGCCGACGGCGTCTTATGCTGTCGAAGCGCAACTGCGGCTCATGTTATACGAGAATGAAGTTTCAGTGCTGAACCTGCTTAATATCGAGGACGACGGCCCCAAGATGTCGCGGATTGCAAATCGCCCCGTATTCACAGCGCTGCAAGGCATCCTCGCCGTCGCGCTTCTGGCAGCCCCATTATCGGGATGTACGCCGCCGACTGCGGGCGCCGGGCCCGACCTACGCGCGCTCGATCTCAGCCCGCGCGAGCCCACCCCGACCGACGTGAAGACGCCACAGACGCGTGGCGCATCACGTCAGTTCTTCAGCACCTCGTCCGCCGGCGGCACCCCGGGTCTACCGGCGCAGCCGACGCAGCAGGCCGAGCAGGATCAGTCCGCGGGATCATCGCCGGATGGTATTTCTCCTGCCGGCGAGGGCTTCAACGTCAATCTCGACAATGCGAGCCTGCCGGGTGCGGTCCGGATGATCCTCGGAGATGTTCTGAAAGTCTCCTACGTCATCGATCCGAAGGTGCAGGGAACGATCACGCTCTCGACCAGCCAACCTGTGACGAAGCAGGAGCTGCTCAAGGTTCTCGAAGCGGCGTTGCAGATGAACGATGCATCGCTCCTTTTCGATGGCAAGCAGTACAAGGTTGTTCCCCGCTCTGTCGCGGCGGAAGGCGGCGCAAGCGGCAATGTCGACTTTGCTCAGGCCGGAACCGACGTGCCGCCCGGCTATGGCGTCACCGTGCTTCCCCTCCGCCATGTGAAGGCCGCCAAGATGATGGAGCTGCTCGATGGCTTCATCGCGCGAAGCGGCCTCGTCCGCGCGTCCAGCCAGGGAAATCTTCTGCTCCTCAGAGGAACCGCGCAGGAGCGGCAAGCGCTTATCGGAATTGCAGAATCTTTCGACGTCGACACGATGCGGAACCAATCCGCCGCCATCGCAACGCTTCAGAACAGTTCCCCCGCTGAAATGATCTCAAAGCTGAAACGTGTCATGCAGGTCGATGGGGACTTCGAAAGCGCCGCGCGCTTCGAACCTCTGGAGCGCATGAATGCCGTCCTCGTCCTTGCGCCGGACAAGACGCAAGTGCGCGAGGCGCTCACATGGATCGACCGCCTCGATCAGGAGACCGAGGAAGGAACCGGGTTTTACGTCTATCGCGCGCAAAACACCAAGGCGAGCGCGCTCGCAAAAACTCTGAACGAGGTCTTCGGACAGAGCGGATCAACGGGCGCGCCGACGGCAAATGCCGCACCAGCGCCCGCCCCCGTTCAGGGCGAACCTCTGCCCGCAGCCGACGGGAGCGAGCAGACATCGCCGATGGCCGAGGGGCAGACGCCCCCAGCCACGCAGGCGAATGAAAGCGCCGCGACTTCCGAGAGCGTTTCGCTCGGGGAAGATGTGCGCATCACTGCCAACACCAACACGAACAGCCTGCTGATCCGCGCGCCGTCGCGGACCTACAAGCAGATTTTCAGCCTGCTGCAACAGATCGACAAGCCGTCGGTGCAGGTGCTCATCAACGTGATCATCGCCGAGGTAACGCTGAACGACGACCTGCGCTACGGAGTCGAGGCCTATCTGGAGCATGGAAAGTTCGCCGCCATCAACGCCACGCATGTGCCGCTGAAGACCGTTCTTCCAGGACTCAATATCATCCTCGGCGGCACCGACAATCCCAAGATGGTGCTCGACGCGCTTTCCGCCGTCACCAACGTCAAGGTCGTCTCGTCTCCCTCGGTTGTGACGCTCGACAATCAGCCCGCGACGATCAAGGTCGCCGATCAGGTGCCCGTAACGACGCAGCAGGCCATCAGCACACAGACCGCAGGCGCTCCCATCGTCAATTCCATCGAATACCGCGATGCCGGCGTCATTCTGCGCGTGAACCCGCGCGTGAGCGAGACCGACCTCGTGACAATGGACGTCGCGCAGGAACTATCGTCGGTATTGCCGTCCGCGGATTCGACGCAGACTACGCTCACGCCGACCATTTCGAGCCGCAGCATCAACAGCACCATTGCGGTCTACAGCAAGCAGACCGTTATTCTTGGCGGCCTCATTTCGTCATCCCAGTCGAACGACAAGAACTCCATTCCGATCGTCAACAGGATACCGTTGATCGGCGATCTTTTCGGTAACACTGAGATAAATGGAATGCGCAGAGAGCTCGTCGTCTTCATTACGCCGCGTGTCATGCGCGATGCGGTCGAGGCCAGCCGCGCCTCCGAAGAGGTACGCAGCAGGCTCAAGCTCCTGAACTGAGCCGGCCGCGAGCCTCATTTCTGCAGTCTGTTCCCGACTCCCAGCATGCTGTCGGTCGGGATGATGGCCCGTAGCGGCATGTCCTTCGGCTCGGCTCCGGGCGGCGTAGCCGCGCCTGTGACGTCGCCTGCCCGCGCCATGTTCAACGTCGTGACCACACCACCCTTCTCGAACACCGCGCCGCGCGCGCTGACGTCGCGCAACGTCCATCCGTCGATCGCCTTGCCCTGACTGACCGAGATTACTTCGTCGGGATTCTTGCGCCGAAGCATCGCATATCTCGCACCGTTCGGCGCAGTCGCAAGCCCGACGAGATCGAAGCCGTCCATCGACGCGGAGGTGCCAAGCGTCGTCGCCTCAGTCACATCGTTTGTTACAGCCGCCGGACGCCGATCCGGGCTGAACAGGGGCCGGGCTACAATATCGGGGAAGTCGTCGGCCTTTCTTGGCGGCAGAATAGCCGAACGCGCCTCAACCCTGTCTGTCTCCTGCACGGCAGGAACATTCTGGGCCGGACTCTTTGCCTGCCGTTCAGGACGAAGGGGAGCGTCATCTGACGTGTAGAGCCGGTCCACCACCACCAGGCCAGTGAGAAGCGTCGCAACCAGCACAAGAACGGTCGGTCTGTCGAACTTCATGGCTCGGACCTCCCGGTCATAAACGCTTCCACGACGAGATGCAGCGTCACCTTGTCGCCGCTTTCACTCTCGGGCGCAAAATCTGCTTCAGTGACGAAGAAATAGGGCGTTCCACCTTCAATGGCCAGAAGCGCCTCGCGAACCCCGAGCAGGCTGCCTGACGCCTCGACCTTGACAGACAGAGAGTCCGGCGCCGCCTCCCCGCCTTCGCTCAGAACCTCGATACTTTTCAGATTGAGGCCGCCCCGCGTCAGAATGTCGGAAAGACGCGTTTCGAACTGGGCCGCCGCAAGCCCTTCATTTGGCGCGTCGATACGCATTGCGGCGTCCTGCGCGGAGGCACGCGCTTGCGCGGCATCGCCCCTGCCGCCCGCCGCCGCCAACAGCGTCGACTGCTGATGCACTTCCGCCCCAAGCGACACGACGCGCGCTGTCAGGACGGTTACGGCAGCAACCAGCCCGACAACGAGCGCTCCCGCGAAAAGCAGCGTCGCCAGTGACGGAACGGAGATGTCCAATTGCTTCCGCATCATGGCCGCCCCTCAACGCCGCGTATTGACGCAGTCACCGAAAATTCCGCGACCTGCTCATCCTGAGCGTGAACCGTCGGCGCGGCAAACCGCACATTGTCGAGCAGTTTCGAGGTCTGTAGCGCCATCACGACACCGGGCCCATTCCTGGTCTTGCCGGTCAGCGTGATGCCGCTTCTTTCGATCCGCAATTCGCTCGCCCATGAATCGGCAGGCAGGAGACGACTGACTTCATTCAGGACGGCAATGACCGGCGGCTCGCTCTCCTTGCGGGCACGCAGGCCTTCTCCACTTCCGTCCGCAATGGAAGCACTGCCGTCCAATCCAAGTCGATGACGGCCATCCTCCACCTTCGCCGACATCGCGAGGCTGACGCCGAAAAGGACGAGCGCGGCAGTTGAAAGCGCACCCACCGTCGCCGCATAAGCGACGAAGAGCTTCCGGCCGATGGCCCGCGCACGCGCCGGTAGGGTTTCGCTCAACACGATCTGTTCTTCGCCGTCGTCGACATCGATCCGGTCGGGAACGATTCCGGCCGCGCCGAGGCGGGCGGTCATGGCTTCAACCGCCTCCCGCCCGAGGATAGCGACCCGAACGACCGCCTGGCCGCCTTCGCGCGGCAAGGCCGAATATCCGAACAGAGCCTGCGAAGCGGGCCACGGCCCCAGCCGATCAATCTTGTTGCGAATGATCGCCGCGATGTAATCCCGATTGTCGGTCGGCAGGGTCAGCTCGGCGACGACCGCGCATTCCGACCGGAAGCGAAGCGTAGTCGAAGCGGGCGGCGACACCTCCCGCGCGATGGCTTCGCTGAGCGCGTCGAATGCGGCGAACTCGAGCGCGCCCGGCACCGACAACAATTTTCGCCGTCTTTGACCTTCGATAGAGAAGACCTCCGTAGCAGTCGCACCCACCATCACCATCAGATGCCACTGCGCGGTATCGCCCCGCAACCGCATCAACTCCGGCACCAGAGATTGAAAATAATATTCCCGAGCACGCGCAGAGACATCGGCGGCTCGTTGCCTTAGCTTGTCGCGAATGTCCGACATGGGACTCATATCCATGTGCTCACCAGCTCCAGGAGAGAATGTTGAATGGCTTCTGCATATCGTCCTGCAGGATGATCGTGGCGACGCGGCGCATGGGCGTTCTGTCGGCCATGTCGACGACATAAATTCCACTCATCGACGCTGAC
Source organism: Parvibaculum sp. (assembly GCF_039680535.1). Taxonomy (GTDB): domain Bacteria; phylum Pseudomonadota; class Alphaproteobacteria; order Parvibaculales; family Parvibaculaceae; genus Parvibaculum. The sequence goes on along the minus strand of NZ_JBDKSS010000022.1, from coordinate 122,761 downwards.
ATCCAGCGCGCATATTTTTTCAATATCGCGGCCGCGTCGGCATCGTTCCAGCCGTCCCTATTTCGCGCCTTCAAAAGCACATCGACCTCGAGCGGTGAAATATCGGGTATCGCGCCGAGAAGCGCAGGTGGCGATATCCACGGGTTCAGACGCCCGTCACCGCCCCCATATATGGTCAACAAGGGCAGCGCGCGTTCGAAGAGCGGCATATCATCGGCAAAAAGACCCGCGAGCTGATTGACGGTGCGGAACGGATGCTCCGGGTTGAGGTTCTTCGTGCCGGTGTTGTTGAAGCCGACAGCGGCGCTGTTCGACTCCTTCGTGGGCACAAGCATGCCGCGCCATTCGTCAATGCGTCGCGCGATCGCGTCTGCTTCCGCGCGGTCGTCTGTCAGGCTCAGCAGAACCCTGCGGATTATCTCGATATCGGCGCGATTTACATCGAGAAGTGCCGTCGCATCGGTGACGCGGATGGAAACCGCCTCTCCGTCAAAATCGATACGCCTTATGCTGCCATCCGCGCGCCAGCGTGCGGCGGGGGCGGTCGTCAGCAATCTAGCCGCAGTAATCTCGACGGCGCTCCGGGCCATGCGCCCGGTCAGAAACTCCGATCTGGAGGATCGGGACAATAATGCTCCCTGATGCACGCTCGACATCGCAAGGACGACGACCACCGACAGTGCCGCGACCGCGAGCAGAACGACAATCAGGATGACGCCATCTTGCCGGGTCATGGGGACGCTCCAAGACGACCCCGGCCGCGCAATGAGCAATAGGCATCCGAGAGATCGACGCAGGCCGGCTCCGCATCGATCATCAAGCTGGCCGTCAACGGAGCGACGAGAGCCTTTCCGGTCTTCGGTTCCGTGAGTGAGATACGGATCTGACCGGGAAGGCGGTCCCGATAATCCCATGCGTCGGTCCAGTTCGCCTGGGCAGCATCGCGATAGGAAAATGCGATGGCAAAAGAACCCTCGATGAGCGTGGTTCTGCCGCCCCACGCAGCGTTGACAAAATCCCCTCGCCCCTCCTGAAACGGTGCACGATCCCTCACCAGAGCCTGCCCCGCCGCCGTCGCGACGACGGACAGACGGACGAACTCCATATCGGACGAAACGGGGTAAGGACGCTGGACGATGACATAGGCAAGCGATCTGGGACCACCAGCGAAGAGGTAGGCTGGTGCAACGCTCCGCCCCACGGTTACTCGCTCGATGCGTGCCAGATCGTCGGCCGCCGCCTGAAATCCGAGGTCGAGCATCTCCAATCGATCGAGCGCCGACGCCGAACTACGCGCCCCGGCTCTGACCACGCGTGCGCTCACCGCGAGTCCGGTCACCACCACGGCCGAGACGGCGAGATAGACCATCAACTCGACAAGCGTAAAGCCGGCCGAACCGCCTCCGAACGCCCCGTTGCGTTCCTTCGCCGTCATTGCGCGGATCCCAATTTCAATGAACGAAAGGTCATCGCGCCGCGCGGTCCCTCAATGACGTATTGAATCTCGTAAAGCCGCCAGGGATCGCGCGGCGCACCCTTGGCCCAGGCCTCGCTTGCCAGCGTCGTCGTGATGCGCCACCGATAGGCGCCGAGGCGCCCGCTCGTCACTCCGGGCAAAGGCCGTGTCACGTACCTCTCGTCTGCAAGAAGCGAGCGCGCGATGATGCGCTGCTGGAAATCATTCGTAAGCCTGGCGCTGCCGCGTTCGGCATTTCCGACCGCCTGCAGCAACGACACCATGCCGAGGGCGAGCACCGCGAGCGCGCACAGCGCCTCGACCAGCGTGAATCCGGACGACGAAAGCGCCTCCTCATCTAACGGCATCGAGCGTTACCCTTCCCGTCAGCCAGGCCACGCGCAGCCGTCTCTCGTGATCGCCATATCTCAGATAAATCGCGCCCCCGCTTGAGCCGCCGTTCGGAAAGAAGCGGACCATGGATATGCCACGTCGGTAGCTTGCCGCGTCGGCGACACCGAGGACGAATGTGTCGCCGGTAGGAAACGTCACCGATTGGCGCGTTGCTGTGCTGCTCAGCTTCCGCTTCTGCAGATCGACATAAACCGCTTGATCGGTCCGTGCAGCCAGTGCCTTCGCCCGTGTCTCGCGCAGAATGTTGACGCTTTCCTGCAGCGCCGACGCCGCAATCTCGTCTTCGCTGCGAGGTTGGAACTTCAGAACCGTGATCGACGCGATGAGAACGAGAATGGACAGAACGACGAGCAGCTCCAGAAGCGTGAAGCCACCCTCCCATTCGTCCGTATGCACATGGTCAGTTGGTGACGTCCGCATCCTCACCCTGACCACCCGGCTTGTCGTCGCGTCCATAGGAAAAGATATCGAAGGCTCCCTTGCGGCCCGGCGCGCGATAGCGATAGGCATGGCCCCATGGGTCGAGCGGAATGTCCGCCTTGTTGATGTAGGGCCCACGCCAGTTGGCCACGCCGGATGGCTTCTTCACGATCGCGGCAAGCCCCTGCGCGGTCGTGGGATAGACGCCGGTATCGACGGCATAAAGGTCGAGAGAGGTGCTGAGAGATTCAATCTGCACCTTCGCGGCCTTCGAGCGCGAGTCGCCTATGTAACCGATGATCCGCGGCGTGATCAGCGTGGCCAGCAGAACCAGAATTACAAGAACGACGAGAAGCTCAAGCAATGTGAAGCCCGCTTCGTTTCCGGGCATAGGGGGCGCTGCTTCGTCGGCCAGGTTCGGACGATACTTGTCGTTTTCGGTCATTTCACATTGCCAGATCGTTGACGCTGATAATCGCCTGCATGACGATTGCGATGATCGTGCCGACCACTCCGCTCAGCACCAGAATGATGGCTGGCTCCATGAGCGTGGTCAGGCGCTGTATGTTGACGTCGACCTTGTCCTCGAACATGAGCGACAGCTGGTCGAGGGCCGGTACCAGATTTCCCGTCTCCGTACCGACGCGCAGCAGACGGGGCACGAGCGCCGGAAAGAGATGGCTTGCCTCAATGGGCTTCAGAAAATCTTCGCCCTTCCGCAAGGCGATCGTCATTTCGTTCACGACCCTGTCCAATTCACGCGCCGGAAAGGCCTGACGAACGAGATCGAGCGCCGAGGACAATTCGATGCCGGCACCGAGAAGCAGGCCGAGCGTCCGGCAGAACTGCGCCACGAGGGAAAGCGCGAGCACGCTTCCCACAAACGGTATACGCAGCGCCGTTTCATGGACGATGCGTCTGGTCTTTCGGTTGCGAACGAGGGCGGCAATCGCAATGGAAGCCAGGACAAGTGTGACGGTGAGTAGCCAGCCGTTTCCGATCAGCCAATCCGACACGGCGATGAGCCTGCGCGCAGGACCGGGCACATGAGCGGAGGGGTCGTCGAACATGTCCTTGAGCTTGGGCACCACGCCCGTAAGGATGAACAGTATGGCGCCCGCCGCGACGAACAAAATCGTACCCGGATAGAGCAGGGACGAAACGATCTTCTGCCTGCCGGACGCTTCACGTTCGCGGACATCAGCCATTCGCTCCATCATCACCGGCAATGTGCCGCTCGACTCCGCTACCCCGATCATGGCGATGAAGTAATCGGAGAATATCTCCCGATGCGTCGCCAATGCGTCGTGCAGCGTCTCGCCCGCCCTTATCCGGACATGCACATCCGAAAGGATCGGTCCCAGTCTCGACGCGGCGAATTCTCCCGCCAGCATTTCAAGCGCGCGGCTGAGATTGAGCCCCGCGCGGAGAAGCCAGGCCAGCTCGCGCGTGAAAAGCGTAATGTCGGCCGCAGATGGGCGACGCCGCCAGCCTATACCGCCGAGACGGAGGTCGTCTGACGCCGGCCTGATCTCAAGTGCGTGCTGACGGACCGCCTCAAGCCTGTCTATGACAGAACGCTCGTTCGCCGCTTCGATCTCTCCCGAAACAGCTTCCCCCGTTTCAAGCAGCGCCTTGTACTGATATCTCGGCAACGCGACCTCGCCCCTCAACCGGTCATGACCACACGCGCCACTTCATCGGCGGTGGTCAGACCTCTTCGGCACTTCTCCAGTCCATCGACGATCATCGTCGTCATGCCCGATTGGCGCGCCGCCACAGCAACCGCCTCGGTATCGACGCTGCCGCCGATCAGGCGACGTAACCGGTCGTCGACCGCCAGCACCTCGAAGATAGCAAGCCGCCCGGCGTAACCGGTACCGTTGCATCGCTCGCAACCCCTTGCCGTCCAGCCATCAATGGCCTCGCCGGGCGCAAGGCCGGTATCGACCAGTGCCTCCGGTGAAAACGCGGGAATGACCCTCGCCGGCTCCTTGCAATGCGGGCAGAGAGCGCGCACGAGACGCTGCCCCACGACGCAGCGCAGTGACGACGCCAGAAGATATCCCGGCACGCCCATGTCGAGCAGTCTGGTGACGGCGCCTGCTGCGGAATTGGTATGCAAGGTCGTAAGCACGAGATGCCCTGTCAGCGAGGCCTGCACGGCGATCTGCGCAGTCTCGCTGTCGCGCACTTCGCCGACCATCAGCACGTCCGGGTCGTATCTCAGAATCGATCGGAGCGCATGGCTGAAGGTGATGCCGATCTCGGATCGCACCTGCACCTGGTTGATGCCATCGATCTGATATTCGACGGGATCCTCGATGGTGACGATCTTGCGATGCGGTTCGTTGAGAAATCCGAGACCCGCCGCGAGCGTGGTCGTCTTGCCGCTGCCGGTCGGCCCGGTCACGATCACGAGCCCGTTTGCAGCAGCGAGGGCGGATCGAAATGCCCCTTCGTCGCGGGCCGAAAGACCGAGCCTTTCAAGAGCGGGCACCTGCGTCGCAGCGGCCAGAATACGGATCGCGGCGCTCTCGCCATGGATCGTCGGGATGGTGACGATGCGCAGATCGTAATCACAATCGTTGATGCGCAAACGCGCTTGCCCGTCTTGCGGAAGACGACGCTCCGCAATGTTGAGCCGCGAAAGAATCTTGAGACGCGAAATCGCCGCGCGCCCGACATTTGGCTCGAGCGCGCCTGCTTCGCGCAAAAGGCCGTCGATGCGCTGACGAAGGATCACGCGATTTCGACCCGGTTCGATATGAAGGTCTGTGGCCCGCCGAGCCACGGCATCCTGAAGGAGGCTGTTCACCAGCTCGATGATCGGCGCCTCCAGCGCCAGATCGTTGAGCTGCTCGATATCCTCGCTGGTCGCCGCGCTGCTCCGCGCTTCCGTCTCGATAAGCGCAGAGTGCTCCCGACCGAGGCGATTGAGCGCGATGGAAATGTCGGATCGCGAGGCGAGCCTGAGTTCGAGCGGTCGCCCGACCGCGAGTCTGAGAGAGGAAAGCGCCCGTTCATCGCCGGGGTCCGCGACAGCCACAATCAGATGTCCGCGCTCATCGATCCGCAGCGGCAGAATCGAGTTCTCGGCGAGAAAGGCGGGGGAGAGGCGGTCGGAAAGCACCGGGCTCTCCGGCCACTCCGACGGCTCTATCTGCGGTATTCCATAATGCTCGGCGGGCTCCGGCGCGAGCGCATCTGAATCGGCCTCGCTCGGCGCCACACCGGTCCGCTTCTTATGGAGTTCAATGGGCATCGGCCTATTTTCGAACCGCTCGGATGTCACGATACTGCTTGCCGATCGTTCCCGTGGGAGCGGATGACGCGAATACGATGCCCCTCCCCCGGAAATGACTTGGTCAACCACCGGAAATAGTGGTGGGAAAAACTCCCACCTGCAAGCTTTAAAGCGGGGATCCGCCTAAAAAGGCGCCTCAGGGCGCTACTGCACCGCGAGCGAGGTGTCGATCTCGGAACCGCGCTTGAGCGTCTGGCTGACCGGGCATCGGTCGGCGATTTCCAGCAGGCGCGCACGCTGCTCGTCGCTGAGGCCGCCCTTGACCTCGATGACGCGCTCGAACCGGTCATGGGGCGCTTCCGAGCCGCTGCCGACCCGCTGGATGTGGCGCAAGCGGACATCGACATGCTCAAGCGGCCATTGGTGCCGGGTTGCATACATACGCAAGGTCATCGCCGTGCAGGCGCCGAGCGCCGACAGGAGAAGCTCATAAGGGTCCGGGCCGGTGTCGTGGCCGCCGACCGATTCAGCCTCGTCGGCGCCAACGACATGATGACCGGCCGTGATGAACTCCCCATAAGGGCCATTGCCGCTCTCGGAAACCGTTACAACACGCTCTTTCATCGCCACCTTCGCCACATGCGTTTCACACGCGCCGCCCCAAGCCGGGTCCAGCTCATTTTGAGCGCAATTTGTTGATTCCGAGAAGGCTCATGACAATGCGCTCATAGGCGGGCTCGCTCGCCCCGTTGCGAACCTTGTGCATGAAATATTTCTCGAACGCCACCTTGGCGAGATGAACCCAGTAGCCCTGCCCCGACCAGTTCACGTTGCGGGGCGGGATCTGCGGAAGAGCGACGAAGGCGACGCCGTCGTCGCCGAAGTCTGCGAGGCAGACGGCATTCCAGGTCGCCTCCTCGGTCGGCTCCTTTCCGGCGATCGCGTCGCGGATATTGTGCGCCACGGCGGCGGCCATGGATTCGATCATGTAGCCGGTCTTGGGAACGCCGACCGGCACAGGCGTCTGCTCCACCGGAGGGATCGCCACGCAGACGCCAACCGCATAGACATTCTGGTATTTCGGATTGCGCTGCTGCTTGTCGATCAGGATGAAGCCGCGCGGATTGGCGAGCCCCTCAATCGGCTTTCCGTCCTCGCCAAAGAAGCAAGACACGCCCTTGAATGCCGGAAGCATCATGTTGAGGCGTGAGGGAATCTCGTGGACCTTCTTGACGGCCCCCTCCTCCGTCATCTCGCTGATATAGACCTTGTCGGGCCCGACGCGATCGACCTTCGCATTGGTGATCCATTTGATATCGCGGTCACGCAGCGCCGACTCCATCAGGCTCTTTGTGTCGCCAACGCCGCCAAGACCGAGATGGCCGATATATGGCTCGGAAGTGACGAAGGTGATCGGCACGCGGTCCCTGACCTTCCGCTTACGGAGATCGGCATTGGCCAGGAACGCGAATTCATAGGCAGGGCCGAAACACGAAGCTCCCTGCACCGCGCCCACCACCATCGGGCCCGGATCGGCACAGAAGCGTTCCCACCTCTCCGCGAGGACCGTTGCGTGATCGACATGGCAGATCGAGTTGCTGTTGTGCGCCGGACCGAAGCCTTCAATTTCGTCAAAGGCGAGCGAGGGTCCCGTTGCCACGACGAGATAGTCGTATGCGATCCTTGTCCCGTCGCGCAGCAGGACCGCATTTTCCGCCGGCAGCACGCGTTGCGCGCCCGCGGCCGAGAAGCCGAAGCCCAGACGCGAGAAGACCTCGGGGAGATGTATCTTGATATCCTTAGGCTCACGCCACTTGATCGCGACCCACGGATTGGAGGGTACGAAGTGGAACCACTCCGTGTCGGACACCACGGTGATCTCGGCATCGGCGCCAAGCGCGGCTTTCAATTCGTAAGCCACCGTAGTGCCGCCCAAGCCTGCTCCCAGAACGACAACTTTCTTGCCCATAGGCCTCCTCCTCCCAAAGCAGAGCCGCCATAGCCGGTCGGCGTCAGAATGCGTTTCCGGACTTCAGGCCAAGCTTGCGGAAGATCATCGCCGCCGGACAAAAGCCAGTGAACGAAGACTGCAAAAGGTTCGCCCCGACGAATGCGGTGAACCAGAGCCAATAGGGACTGTGAACCTGGCTCAACACGAGGCTTGCCAGAATCATGAAGCCGGCAAAGGCCATTACGGCACGATCGATGGACATGGCAGTCTCCCTGAAAGCCGCGGCATGAGGCACTTCAGCACCACGGGCGGCGGCCCGATATGATTTCGCTCAATCCTCCGGCGGCCTGTCTGTGCTCATATGAACCGCAGGCTTTTATATTCGTCATTGTTAATTTAGTATTGTCTGATATATGAGTCAAACGCAACATGGCTGGGGTCGGCATGTCACGACGCATCGCTCTTTTGGTTGTCACGCTCGCGCTCGGCTCCGCCACAGCAGCCGGGGCGCAAGGTAAGACCGCAACGGTTCATTTGACGACCGTGGACGACCGCAAGGCCGTCATCGCCACGGTGGAGCCCGTGCATCAGCTCCTCGCACGCTCACGCATCGCCGGCACGATCAGCGCCGTGAACGTGAAGGAAGGCGACAAGGTCAAGGCCGGCGACAAGATCGCCATCGTCGGCGACGAAAAGCTGATGCTTCAGATGCGCGCCACGCAATCCCGCATCGAAGCGCAGCAGGCAGAACGCGCGCAGGCGAAGATCGACTTCGACCGCGCCTCGACGCTGCGCCGCACAGGCGCCGGATCGCAGGCGAAGCTCGATGAGGCAAGGACACGGCTGCAGATCGCGGAGCGCAATCTGCAGGCGCTTCAGTCCGACCGTCAGGTCATCGAGCAGCAGTCGATCGAGGGCGCCGTGCTTGCCCCCGGCGCAGGCCGCATCCTCACCGTACCTGTCGCCGAAGGCAGCGTCGTGATGGGTGGCGACACCGTCGCCACCATGGCGACTGACGACTACATTCTTCGTCTCGAACTGCCTGAGCGCCACGCCCGATTTCTGAAGACGGGCGACGAGATTCTCGTCGGCGCACGCGGCATGGGCGAAGCCGAGAGTTCGGCGATCCGTCCCGGCAAGGTCGTCCTCGTCTATCCGCATATCGATCAAGGCCGCGTGGTCGCCGACGTCGCCGTCGACGGCCTGGGCGACTATTTCGTGGGCGAGCGCACGCGTGTCTTCATTGCGACGGGCAAGCGTGAGGCGCTTGTTCTGCCCGAGGATTTCATCTACCGGCGCTTCGGCGTGAGCTATGCGAAGCTCGAGAGCGGCGTGGAAGTGGTCGTTCAGGTAGGCCAGCCTGTGACTGGCGGCATCGAGATTCTTTCCGGCCTTCGTGATGGCGACGTTGTGGTGATGCCGTGAAGATCGGTCTCTCGGGCGCCCTCACCCGGGCCTTCATCACCTCGCCGCTGACGCCGCTGTTCCTGATCGGCTCGCTGATCGTCGGCATGATCGCGCTCATTGCCCTGCCCCGCGAGGAGGAGCCGCAGATCAGCGTTCCCATGGTCGATGTCATCATCAGCACCAAGGGCTACAAGGCCGAGGACGCGGTCGAGCTCATCACCAAGCCGCTCGAAGACATCGTCAAGGGCATCGACGGCGTCGAGCACACCTATTCGACGACGCAGGACGATCAGGTTCTGGTGACCGCGCGCTTTCTCGTCGGCACGGATCAGGACACCGCGCTGCTGCGCGTCCACGAGAAGATTCGCTCCAACATCGCGGACCTTCCTTACGGCATTCCCGAGCCGCTCATCATCGGTCACGGCATCAACGACGTCGCCATCCTCGCGCTGACGCTGACGCCCAGACCCGATGCGGCGGACCGTTGGACAGACAATGGCCTGCGCCAGATCGCGCAGGAGCTGCAGCACGAGTTGATGAAGGTGGACAATGTCGGCATCACCTACATCATCGGCGGCAGCCCCAACCAGATCAGGGTCGAGCCGGACCCTGACCGTCTGGCGCTTTATGGCATCACGCTGAACCAGCTGGTCGACAAGCTGCAGAATGCCAACCGGTCGCTTGTCGTCGGTCGGGTGACGGGCGCCAATCGCAGCTCGACGGTCGTGGCCGGCGAAACCCTGCAAGGCGTGCCGGACATTGGCCTTCTCCTTCTCACCTCGCGCGATGGCCGGCCCGTCTATGTCAAGGACGTGGCCGATGTCACGGTCGGTGCCGCCGAAACGGATTCCCGCGCCTGGAATCTGGTGAAAGCCAGTAATGGAGAGTTGCAGCGCCTGCCCGCCGTCACGATAGCCTTTGCCAAGCGCAAGGGCGCCAATGCGGTGATCGTGGCAGCCGATCTCCTCGCCCGCCTCGATACGGTGAAGACGAGACTTCTACCGGCAAATGTAGACGTGACGGTGACCCGCAACTATGGCGCGACCGCCACCGAAAAAGCCGACGAACTTCTGTTTCATCTCGGTCTTGCAACCATCTCCATCGTCGCTCTCATCACATGGGCGATCGGATGGCGCGAGGGCGTCGTCGTGCTCGTCGTCATCCCGACGACGATCCTGCTCACGCTCTTTGCCTCGTGGCTGATGGGCTACACCATCAACCGCGTCAGCCTGTTCGCCCTCATCTTCTCAATCGGCATTCTGGTCGACGACGCCATCGTGATCGTCGAGAACATCATCCGCCACTGGCATATGCGTGGTGAGAAGGGCCTCATAGAGAGCGCCGTCGAAGCGGTGGCTGAAGTCGGCAACCCGACCATCGTCGCGACGCTGACGATCATCGTCGCACTGCTCCCCATGATGTTCGTGAGCGGCATGATGGGCCCCTATATGAGCCCTATCCCGGCCAACGCATCGATGGCGATGATCTTCTCCTTCTTCGTCGCAGTCGTCATCACGCCGTGGCTTCTGTTTCACATCGCGCGGCACCGCTTCGAGGGCGAAGGAGCGACGGCAACACATGGCGGCCATGAGGACGGTGGCGCGCTGGCGCGGCTTTATGTTCGCGTGGCCCGCCCGCTGCTCACCGGCAGAAGGAACTCGAAGCGGCTTCTGATAAGTGTCGGCGCCGCGACGCTTGCGGTTTGCCTGCTGTTTGTCACACGCGACGTCGCGGTGAAGCTCCTGCCCTTCGACAACAAGTCGGAACTCCAGGTGGTCCTCGACATGCCGCAAGGGACGACGCTCGAGGAGACACAACGTTTCCTCTTCGCCGCCGCGGACAAGCTCAAGTCCATGCCTGAGCTCACCTCCATCCAGCTCTATGCGGGCACCTCGGCGCCGTTCAACTTCAATGGCCTGGTCCGCCACTACTATCTCAGAAGCGGTCCGCAGCAAGGTGACCTGCAAGTCAACTTCGTCGCGAAGGGCGACCGCTCGCGCGCGAGCCATGAACTTGCCGTCGCCGTGCGCAAGGAGCTGACGACGCTCGCCTGGCCACAGGGCACGGTGCTGCGCGTGGTCGAAGTGCCGCCGGGGCCGCCCGTTCTGGCGACGCTTCTCGCCGAGGTCTATGGCCCGGATCAGGAGACGCGGCGCGCCGCCGCGCGCAAGGTGGAGGAAGCCTTCCGTTCCGTCGACTTCGTGCACGACGTGGACGACACCTTCTACAGGCCCGCGGAGCGCCTGCGCTTCATCATCAATCAGGACGACCTCGAGTATCACGGCGTCGAGCAGCAGGCCGTCTACGACACGATTGCGACCATCATCGGCGGTGCCGAAATCGGGTTCTCGCAACGCGGACACGGCGCAAAGCCCTACGACATTGTCGTGAAGCTGCCGCGCAGCGCGCAGACGATGGGCGAGCGCCTTCTGACCACGCCGCTCCCGGCCGGCGGCACGGCGCGCGAGGGACGAAACGTCGAACTGGGCGATGTCGTGAGCGTGAAGCCGGAACCCGGCTCCTACTCGCTCTATCGCCGCGACGGCCACTCCGCCGAAATGGTGCTGGCGGAAGTCGCCGGACGGTTCGAAGCGCCGATCTACGGCATGTTCGCCGTCGAGAACGCCATCAAGAAAATGGATTGGGGCAAGGACGGCCCGCCGGTCATTGCCTATCACGGCCAGCCTGCCGATGAGAGCCATGTGACCTTGCTCTGGGACGGCGAATGGGAGGTCACCTATGTGACCTTCCGCGACATGGGCGCCGCATTCGGCGTCGCGATCCTCGGCATCTATCTGCTTGTCGTGGCGCAGTTCGGTTCCTTCAAGCTGCCGCTCGTCATCCTCATCCCCGTGCCGCTGACGCTCATCGGCATCGTGCTCGGCCATTGGCTCTTCAATGCGCCGTTCACCGCGACCTCGATGATCGGATTCATCGCCCTTGCGGGCATCATCGTCCGAAATTCGATCCTGCTGGTCGATTTCATTCGCCATCGTCGCGCGGAAGGCGCTGTGCTTCGCGACGCACTACTGGAAGCAGGCGCGATCCGCTTCAAACCGATCGTGCTGACCGCGGCGGCGGCGATCATCGGCGCGGTATTCATCATCGCCGATCCGATCTTCCAGGGCCTCGCCATCTCGCTCGTCTTCGGCTTGGCGTCGTCGACGGCGCTGACGCTGCTGGTCATCCCGGCCGTCTATGTGATGCTCAGGGACGATCACAAGGGGTTCGAGCGTTATTGAGGGGCGTGACTTGATAGCCCGCATATTGGACACACCTGATAGTGAGGCTCAGTCAGGAGGCGCGACATGCCAGAAAGCATTCATATTCCCTGTCCGAAATGCGGGGCCATCAATCGCATGCCCGAAGCACGGCGTCAGGACCGTCCAACCTGCGGAAAATGCGGCGTATCGCTGTTCGACGGTCATCCGGTAACGCTGACCGCGGGCAACTTCGAGCGCCACGCCAATGCGCAGGACATCCCCCTGCTCGTCGATTGCTGGGCATCATGGTGTGGGCCGTGCCGCGCGATGGCCCCGGTCTTCGAGGCCGCCGCCTCGGAATTCGAACCTCGCCTTCGGCTCGGCAAGCTCGACACTGAAGCCGAGCCCGGCCTCGCCGCAAAATTCCAGATCCGCGCCATACCCACGCTGATCCTGCTTCGGGGCGGGCGCGAAATCGCGCGTCACAGCGGCGCTATGAACGCCTCCATGCTCCGCGCCTGGGTCCACCAGCATCTTCCCGCGTGAAGCGCTCTTTTCCGAGCGCGTCGATAGAAGTGGCTCTGGCGATCCGATCATCCCTGCACTAACCTTCCGGCAGGCCGACTCGGGGGAGAGAGTCGCCCTGCGAAGCTGCATGGCGCCGCCTTGGCGCCGGTCGCCGCGCAAAAGCCTCCACATCAAAACCGTCCGGGGGCGGCGCGTCCGAGTCCGACGCCGCCGAGAAAAGTCTTTCTGGGCTCGGAGATCGAGCGGGTGTCAAATGAGTTGGACCGACCATGAGCTGACCGAGGTTCTTTGCGTCGGCAATGAACAGGGCATCTTCGCCCGCTGCGATATTCCCGCCAACAGCGTGGTGGGCGTCTTTGACGGCGTGGCTGAGGTATTCTCGCTAAACCCCGACGGCAGCGTGGATTGGCGCGGTCAGGATGGTGGGATGTCGATCCATCTGAAACTCAGCGACAACAAGCTCTTTGCGATCATGCCGATCCCCGAAGTGAAGATCGACGGCATTGACTTCATCAATCACTCCTGCGATCCCAACTGCCGCGCCGACGCCGGCGTGCTGGTGGTGGAGACGATCCGGCCCGTCAGGAAGGGTGAGCAGTTGACCCTCAACTATCACGACATGGACCTGATCAAGCTCGGCAGGCCCTGCTGGTGCAAGCATGTGCCGGACGACAAGCGTTGTATTCTGTAGGTGATCACGAATGCTTCTGGTGAAGACATATCTCGCGGAAAGCGAGATCGACGGAATTGGCCTGTTTGCGGCGGAGGATATCGCGAAGGGGACCACCATCTGGCGGTTTGATGAGCGGATTGACCGAAAATTCAGCAAGGCCGAGCGCGACGCCCTGCCCGAGCCCGCCTATTCCTATGTGCAGAAGTATTCATATCCGGCCTTCGTCGGCAGCGACGTCTACTATCTCGACGGCGACCACGCCCGCTTCATGAACCACAGCGACACCCCGAACACCGACTGCGAGGTGGACACGGTCGCGATCCGCGACATCCAGGCCGGCGAAGAGTTGGTGTGCGACTACCAACAGTTCCACCCGAGCCACATCTTCCCCCAGACCTGAGCTCATGCATTACAGCATGTGGCGGCGTGCCGTGATGTCGCGCCATTGGCAGGTCATCCTGCATGGCGCGCTTCTAGCCATGTGTTCCGCGTTCGGCTCGACGCTCGCGGCGTCCCTCTTTCTCGCCAACGCGGGGGCCAATGCCGTCCCGATCTACTACCTGATCCTCGCGGCGGCCTCCATTCCGGTGTCGCTGCTCTTTTCGTCCGTCATCGACCGTTGGCCCCGGCGCACCACGATGACGGGCCTTCTCGTCATCTACATGGCGAGCGCCATCGGCCTGGCCGCGCTGATGAGCCAGAGCATCGCCAGCTTCTACGTCCTCTATACGGTCATCAGCGTCTGCGAACTGATGATCTACAGCATCTACTACATACTGTTTTCGGATTACTTTTCGGTGCTGGACGCCAAGCGGTACAGCGGCGCCATGACCATCGCCCTGGGCGTCGGCGCCATGGCCGGGTCTCTGCTGGTCTCCTATCTGACAGGCATCTTCGAGGCGCGGGAAGTACTGCTCGCCCTGCCGATCCTAGTGCTGCTTGCCCTCGCCCATCTTCTGTGGCTCACGAAGCGCGAGCAGCCGCTCGACGAAGTCGAGTCGGCAGCCGAGGAGAACATGCTGGAGAGCCTGGGCCTGCTGCCCCGGATCATTCAGCGGCACCCGATCATTCTTCTCATGGCAGCGTCGGTATTCTTCAATATCGTCGGCCAATGCGTCATGGAGTTCGAGGCGTTCTCGATCTATGCCGACAACTTCCCCGATGAAACGCAACTGGCCTCTTTCCTTGGCGAGATGACCGCCATCGTGGATCTGGTCGGCATTCTCGTCGTCTTCTTCGTGTCCAATCCGCTAATATCCCGGATCGGCGTCGCCCGCCTCGCCATTGTCCCGGCGGTCATCAATCTTGTCTCATTCATCGTGCTGGCTGCATCGTCGAGCCTGTCCGCGGGCGTCCTCGCGCATCTCAACTACTACCCGCTCGAGCACAGCCTCAATGTCCCCGTCTTCGCACTGATCTACAATGCGATCCCCTACCGCTTCGCGGGGCGCGTCCGGGTCATCAATGACGGCATCATCTATCCGCTCGCCCTGGCGGCGTCGGGCATCCTCCTGCTCGTCGTCGAACCGCACCTGACGTTGTCGCAGATCGCAATGGTCGGAGGCGTTGTGGCGCTGCTTTATGTTGCGGCGCAGGCAGGAATCGGACGCCAATATCTTCGCAGCCTGGTCGACATGCTGCGGAAGGGCTCCGTCGAGCTCGATCAGGTCGGCGAGGGTCTCGTCCTGCCGGACGCATATCGGCGTGACATCGCCAGCTTGCTGCGTGACCATGACAAGGAGAACGTCATCCTCGGCGCCGAACTTGCCATGCGGGCAAAGATCGAGCCTGACGATTCCGATCTTGCCCGCGCTCTGCCGATGCTGCCGCCGCCGGTCGCGAGGTCGGTCATCCTCTCCCTCGGAAGAAACAATCCCGCCGCTGCAGAAGCGCGCCTCCGGCGGCTCCTCGAAAGCCCCGAAGCGGGCACAAGGTTGGCGGCTATCGAGGGGCTCCTCGTCCGGCGGATGATTACCAATCCCGCCGATCCGGCCCTTCCGCTGCTTGACTCCGATCCGGAGCTGCGTCTGGTCGCCAAGGCAGGCGCGGCGGCGCTGAGCGGCGCTGTTCCCGAAGCGGCAAGCCCCGACGGCGGGCCGGGCGAAAGAGCGGCCATGGCCGCACTCAACATCCTGCGCGCGCTCAAACGCGGCGACCTCTTTTCCCTCTACGCCGGAATGCTTCACCACAGCGCACCATCGGTGCGGGCTGCGGCTCTGAGGCTCGCTGCCGATTTCGGCACCCTTGGCGATCAGGATCTGCTCGATTGGGCACGCTCCGCCCTCTCAGACGGCGACGCGTCCGCGCGCGCCGCATCGGCGGCGCTGTTGGCGACCATCACGGCCGAGGAAAAGCTGGAGCCTCTGTCTCGGAACCTCTTCGCCAAGGAAGATCCCGCTGTCCGCCGCGCTGCAGCCGCCGCATTGACCCGGAGGGGCGCTCTCGGTCTCGATATATTGACCTCCCGGCTTCTTGAAGCCGGACACAGCCTTGCTTGCGACATCATGGACGGATTGGGAAATGCCGGTCCCGAGATTGCCGATCCCATTCTTTTCGATTTTCTTACCAGACGGACATTTCCCGATATCCGGCGCAATCTCGCCGCCAGCGATCATATTCCGGCCAACCGTCCCGGCTGGCGCCCGCTTGAGCTCGCCATTGCGAATTCCAATACGCAGATCGTCCAGTCGGTCCTGCAAGCTCTCAGCGTTCTGGATTACAAGCGCGTTCTCGGTGCCGTTCGCCATGCGATGAACGCCCGTGACGAGCGCACACGCGCCAATGCCATCGAGACTTTGTCATCGCTGGCGCACCGCCACTACGTGCTGCCGCTCATGCCCATTCTCGAGGCGGACGCCTCCGCGGCCCACTCACCCGTTTTCGACCCGGAAGCTGCGCGATCTCTGCTTTCCGAGTTGATGTCCGCGGATGACGATTTCATCCGGGCTGCGGCGATGACAACATGGGCTGCCGAATTTGGCACACTGCCGGCCTCACCGCCGAACACTCCCGATGGGATCGTGCTCGCGACGATGAATGCGTTCTCCCGCAATAGCAATCCGTCCCGCTTTGACGAGGTACTGCCGATGAACCGTCTGGCTTTTCTCAAGTCGGTGCCATTGTTCGCGCAAATGACGCTCGATCATCTGATGGCGGTGGACAATGTCATGACGCGGCAGACCTACCTTCCGGGCGAGCGCATCGTCAGGGAGGGAGAGGCTGGCGACAAGCTCTTCATCGTCCTTTCAGGTGAGGTCGTCGTCCGCAAGCAGACCGAGGACGGCGCAGAGCGTGACCTCGCTCGCCTCACAAGCGGCGAGCTGTTTGGCGAGATGGCACTTTTCGACGAGGAACCCCGTTCGGCTTCGGTGATCGCGCTGACGGACGCGGATTTTCTGGCGCTGGAGCGCGACCATTTTCTCAGCCTCGCCTTTCAACGGCCAGACATACCGATGCAGGTCTGCAAGGTTCTGGTCTCCCGACTGAGGAACGCCAACACCTGATCCGTTGATGGAAATCAATGCCGGGACCCCTTTGCGCGCATCTGATCTAGTCAGCAACAGGCTACGCGCTCGCAATGGAGGCTCGACATGGCCGGTCGCTCCGTGCGCCCCTCGACGCATGACGACGTGCGCATACCGCCTCTCGGACTTCCGGGATCACTTCTCATTCCCGCGAACGCGACCGGCGTAGTTGTCTTCGCCCACGGCAGCGGCAGCAGCAGATTCAGCCCGCGCAATCAATATGTTGCGAAGGCCTTGCGTGAAGCCGGTCTGGGCACCCTGCTCTTCGATCTCCTCAGCGAAGAGGAAGAGGCGGTGCGAGCTCATGTTTTCGACATCGACCTGCTGGCCGACCGGCTCTCGGCTGCCACCGCCTGGCTCGCGAAGCAGCCTGATGCGGCGGGCCTTCCGGTGGGACTGTTCGGGGCCAGCACGGGCGCGGCAGCCGCACTCGTAGCGGCTGCGCGAGCCGATATTTACCGGGCGGTGGTCTCGCGGGGCGGGCGCCCCGACCTCGCCGGAGACGCATTGCCACTCGTAGCCGCACCCACGCTGCTCATCGTCGGCGGTCATGATTACGAAGTCCTGGACCTCAACCGCGAGGCGCTTGCCCGGATGAAATGCCCAAAGGAGCTGAGCGTCGTGCCAGGCGCCACACATCTCTTCGAGGAAGCCGGAGCCCTGGACATCGTCATCGATCTCGCGCGCGCATGGTTCCTTCGGCACCTGACCGGACCGGGAAAGAAGGGCTGAATGTTCAAGGATCGCACGGAGGCCGGCCAAAGGCTGGGAACAAAGCTCTTGCGCTTCAAGGCGCAGAACCCGTGCGTCCTGGCCCTGCCACGCGGCGGCGTTCCGGTCGGGCTTGAAGTGGCCATCATGCTCGACGCGCCGCTCGATCTCATCATCGTGCGCAAGCTCGGCGCGCCGTGGCAGCCAGAACTCGCCATAGGCGCAATCGTGGATGGCGACCCCCCGCAGGTCGTCCTCAACAAGGACATCATCGCCCAGCTCGGCGTCTCGCCGGAAGAAATAGAGACGGTCAAGAAGCGACAGCTCGCTGAAATAGCTCGGCGTCGCGCGACCTACCTCGCCGATCGCCCACGCGTCCAGATCGAAGGTCGCACCGCGATCATTGTCGATGACGGCATTGCGACCGGCGCGACCATAAGGGCGGCCATTCTGGCGACGCGAGCGGCGCATCCCCGGAAAATCGTGCTCGCCGTCCCCGTCGCCCCAACGGACACCGTTGCGATGTTGAGCCGCGAGGCAGACGAAGTGGTCTGCCTCGAAACGCATGACGATTTCGCGGCGCTCAGCCTCTACTACATGGATTTCCGTCAGCTCGAAGACGACGAGATGCGCGGTCTTCTCGCGCGCGCCCCGCATGCGCCTCCTCTCCCGGTCACCAAACACTGAAAGGGATATCGTCCATGCAACGCCCTCTTTCAATTTCCTTCCGCGACATCGATCCATCGCCCGCCGTCGAAGCACGTGTTCGCTCACACGTGGAAAAACTCGAACATCTCTACAATCAGATCATCGGATGTCATGTCGTCATCGAAGCGCCGCACCACAGCCAACACAAGGGCAAGCTCTATCGCGCAAACATCAATATCAAGGTGCCGAACGGCGAGATCGTCGTGAACAGCACCGGTCCAAAAGACCACGCGCATGAAGATATCTATGTCGCTATCCGCGATGCCTTCGACGCCGCCGCGCGCCGCCTTGAGGACCATGTGCGGCGCGTCAGAGACGCCAAGAATGCCCCCTGAACACCGCGATCATTTCAGGGAGCCTCGGCGGTGAAACTTCTTCTGACGGGCGACGTCATGCTGGGACGCGGGATCGACCAGATCCTCGAATATCCCTCGGACCCGAAACTTTACGAGCGCTATATCGGTTCGGCCGGCGACTACGTGCAGCTGGCCGAAAACGCGCACGGCCATATCGACCGACCGGTCGCACCGGACTATGTCTGGGGTGATGCGCTCACCGAGATCGATCGGCACGCGCCGGATCTCCGCATCGTCAATCTCGAAACAGCGATCACGACAGCGAAGAGCCATGCGCCAAAAGGCATCAACTACCGGATGAATCCGGGCAATGCAGACGTGCTGCGCGCGCTGCGCATCGACGCCTGTTCGCTCGCGAACAATCACGTTCTCGACTGGGGCCGCAGGGGACTCGCCGAAACAATCGAGACCTTGGAGCGGATTGGCATCGCCTCGTCCGGCGCAGGCCACGACAGAGAGACGGCCCAGGCGCCCGCCATTCTGCGAGGGAGCGACGGGCGGCGCGTCCTTCTCTTCGGCGCAGCCACGCCCGATAGCGGCGTTCCGCTCGACTGGGCCGCTGCCGACCGGAAGCCCGGCATCGCCCTCCTGCCGGATCTGTCGGAGGCGACCATCGAGACGGTGGCCAGGCGGATCGCCGCGCACAAGGCCGTGGGAGACGTCGTCGTGCTCTCGCTTCATTGGGGTGGGAATTGGGGTTACCGCATCAGGGATGAGGAAAACGCCTTCGCGCATGCGCTGATCGAACGCGCCGGAGTGGACGTGCTCCACGGCCACTCTTCGCACCACACCAAGGGCATCGAGGTCTATCGCGGCAAGCTCATCCTTTACGGATGCGGCGATTTCATCAACGACTACGAAGGCATTCCCGGACATGAGGGCTATCGCAGCGATCTCGCCCTCGCCTTTGTCGCCTCGATCGACGAGGAAAACGACAATAGCCTGAGCGCCCTCTCCATCGTTCCTTTCAGAATTGCCCGGTTCCAGCTCCAACTGGCCTCCGCCGCAGACACAAATTGGCTTCAGGACGTGCTCACAAGAGAGAGCGCGCCGTTCGGACTCCGCTTTGTGGGCTCGGGTCCGCATGAATTGAAGCTTGCCCACCAGGCACAATAAGCGGATGGAACCTCCATCACCTCGCGCATCAAGGTCCGGTCATGAAATTATTTTCTCTCAATGCCAGTCGGGAATTCGGCGAGAAAGTCGCAGCATCGCTCGGCACTCCGCTCGACGCACATGAGGAGAGAGAGTTTGAGGACGGTGAGCACAAGGCGCGACCGTTGGTGAGCGTGCGCGGCGAAGATGTCTACATCATCCAGAGCCTTCACGGCGGTCCGGAACAATCGCCAAACGACAAGCTGTGCCGGCTCCTGTTCTTTATCGCCACCATGAAGGAAAACGGCGCTGCCCGTGTGACCGCCATTATCCCCTATCTCGCCTATGCGCGGAAAGACCGACAGACCAAAAGTCGCGATCCGGTGACGACGCGTTACATTGCGCAATTGCTCGAGGCCGTCGGGACCGATCGGGTCGTAACCATGGAGGTGCATAATATCGTCGCCTTCCAGAACGCGTTCCGGTGCCAGACAATCCATCTCGACACCTGCCGTCTGTTCTCGCGCGCCGCGGCGGCAATTGCTGGCTCGGGGCCGGTTGTTATTGCCTCACCGGACCCCGGCGGCGTCAAACGCGCACAGCTCTTTCGCGAGGCGCTCGAAAAATCGCTGGGCCGCCCCGTCGGCAGCGCATTCATGGAAAAGCGCCGCAGCGCCGGCGTCGTAAGCGGCAATCTTCTCGTCGGCGAAGTGCGCGACGCGAATGTCATCATCATCGACGACCTCATAGCCAGCGGCGGGACCATGGTACGTGCTGGCAACGCATGCCGTGAAGCGGGCGCACGGGCGACCTACGCATTTGCCGCGCATGGTCTTTTCACCGGCGAGGCCGCTACCGCCGTTCAGCAGCCTGATCCGGTCCGGTTCTTCGTCGCCGACACGGTGCCGCCTTTTCGCCTTCCCGCGAAGGTTTTGCATGAACGCATCGAGGTCATCAGCGCGGCCCCTCTCTTCGCCGAGACGATCCGCAGGCTCCATGAAGGCGGCTCAATCAGCGATCTTCTGACGGGCGCGAGCTGATCTCGGGCGCTTCAGCCAGAGCAAGATATTGTCTGGCGAGCGGCAGCCATTTCTCCGGCTTGCGGGTGTCCCGTTCCAGAATATGGACAAGCGACAATCGCGCGCGCAGGCAGGCCCGGTAACGCCAATAGAAGGCGATCAGTTCCGGCGAAGGGCTATCACCAAGCTGCGCCGAATAGCGCTCAATGAGCGCGGGACCTATCCAGCCATCTCCGAGCCGCTTGCATTCGAGGCCGAGAAACACGAGTTCATCTACCGGGTCAACCAGCCGCAACTGCCGATTGAACTCCAGGCAATCAATGATGACCGGCGGCGTATTGAGGCACACATGTTCAGGGCGAAGATCGCCATGCCCATCGACCACCCGACCGGCCTCGACGCGCGCCGTAAGCAACCCGGTGTTGCGCAACAACACCTCCTCGACGCGCGCCAGAATGTCTTCGATCCGCGCACCATCGAGATCGAATGCCGCATCGGTCAACACCTCACGCGTCCTGGCGTGCTCCCGCTGAAACTGCGCGACATAGGCGTTGGGCGGGATATCCGCGCGTTCAGCCGTTTCGTAAAAGCTGCAAAGCCGGTCGGCAACCGCCGTGATCTCTTCGCCGCTTACCTGCCCCTCTGCGAGCGCCCGGTCGAGCATTCGCTCGCGCGGCAGCCTTCGCATGACGACGAGCCAGTCGACGGGAGCACCGTCGCCGCCGATTGCAAGGCTGCCATTTTGTCCCAATGTCAGTGGTGTCACGCCAAGATAGACATCCGGCGCAAGGCGCAGATTTAACCTCACCTCTTCGCGACAATCTCTCGCGCGCGCCTCGACCGTGCTGAAATCGAGATAGGGATAGCGGACCGGCTTCTTCAGCTTGTAGGCGCGCTTTCCGACCAGAAAGACCCATGACATGTGGGTCTCCTCCGCACAAACATCGTCCTTCCCGCCGTCATATGCAGCGGGCTGCCGCAGAAAGCGCAGCTTCTGCTCGAAGGAGATATCCGAAGCCTGGGTCAAGGAATGCCGCTGTCCCCGCGCCGATCGTCTGTTTGCGTCAGACTACACCTTTCGTCCGCCGCTGCGAACGCCGCCGCGTTCCTCGCACGGGCATACGTCTGGCAAACACTTGCCGACAATATTGTCGTCATAGGTCTCCGAATGTTTCCAGTCGCGCGGCTATTTCCACCAATACGGGCGCAATACTTTCCACATTTCTCAACATGGAAGAAAAAACGCCAATTTTGCATTGTCGCAAAGACTCGTCGATGTAATGGTTTCAAAGAGGCAGTACCTGTTTGCCGCGAGAGCGATCGGAAACAGAGACATTTGTTCAGTCTAAGGAGCGTGTTTCGCGAATATGGACGATCCGGGCTCATCGCAGAAAGTGAACTCGAATACGTCGCCCGATTTGAAGCGTGCGGCATCGTCCCTGCCGGCCTGGCTTGTTCTGGTCGTCGGTGTTCTGCTGACCATGCTCGTCACCGTCAATCAGAAGCGAGACGTGGAAGACGACGCCGTGAGGCAGTTCGCCTTTTCTGCCGATCAGGTCACGCTCAAGATCAGAGAACGCCTCGACTCCTACGAACTCATTCTCCGCGGCAGCACCGGCCTCCTCACCGCCTCGGGCGGCGTCACCCGTCGCGACTGGAAAACCTATGTCGAGGAGACGGAGGCCGAGAAGATCGTTCCCGGCTTCCAGGGCATCGGCTTTTCAAAGGTCATTCAGCCGCAGGAACTCGCCCAACACATCGCATCGGTTCGGGCCGAAGGATTTCCGAACTACACCGTGCGTCCGGCAGGCAACCGCCCCATCTACACCAGCATCATCTATCTCGAGCCGTTCCGGGATCGAAATCTGCGCGCCTTCGGATACGACATGTATTCCGAACCGGTGCGTCGCGCCGCAATGGACCGAGCGCGAGACCTTGACAAAGCGGCACTCTCCGGCCCCGTCCGACTGGTGCAGGAGACAGAGTCCGACATACAGACCGGCACCCTGATGTACGTGCCGGTTTATCGTCACGGGGTTCCCATCAACACTGTCGAAGAGCGCCGGGCCGCCCTGATCGGCTGGACATATAGCCCCTATCGAATGCGCGACCTCATTTCCGGCATCCTGCTCGGCTGGGAGGGGGCCGAGCTTCGCCACATCGATCTGCGGATCTATGACGGCCGCAGCGCCGAACCGGAGAAACTCCTTTATGAGCGGGCGGACGCCGACCTGTCTGCCCATCGCTCGGCGTTCTATCAGCAACGCATCATGGATTTCCATGGCCAGTCATGGCTACTGAGCTTCGATCGCCTCCCCAACGCCCCGCCCCTGAGTTACGCGCGAGCATGGGCGAGTCTCGTCGGAGGATTGGCCTTTAGCGGTCTTCTCTTCGCACTGATGCGATCGCTTCTCGGCACCAGGGAACATGCCGAACGTATTGCCGAGGCACTCACCGCGGACATACGCAGACACGAACAGCTGCTGCAGGAGAGCGAGTTTCGCTGGAAGTTCGCCATTGAAGGCGCCGGCGATGGCCTCTGGGATTGGGACATTCCGACCGACAGGATGTTTTTCTCCAGACGTCTCAAGGAAATGCTGGGCTACGGGATCGACGACGTAGGCGACTCGATCGACGATTGGCGAAACCGGTGTCATCCTGACGACCTGGCTGTAGCCGATGAGACGCTGAGAGCTCTTTTCGAGGATAAACTCACCAATTTCGCCAATGAGCAGCGTCTGCGCTGCAAAGACGGGACCTACAAGTGGGCGCTGGTGCGTGGCGCCGTCGTAAGCCGCGATGAGAGCGGCTCCCCTCTGCGCATAATTGGTACACAGAGGGATGTCTCCGCATACAAGACGCTCCAGGCGTCCCTTGAAGAAGACCACAAGGAACTTCTCGACGCGCAACGTATCGGACATGCAGGCAGCTGGAAGATCAACCTGCTCACCAACCAGGTGACGTGGACAGACCAGATATATCGCATGCTGAGGCTCGACCCCTCGGGTCCGTCGCCGACGCTTGACCAAACACTTGCCATGTTCACTCCCGAGAGCCGCGACAGGCTGGCCGCCGCCATCGCGCAGGCCCGGGAAGCAGGCGCCCCATACGAGCTCGACCTGGAAATGATACGAGCCGATGCAACCCACGGGTGGATGCAGACGCGTGGCGAACCTCTGCGCGACTCCAAAGGCCACATCGTCGCGCTACTCGGCGTCGCACGAGACATAACAGACCAGGTGCAGGACCGCACTCGTATCAAACACCTGACACGTCTCTATGCAGCATTGAGCGAATTCAATGCTGCCGTCGTCCGTTGCACGACGCAGGAGGAACTCTTCTCGCAGATCTGCCACATCGCGATCGAGCGCGGCGGTATGAACCTCAGCTGGATCGGCCTTATCGACAAGGAGACAGGCAAGATACGACCAGTCGAGGCCTATAGCGTCATCGATGGTTATATGGACTACGTTCATAGTATCGACGCGTCGATACACCCCGACGATCCGCGGGGCCAAGGGCCTTCCGGCACGGCGGCACGAGAGAACCGGCCGGTCTGGCTCAACGACTTTCAGACCGATCCGCGCACCGTCCCATGGCGTGGACTGGCGGCCAGGTATGGCTGGAACTCGTCCGCCTCGCTGCCGCTGGTCCGCGGCGGTTCGGTCATCGGCATTCTGACGTTTTATTCAACCGAAGGCGGCTGGTTCAACGACGAGATGCGCAAGCTGCTTGAGGAGATGGCCGGAAGTCTCAGCTTCGCGCTCGACAAGTTCGATGCCGAAGCCGAAGCAAAATCCTATCAGGAGACGCTCATCGAGGCCGAACATCGCTTCAATGCGCTCGTTGAGCAATCGATCGCCGGCTCATACATTTTTCAGGATGGGAAGATCGTCTACGCGAACCCGCGTTTCGCGGATATTCTCGGCTACGACAGCGCCGAAGAGCTGATCGGCCGTTCGCCAGCGGAGTTCGTGCATCCCAAGGATCGCCAGGCTTCGGCGGCAAGGGTGCACCAGATGGACAGCGGCGAGATAATACGCAGCGAGGCGGTTTTCACCGCAATCCGAAAAGACGGAACGACGGTGGAAGTCGCATCCAACAATGCAGTGTCCACCTACAAATCGCGTCCGGCCATCATTGGCTTGCTGCAGGACACTTCCGACCGCAAAGTGGCGGAGGAGCAGATCAGACGGTACGCCCAGCAGCTCGAACACACTTTCATCCAGACCGTCCAGCTGACGACCAAGCTGAATGAAATGCGCGATCCCTACACGGTCGGCCATGAGCGGCGCGTGGCCGAAATTTCGGTCGCTATCGGCAGGGAAATGGGCCTGGACGACAATACGCTTGAGGGCCTCCGCGTCGGCGGTTACCTCCACGACGTCGGCAAGATCGTGGTTCCTTCGGAAATCCTGACCAAGCCCGGAAAGCTCACGGCGAATGAAATGGCGCTCATCAAGGAGCACGCACAGGCCGGATACGACATCCTCAAGGAAGTGGATTTCCCCTGGCCGGTCGCGCAGATCGCCCTGCAGCATCATGAAAGGATCGACGGCAGCGGCTATCCAAACGGTCTGAGCGGCAACCAGACGATCCTCGAGGCTCGCATAACGGCCATCGCCGACGTGGTCGACGCCATGTCCACGCATCGCCCCTATCGCGCAAGCATGGGCCTCGAAAAGGCCCTTGAGGAAATCGAGGCAGGCGCGGGCCAGCGCTATGACTCTCTGGCCGCCGCCGCCTGCCTCCGACTCTTCCGCGAGAAGGGATTCAAGATCGACAATTGATCCTGATGCGCGCGGCCACCGTCAGATGACGATGACGCCGCTTGCGGCAGGTTCCTCATAAAGCTTCTCGACCAGACCGGCACGGCGCGCCAGCGTGGCACGCTGGTTGATATAGCCCTTGTCGGTCAGCTCGTTGCCGTCGACCGATGGCGGCTCGGTCATCAGGATCACGCGGCGAACCTGAGTGCTTGAACCCTTGTTGGCGGCGTTATGCGCCCGCAAGCCCTCCACGATGGTCGCCACCACCTTGGGATCGGAAACGAGCTCATCGACCGACGCGTCCGGCTTTCCCGCAACCTGGCGGCAAGCTTCGACATTCGGCCAGGCGAGCAGGCCGATGAAGGGCCTGTCCTGTCCGGTCACCACAGCGTCCTGAATGACGGGAGAAGCCGCTGCGATCGCCGCGACGCGCAGCGAGCCCACATGCACGAAAGTGCCGGAGTCGAGCTTGAAGTCTTCGACGACGCGGCCGGAGAAGATGAGACCTTCTTCCGGTCTGTTCGGGTCGACGAAGATGCCGGCATCGCCGATCTTGTAGAAGCCTTCCTCGTCGAAGGCGCCTTCGGTGAGATCCGGACGCTTGTAGTAGCCCGGCGTAACCGTCACACCACGCAGGCGCAGCTCATACTTGTCGCCCGCAGGCACGAGCTTCAGATCGATGCCGGGGAACGGCAGGCCGATCAGGCCGACGCGCTCCGTCGCCCAATAGGTCGAGGTCGCCGTCGGCGCGGTCTCGGTCGAGCCCCAGCCGGTAAAGAATACGAGCCGGTGACCGGTATGGCGCACGGCAAGGCTCTGCATCCGGTGATAGAGATCGTCCGACAGCGTGGCGCCGCCATAGCCGAGCACTTCGAGATTCTTGAAGAAGGTCGCAGCGAGCGCGTCGTCCTGCTCCAGCGCAGTAGCAAGCGCCGCATAGCCTGCGGGCACATTCGCGTAATAGGTCGGCGACACCTCGCGCAGGTTCCGCAATGTCTCTTCGAACAGGCCGGGCACGGGCCGACCGTCGTCGATATAGAGCGTTCCGCCATCGGCGAGCAGACCATGCAGGCCGGCATTGCCGCCCATGGTGTGGTTCCAGGGCAGCCAGTCGAGGACGATCGGCGCGATGGCATCCTCGTCCCGCGGGCGCGACTGCTGCGACATGGCGACGTTCGCCGTCATCATTTCCTGCGTGTTGATGACTGCCTTGGGCATGCCGGTCGAGCCCGAGGTGAAGAGCAGCTTGCCGATGGTCGAGGGTTCGATGGCCGCAACCGACTTTTCGACGTCCGGCGTTACCGGCGTCTTCGCCAATTCGTCGAAGGACACGCTGCTGACCCCGGAGGGCGCTGCCTCGACATGGACGACAGTGACGCCCGAGAGATCGAGCGTCTGCAGCGCTCGCTCGAAAGGCTTGCCGTTCTGCACCATGACGACGCCCGGCTGCAACAGGTCGAAGACATGCTTGAGCTTCGCGTGGTCCTCGCTCATCAGCGAATAGGCGGGCGACACCGGCGCTGCCGGAAGTCGCGCCTGCATGGCCGCCATGGTCATCATGGCGTGCTCGAGCGAATTGCCGCTCAGGATCATGACCGCGCTGTCCGGCCCGAGGTCGAGATCGAGAAGGGCCTGCGTTAGCGCGTCCACCGTCGCACGCGCCTCGCCATAGCTCAGACGCCGCCAGTCGCGCGCTTCACCCCGCCGCTGCGCCAGCCAGGTACGGTCCGGCTGCGTCTCGCTCCAATGGCGAAAGAAGGCGGGGATATGCTTTTCGTAGGGTTTGAGCGGAATCCGCGAGCGCATGATCATCGAGCCGTCGTCGCGCCGTTCCAGCTCGATGTCGCGCTCAAGAAATTTCACGGGCTTGAATGGCGCTTTGACGTAGGTATTCATGGCTTTATTCCGCCTCTTTTTGGACTCCCATTGCGGGAAACCTAGACGGAAAAAGCCTGTCTGACCATCGTTCAGCGGTGGGCCACTGCATCGTCGAAATGATGCGCTGCACAATCAGCCAACGACAGCGGCGTCGAAGCACCTGCCGCGTCTTCAATGCTCATGTTGAAAACGGCAGCGGACCGAACGGACGAGCATTCCAGCTCGCCCGTTCGGATGTTGACTGCGCCTCAAATGGCGGCGGTGACCTGAACCTCGGCCTTCCATTCCGGCTTCACCAGCGGCGACTGCACGCAGGCACGCGCCGGGAGGTTCTGCGGGTCGACCCAGGCGTCCCAGACCTCGTTGAAGACGTCGTAGTCACCCATGTCGGCAAGCCAGATCTGGACGAAGATGAGCTTCGACTTGTCGGTGCCGGCTTCGGCCAGGAGCGCGTCGATCTGGCCAAGGATCTGCTGCGCCTGCCCGCGGATCGGCGCAGACGCGTCCTCCGCTACCTGTCCGGCGAGGAACACGCGATCGCCATGCACCACCGCTTCGCTCAACCGCTTGCCTACGCCCAATCGACGGATCGCCATAGCTCCACTCCTTGAAAACGATATTTGCCCCGCTTCGCGGGCGCGATTTGATACCAGTCCCCAATAGGGCCAGCAAACGAAAAGGCGGCCCATAGGGACCGCCTTTCGCGACAGCGCAGTGGCTATCGTTTACCGATCGACCGCTAGACGCGGAACCGAGAGAAAGCGATCAGATCGCTTCCTTCAGATCCTTCGCGACGCGGAAAGCGACCTTCTTGGACGCCTTGATCTTGATCTGCTCGCCCGTGGCCGGGTTGCGGCCGATACGCGCGGCGCGCTTGCGGACCTGAAGGATGCCGAGGCCGGTGATGCGGACCTTGTTGCCCTTCTTCAGGTTCTTCACGGTGAGCTCGACGAAATCGTCGAACAAGGCAGCCGCTGCCTTCTTCGACAGATCGTGCTTTTCCGCAAGTTCCGCAATGATCTTCGAAAGCGGAATGGTGACCTGAGCCGTCGCGGCCTTGGCCGCCTTGGCGGCCGGTGCCTTGGCGGCAGGTTTGGCTGCGGCCTTGGCTGCGGGTTTAGCTGCTGCTTTTGTTGCCATGATTTGTGATTCGTCCTTGGTGGAACCGGTAACTATCTTTCACGAGATTCGAAAAAACGCCAAGAGTTTGCTGGGCCCCAACGCTTTTTTCGCCCCGCATGTCGCGTTTATTCACAGATTTCGACATGAAAGGCACGAAAAAGCCCGTCACCATTGGACATATCGCACATGCGTACCTACCTTGAGACGTACCATCATTGAAAAAAGCGCCCGCGTCATGAGCCTGAAAGCAGCGATTCTCCCTGTGACTCCGTTCCAGCAGAACTGCACTCTGCTTTGGAACGACGACACCATGCATGGCGCGGTGAGCGATCCCGGCGGCGATCTCGACCGCATTATCGGCACCGTCGAGGAGGCGGGAATCACCCTCGACAAGATTCTCCTTACACATGGGCATCTCGACCATGCCGCGGCCGCGGGCGATCTGGCGCGGAAGCTCAACATTCCCATCGAAGGTCCGCATCGCGCCGATCTCTTCCTGATCGAAGCCCTGCCGGAACAGGCCCGCAAATACGGCTTTCCCGAATGCGGCGCATTCGTGCCGGACCGCTGGCTGGAAAACGGCGACACGGTCGATGTTGCCGGACTGACGTTCGACGTGATCCATTGCCCCGGCCACACGCCGGGTCATGTCGTGTTCTTCCACGCTCCCTCACACCTCGCCATCGTCGGCGACGTGCTGTTTCAGGGCTCCATAGGACGCACCGACCTGCCGCAGGGCGATTACAACGCCCTTGTCTCCTCCATCCGCGAACGCCTTTGGCCACTTGGCGACGACGTCACCTTCGTGCCGGGCCACGGACCGCTTTCCACCTTCGGCGCGGAGCGGCGCACCAATCCGTTCGTCGCAGACGACACGTTCGCCTGACCTTTTGCCCCGGAGTCCCAGTTGAGCGCAGTTCCCACCGACCTCGGGCGCATCGAAGCCCTTCTGGCAATCATGGCCAAGCTGCGCAATCCCGATGGCGGCTGTCCCTGGGATATCGAACAGAACTTCGCGACCATTGCGCCCTACACGATCGAGGAGGCCTATGAAGTCGCGGACGCAATAGAGCGCGGCGACATGGCCGACCTGCGCGAGGAACTTGGCGACCTTCTACTCCAGGTCGCCTTCCATGCGCAGATGGCGGAAGAGTCCGGGCTGTTCGCCTTCGAGGACGTGGTCCGCGCGATTTGCGAAAAGATGATCCGTCGCCATCCACATGTCTTCGGCGATGAGACCTCCGGCTCGGCGGCTGCCGTAAAGGGGCGGTGGGACGACATCAAGGAACAGGAAAAGGCCGCGAAGGGAAAGCCGGCGTCCGCGAGCATTCTGGACGATGTGCCCTTCGCCCTCCCCGCGCTGACACGCGCCGTGAAGCTTCAGAACCGCGCAGCACGTGTCGGCTTCGATTGGCCGAGCACGGTCGAAGTGCTCGACAAGCTCAACGAGGAGATGCTCGAGCTATCCGAAGAGCTCGCCAAGGGCGGCGATGCGGATCGCCTCGAAGATGAATTCGGCGACTTGTTGTTCGTGTACGCCAATCTGGCGCGTCACATGAAAATCGATCCGGAGGCCGCGTTGCGTCGCGCAAACGCAAAGTTTTCAAGCCGTTTCAAGCATATCGAAGATCGGCTTTCCGCCTCCAACCGTCGACCAGAGGATTCAACGCTGGAAGAAATGGATGCTCTTTGGACGGAAGCAAAGCTTATCGAGCGCGGCCAAAAGTAAACTGAAGCGTTCATTACTCTGATTTTTATACGTCTCTTTTGTGGTGATTTGCGCTGTTACTCAAAGTAACATTTGCGCATGTCCATCCGTAGACGCATTTGGTTCTTCGAAGGCGCTGTGCTCACAGTGCTGGCGCTGTTATTTGGCACATTGTTCTGGACGTTCCTGAGTTACCAGGAGCTCATAGACGAGAATCGCGCAGCAATCGGCCTGATGATCCAGGCCCAACGAGTGACGCTTGCGCTCAAGGATACCGAGGAAGCGCATGAGACGTTCCTCCAGAAGACGAATCCTCGAGCCATCCCCGTCTATAAGGACGCGCGTGGAAAGCTCCTCGAAGCAATCGCCAGCATCGAAGCCATGACGCCTGGCGGCGACGACAAGACGGCGGAAGGCAAGACCATCGGCATGATTGCCGCCGCACGCCTGGCTCGTTTGGATAAAGATATCGAACTCGCGGGAGGCCGCCCCCCGCCTTCGCGTCAGGTGGCGGAAATAGGCATAAAGATGCATGCCATCGACCGGAAGCAGACCGATATTGCGATCAATGCGCTGATTGGTCATGTCGAGATGCACACCGATGAAATATGGACACGGCTCGACCAGGCACGGCGCTGGGTTTCGAACTTTATCGCCCTTGGTGGCGCCTTCATTATCGTGATGTCCCTCATCGCAATCATGGTCTCGATGCGATATGTGATGCGCCCGATTATCGCCCTCGCCACCGGGCTCGACACGATCAGCCAGAACGAAAGCCCGCGGGAGATCGAGGTTCCGGAAGGCGACGAGTTGGGGCTCGTCGCGAGGGCCTTCAACCGCCTGGCGCTGCACCTGAGTGACGCAAACGCGAAGCGCGTGGCCACCGAAGAGGAGTTGAAACGGACCAACAAGGAACTGATGGCCCGAAACGACGAAGTCATCGCCCGAACCCGTTCAATCGATCTGCTCGGCCGCGTCGCATATCGGCTTCCCGGCTGCTCGAACATCAATGAGTTTGCATCCCTTGTGGAAAGGTTCGTCCCGCAGCTTTTTCCCGATATTCCAGGCGCGCTCTACATCTTTTCCGGGTCGCGCACGGTGCTGACGGAGGTAGCGCAATGGGGCGAGCCCAAGGGAGATACGCCCGAATTCAGCCCGCAGAGTTGTTGGGGTCTGAGGCGCGGACAAGCACATGAAATCAAGAACGTCGCGGCTGACGTCGTTTGCGAGCACATCAAGCCCGATGCCGTGTTGGGTTATCGCTGCCTCCCTCTTGTCGCTCAAAGCGAGACGGTGGGACTGCTCTATCTCGAACGGACAGACGAAACCGTGCCATGGGCTATCGAGGCACAGGATCTTCGCGTGCTGGCCGAAACATTGGCGCTTGCCCTCGTCAATCTGCGTCTTCGCGAAACCCTCCGCGAGCAGTCCATCCGCGACCCGCTCACCGGCCTCTTCAATCGCCGTTTCCTGCAGGAAGCTTTGGAGCTTCTTCAGGCGCGCGCGGAGCGCAGCGATCTCTCCATCGGAGCGATCATGATCGACATCGATCATTTCAAGGATTTCAACGACGAATATGGACATGATGCGGGCGACGTAGCGCTGAAGTATCTCTCGGAGCTCATGCCCCGGCATGTCCGCGCCAGCGATCTCGTCTGCCGCTTCGGCGGCGAGGAATTCCTGATTGTCATGCCCGGCGCGACGATGGAGCGCGCGACCGAGTGCGCCGAAAATCTGCGAAAGGCCGCAGCGGAAATGCAGCTGATCCACAACGGAGTTCAGCTCAAGCATTTTACAATCTCGCTCGGCGTCGCTCTCGTTCCGGATCATGCCTCGGACGTGAAGACTTTGCTCGAGGCTGCCGATCAAGCTCTTTACATCGCCAAGAACGGCGGACGAAACCGCGTCGAAATCGCGGTGCCCGTCCATGTCACCCCGCACGCGACCAATCTCATCGAAATTTCCGCACCCGATTCTGAAACGTCAGACGGGCTGGGCTCGTCAGCTCTCTTTGGCAGCTGATCAGCTGCGATGCGTCGCGTCCGAAACGCGTAGCCAGGTCTTTTCGTCGCGCGCCACGAGATGCGGCCCGGCAAGCGTACGCGGCACGTAATCGGCCCCGTTGGCCATATCGCGGACAACGCCGCCGGCCTCCCGCACAATCAACGATCCGGGCACGTGGTCCCATGGCATCATGCGGTGGTAGGTCACGATATCCTTGAGCCCGCGCGCGACCGAGGTGTAGTCGACCGCCGAGCAGAGATCGTTTGCCTCGCGCCCGACATGGCCCGCAAGACCCTCGACACGCATTCGCCACTCGTCCGGCATGAAGCGTGTGTTGAACGCGCCCACGATGTCGCGCAGGTCTTCCGGGCCATGGCCGGTACTGAGCCGCACCGTCTTGCCACCCGAGGTCCACCAGGCTCCGCCGCCGCGCTCCGCCGTGGCCAGTTCGCCGGAAGCAGGCAGATAGATCCATGCAAGCTCCGTCACGCCGCCGCGCACCAGCGCGATCATCACGCCGAAGGTCTCCCGGCCCGCAATGAAGTTGCTGGTGCCATCCACCGGATCGACGGTCCAGACGGGCGCATCGCTCTCGATCAGCGAGAGGCGCGACCTGTCGGCGGCAACAGCCTCCTCTCCCAGCACATGCGACCCGGCGACCAGGGCGGCAAGCCGCGGTGTGAGCCACAGCTCCGCCTCGCGGTCGGCGATGGTCACATAGTCGCCCTTGGATTTTTCCTCGACGTCGCCATCCTTCAGCGCCCGGAAGCGCGGCATGATTTCCAGCGCCGCGACTTCACGCATCAGGTCCGAGACCTCATCGGCGAGACTGCTCATGGCCTATTCCGCCGCATTCGCCATCATGGCTTCGACGCGTCCCTTGAGTTCGGGATAGCGCTTTTCAAGCCGTCCGAACTCGGCCTCGGAAAGGTTCACATCGAGAACGATGGAGCCGTCTTCCTCGTTCACGCGCCTGCGAACCTGCCCATGCTCATGGAGCCAGGCCATGAGCTCGCCTTCATTGGGCAAAATCGTGATGCGAAGGGTGATCCCCTTGTCGACGATGAGCTTGTCGATCAGCGTGAGCAGCGTAGCCGTGCCTTCGCCGGTCAATGCGGACACTGCAACGGTCAGCGGATCGCGCGCGGCGGCATTCACCACCGCGTCATGCGCTTCCGGCGCGAGGCTGTCGATCTTGTTCAGAACTTCGACAATCGGCCGCTGCGGTTCCTCTGCCTTCTCTCCGGCAAGCCCGAGCGAGGCAAGAACGGCCTCGACGTCGTGCTTCTGGATCTCGCTCTCTTCGTGCGACGCATCCCGCACATGCAGGATGACTTCCGCCTCCAGCACCTCTTCGAGCGTCGCCCGGAAAGCAGCGACGAGATGCGTCGGCAGGTCAGAGATGAAACCCACCGTGTCCGACAGGATGATCTTGCGGCCGCTCGGCAGCGACACCGCGCGCATCGTCGGGTCGAGCGTCGCGAAGAGCAGGTTCTCCGCAAAGACACCTGCCTCGGTCAGCCGGTTGAACAGCGTCGATTTGCCGGCGTTGGTGTAGCCGACCAGCGCCACGACCGGATAAGGCACTTCGCGCCGCGTCTTGCGATGCAGCTCGCGCGTCCGCTTCACCGTTTCGAGCTGCCGCTCGATCTTGGTGATGCGTTCCATGATGATGCGCCGGTCGGCCTCGATCTGAGTTTCGCCCGGACCACCGAGGAAGCCGAAGCCGCCGCGCTGACGCTCGAGATGGGTCCAGCTGCGAACCAGACGGCTCTTCTGGTAATTGAGATGGGCAAGCTCGACCTGCAATGCGCCTTCGCGCGTATGGGCCCGCTCACCGAAGATTTCGAGGATGAGGCCCGTGCGGTCGAGAATCTTGACCTTCCAGGCGCGTTCGAGGTTGCGCTGCTGAACGGGCGACAGATGCCCGTCCACGATCACAAGCTCGACCTCCAGCTCCTCCAGCTGGCCATTCAACTCATCGACCTTGCCCTCGCCGATCAGCGTCGCCGGGCGTGGATCGGAGATCACGGCGATGGCATTGCCGACAAGGTCGAGGTCGATCGCGGCCGCGAGGCCCAGTGCCTCCTCGAGGCGTGCCGTTTGCGAGCGGAAAGGTTGTCCCTTCCGCTTCGCGTCGAGTTCCGCCGTCTTGAGCCACGGCACCAGCACAAAGGCGCGCGTACGCTTGCGCCGCGCATCGTGGCCCGAGGCGCTGCCGGAACGGCTTTTGTCGCGGCGCTTCGTATCGCCGCCAGAATTGTCCAGATCGGTCAAGAAAGGGCCTTAAGCCTCCTCGCCATTCGCTCCCGGCTCGAAAAGCTGCACGGGCGACGAAGGCATGATCGTCGATATGGCGTGCTTATAGACCAATTGCGAGTGGCCATCACGACGCAGCAACACACAAAAGTTGTCGAACCAGGTCACAACGCCCTGAAGCTTCACCCCATTCACAAGGAAGATCGTGAGGTTCGTCTTGTTCTTGCGAACGTAGTTCAGGAACGTATCCTGCAAGTTATGGGTCTTCTCGCTCATGGGTAAACCCCATTTGTAAAATTTGGCCGGGTCGACACGGCCGCAGCGGCCGACCTCGATGGCTTTGCCTCCGCCCCGTTGGGGCAAGAGATGCGGACCCCTTTAATCTGTTCTATTTCTAAAATGCTGCAAGTGCGAAAACGCATGAATGCGACTTTTGCCGCACTTTTTTGTCGATAACGCCGCCCAAGGACGTTTCAGCTCAGCAGGCCGACCTTCGAATAGGCCTCACGGAGGCGAAGCGTGATCGAACCGGGCGCCCCGTTGCCGATCGCCCTGTCATCGATCCGAACGACGGGAATGATGACGGCGGAGGATGCGCTGATGAACGCCTCGCGCGCCGACTTCGCCTCATCCGGTGTGAACGGACGCTCGACAATCTCGATCCCCTCCTGCCTCGCCGCGTCGAGAAGGACCGCGCGGGTGATGCCCGGAAGGATGTCAGGCCCCAATGAGCGGGTGATGAGCCGCCCTTCCTTGTCGACGATCCACGCATTGGTCGAAGAACCTTCGGTCACATATCCCTCGGCATCGACCAGCCAGGCCTCATAGGCGCCGGCCTCTCGCGCCGCCTGCTTGGCCAATATGTTGGGAAGCAGCGCGATCGACTTGATGTCGCGCCGCGCCCAGCGCAGATCGGGCATGGTGACGACCGCGACGCCCTTCTCGACCGACTGCTGGACCCGCGCCATGTTGAGCCGCTTCGCCGTAACCACGAGCGACGGCTTCACATGGGCGCCGGGAAATGGATGATCGCGAGGCGCGACGCCGCGCGTGACCTGAAAATAGACGAGCCCGTTCTCGATCCGGTTCCGGCGCACCACTTCACGAAGCACCTGCCGCAGCGCGGCGAGCGGCATGGGGCTCGCGATCCGCAGCTCCGAAAGCGACCTCTGAAGCCGGGCGAGGTGCAATTCCTCGTCCATGAGCCTGCCGCCGCGAATGCCGCAGACCTCGTAGACGCCATCGGCGAACTGGTAGCCGCGATCCTCGATATGGACGCTCGCATCCGCATGGCGGACGTAGCGGCCGTTGACATAGGCAATACGTGACAAGATGGGCTTCCTGCTCTGACGTCAGATCGGCAGATCGGGACGCGAGGCTGTCGCGACACCGAGCGACTTCAGCTTGCGGTGCAGCGCCGAACGCTCCATGCCGATGAAGGCCGCCGTGCGCGAGATATTCCCCCCGAAGCGGCTGATCTGGGCCATCAGGTACTCGCGCTCGAAGGTCTCGCGCGCCTCGCGAAGCGGCAGCGCCATGATGTGCTCGCCGCCCGAACCGTTGACAGTGATCTGTGCCGAGGAGCCGACCTCCGCGGGAAGCATGTCGGCGGTCACTACCGCGCCCGGATCGCCCGATGTCAGGATGAGCAGCCGTTCGACGTTGTTCCGCAACTGGCGGACATTGCCCGGCCAGTCATGCGCCTGGAGCGCCGCCATGGCGTCTTCCGAGATCCGGCGCGCCGGGAGGCCCGTGGCACGGGAGATCAGGCCCATGAAGTGATCGACCAGCATCGGAATGTCCTCGCGCCGCGACGAAAGCGGCGGCACATGGATCGGCACGACATTCAGGCGGTGATAAAGGTCCTCGCGGAAGCGTCCCTTGGCGATTTCATCCTGAAGATCGCGGCTCGACGAGGAGACGACGCGCACATCGACCTTCACCTTCGGGCCGCCGCCGACCCGCTCGAAGGTCTGGTCGACGAGCACGCGCAGAATCTTGCTCTGTGTCTCGATGGGCATTTCCGCCACTTCGTCGAGGAACAGCGTGCCGCCATGCGCCTGCTCGAAGACGCCCACCTTGCGGGGGCCCGCCGACGACGCCTCTGTGCCGAAAAGCTCGATCTCCATGCGTTCCGGCGCCATGGTCGCCGTATTGATCGCGATAAAGGCCCCTTCCGCGCGGCGAGAGCGGGCGTGAAGAAGCCGCGCCACGATCTCCTTGCCGGAGCCCGAGGGACCAGTGATGAGCACGCGGCTGCCCGTCGGCGCCACCTTGTCGATGGTCTGGCGCACCTGCGCGATGGTCGGCGACAAGCCGATCAGCGTCGTCTCGTCGCCGACGCGATTTCTCAACTCGTCGTTCTCGCGCTTGAGCTTGTAGGCTTCGATGGCGCGGCGAATGATGAGGATCAGGCGGTCGGCCTTGAACGGCTTCTCGATGAAATCGTAGGCGCCCTTCTTGATCGCCGAGACCGCCGTCTCGACATTGCCATGGCCGCTGATGATGACGACCGGCAGGTCGGGATGGCGCTCATGCACGGCGTCGAGAACTTCGAGCCCGTCGAGGCGGCTTCCCTGCAGCCAGATGTCGAGAACCACGAGGCCCGGCCGACGCGCTTCGATGGCTGCGAGCGCGCCGTCGCTGTCTCCGGCGACCCGCGTGTCATAGCCCTCGTCGTTGAGGATACCTGCAACGAGCTCGCGGATATCCGCCTCGTCATCGACAATGAGAATGTCAGATGCCATTTACCGCCTCGTTCTCTGTCGTAGTCTCGATTGTTTCCGGAAGCTCTGCGTCGCCGTGAATCCGCGGAAAGACGAGCGCGACGCGAGCGCCGCTCTCCCAGCCTTCCGCCGCCGGCGCATCGCTAAGCAGAAGCGAGCCGCCATGGTCTTCCATGACCTTGTTCACGATTGCGAGGCCGAGCCCTGTGCCCTTCGCGCGCGTGGTCATGTAAGGCTCCGTCAGGCGCGCCCGGTCCGTCTGCGGCAGGCCGCAGCCTGAGTCCGTCACCACGATGGAAACGGTCCCCGGCGCCTCCACCAGCGCCACGTGAACGCGGCCGAGATGGCCGCCACGGTGTTGTGAGGCGTCCTCACCTTCCGCTTCGGGTTCCTGCCCCCGGATTGCTTCCGCCGCATTCTTCAGAATGTTGGTCAGCGCCTGGCTGACGAGGCGCCCGTCGCAATCGAGAACCACCGGATCGCTCGACATCTCGAGCTGATACTCGATATCCGGCTGCGCGACGCGCTGAAGGAATACCGCTTGCCGCACGATCTCGTTGATCTCGATCGGCTTGATATGCGCCGTCGGCATTCGCGCGAAAGACGAAAACTCGTCCACCATGCGTCCGATATCGGTCACCTGCCGGATGATCGTGTCGGTGCATTGCTGGAAAACCTCCGGATCGGAGTGAATTTCCTTGGTGTATTTGCGCTTAAGCCGCTCGGCCGAAAGCTGGATCGGCGTCAGCGGGTTCTTGATCTCATGCGCGATGCGCCGCGCCACGTCCGCCCAGGCGGAGGTGCGCTGCGCGCGCACCAGTTCCGTGATGTCGTCGAAGGTCAGCACGAACCCGCCCAGCGCCGAATCCGTCAGCTCGCTGGTGACACGAATGTTGAGCGTCCGCTCCAGACCGTCCCGCATGATCACGACCTGCGCCTGCGCGCGCCTGTCCGGATGGGCTTGCGCCTCGCCCACGACCGCCGCCATCTCGGGGATAGCGGCCGCAATATCGCGCCCGACCAACTCGTCCGCCGCCTTGCCGAAGAAGCGCAGCGCGGCCCGGTTCGCATGGTTGATATGGCCTTCGTAATCGAGGCCGAACACGCCTGCGCTGACGCCGGAAAGCACCGCCTCCGTGAACTGGCGCCGCTGGTCCAGTTCGTGGTTGGCGTCCACGAGATCCTTGCGCTGGCTCTCAAGCTCGCTCGTCATGCGGTTGAAGGCATTGGACAGCACGTCGAGCTCGTCACCCGTTTCGCCCGGTTCGACGCGGGCGCCCCAATCGCCTGCACTCACGCGCTCCGACGCCTGAACCAGCTTGCTGATCGGATCGATGAGGCGGTTCGATGCCCAGAGACCAAGCCAGATCGCGGCAAGCAAGGTCACCAGCGCCATGGCGACATAGATCAACGCGAAGGTGACCTGGAAGGTGATGCGGCGCTTCTCGAGGCTTTGGTATTCGTCCACCGCTTCGCGGGTCTGCGCCAGATGTTCGAGAACGCGGGCATCGACGAAACGGCCGACATAGAGATAGGCGTCGTCGAGCGCGCTCAGTTTCACCAGAGCCCGGATCTGATTGTGCTGCTCCACCGTCCAGAGCACGGCCTCGCCCTTGTCCGCCTTGGCGAACTGCTCGGAAGACGGCAGCCCCATGTCGGGCGCCACGCTGGCCGTCACCTTGGCGAGCAGCCGCCCCTTGGCGTTGATGACATAGGCGGCAGGCAGCGACCTGAGCGCCGCCTGCGTCGCGACCAGTTGCTGGAAGCGCTCGGGGTTCGATGCCAGGTACGGGGCGGCGCGATCGAGGTCGGTGACCATCGCCAGCGCATCCCCGCGCAGCACATGGTGATGCTCGTCCAGATAGGCTTCCGCCACGGTCTGCGCATTGGAGATGATCGTCTGCGTGCGCTCGCTGAACCAGGCATCGAGGCCGCGATTGAGCGTTACCGCCGCAAAGACGGCGACGATGATCGCGGGCATGACCGCCACGACCGCGAACATGGCGACGAGCCGCGCATGGAGCTTGGCGCCCGCAGCGCCGCTGACCCGCGCGATGATGAGCCGTACCACCCGCCAGCAGATGAGCGCCGCGAGGATCAGGACGATGCTCATGTTGCTGAGAAGCAGCACGATGACGAGGACCCGGCCGGGCCGAAGCGG
The DNA here is from genome assembly GCF_039680535.1 of Parvibaculum sp. Lineage (GTDB taxonomy): Bacteria > Pseudomonadota > Alphaproteobacteria > Parvibaculales > Parvibaculaceae > Parvibaculum. Next base: position 83,422 of record NZ_JBDKSS010000022.1, on the reverse strand, counting down.
GGTGAGACCGGTAAGCGTCAGATAGGTGAAGGAGCCGAGGACGATCGCAGCAACGACGAGGCCAACGGCCAACGCGCCCGAAAAGCCGCGCCGGGACATGAGGCCCCAGAGCCGGCTGTCCCAGCTTCTCTTGCCCAAATGGTCCGTTACCGTCATGCCCCGTGGGGTCCTCGCGCACGGCGCCGACCGAGCCATTCGCCAACCGGCGAACTACAGCGCGATGCGCCGCCTGTGCCCAATCTGCCACGAAAAAATCGGTTCAAACGGCATTCTGGCCTGCGAATCGCGGCACAGCAACCACAATGTGGCCTGTTTACAACTATTCTCAGGAAAGGCGCGGATTGCTGTATGGCCGCCGCAAATAGCGGCGGCGCGGGCCCTCTCTCTGGCCTTTTTTCCGGTCGCGGACGACGGCGCTGGTCTAAATCCCCAAAAAGTCAGTTGACTACATCTGTTTGATGGGGTTACTTCCAAATGTCCCAAAGTGGACGCTGAAATCGTTGGCCGTAAATTGGGACCGTTTCTCAAGTGAACAGAAAAACATATGAAGTCGCGGGCGGCGCAGCCCTCGCATTGCTCGTGCTCGCCGCTCCCGCGCAGGCGACGAATGGTTACTTTGAAAACGGCTACGGCGTTCAGTCGCAAGGCCTTGGCGGCGCGGCCATAGCCTACCCGAAAGACGCGCTGGCCATCGCGACCAACCCCGCCACGCTTTCCGCCCTCGGAGAACGCTTCGACATCGGCGCCGAAGTCTTCATCCCGAGCCGCGGCGCGGAACTCACCGATACGGCCAATGGCTTCGGTGTCTTCGACGGCAGCTTCAGCGGCAACGGCAAGAGCTCCTTCGTCATCCCGCAGATCGGCTACACGCACCGCCTGAACGACCAATGGTCGGTTGGCATCGCCGTTTATGGCAATGGCGGCATGAACACCTCCTATTCGACCAACCCCTATTTCGGTTCGCCGGGCACTGCGGGCGTCAACCTCTCGCAGCTCTTCGTCTCGCCGACCATCTCCTATGAATTCGCCAAGGGGCACACGATCGGTGCCTCCGTGAAGATCATCGACCAGTTCTTCGACGCGCGCGGCGTCGGCCTTTTCGGCGGCTACTCGTCGAACGCGGGCGCGCTTTCCGACCGCGGCAAGGACAGCGCGTATGGCGTCGGCGCCAGCGTCGGCTATTTCGGCCAGTGGACGCCGGACCTCTCGGTCGGTGCATTCTGGCAGTCCAAGGGCTACACCGAGAAATTCCAGAAATATGCGGGCCTGTTCGAAGGCCAGGGCAGCTTCGACGTGCCTTCGACCTATGGCATCGGCGTCGCCTACAAGGTCACGCAGGATCTCGATCTCGCCGTCGACCTGACGCGGATCGAATATGCCGACGTAGGCGCGGTCGGCAATTCGATCAGCAGCCTCTTCCTCGGCAAGCAGCTCGGCACGGACAACGGCCCCGGATTCGGCTGGGAGAACGTGACGACGATCAAGGCTGGCCTCAACTACCGCATCAATCCGCAATGGCAGGTACGCGGCGGCTGGGCCTACAATACGCAGCCCGTGCAGGGCGACGAGGCGCTCTTCAACATTCTCGCGCCCGGCGTTGTGCAGCATCACTTTACGGCGGGTGCCACTTGGACCACACCGGCAGGCTTCGACGTGAGCGGCTTCGCGTTGTATGCTCCCCGCACTGAGGTCACCGGCAACGGTGCCATTCCGACCAGCTTCGGCGGCGGCAATGTCAAACTCCACCTGAGTGAAGTGTCCGTCGGCGTCGCCCTGGGCTGGAAGCTCGGAGACTAGGACGGATTCATATGGAAATCTTCGCGACGGCCGCAATCGGCGGCATCTTGATCGGCGCGGCGGCGGCGGGGCTGCTGCTCGTCAACGGATCGATCGCCGGCATCAGCGGCGTCTTCGGCAATGCTCTGACCGGCAAGCCGGGGCTATGGCGGTGGGCTTTCCTCGCGGGCCTGATCGCTGCTCCGCTGGTTGCGCCGTTCGCGAAGATTGAAGTACCCGTTCCTCATCATCAGGCAGGGCTCATCACCCTGGCAATTGCGGGCCTGCTCGTGGGCATTGGCACCCGGCTTTCGGGCGGCTGCACCAGCGGACATGGCGTGTGCGGCCTGTCCAACCTGTCGCTGCGTTCCCTCACCGCAACCGGCACCTTCATGGTCGTTGCGGCCCTGACCGTCTATGCGGTGCGCCACCTCGGCCTGCCTGTGGGGTACTGACATGAGCACGAAGACTTCTGCACGCACGCTGCTGCCCATTCTCACGTCGGCATTTTTCGGCCTCGTTTTCGGCTTCGGCCTGATCGTGTCGCACATGGTCGATCCGCAACGCGTTGCGGACTTCCTCGACATCACGGGGACGTGGAATCCCGCGCTCGCATTCGTCATGGGCGGGGCGATCCTCGTCGCGGCCCCCGCCTTCGCCTATGCGCGCCGCCATCACCGTTCCTTGCTGGGCGGCGGCATCAATCTTCCAGACCGTTTTCGGATCAATGCGCCGCTCGTTGCCGGTGCCGCCATCTTCGGCCTCGGCTGGGGCCTCAGCGGAATCTGCCCCGGCCCCGGCCTCGTGCTGCTGATGAGCTTCACCCCGCAGGCGCTCGTCTTCGTCTCGGCGTTGGCCGCCGGCATCCTGCTGGTCGATATAGCACGCGGGGCGATCTACTTCCCTCCGAAGGAAAAGATCGCCACCGGTCATCCGGCGGACTGAATTACTTCAGTCCCCGGATCACCTGCACGTCGAGATCCTTCAGCTTCTTGCGCAGCGTATTGCGGTTGATGCCCAGGAGATGCGCGGCCTTGATCTGGTTGCCGCGCGTCGCCGCCAGCGTCATGCCGAAAAGCGGCTTCTCCACTTCGCGCAGAATGCGGTCGTAGAGGCCCGGAGGCGGCAGCGCATCTCCGTGCTGCGCAAAGAGCCTGTTGAGCGCGCGCTCGACCGACGACGACAGCGGCTCGTCGCTCGGTGCCTGTTCCGTCGGACGGCTGAAGTCGGGCTCCGCCAGTTCCGTCTCCAGAACCGAAGCGCCGATGATGTCTTCCGTATAGAGCGCGGCCAGACGGCGCACGAGGTTTTCAAGCTCGCGCACGTTACCCGGCCAGCGATAGCGCTTGAGCAGTTCCATGCCCTCTGCGTCGATGGTCTTGGGCGGCAGGCCTTCGGCTTCCGCCTGATCGAGGAAGTGGCGAACGAGGTCCGGAATATCCTCCGCGCGCTCCCGCAATGGGGGCAGCCGGATCGGCACGACGTTCAGGCGGAAGAACAGGTCTTCGCGGAAGAGGCCCAGATTGATGAGCTGCCGGAGGTCGCGGTTCGTCGCCGCGACGATGCGCACATCGGTCTTGATCGGCGTGCGTCCGCCGACGGTCGTGTATTCGCCCTGCTGCAACACGCGCAGGAGTCGCGTCTGCGCTTCCATCGGCATGTCGCCGATTTCGTCGAGGAAAAGCGTGCCGCCTTCCGCCTGCTCGAAGCGGCCCGTGGCCCGCTGGCTCGCGCCGGTAAAGGCGCCCTTCTCATGGCCAAAGAGTTCGCTCTCGATCAGTTCGCGCGGGATCGCGGCCATGTTGATGGCGACGAAGGGCCCGTTGCGGCGCTTGCCATATTCATGCAGCGCGCGGGCGACGAGCTCCTTGCCGGTGCCGCTCTCGCCCGAGATCATGACGGTGAGGTCCGTCTGCATCAGGCGCGCGAGTACGCGATAGATGTCCTGCATCGCCGGCGAGCGGCCGATGAGCGGCATCTTCTCGTCTTCCTGCAACGTGGAACGCGGTACTGCGCTTTCGCGCGGCGCCGTCATGGCGCGATCGACGACGCGGATCAGCTCGTTGAGATCGAAGGGCTTGGGCAGATATTCATAGGCGCCGCGCTCCGCCGCCGTGATCGCTGTCTTGAGCGTGTTCTGCGCGCTCATCACGATGATCGGGATTTCCGGCCGCGCGCGCTTGATGCGCGGAATGAGGTCGAAGGCATTCTCGTCGGGCATCACGACGTCGGTGATGATGAGATCGCCGTCGCCCTGCGCCACCCAGCGCCACAGCGTCGCCGCATTGCTCGTCGCACGCACGTCATAGCCAACACGCCCCAGGGCCTGGTTGAGCACGGTGCGGATCGCTGCGTCGTCATCCGCGAGAAGAATGGTGCCGCTCGGCATGGAAGGCTACTCCTACTTCGAATTGGCGGGCATGGGGACCTCGCCGGTGTGCATGGGCAATAGAACGCGGAAGACGGTGCGGCGCGGCTGGCTTTCGCATTCAACGATGCCGCCATGATCGCCGATGATCTTCGCTACCAGCGCGAGACCGAGGCCCGTTCCCGATGATTTGGTCGTGACGAAAGGATCGAAAAGATGCGGCATCAGGTCGTCCGGCACGCCGGGGCCGTCATCGATGACGCATATTTCAAGCGGCAGGCTCACGCGGTCGCGGCGTCCGGGCATCGCAAGGCGCACGCCGGGCCTGTAGGCCGTCGTCAGCACGATCTCGCCGTCGGGCTTGCCGATGGCTTCCGCCGCATTCTTCACGAGGTTGAGAAAGACCTGGATCAGCTGATCCTTGTCGCCGAGCACCGGCGGCAATGAGGGGTCGTATTCCTCGGCTATCTTTATGCCCTTGGCAAAGCCCGTCTGGGCGAGTTGTTTCACGTGTCCGAGCACGACATGGATGTTGACCGGCTCGCGCGGCACGGGCCGTTCGTCGGAGAAGACTTCCATTCGGTCGACGAGCTTGCAGATGCGATCCGTCTCATCGCAGATGAGCCGCGTCAGGGGGCGGTCCTCGGGCGGCGCGGTCAGTTCGAGCAATTGCGCCGCACCACGAATGCCCGAAAGCGGATTCTTGATCTCATGCGCGAGGATCGCGGCCATACCGGTGACGGAACGCGCGGCGCCGCGATGCGTGAGCTGACGGTCCATCTTGTGCGCCATTGTGCGCACCTGAAGAATGAGCAGCACATGGCCGGGATATTCAACGACCGGCGTCACCTGAATATCGACGGCCCGGTCGCCCGAACGCGGCGTGCCGATTTCGACGCCGTATTCGTTGACCGACACGCCATGCTCGTGCACCTGCTGGATAAGTGCGAGAACAGGGCTGCCGAAGGCCACAAAGTCGCTGAGCTTGTGCCGGAGAAGAACCGCCGAACTCGCCGCGAAGAATTGCTCCGCACTATCGTTCACATATTCGATGCGCATGTTGTCGTCGAGCATGAGCACCGGATGCGGCATCGCGTTAAGGATCGCCGCCGAGTCGGGCTTCAGCCCCGTTGCCGTCTGCATCGCGCCTTGCGCCATTATGCGGCCTCTCTTTCACTGTCAAATTGATCCGCGGCGCGCGCGTAGAACTCGGCCACGCGGGCAAGCACCGCTTGCGTGTCATGAAGGCGAACGACATCTCTCTTCGTCGCCATTGCCTCTTCGGGAAGGGCCCGCGACGCTTCCTCGAGGTACCAGACGAGGTGCTTGCGCGCGACGCGTAGGCCCAGCCCTTCGCCATAGTGAGCGAGCATGTCGCGGTAATGCGCATCCACGATGCGGCCCTGTTCGGCCCATGAAGGCGCGGAAAGCTTCTCGCCGGTCTTGAGGTAGTGCGCGACCTGCGCGAGGAACCAGGGCCGGCCTTGCGCGCCCCGGCCGATCATCACGCCGTCAGCACACGAAGCATCGAGAATGGCCCGCGCATCCTCCTCGCTCGTCACATCGCCATTGGCGATGAGCGGAATGGAGATCGCTTCCCGGACCCGGGCGATAAAGCCCCAGTCGGCGCGGCCCTTGTAGAATTGGCAGCGCGTGCGTCCATGAACCGTGACCATCTTCACGCCCGCCGCTTCGGCCCGTCTCGCAAGCTCCGGCGCATTACGCGATTCGTCGTCCCAGCCCGTCCGCATCTTGAGCGTCACGGGGACCGAGACGGCCCCTACCGTCGCCTCGATCAGCGTCAGCGCATGGTCGAGATCGCGCATCAGGGCCGAGCCCGAAAGCCCGTTCGTGACCGCCTTGGCCGGACAACCCATGTTGATGTCGATGATGTCGGCGCCCGCCTCCTCGGCAATGGCGGCGCCTTTGGCCATCCAATGCGCCTCTCGGCCCGCAAGCTGGATCGCCAGCGGCTTCACTTCGCCAGCGCCCGCGGCGCGGCGGACGACGTCAGGCCGCGCCCGTACCAGCTCGTCGCTCGCCACCATTTCAGAAACGACGAGACCCGCGCCGAGCCTGTGAGCGACCCGCCGGAAGGGCAGATCCGTTACACCGGCCATGGGTGCTAGCAAAACGGGGGTGCGGAGAAAATGGGAACCGACCGCGATGGACAAAATTTAGGCACCAAATGAACTTGCACAAAGTTTAGTCAGACTACCTTCGGTTTTTGTGCGCTGCAAGAGGATTTCATTTCGATCTTGCACGTCCTGCCGCCACCCGCGTAAACGAGCCATATGACTGTTGCCGCGCTCATCGTGGCGGCGGGCCGGGGAACACGCGCCGGCCCGGGCGCGCCCAAGCAATACCGCCTGCTGGCGGGTGAATCGGTGCTGCGCCGGACGCTCCGCGCCTTTGCGCGGCATCCCGGCATAGACGTGGTTCTTGCGGTCATACACCCCGACGACCGGCAGGCATATGACGAAGCAGCCATTGGCCTTCCGAAGCTTCTGGCGCCTTGTATGGGTGGCCCCACGCGGCAATCCTCCGTGCTCCTCGGCCTTGAGACGCTGGCAGCCGCCAACCCCGCCCGCGTCCTGATCCATGACGGCGCGAGGCCGCTGGTCAGCCCCGTCATCATCTCCCGCAGCATAGAGGCGCTGGGCGACCATGCGGGCGCGCTGGTGGCCTTGCCGGTCACCGATACGATCCGAAGGGCGGCAGGCGGGCTTGCAGGCGAAACGGTCCCGCGCGACGGTCTCTGGCGGGCGCAGACGCCGCAGGCCTTCCACTTTCCGGCCATCCTCGCCGCGCACCGGCAGGCGGCGGGCGGCGAGATGACGGATGATGTGGCGGTCGCCGCCGCCGCAGGCATCGAGGTCGCGATGATCGAGGGGGATGAAGCCAACATGAAGATCACAAGTGCCGACGATCTCTCCCGCGCTGAGCGCCTTCTCGAAGCCACGGCGGAATATCGCACGGGCACCGGCTACGACGTTCACCGCTTCGGCGAGGGCGACCACGTGATGCTGTGCGGCGTGCGAGTGCCCCATACGCATGGGCTCGTCGGACATTCCGACGCCGATGCCGGGCTCCACGCGCTCACCGATGCAATCCTCGGCGCCATCGGCGAAGGCGATATCGGCCGGCATTTCCCGCCAAGCGATCCGCAGTGGAAAGGCGCGTCGTCGGACCGCTTTCTCGCGCATGCGGCGGAACTCGCAGCCCGCGCAGGCGCACGCATCGTCAATGTCGACGTGACCTTCATCTGCGAGCGCCCGAAGATCGGCCCGTGGCGCGAGGCCATGCGCGAGCGCCTTTCTGAAATCCTCCGCATCGATATTTCGCGCATCAGCGTCAAGGCGACGACGACGGAGGGCCTCGGCTTCACAGGCCGCAGCGAGGGCCTCGCCGCGCAGGCGCTCGCCAATCTGCGTTTCGGCGCATGATGAAGCTGACGCCGCTTCCCGCCGGACTCCGCTTCACCGATCCGGCGACGCTCGTCGCGACATGGTTCGGCTCGGGCCTGCTCCCGAAGGCGCCGGGCACATGGGGTTCGCTCGCGGCACTACCGCCCGCGCTGCTTCTCGCCTGGCTCGGCGGTCCCGCGGCCCTCGTCGTCGCCGCCGCCCTCGCCTTCGCCCTCGGCATTCCCGCCGCCTCGCGCTATGCGTCCGCGAAGGGAAAAGAAGATCCTTCCGAAGTCGTCATCGACGAGGTTGCCGCGCAATGGCTGGTGCTCGCTGTCATGCCGCTTGCGCCCGTCGCCTGGGGCGCGGGCTTTCTGCTCTTCCGCTTCTTCGATGTCCTGAAGCCATGGCCGGTCAGCCTTGCCGACCGCAAGCTCAAGGGCGGACTCGGCATCATGCTGGATGATATCGTGGCTGCCGCTTACGCGATCCTCGTTACCCTTCTTGTCCGCCATTTCACCGGGGCGTTCTGATGTCGATATTTCCACGTCCACTCGTTCAGCGCGCCGAACTTCTGCTCGGCGATTGCCGCGAGGCGAAGATCAAGATCGTGACCGCCGAGTCCTGCACGGGCGGGCTCATCGCCGCGCTGCTTACAGAAATTCCGGGCTCGTCAGATGTCGTGGAGCGCGGCTTCGTCGTCTATTCCAATGAGGCGAAGCGCGATGCGCTGGGCGTGCCCGGCGATCTCATTTCCGATTTCGGCGCGGTGAGCGAACCTGTCGCCCGCGCCATGGCGGAGGGCGCGCTCAACAATTCGCGCGCGCAGATTTCGGTCTCGGTCACGGGCGTTGCAGGCCCCGGCGGCGGCACGGCGCTGAAGCCTGTCGGCCTCGTCCATTTCGGCGCCGCGCGGCGCGGACGCAACATCATCCATGAAGTCCAGCGCTTCGGCGATATCGGCCGCGAGGAAATCCGCCTGAAGAGCGTCGAGGTCGCGCTCGAACTTCTCCAGCGGATGATCTGATCAGTCGGAAGCCTGCTGCGGCAGCGCAGGCTTTCCATGAAGCGCATCGGCGCGGTCGATGAAGGCCTGCATCATGCGCGTGAAGGCCTTGGTGAAAAAGCTGCTGATGAGAGCCTGCAGCGTCGCGCTGCGGAATTCGAAATCGATAAAGAAGTGGATGCGCGAACCACCATCGGGCAGCGGCTCGAACTCCCACTTGTTCACCAGATACTTGAACGGTCCCTGCACATATTCCACATCGACCTTCCGCGCCTTGGGGTCAAGCGTGACCCGGCTCGTGAATTGCTCGCGGAAGACCTTGTAGGCGACGATCAGATCGGCGGTGACGATTTCCCTGTCGCCAGCGCGCTCGCGCTTGCGGATGCGCGCGCCCGCGCACCAGGGCAGAAATTCGGGGTAACGCTCGATGCCCGCGACAAGCGCGAACATCTCGTCCGCTCCGTAGGGCACTTCCTGCGTCTGACGGGTGGTTGGCATCGGAGACCTTAAGCCCGCGCGAGCTGCGCGTTGCGCGCCTCGCGCAGCAGCGCAAAGTCCGAGTCCGCGTGATAGGACGAGCGCGTCAGCGGGCTTGCGGACACGAGCAGAAAGCCCTTCGTCCGCGCAATCGTCTCATAGGACTTGAACTCTTCCGGCGTGACGAAACGATCCACCGCCGCATGCTTGCGCGTCGGCTGGAGATACTGGCCGATGGTCAGAAAGTCGATATTGGCGGAGCGCATGTCGTCCATGACCTGCAGCACTTCCTCGCGCGTCTCGCCAAGTCCTACCATGATGCCGGACTTGGTGAAGATCGACGGGTCGATTTCCTTCACGCGCTGAAGGAGCCGCAGCGAATGGAAATAGCGCGCGCCCGGGCGAATGGTCGGATAGAGGCGCGGCACGGTTTCGAGATTGTGGTTGAAGACGTCCGGACGCGCCGCAACGACCTTTTCGAGAGCCCCTTCCTTGCGCAGGAAATCCGGCGTCAGAATTTCGATCGTCGTCGCGGGCGAACGGCGGCGGATCGCCTCGATCACTTCGACGAAATGCTGTGCGCCGCCATCGGCGAGATCGTCGCGATCGACCGACGTGATGACGACATGGAGAAGGCCGAGCTTCTCGACCGCGTTCGCCACATGCTCGGGCTCATCCCTGTCGAGCGCGCCCGGCAAGCCGGTCTTCACATTGCAGAAGGAGCAGGCGCGCGTGCAGGTGTCTCCCATGATCATCATGGTCGCGTGCTTCTTCGACCAGCACTCTCCGATATTGGGGCAGCCCGCCTCCTCGCAGACGGTGACGAGGCTGTTGTCGCGGACGATGCGCTTTGTCTCGGTGTAGACGGGTGAGCCCGGCGCCTTGACCCTGATCCATTCGGGTTTCCGAAGCACGGGCGTATCGGGCCGGTTGGCCTTTTCCGGATGGCGCGGGCGCGGCTTCTCGCTGGAACCGGAACCCTCGTCCTTGAGCGTGTCGATGATGATGGCCATGCTGCCGAAATCCTGTCGCGGGGCTCGGCCCCGCCTTTCGCTTCCAACATGGATAGACAGGAAAGGCGATTCAAGCAAATCCGGCATGAATCCGGTTTCAGATCATGCTGCCTAATTCGGCCATATCGAACAGGCCGCCCATGATCTGGTCTCTTCCGTCATCCGTCTTCATCGGAAGGTAGCACGCCTCGAAATCCGCATGCTCGACATCGAGGCCCACCAGCCGCCCGCGCAGAAAGGCGGGCTTGCCTGTCGCAAAGACCCGGTTATGGAAGGCGATCTGATCGGCGGCCATGCGCGGCCCGTAGCATTCGGTGAAGCGCCGCCCCGTGCATTTGATTCCGAGGCGAAGCTCGTTCGCGCTGCCGACCAGGCGGTAGAGGAGATCGCGCCCTCCATCCGCCGGCTCTACGATGAACATGCCACCCAGCGCCTGCCTCACGTCGAACGGATCGATGGCGCTGCGGCGGACGATGCCGTCGGCGCCGATTTTCGATTGCCAGTATGAGAGCAGCGTCCGGTTCATCGGGTGCGCAGGCGCATCGACCGCGACCACGTCGCAGTCAACTTCACTCGCCTTCAGTGCCGAATCCCTGAGCATGTAGCCCCCTTCGGCAGCAATTGTGAAAGGCTTGAGTTAATCAAATCCTACCGCGCGCCACCTCAGGCGAAACCAAGCCTCAAAAACTGGCTATCGGGAACTTCAAGCTCGTTCAAAATGGCACGGAGCCGTTCGGCCATATCGCGCTCGGCGGCGTTGCCCGCGAGGTTGCGCTCCTCGCCCGGGTCTTCCTCGAGGTCGTAGAGGTGATTGCCGCTGAACTTCGCCGCCGCCCAGAAGGGAAGCATGTCGCCCTGCTGCCAGTCCTGCCGGATCACGGGAACCCGACTGCCCGGCATTTTCGAGAGGTAGGCGCGCTCGTCCGGTAGCGGAAGCTCCTGCTCGCGCGTCAGGAAATGTGTCGGCATGGTCGACCAGCGGTTCGACAGCATTGTGAGCGGTGCATTGGCGGCCTGCGGGGCGCGCGCATATTTGAAGCGCTTGTCGATCAGATGCACTTCCCTGCCCCAGACACCGGTGAGCAACCAGTCGCGGATTTCGGCCGTCTCGCCGCGCAGCAGCGGCAACAGCGAGCGTCCATGCGTCCTCTGCCGCACCTCGACGCCGAAGATATCGGCCAGCGTCGCGAAGAGATCGACGCTGGTCGTCAGCGCATCGCAGATGCCGGGTGCTGCGCCCGGATGCGCGATGAGCAGCGGAATATGCCCGAGCGGGTTGTAGACCGGCACACCGGGCTTTCCCCATATGTCCTTCTCGCCGAGATAATGGCCATGATCGGTGCAGAGAATGAACACCGTGTCGTCCCAGAGCCCGTGGCGATCCACGGCATCGAGGATCTTCCCGAACCAGTGATCGATCATGGTGAGCTTGCCGCCATAGGACGCGCGAAGCTGGCGCGCCTGCGCCTCACTCAACACGCCCTTGGCGATCGCGCCCTGCATATAGGGCGGCCAGATGATGTTCGGCCCTTCCCAGTCTGCGTCATACATCGAGGCATAGGGCTCGGGCGTATCGAAAGGTTCATGCGGGTCGAACTCGTCCACGAACAACATGAAGCGCTGGTGGCGGCCGGCATTCTCGTCGAGCCAGCGGGCGGCGGCGGCCATGGTGCGCGGGCCCGGAAAATCGGTCTCACTGCGGAAATAGCTCCGCGAATTGTCGTAAGGCATGGGCGGGCGGAAGAGGTTCGGCGCGCCCGTCCAGCTCGGGTCCGGTACCGTCTTCCACGGATCGCCTTCGTGGCCGCGCTGATAGTCCCAGGCGGTGAAGTCGACGTGGAAGTTCTCGCCACCGGTCTCGAAGAGATGCGGATGATCGGAAATGAGCTGCGTGACGACACCCGCCTTGCGCAACTCATAGGTGATCGCGTCTTCCCAAAGCTCAATGGACCCCCAGGGCTTCCATAGGAAATCCAGCGCGCCGCAGAGAATGTCGTGCCGCGCAGGCATGCAGGGAAGCGAGCCCGTGTAGTGCTTCGTGAAGCGCGTCGCGCGGGCGGCGAAGCGATCCAGGTTCGGCGTGGCGAATTCCGTTCCGCCATAGGCGCCAAGCATGTGCCGGTTGAGGCTGTCGAGCAGGATGACGATGGCGTTCTTCGGAGCGCCGCTCGCCATGCCTGCTGCGACGCTCACTTCATTCCACCGCTTGTTTCGTCGCCGCCCGTCTCGCACTGAGCCGCTTCATCGCCCAGAGGTTGAGCGACTCGACGCCGATGGAGAAGGCAACCGCGAAGTAGAGATAGGCCTTGGGAATGTGGAAGTGCAGCGCATCCGCGATCAGCGAAACGCCGATCAGGATGAGGAAGCTCAGCGCCAGCATCTTTACCGTCGGATGCGCATCGACGAAGCGGCTGAGCGGCTCGGCCGCGAACATCATCACGCCAACGGCGGCAAGGACGGCGATGGCCATGATCGTGAAATGATCGGACATGCCGACTGCAGTCATGACCGTATCGAGAGAGAAGATGATATCGATGATGCCAATCTGGGCGACAACCGACCAGAGCCCCGGAACCTTGCTGCTCTCTTTCGGCCCGGCCTCTTCGCCGCCTTCAACCGAATGATGGATCTCGAGCGTCGCCTTGGCGATCAGGAAGAGGCCGCCGACGAACAGGATCACGTCACGCCACGAAATGGCCAGATCGGCCACCGTGAAGACCGGCTGGTTCAGCGTCACGATCCATGCGATCGAGGCCAGAAGGCCCAGTCGCGTGAGCAGCGCCGCCGCAAGACCGAGGCGACGACCGGTCCTCCGCTTCTCAGCCGGAAGCCGCGAAGCGAGAATGGACAAGAAAATGAGATTGTCGACACCAAGCACGATCTCGAGGATCGTCAGCGTCAGCAGACTTGCCCAGTTTTCCGGGCTCGAAAGGATTTCAAGCATAATGGAGGCTAGATGTGCAGCGCGCGGCCGAAGGCGTCAAGCACAGACTCGTGCATCGTCTCACTAAGGGTGGGATGTGGGAAAATTGTCTGCATGAGCTCGGCTTCGGTGGCTTCCAGGGTACGCGCCACCGTATAGCCCTGAATGAGTTCTGTCACCTCCGCTCCGATCATATGGGCGCCGAGAAGCTCCCCGGTCTTTGCGTCGAAGATCGTCTTGACGAGGCCGTCGGGCTCTCCAAGCGCGATCGCCTTGCCATTGCCGCGAAAGGGAAACCGGCCGACCCTGATTTCGCGCCCGCCCTCTCCTGCCTTGGCCTCGGTGAGGCCGACGCTGGCGATCTGCGGATATGAATAGGTGCAACCTGGAACTTTTGTGACATCGAGCGGGTGCCCCCCTTTCAGGCCGGCCAGCCGCTCCACCGCCATCACGCCCTCATGCATGGCCTTGTGCGCGAGCCAGGGCGCCCCAACGAGGTCGCCAATGGCGTAGACGCCCTCCACGCCGGTCTCCAGCCATTCATTTACGACCACATGGCCCCGGTCGACCTTCACACCCGCCTGTTCGAGGCCGAGGTTCTCGACATTGCCGGTGATGCCAACGGCCGAGATCACCCGCTCCGCCGTCACCTGCTGCGTCTTGCCGTCCGTCGTCACAATCGTCGCGGTGACGCTGTCGGCCGCCTTGTCGAGCCTTTCAACCTTGGCCGATGTCAGGATCGTCATGCCCTGCTTCCTGAACGCCTTTGCGGCAAGCTCGGAAATTTCAGCATCCTCAACCGGCAAAATCCTGTCCATCACCTCGACGACCGTCACCTCGACGCCGAAGGCGCGATAGAAGCTCGCGAATTCGATACCGATGGCGCCTGAGCCGATAACCAGCAGCGATTTCGGCATGGCGGGCGGCACCAGCGCCTCTCGATAGGTCCAGACGAGCTTGCCGTCCGGCTCGAGACCCGGCAGCGTCCGCGCGCGGGCGCCAGTCGCCAGGATGATGTTCTTCGCCGTGAGTTCGCTCTTTCCGGCCTTGCCCTCAACCGCGACCTTGCCCGGCCCCGCAAGCCTGCCGACGCCTTCGATCACATCGACCTTGTTCTTCTTCATCAGGAATCTGACGCCATTGGAAAGCGTCTCGGCCACCTTGCGGCTCCGCTTCACCACGGCGGCTGCATCGTAGGAGATGTTGTCCGCTTTCAGCCCGAATTCCTCGAGCCTGTGCAGCGTGTGATAGACCTCCGCCGAACGCAGCAGCGCCTTTGTCGGAATGCAGCCCCAGTTGAGACAGATGCCGCCAAGCGCGTCGCGCTCGACGATGGCGGTCTTGAGCCCGAGCTGCCCCGCGCGCACCGCCGCGACATAGCCGCCGGGGCCCGAGCCGATGATGACGAGGTCGTAATTGGTGTCGGCCATCGCGCGTGTTCCTTAAAGCAGCATGGAAGGCGGATATTCCACGAAGGCCTTGAAGGCTTCGAGGAACTGCGCGCCGAGCGCGCCGTCGATGGCGCGGTGATCGCAGGACATCGTCACCGTCATCACCGTCGCGGTTTCAACCTTGCCGTTGCGCACCACGGCCCGCTCCTCCCCCTTGCCCACGGCGAGGATCGCCGCCTGCGGAGGATTGATGACCGCCGTGAAGTTCTTGATGCCGAACATGCCGAGATTGGAAATCGAGAAGCTGCCGCCTTCGAATTCCTGCGGCTTCAGCTTCTTCGTCCGCGCCCGTTCGGCAAGCTCCTTCGCCTCCGCCGAGATTTCGGCAAGGCCCTTCGTCTCCGCATGACGGATGATCGGCGTGATGAGGCCGCCATCGAGCGCGACCGCAATGCCGATATCGGCATGCTTGTGCTTCAGCAGCCCCGTGCCCGCGAAGCTCACATTGGCGTCGGGAACCTTCATCAGCGCAAGCGCCGACGCGCGGATCAGGAAGTCGTTGACCGAGAGCTTGACGCCGCCTGCATCGTTCAGGTGCCTGCGGACGCGCAGCAATTCGTCGAGTTCGCAATCGATGGTCAGGTAGAAATGCGGGATCTCCTGCATCGCCTGCGTCAGACGCCGCGCGATCGTGCGGCGCATGCTGTCGAGCGGAACTTCCTCATAGGAGCCCGCTTCATAGAAAGCCCGTGGATCGATCGCCGGACCGGCTGCCATCGGTGCTGCCGGCTGCGCCACCAGTCGCGGGGCGGCGATGCCGGGCTTCGCGCCTTCCACATCCGCCTTCACGATGCGTCCGCGCGGGCCGGAGCCTGTGACAGCGGCAAGATCGACGCCCTTCTCCTTCGCAATCCGCTTGGCAAGCGGCGACGCAAAGATACGCGCACCTGTTTCTTGCGGCGCAGGCGCCTTCGCCGCCGGAGCGGCTGCCTGTGGCGCAGGCCTTGGCGCTTCCTCTTTCGGCGCTTCGGCCTTCGCCGGAGCGGCGGGCGTCGTGGCGGCTTCCTTCAACGCGGAAGCATCCTCGCCCTCGCCGAGCAGAATGGCGATGGGCTTGTTGACCGGCACGTTTTCCGCGCCTTCCGGCACCAGCAGTTTTCCGACGCGGCCTTCATCCACCGCCTCGACTTCCATGGTCGCCTTGTCGGTTTCGATTTCCGCAATCACGTCGCCGGAGGAAACCTTGTCCCCCTCCTTCACGTGCCATTTGGCGAGCTTGCCCTCTTCCATCGTCGGGGACAGCGCGGGCATCAGAATGGGTATCGGCATGTTCGCGCTCCCCCTTAGCGGTAGCAGACGGCTTTCACCGCCTCCACCACCTCATCCGCGCTCGGCAGCGCCAGCTTTTCAAGATTGGCCGCATAGGGCATCGGCACGTCTTTCTGTGTGACGCGAAGGATCGGCGCGTCGAGCCAGTCGAAGGCCTTCGCCTGCACCTGCGCGGCGATCTCCGCGCCGATGCCGCATACAGGCCATGTCTCTTCGACGGTGACGAGCCTGTTCGTCTTCTTCACGGAAGCGACAATGGTGTCGATATCGAGCGGCCTGATGGTCCGCAGATCGACGATCTCGGCATTGATGCCTTCCGCCGCAAGCTTCTCCGCCGCCTCGACGCAATAGACGAGGCCGTGGCTGTGCGAAACGATGGTGACATCCGTGCCTTCCTTCAGCACACGCGCCTTGCCGATGGGCAGCACATAATCGTCGAGCTTCGGCACATCGAAGCTCTTGCCATAGAGAATTTCATTCTCAAGGAAGATCACCGGATTGGGATCGCGGATCGCCGCCTTGAGAAGCCCCTTGGCGTCCGCCGCCGAATAGGGCGCGATGACGATAAGGCCCGGAATATGCGCATACCAGGAGGTATAGTCCTGGCTATGCTGCGCGGCGACGCGAGCCGCCGGCCCATTCGGACCACGGAAGACGATTGGCGCACCCATCTGGCCACCGGACATGTAGCGCGTCTTGGCGGCGGAGTTGATGATCTGATCCATCGCCTGCATGGCGAAGTTGAAGGTCATGAACTCGACGATTGGACGAAGCCCGGCGAAGGACGCACCGACCCCGAGGCCCGCGAAGCCATGTTCCGTGATCGGAGTGTCGAAAACGCGAACCGGCCCGAACTCTTCGAGCAGACCTTGTGTCACCTTGTAGGCGCCGTGATATTGCGCCACTTCTTCGCCCATGACGAAGACACCGGGATCGCGGCGCATTTCCTCGGCCATGGCGTCCCGCAAAGCCTCGCGCACCGTCATGGTCGTGAATTCGGTGCCGGCCGGGATTTCCGGATCGGCCTTGCCCTCAGCCTTGGGCGTCGCCGGTTCGGCCGCGACAGGCTTGGCCGCCACAGGCGCGGGCTTCGGCGCTTCGGCAGGTGCGGGCGCTTGCGGCGCGGGCGTCGCGGCGACGCTCTCGCCTTCTTCCGCCAGCACGGCGATGACGCTGTTCACCTTCACGTTTTCGGTGCCGGCGGGAACGACGAGCTTCGCAATCCGGCCTTCATCGACCGCCTCGACTTCCATCGTCGCCTTGTCCGTCTCGATCTCCGCGATGACATCGCCGGAGCGAACCTCATCGCCTTCCTTCACGAGCCATTTCGCCAGCGTGCCCTCTTCCATCGTCGGGGAAAGGGCGGGCATCAGAATATTCGTCGCCATGGTCAGGCCCCCACCGCCGTATGGTCCTTGTCGGCCAGCACATCCGTCCACAGTTCCGAGGGATCGGGTTCGGGGCTCGACTGCGCGAACTCGGCGGACTCGTTGACGATCACTCTGATGTCCTTGTCGATCTCCTTCAGATCGTCCTCCGTCATTCCACCCTCGAGCAGCCGGTGCCTGACCTGCTCGATGGGGTCATGCTCCTGCCGCATCTTGTTGACTTCTTCCTTGGCGCGATATTTCGCAGGGTCCGACATCGAATGACCGCGATAGCGATAGGTCATCATCTCGAGGATGTATGGCCCGTTGCCCGAGCGGCACCACTCCACCGCCTTGATCGCAGCGGCGCGCACGGCACGCACATCCATGCCGTCCACCTGCTCGCCCGGAATGTTGAAGCTGACGCCCCGCTTGGAGAGATTTGTCTGCGCCGAGGCGCGCGCGATGGCGGTTCCCATCGCATACTGATTGTTCTCAATCACATAGATGACCGGCAGGCGCCAGAGCTCGGCCATGTTGAAGCTCTCATAGACCTGCCCCTGGTTCGCGGCGCCGTCGCCGAAGAAGGTGAAGCTCACATGGTCGTTGCCGCGATACTTGTTGGCGAAGGCGAGCCCCGTTCCGATGGGCACCTGCGCGCCGACGATTCCGTGGCCGCCATAGAAACGCTTCTCGACGCTGAACATGTGCATCGAGCCGCCCTTGCCGCGCGAATAGCCGCCCGATCGCCCGGTCAGTTCGGCCATGACACCTTTCGCATCCATGCCGCAGGCGAGCATGTGGCCGTGGTCGCGATAGCCGGTGACGATCTGGTCGCCTTCGCGCGCCGCACCGAGGACGCCGACGACGACGGCTTCCTGCCCGATATAGAGGTGACAGAAGCCGCCGATGAGTCCCATGCCGTACATCTGGCCGGCCTTCTCCTCGAAGCGCCGGATCAGCAGCATCTCGCGATAGGCCTTCAGGTCTTCCGCCGGCGACAGCGGCGGAGGCCCTTCGGTCTTGGCTGATTTCCTGGTTGCTGCTTGTCTGACGGCTGGCTTGGCGCTTGCCTGCTTCGCAGGACGTTTCGGATCGGTGGCCATCTTGTCTTCCGCTTCAGGTTTCGAAGAGGGAACCCGCGAGCGGCAAAAAGGATGCGCGCGGGGGCTAGCTGTCAAAACAGAATACTAGACCCGCAACGTAAATGTTTGATTTCAAACCAGAAAATGAAGATTAACCTGATTTCGGTTAATCGACTTGTGGCGCCAATGGGTTAGCGCTTCTGCTGAGCCGTTCCACCGGCTGCGCGATCGCGAAAAATCACGATGTCGTTCGGATTGGCGAAGCCGAGCGTGGCCCGCGCGCGTTCGTCGAGAAGATCCGGATCGAGGCTGCCGGTACGCAGAAGCGCCACCTGGCGGTCGAGCTGCTCCCGGGAGTTGCGCACTTCCGCAAGCTGCTGATCGAGCGTGTCGACGCGATTCTGAAGGCTCAGCCAGGCGATAAAACCGTGGCGTCCATAGACGGCGTGATAGGCGAAATAGCTGATCACGATGACACAGACGATCGGCACCAGCGCATGGCGCAGGCGAAGCGGTTCTCTCGTACGAATCAAGCCCATCTCTTTCATAACCACATGGAATCACGGAGGGATTCACCTCGTCAACCATTGTCCCCGCAAAAGAGGGAACCGTCACCCCGAACCTGATCGGGCGGGCCATCTCTGCCACCGCACAAAGACAGATGGATGCCGGATCAAGTCCGGCATGACGCCTCGTGTTGAATACCGCGCTCAAAAAAACCGTCACCCCGGCCTCGAGCCGGGGTCCATTTTTGCGGCACGCGGCATCGATCCAGGCCTTCGCCGCGCCGGTAACATCCTGCGAGGTTCCGTCGATATATTCCTGAACGCGCGCCTCGGCAGGAGCGTAGGGTTTCGCTGTTCGAGCCGCTCATGCGCCGTAGCGCCACGGCCCGTTGAAAAGCCACAAGGGGCTCCAGACAAAAAAAGGACTGCGTCGCCTTGGCGACGCAGTCCAGTTTAACGGCAAGATCGTGGAGGGAACTTACCGTACACCCAACTGCCTGATGGCGTTCGGCGTATAGCGGCTCGCGTCGAGTTCGTCGGCGAAGTAGTTCACCGCCGGCTCTTCGTTCTGCATGGCCAGGGCGAGATAGCGGCCCGCCTGCAGGTCGTACACGAGTTCGGCACCGGTGCCGCAGAGCGGCACTTCGTAGTGCGGGATCTGCTGGACTTCCTGGACGCGCCAGAGCTGACCACGACCGTCATAGAGTTCGGCGGCCGAGACCTGCCACGAGTCTTCGTCGTTGTGATAGACGCGACGGGCATAGACGTGACGCGTGTTGGCGCGCAGCTTCGCCTCGAAGTTCCACGTACGATGGACCTCGTAGCGAACCGCGTCCTGGTTGACGTGGCCTGGCGTGAGGAAGTCCTTGTACTTGATCGCATCGGTCTTGAACGAGTTCGCCGCGATCAGCGTGGGCTTCTTGTCGATGACCGACCAGTCGTAACGGTCAAGCGCGCCGTTGTAACCGTCGAAAGCATCCGACGTCGACAGACCGTCCGAGTTCGTGCCCGGATTGTCGTAGGAGATGTTCGGCGCGCGGCGAACGCGGCGCGTGCCGGGGCTGTACTGCCAGGCCTGACGGCCGCCATTGAGCGTCGCGTTGAGGGCATCGTACACGAGGATGACGTTGCCGGCTTCGCGCGCCGGAGCGATCGTGTTCGACAGGTAGTAGAGCGAAATGTTGTTCAGCTCTTCAGCCTTCGTCTTGACCGGATCGGACCAGGGGAAGAGCGCTTCGTCCTGAACGATCGTCAGCGTGTAGTCGCCGCCGCGCGTGACCGGCGCCGCCGCGAACTGCCGCGTCAGCTTGAACGAGCGATAACGCAGCGTGTGGTTCCACATGACTTCGAACGCGTTGTTCGGAACCGGGAACGGGAAGCCCATGATCGCGCCGCCGACGCCCGAACCGCCACCGATCAGCTCACCGACCTTGGCGTTGTTCTTCGTCGCCGCATAGACCTTCTGCGGATAGGCGCAGGTGCGGCGCGTCTCGTAGACGTTGAGCTTGTAATCCGGATAAGCCTTCAGCATGGCCTTCTGGCCGTCCGTCAGGATGGCCGCGTACTTGTCCGCGTTCGCCGACGTGATCGTGTACTTGATCGGATCGCTGGCAAACGGATCTGCCACGTGCTGACCGGCCTTGTAGGTCACGTTGCTCGGAACCGAGGACAGGCCACCCGTCCAGGCCGGGATATCGCCCTCGCCGGCCTTTTCAGCGCCGATCGGGGTCAGATCGTTGCCAAGGCGATTCGCCTGGCTGTCGGGCACAGCAGCATTCGCTGCCATCGGCGCGCAAAAAGCGAGCGCGATGGCAAGTTTCGACACCTTCATCGAGTGGAACCTCCCTCTGGTACTCTACACTGAAATGTGCGTTCTGATTTTCTATGACTATTGACTGATAATATTCGTTTTTTGTCAATACTCATATGCGGCCCGCACGCTCATAATGAAACATAATACCTGCCTAAGGCCTTGCTTTTGCAGCATTAGGCAGGTCTGATTGATTTCATCAGCCGTTACTGGGGAGGAATGGCTTAATGAGTGTCATGGAGGACACGCGCGATCGCATCGTCGCTTCGGCGTCGGCGCAGATCCAGCGTCATGGCCACGTCAAGACGACGGTGGCCGATGTTGCCAAGCATTGCGGGATGTCGCCCGCGAATATCTATCGCTTCTTTCCGACCAAGGCCGCCCTGATCGAGGCCGTTTCGGAAATCTGGCTCGCGCTGGCGGAGGACAATGCACGAGCCATCGCCCGCCAGCCGTCCTGCGCCTCGGCGCGGGTGCGCGAATTCGTCGTCGGGGTGCATGAATTCAATCGCGATCGATATACGCGAAACGGCGAGGTGCATGAAACGGTCGTCGCCGCCACAACGGAGCGTTGGCCCATCGTGGCGCGCCACGAAAAGGTACTCATCGGCATCTTCGCCTCGATTCTCGAAGATGGCGTGAGGAAGGGCGAGTTCGAGATCGACGATATCGAAGGCACGGCTGCGGTGATGTTCGCGGCCATGGTCAAGTTTCACAACCCGATCATGGTCGCGCAATATCACGGCGAGAGCCTGATCGAACAGGCGAACGCCCTCGCCGACTTCATGCTGAAGGCAATCAGAAAGCGTTGAGCGCCATTGGCGCCCAACGCCTTGTCGCTCAGCGCTTCAGAATGCTGCGCCCGGCATATTCCGCCGTCTCGCCGAGCAGTTCCTCGATGCGGAGAAGCTGATTGTACTTGGCCAACCGGTCGGACCGCGCGAGCGAGCCGGTCTTGATCTGGCCGCAGTTGGTGGCGACGGCAAGGTCGGCGATGGTCGCGTCTTCCGTTTCGCCCGAGCGATGCGACATGACGGCGGTGTAGTGCGCCTTGTGCGCCATTTCGACCGATTCAAGCGTCTCGGTCAGCGAGCCGATCTGGTTCACCTTGACCAGAATCGAGTTGGCGACCTTCTTCGAGATGCCGTCGGCTAGGCGACGCTTGTTGGTGACGAAAAGATCGTCGCCGACGAGCTGCACCTTGTCGCCGATGGCGTCGGTCAGCATCTTCCAGCCGTCCCAGTCGTCTTCCGCCATGCCGTCCTCGATAGAGATGATCGGATAGCGATTCACGAGATTGGCCCAGTATTGCACCATGGCGCCGGCGTCGAGCTTCTTACCCTCGCCTTCGAGGTCGTAGACACCGCCCTTGTAGAACTCAGTCGAGGCTGCATCGAGCGCGAGGTAGATGTCCTCGCCGGGACGATAGCCGGCCTTTTCGATGGCCTTCATGACGAAGCCGATCGCGTCCTCGGTCGAGGCGAGGTTCGGGGCAAAGCCGCCTTCGTCGCCGACATTGGTGTTATGGCCCGCCGCCTTCAGCTCGCCCTTCAGCGTGTGGAACACTTCGGCGCCCATGCGCAGGCCATCGGCGAAGCTCTCGGCCGCCACCGGCATGATCATGAATTCCTGGATGTCGATCGGGTTGTCCGCGTGCTGGCCGCCATTGACGATGTTCATCATCGGCACCGGCAGGATGCGGGCGGAGGGGCCGCCGACGTAGCGGAAGAGCGGCTGTCCCTGCGAAATCGCCTGCGCCTTCGCGACGGCGAGCGAGACGCCGAGGATGGCGTTGGCGCCGAGGCGCGACTTGTTCGGCGTCCCGTCGAGCGCGATCATCGCCCGGTCGATGGCGATCTGCTCGGCCGCGTCCATGCCGCCGACGGCATCGAAGATCTCGCCGTTGACCGCCGCGACCGCATTGCGGACGCCCTTGCCCTTGTAGCGCGAACCGCCGTCGCGCAGCTCCACCGCCTCATGGGCGCCCGTCGAGGCGCCCGAGGGAACGGCGGCCCGGCCCAGCGCGCCGTCCTCGAGAAGCACGTCGACTTCAACAGTCGGGTTGCCACGGCTGTCCAGAATTTCACGGCCGATAATGTCGATGATGGCAGACATGGCGTCTCAAGCTCCGCTCGGGTTTTACAAGGGTTCCCTCCGACACCAGCGCGGCCCCGGAAGCACCGCGTTTCTAACGGAGTGAGGTGCCGAACGGAAGAGGCTCGTTACGCCGCCCGCCGCTCGACCTGGAGCCGGTTCCCGGGTATCCGACGAAGGGCGTCAAACAGCCGCGCCCCGCAGAACGCCGCCCGCCCTGCAAACGGGTTCATCCGCATCGGGACCATTACCCCGATGCGGATGCAATTCAGTGCGCGGCCAGTTCCAGGTGCTGTTCGGCCTCACGTTCGGGCGCGAGCAGCCAATGGCTGTTCTGCTCGATATAGCTTCGCTCCGCTTCGATCAGCGCGCGGCCCAGCCCGATGCAGAACTTCTGTCCGGGCAGCAATGTCCCCTTGAAGGTTCCCTCACCCCGATCCAGCGCCCGCAATGTTTCTTCCGTCTCGTCGATTTCCGCGAGCCGCTGTTCGACAAGCTCCGCCAGCCGCGATTTTGGCAGATATGGCGCAAAGCTCAGGATGAACATGAACTCCGACCGCAGCCTGTGCCGCGCGGGCGAAGTCATCAGCGCGTGAAGGCAGGCCTTCCGGCCTGCATCCGTGATCGCATAAACCTTCTTGTTCGGACGATTCTCCTGCTCGACCCGCTCGCAGCTCACCAGCCCCTCCGCGGCAAGCTCGTTCAGCGCCGGATAGATATTGCTGATCGTCACGTCGACGACCTCGGAAACCTCGTTTTCGAGGACTTTCTTGATGTCGTAGCCGGTTGCCGGTCCCGACATGAGGACACTGAGCAACAGTTCCTTTGTATTCAACCCGCTTCCCTCCCCGTCAGCAGATCAGGCCCTTGCGGAGCCTTAAGTTAATTATCTATAAGCGTTTCCTCGTTAGGTTTTTTTCACCTAATTAGCAATCACAACGACCGACGCACACGCCTCCTCGTGCATGCGCCGGCTGCCTAGTCCATGTAGCCGGGCCCCCGGCTACGAGTCTTTCGGGCCCCACGGGCCCCCGAATCCGAGTAAGCGGGAGCAACCATCAAAATGAGAGTATCGACGGGAACGCCGCCTGTCACGAATGAACAGGCACAAGGACTTAAACTGAAATCTGCATTTTTTGCTGCAATCGCCGGCACGCTGCTCTTTGCTGGCGCGGCACATGCGGAATCCTACAAATTCGGCGATATCGACCTGTCGATCGACACGACAGTTTCCGCCGGCGTCTCGATGCGCACCGGCGCCCGCAGCTGCGAGCATGTCTCGCTGGTTAATGGCGGCTGCACTTCGTCGAGCGGCCGCTCGACGAGCGTGAACTCGGACAACGGCAACCTCAACTTCGATCGCGGCGACCTGACCAATGCGCTGGCGCGCGTGACGGCCGACGTCCAGCTCAAGTGGCAGAACTACGGCGCCTTCGTCCGCCCGACCGCTTACTACAACGCGGTCTATGCGAAGAACGACATGCGGTTCCGCGACCTCAACCATGATGGCCGTGGCCAGCTCGAATACCAGGCCAGCGTCCTCGACGCCTTCGTCTATGGCAACTGGGATGTCGACGGTCACGCGACGACGCTGCGCGTCGGCAAGCAGGCGCTGAACTGGGGCGAAAGCATCTTCATCACCGGCGGCGTCAATGCCTTCCAGGCCTTCGACGTGACGGCGCTGCGCACCCCCGGCGCGGAACTCAAAGACGGCATGACGCCGATGCCGATGGTTTACGGCTCCTTCGCCGTGACCGACGCGCTGACGCTCGAAGCCTTCTGGCAGTTCTCTTATGCGCGCACGGAACTCGATCCGGCCGGTTCGTTCTTCTCGACCGACGACATCACAGGCCGCGGCTCGCTGCCTGCTCTGTCGGCGCCCGACATCGACAACCCCGACTACGCAATCACGCCCGGCGACCTTGCCGCCCTCATCGCCGGCACCCCGGTCCCGATCGCGCTGCAGCGCACGGCAGACACCGGACACAGCGACACCAACCAGTTCGGCGTCGCCGCGCATTACTACGCGGAAGAAGTCGGCACGGGCACGGATTTCGGCCTCTATTTCGTCCGCTATTCGAGCCGCCTGCCCTACCTTGCCTTCACCAATGGCCCCTCGACGATGGCACAGAGCTGCGCGGCCATCGCGGCAAAAACGTTGAACACCGTGACTTGCGCGAGCGCGCAGGGCGTCAGCGCCGCGTTTGCCTACGGTGCCAACCAGGCGACCTACTACTACGACTTCCCGACGATCAACACGATCGGCGCGAGCTTCAGCACCACGGTCGAAGGCGTGGCGCTCTCCGGCGAAACGACTTTCTCGCCTGACATGCCCTTCGGCATCTATGACGGCGAAAACAACGCCGCCCAGATCGATGGCCTTGGCGCAGCTCCCTATCTCTCGGGTGGCGCCTGTGTCCCGCAGCTTGGATGTACCTTCAGCACGCTGCCCTACGCGCCCGGCCCGAACCAGTCGACGCTGGCGCATATCGACCTCGACGCCTGGCAGGGTCAGGTCGCCGCAATCCAGTCCTTCGCGACGACGGATTTCATTCCGCGCAATCTCGGCGCTGACAGCGGCGTCCTCGTTCTCAATGGCGGCTTCGTCTACGTGGCGGATGCGGGCAAGTATCCGCTGAACCGCTCCGGCCCCGAGGGCGGCCTTTCGAACCCCTTCGCGGCGCATCTCCTTGCCGGCGACGCAGGCAATCCGCAGTATGCGACGAGCTTCTCGTCGGGTTACCGCGCGCTGCTCTCGGTCGACTATCCGAGCGCGTTCGATACGGCCGTCACGCTCTCCCCGAAGATCGTCTGGCGCCATGACGTTCTCGGCTACTCGCCGGGTCCGAACACCGCCAACTACCTCAAGGGCCTGAAGGAAGTCACGCTTGCGGTCGACGCGAAGTACCAGTCGGTCAAGGCGACGCTCAGCTGGACGTCGAGCTTCGGCGCCGGTTGGTACAATCCCTTGTCGGATCGCGACTACGCCACGGCGAGCATTTCCTACGCCTTCTAAGCGAAACGCCGCACCCTTCGGGGTGCGGCAAGACGACCAGCCCCGGGAAGTCCGCTTCCCGGGGCTTCCTTTTGTCTCGCTTGACGCGAACGCCGGGCTCCTGTTCAACACCCCCGAATGGAGCGATCTTTCGGATGACAACGGCAAGAAACGGCAAGGCGCTGGTACTTTTCTCTGGCGGGCAGGACTCGACGGTCTGCCTGGCATGGGCGCTCGACCGCTTCGAAAGCGTGGAAACACTCGGCTTCGACTATGGCCAGACCCATGTGATCGAACTCGAGTGCCGCGCGAAGCTCCGCGAGGAATTGGCGCGCTTTCCCGGCTGGGGCGCGGCAATGGGCCCCGACCACACGATCTCGCTCCCCGAATTGGGGCGCATCAGCGAAACGGCGCTCACCCGCGACGTCGAAATCGAAATGATGGAAAACGGCCTGCCGAGCACATTTGTGCCGGGCCGCAATCTCCTCTTCCTCACCTATGCCGCTGCGCTTGGCTATCGGCGCGGCGCAACCCATATCGTCGGCGGTATGTGCGAGACGGATTATTCCGGCTATCCCGACTGCCGCAACGACACTCTGCAAACGCTTGGGCGCGCCATCAGCCTCGGCATGGACCGTGAATTCACCATCGAGACGCCCTTGATGTGGATCGACAAGGCCGCCACATGGACGCTGGCCGAAGAGCTTGGCGGCAAGGCGCTGCTCGAACTCGTCCTCGAACACACGCATAGCTGCTATCGCGGCGACCGCACACATCGCCACGACTGGGGCTATGGCTGCGGCACATGCCCTGCTTGCGATCTTCGCGCCAAGGGCTACGCGGCCTGGCGCGCCGGGAAGGCCTGACGCAGATGTATGCGGTGAAGGAAATTTTCTACACGCTGCAGGGCGAAGGCGCGAACGCCGGACGGCCTGCCGTGTTCTGCCGCTTTGCGGGCTGCAACCTCTGGTCGGGCCGCGAGCAGGATCGCGCCGATGCCGTCTGCACATTCTGTGACACGGACTTCGTCGGCACGAATGGCGAAGGCGGCGGCAAGTTCGCTACCGCCGATGCGCTCGCCGATGCGGTTGAGCGCACATGGAAGGCAGCTACGCGCGAGAACCGCTTCGTCGTCTGCACCGGCGGCGAGCCCTTGCTGCAGCTCGACGCCGCCCTCATCGACGCGTTCCACGCGCGCGGCTTCGAGATCGCAGTCGAAACCAACGGCACCATTGCGGCACCCGAAGGCATCGACTGGATATGCGTCAGCCCCAAGGCCGACGCCGAACTGAAACAGCTTGCCGGAGACGAGCTGAAACTCGTCTACCCCCAGGAAAAGGCGAAGCCCGAACGCTTCGAAAACCTCGCCTTCCGCTACTTCCTGCTTCAGCCCATGGACGGGCCCGACGCTGCGAAGAACACTGAAACCGCGACAGCCTATTGCTTGACGCATCCCAAATGGCGCCTGTCGCTCCAGACACACAAGATGATCGGTATTCCCTGATGCGTATCTATAAAGAATTCTTCTTCGACGCGGCACATTTTCTTCCGTATGCGGCAGATGACCATCCGAACCGCCGCATGCACGGACATTCCTTCCGCGTCGTCGTCTGGCTGGAAGGCAAGCCTGCGCCCGAAACCGGCCTGCTGCGGCATTTCGAGGATGTGGAGCGCGAACTTTTGCGGGTCCGCGAAAAGCTCGACCATCGCCTGCTGAACGAGATCGAAGGGCTTGAACAGCCCACCCTCGAACGCATCGCCGCCTGGATCTGGCACGACCTCGAACCGGCACTGCCGGAAATCGCCCGCGTTGAAATTCACCGCGCCTCATGCCGCGAGGGCTGCGTTTACGACGGACCGGAGAAAGTCTGATGGCCAAAACACCAAAGACGACCAAGCTCGCGCAACTCGGACAGCAGGTCGCGGCGCCCGCCTCGCCCGAAGAGGCCGTGCTCGAACGCGTTCCGAACCCGCAGGCCGACACGAATTATGTCGCCCGCTTCACCGTGCCCGAGTTCACCTCGCTCTGCCCCGTGACCGGCCAGCCGGATTTCGCGCATCTCGTCATCGACTATGTGCCGGGCAAATGGCTCGTCGAGTCGAAGTCGCTGAAGCTCTATATGCAGTCCTTCCGCAATCACGGCGCCTTCCACGAGGACTGCACCGTCGCGATCGGCAAGCGGCTGGCGAAGCTTCTCAGCCCCCGCTGGCTCCGCATCGGCGGCTACTGGTATCCACGCGGCGGCATCCCCATCGATGTCTTCTGGCAGACGGGCAAGCTCCCCACCGACGTCTGGGTGCCGGACCAGGGCGTCGCCCCCTATCGCGGACGCGGCTGAGCGTCGTAATCTCCTCCCCAGAGAACAAAATGCATTCGGTTTTTTGGGGAGGAAACGATGCCGAAGCTTCAAACGCTGCCCGCGAACAGTTCCGCCGATGACATCCTTGCCGTCCTGAAGCGCGACGGCGCGCTCATCCTGAAGGATGTGCTCACGCCGGCCGAAGTCGCGCAGGTCATGAACGAAATCAAACCCTATGTCGAAGCGACCGAATATGGGCGCGACGATTTCACAGGCAGAAAGACGACGCGCACCGGCGCCCTCATCGCCCGCTCGCCCGCCTGCCGCAATCTCGTCATGAACAAGACGGTGGTGGCCGCCGCCGAAACATTCCTGAAGCCCTTCTGCGAGCGCATACAGCTTCACCTCACTCAGCTCATCCGCATTCGCCCCGGCCAAACGAAGCAACCGATCCACCGCGACCGCTGGGCCTGGGGAACCTATCTGAAGGACGTCGAGCCGCAGTTCAACACGATCTGGGCGATCACGGATTTCACGAAGGAAAACGGCGCGACGCAGGTCTGCCCTGGCAGCCTCGGCTGGCCGGACAATTATCAGCCCAAGGATGAAGAGATCGGTTACGCCGAAATGTCCGCGGGCTCGGTCCTTCTCTATACCGGCGGCGTCTTTCACGGCGGCGGCGAAAACGCCTCGAACGGCGACCGCTACGGGCTCAACATCACCTATACGCTCGGCTGGCTGCGTCAGGAGGAAAACCAGTATCTCTCCTGCCCGCCCGAGATCGCGCGCACGCTGCCCGAAGACCTTCAGGCCATGATCGGCTATTCGATGGGAAGCTACGCGCTCGGCTATTACACGCCGCCGCTGCCCGCCGGCGAAGGCCCTGAAGTCGTGCCACCGGAATATGCGCTCGGCAGGCGTGACAGCGGCGGCAGCCAGTTCGGCTCGGTGGAGCTTCTCGAGGAAGTTCGCGCCTCGATACAGGGCGCTGACTAAATGCAAAGGCCGCCCAAAAGGGCGGCCTTTTCTCTAACCGAGCCTGATCTTCGTCAGACGAGCCTGCTCTGGGCGACCGCCGCTTCGATGAAAGAGCGGAACAGCGGGTGCGGAGCGAAGGGCTTCGACTTCAGCTCGGGATGATACTGGACGCCGATGAACCAGGGATGGTTCGGAATCTCGACCGTCTCCGGCAGGAGCCCGTCCGGCGACATGCCCGAAATGATCATGCCCGTCGCTTCGATCTGCTGGCGATAGGCGGTGTTCACCTCGTAGCGATGGCGATGCCGCTCGCTGATGCGCGTCGAACCGTAGATTTCGGCGATGCGGCTGCCTTCTTTCAGCGTGGCGTCATAAGCGCCGAGGCGCATCGTGCCGCCGAGATCGCCATTGGCGGCGCGCGTCACCAGCTCGTTCTGCTGCATCCACTCGGTCATGATGCCGACGACTGGCTCATTGGTCGGGCCGAACTCGGTCGAGCTCGCGCCTGTGAGACCGCCGACATTGCGCAGCGACTCGATAACGGCCATCTGCATGCCGAAGCAGATGCCGAAATAGGGCACCGCGCGCGTGCGCGCGAACTCGGCCGCCGCGATCTTGCCTTCGCTGCCGCGCTCGCCGAAGCCGCCCGGCACCAGAATGCCGTTCACGTCTTCAAGGTAATAGGCCGCGTCTTCCGTTTCGAAGATTTCGGACTCGAGCCACTTGATGTTGACCCGCACCTTGTTGGCGATGCCGCCGTGAACGAGCGACTCGTTCAGCGACTTGTACGCGTCCTTGAGGCCCGTGTACTTGCCGACGATCGCAATGGTCACGTCGCCTTCGGGCTCACGGATATTGTGAGTGATGGTCTTCCACTTCGTCAGGTCCGGCTCGACCGAGCCCTTGATGCCGAAGACGGAGAGCACTTCGCGGTCGAGGCCTTCGGTATGATAGGCATGCGGCACGTCATATATCGTGTCGACATCCATCGCCTGTATGACGGCGCTCTCGCGCACGTTGCAGAAGAGCGCGATCTTGCGCCGCTCGTCCTTCGGGATCGGGCGGTCGGCGCGGCACATCAGAATGTCGGGCTGAATGCCAATGGAACGCAGTTCCTTCACCGAATGCTGCGTCGGCTTGGTCTTCATCTCGCCGGCGCTCGGAATGTAGGGAAGCAGCGTCAGATGGATGAAGCAGGTCTGGCCGCGCTCCAGCTCGTTGCCGAGCTGGCGGATCGCTTCGAAGAACGGAAGCCCCTCGATGTCGCCGACCGTGCCGCCGATCTCGCAAAGCACGAAATCGACGCCGTCATTGCCGGACAGGACGAAATCCTTGATCGCGTCTGTGACATGCGGAATGACCTGCACCGTGCCACCCAGGTAATCGCCGCGCCGTTCGCGCGCGATGATGTCCTGATAGATCCGGCCAGTGGTGATGTTGTCGCCACGCGTCGCGGGCACGCCCGTGAAACGCTCATAGTGACCGAGGTCGAGGTCAGTCTCCGCTCCGTCATCCGTCACATAGACCTCACCATGCTGGTAAGGCGACATCGTGCCGGGATCGACGTTCAGGTAAGGATCGAGCTTGCGAAGCCGCACGGAGAAGCCACGCGCCTGGAGAAGCGCGCCGAGAGCTGCGGATGCGAGACCCTTGCCAAGAGAGGAGACCACGCCGCCGGTGATGAATATGTACCGCGTCATGGGCCCTAAACGTACACCAACAAAAAACGATTCGGATCGCCAAACGTGAACCGCAAGGCCCGTTCGGCGAAAATTACTGTGGGTCGATGTCCGGCGAGGTTCCGGACGGTTCTTTTACTGTGCGCGTGGAACGCTCGGCTGAGCCGGTGCCGCCGGAACTGTGCCGTTTTGGACCGGCTTCGTCGCCTTGTCGAGATCGGAGCCCAGCGGCGCCGGAACGACCGGGCCCTGATTGGTCACGGGCACGTTCGAAATCTTGTCGAGAACCGAGTTGCTCGAACCGCCACGCGAAGCGATCACCACCAGCGACAGGCTGGTCGCGAAGAAGATCGCCGCGGCAATTGCGGTTGCCCGGGTGAGCACGTTGCCCGCGCCCCGGCCCGTCATCAGGCCGCCGCCACCGCCGCCAATGCCCAGCGCGCCGCCTTCCGAGCGCTGAAGCAGCACCAGGGCGACGAGCGCCACCGCAACCATCAGATGGATAATGAGGAGGACGGTGGTCATGACGGGTCGGAATCCAATCTGTTCATAACGGGCCTGCCCCTGTCTGGGCCAGCCGACGGGGCGGTTTGTAGCGCATGCGGGCCCGGGTTTCCAGTCCCGCGGCGCCCGGTCAGATATATGCCGAAATAATGCCGAAAAAGTCCTCGGCCTTGAGGCTCGCGCCGCCGACCAGGGCGCCATTGACGTTTTCGACGCCCATGAGTTCCGCGGCATTGGAGGGCTTCACCGAGCCGCCATAGAGGATTCGCATGGCGGCGCCCTCGTCGCCGAAGCGCTTCACCAGGGCGTCGCGGATGGCGGCATGGACCTTGGCCACGTCCTGCGCGGTGGGCGTCCGGCCGGTGCCGATGGCCCAGACGGGCTCATAGGCGACGACCGTGGTTTTCGCCGTCGCATCGGCCGGCAGCGAGCCCTTGAGCTGGCCGCGGATGACCTTCAGTGTCTCCCTGGCATCGCGCTGCGCTTCCGTTTCACCGACGCAGACAATGGCGACGAGGCCCGCCCGATGCGCGGCTTCGGCCTTGGCCCGGACCACGGCATCCGTCTCGCCGTGGTCGGCGCGGCGCTCGGAATGGCCGACGATGACATAGGAGGCGCCGGCCTCCTTCAGCATTTCCGCGCTGATGTCGCCCGTATGGGCGCCCGACACCTTGGCGTGGCAATCCTGAGCGCCGATGGCGATCTTCGAGCCCCTGGCTTCATCCTTCAGGAGGGGAATCAGCGTGGCCGGCGGGCAGACGAGGACGTCGCAGCGGATGCGCTTTGCCTTGGCCAGCAGCCGCGCAAGGCCCGAAACCTCTTTCTTAGAGGCTTTGAGGCCATTCATCTTCCAGTTGCCTGCCACCAGCGCCTTTACGCGCGGTGCTTTATTCTTTGCTGCCATGACTTGATTCCCGCCTTTGGACGTCCCACCGAACTCGTAAATGGGCCGCCCGCGGATTTACCAGAGTGACGCCGCCTCGCCAACGCGTTTTCACAAGGAAAATCAAACGGAAAGCGCCCCCTGCCCGCTTGCGGGATAAAGGACCCGCACCTATCATGCCGCGCTCCCAGGAACGGCCGGCCCCGGCCGGTCCTCCAGAACCGGCCCATCCTTCAAAAAAACGGAAAACCGACCAATGCTTGATACCCTGAGGAGAGGCGCCGGCAGCTGGGTTGCGAAGCTATTGATGGGCCTTCTGGTCTTCAGCTTCGGCATCTGGGGCATTGCGGATATTTTCCGCGGCTATTCGTCGGACTCCGTCGCCCGGGTTGGCGACACCGACATCAAGCTCAAGCAATTCGAGCGCGAATTCGAGAACCAGACCAAGGCCATGGCGCAGCGCCTCGGCCAGCCGCTGACGCGCGAGCAGGCGCGGACCTATGGCGTCGCGCAGGCTTCGCTGACGCGTCTCATCGCGCTCGCGGCGCTGGACGCCGGCGCGAAGGGCCTGGGCCTCGCCGCCAGCGACGAAGCCGTGGCGAAGGACATTGCCGCCGACCCGAATCTCCAGGGCAGCTTTGGCAAATTCGACCGCGCGGCGTTCGAAATGGCGCTGCAGCGCATCGGGCTGACCGAAAAGACCTTCATTGCCGACCGCCGCGCCTTTATCGAGCGCGCGCAGCTCAGCGATGTTCTGATGAGCGGCATCGACGCCCCCTCGACCCTGCTCGACGCGATTTCTACCTTCCAGCAGGAAACGCGCGTCGCCTCCTACATCATCCTGCCCCCGAGCGTCGTCGGCGATATCAAGGACCCGGACGAGAAGACGCTCGAGGCATATCACAAGAAGGCCGCGATCCACTTCACCCAGCCCGAGACGCGCGACTTCACGATCATGACGCTGACGCCAGCCGATCTGGCAGCGTCGATCTCGATCAGCGACGACGAGCTCGCCAAGGCCTATGAGCAGCGCCGCAGCGAATTCGATATTCCCGAGAAGCGCACCGTCGATCAGATTCCCTTTGCGACCAAGGCGGCCGCCGAGGCCGCCGACGCCCGCCTCAAGAAGGGCGAAGCGCTGGACAAGATCATTTCCGAAATCGGCCTGACGCCCGCCGACGTGGCTCTCGGCGTGGTCACCCGCGACCAGATGGTTTCGCCCGCCGTGGCCGACGCGGCCTTCGCTCTCAAGGCTGGCGAATACAGCGCCCCGGTTCAGGGCCCGCTCGGCACGGTCATTCTGCACGTCACCGCCATCGAGCCCGGCAAGGCGAGCAGGTTCGAAGACGTGAAGAGCAAGCTTCGCACCGAACTCGCCAATGAAAAGGCGAGCAGCCAAGTCTACGACGTTCAGAACGGCATCGAGGACGCCCGCGCCGGTGGCGCGAGCATCGAGGACATTGCGGCGAAGAACGGCCTGAAGACCGTCAAGTTCACAGGCGTCACCGAAAAGGGTCTCACCGCGGACGGCGGCAAGATCGCCGGCCTCCCCGAATACAAGGACATGCTGACGACTGTCTTCAGGAGTGAGCAAGGCGATCAGATTCCGCCCGGCGACACGGGCAATGGCGGCTACTACTGGCTGCGCGTCGATGGCGTGAAGGCGGCGGAGGTGAAGCCTCTCGACAAGGTCCGCGCCGACGTCATCAAGCTCTGGAAAGCCGAGAAGCGCAAAGCCGATCTCGACGCGCTGGCCCAGTCGCTGGTCGAGCGCGGCAACAAGGGCGAGAGCTTCGACAAGCTCGCGGCCTCGGTCGGCCGCACGCCCCTCACCTCGCCCGAGATCAAGCGCTTCTCCGAGAGCGATACCTTCTCGCGCATTGCCGTGACGCGCATCTTTGCCGCGCCGCAGGGCGGGCTCGCCTATGGCCCGGTCGGCCTCGGCGACAGCCTGCTCGTCATGCAGGTCAAATCGGTTTCCGATCCCAAGCCCGATCGTCAGTCGGCGGATTACAAGAAGATCAGCGACGACGTTCGCGATGCTCTCCAGACCGATATGATCACGACCTATATCGCTGCGCTGGAAAAGAAGCTCGGCGTCGACGTCAACACAACGCTCCTGGAGCGCACACTCGCGTCGGACAGCGCGCAATAGTGCCTGTCCTTTACTAAACCTGCCGGTGCCGTCATGATTCTACCTGCCTTCGCGGACTTCGAGCGCATCTACAATTCCGGCGCGGCGCAGGTCGTCTGGACGCGGCTCGTCGCCGATCTCGAAACGCCCGTCTCTGCGATGCTCAAGATCGCGGACAGCCGCCCGAACAGCTTTCTGCTCGAGTCGGTCGAGGGCGGCGACACGCGCGGCCGTTACTCGATCATCGGGCTGAAGCCCGATGTGATCTGGCGGACGCAGGGCGACAAGCCGGAGATCAACCGCCGCGCCCTCATCGACACGCAGAGCTTCGAGCCCTGCGGCACGGGCGCGCTCGCCTCGCTGCGCGCGCTGATCGCCGAATCCCGCATCGACCTGCCCGAAGATCTTCCGCCCATGGCGGCGGGCGTCTTCGGCTATATGGGTTATGACACGATCCGCCTGATCGAGAATCTTCCGAACCAGAACCCGGACCGCCTCGGCCTGCCCGATGGTCTTTTCCTCCGCCCGACGATCATTGCGGTCTTCGACTCGGTGAAGGACGAAGTGACGATCGTGACGCCGGTGCGTCCGGAACCCGGCCTCAATGCGCGCGCCGCCTATGCCCGTGCGGGCGAACGGCTCACCGATGTCGTCGCCGATTTCGATCGTTCGCTGCCCCATGTCGATCAGGCGGACACCGCCGCCGACATGCCCGCGCCGCAGTCGAACACGCCGCAAGAAACTTATTTCGACATGGTGCGCAAGGCGAAGGAATACATCGCCGCCGGCGACATCTTCCAGGTCGTGCTGTCCCAGCGCTTCGAAGCGCCGTTCACCCTGCCCGCCTTCTCGCTCTACCGGGCACTCCGCCGCATCAACCCGTCGCCCTATCTCTATTTCCTCAACTTCGAGAATTTCTCGATCGTCGGGTCGAGCCCGGAAATCCTGGTGCGCGTGCGCGACAACAAGGTCACCATCCGTCCGATTGCCGGCACACGCCATCGCGGCAAGAGCGCTAGCGAAGACGCCGCCATCGGCGAGGAACTGCTTGCCGATCCGAAGGAGCGCGCCGAGCATCTGATGCTGCTCGATCTCGGCCGCAACGATGTCGGCCGCGTCTCGAAGATCGGCTCCGTGCAGGCAACGGAGAAATTCGCCCTCCAGTACACCTCGCACCTGATCCACATCGTCTCCAATGTCGAAGGCGATCTCGACCCGCATTACGACGCCATCGCGGCGCTGATCGCGGGCTTCCCGGCCGGCACCGTGTCCGGGGCGCCGAAGGTTCGCGCGATGGAAATCATCGACGAGCTCGAACTCGACAAGCGCGGCGCCTATGCAGGCTGCGTCGGCTATTTTTCGGCCGCAGGCGACATGGATACCTGCATCGTGCTCCGCACCGCCATCGTGAAGGATGGCAAGATGTATGTTCAGGCGGGCGGCGGCGTCGTCGCGGACTCGACGCCCGAAGGCGAGTATCAGGAGACGGTCAACAAGGCCAAGGCGCTCTTCCGGGCCGCTGAAGAGGCGGTGCGCTACGCGTCGAGAGGCGGGAGACGGCAGTGAGCGGCGGCAGCGGGGGCAAGCCTGTCCTCGTCTTCGACTCAGGCATTGGCGGACTTTCCGTGCTTGCCGCAATCCGCAAACTCATGCCGACGCAACGCCTCGTCTATGTCGCCGACGACGCGGCCTTCCCTTATGGTAACTGGAAGGAAGACGAACTCAGCGCGCATATCGTGCGGCTGATGGGCGAGCTGATTGCAACACACGATCCCGCCGCCGTGGTCATCGCCTGCAACACCGCGTCAACGCTCGTCCTGCCGCCGCTGCGCGAAAGGTTCAGCATTCCCTTCGTCGGCACAGTTCCCGCCGTGAAGCCCGCCGCCGAGCAGACGAAAACGGGCGTCATCGCGGTTCTCGCGACGCCTGCGACCATCGCCCGCGATTATACGCGCAAGCTGATCGAGAGCTTCGCGCAGTCGGCAAAGGTGCAGCTCGTCGCCGCGCCGCGCCTTGCCAGCATCGCAGAGGATCTTCTGCGCGGACAGGCCATCGACCGCGAAGTCATCCGCGAGGAAATCGCGCCCTGTTTCGTGGAGATCGACGGCAAGCGCACGGACATCGTCGTGCTCGGCTGCACGCATTATCCGTTCCTCATCGACGAAATGAATGCGGTCGCACCATGGCCCGTGACGTGGCTCGACCCCGCCCCCGCGATTGCGCGGCGGCTCGTCGCCGTGCTCGACGGAAAGATTCCCGGCCCCGATGGCGAGAGCGTCGCGCTCTTCACCAGCGGCAGGCCCGTTCCACCGCGCCTTGCCGCGCTTCTCGAAAGCGACGGCCTGAATCCGGGCAGCTAACCCGTGCGGCTCAACTCGCTTCGCGGTGCTTCAGCGCCGCCGTCAGCGGCACCAGCGTGAAGCCGCGCGCCTGCGCGTCCGGAATCCATTTTTCGAGCATGTCGAGCGTGATGGGATGCGGATGCCCGATGGCGATTGCGACGCCATGCTTGAGCGCGATCTGCTCGAGGCGGCTCAGCTCCGCCTTGACCTCGCCTCCCTCCTCGTCATTGTCGAGAAAGACGTCACGCGAAACGGTCGGCAAGCCTGCGGCGCGCGCGGCATTGGCGGCCTGCGTCTGGGCAGAGGTGCGCGAGTCGAGGAACATGAGACCGCGATCCTTCAGCGTCGCCATGACGAGGGCCATGCCCTTCGCATCGGAAGTGAAGCGGCTGCCCATGTGATTGTTTATGCCGACATAGCCGCCGAACTGATCGAGGCACCAGGCGAGATCGGCCTTGAGCTGATCGTCCGTCTCGCCGACGCGCAGGGCATGCGGCCCGGGATCGTCCTTGCCCACGGGCTCCATCGGCACATGGACGAGGATTTCATGCCCTCGCTCTCGCGAAAGCTTCACCGAAGACGCCACGTTCCGGGTGTAAGGCAGAAAGGCGAAGGTGATCGGGGCCGGCAGGCCCATCGCCCGCTCGGTGCCCTTGCGGTTCGCGCCCATGTCGTCGATGACGATGGCGATCATTGGCCCCTTGGGCTCGGCGGAGGGCACGACCGCATTGCGCTTCCAGGCCGGCGGCTCGGTGACCACATGTCTGGGCGGCGCCGGTGGCGCGGCGGGCGGCTTCGGCACAAGCACGGCCTGCGGAGGTACGGCGACGGCCGGCGGCGGCGCCTCCCGGAGCACCACGGGCGCCTTCGACCCAGCGGCCGGGCGCTCCGGCCTCGCGCCCGAACGCCAGTAAAGCGCAAGGCCTGTCGCCAGAACGACGGAAAGCACGCCAACAAGCGCATCACGCCGGATTTCAGGATCCGCCCATAGCTTCTTGATACGCTTGAAAACTTTCCGATACGGCATGCAACCCTGCGACTCAGACCCTATATTGGAGGGATACGAGCATGGCTCGACGCGGGCCGTAAAGCGGCACGCCTTGCCCCGCTCCGCTCCCACGGCCTATAAGACTACAAAGTGCGGTATTTTTACCGCCCAGTGGGTTAATCATGCTGCTCCTCATCGATAATTACGACAGCTTCACCTACAACCTCGTCCAGTTTCTCGGCGATCTCGGCGCGGAGACGGAGGTTCACCGGAACGACAAGCTGTCGGTCGCGCAAGCCGTCGCCATGCGGCCTGAAGCCATCGTCATCTCGCCGGGCCCCTGCGATCCGGACCGGGCCGGCATCTGCCTCGATCTCATCAAGGCGGCTGCGGACGAGCGCATTCCACTTTTCGGCGTCTGCCTCGGCCATCAGGCGATCGGCCAGGCCTTCGGCGGCAGGATCATCCGCGCGCCCAAGCTCATGCATGGCAAGGTCGACGCGATCGCGCATACCGGCAAGGGCGTCTTCCGCAACCTGCCGAGCCCGCTTCAGGCGACGCGCTACCACTCGCTGACCATCGATCCGACGACCTTCCCCTCGGTTCTCGAAGTGACGGCCACTTCGTCCGATGACGTCATCATGGGGCTTCGTCACAAGGAGCTTCCCATTCACGGCGTACAGTTCCATCCGGAGAGCATCGCGACCGAACATGGCCACGACATTCTGCGCAACTTCCTCGAGATCACGGGCGTGAAAACGCGCGCGCTCGCCTGAGGGAATTCGCATGGGCGATTTCAAGTCACTCATTGGCAAGGTTGCCAGCGGCCTGCCGCTTGCCTCCGACGAGGCCGAAGCGGCGTTCTCGATCATCATGTCGGGCGAGGCGACGCCGGCCCAGATGGCTGGCTTCCTCATGGCGCTGCGTGTGCGTGGCGAGACGGTGGACGAGCTGACCGCCGGCGCCCGCGTCATGCGCCAGAAGGCGCTCGCCGTAAAAGCGCCCGCCGATGCCATCGACATTGTCGGCACGGGCGGCGACGGCGCGCAGACCTACAACATCTCTACCGCGACGTCGCTCGTCGTCGCCTCGGCTGGCGTGCCGGTGGCGAAACACGGCAACCGCGCCGCGTCGTCGAAATCCGGCACTGCGGACGCGCTGATGGCGCTTGGCGTCAATCTCGACATCGAGCCCGACGCCATCGCTCGCTGCATCGCAGAAGCAGGCATCGGCTTCATGTTCGCCCCGGTGCATCATTCCGCCATGCGCCATGTCGCGCCGGTGCGCGCCGAACTCGGTACGCGCACGATCTTCAACCTGCTCGGGCCGCTCGCCAATCCGGCAAGCGTGAAGCATCACAGCATCGGCGTCTTCGCGCCGCGCTGGGTCGAGCCCTTCGCGGAAACGCTTCGTAACCTCGGCTCGCACCGCGCCTGGGTCGTGCATGGTTCTGATGGTCTCGACGAGCTCACGACCACGGGCGTTTCCTATGTCGCCGAGGTCAACGACGGAAAGATCCGCACCTTCGAGGTGACGCCGGAGGAAGCGGGACTTTCGCGCGCGACGCTCGAAGACTTGCGCGGCGGCGATCCGGCCCATAACGCTGCGGCCATTGTCGCGCTGCTGGACGGCGCGCCCGGCGCCTATCGCGACATCGTTCTTCTCAATGCCGCCGCTGCGCTCATCATCGCGGGCAAGGCCGCGACGCTCGCTGAAGGCGCGAAGCTTGCGGCAAACGCCATCGACAGCGGCGCGGCAAAGAAAGTGTTGGCGCGTCTCGTCGCCGTCTCCAATGGGAAACCGGCGAATGGCTGACATTCTCGAAAAGATCGGCGCATACAAGCTCGAAGAGATCGCGGCGGCGAAGAAGTCCCGCCCTATCGGCGATGTCGAGGCAGCGGCCCGCGCGGCGAGCCCGGTGCGAGGTTTCGCGGCGGCGCTGTCGCGCAAGGTCGCGGCAAGGGAATATGCGCTGATCGCCGAAATCAAGAAGGCAAGCCCATCCAAGGGGCTCATCCGCGCGCATTTCGATCCGCCTGCGCTGGCCCGCGCTTATGAACGCGGCGGCGCGGCCTGCCTCTCCGTGCTCACCGACGGACCCTCCTTTCAGGGAAGCCCGGAATTTCTGACTGCCGCCCGCGCGGCTGTTTCGCTGCCTGTCATCCGCAAGGACTTCCTCTACGACACCTATCAGGTGGCCGAAGCCCGCGCGATGGGTGCCGACTGCATCCTCATCATCATGGCATCGGTCTCCGATGCGCAGGCGCGCGACCTCGAAGACGCGGCGCTCGCATGGGGCATGGACGCGATCATCGAGGTCCATGACGAGGCGGAACTCGACCGCGCGCTCATGCTGAAGAGCCCGCTCGTCGGTATCAACAACCGCAATCTGCGCACCTTCGAAGTGACGCTGGCGACGACCGAAAAGCTCGCGCCCCGCGTTCCGAAGGATCGCCTCGTCATCGGCGAAAGCGGCATCTTCACACCTGCCGATCTCGCCCGCCTCGCCCGATCGGACGTCTATGCCTATCTCGTCGGCGAGAGCCTGATGCGGCAGGACGACGTCGAGGCTGCGACGCGCGCCCTGCTGCAGAAATAATGTTTGCCCGGTAGCGTTCGCGTTACGTCATCACTCTCCGCCGCAACGGCCCCAAAGGTATCCGCCATGACCGTGCTCAAGCTGAACAAATGGAATATCGCGATCGGCGACGGACAGCCGCTGGTCGTCATCGCCGGGTTGAACGTGCTTGAGGATCAGAAGCTCGCCTTCGATGTCGCGCGGCATCTGAAAGCCGTGACCGCCGAACTCGGCCTGCCCTACATCTTCAAGGCGAGCTTCGACAAGGCGAACCGCTCCTCGATCAAGAGCTATCGCGGGCCCGGCCTCGAAAAGGGCCTCGAAATGCTCGCCACCGTGAAGGCCGAATTCAACGTGCCGATCGCGACCGATCTTCACGAAGTCTATCAGGCCGAGCCCGTCGCGGCGGTGGCCGACATCGTGCAGATCCCGGCCTTTCTCTGCCGCCAGACGGACCTCGTGGTAGCCGCCGCGCGCGCGACGCACAAGGCGGGCGGCCTTCTCCATGTGAAGAAGGCGCAGTTCCTCGCCCCCTGGGACTGCAAGAACATCGTCTCCAAGATCAAGGAAGCGACAGACGGCGCGGACTTCACCATGCTTTGCGAGCGCGGTTCTTCGTTCGGCTACAACAATCTCGTCGTCGACATGCTGGCCCTCAGCGAAATGAAGAAGCTCGGCGTTCCCGTCACCATTGACGCAACGCATGCCGTGCAGCTACCGGGCGCCGATCCGCGCACGGGCGGCGCGTCAACGGGCGGTCGTCGCGAAGGCGTGTCGATCATCGCCAAGTCTGCCGTCGCGGCAGGCGCGGATGGCGTATTCCTCGAATTTCACCCCGAGCCCGACAAGGCTCTCTGCGATGGCCCGAGCTGCCTGCCGCTCGACGGTGCTGCGAAGCTGCTGGCCACTCTGAAGGCGATCAAGGCGGCCGCCGCCTGATAGAAGCGCCCTGCGCGCGGGCGCAACGACCGGAGGCTTGGAAATTGACGGGCAAGAAGAAACTCACCCATCTCGACGCCAAAGGCCGCGCCAGCATGGTCGACGTGTCGGCCAAGAAGGTGACGGCGCGCACGGCGACAGCCAGGGGCCGCATCTTGATGGAGCCGGAGACGCTTGCCCTTATCACCGGTGGCGGTCTCGCCAAAGGCAATGCGCTCGAGGTCGCACGGCTCGCCGGCATCATGGCCGCGAAGAAAACCGCCGACCTCATTCCGCTCTGCCATCCGCTCGCCATATCGAAGGTTTCGGTCGATTTCAAACCCGACGCAAAAAGGAACTGCATCGAAGTCGAAGCGACGGTGAAACTTTCCGGCCAGACGGGCGTCGAAATGGAAGCGCTGACAGCGGTAAGCGTCGCCTGCCTCACGATTTACGACATGGCGAAGGCCGTGGACCGCTCGATGCGGATCGAGGACATCCGCCTCACGCACAAGGCGGGTGGCAAGTCCGGCATCTATAAGGCGAAGTAAATGGCGCAAGCCCTGATCCCCGTCGCGGAAGCCCGCGCACGCATTCTGGCCATGCTGACGCCCACGGCGGCGGAGCCGGTGATGCTTGCCAACGCGGCTGGCCGTGTTCTCGCGGAAGATGTCGTCGCGCGGCGAACCCAGCCGCCTGCCGATCTCTCGGCCATGGACGGCTATGCGGTCCGCGCCGCCGATGTGGCGAGCGTGCCGGCGCGGCTCCGCGTCGTCGGCGAAGCGCCTGCGGGCGGCGCTTATGACGGCACCCTCGGCGAAGGCGAAGCGGTGCGCATCTTCACCGGCGCCCCCGTGCCGCAGGGCGCCGACGCCATCGTCATTCAGGAAGATACCGAGCGCTATGGCGATATCGTCATCGCGCGTGAAAGCGCCGTACCCGGACGGAATATCCGCCGCGCAGGCCTCGACTTCAAGGAAGGCGCGACCGGGCTCGTTTCCGGGCGAAAACTCTCGCCTGCCGACATTGCCTTTGCCGCTGCGATGAACCAGCCGAGCCTCTTTCTGCATCGACGCCCACGCGTCGCCTTTTTCTCGACAGGCGACGAACTGGTGCGGCCGGGCATGCCCATCGGCCCCAACCAGATCGTCTCGTCCAATAATGACGGGCTCGCGGCGCTCATCGTGGAAGCGGGCGGCGTTCCTCTCGATCTTGGCATTGCGCCCGACCGGCGCGAGGCGATCCGCGCGGCCGCGCGCAAGGCCATCGGCGCCGACATGCTCGTGACTCTCGGCGGCGCCTCCGTCGGCGACCACGATCTCGTCCAGTCGGCGCTCGCGGAAGATGGGCTCGACATCGATTTCTGGCGTATCGCCATGCGCCCCGGAAAGCCGCTGATGTTCGGGCGCTACCGCAACATTCCCATGCTGGGCCTGCCGGGTAATCCCGTTTCGGCGCAGGTCTGCGCCCTGCTTTTCCTGGTGCCCGCGCTGACCAGGCTTGCCGGCGGCGAGGGGCACGCACCTCGAACCGTCCCGGCTCGCCTCGCTACGCCGCTCGCAGCGAACGACCAGCGAGAGGACTATCTGCGCGCCAGCATCGACCATGTGCCGGGCGAACTTCCCGTCGCGACGCCCTTTCCGAAGCAGGACAGCTCCATGCTCTCGCTGCTCTCGGCCGCCGATTGCCTGATCGTGCGCCCGCCTCACGCACCCGCCGCGGAAGCCGGAGCGCTCGTCGAGGTCCTGCCGCTTCGGTTCTGATTTATCCACAGAAGCTCTTGACGCCCGATGGGAACCAAACTAGAACGTGTAGCAAGGTTTATGGTTTGTTCCATATTTGGGGCCCGAAAGCATGCTCACACGCAAACAGCACGAACTCCTGATGTTCATTCATGAGCGCATCAAGGAGGGGGGCGTGTCTCCGAGCTTCGATGAAATGAAGGACGCGCTGGATCTGCGGTCCAAATCGGGCATCCATCGCCTCATTACCGCGCTGGAAGAACGAGGCTTCATCCGCCGCCTTGCGCATCGCGCCCGTGCGCTCGAGATCGTGAAACTGCCCGAGTCCGCCTCGCCGAGTCTCTCGATCTCGCGCAACAAGGGCTTCTCGCCAAGCGTCATCGAAGGCAGCCGCGGAAAGGCGCTCAGCCGCGACCTTCAGCCCGCCCACCAGCCGGAAAACACGATCACGCTCTCCGTCATGGGCCGCATCGCCGCCGGCACGCCCATCGAGGCGCTGCAGGAGGAAAGCCATCAGGTCGCTGTGCCGCTGACGCTGCTTGGCTCGGGCGAGCATTACGCCCTCGAGGTCAAGGGCGACTCGATGATCGAGGCCGGCATTCTCGATGGCGACACGGTGCTCATTCAGCGCTGCGATACAGCCAATAGCGGCGAGATCGTCGTGGCGCTTGTCGACGGCATGGAAGCAACGCTGAAACGCCTGCGCCGCAAGGGCGATTCCATCGCGCTTGAGGCGGCAAATCCCGCCTATGAAACGCGCATCTTCGGGCCGGATCGTGTGAAGGTTCAGGGCAAGCTCGTCGGGCTGCTGCGCCGCTACTGATCGGCGGCACCTTCATCCCGTGACTTTGCGGTGAACTGGCGCTGCACCCAGGGACGGCGGCCGCGCGCCTCGCGCGAGGTCTCCATTCTCATCGTTCCATCCGAGCCGTAGTAGATCGCTATCGCGCCGCCCCGCCAGAGATCGAAGCGATCGACGACCAGCCGTGCATGACAAGTCGCGCGTATCTGCCGCGCCACGGGTACCATCGAGATCACGACGTCTGCCCTTACGCAATCATCGCCAAGCGCCTCCGGTCCTTCCGAAAAAGCGACCAGCGGTCGTCCCGGCTCATGCCAGATACATCCCGCTGAGTCGCACCCCTGATACGGCGATCCGACGGCATCCGACGGCTCCCGTGTATCGCCATCGTGCCGCAGCCATTGCGAGGCTGCATAGGATGAACGCTTCGCGGTCAGATGAAGCAGGCCATCCTTACCGCGCAGCGCCGCAAGCCTTCCATCGGGAGCGATCAGAAGATCGGGCCGGGCAGGCGAGCCCCAGAGCGCGAGGGCCAGTGCCATCGGCGCGATGCCGGCGAAGCGCCAGCTCCCGCGCCACAGCGACAGCCACAATCCGCCCAGAGTCAGCAATGCCAGCGACGCCATCGGCGCGGATGCGACGAGGCGATCGGCACCCCGCCATCCGGCCACCTCATGCGCGACCCAAAGCATGCCCTCGACGCCCTTGCCCATCACCCAAAGCGCCGGCGCCTCCGCACCGAACGGCATCAGAACCATCGTCGCCAGCGCGGCGGGCATGACCAGAACGCTGACAATCGGCAGCGCGCCGAGATTTCCCGCCATGCCGTAAAGCGCGATGCGATCGAAATGAAAGGCGGCATAGGCGCCCGTCGCGAAGCCCGCAATCGTGGTCGTGACGAGAACCCCCGCGACATAGTTGAAGGCAAAGCGCAGGCTACCAAAGAGGAACCCATCGCTGCCTTCATTCATGGCCGTGAAACGCTGCACCAGCGGGCTCTCGTAACAGGCGATAAGACCGACGACCGCGGCAAACGACATCTGAAAGCTGGCTCCCAGCAGGCTCTCGGGTTGCCAGGCGAGCACGAGCAGCGCGGCCAAGGCGACATTCCGCATACTGAGCGCAGGCCGATCGAAGATGATCGCAACGAACATCAGCGCGATCATGATCCATGAGCGCTGCGTGGCGACCTCCGCGCCCGAGATGAGGAGATAGCCCGTGGACCCGACGAGCGCCGCCGCCGCGCCCCATTTCTTGATCGGATAGCGCAGCGCGATGGCAGGCACGAGGGCCAGGCCCGCGCGCAACAGCCAGAACAGCGACCCGCCGAATAGCACCATATGAAGGCCGGAAATCGACAGCACGTGAGCAAGGCCCGCCTTGCGCAAATCCTCCGCCGCCCAGTCCGGAATGGCGCGCTGCTCGCCCGTGATGAGCGCCGCCGCAATCGCGCCCGAAGCGCCGCCGATGCCGCTCTGTACGCGAGCCGTGATGGCCTGCCGCAACCGCGCAAGCGAAGTCGTCCAGTCCTCCGGCGGCGGCGCGACGCGCTCCGGCGCCGCAAATGCGAAGCCGACGCCGCCCAACCCATCGA
Source organism: Parvibaculum sp. (assembly GCF_039680535.1). Lineage (GTDB taxonomy): Bacteria > Pseudomonadota > Alphaproteobacteria > Parvibaculales > Parvibaculaceae > Parvibaculum. The sequence continues at coordinate 38,433 of NZ_JBDKSS010000022.1, read as the reverse complement.
ACCAGACCTGCCGCGCATAGTCGAATCCGCCGGGCTCCACCGGTTCCGGCGGCGGCATGAGCCTTCCCCGCACCCGGATCGTCTCGCCCGGCTCGATCACCGCGTCGGGGAAGCGGACCTGCAATCGCACCTTCGCCGGCATGTCGGCAGGCGCAACGCGGTCCATCGAAAGCGGCTCAAGCGTGACGGCGAGAGCGCCCTTTTCCGTTCGCTCGACCTCAACGACGCGCCCCTCGATCACGCCATTCCACGGTTTCTGGATGACAGGCGCCGCAACGACCGCCGCGCGGATGCAGGCCAGCGCGAAACCGAGCACGACGCAGAAAATGGCCACCGCGAGAACACCGGTCGCTCCCCGTCTCAGCGCGACGGCAAGCCCGCCGCCCGCCGCCGAAAGGGCGAGCAACGCCGCCCAGAGCGGCGGCTCAAAGGAAAGGCTGAAATAGAGCGCGATTCCGAGGCCGAGCAACACCGGGGACCACAGAAACCACCGGTCCGTCTCGCCGAAAAAGGATGCGGCGACATAGTCGGACGCCCGCCGGAGGGGCGAAAAAGCCTCGTCCGCCGGAGGCCCTTCCACGGCCTCTTCCAATTCCGCATCCGTCGCGGCCGTCACTCCGCCCCCTACTCGAAAAACGCCCCGAACAGCCCGTGAACAAAACCCAAAAACCCTTGGGCAAGCGGCCCCTTCGGGCTTACGTTGCATCGCCGCAATGTGCTAGAAAACCCCTGCCCCGCAGCAGATCCGAATGCCCGAAAGTCGCGCCTCCGGATCGCAGCATGCCAACAATAAATCGCCTTGCCTACCTGCCTGGGTTCACCCCTCACGGGTGTGGCCCGAAAGGTGGGACCACGGGAGATCATGACGGAACCGAAGCAAGTCGTAACGCGCTTTGCCCCTTCGCCGACCGGCTATCTGCATATCGGCGGCGGACGCACGGCCCTGTTCAGCTGGCTCTATGCGCGCCGGAACAACGGAAAGTTTCTGCTGCGCATCGAAGACACGGACCGCGAGCGCTCGACCGACGCCGCCATCGACGCAATCTTTGAAGGCCTGCGCTGGCTCGGTCTCGAATGGGACGGCGAAGTCACCTATCAGTTCGCGCGTCAGGCGCGCCACCGCGAGGTCGCCGAGGAATTGCTGCGACAGGGCAAGGCCTATTACTGCTACGCCAGCCCGCAGGAACTCGAAGAAATGCGGGAAAAGGCAAAGGCCGAAGGCCTCCCCATTCGCTATGACGGCCGCTGGCGCGACCGCGATCCCTCCGAGGCGCCCGAAGGCGTGAAGCCGGTCATCCGCTTCAAATCGCCGAATGAAGGCGAGACGATTGTCCGCGACCATGTCATGGGCGACGTGCGCTTCGCCAATGAACAGCTCGACGATCTCATCATCGTCCGCAGCGACGGCACGCCGACCTACAATCTTTCCGTTGTCGTCGACGATCACGACATGGGCGTCACCCACATCATCCGCGGCGACGACCACCTCACCAATGCCGGCCGCCAGAGCCAGATCTACGCGGCGATGGGATGGGAGATCCCCGAATTCGCCCATGTGCCGCTGATCCACGGACCGGACGGCGCAAAGCTCTCCAAGCGTCACGGCGCGCTCGGCGTCGATGCCTATCGCGACATGGGCTATCTGCCCGAAGCGATGCGGAACTATCTCGCCCGCCTCGGCTGGAGCCATGGCGACGACGAGATTTTCTCAACCGAGCAGGCAATCGAGTGGTTCGACCTCGACCATATCGGCCGCTCGCCCTCGCGCTTCGATTTCGCCAAGCTCGAAAATCTGAACGGCCACTATATCCGCGAAGGCGACGACACGCGTCTTGCCGACGACACGATCGCCCTGATGCAGCGCCTCGGCCATTGGGCCGACGGCGGCAATTTCGGGGCGGACTTCCGCGCCAGGCTCATCGCCGCCATGCCGGGCATCAAGGAGCGCGCAAAGACGCTGCTCGATATCGGGAGAGGCGCCGAGTTCCTGCGCGCCAAACGGCCGCTTGCGCTCGACGCCAACGCGGCGAAGCTGCTGGATGCAGATGCGCGCGCATTGCTCGCGCGCCTCGCCCCCGCGCTCGAAGGGCTTCAGGGCTGGGCTGCCGGCGATATCGAGGCCGCCGTGCGCAGCTTTGCCGAAACGGAAAGCCTCAAGCTCGGCAAGGTCGCGCAGCCGCTTCGCGCCGCCGCTACGGGCAGCTCCGTCTCACCGCCCATTTTCGATGTCCTGGCGACCCTCGGCCGCGAGGAAGCGCTTGGAAGGATCAAGGATCAGGCTGCCTGACGCTCGCGCAAGCGCAAGCAGCCAAATAAGATGTTCAACAATGGCTGGATCGTGGCTCTCCGCCCGGTTCGGCAAACCAGCAAAGGACAGGCAGGACAGTATGACGAAAAACGGAAAAGAAGGTGGCGCGAAGCAGCTCGCGACTCTCGCCGTCGACAATAAAAATTACGAATATCCTGTCGTCCCCGGCTCGATCGGCCCGAGCGTCATCGACATCTCCAAGCTCTACGGTCAGACGGGCCACTTCACCTATGACCCCGGCTTCACCTCGACGGCGAGCTGCGAGTCGAAGATCACCTATATCGACGGCGAAGAAGGCGTGCTGCTCTATCGCGGCTATCCGATCGAGCAGCTGGCCGAAAAGGGCAACTTCCTCGAAACCTGCTACCTGCTGCTGAACGGCGAACTGCCGACCTCGGCCGAATTCAAGGAATTCGATCGCGCGATCACGAACCACACCATGGTTCATGAGCAGATGCAGTTCTTCCTGCGTGGCTTCCGCCGCGACGCCCATCCCATGGCGATCATGTGCGGCATGGTCGGCGCGCTCTCGGCCTTCTATCACGACTCCACGGACATCAATGACCCCGTGCAGCGCATGATCGCGAGCCGTCGCCTCATCGCCAAGATCCCGACCATTGCCGCCATGGCCTACAAGTATTCGGTCGGCCAGCCGGTCGTCTATCCGAAGAACAGCCTCGGCTATGCCGAAAACTTCCTGCACATGTGCTTCTCGGTTCCCGCCGAAGAGTACAAGGTCGATCCGATCCTCGCCCGCGCGATGGATCGCATCTTCATCCTCCATGCCGACCATGAGCAGAACGCTTCGACCTCGACCGTGCGTCTCGCCGGTTCGTCGGGCGCCAATCCCTTCGCCTGCATCGCGGCCGGCATCGCCTGCCTCTGGGGCCCGGCGCATGGCGGCGCGAACGAGGCCGCGCTCGAAATGCTGCGCGAAATCGGCACCGTCGACCGCATCCCGGAGTACATCAACAAGGCGAAGGACAAGAACGATCCCTTCCGCCTGATGGGCTTCGGCCACCGCGTCTACAAGAACTACGACCCGCGCGCCCGCGTGATGCAGAAGACCTGCCACGAAGTGCTCCAGGTCCTGGGCATCAAGGACGATCCGCTGCTCGACGTTGCCATCGAACTCGAAAAGATCGCTCTCAGCGACAGCTACTTCATCGAGAAGAAGCTCTATCCGAATATCGACTTCTATTCGGGCATCACGCTGAAGGCGATGGGCTTCCCGACCACGATGTTCACGGTTCTCTTCGCGCTCGCCCGCACCGTCGGCTGGGTCGCGCAGTGGAACGAGATGATCGAGGATCCGGACCAGCGCATCGGCCGTCCGCGCCAGCTCTACACCGGCGCCCCGCGTCGCGATTACGTTTCGTTCGACAAGCGCAAGTAAGCAGTCGAACCGACCGGAAATGCCAGAGGCGCCCCTTGGGGCGCCTCTTTTCTTTTGAGTCTATCTGAGCCTTGGCGGCAGCATCTCGAGCACCGCCCGCGCCGCGCGGAGGCTTGGCCGGTCGCCGCCCACGCCCATGATGTCGCGAAGCTCATCGAGATCGGCAAGCGCGCGCCTGCGTTCGGGCGTGTCACGCAGAAGCGGCTTCAACGCCGCGGCAAGAGCGGCGGGCTTCGCCGCATATTGCAGAAACTCGCGCACCGACGGCCGGTCGAGAATAAGATTGACCACGACGACCGACGGCACCTTGAGCAGACCGGAGACGAACCAGGCCGCGATCGGATCGATCTTGTAGGCAATCACCATCGGCACACGGGCAAGGCCGAGTTCGAGCGAAACCGTACCGGACGCCGCGAGCGCCGCCGTCGCCGCATCGAAGGCTGCGCGCTTCTCATCCTCGCTATCGATCAGCTCGACGGGAACGGACCAGCTCTTCACGCCCTCCTCCACCAGATGCCGGACATGCGGCACGGTCGGCAGGACGAATCTGATGCCGGGATAGTCGCGCGCCAACAGCGCCGCCGTCGCGCCGAAATCGGCAATCAGGCGCTTTACTTCGTTGGTGCGGCTGCCGGGAAGGACGAGCAGCATCGGCTGGTCCGGCGTCATTCCGCGCGCCTTTCGGAACGCCTCGCCGCTGCCCTCCACAGGCAGGCGTTCGATGGCCGGATGGCCGACATAGACGCAGTCGAGATTGGCCTCGGCACGAAAGAAATCCGGCTCGAACGGAAGCAGGGCCAGCACGCGCTTCACATATTTGGCCATGGCCCGCGCGCGGCCGCGCCGCCACGCCCAGACGCTCGGCGAGACATAATTCGCAATCGGAATATCCGGCGCACGCTTCGCAACGCGCTTCGCCACCATATGCGTAAAATCCGGGCTGTCGATGATGACCAGCACATCGGGCTGCTCGCGCACGGCAAAGTCCGCCGTCTCGCGCATGCGCCGCAGGATCAGCGGCAGGCGCGGAATGACCTCGCGCGGCCCCATCACGGAAGTGTCCGACATGGGGAAAATGGAGGTGAGGCCCTGAGCGATCATCTTCGGCCCGCCTGCGCCGGTGATCCGCACCGCGCCATGCCGCAACTCCTTCAGAGCCTCCATCAGCTCGCCGCCAAGGGCGTCGCCCGAAGGCTCGCCCGCGACGAGCATGATGTGCGGGATGGTTGCGTCGTCCTTCATGGCTTCACGCCCAATGTGCGCGCATGCGGGAAACCCAGCACGAAGAGGCCGAGTTCATCGGCCTTGCGCGCCACGCCCTCCGCATCCGCTACAATGGCCCCGCCCGATTCGACGGCGATGCCCGCAAGCCCGGCGGCAGCGGCGCGCTCAACCGTCCGTACACCGATGGTCGGCAGATCGACGCGGCGCTCCTGTGCCGGTTTTGGCAGCTTGACCAGCACACCGTCGCGCGCGATCTCCGAGCCCCGGCCTTCCGGCGGCATGGCGGCAACACGGCCAAGCATCGCATCCGTTCCTTTTATGTCTTCGAGCGCGAGCACATGGCCGCGACAGACGACGGCGCCTTGCCCGATATCGAGCGCCCCGATTTTGCGAGCAGCGGCAATTGCAGCGTCTATATCGGCTTCCTGCGACGGGGTTGGAACAGCCTTGCTCAACAGACCCGTGGAAGCAAGCAGGCTCGGCAAAATGGTTTCCGCGCCGACGACGCGAATGCCGTTTTCCTCCAGGAACTCCACGACGCCGCGCAAGAGCGCGTCGTCACCCGTCTTCATTCGCTTGATGAAGCGAGGCAGAAGAAGCAGCCCGCGAAAATCCGGCACAATGTCGCGCAGCGTCGGCCGCGTCATCGGCCCGATGATGACCACGTCTTCGCAGCCATTCTGTTTGAAGAGCTTGAGGAAGCGCCCCATCGCGCCAACCCGCACCCATCCATGCGGATAGCGTTCGATGTCCGGCCCTGCCGCGCCCTTTACGCCCACGATGAAGACCTCTCGCCCCGCGGCCCGGGCGGCATCGGCCACCGCCAGAGGCAGCGGACCGCCGCCGGCAGCAACTCCAAGCTTTCGCGGTCTGTTGGCAGACGAACTCATGCCGCGTGCCTCAACGAAGTCTCGTCAGTGGCGTGGCAGGCAGAGCGGACGATCGGCATCGGCCTGAATGAAGTTCACAATGTCCATTACATCCGCATTGTCGGCGAAGCGCTCGGCCACCGCAGCAACACGATCGCGCAGCGCCCCTTCCTGCCCGAATATCTGGCCGAAGGCATCGCGCATCGCATTGATCTGCTCGCGCGAAAAGCCACGCCGCTTCAGACCCACGAGATTGAGCCCCATCAGATGGGCTCGGTTTCCGACAACGAGACCGAAGGGAATGATATCGCTCTCGACCGCGCTCGCACCGCCGATGAAGGCATGCTTGCCGATACGCACGAACTGATGCACGGCGGAACCGCCACCGAAAATGACGTAATCGGCCACGCGGCAGTGGCCGGCAAGCAGCGTCGTATTCGACAGGATGACGTGATCGCCGATGATGCAATCATGACCGACATGGGCGCTGGCAAGGAACGTATTATTACTGCCGATGCGGGTCACCATGCCGCCGCCCTCGGTGCCGGCATTCATCGTCACATATTCGCGGATGAGATTGTCCGTACCCACCTCAAGTGTGCTCGGCTCGCCATGATATTTGAGATCCTGCGGCGGCTGGCCGATCGAGGCGAAAGGGTAAATCTGCGTCCGGGCGCCGATGGTCGTCCGTCCGGCAAGAACGACATGCGAATGCAGCACGACGTCAGGCCCAAGCTTCACATCGGGCCCGATGATGCTGTAGGGCCCGACCTTCACGCTCGGGTCGAGCTCCGCCTTGGGATCAACGATGGCTGTCGGATGGATATTCGTCATGCTTTCGATGCCTGATCGACGATCATGGCGCTGTATTCGGCTTCCGCAACGAGCGCGCCGTCGACCTTCGCTTCGCCGCTGAACTTCCAGACGGGGCCGCGGCTGTGAATCTTGGTAACGTGAATCTTCAGCACATCGCCCGGCTGCACAGGCTTGCGGAATCGGGCGCGTTCGATCGTCATGAAATAGACGATCTTGCCTTCGGCATCGGCGCCAAGCCCGCTCAGTACCAGCGCGCCAGCGGTCTGCGCCATGGCCTCGACAATGAGTACGCCGGGCATCACGGGATGACCGGGAAAGTGCCCCTGAAAGAAGGGTTCATTGGCCGACACATTCTTGATGCCCGTGGCCGACTCGCTGCCCTTCATGTCGATAATCCGGTCGATCATCAGCATGGGATAGCGGTGAGGAAGAAGCTCCATCACCCGCTTGATGTCCGCGCTGCCGAGAACTTCGGTTACCGTTTCCGCATCGCTCATTATCTCATTCCCTCTCGCACGGCTTGCGCCGCTTGTTCTTCCTCACTAACTCGCATCGCCCGCGGGTTCGTCCGTCTTCCGGCGCTTGCCGAGATTCTTGATGGCGACGAGTTCCCGCTGCCATTCGCGAACCGGCCTCGCGGGTACGCCGCCATATTTCTGCCCCGCCGGCACGTCGTGAATAACGGCGCTGCGCGCGGCGATCTGAACGCCCGAATTGATGGTCAGATGCCCGGTCACACCGACCTGCGCCGCAAGCACCACGAAATCGCCAAGCTTCGCGCTGCCGGAAACGCCCGTCTGCGAGACGATCACACAGCCCCGCCCGGTCGTTACGTTGTGTCCGATCTGTACGAGATTATCAATCTTGGTTCCCTCGCCAATGACCGTGTCCGGCCCGGCTCCGCGGTCCACGGTGGTATTGGCGCCAATTTCCACATCGTCCTGAATGATGACGCGCCCGAGCTGCGGCACCTTTTCATGCCGAGGGAATCCCATGGCAAAGCCGAAGCCATCCTGACCGATCGCGACGCCAGGATGCAGCATCACGCGATCACCGATATGGGCATGGCTGATCGTGACATTGGGGCCGATGAAACAATTGCGTCCGACGGTGCAGCCCTTCGATACCACCGCGTTGGCACCGACGACCGTGCCGCTGCCGATCTCGGCACCGGCGCCGATCACCGCGCCCGGCTCGATTGTCGCGCCAGCGCCGATGCTCGCACTGGGGTGAACGACCGCTCGCGGATGAACCGTAGCGGGTTCGCCAAAGGTATCCGCGCCGCGTACCTCGTCTGGATAGAAGAGCTGGCTCGCCAACGCGTAAGCCCGGTAGGGCTCCTTGGTCACGAGCAGCGCAAGCCCGGCGGGAGCACGGCCGACGAAGCGGGGATGAACGAGGCAGGCGCCCGCCGAGGTAGCGGCAAAGGCGTCCACATATTTCGGATTGTCGAGGAAGCTGAGATCGGTGGGGCCCGCGGCGTCGAGCGAAGCTATGTCCCCGATCCGACGCGCTGCATCGGCATTGGGTCCCAGCTCCGCTCCCACGCGCGTGGCGATCTCGCCAAGTGCGAACGGTCCTTTATTCGCAAAGAAACGAGAATCCGCCATTGTCACCACATGCCCCGCGCTTTGCGCGGGACCTTTCTTCACTGGATTATTGCGCGGCCTTCTTGGCTTCGGCCGGCGAGATCGGCTTGACGTCGATCTTCGTAACCTTGGCGTCGAGGGCCTTCAGGGCCTCTGCCGTTACGTCGAGATCCACGCCACCTGCCAGCACGACCGACTGGTCGAGAAGCAGCGTCGCGCCGTTCTTCTTCATGATATCGGCAAAGATCGGACGAATGGCGGCCTCAACCTCTGCGCGCGCCTTGTTGACGCCGAGCTGAAGTGCGTCGCCCCTTGCACGCATCTTCTCCTGACGATCGGCCTCTTTCTTCTCGAGGGCCGCGACCTTCTTCTTGAAGTCATCGGCGCTGAGGAGCGACCGCTGCTCGGAAAGCTTCTTGGCTTCCGCCTGGAGCGCTTCCGAACCCTTCTTGTCTTCCGCCTGAAGCTTCTTCGCCTGATCCTGAAGCTGGGTGCGGATGCTCTGGCCGACCTTCGATTCGTTGAAAATCTGCTGCGTATTGACGATCAGGATAACCGCCGGGCCAGCGGCGGAAGCGGCAGGCACGGTGGCGGCGGTCGCGATGGAAACAAACGCCAAGGCAGCAAGCACACGCTTGGCAAAACGATGGAACTTCATGATCAGGGATACCCTTTTGAAATCCTGGAACGAAGACGGTTGCTGATACCGGGTTACCCCCGGCTTTTCTCTGGAAAAAGCGCGATCCCGACACCCCATCGAGATCGCGCTCCTGACTCGTACTAGAACTGTGTGCCTGCGCTGAAGCGGAAGATTTCGGTCTTGTCGTAGTCTTCCTTCACGAAGGGCTGACCGAAGTCGAGGCGAACGGGGCCGAACGGCGACTTCCAGTTGACGCTGAGACCGGCCGAAACGCGCGGCGCATAGTTGGTCTTGTACACGTCCGAACCGGCAAGTCCGCTGTCGATGCTCGCACCACCGACGATGCCGAAATCCGTGAACAGGCTGGTCGAGATGCCCAGCGCCTCGGGCAGGCCGTTGGGGAAGCTGACTTCCGCAGTGCCGAACGCATAGCCGTTGGCGCCAATGGCGTCATCCGTGGTCAGATCGCGCGGACCCATGCCGGCCGACTTGAAACCACGGAAATCCTGACCGCCCTTGAAGAAGCGGTCATTGAGCTTCACGTTCTGCCCGATGCCCTGGATGTAACCGACGTCTGCGCGCAGAGTCAGCGTGTAGTCCTCGGCCAGCTTGTAATAGTTGTGCACAAGGACCTGGCTCGACAGGTAGCTCACGGAACCACCGACACCGGCAAAGTCCTGGCTGAGCAGGAAGTCCCAACCGCCCGTCGGAATGACCGGATCGTTGCGTTGATCGAGATAATAGTCGTAACCGATGATCGAACGCGTCTGCGATCCGGCTGCCGCCTGGATGAGCGGAGACGTACTCGTGACGTTGAAGAGGCTCTCGAAGCGCAGCTGGTAGCGCGTCAGCAGCCTGCTGTTGTCCGACAGCGGGAAGCCGAAGCGGAGACCGGCACCCTGCGTGCGCGAGTCAAACGACGCTTCGCTCTGATAGTTCGTTTCGCTGCCGAAGATGTCGACACCGCCGACGAGGTCACGATCCAGGAAATAGGGATCGGTGTAATGGAACTCGATCAACTGCTGACGCTTCGCAAGCGACACGTTCGTGCCGACCTGCAGGCCACGACCGAGGAAGTTGCGCTCGCTGAGGCCTGCGCCGGCGACGACATTGTCGAGCGACGAGAAGCCGAAGCTCAGCGACAGCGAACCGGTCGACTGCTCCTGCACAGCCACATTGATGACGGTCTTGTCGGGCGCCGAACCGGGCTGCTGCTTCACATCGACCTTGGCGAAATATTGCAGACCGCGAATGTTCTTTTCCGACTTGTCGAGCAGCACCTTGTTGAAGGCATCGCCTTCGGCGAGCTTCATCTGACGGCGAATGACGCGGTCGAGCGTGCGCTGGTTGCCGACGATATCGATCCGCTCAACGTAAACGCGCGGTCCCTCGGCAATATTGTAGGAGATATCGACGACGTGGCCCTTGCGGTCGCGATGCACGCGGGGGCGCACTTCGGCAAAGGCATAGCCCTTCGAACCAGCCGCAAAGGTCAGCGCGTCGACCGTCTTGTCGATGAGATTGGCGTTATACGTCTCGCCGCTCTTTGTCTGAACGAGTTCCAGAAGCTCATCCTTGTTGAGCTTCTCGAGGTTCGTCTTGATGTCGACCTTGCCGAAGTTGTAGACATCGCCTTCCTCGACCGTGAAGGTGATGTGGAAGGAGGCATCGTCGCGGCTGAGATCGGCCACGGCCGACACGACGCGGAAGTCCGCATAACCCTTCGACAGATAGAAGCGGCGCAGAAGCTCGCGGTCATAGGTCAGGCGATCGGGGTCGTAGCTGTCCGACGACGAGAAGAACTTCCACCAGGCGGATTCGCTCGTCGAAACCACTTCGCGCAGATCGCCGTCGCTGAAGTTCTTGTTGCCGAGGAAATTGATGGCCGCGATCTTCGTCTTCTGGCCCTCATTGATCTCGAAGACGAGGTCAACGCGGTTCTGTGGCAGGCGGATCACCTTCGGCTCGACGGTCGCCGCAAAGCGGCCGCCGCGGCGATAGAGTTCGATGATGCGAGTGACGTCGGCTTGAACCTTGGCGCGCGTGTAGATCGTCCGCGGCTTCAACTGGACTTCGTTGTTGAGGTCCTCTTCCTTGATCGCGCTGTTGCCTTCATAGGCAACGCGATTGATGATCGGGTTCTCGACGACCGAGACGACGAGCATGTCGCCATCGCGACGGATGTTGACGTCGGCAAAGAGGCCGGTATCGAACAGGTGCTTCAGCGAAGTATCGACCTTGGAGGCGCTATAGGCGTCGCCTTCCTGAATGGCCATGTAGGAGACGACCGTATCGCGCTCGATGCGCTGATTGCCCTCGACGTCGATCTTCCTGATGACCGGGCCCTCGGCTTCGGCAGCCTGAACTGCCGTCACACCCAAAACGGTACCGCCAAAGGTCGCAATGCCCGGCAGGGATGCCGTAAGGCTGCACACAGCGAGAAGCAGCGCGCCGACGCCGCCGAAACGCGCCACTTGGCCCATCGAACTCACCAGTCGCCCCATCCCCTACCTACCTCAATCGCTCGGGTCCCGCAGGACCCCGTTTGTTTATCGCCAGGTTGCCTCTGCCCGCAGGCATCGAGACGATCAGCTGAACAGATGGACCAAATCGTTCCAGGTCGCAAAAACCATGAGCATCATGACGAGCGCGAGCCCGATTCTGAAGCCGAATTCCTGCGCCTGGTCGCCCAGCGGACGGCCGCGCAGAGCCTCGACCGCATAGTACAGAAGGTGTCCCCCATCAAGCATCGGCACCGGAAAAAGGTTAAGCAGGCCAATACTTACGGAAAGGATAGCCGTCAGGTTCAGCAGCGCCGAGAATCCGACGGACGCAACCTGCCCTGAAACCCGTGCGATGGTCAACGGACCACCGATCTGGCTCGCATCCTCGGCACCGGAAACCACGCGCCCCAGATAGGTGAAGGTCTGGGAAACGATGAACCAGGTCTCCTTGGCCCCGAGCCAAAGGCTGGTCACGGGATCGGTGCGCGTCACGCGCCAGTTCGCCTCGCCCGTATCCGGCGCCAGCCCCAGAATGCCGATCCGCTGCACATTGCCGAAGGGATCTTTCACCTCCTGCCGGCGCGGAGTCGCAAGAAGCGTCACATCGGCGCCGCCACGCTTGACCACGAAGGTAAGCTTCACATCGCTGCTGAGGCTCACGATGCGCTTCATGTCCTCGAAGCTGTCGATCGCCTTGCCGTCGATCGACAGGACGTGATCGCCAGGTTGAAAGCCCGCTTCTGCCGCAGCGCTGTTTTCCACCACGGTCTTGATCACCGGCTGGACAATCACCTGGCCGACAACGGTGTAGAGGCCCGCAAAAATGGCAATCGCCAGCAGAAAGTTGGCAACCGGTCCGGCCACGACAACAGCCGCGCGCTGCGCCACAGGCTTGAAATAGAAAAGGCCGCCGCGCTGCTCGGGCGGGATTTCGGCGAGACGGCGGCGGTCTGGCGTGCTCGCCGCCGATTCATCGCCGAGAAACTTCACATAGCCGCCGAGCGGGATCCAGCTCACCTTCCAGCGCGTGCCGCGCCGGTCGTTCCAGCCGAATATCTCCTTGCCGAAGCCGATCGAAAACGTCTCGACCTTCACGCCGCAAAGCCGCGCTACCAGGAAGTGCCCGAGTTCATGAAAGAATACGACGACGGTCAGCACGAACAGGAAAGGCAACAAATAACCCCAGAGCGATTCTCCGAAGCCCCCAATGCCAGCCAGTAGGTTCACCACGCTCAAAATCCCGTTCTCGTCCCATGCGTCTGCCGGGCCGTTCCACACGCCCTGAAAGTTCCGGTTCGCATATAAGCCCCCACCCGGCATCGCCTGCCGGCGACGAGCCGCAGAGAGACTACGTCAGCGGCCAACCAATTGCACCAATTCCTCGGCGCGAATCCGTGCCAATCCGTCAATTTCGTAAATATGTTCGAGATTATCCGGCTGGCCGCTATCCGGGGCCATCGCGGACAATACCGATTCCACCGTACCGGCGATGTCCAGGAATCCGATCCGCCGGTCGAGGAAGGCGGCCACCGCGACCTCATTGGCCGCGTTAAGGATGGTCGGAACGGCGCCACCGGCCTTCACCGCGGCCCGCGCGAGGCTGATGGCGGGAAAGCGCACCGGATCGGGAGCCTCGAAGGTCAGCCGGCCGATTTCCGCGAGATTGAGCCTTTCGCAGGGGGTCGCCATGCGGTCCGGCCAAGCCAGGGCGTAGGAGATGGGCGTCCGCATATCAGGAGACCCCAACTGGGCGAGCACCGAGCCATCCACATAGCCGACCATGCTGTGAATGATCGATTCCGGATGGATGACGATATCGAGCCGCTCTTCTCCGACCGGAAAGAGGTAATGCGCCTCGATGAGCTCAAGTCCCTTGTTCATCAGCGTGGCGGAGTCGACCGAGATTTTCGCGCCCATGCTCCAGCGCGGATGGGCAACGGCCTGCTCCGGCGTCGCCTTGGCCATCTCGGCAAGCGACCATGTGCGAAACGGACCGCCCGAGGCGGTCAGGATGATCTTGTCGACGGCGTGGAGGCGCGTCTGGTCAAGCACCTGAAAGATGGCGTTGTGTTCGGAATCGACCGGCAGAAGCACGGTACCCGATCGCGCGACCTCGGCGAGAAAGAGAGGCCCCGCAGAAACAAGGCACTCCTTGTTTGCCAGAGCCACGCAGGCGCCGCGCCGTACTGCGGCAAGCGTCGGCGCGAGGCCCGCTGCGCCGACGATACCGGCCATCACCCATTCGGCCGGACGCAAGGCGGCCTCGACCACGGCATCGCGTCCGGCTGCCACCTCTATGCCGGTGCCTTCCAGCCCGGCCTTGAGCTCGTCATAGAGCAGCGCATCGGCAATGACGGCGAGTTGCGGCTTGAGGCGCCGGGCCTGTTCGATCAGCGCATCGACATTCTTGTGGGCGGTGAGCGCTATGAGTTCGAAGCGGTCCCGCTCCCGCTCGATCAAGTCGAGCGTCGAGCAGCCGATCGAGCCCGTGGAGCCGAGCACGGTCACACTGCGCGGGCGTCCGGCCCGGAACGCCTCCGCCCCGTCGCGCTCGAGATGCTTCAGTTCTGCCGTCAGGGCCAAATCAAAACTCCTGCGCCGGGGCTCGCCGCCCCGTGAAACAGCGCCAAAAGACCGGCGCCCAGCGCGGCGGCAACGAGGCCGTCGACGCGGTCGAGTATGCCTCCGTGACCGGGGATCAGCTTACCTGAATCCTTGACGCCCGCATGCCGCTTGAGCCCGGATTCGAGGAAATCGCCAGCCTGGGCCACAACGGCCAGAAGCATGCTGATCCCGCCGAGCATGGCCGGCGATCCCATGCCGAGCCAGAGCGACGTGCCGAAGCCGACTGCGCCGGCCCCCAGCATGCCACCGACAAGGCCCGCCCAGGTCTTCTTGGGTGAAAGGCTCGGGGCGATCCTCGGGCCACCGATCGTCCGCCCGGCGAAATAGGCGCAAGTATCCGTCGCCCAGACGACACCCAGCAGCCAGAAGATGGCCGCCCGGCCGAGCAGAGGATCGAGCCTCAGCCAGAGGATCGCCACCAGCGGCAGAACGAGGTAGGGAAAGGCGAAAACCGGAACCCACAGAGGCTCGCCTCGCCACATGCGAATGGCCAGCGAGAAGCAAAGCCCGGCGACGCCGGCGATCAGCGCCACGGCGGGCAATCCGGCTGCGGCCACAGCGACCGCCACGAGCGCGAAGCCGCCGAGCAAAAGCCGCTCGGCAGGACCATGCCCTGGAAGCAGCGCTGCAAGTTCAACCGCCATGGCAACAGACGCGGCAGCGATAAGGCCCGCAAAGGGCCAACTGCCTGCCCAGGCCAGCCCGAGCGCAATCGGCGCGAGGACGATGGCCGAGAGTATTCGCGTCCTGAGATTGCTGCTCGGCGCAGGCGCTTCCGTGGTCGGGCTCATGTCATGACTTCGCAGACTCGACGCCGCCGAACCGCCGGTCGCGGAGATTGAACTCGACGATGGCCTCTTTCAGGCGATCCGGGGTGAAGTCCGGCCAGTAAACGTCTGTAAACACAAGCTCCGCATAGGCGCTTTGCCAGATCAGGAAGTTCGAAAGCCGCTTCTCGCCGCTTGTCCGGATGATGAGATCCGGATCGGGCACGCCCGCCGTATCGAGGTGTGCGGCCACGGTCTCGGGCGTGATCGACTCGGGGTCGAGGGCACCAGCCTTAACCTCTCGCGCAATGCGCTGAACGGCTGCCGTTATCTCGTTTTGACCGCCATAGTTAAAGGCAATCATGAGCTTCAGCCGATCATTGGCGCGGGTCAGCGTCTCCGCTTCGTCGATGAGTGCCACGATATCGGGCGCGAGGTGCTCGCGATCGCCGATGATCCGAACCTGAACCCCGTTGCGATGAAGCTCCGCCAAGTCCCTGCGAATAAAGAGACGCAGGAGCCCCATCAGGTCGCTGACCTCTTCCGCAGGGCGCTTCCAGTTCTCGGAGCTGAAGCCGTAAAGCGTCAGATAGCGGATGCCCATGTCGCCGGCAGCCCGGACGATGGTCCGCACCGCCTCGACCCCCTGCTGATGGCCGATCTTGCGCGGCAGATACCGCTTGGCCGCCCAGCGCCCATTGCCATCCATGATGATGGCAATGTGCCGCGGAACATCGAGTGCCTGCTCGCTGCTCGCCGATGTCCCGGGCGTCAACATGGATGGAATATTCCGTTAAAAAACAAACTCTTGGGTGGAAATCCTTATGCAGGACACGAGGCCGCGCCTCATACCTGCATGATCTCGCCCTCCTTGTGCGCCAGCGCGGCGTCGACCTCGCCGATCACCTTGTCGGTGAGCTTCTGCACCTTGTCCGCAACAACCTTATGGTCGTCCTGGCTCATATGGCCATCTTTTTCGAGGCGCTTCAGCTCGTCCATGGCGTCGCGGCGGACGTTACGGATGGCCACGCGGGCCTGCTCGGTATACTTCGCGGCGATCTTGGTGAGCTCGGTACGGCGCTCCTGGTTCAGCTCCGGGATCGGCAGACGGATGAGCGTGCCGTCGACATTGGGGTTGAGGCCGAGACCGGAGGTGCGGATGGCCTTGTCGACAGCCGAGACCATGCCCTTGTCCCACACCTGCACCGTGATCATGCGCGGCTCGGGAACACCCACGGTTCCCACCTGATTGAGCGGCATGGTCTGGCCATAGGCCTCGACCATGATCGGATCGAGAAGACCGGCCGACGCGCGTCCCGTGCGGAGCCCGGAGAATTCCTGCTTCAGCGCCTGGAGCGCGCCGCGCATGCGGCGCTCGACATCAGCGATATCGAGGGTCTTTTGGTCAGCCATTTTCTTCCTTCCGTCCTATAGAGCGCGACCGGCAAGTCATCAGAGTTCAAGTGAGCTGGTTACGCTTAGATATTGATTCTACGACGCTATTTGAAGGCCGCAACGCCTGTCAAAAGGCCTCCGGCTCAGCTGGCGTCGCTGATGATAGTGCAGCGGCCCTCGCCTGTCAGAACATTGACGAAGCCGCCGTCATTATGGATCGAGAAGACGATGATCGGGATGCCGTTCTCTCGCGCCAGCGCGATGGCGGAGGTATCCATCACCTTCAGATCCTTGGCGAGCACATCCATGTAAGTGAGATGGTCGTAGCGCTCCGCATCTTTCACCTTGTGCGGATCGGCGGAATAAACGCCATCGACCTGCGTTCCCTTGAGCAGCGCATCGCATCCCATTTCGGTCGCGCGCAGCGCTGCCGCCGTGTCCGTGGTGAAGAAGGGATTGCCCGTGCCGGCGGCGAAGATCACCACCCGGCCCTTTTCCATGTGCCTGACCGCGCGGCGGCGCACATAGGGCTCGCAGATGGTCATCATGGGAATGGCGGAGAGCACCCGCGTCGGCACGCCGAAGCGTTCCAGCGCGTTCTGCATCGCCAGCGCGTTCATCACCGTGGCGAGCATGCCCATATAATCGGCGCTCGCCCTTTCCATGCCCTTGGCCGCGCCGGAGAGGCCGCGGAAGATGTTGCCGCCGCCGATGACGAGGCAGACCTCGACGCCGATATCGGTCGCCTGCTTGATCTCCTGCGCGATGCGGTCGACCGTCTCGACATTGATGCCGTATTGCTGATCGCCCATCAGGGCTTCGCCGGAGACCTTCAGCAGGACGCGTTTATAGAGGGGCTTTTTTGTCATGCTTGCTCTTTCAGGTTCGGCGGGCAGGTTCGGCGGGCAGCGAGTGCGGGCGGGATCGCAAGGCGGCCGAACGGCCGAATCCCTTCCCTGTGGCAGTCACAATAACGCCCCCAACGCCGGTTGGCGAAGGGGGCGTTTGATTGCAGCGCGAAAGGCTTAGCCGCGGGCGGCAGCGGCCACTTCAGCGGCGAAGTCCGTCTCGGTCTTCTCGATGCCTTCGCCAAGGGCGAAGCGGACGAAGCCGATGACGTTGATCGGGGCGCCGACGCCGGCTTCCGCGTTCTTGACGGCCTTTTCGACCGTGTTGTCCGGATCGATCACGAAGGCCTGCGACAGGAGAACGACCTCCTCGTAGAACTTGCGGATACGGCCTTCGACCATCTTCTCGATAATGTTCTCGGGACGGCCCGATTCCTTCGCCTCGGCGATGAGCACGGCGCGCTCACGCTCGACGACGGAGGGGTCCAGATCTTCGCGGCGCGTGGCCAGCGGGCCGGTGGCCGCAATGTGCATGGCAATCTGCTTGCCGAGCTCGGCGAGCTTCGCCTTGTCGCCCGTCGACTCGAGACCGACGAGAACGCCGATCTTGCCGAGGCCCGGAACGACCTGGTTATGCGTATAGGCGGCGACGACGCCATCCGACACGACGATGGAGGCCGCGCGGCGGACATTCATGTTCTCGCCGATCGTGCCGACCTGCTCGGTGACATAGTCCTGCACCGACTTGCCGGCGCCCGGATAGGTCGAGGCGAGCAGCTTGTCGAGATCGCCCTCGGCGGCGAGCGCCACCTTGGCGATCTCCGTCACCATCTTCTGGAACTGTTCGTTGCGGGCGACGAAGTCGGTCTCGGAGTTCACCTCGACCAGCGCGCCGCGCGTACCCTCGGCGACGACGCCGACCAGGCCTTCAGCCGCGACGCGGCCGGACTTCTTCGCGGCCTTGGCAAGGCCCTTCGTGCGCAGCCAGTCGATGGCCGCTTCCATGTCGCCCTTCGTCTCGTTCAGGGCCGACTTGCAATCCATCATGCCCGCGCCGGTCTTTTCGCGGAGTTCCTTGACCATGCCGGCGGTGACTTCAGCCATTGCCATATCCTCTCAAGCTAAAAATGAGCAGGCCCCGGCAAGCCATTGGGCTGCCGGGGCAATTTTCTCCAGGCGGTAGCTGGCAATCAGCCCGCCACAGCCTCGTCGGCCGGGATATCGGCCGTGGGTTCGACTTCCGCACCCACATCGACGCCGGACGCGATGTGGCTCTGCGAGATGCCATCGATGACGGCGCGCGAGACGAGATCGCAATACATGGCAATCGCGCGGGCGGCGTCGTCATTGCCCGGAATCGGATAGGCGATGCCGTCCGGGTTCGAGTTCGAGTCGAGGATGGCGACGACCGGAATGCCGAGCTTGCGGGCTTCCTCGATCGCGATCGTTTCCTTGTTGGTGTCGATCACGAAGATGATGTCCGGCAGACCGCCCATGTCCTTGATGCCGCCGATGGCGCGCTCGAGCTTGTCGCGCTCGCGGCTCAGGTTCAGGACTTCCTTCTTCGTCAGACCGCGCGCCTCGCCCGCGAGCATCTCGTCGAGCTGACGGAGACGGCGGATCGAGTTCGAAATGGTCTTCCAGTTGGTCAGCGTGCCGCCGAGCCAACGATGGTTGATGTAGTACTGGGCGCACTGCTTCGCGGCAGCGGCGACGGGCTCGGAGGCCTGACGCTTCGTGCCGACAAAGAGAACGCGGCCACCGCCGGCAATGACGTCACGAACCGCGACGAGCGCCTGGTGGAGCAGCGGAACGGTCTGCGCCAGATCGATGATGTGGATGTTGTTGCGGTCGCCGAAGAGGAACGGGGCCATCTTCGGGTTCCAGCGGTGGGTCTGGTGGCCGAAATGAACGCCGGCTTCCAGCAGAGAACGCATAGAGAAATCGGGGAGTGCCATGACACCCATACTCCTTTTCCGGTTGGACCTCCGCGGGGGAAAGAACGGCTTTTAAAGGCCGCACCGGACCGACAAACCCTATGTTGCCTTTATGACGGCCCCTTGAAGGACGCGCCAACAGGCGTGGGATTGCCGAACCCCGCGTGTGGAATGGCGCGGGTATAGGAGGAAAAAGTCAAAAAGGCAAGTCTCATGGGGTTTTAGAGAGAAAACAGCGCCAAAAAAGCGCCCTTTCCAGCCTAAATCTCCTGAACCTCGACGACGCCTGGCACGGATTTGATCGCGCCGCGGATCTGCGGGGTCACCCGGTAGCCGCCGGGGAGCTTCAATTCGACCTCGCGGCCGCCCTCGCCCATCAGCACCAGCGAGACGAGGCCCCGGCCCTTTTCGCCGAGCCGCGACTTGAGGACGGCAAGCGGCTCCGGCGTTTCGAGGAATATCTTCATGCCGGCGGCCGCATTCGCCACCACCTCGTCCACGGAGCGGACGGACTGAGCGCGGAGCTTCACCTCGTCGCCTGTGCGGTCGATCTCGACCGAGACGACGATCGACTTGCCGGCCTCCATCAATTCCCGCGAGCGGTTGAGCACTTCCGAGAAGACGACGATCTCGAACTGGCCGCTCGGGTCCGAAAGGCTGAGGAAAGCGAAGGGGTTCCCCTTCTTCGACTTACGCTCCTGCTTGGCCGTCACGGTGCCCGCGACCATTTCCGCCTGATTACCGCGCGGGCCGACCTCCGCCCAGGTGACGACATTCGCCCGGCGCAACGCCGTCTGATAGTCGTCGAGCGGGTGGCCGGAGAGATAGAAGCCGATGGCGTTGAACTCCTCGTTGAGGCGCTCGATCGCCGTCCATGGCTCGACATTCGGCAGCGCGGGGTTGGCGACCTTGGCGCCGGTCGCTTCGCCGAAAAGGCTCACCTGGTTCGACTCGCGCTCCTGCACCGAGGCATTCGCCGTGCCGAGCACCAGATCGACCGAGGCCAGCACCTGCGCGCGGTGCGGATTGAGGCAATCGAAGGCGCCCGCACGGGCGAGGTTTTCAAAGGCGCGCTTGTTGACGAAGCGCGGATTGATGCGCCGCGCGAAATCGAAAAGATCGCGGAAGGGCCCGCCCGCCTCGCGCACTTCGACCAGATGCTCCATCGCCTGCCGGCCGACATTCTTGATCGCCGACAGCGCATAGAGCACCTCACCGTCCTTCACCGCAAAGACGGCTTCGGACTCGTTGACGCTCGGCGGCCTGATCCTGATGCCGAGGCGCTGCGCATCCTGCTTGAAGATGTTGAGCTTGTCGGTATTGCCGAGATCGAGGCTCATGGACGCCGCGAGAAACTCGACCGGATGGTTCGCCTTCAGCCATGCCGTCTGATAGGCGACGAGCGCATAGGCGGCGGCATGCGACTTGTTGAAGCCGTAGCCCGCGAACTTGTCGACGAGTTCGAAGATCGTCGAGGCTTGCCCCTTGTCGATATTCTTCGCGACGGCGCCGGTGACGAAGCGCTCTTTCTGCGCCTCCATTTCCGCCTTGATCTTCTTGCCCATGGCGCGGCGCAGAAGGTCGGCTTCACCGAGCGAATAGCCGGAGAGGATCTGCGCGATCTGCATCACCTGCTCCTGGTAGATGATGACGCCGTTCGTCTCCTTCAGGACCGGTTCGAGCAGAGGATGCAGATAGTCCGGCTTTTCGCGGCCCTGCTTGCAATTGATGTATTTCGGGATGTTGTCCATCGGGCCGGGGCGATAAAGCGCCACGAGAGCGATGATATCCTCGAAACGGTCCGCATTGAGCTTGCGGAGCACGTCGCGCATGCCCGAACTTTCAAGCTGGAACACGCCGACCGTTTCGCCGCGACCGAGCATGGCATAGGTCTTCTCGTCACCGAGCGGCAGGTGCAGCAGATCGACCTCGATGCCGCGCCGCGCGATGAGCTTCACCGCCTGATCGAGCACGGTGAGCGTCTTGAGGCCGAGAAAGTCGAACTTCACGAGACCGGCAGGCTCGACCCACTTCATGTTGAACTGCGTCACCGGCATGTCGGAACGCGGATCGCGGTAGAGCGGCACCAGCTCGTCAAGCGGGCGGTCGCCGATCACGACGCCAGCCGCATGGGTCGATGCGTGGCGGTAGAGTCCTTCGAGACGCTGCCCGATTTCGAGGAGCTTCGCCACGGCCTCTTCGGAGTCGCGCGCCTCCTGCAAACGCGGTTCGCCCTGAATGGCTTCGGCGAGCGTTACCGGATTGGCGGGATTGTTCGGCACCAGCTTGCAGAGCCGATCCACCTGCCCGTAAGGCAATTGCAGCACGCGGCCCACGTCGCGCAGCACGGCCCGCGCCTGCAGCTTTCCGAAGGTGATGATCTGCGCGACCTGATCGTAGCCGTAGCGATCCTGCACGTACCGGATCACCTCGTCGCGCCGGTCCTGACAGAAGTCGATATCGAAGTCAGGCATCGAAACGCGTTCGGGATTGAGGAAGCGCTCGAAGAGCAGCCCGAAACGAAGCGGATCGAGGTCGGTAATGGTAAGCGCCCAGGCGACCACCGAGCCCGCGCCCGAACCACGGCCCGGCCCCACCGGAATGCCATGCGCCTTCGCCCATTTGATGAAGTCGGAAACGATGAGGAAGTAGCCCGGAAAGTCCATCTTGATGATGACGTCGAGCTCGAAGCGCAGGCGCGCGCGATAATCCTCTTCGGAGGTGACGGCTTCGACCTGTGCGAGCCGCGCGGTAAGCCCCTCCTCCGCCTGACGGCGAAGCTCGTCCGCTTCCGCGATGTCGAGGCTGAATTTCGGCAGGATGGGTTTGCGGGTACGCGGACGATAGGAACAGCGCCGTGCGATCTCGATCGTGTTCTCGATGGCTTCCGGCAAATCGTCGAACAGCGCGACCATCTCGTTTTGCGACTTGAAGCGATGTTCGGGCGTCAGCCGCCGCCTGTCGCCCTGCACGACATAGGCGCCTTCCGCAATGCAGATCATCGCGTCATGCGCCTCGTATTCTTCTTCCTTGGCGAAGTAAGGCTCGTTCGTCGCAACTAGCGGCAGTTGGTGCTCATAGGCGAGGTCGATCAGCGCCGGCTCCGTCTGGCGCTCAATGGCAAGGTCGTGACGCTGAAGCTCGACATATAGGCGATCGCCAAAGGTCGCCTTCAGCCGCAGCAGAAGCTCCTCGGCGGCGGGCCGCTGACCGGCAGCCAGCAGGTGATTGATAACGCCCCCCGGCCCGCCGGTCAGGCAGATCAATCCCTCGCCATGAGCCTCGACGAGGTCGAGCGTGACATGCGGCGCCTCGCCTGTGTCCGGCCCGAGAAAGGCGCGGCTCGAAAGCTTCATCAGGTTGAGATAGCCGGTCTCGTCCTTGACGAGGAACGCCAGCACCCCCGCGACCTCGCGCCGAGGCCCGCGCCCCGGCTCGTCGCCTTCGTCCAGCATGATCGGAAGCGTACAGCCGATAATGGGCTGGATGCCCGCCCCGGCCATGGTCTCCGAAAATTCGAGCGCGCCGAAGAGATTGGTCGTGTCCGTCAGCGCGACGGCGGGCATGTCATCCGCCTTGCAGAGCTTGACGATGTCCTTGACCCGGATCGCGCCTTCGAGAAGCGAGAAAGCGGAATGGAGGCGCAGATGAATGAAGCGGGGGAGCGAGTCGGCCATGCGAGACATTTTCCGCCCCTGCTTCCGTCATGTCACCTGCCGGGAGCCCTGCAGGCTCCCAAAGCTGTGGACAGAATCAGCCGGCCATAAATCCGTGGGCGATCTGCGCCCAGGTTCCCGCCACCCAGACGAAACCGCCGATGGAAGCCAGCGCCGCCACATCCTTGAGCCAGTAGCGAGCCGTCGATTTCGAAGCCGTAGCAATGAGCCTGCTCATATCGATACTCCGTTCATGGAATGTTCTTGTTCGAAGTGTTCCCTTTCTGTTCTCGCCTGTCAAGCGCCTTCCTACCAGGCTGTGGAAAAATCCGTCAGGCCAACCGTCACGTCGGAATAGCGCCAGGGCATGAGCCCTTCAGGCTTGGGCGGCACCGCTGCGCCTTCGGGCCAGCCATCGGCAACCTCCGCCAGCTTTGCCTCGACCCTCCCGCTCGCACCGGCGGAGAAGGACAGCAGTACGCCTTCGGCCGGCGGAGCGGCATAGCCGAAACCTGTCCAGACACCCGCCGCCATCGAAGCGGAAACGGGCTGGCCGTTGATGGCGACATCGGCGAGATCGACGCTTGGCTCCACGAAGAGACGCAATTCGCGCCCGCCACGCGCCGGGGCGAGCCGCAGCGTGAGAAGCCGCCGGTCGCCCCTCGCCTCATTTTTCACCACCGAGATCGAAGGCTTCGCAACCGGGACGGGTTTTGCCGGTGCAGACCAGACTTTCGACGGCAGGAAGGGCTGGAACTCCTCTCTCTCGACCTCGCCGCCATCCGACCGGAGCGCGGCGAGCGACCAGTCATCGAGGCGGGGGAAATCCGCGATCCGCTGGAAATCCTGCGCGCCCGGACCAGCCGCATAAAAGGCCTCCGTCAGGCGCGGATGCGCCGCATCGGCAGGCGCGAACCGCGCATAGAGAACGGAAGCGCCGCCAAGAACGATCAATGCCAGAGGCGTCGCCCAGGCCCGCGCCGACCGCAACAATGCGAGCATGGATGGCCACAGCAGCACTGAAACCGTCGCCACCTGCACGGTCAGCAGTGCGGGCACGTTGACGCCGAGGGCCCCGAAAATCTGCACACCCCATTCGGCAGCCTGCGCCGCGCCGATCGTTCCGATGGCGGTCGCCGCCACGAGCACCAGCCTGTCGCGGCCGGCAAGGAGCGCGGGCGGCAGAGCCGCCGCCAGAGACGCAACGAGGAGCGGCCATGCCGCAATGAAGGCCGTGACAGGCGCAGCTATCTGGAGGCCGACCGAGGCGGCGAGCAGCAGCGCGAGCCCGCCGAACCAGAGCCCCTCCGTCTGGGCATCGCGCCCCGCAAACGACCTGCGGAGAAGCACACCGGCGAGGCTGAGCGCAAGCCCCGCCGCAAGCGCGACATAGCCGCCAAGCACGAAGCCATATCTCGAAAGCAGCGCATATTTCAGCTGCATGTCCGTGAAGCCGAGCATCAGCCAGCCGACAAGGCCGAGTACGAGACCGACGCCGAGCGTCATGCCGAGAAAGAGGCAGACGCCACGCAGCATATCACCAGCGCGAAGCGCGCCCCGCTGTCGCCATCGGATGGCGGCGAAGGCCAGGAGCGCCGCCGACGTTGCAACGATCAACCAGCCGCCCCAGACCGGATAGGCGATGAAGCCCTGCCCCAGAACATCTGCATAGACCCGCTCGCCGCCGCCATCGGGATATTCCCGCGCGTTGGAAAGGCGCGCCACGAGCCCCAGCACACTCGCACCCATATGCTGCACGCTGGCGGGATCTATGTTCTCCGGCGTCGCATGGGCCGTGTGATAGGCAAGTTCATCGCCGACATAGGCGAAGTTGAGCCCTGCCTTTCCGTGCCGTGCGGCGTTGGTAAAGTCGGTGCCGTTCGGCATGTGCCGATAGACGAAGGCCGCCAGCGAATTGGCGCTGGGAAGCGCCGCCGCGTGGCCGTAGGCCGACACGACGCCTCCGACCTTCCCATTGGTCTCGAACATCATCGCGCGGCCGCCGCCGCCGCGCGCCTCGAGATTGATGACGAGGCCGACGCGGCGCGCCAGCGGATCGTTAGCAAAGAAAGCATCGGAACCAAGGAGCCCCGCTTCCTCGCCGTCTGTGAAGAGAATGACCACGTCGCGAAGGCGTGGGCCCGCCGCTTTCAGATTGGCGACGATCTCGAGCGCCGAGGCGCCGCCCGCCGTGTCATCGGCTGCGCCCGGCGAATTCGGCACCGTGTCGTAATGCGCCATGATGAGGATCGCGGGCAGATCCCGCTGCGTTCCGGGCAACAGGCCGACGATATTGACGACGCGCCCCGCAACGAATATCCGCCGCGCGGGCAGCGAGAACGTGCCCTGCCCCAAACCAAGACGCGGCGAAAGGCCAAGCGCCGCCATGCGCGAAACGAGATAAGCGCGAACGCGGGACGCATCGGCTGACCCGATGGGATGCGGCCTCGCGGCGATGACGCGGATGTCCTCCATCGCGCGTGCGGCGGAAAATTCACGTGCCGGAATATCCGCATGCCGTGGCGCAGGTGTACGGACTGCAAGCGCCGCGAGAAGGAATGCAGCCGCGATGGCGGCAAGAAACAGCCACGATTTCATATCGCCCTCCCCGTCGACTGCCAGTCCAGCGCGCTAGCCCTGCGAATGCAGGCTCTGGCCTATTTGCGCCGAACCGGCTTCTTCACACACATGGCGAGCAACGCCTCGCCGGCTTTGCTGAGACGACGCTCGCGATGGCGAAGCGCAAGGAACGGCCGCTGCGGCAGATCGATGTCGAGCCGTTTGAGCCTGCCCGATTGAATGCCCGGCGCCGCGACCAGTTCCGACATGCCGCCCACGCCGGCACCGGCCTCCAACGCAGCCCGCACGGCTTCGTTCGACGGCAGTTCGAGCGCGATATCGCGCTCATGAATCTGCATCTTCATGGCGATGAGCGCCGCTTCCATTTCGGAGCGCGTTCCCGAGCCCGCTTCACGTACGACCCAAGGAACGCCGGCGAGATCGTCAAGGCTCAAGTTGCGCCGCCTGGCCAGCGGATGGTTGGTGCCCACGGCAAGCACCAGCCGGTCACTCCCGACCTCGCTCGATGCGAGCGCCGGAACGCGTACGGCCCCTTCGACGAAGCCGAGATCGGCATCGCCTTCGAGAACGGCGCGAGCCACGGTTTCGGTATTGCCGGCGGACAGCCTCACTTCGATTTTCGGGTGAGCTTCGCGAAAGCGGACAAGGCGCGACGGCAGCCAGTAACTCGCAATGGTCTGGCTCGCCTGCACGTTGAGCGTGCCGCGCCCGAGGGTACCGAGTTCGCTCAGAACCAGCTCGGCGGCATGCGCACGCGCCAACACCGCCCGCGCCTCGACCAGAAAATCACGGCCCGCATTGGTCAGTTCGATGTGCCGGCCGACGCGGTCGAAAAGCCGCGTGTCATGGCGCGCCTCAAGCGCTGCAATGGCGGCGCTGACCGCCGACTGCGTGAGCCCCAGCGCTGCGGCGGCTCGCGTCACGTGCTCTCGCTCGGCGACGGCAACGAATATGCGCAGCTGTTCGAGGGTCACGAATGGGGGCCATGCTTTCCATTGAACGAAACGATCGTTCCAAGCATTACATGGCGAGCACCGCCATCGCCAGACCGAAAGCCGTAATGAATATCCAGGCGGAGGCTCCTAGTGCGAGCGGGCGCAGGCCCTTCGCCCTGAGCCGGGCGATATCGGTCTCGAGGCCCATCGCCGCTAGCGCCATGGCAAGCAGGAAGGTCGTGACCTCGGACGCGCCTTGATGAAAACCGGCGGAGATCGGGAGGACGCTGTTCACCCCAACCATCAGAAGAAAGCCGAAAGCGAACCAGGGGGTTGTGCCCTTGCGCCGCGCGCCGCTGTTCCCTGCGTTGCGGTCCCAGAACCATGCAAGCAGCAACACGACCGGCGCGAGCATCAGCACGCGGGTGAGCTTGACGATGGTGCCGAAATGCCCGGCGTCTTGCCCCTCCTGAAAAGCCGCCGCCACCACCTGCGCGATCTCGTGAATGGATGCGCCACTCCACAAGCCATAAACATGCGGCGCGAGATGCAGCGCCGCGTCGAGCGATGGAAAAAGCACCATGGAAAGCGATCCGAAAACCGTCACGGTCGCAATCGCATAGGCAACATCCTCATCGCCGCCATCGACAACGGCATTGGCAGCAACCACCGCTGACGCCCCGCAGATCGAGGTGCCCGTCGCAATCAAGGTCGAAAGCGCGCGGTCGACGCCCAGCCGCCGGCCCGCCCAGAGCGTAAAGAAAAAGGTCGCACCAAGTGTGAGACCGGTGCCCGCCACACCGGCCATGCCAACCGTTGCGATCTGCGTCACGGTCAATTGCAACCCCAGCAGAATGATGGCACCCCGAAGAATGCGGCGGAGCGAAAAGGTGACGCCAGCCTTTGCCCATCGGGGCGTACCGACGACATTGTGAAAGGCCATTCCGAGCAGGATTGAAAGGATGAGCGAGCTGAAACTGCCAAGGCCGGGAACATGATGAAGTGCGGTCGCCAGGACGGCGATGATAGCAGTCAGCAGAACACCCGGCAGCGTCCGCGCCAGCCAGCCATGCGCGGCGTAGCGCTCATGGTGTTGAACGGTAGCGGTTTGGATTTCGCTCGCAGACATGCCGATCTCCGGGGATCAATGACTGCGGCAAGGATCGCTGGATGCCCCGGCGGGGGTCCAACGCATAGCTCTGGACGTTTCGTTCGATAAAATCGATTGGTTCTGAAAGTCAGAGGCTCTGATAGGCCGAGGCGACGTCCGCACCTTCCAGAAGCTTCCCCTCGTGCAGCAGCACGACGCGATCCATATGGCTCGCGAGGTCGAGATTGTGCGTCGCGACCAGCGCGGCAACGCCCTGTGTGCGGCAGACCTCAAGCAATTCGTTGAAGACCATGTGCGAGGTCTTCGGATCGAGATTGCCCGTGGGCTCGTCCGCCAGGAGAACGCGCGGCCTGTTGGCCAGTGCGCGCGCAATGGCCACGCGCTGCTGCTCGCCGCCGGAAAGCTCCGCCGGACGATGCGTCGCGCGCGCCGCGAGCCCCAGCCTGCCGAGCAGATGGAGCGCGAACTCCTCCGCCTTTCGGCGCGGCACGCCCGCAATCATCTGCGGCAGGACCACGTTTTCCACCGCGGAGAATTCAGGCAGGAGATTGTGGAACTGATAGACGAAGCCGACCTCGCTGCGCCGGACCTCCGTGCGCTCGCCATCGCTGAGGCTCACGCATTCGCGGCCCGAAAAAATGACCTCGCCCGCCTGCGGCGCTTCGAGCAGCCCCGCGATATGGAGGAGCGACGATTTGCCGGAACCCGAAGGCCCGACCAGCGCAACCATCTCGCCCGCGCGAATGTCGAGCGAGGCATCCTCGAAGATGCGCAGCTCTTCTTCGCCCTGGCGGTAGACGCGGCGAATGCCCCGCAGGCTGAGAACGGGATTTTCCATCACTCGTACCTCAGCGCTTCGACGGGATCGAGCGAGGCCGCCCGCCATGCCGGGTAAAGCGTCGCAGCGAAGGAAAGGAACAGAGCCATGACCACGACCGAGACGACCTCGCCAGTGTCGATTTCCGCCGGCATGTGGCTGAGGAAATAGATTTCAGGCGAGAAGAGTTCCGTGCCCGAAAGCTCCGAAAGCCAGACGCGCAATGTCTCGATGTTGAGGCAGAACAGCGTCCCCAGCGCGAAGCCCGCCAGCGTGCCGACGACGCCGATCGAGGCGCCGGATATGAAGAAGATGCGCATGACCGAACCGCGCGTCGCGCCCATGGTGCGCAGCACGGCGATATCGCGCCCCTTGTCCTTCACCAGCATGATGAGGCCGGACACGATGTTGAGTGCCGCGACGATAAGGATCAGCGTCAGAATGAGGAACATGACGTTCCGCTCGACCTGAAGTGCGCTGAAGAAACTCTGGTTCGTCTGCTGCCACGTCATCACGTCGCAGCAGGAACCTGCCTTCTGCCCCACCGGCCCCACGAACTCGTTGATGCGGTCCGGATTGTCGATCTTCACTTCGAGCGCGGTCACGCCATCGCCGGTGCGGAAATATTCCCTCGCCTCGTCGAGCGGCATGAAGACGAAACTGGAATCATATTCCGACATGCCGATCTCGAAGATCGCGGCGATGCGATAGGCCTTTACGCGCGGCGCCGTGCCGAAAGGCGTGATCGCCCCGCGCGGAGAGAGAAGCGTGATGTTGTCGCCAAGCGTCAAGCCGAGACTGCGCGCGAGCCGCGAGCCGACGGCGACGCCATCGCCGCCATCGAAACCGCCGAGCGTTCCCATGAGCAGATGATCGGAGACGACCTTCAGCCGGTTCAGATCCCTCTCATGCATGCCGCGCACGAGCGCGCCTTGTGCATTGGAACGCCCAGACGCCATGACCTGCCCTTCGACGATGGGGGCCGCGCTGACCACACCGGGAATCTTCACGATCGTCTCGGAAAGATAGTCGTAATCGGGAACGTAGGTCGTGACGCCCCGCACGAACATGTGACCGTTAAGGCCGAGGATGCGCGAGAGCAGTTCGGTCCGGAAGCCGTTCATCACCGACATGACGATGATGAGCGTCGCCACGCCAAGCAGAATGCCGACAAAGGAAAATCCCGCGATGACCGAGATGAACCCCTCGCGCCGCCGCGCGCGGAGATAGCGCATGGCAAGCAGCCATTCGAAGGCGCCGAAAGGCAGGCTCTTTCGCTTCCCTTGCGCTTTCACATCGTCGGCGCTTGCGGCATCAGTCATGTTTGCTTCCTGTCGCGCCCCGGCCCCGATTTCAGCTCGTGAGCTTGTTGAGCGCCGCTTCCGGCGATAGCTCGACGCGCTCGCCAGTCGCGCGGTTCTTCAATTCGACGACGCCGGATTTGAGCCCGCGCGGACCGACCACGAGCTGCCAGGGCAGACCGATGAGGTCCATGTTCGAGAACTTGGCGCCCGCACGCTCGTCCGTGTCGTCATAGAGAACCGTGACACCGGCCTTGCCAAGCTTCGCATAAAGGTCTTCGCAGGCAGCATCCGCTTCCGCATCGCCGACCTTCAGGTTGACGAGGCCCACCTTGAAAGGCGCAACGCCCTCCGGCCAGATGATGCCATTGTCGTCATGGCTCGCCTCGATGATGCCGCCGACAAGGCGCGACACGCCGACGCCGTAGGAACCGCCATGCACCGGACGCTCGACGCCGTCGGGGCCGGAAACCACGGCTTTCATCGCCTGCGAATATTTCGTGCCGAAGTAGAAGATCTGCCCCACTTCGATGCCGCGCGTGTTGACGCGACGCGCTTCGGGCACTTCGCGTTCGAAACGCGCCTGATCGTGGACGTCTTCGGTCGCCGCGTAGAGGTCCGTCCACTGCTTGATGATCGGCGTGAGATCGCCGTTGTAATCCACATCCTCGGCAGGCACCGGAAGATCGAGCACATTCTTGTCGATGAAGACGCCGGACTCGCCCGTCTCCGCAAGGATGATGAACTCATGGCTCAGATCGCCGCCGATGGGGCCCGTCTCGGCGCGCATCGGGATTGCCTTGAGGCCGAGCCGCGCGAAGATGCGCAGATAGGCGACGAACATGCGGTTGTAGGAAAGCCGCGCGCCCACCTCGTCGATGTCGAACGAGTAGGCGTCCTTCATCAGGAATTCGCGCCCGCGCATGACGCCGAAACGGGGGCGCTGCTCGTCGCGGAACTTCCACTGCGTGTGGTAGAGGTTCACCGGCAGGTTGCGATAGGACTTCACATAGGCACGGAAGATTTCCGTGATCATTTCCTCGTTGGTCGGGCCGTAGAGCATCTCGCGCTCATGCCGGTCCTTGATGCGCAGCATCTCGGGTCCGTAGGCATCGTAGCGGCCGCTTTCGCGCCAGAGATCGGCGAGCTGAAGCGTCGGCATCAGAAGCTCGATGGCGCCCGCGCGGTCCATTTCCTCGCGCACGATCTGCTCGATGTTCTGCAGCACGCGGAAGCCGAGCGGCAGCCAGGCATAGATGCCGGCGGCCTCCTGCCGGATCATGCCGGAGCGCAGCATGAGGCGATGCGAGACGATTTGAGCCTCGGCGGGGTTTTCCTTGAGCGTGGGCAGAAAATATCGGGAAAGGCGCATGGGGGACCGTGGCCGCAAAGGGCCGTCTTGGGGGCTGATACGGGCACCAGTATTAGGGGCTAGGCGCCGGATTGGCAACGCGGCAAAGCCTTAAAAGCAGGCCATTTGCCGCCCATTTCCGCTATCTCTGCGCGGAACGGCTTTCCATATGCGCGGCGAGGAAGGCCCGGACGTCAACCTCCGGCGCCTGCGCCACCCCACGGCCCGATTCGAGCCCGAACGGCCCCTGCTCCAGTTCCTCCACGGTCGCGTCCATCTCGACGTCATAGGTCCGGTCGATCTGGTTCCGCAGCCGCTGTTCGGCCTCGTACCAGCGGGCCTTTTTGGCCCCGTCCGGGCAGGACGCAAGTTCCGCCTGATCCGTCGCCCCCCAGCGCCGTTCGACACAATGATAGGGATCGAAGGAAAGCTTGAAGAGCCGGTGGATCACATCGTCGATGGTCAGCCGCACCGACCTCCCATCCGTCTTGCGATAGGTAATGGGACAGGCCGCATTCTCCTCGTCGAAGGCGCGCAGCAGATCCCTCGGGAGATCGTCGCCCCTGTATTGGAGACGCGGCGCGTCGATCTCCTTCATCTGGATGAACTCGCGCGTCTGGTCGTACATCTCCTTGAAGGCCGTCTTCAGGCGTGCGTCGCGTGAGGGCGTGGAATAAAGCTCCCAGACGCCGTCCGTGCCGTAAATGTTGCGCGGCAGCCTGTCGGGCTGCGGCATGTCCTGCGTCCGCCCCTCCGTGCGGGAAATGTCGATGGCCCGATCGCGCGCGCGAAGATCCTGGCAAAGCGTCTGCATCATCACATGCATTTCCTCCACCGGCCTGTATTCGAGGTCGCCGATGGAGAGCCGGGCGCGGAGATAGGTGTAGAAATCCATGCCCTCATTGTCCTTCACGAATTTCGCGACGGCCCAGAGGCTCGGATCGACGGGCGGATTGCCGACATATTGCTCAAGTGAAAATTCCGGAATCTCTTCGTTCGGCGTACCGACGATGTGTCCGCCGACATAGGTTCCGCTTGCAAGCTGCTTCGCACCGTCAAGGCGGATCGGCCGCCAGTTCTGAAAGATGGAACCAAGCTCCGGCCCTGTGCGCAGGAACTCGCGCCCCACGAACGTACGGTCGAGCGTGTTGTCGGGATGGGACGAGAAGATCATGATCCGCCCGCTCGGCTCCACCTTCCACACCATCGCCACATGGCCGTTGACGTCATAGGCGACGGTGCCGGGCCTGATCGCCTCGCGGTCGAGACGCGGCGAATACATATCGGTGAAAAGCGTCGGGCTGTCCGACCTCGCATCGTGACGGAACATCGCCGTCGATACGGTGTTGGCGATCTCGAAAAGCAGCGGAATGGCGGGAACGCCCGAGGCCGTGGCGGGCACGGCGGAACGCCCCACAACCCTGTTGCCGCCGGAGGAATATCGAATATCGCCGCGCGGCCCGTCCGAAGATTGCATGGCGCTCTGCCACGCGAAGGGAAGCCCGTTCTTCCATGCGTAATAGCCGCGCAGGAGATAGGGCACGTCGGCACAATCGACGAAGAATGTGACCTTGGGGTCCGTATGCCGATAGGGGTTAGCCGGACTCTTCAGGCAGGCATCAACCGTCCAGCAGTCCTCCGCGCCGAGCGCGGCGACGAAATCCTCATAGCCCTTTTCGTCGGATGCGTCCCAATGATCCTTGGTGATCCGCCACAAGGTCGAGGCGCCCGCCGACGCAGGTGCCGTCCCGATACAGAATACAAACAGGCAGGCGGCAGCGAAGGCCGCCCTGACCGACTTCGAACGCATGAGACCCCCGCAATGCCCAACCCAAACGTCGCGAGGGGCCCCGCACCTGTCAAGAAAGCGGAGTGCAAAAACATGGTTAATGAAGTGTTCAGTCGCCGGATTTTTCCAGGCGATGCGCGCATGCATCAGCAAGCGCGCGATCTGCGCCCGTTACCTGCTGTCCATCGACGAGGACGATGCCGGTCTTCGGATCGAATGTGACAGTTGCAACCTCAAGCGTGGAGTCGGCCGCATATTTTCCGCCGTTCCCGAAGGGCGCGATCTTGACGGGAAAACTGTATAGCTCGCGTGTCTCGACCGGCACATCGATATCGGCGGGCGCCACCGCCCGCCCATCCGCCGCGACACCCGGCTTATAGTCCGCCTCGCCGTTCGGGACATAAGTCGCGAGCCGCGCGCAAAGTTCGGCGCTGACCTCGACCGGTGTGAAGCCTACCGACCCGCCCTCGGCCTCAGCGGCGCCAGGCGCCCCGACCAATGCGAGGACCAGCCACCCGGCGATATGTTTCCCTGCGCTCATGCGGCCAATCGTCGACGATCCGCCTTAAAGATGTCTTTCGCAGCTGCCCGGGTTTGGCCAGAATGCCGCCAGTTTCGAAGAGCGAGGCGCGAAATGCACAAGGAACAGGAAGAGGCCGGACTGAGCGGCTTTCTCGACCGCTTTTTCCGGCTGTCGGACAAAGGCACCAACATCCGCACCGAACTGATTGCCGGCGCGACGACCTGGCTCACCATGGCCTACATCATCTTCGTCAATCCGGCGATCCTGTCGGGCACCGGGATGGATTTCGGCGCGGTCTTCACCGCGACCTGCCTCGCCGCCTCGATCAGCACACTGATCATGGGCCTCTACGCGAATTACCCCGTGGCGCTCGCGCCGGGCATGGGGCTCAACGCCTATTTTGCCTTTGTCGCCGTGCCCGCCTTCGGCGGCGATTGGCGCACTGCGCTCGGCTGCGTCTTCATTTCGGGCGTGCTCTTCGTCGCCATATCCCTGTCGCCGCTGCGCGAGTGGCTCATTCATTCAATTCCCCGCTCGCAGAAGAGCGCCATTGCGGCAGGGATCGGCTTTTTCCTCGCGCTGATCGGCCTCAAGAATTCAGGCATCGTCGTGGCCGACGCCGCCACCTTCGTCACCCTCGGAAAGATCACCGCGCCTGCGCTGATGGCCATGGCGGGCCTTGCCGTCCTCACCGGCCTTGCCGCCCGGCGCGTGCCCGGCGCAATCATCATCTCAGTCCTCGGCGTCACGGCGGCCGCGATGCTGCTCGGCTACCAGCCCTTTGAGGGCATAGCATCCGCGCCGCCCTCGCTCGCGCCCACATTCCTCCAGATGAACCTGAGCAATGCGCTTAATGTGGGGCTGGTCACCATCGTCTTCGTCTTTCTGCTGGTCGATCTTCTCGACACCGCCGGCACGCTCGTCAGCGTCGCGGCGCGCGCCAACATGCTCGATGCGCGCGGACATCTGCCGCGCCTGCGCAAGGCCATGCTCGCAGACTCGGCGGCAGGCATCATCGGCGCCATGCTCGGAACCTCGACGACCACGGCCTATATCGAAAGCGCGGCGGGCGTGGACGCGGGCGGCCGAACCGGCCTCACCGCTGTCGCGGTTGCCACCCTCTTTCTGCTCAGCCTTTTCCTTTCACCGCTTGCCCATGCAGTGCCTCTTTATGCGACGGCCCCTGCCCTTCTTTTTGTCGCCTGCCTGATGGCGCGGAGCCTCGCCGAAATCGCCTGGGACGACCTGACGGAATCGGTGCCCGCCGTTGTCACGGCCCTTGCCATTCCCTTGACCTTCTCGATCGCCAGCGGAATCGGCCTCGGCCTTATCTCCTACGTGGCGATCAAGCTGGTGTCCGGGCGCTGGCGCGAGGCCAATGGCGCCGTCCTGGCGATAGCCGGAGCCTTCGCCCTCAAGCTCGCGCTGCAATGAATCGGCGCTACGCATTCGTTGCCCGCAACGCCGTTTGCTGTTCTGGAAGTTGCGCATTTTAGCGCCGGGAGAGGATAAAATTGCGTGACAGGCAACCGCAGTGTCGTTATATCTTTAGACACAAAAGAGGGACAGCGCGGAAAGCGCGGCCCGAGTTTAGGGAGGGAACGCTGACGTCGGGGACCATGTGTCCTTCGATGGCGCGATAAAAAGAGGGAACACTATTGAGCAAGGCCACGAAAGTGGACCTTGCTTTTTTTTGCCCGAATTTCCGCTTGCCGTTTCCCGGCCCAAGCCCAGCCCAGCATCCTGAACGGGAGAAAATGGCGAGCCTGCCCCGGCCCGCATCTCGGCCCGGCGCAAAGGACTCTGCCTGTTTTCAAGGCAGCTCGATCAGTTCGCGGGTTGGGACTGGCCGGTGCCGTACCAGTCATGCAGCTTCGGCAGGAAGGGAATGCTGTCGAAACTGATCGGCTGGTAGATGTAGAAATAGGCAATGAGCAGCCAGACGAAAGCCGCAATCACCGTCGTCACCAGCGCCTTGCGCACCAGCATGGGCGCCACCGGCGCACCGGGATCGGTGCCATCGGCCGGCCCCTCCACTTCATGCTGAGAGCGTACGCCGAACGGCAGCGTCATAAACAGGACGGTCCACCACACGACGAGATAGATAGCTATGCCCGCTGTCCAGGTCATCCGTCTGTTCCTTCCGGAGAGGCTCAGGCCTGCTCGAGTTCGACGAGAGTGCCGTAGAGGTCCTTCGGATGCAGGAAGACCACCGGCTTGCCATGGGCGCCGATGCGGGGCTTGCCCGTTCCGGTGATGGTGATGCCCTCGGCGGTCACCTGTTCGCAGGCGGCATTGATGTCATCCACCTCGATGCAGACGTGGTGGATACCGCCCTTGGGATTCTTGGCGAGAAAGCCGGCAATCGGCGAGTTCTCACCGAGCGGCTCCAGCAGTTCGAGCTTGGTATTGCCGAGATCGACGAAAACCGTCGTCACGCCGTGGTCCGGCTGCGGCACCGCGTCCGACACCTTGGCGCCGAACTTCTTCCGGTACATCTCGCCCGCTTCCCGCACATTGGGAACCGCGATCGCAACGTGATTGAGCTGTCCGAGCATCTGTGCCTCGCTGCCTTTCAATTTCGGTTGCCCATGTTTAATGGGCTTCATCCGGGCGGGCAAGCCGCCTCAAACCCTTGTCACGACCACCGCGACCTGGGCCTTCTTGCCCCAGTCGCGCCGGAGCGCCGAGCGCACGGCACGGCGCAAGAGTTCCGCTACGGAATCGTCGTCGCCCCGGCGCTTTGGCGGCAGGCGCTCCAGCGCCTCGTCGATGGCGTCGAGCGCGCGGTCCTCGAAGCTCACGCCCCGCGAATCCTCTTCCGGCAGGCCCATGAGCACGACCCGAGGATCGCCGCGCACCCTGCCATCCTTATCGAGCACGATGCTGACGAACACCGAGCCTGAGAAGGAGAGCTTGCGGCGCTCCTGCACGGCACCCTCGTCGGCCTCGATCAGCACATCGCCATCGAGATAAAGACGGCCCGAAGGCGCTTCATCGATGATCTGTGCAGGCCCCGGGGCGAGGCGCACCATCAACCCGTTGCGGACGACGATGGTCTCCGGCACCTGCAGTTCACGTGCGAGCACCGCATGCTCTGCTAGATGCCGCGCCTCGCCATGCACCGGCACCGCCACTTCCGGCCTGATCCACTGGTACATGCGCGCGAGTTCGTCCCTGCACGGATGACCGGAGACGTGGACGAAATGATCCTTCTCGGTGATGACGCGAATGCCGCGCTCCGCGAGACGGTTCTGCAGATCGAAGATCGAGGACTCGTTGCCCGGAATGATACGCGAGGAAAAGATCACCGTATCGCCTTCCGACATGGCGATGTTCGGATGCGTATCCTCGACGATGCGTGCCAGCGCCGCGCGCGGCTCGCCCTGACTGCCCGTGCAAAGCAGAAGAACCTTGTCGCGCGGCAGATAGCCGATGTCGTGTTCGGTCAGGAAAGGCGGCAACCCTTCCAGATAGCCCGCATCCCGCGCCGCGCCGACGATGCGGTACATGGCGCGGCCGACCAGCACCACATGCCGGTCGCAAGCCGCAGCCGCCTTGGCGACGCTTTCGAGCCGCGCGACGTTCGACGCAAAGGTCGTCACGGCCACACGCTGCTCGCATTGGCGGATCACCTCGACGAGACTCTTCGCGACATCGGCTTCCGACCCCGAGGTGCCGGGCGAAAAGACATTGGTGGAGTCGCAGACGATGGCGCGCACGCCCTCGTCGCCGATCTCCTTGAGCCGCGTCACATCCATGTCGTCGCCGACCAGCGGCTCCGGGTCGATCTTCCAGTCGCCCGTATGCAGCACGAGACCGAGCGGCGTGCGGATGGCGAGCGCGTTCGGCTCCGGGATCGAATGTGTGAGCGTGACAAGCTCTATGTCGAAGGGCCCCAGCGAAAACCGGCTGCCAAGCGCCACGATGTTGAGCGGAACCTCATGCTCCAGCCCCGCTTCGATCAGCTTCGCCTTGACCAAGTTAGCCGTGAAGGGCGTCGCATAGACGGGGCAGCGCAGGCGCGGCCAGAGATGAGCCACCGCACCGATATGATCCTCATGCGCATGTGTGAGCACGATGGCGATGATCTCGTCGCGCCGGTCCTCAAGAAACGCCGGATCCGGCATGATGAGGTCGATGCCCGGTGTGCGTTCGTCACCGAAGGTCACGCCGAGATCGACAACGATCCACTGACGGTCATCCTCCGGCCCATAGCCATAGACATTGAGGTTCATGCCGATCTCGCCCGAGCCGCCAAGCGGCAGGAAGACGAGTTCGTCGGTTGCGTTCGCGCTCGATTTTGGAGTCATGCCAGCAAACTAGCGCGGGCCGGGACGAAAGAACACATCCCCGGCGGAAATCTGCCGCATCTCGCCGGAAGCGGTCCGCACTTCCAATGCCCCGTCCGGCGCAAGCCCGACGAAAGTACCATCGAAAGTCTCGTCGGCCAGCCGCACCGTAATGGGTCCGCCGAGCCCCGCTGCACGGGCAAGCCAGGCCTCACGAATGGCGGCGAAACCCTGCACGTCGCGCCATTGCCGGATGCGCCGGTCGAAGGCGCCTGCCAGCCGCTCCAGCGCATCGCCAAGTGTAACGCCGGGAACGCCCAGTGCCGCAAGCGACGTGGCCGGATATTCGACGCCCTCTGGGAACCGGGCGAGATTGATGCCGATGCCTATGGCCAGCCAGCTGAGTTCGCCGCCTGCAATGCCTGAGGACTCGAGCAGGATGCCCGCGAGCTTCCTGCCGTCATGGAGCAGATCGTTCGGCCATTTGAGCTTGAGCCCGCCGCGCAGCGCCGGCGGCAAGAGCCCATCGACGGCATCATGCACGGCAAGCGCCGCAACGAAGGAAAGCTCCGCCGCCTTGCGCGGGCTTGCCTGCGGCCGCAAAAGCAGCGTCCCCATGAAATTGCCGCTGGGCGACACCCATTCACGGCCGCGCCGTCCGCGGCCCGCGGTCTGCCGTTCGGCGGTTATCCAGATTGGCCCCGCCTCCCCGGCTTCGCCGAGCCGCTTCGCTTCCTCGTTTGTGCTGTCGATTTCCGCGAAGGCGCGGTGCGAGACGCCGGCTGGAAGCGAGGGAGCCATGGATCAGGGCAAAAGCGCGGCGGCTGCGGCCTCCGCACCTGCGATCAGCGGCGCGGGATAGACGAAGAACAGCAGCGTGAAAAGTCCCGAAAAGCCGAGCACGACGCTCAGTTCGCGCGACAGGGGCGCTTCGAGAGCCGGCGCAGGCTCGTCGAAATACATCACCTTGACGATGCGCAGGTAGTAGTACGCGCCGACCACGCTCGACAGAACGCCGATGACCGAGAGCAGGTTGAGGTTCGCCTTGATCGCCGCCATGAAGACATAGAACTTCGCGAAGAAACCGGCGAGCGGCGGAATGCCTGCCAACGAGAACATCAGCATGGCCAGCAGGAAGGCGACCATGGGACGGCTGCGCG
>NZ_JBDKSS010000021.1:0-27671 GCF_039680535.1 Parvibaculum sp. | reverse complement strand
GTCTTTTCCTTGCCCTTGCCGAAATGGCGATGGCTGGCGGCGTCGGCGCGAAGGTCGAAGCACCGAAGGACATTCCGCTCCATGCCTGGGCTTTCGGCGAGGATCAGGGCCGCTATGTCGTCACCCTGCCCGAAGCTGCGGCCAAGGGCCTGCTGGACCGCGCGGCGAAGGCCGGCGTCCCCGCATCCCGCATCGGTGCGACCGGAGGCCGCGAATTGACACTCGACGGCTGCAATCCCATATCATTGCAGCGGCTCAAGGATGCCCATGAGGGCTGGCTGCCGGCCTATATGGCGGCGGCGCCTGCGGAAGCCCTTTGAGGCCCTGAAACCGGGAGTGTTTACGGCATGGCTATG
This sequence comes from Parvibaculum sp., assembly GCF_039680535.1. Classification (GTDB taxonomy): domain Bacteria; phylum Pseudomonadota; class Alphaproteobacteria; order Parvibaculales; family Parvibaculaceae; genus Parvibaculum. Next base: position 27,315 of record NZ_JBDKSS010000021.1, on the reverse strand, counting down.
ATTGCGAGCGATATCGAACGTCTGATCAAGGAGGCGCTTCCCGACGCCTTGGTCGATATTCGCGACCTCGCAGGAGATGGCGACCATTATGCGGCCAGCGTCGTGTCGGCGGCCTTCAAGGGCAAGACGCGCGTGCAGCAGCACCAGATGGTCTACAACGCGCTGAAGGGCGGCATGGGCAACGAGTTGCATGCCCTCGCCCTGCAGACCTCCGTACCGGAAAATTGATCCAACCCCTTATCAACGAGCGACGCTTCGCAGGCGCGCGGAAGGACATCAGATGAGCGACAATCCGGTCTTCGACCGCATCCGCGAGGAAGTCGAGAGCAACGACGTGGTTCTCTTCATGAAGGGCACCCCCGTCTTTCCGCAGTGCGGCTTCTCGAATGCGGTCGTTCAGGTGCTGACCTATCTCAACGTCCCCTTCAAGGGCGTCAATGTGCTCGAAGATGCTGACATCCGTCAGGGCATCAAGGACTTCTCCGACTGGCCGACGATCCCGCAGCTCTATGTGAAGGGCGAATTCGTCGGCGGCTGCGACATCGTCCGCGAGATGTTCGAGCAGGGCGAGCTGCGCGAGTTTCTCGCCCAGAAGGGTATCGAGACGGAAGCGGCCTGATCCCTCTCTTTCCGAAGAGCGGCAGCAGCCGGAACCTCACGCTGCTGCGCGTGTAGGTTCGCGGCGGCGGGACAGCGCGGTTCACCTGTCGCTGCATCTGACGCGAAACGTTTCGACAAACAAAAAGGCCGCTCTTTCGAGCGGCCTTTCGTGTATCGGGCGTCCTGTCGGAATTACGAACGCGAATAGTGTTCGACGACGAGGTGCGGTTCCATCTGCACCGGATAGGGCACATCGGCCAGACCGGGGACGCGGACGAAACGAGCCGTCAGCTTGTTGGTGTCGACTTCGAGATAGTCCGGCGTGTCGCGCTCGCCGCTCTGCACCGCTTCGAGAACGATGGCGAGCTGCTTCGACTTCTCGCGGACCTCGACGACATCGCCTTCCTTCAGGCGGTAGCTGCCGATGTTGACGCGCTTGCCGTTGACGAGCACATGGCCGTGATTGACCAGCTGGCGGGCGGCAAAGACCGTCGGCGCGAACTTCGCGCGGTAGACGGCGGCATCCAGACGGCGCTCGAGCAGGCCGATCAGAAGGGCGCCCGTGTCGCCGCGAAGGCGCGAGGCTTCGACGTAGATGCCGTGGAACTGCTTCTCGGAAATGTTGCCGTAGTAGCCCTTGAGCTTCTGCTTCGCGCGGAGCTGCACACCGAAGTCGGAGAGCTTGCCCTTGCGGCGCTGGCCGTGCTGGCCGGGGCCGTATTCGCGGCGGTTGACGGGGCTCTTGGCGCGACCCCAGATGTTTTCGCCCATCCGGCGGTCGAGTTTGTACTTGGCTTCCTGGCGCTTTGTCATCGCGATTCCTATCAAATAGTGGAAACGCCCCTCCTTCGCCTTCAGAGCCTAAGCCCTTGGGCCGACAGGGAAAACTGGCTCAAGCGTTGCCGTTTCCCACGGGTGCGTAAATGAAAACGGACCCGGGAGGGGTCCGTCTTCAGGGCGGTTTCTAGCCCGTACCGCCGCGGGTGTCAAACAATTGAAACCGAACGCGAAATTAGCCCTCGGGCCCCTCGCCTTTCGGCACCCGGCGGGTCAAAGCGGCGACGACGCCGCGCATGGTCCTGACCTCCTGCTCGGTCATCACCGCCCGCTGGAACATGTTGCGGAGGTTCCTGACCATAGAGGGGCGCTTCTCCGGCGGCTTCAGGAAGCCGAAGCGGTCGAGCTCCCCTTCCAGATGCTCGAAGAAGCCCAGAAGCTCCTCCTTGGTCGCAGGCCGCGTCTGGAGATAGTCGATCTGCTCGGCGGGGGTGCGGTCCGCCGCCTTGAACCACTCGTAGCCGATCAACAGCACCGCCTGGGCGAGATTGAGCGAGGCGAAGGCCGGATTGACCGGCACCATGAGAACCGCGTCGGCCAGCACCACATCGTCATTGGTGAGCCCCGTGCGCTCCGGCCCAAAAATAATTCCGGCCCGCCTGCCGCTCCCGATGACCTCGCGGAGCTTCGTCGCCGCGGTTTCCGGCGTCAGCACCGGCTTCACCATGTCGCGCGTCCGCGCCGTCGTCGCGATGACATAATCGAGGTCCGCCACGGCCTCCTCTGTCCGCGACACCAGCCGGGCATGGTCGATCACGATATCGGCACCTGACGCAGCGGCACGGGCGCGTTCATTGGGCCAACCGTCGCGAGGGGAGACCAGACGCAGATCGGAAAGGCCGAAATTGAGCATGGCGCGGGAGGCCGTGCCGATGTTCTCGCCGAGCTGCGGCTGCACGAGAATGATGGCCGGCGCGCTCTCGCCTTGCGAAAGATCGGCTTTGGTCTGGTCGGTTCCGGCCATGATATTGGGCTCGCGCATGAAATATTGTGTCGCTGAATAGGCGATTGGCCGTCTTTAATCAATCGGCCCGCAATGTTATAGGAAACGGTCCCACAAGCGCCCTGGCGCGCTGCGCGCCTCGCCCGCCTTACTGCTCACGCTTTCTCGAAGGGTTCAGTTCCATGTCCAAGATCAAGGTCAAAAATCCGGTTGTCGATCTCGACGGCGATGAAATGACCCGGATCATCTGGAAGTGGATCAAGGACAAGCTGATATTTCCCTATCTCGACATCGACCTCGCCTATTTCGATCTCGGCATGGAACACCGCGACGCCACCGACGACAAGGTGACGGTCGAAGCCGCCGAAGCGATCAAGAAATATGGCGTCGGCGTCAAATGCGCGACGATCACGCCAGATGAAGCCCGCGTGAAGGAATTCAACCTCAAGAAGATGTGGAAGTCGCCCAACGGCACGATCCGCAACATTCTCGACGGCACCGTTTTCCGCGAACCGATCATCTGCCGCAACATTCCCCGCCTCATTCCCGGCTGGACCGAACCGATCGTCATCGGCCGTCACGCCTTCGGCGACCAGTACCGCGCCACCGACTTCCGCGTTCCCGGCAAGGGCAAGCTCACGATGAAGTGGGTTTCGGAAGACGGCAAGGACACGATCGAGCATGACGTGTTCGAGTTTCCGGGCGAAGGCGTCGCCATGGGCATGTACAACCTCGACGCCTCGATCCGCGACTTCGCGCGCGCCTGCCTGAAGTTCGGCCTCGACCGCAAGTACCCCGTCTACCTCTCGACGAAGAACACGATCCTCAAGGCCTATGACGGCCGCTTCAAGGACATCTTCCAGGACGTCTACGAGAAGGAATTCAAGGCGGACTTCGACAAGCACAAGCTCGTCTATGAGCACCGCCTGATCGACGACATGGTGGCCTCCTCGCTCAAGTGGTCGGGCGGCTATGTCTGGGCCTGCAAGAATTACGATGGCGACGTGCAGTCGGACTCGGTCGCGCAAGGCTTCGGCTCGCTCGGCCTGATGACCAGCGTGCTGCTGACGCCGGATGGCAAGATCATGGAAGCTGAAGCCGCCCACGGCACCGTGACGCGCCACTACCGCGCCCATCAGCGCGGCGAGCAGACCTCGACCAACTCCATCGCCTCGATCTTCGCCTGGACGCGCGGCCTGACCCATCGCGCCAAGCTCGACGGTACGCCGGAGCTCGAGAAATTCGCCCACACGCTTGAGAAGGTTTGCGTCTCGACGGTGGAAAGCGGCTACATGACGAAGGACCTCGCCCTTCTCGTCGGCTCGGAGCAGAAGTGGCTCTCGACCGAGGGCTTCCTCGACAAGGTTGCCGAGAACCTCACCAAGGCGCTGGCGAAGCAGGCTTGATCAGCCTGCTATCTCGTCTGCCTGCGAGCCCTTCTCGATCTTGATTTCGGCCATCTCGCTCTCGAGTTCGGTGCGCCGTTTCAGATCGCGCAGGCGTTCGTCCGCGATCCTCCTGATCCGCTCATAAACATCAGGGTGGCGGAGCATGAATCGGGAAAAGTCGCCGCTGTGCAGCTTCAGCAAGGTGCAGCGCGTCAGCGCCATGATGTCGGCCGCGCGGTGCCGCGACTGGAGCAACGCCATCTCGCCGAAGAACTCTCCCTCGCCGAGCATGACGGGGCCGGTGGGGAATTCGATCTGCACCTGCCCCGACATGATGAAATACATGCCGGTCGCTTCCTCGCCCTTGCGCCCAATGAGGGTTCCCGGCTCCACGGCCTGCGCGTGGAGCAACTGCACAAGATTGCCGATGGTCAACGCGTCCAGCCCGCCGAAGAGCGGCACACGCGCGACCATGCCCCAGGTGACGACGAAGTCGCGGCGATGAATCTCCGCCGCGAAGCCTGACGAGATGATCGCAACGGGAAGCGCGAACATGCCGAAACCGGCGATCATCACGAAACCCGCCATCAACTTGCCGAGAGGCGTGATGGGGACGACATCGCCATAGCCAATGGTCGTCAGCGTGGCCGCCGCCCACCACATGGCGCGGGGTATGCTGCCGAAGGCTTCCGGCTGGACCGCCCCCTCGATCTCGTACATGACCGCTGCCGAGCCGATGATGAGGCCGAGCATGATGACAATGGCGCCGAAGATCGCCCGGCGTTCGTTGTAGAGCACGCGGCCCAGCGTCCCGAGCGCTGGCGTCGCCCGGGCAAGTTTCAGGAATCGGACGAGCCGGAAAAGCAGCGCGATCTTTGGATCGAAGGCGACGAGGAGCGAAACATAGAAGGGCAGGATCGCCGCGAGGTCGATGAGCATGGGGGGCGTCGTCGCCCAGGTGAGCCGCGCCTCCCTGCGGGGCCTGCCAACCAGCGGAGGATGCTCGACGCAGACCCAGAGGCGCGCGAGATATTCGAGCGTGAAAATACCGACCGAAATTTCGTCGAAGAGAAGCAGGTCGCCGCGAATCCAGGTTGCTATCGACGGCTCGGTTTCCGCCACCACCGCCGCAACATTGGCGAGAATGAGCAACACAATCGAGATGTCGAAGATGCGGCTCGCCGTTGTCCGGCGCCCGGATTCGAGAATGACATAGAGTTGACGCCGCAGGAGCGTCAGGCCCCTGCGGCGCTTATGTTTGGATGCGTCAAGCGGCGCCGGCAAGCTGCCCCACAACGGCCCGGACCGCCTCGAGCGCGGCATCGGCCTTGTCCCCATCGGGACCGCCCGCCTGCGCCATGTCCGGCCTTCCGCCGCCTCCCTTGCCGCCCATCGCCTCGGCACCCGCCTTGACGAGCTCCACCGCGTTGAAGCGCGAGGTGAGATCGGCCGTAACGCCCGTCGCGATCGCGCCCTTGCCGTCTTCGCTCACCGCGACCAGCGCGACGATGCCGGAGCCAAGCTGCTGCTTCGCCTCATCGACGAGGCCGCGCAGATCCTTCGGGTTCACGCCCTGGAGAACACGCGCGATCACATTGACCCCACCGATGGCCTGCACCGGCGAGGCTTCGGCCGCGCCGCCGCCCGACATGGCAAGCTTCTTCTTCGCCTCGTTCAATTCGCGTTCGAGGCGCTTGCGCTCCTCGACCAGCGACGCGACGCGGGCGGGAAGATCTTCCGGCGATATCTTGAGCGCGCCCGCCGCTTCCCTGGCGATGCGCTCCTGATCGACGAGATAGCGCCGCGCGCCCTCGCCCGTCAGCGCTTCGATGCGGCGAACGCCCGAAGCGACCGCGCTTTCGCTGATCACCTTGAAGATGGCGATGTCGCCGACGCGGCGCACATGGGTGCCGCCGCAAAGCTCGACCGAATAGGTCTTGCCGTCGGTATCGTCATTGACGCCCATCGAGAGCACACGCACTTCATCGCCATATTTCTCGCCGAAAAGGGCAAGCGCGCCGGCCTCGATCGCCTCTTTCGGCGTCATCAGGCGCGTCGTCACGTCGCTGTTCTGACGGATGACCCGATTGACGATCTCCTCGACCTTCGCGATTTCATCCGGCGTCATCGGCTTCGGATGGCTGAAGTCGAAGCGCAAACGCTCCGGCGCGACCATCGAGCCCTTCTGCGTGACATGTTCGCCGAGCACGCGGCGCAGCGCCTCATGCAGGAGATGTGTCGCGGAATGGTTCGCCCGCGTCGCCGCGCGGCGGGTGCTGTCGACCTTCATCTCGACCACATCGCCGACCTTGATCGAGCCGCGCGCGACCTTGCCGAAATGCACGATCATGTCGCCAAGCTTCTTGAGCGTATCGGAAACCGGAAACTCGACGCCGGCTCCGTTGAAGAGCAAGCCCGTGTCGCCGACCTGGCCGCCGGATTCGCCGTAGAAAGGCGTCTGGTTGGTGACGATCGCCGCTTCCGTTCCGGCCGCGACGCTTTTCGCCGGCTTGCCGTCGACAATAATCGCCACGACCTTGGCTTCCGCATTCTCGGTGTCGTAACCGAGGAATTCCGTGGCGCCGACCTCTTCGCGCAGTTCGAACCAGACCGTCTCCGTCGCCTTCTCGCCCGAGCCCGACCAGGCCTTGCGCGCCTCTTCGCGCTGGCGCTGCATGGCGCTGTCGAAACCGGCCTGCTCGACGGCGATGCCCTTGGGGCGCAGCGCGTCCTGCGTCAGGTCGAGCGGAAAGCCATAGGTGTCATAGAGTTTGAAAGCGACTTCGCCCGGAAGCACCTTCGCGCTGCCGATCTGCTCCAGCTCCTCGTCGAGCAGGCGCAGACCGCGCACCAGCGTTTCGCGGAAACGTGTTTCCTCGAGCTTCAGCGTCTCGGTGACGAGCGCCTCGGCGCGGCGAAGTTCCGGATAGGCATCGCCCATCTGACGCACCAGCGCGGGAACGAGCTTCCACATCAGCGGCTCGGTGACGCCGAGAAGCTGCGCATGGCGCATGGCGCGACGCATGATACGGCGAAGCACATAGCCGCGGCCCTCGTTCGAAGGCAGCACGCCGTCGGCGATCAGGAAGCAGCTCGAACGCAGATGGTCGGCAATGACGCGATGGCTCACCGCATGAGAACCGTCCGGATCGGTGCGCGACGCTTCCGCACTCGCCACGATGAGCGCGCGCATGAGGTCGGTGGCGTAATTGTCATGCGTGCCCTGAAGCACCGCAGCAATACGCTCAAGGCCCATGCCGGTGTCGATCGAAGGCTTGGGCAGGTTGGTGCGCGTTCCGTCCGCATGCTGTTCATACTGCATGAAGACGAGGTTCCAGATCTCGATGAAGCGGTCGCCATCCTGATCCGGGCTTCCGGGCGGGCCACCGGGAATCTTCGGGCCGTGATCGAAGAAGATTTCCGAGCAGGGGCCGCAGGGGCCCGTATCGCCCATCGACCAGAAATTGTCGGCGGTCGGGATGCGGATGATGCGCTCGTCCGGGAGGCCCGCGATTTTCTTCCAGAGGTTGAAGGCCTCATCGTCATCGACATAGACCGTCGAGAGCAGGCGGTCCTTCGGCAGGCCGAATTCCTTGGTGATGAGGTTCCACGCGAATTCGATCGCATCGGCCTTGAAGTAATCGCCGAAGGAAAAATTGCCGAGCATCTCGAAGAAGGTGTGGTGCCGCGCCGTATAGCCCACATTGTCGAGGTCGTTGTGCTTGCCGCCCGCGCGCACGCATTTCTGCGCGGTCGCGGCGCGCTTGTAGGGCCGCGTCTCCTGACCCGTGAAGACGTTCTTGAACTGGACCATGCCGGCATTGGTGAAAAGCAGCGTGGGGTCGTTGTTCGGCACCAACGGACCGGAGGGCAGAACCTCATGGCCGTTGCGGCCGAAGAAGGACAGATACTTGCTGCGAATCTCGTTGAGGCCGGCCATTCCGTCGTCTCGCTTCAAAACCTTGGGCTTCCCGCCCTGTCCGTGAATCAAGGCGGCGTACCGGGAAAAGTTAAAGTCGTTCCAGCTTTTACCGTCCGCCCCGGCAACTGTCTAGGAAGGCGCCCTATGCCCCCCCGGCCGGGATTGCCCCCTACAACGCAAAAGCGGCGCCGGGGGGTATCCGGCGCCGCACCTTGCGAGCAAGGCTAGAGAAACTTTGACACGCCCTTCAGGCGCTGGCCTCGACGTCGCCATCGTCCTCGGGCGAGCCTTCCATGATCTGCTCGGCGATAAGGCCGGCATTCTGGCGGATGGCCTGCTCGATCTGGGCAGCCATGTCGGGATTGTCCCGAAGGAACTGCTTGGCGTTCTCGCGGCCCTGCCCGATGCGCTGGCTGTTATAGGAGAACCAGGAACCCGACTTCTCGACGATGCCGGCCTTGACGCCGAGATCGACCAGTTCGCCCGTCTTGGAGATGCCTTCGCCATACATGATGTCGAATTCGATTTGCTTGAAGGGCGGCGCGACCTTGTTCTTGACCACTTTCACGCGGGTCTGGTTGCCGACCACCTCTTCGCCGTTCTTGATCGCGCCAATGCGGCGAATGTCGAGACGGACGGAGGCGTAGAATTTCAGCGCATTGCCGCCGGTCGTGGTTTCGGGGCTACCGAACATCACGCCGATCTTCATGCGGATCTGGTTGATGAAGATCACCATTGTGTTCGACTTGGAGATCGAAGCGGTGAGCTTCCGCAGCGCCTGGCTCATCAGGCGCGCCTGAAGGCCCGGCAGGCTGTCGCCCATCTCGCCTTCGAGTTCGGCCTTGGGGGTCAGCGCGGCGACCGAGTCGACCACCAGCACATCGACCGCGCCGGAGCGGACCAGCGTGTCGCAGATTTCGAGCGCCTGCTCGCCCGTGTCGGGCTGGGAGATCAGAAGGTCGTCCAGCGCCACGCCGAGCTTGCGGGCATAGACGGGGTCGAGCGCATGTTCAGCGTCGATGAAGGCGCAGACGCCGCCCTTCTTCTGGGCTTCAGCGATGGTCTGGAGAGCGAGCGTCGTCTTGCCGGAGGATTCGGGACCGTAAACTTCAATCACACGGCCACGCGGAAGACCGCCGATACCGAGCGCAATGTCGAGGCCGAGAGAACCCGTCGAAATCGCCTCGATCTCGACCACCTGCTCGTTCTTGCCGAGCCGCATGATGGAGCCCTTGCCGAACGAACGCTCGATCTGGCTGAGGGCGGCTTCGAGGGCTTTCTGCTTGTCCATATCGGTCTTATCGCCCTTATCAACGAGCTGAATCGCAGGTTTCGACATTCCGGTTCCCCTTATTTCATGCTGGCCACAGCGAAGCAATCCGAAGTCAATGTACCGGTTTTGTTCCCATCCGCAAGAAGAAAGTTAATTCATTGATATAAAAAGACTTTCTCGCCCATGTTCGAATGATGTTCCGACGCCTTCAACCCGTTGCAACCGCCGGATGCAGAATCGCCTTCAGGCCTTGCCCATGACGTCCTTCACGGCAGCTGCGAGCTGCTTCAGCGAGAAGGGTTTGGGCAGGAAATGGAACTGCTGCTCGGGGTCGAGGCTTCTCTCGAAGGCATCCTCGGCATAGCCCGAAACGAAGATGATCTTCGCCGCCGGAATCCGGTTCCGAAGCTCCTTGACCATGGTCGGCCCGTCCATGTTGGGCATGACGACGTCCGACACCACGAGGTCGATCTTGCCCTCGAAATCCTGAACGAGAGCGATGGCAGCCTCGCCGCAATCGGCCTGAAGCACCTCGTAGCCGCGCGTCTCGAGCGCACGGGCCGCGAAGGTTCGCACCGCGTTCTCGTCCTCGACGAGGAGGATGGTGCCCTTGCCGGTGAGGTCCGTCGGCTCGGCGGCAACGGCGGCGGCCTGAGCCTCCGCCTCGGCCTTTGCCTCGGCCGGCGTCTCGAAATAGCGCGGCAGATAGATGCGGAAGGTCGTGCCCTTGCCCACCGTCGAATAGGCGAAGATGAAGCCGCCCGTCTGCTTCACGATGCCATAGACGGTCGAAAGGCCGAGGCCCGTGCCCTTGCTGGGGTCCTTGGTGGTGTAGAAGGGCTCGAAGATCTTGCCGAGATTTTCCTTCGGGATGCCGGTGCCCGTATCCGCAACCTCGATCAAGAGATATTCGCCGGGCGGCATCATCGCGTGGTCGAGCGCGCGTGAATCCTCTTCCGACACATTGGCGGTGCGGATGGTCAGCCTGCCACCGTCGGGCATGGCGTCACGCGCATTGACCGCCAGATTCATGATGACCTGCTCAAGCTGGTTCTGGTCCACCTTGACGAGCCCGAGGTCGCGGCCATGCACGATCTTGAGTTCGACCTTCTCGGTGAGAAGGCGCGACAACAGGTTCTGAAGTTCGGCCAGCGCGTCGGTGAGCGAAAGAACCTTGGGCCGCAAGGTCTGGCGGCGCGAGAAGGCGAGCAATTGCCGCGTGAGGTTCGCGGCGCGGTTGGCATTCTGCTTGATCTGCATGACATCGGCGAATGACGGGTCGCCCGCCTGATGGCGCGCCAGCAGCAGATCGCAGAAGCCGATGATGGCGGTCAGAAGATTGTTGAAGTCATGCGCCACGCCGCCCGCCAGCTGGCCAATGGCCTGCATCTTCTGCGACTGGGCAAATTGAAGCTCGAGCGATTTCTGTTCGGTCGCGTCGATCAGGTAGACGACGGTGGAGCTTCCGCCCTCGCCCGCATCCACGCGGCTCGCATAAAGCTGGCCGACGCGCTCGGGACGATCGACGAGACGTACCTCGATCGGCGGGCCGGGCCGCCGGCCACTGCGCAGGGCGGCGAGGCTTTCGAGAACCGCCGGGCGATCCTCCTCGGCCAGAAGATCGGTGAGCGCCACCCCGCGGGTCACGTTGCCGCCCATATAGGAGAGAAAGGCGCTGTTGGCGTTGTCGATGCGGCCTTCGGCATCGACGGTCGCAATGCTGATCGGCGCATTGTTGAAGAAGCGCGCGAAGCGCAATTCGGCATCGCGGGCGTGCCCCTCCGCCTCGCCGGAGGTTGCGCGGTCGAGCACCAGCGCGCAGCTGATGAATTCGCCTTCCCGGCCCGCCTTGGGTACCAGCGAACGCAGGATGCGCACCGGCACGGGCTGCCCTTCCGCCCCCTTGAGGTCGGCATCCACGACGGGCGCCCCCTCGATGTCGGAAACCAGGGCGAGGCCGGCGACATCGCCGAGCAGAATGTCGGAGAGCTTGAGCTTCCGTCCGGACACGTGATCCGCGGGCATGCCGAGCCAATCGGCAAGCCTGCTGTTCACGAAGAGAATCTCACCGGTCAGCTCGGCCGTGTAGAAGCCGATTGGCGTGGCCGAAAGGAAGGCTGAAGCGCGCTGCCACTGGTGCTCGGCCTGGTCGAGGCGTCCGCGCTCGACGGTCAGGTCGCGCAGCAGCCACACGGCCCCGCCCTGCGGACCGCTGAGCGGCCGCACGACGACCTTATAGGTGCTCTCAGAAAGGCCGGGACGCAGCGCGAAGCGGATTTCCTCCTCGGCGGGGAAGCCCGTGCGGGCGGCCTGGGCCAACCTGTAAAGCGTCTCCGCGTGACCCTCCCGGCCGACGAGCAACCGTTCCAGCGGCGCTGGACGTTCCGCGTTCACGGAGCCGATGAGACTGCGATAGGCCTCATTCGCAAAGAGAATGGCGCCGCGCCGATCCGTCGCGTAGCAGGGATCGGGAAGCGCATTGAGCGCGTCGCCCGCCGCAGCAGGGGCCCGGCTCATATCCTGCGAAATGGTGGAGCTGAAACCGAAAAGGATGATGCCCGCAGCGCCGATCGTGCCGATCATGGTCAGCGCGCCAGGAAGGGCGAATGCATGAAAGCCGATGACATCGAGCAGGATCGCGAGACCCGCGAGGCCAACGCCCGCCAGCGTGAATATCTGCCGGGCCGAAAGCCGCGCCCGCGGCTCGCGTTCGAGCGCGTTGCGTTCCAGCTCAGCCAGATCAGCTGATGTTTCGGTCATCGGCATGCCCCCAAAGCCGCCTTGCGCGCAGATTCCAGATACGGCGCACCTCGCCCCGCCTCATGAGTTCTGCCCCGAATTCATGAAGGTTGATTGGCAAGAGCGGCCGAATCACCTGGCGCGTCTCCGTCCGCCGATCTTAGCCTTAAGACGCATGACATATCCAATGACCTCGGCAACCGCCTTGTAATGGTCGGGCTGGATTTCCTGATCGATCTCGACTGAGGCATGGAGCGCGCGAGCGAGCGGCGGGTTCTCGACCACCGCAACGCCGTTTTCCTCGGCTATGGCGCGGATTTTCAAGGCGATGGCGTCGAGGCCCTTGGCGACGCAAACCGGCGCGCCCATGCCCTTCTCGTATTTCAGCGCCACGGCATAATGGGTCGGGTTCATGATGACGACCGTCGCCTTGGGCACATTGGCCATCATGCGCTTGCGGCTGCGTTCGGCCCGGATCTGGCGCAGCTTCGCCTTGACCGTCGGATCGCCTTCCGACTGCTTGTGCTCGTCCTTGATTTCCTGAAACGACATGCGCTGCTTCTTCATCCACTGCATGCGCTCGAAGAGGTAGTCGACGCCGGCGACGATCGCCATGACGGCGATGACGCCCCCGAACATCTTGAGTGCGAGCGCACGAACGAGCGGCAGCAGCAGCGAAACATCCCAGGTCATCATCAGGGCCAGATGTCCGCGCTCCGGCCATGCGATTTCGAAGACGACCATGCCGACGACGACAAACTTGATGATGCTCTTGACGAGATTGACGAGGCTCTTCTTGCCGAAGAGCCGCTCCAGCCCCTTCATGGGCGAGAGCTTGGAAAACGAAGGCTTGAGATTTTCGGCTGTGAAGACCGGCGCATGCTGCACGAGGTTGCCGGCAAGAGCCGAGACGATGAGCACGCCGAGCGGCATGGCCATCGCGCCGAAAACGGTCGCACCGAGCCCGAGGATCATGACCCGCAAATGATCGCGGTCCATCGGAATCTGGTCCGGCGCGGCGAGGAATATCTTGAGGGCATGCATGATGGTGCCCGCCGAGGAGCTGCCCATCAGGCCGATGCACATGGCCGCACCCAGCATCACGAACCAGGCGCTGATTTCCTGGCTCTTTGCGACGTCGCCGCGCTTTGCGGCCTCTTCTAGTTTTCGGTGTGTCGGTTCTTCTGTTTTTTCGGAATCGTTTTCTTCGGACATGACGCTCCGCTCGCCTCCGTCAACGCACGAACAGGGTCATCGACTGCTCGAACCCTTGCAGGAACCAGCTCATCATGGCCCCGAGGATCAGAAAGAGCAGCGCGAAGCCGAAGCCGATATTCGCCGGCACGGTAATGAAGAAAATCTGTATCTGCGGCATCAGGCGCGAAAGAATGCCGATGCCGACATAGAAAACGAGGCCGAAGACGACCAGCGGCGCCGAAAGCTGTACGCCGAGCCTGAACGCACCCGAAACCGCCTTCACCATCATCTGTGAGAAGTCGCCCACCGGCAGCGCCTGCCCCGGCTTGAACAGCTCGTAGCTGTCGCGCATCGCGGCGATCAGCAGATGATCGAGATTGGTCGCGAAGATCAGCGTGACGGCGAGCATCGAGAAAAAGGTGGAGACGATGACGCCCTGCGTTCCCTGTGTGGGATCGACCGTCTGGGCGAAGGAGAGTCCCATCTGCATGGCGATGATGTTGCCCGCGACCTGAAGCGCGCTCATGACGACCCGCGCCGACAGACCGACGAAGATGCCGATCGCCACTTCGAAGAAGACCGCCATTGCAAGTCCCGGCACGGTCTGGGGGATGGCGCCGAACGAGCCCGAAACGAGCGGCATCATGACGCCCGTGAGGAGCAGCGCGAAAATGAGCCGGACGCGCGGAGGGATCGACGCCTCGCCGAGCGCCGGCATCAGCATGATCATGGTGCCGAGGCGCGAAAAGACGAGCATGAACACGAAGCCCGTCTGCGGCAGAAAATCGATGTCGACCATGACGCGCCCCCGCTCTCGCCCTGGTTCAGCCGGCGACGATCTTCTGGGCGATCAGGTTCATGTAGCCCGAAAGCGCCTGTCCCATGAAGGGCAGCGCGAGCAGCATGACCAGGAAGATCGCAACGATCTTCGGCACGAAGACCAGCGTCATTTCCTGCACCTGCGTCAGCGCCTGCAAGAGCGCGATGGCGATACCGACGACAAGCGCGACGATCATCATCGGCGCCGAGATCTCGAGCAGCACATAGATGCTCTGCCTTGCGAGATCGAGCACTTCCGGTCCTGTCATTCCCCTACCCACTTCCTTAAATCGATCAGCTTGAATTGTGTTGGCCGCGCAGACGCCCGAAGCTTCAGATCGGCATCTTCATGATGTCCTGATAGGCCGCGATCACCTTGTCGCGCACGGCGACGACGGTTTGCAGCGTCGTCTCGGCTTCGGCGACCGCCGTCACGACATCGACAAGACTTCCGTCCTTGGACCCGGCCGTCGCCGCCATCTGGCGTTCGCTCGTCTTGCCCGTGTCGACGGTTTCGTTGATCGCCTTCTCGAGGAAATCGCCGAAACTGCCGCCCATCGCCTCCTTCGCAGCGCCCGCCTGCGGGGCCGCCGCGCCACCACCCATGCCAGCGGCGCGGGCATAGGCATTCAGGGCTACTGTCGCTGGAATGGCCATGATGCGTTACCGCTTCAGAATGTCGATGGTTTGCGAAATCATCCGGCGCGACGCCTGGATGAGATTGAGGTTCGCCTCGTAAGAGCGCTGCGCCTCTTTCATGTCCATGGCTTCAACGAGACCGTTGACGTTGGGCATCTTCACATAGCCGTTGGCGTCGGCTGCGGGATGGCCCGGCATGTACTTCATCTGGAAGTCGCTATTGTCGAGGACAGGGCGCCCCAGCTGCACGGTCTCGGTGCCAAGAGAGCGATCAAGGCTGTCCTGAAAGGTCGGAATCTTGCGGCGATAGGGATCGCCGCCGGGCTTCGTCGCGGTCGAGTCCGCATTCGCGATGTTCTCGGCGATGATGCGCATGCGGCCGCTCTGGGCTTTCAGGCCCGAAGCGGCAACCATCATCGATTTCAGAAGGTCCATGGCGGTCATTCTGGCATTCCTTACGAGTTGCCGCTGATCGCGAGCTTGATGAGGCCGAGGCTCTTCGAATAGAGGCTCGTCACCGTGTCGTAATCCATCTGGGTCTGGGCGACTTTCACCATCTCGTCTTCGAGCGTGACCGAGTTGCCGCTCGGCGTGGTTTCAAAGTCGGCCTTCTTGATGAGTTCGCCGCCGCGCGCCTGACCGAGGCTCAGCCCCTCGCCCGCGCTCGGAACTGGCGACCCTATATGTGCGGCGCTGGTGGCAACCGGCGTGAGCTTCGTGCCGCTCGCATCCACCATCGCGCCGAAATCGAGCTCCTTGAGATCCCTCGCCATGTAGCCGGGCGTATTCGCATTGGCGACGTTCTGCGCCAGCACCTGCTGCCGCTCGGTCAGCCAGTGCAGACGCTGCTTCATCATCGAGAGGATCGGAATATCGCCTATGGACATGGTCGCGCACCCAATGGAGGCCATCTGCACGCTCCCATTCTGGGTGCTTCAGACAGGTCTCACGTCAGCTCGCAGGCCACGCATTCCTTGGCGGCAAGGGCAGTCTTCGCCGCCCAAGGTTAAAATCGTCCTAACGCGGCAAAAATGACCTAGCGATCTCAGAAATCGTTAACCGTCGGAATGGCGGATTTTTGCGGGCCTTAACCCGTCATTAAGCATGACCCGGCAAATTGTGCCCAAGGGAAGCGGCCCGCAACGGGACGCCCCGGCTGATGGGCACACCGATGGACCTGACCGAAATCTTCCGCTTCGTTGCCGCGCTCGCATTCATCATCGGGCTCATCGGCGTCTGCGCCTATGCCGCCAGGCGCTTCGGCTTCGCGACCGGCAGCTTTGGCGGCGGCGCGGTGAAGCGTCTCTCGGTCAGCGAGATAAAGGTGCTCGACGCCAAGCACCGCCTGATCCTCGTCCGCCGAGACGGCAAGGAGCATCTGATCCTGATGGGTGGCGAACACAACCTTCTCATCGAAACGGGAATCGATGCGCCGGCCATGCCGGAACCCTCCTCCGCGGCGATGCCCGATGGGGTAGGCCCCACCCCCGGCTTTCAGTTCCAGCGTATCGTCGACTTCATCAGGGAGCGCCGCGCGTGAACCGCTTTTCCAGTTTCGTCCTCCGCCATGCGCCGCTTGTGGCCGGCGTTCTGGGCGCCTTCATCGCCTTCGCCATGTCCGACGCCGCGATGGCGGAGTCGATCAAGGTCGATCTTGCCGACAATCTCGGCCTGACGGATCACGTCGTACAGCTCGTTGCTCTCATCACTGTGCTGAGCCTCGCGCCGTCGATCTTCATCATGGTGACGTCCTTCGTGCGCATCGTGGTGGTGCTGTCGCTCCTGCGCACGGCGATGGGCCTTCAGCAATCGCCGCCGAATTCGGTGATCATCAGCCTCGCACTCTTTCTCACCGCCTTCGTCATGACGCCGACCTTCACGACGGCCTATCACGACGGCATCGAGCCCCTGATGGCAAAGAAGATCGAGCTGGCGGAGGCCTTCACAAAGACGAGCCTGCCCTTCAAGGGTTTCATGCTGACCCAGGTGCGCAAGCAGGATCTGAAGCTCTTTGTCGATCTTTCGAAGACCCCGGAACCCGAAGAAGCGAAGGACCTTCCTCTTCAGGTCGTCGTTCCGGCCTTCATGCTCAGCGAGTTGCGGCGTTCGTTTGAAATCGGCTTCCTCATCTTCCTACCCTTCATCGTCATCGACATGGTGGTCGCATCGGTCCTCATGTCGATGGGCATGATGATGCTGCCGCCGGTGACGATCTCGCTACCGTTCAAGCTGATCTTCTTCGTGCTGGTCGACGGATGGGCGCTGATCGCGGGAAGCCTGGTCCAGAGCTTCGGAAGCTGAACGCTATTCGTTCGCGGCGACGGCGGTGCCGTCAAGCGCCGACACCCTGTCGTTCTTCTTCAGCGAATTGACGAAGCGCTCCATCGTGTTGACAGAGGCGATGCGGCTGGCGAGTTCGCGGAAGGCCACACCGTTCTTCTCGATGGCATCCGTCACAACGGCGAAGGCGCTCGCATCGGAGGTCGCCGCCATGCGGCTTCCGAATTGCGTCCTCAACCGCGAAAGCCCTTCTTCGTTCCCGGCCATCGCATAGGCAATCGCGCTGCGCATGACATCGAAGCGTTGGTCGTCGGTGAGCGGTCTCGCTCCATCCGCCCCGGCCAGCACGGCCTCTGCGGCAGCCCCCGCCTCGTCCCAGCGCTGCGCCTCCCAGAGAATGTCGGCGCGCAGAACCTCGGCGATCCGTCCCGGAATCTCCGACAGAAGATCAAGCGCCAGATCATATTTCTTGAGCGAGCCGAGCGAGCGCGCCTCGATCAGGCGGCGTTGCTCGTCGAGATCTTCGGGCAGTCCGTTCTGCGTCGTGTCGCGAACGATTTCGAGCGCTTCCTGCGGCTTGCGGTCGAGGAGATAGAGGCCTGCGAGGCGCGCCGCCACCTGCGCCTTGGCGACACCGCCATGAAGACGCTGCTCGATCTGGTAGCGCAGCAGCGTCTCGGCCTGCGGCAGCAGATCGAGCGAGGCGAGATGCTCGGCCAGATGACGCAGAAGATCGTCGCCCCGTCTGCCGATCGGCGTCAGGTCCTGGAAGTCGTAATAGAGGCTCAGGGCCTGAATGGGCGGCAGCTTCGATGCCCCATCATTGATGAAATAGTCGGCAAAGATATCAGGCATCTGCGCGCCCATGGCCCGCGCATCGTCGCTGTTCGGGAAGTTCACCGTCGCGATGCGCATCGTCTTCAATGCCGCCACGACGTCGCCCGTGGCGAGCTGGCGCTCCGAAAGCGCTGTCAGAATACGCAACTCGAGATCGTCCCCGCGCCACATCATGCGAAGCCTTTCGAGTTCCGCGACAAGTCGCTTGTCGTCGAGCTTTCCAGCGCGATTGAACATCAAGGCCTTTTCCAGGCGCGCCTGTACAACGAAAGGCTGCACGCCCTGCGCAATCGCATCGTCGTAAAGCGCCGCCGCCTTTTCGGTCTGGTGGAGAGCCGCGGCGATCTGCGCCTTGACCAGCAGAACTTCCGCATCCGACGCGTGATCGCCGCTTCGGTCGGGCAGCAGCCTCATATAACCACCCGCCGCCTGCAGATCGCCCATGGCGACAGCCGCCCGCGCTGCCTCGAGCTTCACGTGCGCCGCGAGTTTCGGCTCAAGCCTGGCGATAGCCGACGAAGCGAGATCAAAATCCCGCTGGGCCGCCGCCATCTGCCCAAGTTCCACACGGGCCAGACCGCGCCAGATCGCAGCACCCGGGTCCATCGCCAGCGTACTGGCAGACAAGTCCGCGACCGCCTCGGCATATCGATGAGCGAAGACCTTTGCGACACCTTTCAGCGCAGCGAAGCCCGCATCCGAGCTGAGCCCGCCATCGGATTGCTCGGCCTGCCGAAGCTGGGCCAGCGCCTCTGGCCCCAGCTGATTGGCAACGAGAAACCGGGCATAATCCACGCGCGCCGCCGCTACATCCTCGGCGGCGGCCATCGCAATCTTCGCTTCGTGGTCCTTCCGCTCGTCGTTGTAGTCCCTCGTGCCGCGCCAGGCCGCGAAATCAGTAAAGCCCGCGTAGGACGGCGACGCATCATGCGGCAGCGCCGAATTGTCGGCGGAGAGCGTCAGGCCACCTTGTCGTGTTACGATCACCGAGTCCGGCGCGGCAGTCACATTGAGATCGTCAGCTATCCGCACGATGGCAAGGCCCTGCGCGGTTTGCAGCACCTGAAATTCGACAAAGCTGCGCGGCGTCTGCAGCGATTGCACCGGCGCGCGGGCTGTGGCGACCTCCAGCTTGTCGCCGACGACCGGATCGTTGATCTGGACGATGCGTCGCGCATCCTTCAGATCGAAACCGACGACACCCTCGCCCGTATCGCGCCAACGGCGCTCGACATTGATCGAACGACCGGCGCCGGCGGGCGCTTCGCCGAGTGAAAGCCGCCACTCCGTTCCATTTTCAGCCGCGCTGACCATCATGTGGCTCTGGCGCAAGGGAAACGCGAGCGCGATACCGTTTTCGATCTCTATCGGGCGAGGCCTGCCGATGAATTTCGGAGCATTTCGCAGGAACGCGGTCATATCGACCGGCACGGTTCGGTCGAAGACGACCCAAAGCGTGTCGGCGCGAACGAAAACGGCCGCGCCTGTCGGCACGGTCCAGGGAAATACTATTTCGGTGCGCCCGCCTATCGTGTTTGTGCTCACCTTGAGCGGCGCCACCTGCTCTGCTGTATCGGGCACGGCGGCTATGGCGGCAGCGCCCGCGACGGGCTTGCCGGCCTCTGCCGCTTGCGGCTTCTCGCTCACCGGCGGCGCAATCCGTTTCGGGGCATGCGCCGGCGGGGGCGGCGTGGCGTCCGCAGATTTTTCGGTCTTCGGCTGCTCGCGCGGTTCTTCCGCGACGGAGGCCGGCGCGCCGATCTCCGCCCTCGGCTTCAAGTCCATCACGACGCCAAGATCTTCGCGAAAATCGGTGACACCGACGCCCGGCTTCAGCTTGAGAAAGACGGAGAGCCTGCCATCTCGCTCCAGCGCGCTGATCGTTTCGAGATAGGGCGGCGGGTCGACACGGATCGGTGCGAGCGCAACCTTGGCCAGGCGATCGAAGGTGATCGTCGCTGCGCCTTCCTGCTGAACGACTGAATAGAGGACAGGCTGGTTCCAGTCGAAGACGAGCCGCGTCATGCCATCGTGGCGAGCCACACGCACGCGCAAGGCCGGAAGGGGCGCGCCCGGATCGACGATGCCCATATCCTTGACGAGCTTCGCGTCTTCGGCGGCCTTCTTCTTCGCAGCCGATACCGCTGCCAGCCGCGCCAGCACATCGGGCGGCAGCCCCGGCGCCTTGCCCGCCCAGGCACGCGGCAGAAGATCGAGATAGATGCTGTTCTCGGCCTGCTGGACGTTGAGCCAATAGTCGAACTTCAGCGCGAGGCGCAGCGTCCTGCCATCGCCATCCTGCCGCGCCATGGCCACGTAGTTGGGCATCTGGCGCATGAATTCCGACAGGTCGGTCGTGAATGCTTCGTCGAATTTGACGACCAGAACACCCGAGGTCACCGCTTCCACATGACCGGGCACGCCGCCCGGCCAGGTGAGAACGATGCGTCCATAGCCGTCCGCTTCGATAAAATTGCCTGAGACGTTGGCCACCGCATTGGCCGGAGCGGCACCAACAAGCGCCCACGCGAGCAGCAGCAGCGCCGAAATACTCCACGCCGCGATTCGTCGTCTCAGATGCTGCCCACCGGCCTCGATCAATTCTCTGTCCGCCAGTTCATTCGCAGGCCACATCGGAAACGTGCAGCCAGCCTTCTGAGGCGGAAGAATAGATATGCGGAGTTAAGTGACGCTTAAATCGATGAAGTTCTTGTCGATTTACGGCAAATCAAACGCGCTTGCCCGACGGTGCGTCGGCGGCCGCTGCCGGTGCGCCGGGAAGTGCGGCCTGGGGCGCGGGCGTCTGGGCGGGCCTCTGGGCAGGCGCCTCTGCCGACGGCTTGATATCCTTGACGGCCGGTGCCGCATCGGTGCCATCAGGCAACTTGTCGCCGGTCGCGAGTTCGACGGTCAGCTCCTGCGCGGTCACCGGGTCCATGGTGGCAAGCACGGCGGCAAGCTTGCGCGGCTCCATGCGCTTCGTCACATCGAGCAGAACGCCCATGTCGAGCCGCTCGAAAATCCGCGCAGCGTCCTTGGGCTTCATCGTTTCGTACATCTTCACGACGCCAGCGAGCCGCGCCTCGTTCGCCTTGTCATTATCGGCGATGCGGCTCTTGATGCTGGCCTCGATCTGCTTCAACTCGCCAATCCGCTCTTCCACCCGCTTTTCGGCTGCGGCGAGAAGCTGCTCGCGCATTTCGACGTCTTTGGCGCGCTTGTCCAGTTCCTCGCGGCGCTGGGAGAGGCTGCCCAGAACGGCAACCTCCGCGGGGCTCATGGCCGGCTCCGAAGGTACCGGCGGCGGCGCGGGAACGACAGCCTGCTTCTGTCCCTTCTCCGCGGCATCCGATGGCTTGTCCGTTGCGGCGTGCTCGGCAGCGCGCGCAGGCGATATGGCGATCACGCTTTCGAGTCCGCCGACAAGGTGAACGACCTTGAGCCCGAGCAACAACCCGGCGCAGAGCATGACGGTCGGCAGGAGACGAAGGCGGTTGAACATCGGAAAACCTCAGCGAGCCCGCTTAAGCAGATCGAGCAGCGGATGCTGGGCCTGCGATTGCTGCGACGGAGTGCCCTTGCCTGCGTCGCGTACGGGCGTGGCGCTGGCCTGACGCGGACCGGCGGCCGGCTTCAGATTGGGCACGATTCCGGCCGGTGCGCGGCGCGCCTCGATGCTGCCGAGACGGTTGGCAATGTCGTTGCCCGCTTCGAGCATGAAGGCGAGTTCGTCGGCAAGGCTCCTGCCCCGCGAAACCTGCTCGCTCAATTTCTGGCCCGTGGCGTTCGACGCATCGCGCAGACGGGCAATAGCTTCCGACGCCTGCCCGGTCGCCAGAGAAAGCTCGTGGATCAGATCGCGAAGTCCGTCCTGCCCCGAGCGCATGGCGCGAAGCCGACGGTCGATCGTGGCGCAATAGCCAATGGTCGCGACGAGAAGCATCGCCACGATGCCCTCAAGCAAAAGGTCGAAAGGCAATCCGGTTTCGAGGAAATTCATCGGCGCGCTCCAGTCACATTCGGCCCACCAGCCTGGCTCGCCGCCATCGCGGCCTCCATCGCCTCGGTCCGGTTGGTCTTCTTGATGCCATGCTCGATACGCACGGCAACATTGCTGCTCATGCGCCCGATGCGGCCCGATGCGAGCGGCACACCGCCACAACGCATCTCGACCAGCGCGTCAGGCCCGTTGTTGAGCATCAGCGTCTGTCCGACCTTGAAGTTCATGACGTCGCGAAGCGTGAGCTTCTGCTCGTCGAGCACCGCTTCGAGCGGAACCTTGGTCGACCAGAGTTCGGTCGCGAGATGGCTTTCCCAGATCGAGTCACGACCGAACTTTTCGCCCATGAACATCTGAAGCAACAGCTCACGGATCGGTTCCAGCGTCGCATAGGGCAGCAGCATTTCAATGCGGCCGCCACGATCTTCCATGTCGATGCGGAGCTTCACCAGAATGGCGGCATTCGCAGGCCGCGCGATGGCGGCGAAGCGCGGGTTGGTCTCCATCCGGTCGAGTTCGAGATTGACCGGAGAGAGCGGTTCGAAGGCGGCTTTCGCGTCCTGCAGCACGACTTCGATCATGCGCTGGACGAGATTGAGCTCGATGGTCGTATAGGGCCGCCCTTCGATGCGCATCGCCGCAGTGCCGCGACGTCCGCCAAGAAGCACATCGACGATCGAATAGATGAGGTTCGAGTCGACGGTGAACATGCCGTAATTGTCCCACTCCTTCGCGCGGAAAACGGCGAGGATCGCGGGCAAGGGAATGGAGTTCAGATAATCGCCAAAGCGGATCGACGAAATATTGTCGAGGCTCACTTCGACGTTGTCGGAGGTGAAGTTGCGCAGGCTCGTCGTCATCAGACGCACCAGCCGGTCGAACACGATTTCGAGCATCGGGAGGCGCTCGTAGGAGACGAGCGCCGAATTGATGATTGCCCTTATGCCGGACTTGTCGGCGCCATCTTCATTCTCGATCTCGAAGCCGAGCAGACTGTCGATCTCGTCCTGATTGAGAACGCGCTCCGGTGCAGCGCGAAACTCGGGCTGCGGCGTGTCGTCGTCCTCCATGGCGGCCATGGCGGCGGCCATTTCGTCCTGATCGATATCGTCGATGTCAGCCATGAATTACACTTCTTCCCGTACGGGCAACCGCCCTACTGAACGATGACTTCCTTGAAGAGAATGTCGCTGACGATCGGAGGCTGGATCGCGAGCGTGATGCGGCGCAGAAGCTCTTCCTTGACCCGCGCCATGCCCGCAGATCCTTCGAGATCGTCGGGACGGAGTTCACGCAGGAAGGTCTGGAAGCCATCGAGGACACGCGGCAGTTCCGCATCGAGGCGCTTCACGGACTCCTTGTCCGTCACCTGCAGCGACACCTTCATCTTCAGGAAGTGCTGCGGCGCAGGCCCGCTCAGATTCACGAGGAAATCCGGCAGGTCGTAAAAGACGGGTTCGGCAGCGACGGGCTTTGCGTTCTCCCCGCCGCCCAGAAGGCCCGAGAAATAGACGCCCGCGCCAGCACCGCCAAGCAGAATGAGCGGAGCGATAATGTAGAGGACGAGAACCTTGCCGCTCAGCTTGCGCTTCGCGGGAACGGCGACTTCCGCTTCATCGGCTGAAGCATCGTCGCTGATCGCTGCTGCCATAACTACCCCACCCTTGCCCACCGGCGACGCGACCGGTTCAGATCAAAGTGCGCCGGGACGCATTCCGCCCATGCCCTGCACACATCTGAATATTTGCTGATTTTAGTTAATGAAGCGTTGCGGGGGGCTGCGCGCCTCCCGGCAAGATCTGCCCGGTAAAGCCTGCCATGAGGCGCCGCCGCGCGCCGCGCCGAAACAAACAACCTATTGAAATCTCTGGAATATCGTTCTGGCACAGGCCCTGCACATGGTGTGGCGAGCTTCACCAACGGCATGACTTCGGAACCGCCATGGACAACGCAATACTCATCGGACTTTCGCGGCAGAGCGCAATGATGCGCCAGATGTCCGTGATCGCGAACAACATCGCGAACATGAACACCAGCGGCTACAAGTCCCAGAGCATGCTCTTCGACGAATACGTCATGCCGGTCGCCAGCGAGGCAAGCCCCGACAAGAGCCTCTCCTTCGTTCAGGATCTTGGCCAGTTTCGCAATGTCGCCGACGGCGCCATCCAGACGACGGGCAACCCGCTCGACGTCGCCATAACCGGCGAGGGCTTCTTCAAGGTCCAGACCGCGCAGGGTGTACGCTACACGCGCGACGGTCACTTCCAGCTCGATGGCTCCGGCCAGCTCGTGACCCAGGAAGGCAATCCGGTTCTTTCGGATTCCGGTTCGCCCATCACCTTCGGCGCCGATGAAGGCGAGATCACCATTGCCCGCGACGGCACGATCACGACCTCGCGGCCCGGCACCGCCAATTCCGAGCAGGTCCGCGGCAAGCTCGGCATCACGACATTCGCCAATCTTCAGGACATGAAGAGCGAGGAGAACAACCTCCTCTCGACGACCCAGACCGAATCTCCCGTTCAGTCGGTGCGCGTCGTTCAGGGTTCGATCGAGGCGTCGAACGTGAAGCCGATCGTCGAGATGACAAACATGATGACCGTCCAGCGCTCTTACGAAAGCGCGCAGAAGCTCATCGAGGCCGCCGACGACATGCGTCGTCAGGCCATTTCACAAATCGCTGCCGCGGCCTGAGCCGCAACCGCCCCGTAACAAGGTCAAGGAACCCGATCCATGCAAGCGCTCAGCATCGCCGCCACAGGCATGATGGCCCAGCAGCTCAATGTCGAGGTCATCTCGAACAACATCGCCAACATGAGCACGACGGGTTTCAAGAAGCAGCGCGCCGAGTTTCAGGATCTGCTCTACCAGAACCTGCGCCGCGTCGGCACGAACTCCTCCGATACGGGCACTGTCGTGCCCTCGGGCGTGCAGATCGGCCTCGGCGTCAAGACGGGTTCGGTCTATCGCATCATGAACCAGGGCGACATGGACAACACGGGCAACAAGCTCGACGTGGCCATCCAGGGCCGCGGTTTCTTCCGTGTGCAGCTGCCGAGCGGCGAAGACGCCTACACCCGCGCCGGTAATTTCTCGCTCAGCGCGACGGGCCAGATCGTCACTTCGGACGGCTATACCGTGCAGCCCGGCATCACCGTTCCGAGCGACGCCACCGACATCACGATCAGCAAGGACGGCCAGGTGCAGGCCACCATGCCGGGTCAGACCACGGCGCAGGTGGTGGGCCAGCTCGAACTCGCGACCTTCCCGAACGACGCCGGCCTCGACCCGCAGGGCGACAATCTCTTCCTCGAGACCGCGGCAAGCGGTTCGCCTTCCGTTGCGACGCCCGGCTCGACCGGTGTCGGCACGTTGCTGCAGGGCTTCCTTGAAACCTCGAACGTCAACGCGGTCACGGAAATCTCGAGCCTCATCACCGCCCAGCGCGCCTATGAAATGAACTCCAAGGTCATCACTGCCGCCGACGAAATGATGTCGGTCACGTCGAACCTGAAGTGAGAATGACTGCGATGCTTTCCAGCCTCCGCCACTCCGTCCTGATGCTCGCCGCCGCCACCGCACTGACCGGCTTCGCCGCGGGTGCCGACGCCGCCACCTTGCGCTCGGACGTCACCGTGTCGGGCAATGCGGTGACGCTTGGCGATCTCTTCGACGATGCCGGCGACGCCGCAGGCGTCGTCGTCGCCGACGCACCTGCCCCCGGCCTCACGACCGACATTTCCGTCTCCCGCGTGTCACTTGCCGCCCGTCGCAACGGGCTGGCCTGGCGCAACACGACGGGTCTCACCCATGTGACCGTCGCCCGCTCGGGCGTCGCCGTTCCGGATGCAGAGGTTTCCTCCGCAGTCGCCTCCGCAATCATCGCCGCCACGTCCTCGCTCGCGCCGAGCGCAAAGCTGCAGGTCGATTTTGCCAATGGTGCCTCGGGCATCCAGGTCGGCATCGGGGCTCCCGCCACGGTGAAAGTCGAGCAGATCGCCACGAACCCGCGCACCGGAGCGTTCGACGCTCTCGTCCGCGCGCCCGCCAACGATCTCACCGCGCCCCTTCGCCGGATTTCCGGCCGCGCCTATCCGGTCGCCGATGTTCCGGTTCTCACCCGCGACGTCGCACCGGGCGACGTGGTGCGTTCGCAGGATATCGACTGGGTGCGCCTGCCCGCCATGCGCGTCAGCCAGAACATCGTCACCTCTCTGAACCAGCTGGTCGGCATGTCGCCACGACACGCGATCCGGCTCGGCGAACCGATCCGCACGACGGATGTGCAGGCGCCGCTGGTCGTGGCCAAGGGGATGCAGGTCGACATGACCTATTCCGTCGGCTCCCTGACGCTGCTGGCCCGGGGCCGCGCACTGCAGAGCGGCGCCGTGGGCGACACGGTCGACGTTCTCAATCCGCGCTCCAACCGCACCGTTCAGGGCG
Source organism: Parvibaculum sp. (assembly GCF_039680535.1). Taxonomy (GTDB): domain Bacteria; phylum Pseudomonadota; class Alphaproteobacteria; order Parvibaculales; family Parvibaculaceae; genus Parvibaculum. Next base: position 1,398 of record NZ_JBDKSS010000021.1, on the reverse strand, counting down.
TCGTCGAAGGCCCGAACATGGTCCGCGTCGAAGCCCTTGGCGCGCCCCAGCTCACCGAACTGAAGTCCTGAACAGGCCCGAGTAGACAAAGAGGTCCGCAATGTTTTCCCGTCTGTTTTCCGCGCGCTCTGCCGGCCTTGCAGCAATCGCCACCCTCGCCATGACGCTTGGCGGCTGCGGTGCGATGGACCGCATCGACAATATCGGCGCAGCGCCGGCTCTTGCCCCCATCGAGAATCCGACGACGCAGCCGGGCTATCGCCCCGTCAGCATGCCGATGCCCGCGCCCGAGAGGGTGACATATGAGCCGAACTCGCTCTGGCGCACGGGCTCGCGCGCTTTCTTCCGCGACCAGCGCGCCGCCAAGGTCGGCGACATTCTCACCGTGCTGATCGATATTGCCGACAGTGCCAAGGTCGATAATTCGACGGAGCGTACACGTGCCAATTCCGAGAATGCCGGCCTCACCAATTTTCTCGGCTTCGAGGGCAAGCTGAAGAACGTGTTGCCGAGCGGCGTCGATCCGACAAGCCTCGTCGACGGATCGAGCGCAAGTTCGAGCAAGGGCGCCGGTACGGTGGACCGCAAGGAAAGCATCGAGCTGACAATCGCGGGCGTGGTGACGCAGGTTATGCCCAATGGCAACCTCGTCATCGAGGGTCGTCAGGAAGTGCGCGTCAATTACGAGGTGCGCGAACTTCTCATCAGCGGCATCGTCCGGCCGGAAGACATTTCCAACACCAACACGATCAAGCATACGCAGATCGCCGAGGCGCGCATCTCCTACGGTGGACGCGGCCAGCTCAGCGACGTCCAGCAACCCCGCTATGGACAGCAGCTCTACGACATCGTGATGCCGTTCTGACGATCGAATCCTGGAACGGGATAAAAACAAAACGCGGCTCCCAAGGGAGCCGCGTTTCTGTTTCAGACCACAAACAAAGCCAAAGCTTCAATCGTCGCGATAGACCTTCTCGCGCCGCTCGTGGCGTTCCTGCGCCTCGATGGAGAGCGTCGCGATGGGACGCGCATCGAGCCGCTTCAGGCTGATGGGTTCGCCCGTCTCCTCACAATAGCCGTAGGTACCCTCTTCGATCCGGCGCAGCGCGGCGTCGATCTTCGAGATCAGCTTGCGCTGACGATCGCGGGTTCTCAGTTCGAGCGAACGCTCCGTCTCTGTCGACGCGCGGTCGGCGAGATCCGGATGCTGTGCCGTCTCTTCTTGAAGATGCTGCAGCGTCTCGCGATTTTCGTGGAGGATGTCGTCCTTCCACTTTTCCAGCTTGCGCCGGAAATACTCGCGCTGCCGCTTGTTCATGAACGGCTCGTCCTCGGACGGTACATAGCCTTTAGGTAAGCGGACAACCATTCGCGGTGATCTCTCCTGACACACACGCA
>NZ_JBDKSS010000020.1:0-16930 GCF_039680535.1 Parvibaculum sp. | reverse complement strand
ATGACGAGCAGTGGTCCGAAGATGATCATGGCGGTGCGCTCCGTGAGATAGGGGTCTGACGGTCGCGCCTTCCACCACCACCACGGCGCGACCACGAATATAGCCGCAAACAGGCGCCGGCGGGAGCAGAAATCCCACTGGCGCTCTGAGGTTCAGCTTTCGTGGTGGTTCGCCCCTTCATGGTTGGAAGGGGTCGAATTCGTGGATGACGGCGGCGGGATCGCCGTCATATTCGGCGGCCAGCATGACGCCGAAGTTGCCAGCGTCAGCATGGAAGACGACGACGCAGACCATGAGGGTGGTGGCGAGGTTCCAGCCGTTGGCGAATGCGAGGGCTTGAGACATTGATCCGGCTCCTGTGCTGAGGCGGGGGCATCCCCGCGCGACAGGCGCCCGATGTGTCCGGCCGAGGGCCGCAATCACCGCGAAGGCGAAGACAGAGCGGCGGCACGCTTCAGCGTAAGCCGACCCCTTGCGGGTTGATGGCGTCAGGACCGCGGACGGACCAAGGATCAGCGCTGATAGACGCAGGGATGGCGACCGCCGGCAGGAGCCGCGTCTGAAAGCCCGCCGCCAGCGGCTGGAACCTCGTCACCCTCACGGTGCGCAGGCCGATCAGCTAAGGTGTGCTCTCGAGACGAAGTGACGGTCGAGGTGCGCGGCATGGCGGAGTTCACGGGACGCGACCTGCACCTGGTGAAGAAGGCGCTCGCCATTGCGGTGTTGGCGATCGAGCGGCAGCCAGGGCCTTTTCAATCGGCGTCCGATCAGGGCGACATGAAGGCGCTCCTCGACGGCCTGATCGAGAACGATACGGAGTTGGCGCACTATGCTCGTGCGGCCCGGATCGCCGTCACGGGTGAACCGGACTGAAAAGCGGTCTTGCGGAAAGCCGGTGATCCGCCTTTGCGGTTCGACGTCGATACGTATTGAGAAAAGGCGGCGCTCACGCGCCGCCGAACTTCCAGACCGGGATGCCGAGCTTCTTCGCCTTGTCGGCGAGGTTGTCCTGGATGCCGGTGCCAGGGAAGTGCAGGACGCCGATCGGCAGGGTCTCCAGCAATGTGTCGTTGCGCTTGAACGGTGCGGCCTTGGCGTGCTTCGTCCAGTCGGGTTTGAAGGCGATCTGCGTGACCTTGCGGTTGTCGGCCCATTTGGCGGCAATCAGCTCGGCGCCCTTGGGCGATCCGCCGTGCAGCAGCACCATGTCCGGGTGCTTGGCGTGGACCTGATCGAGCTTCGCCCAGACCAGCCGGTGGTCGTTGAAGTCGAGCCCGCCGGTGAGTGCGACCTTCGGACCCGGGGGGATGAGCACCTGGTTCGCCGCGCGCTTCTTCGCCGCCAGGAAGTCGCGGCTGTCGATCATCGCCGAGGTCAGATTGCGATGGTTGACCTTCGAGCCGTTGCGCGGCCGCCAGGCCGAATGGGTGTGATGCTCGAATTGGTCGGCCGCTTGATCGCGCATCAGCTCGAACGCGTTGCGGCGTTCGATGAGCGTCTGGCCTTCCGCCGTCAGGCGTTCCAGCTCGACGGATTTGACCTCGCTGCCGTCCTGTTCCCGCTGCGAGCGCTGCTGGGCCAGCTCGTTGTCGTCGAGTTCGCGTTCGATCCGTTCGATGGCGCGATGGAAGACGTTCACCGTCGACCAGAGCAGGTCGTCGAGGTCGGGTTCGAGGCGAGTGTCAGCAAGCGCCACCACGAGGGCATCGAAGATGTCGGAGATGCTGCCGGCGAGGATGTTCGCTTCGGGAAGCGGCCTGGGATCGGGCTCGTCGTTGAAGGGGCGGTAGCCATAGAGCTGGAGTTCATGGAGGACCTGGTCGGTTGGGGATGAGCTGTGGTGCGGCTCGAAATCGTCGTCGTGGTCGGTGGTCATCGCGGCTTTCCTTGTCGGATCGGCCGCGCCCATCGCGGCCTTCATGGCGACGAAGGCGGCGGGCGGAACGGACTTGCACCCGCAGCGCGAGCTGTGGGCCGAAGCCTCGGCGGAGGACCGAAGGGGGCCGACTATTTTGTCTCGCGATGTAAAGGCGGCTCCGCCGCCGACGGAAAATAGTCGGCCCACAAGGTTGCCGGTCCGGGCCGCTTGCTGCCCGATCGCCCTCTCAGAAGGCCGTGGGCGTGGTCCTCTCCGACGCTGAGGGAAAGCATGACCGCCGACCCTGTGGCGACGCCGCTGCGCGCGCCCCATCCCCATTCCGGCTAGGCCGCCAGCTCCATGAAGCGGGCGACGTCCTGTGCCGCGATCTGCACCCGGCTGGCCGCTCGAAGCGCGTCGATCCCGAGCAGGCGGAGATCCTCGTTGAAGTCGCCGAGCCGTGGCGAGATCACGATCGCCTCGATCCCGACCTCCTGCGCCCGGTCAACCAATGTCGCCATCGCGCCATCGCCGGCCGGATCATCGTCGCGGGCGATGTAGAGTCGGCGCAGCGTGTCCGGGAACAGGATGGCGGAGAGATGCGCTGCCGAGAGCGCTGCGACCATCGGCATGGCGGGAAGGACACACCTGAACGACAGCATCGTCTCGATGCCCTCGCCGGCCGCCATCACCTCGCCCGCCACGCCAAATCGAACGGCGTGACCGAGCAAGTCGCCCATCGCCCGCCTCGGGGTGTCGATCGGCGCCTTGCCGAGCGTCGCCTCGGAGAAGCCGCCCGGATCGAGCCAGGTGCGATGCGCCCCGGTGAGATGGCCCGCGAGATCGGTGACGGAAGCGATCATCGCCGGCCAGGTCTCGGTGGGGCTATGGTCGTCAGGCCGATAGTAGCAGCGCGGGTGGAAGCGGAGCGCTCCGGTTCCGTGCAAAGCCGTAATGCCGCGATTGCGGAGATACGCTTCTACGAGAGTACGAGACAGCGGCAGCGACATGGCGAACAGTCGCCGCGCCGCTTCCGGTGATCCTGTTGGAGTAGTCGGCGTGCGCGATCGCGGACGATCCGGTTCCGGCTCAGGGCGCGGCAGGCTGAGGAACGAACGCGCCTCGTCGGCGACGTCCTTGAAGTCGACGAGGCCGCAGCTCTCCCGGATGACGTCGAGCAGGTCGCCATGCTCGCCGGTCGCGGCGTCGGTCCATTTGCCTGCAGGCCCCTTCATCGTCTCTTTGAGCCTGACGAACATCGAGCGGCCCGCCGCGTTGCGGACGTCGCCCACCAGCCAGTAACCGCCCTCCCGCCGCCCGGCGGAGAGGTAATGTCGGCACACTGCCTCGGCGTCGCGCGCGAGACGGTTGGCCAGTTCGGATGCATCGTGGCGGGCCATCACGCGGCTTCCCGCTCGCCGATGCGCTCGACCGGATATTGGTCGAGCACCTTCGTCAGCACACCGCCGCCGGTCGCATCCGTCGGCACGAACATGCGCAGCTTCCAGGAGATGATCTCGCTGAAGAGGCCGTAGGCGCGCAGGCGATCGCGCATGGTGTCGGCGAAGCCTGACAGCTCGATGCGGTGTGCGCCCATGACCCGCACCCGATGGAGCTGCAAGCCCTCGGCGAGGTCGAGAACGGTGCGCCCCTCGATCAGCGCCGCAAAGGCCGCATCCGGTGTCAGGGTGGCGGACCCGGTCAACGAGGCGTTCGCGGCCCAGGCCGGAGAAACCCTGCGGCCGATAATGCGTTCGCCCGCGTCGGTCTGGAGCCGATAGACGCGCGTCGACTCGTTCGGCAGGCGCTTCCAGATCGGTAACAGCAAGCCGGCGACGATGTGGATCGTGCTGTCGGCAAACTCGGGGACCTCCGACACTTCGCGAGCCCATGCCGCCGCGAACGCCTCGCGGTCGGCCGCCTGCCAATGGCTCTCGTCCATCATCTTCAGCGAGGCGTGATGGTGTTCCATCGGCCGGATCAGCCGAACGCGGCGTTCGATCTCGCCATCGTCGAGCATCAGGCTCGGTGCCGGGATCTGCACGGCGGCCCGGCCCGAGCGCTCGTTGATCAGCAGCATCGCGCGGGGATCGGCGAGGTGATCGAGCGCCTCGTCGAGCGTCACCGGACGATTGCGCCGACGCTCGGTGATGGTGAGCAGCCGGGTCTCCGCGCCCGTGGCAGGATGGGTGTAGATCGCGCGGCGATCGGTGACGACGAAGCTTTCGGCCCGCAGCGTCTCCAGGCCGGCGTCATAGACGCCGCTGGCGATGGCGCCCTCGATCTTGGCGTTCAGCAACTGCTCGAACGCCGTGAAGAGCACGCCCTGCAGCTCGATGGTCAGCGCCAGCAGGCGGTTGAGGAAGGTCGTGATCGGCGGCAGCTCGTCCCTGATGCCGTTGGCGTCCATGAGCTTGAGGCCGGTGGCGTCCTCGAACATCTGGAGCGAGCAATCTTCGATCTTGCCGCGTACAAGCAGGAGGTAGAGCTGGCGCAACGCGTCGCGGGCATAGTGGGATTCGAGATTGTCCTCGGGCCTGAACAATCCCTGTCCGCCGGTCTGGCGCTGGCCGCGGGTGATGGCGCCCAGCGTGTCCAAGCGGCGGGCGATGGTCGAGAGGAAGCGCTTCTCGGCCTTCACGTCGGTGGCGATCGGCCGGAAGAGCGGCGGCTGCGCCTGGTTGGTGCGGTTGGTCCGCCCGAGCCCCTGGATCGCGGCGTCGGCCTTCCAGCCGGGTTCGAGCAAATAGTGGACGCGCAGGCGGCGGTTCCGCGCCGACAGCTCGGCGTGGTAACTCCGGCCCGTCCCGCCCGCCTCCGAGAAGACGAGGATGCGCTTCAGGTCGTCCATGAAGGAGGCGGTCTCGGCGAGGTTGGCAGAAGCGGCGCGGTTCTCGACGACGAGGCGGTCGCCCTTGCGCACGACGCGGCGCGAGCGTCCGGTCACTTCGGCGACGAGATCCGTGCCGAAGCGCTGGACGATCTGGTCGAGCGCGCCGGGCACCGGCGGCAGCGAAGCCAGCCGCTCGATCAGCTCGTTGCGGCGGGCGACGGCCTCGCGGCTCTCGACGGGCTGGCCGTCCCGAAAGACGGGCCGGGATGAGAGATTGCCCTCGCTGTCGGTGAACGGCTCGTAGAGTTGCACGGGGAAGGAATGAGCGAGGTAGTCGAGAACGTACTCGCGCGGCGTGATGTCGACGCGGATGTCGTTCCATTCCTCGGTCGGAATCTCGGCGAGCCGACGCTCCATCAGGGCCTCGCCGGTCGAAACGATCTGCACCACGGCGGCATGGCCGGCCGCTAGGTCCTGATCGATCGAACGGATCAGCGTCGGCGTCTTCATTGAGGTCAGCAGATGGCCGAAGAAGCGCTGCTTGGCGCTCTCGAAAGCCGAGCGGGCCGCCGACTTCGCCTGGGCGTTCAGCGTGCCGCTCTCGTCGGTGATGTTGGCGGCCTGCATCGCGGCGTCGAGATGGTTGTGGATGATCGCGAAGGCGCCGGCATAGGCGTCGTAGATGCGCCGCTGCTCGTCGGTGAGCGGGTGCTCGATCAGCTCGTATTCGACGCCGTCATAGGAGAGCGAGCGGGCCGTGTAGAGACCGAGCGAACGCAGATCGCGGGCGAGCACTTCCATGGCGGCGACACCGCCATCCTCGATCGCCTCCACGAACTCCGCGCGGGTGGCGAAGGGGAAGTCCTCGCCGCCCCAGAGGCCGAGCCGCTGGGCATAGGCGAGATTGTGGACGGTGGTCGCGCCGGTGGCCGAGACATAGACCACGCGCGCGTCCGGCAGCGCGTGCTGCAGGCGCAAGCCCGCGCGGCCCTGCTGGGAGGGCGCGACATCGCCGCGTTCGCCCTTGCCGCCACCGGCGTTCTGCATGGCATGGCTCTCGTCGAAAATGATCACTCCGTCGAAGTCGGAGCCCAACCATTCGACGATCTGGCGGACGCGCGAAAGCTTCTCGCCGCGGTCGTCGGACCGCAGCGTAGCGTAGGTTAAAAATAGGACGCCTTCGGCAAGGCGGATCGGCTTGCCCTGGGGGAAGCGCGAGAGCGGCGTGATGAGCAGACGCTCCATGCCGAGCGCCGACCAGTCGCGCTGGGCGTCCTCGAGCAGCTTGTCAGACTTGGAGATCCAGACTGCCTTGCGGCGACCCTTCAGCCAGTTGTCCAAGATGATGCCAGCCGACTGGCGGCCTTTGCCGGCGCCGGTGCCGTCGCCCAGCATGAAGCCGCGGCGAAAGCGAACGGCGTTCGGCGCATCATCGCGAGCGGCGGTGACGAGATCGAAGGTCTCGTCCACGGTCCAGGCGCCGGCGAGGTAGTCGCCATGCGCTTCGCCGGTATAGATCACGGTCTCGAGCTGGGCGTCGGACAGGAGACCGTCGCTGACGAGACTGATCGGCAGCCGTGGCCGGTAGCTCGGCTTTGGCGGTGCGACCGAGGACATGGCGGCGGATTGCACCAGCTTGGTGGGATGCGCCTGGGCTCTGGGAATCCGGATCGATTGGAGCCGGTATTCCTCATAGATCGCATCGCTTAGACGCGCGCCCTCGGGCGGCGTCCAGTCGATCGTCTCATAGCCGAGATCGACCGCCTCCGGGTCCACGACGGACGGCTTGCCCGGTGCCGCTGCAGCGGCGCGCGCGAGATAGCCGCGCACGGTCCGCGGTGTGGCAGCGGCCGACACAGGGATGGCGAGGCTCCGCGCGAGCGCGAGACGCGCCGGAACGTGCTCCGCGATCCAGCCGAGCAAGGTCGCGACGTCGGGCGCGACGCCCCGCGATTGCGGCAGCCCGGTCGGGTTATCGGCGGGCGCCTTGTCGATGACGATCAGCCGCGTGTCGATGGTAGTGCCGTGCTTGGCGTAGACCGCGCCGTCGATCGCGGCCGTGAACACGATGCGGCCGCGCTCCTGCAGCCGGACGAAGGCGTCGTGCCAAGCCGGGGTGTCCGGCCCGAAGCTCGCGCCGGTGATCGCCACCAGCCGCCCGCCGTCGGCGAGACGCGCGAGCGCCGAAGCGATGTGGCGAAAAGCGGTGTCGGCCACGCGGTCGGCGACGTTCGCCATCGCCGAGAACGGTGGGTTCATCAACACGACGCTCGGGACCGCGCTGGGATCGAGGTGATCGTCGATCTGGGCGGCATCGAAGCGTGCGACGGAGACGGCCGGAAAGAGGGAGGTGAGCAGCGCCGAGCGGGTCTCGGCCAGCTCGTTCAGCACGAGCGCGCCGCCGGCGATCTCGGCCAGGATAGCGAGCAGGCCGGTTCCGGCCGAAGGCTCCAGCACGCGATCAGCGGGCCCAATGGCCGCCGCGGTCAGGGCCGCGAAGCCGAGCGGGGTCGGCGTTGAGAATTGCTGGAAGGCCTCGCTCTCGGCGGAGCGGCGGGTGTGGGTGGGGAGAAGGCCGGCGATCTTGGTCAAGGCGGAAAGCCGGGAAGTCGGAGAGTCGGCTTTGCGAAACAACGCCTTTCCGTATTTGCGGAGGAAGAGGACGGTCCCGGCCTCGCAGGCGTCATAAGCCGTCTTCCAGTCCCAGGCGCCCGAGGCGTCGGAAGCGCCGAAAGCCGCTTCCATGGCGGCGCGAAGGATCGCGGCATCGACGCGCTGGCCGCGCTCGAGATGTGGGAGGAGTCGCTCTGCGGCGGCGATGATCGAACAGGGGGCGTCGGGACGATGGACAGGCGACGGCTGCGCGGCCTGGTCGGCCGCGATCGGAGAAAGGTCGTTCATGAAGGGAGCCTCGGGAGAGCGGGAACGGGCGAGCCGGCCGGCGCTCTCTCTCGGACCGCACCGGCTCAAACCCGTTCCGGCCGCCCTCTCCCTCTCATCACGCCGCCGCCTTCACGGCGCGCCACCATGCGATCCGCTCGTCGCGGGTCGCGTTCGCCAATCGACGTAGGAGGTCGCCGTGGCAGGGAAGCGGAGCGCAGAAGCAGACGAGGTCGCGGCCGCGCAGTTCGTCGAGCGCGCGCAGCAGATTGTGCTGATCCGCCAGCCAGCGTTCGTGCTTCGCGATGACGGCGGCCCGATCGCCGTCAGGGCCGATCCGGAACGGATTGCCCCATTTGCTGCCGCGGCCGATATAGACGGCGCCGGCTGGGACGCCATTCACTCGCTTGTTGAGAACCTTGCACATCTGCGTCGCCTCCGATCCGTTGGGCGGGTTCGGCCACGGACGGCGTGAAGCGGCGACGGTCACGCGCTTTGCGCGGAAACGGCCTGCCCGTTGACCGGCGTCGCGCGTCGTCCAGGCAAGACAAGCCCGGGGATCGGGGCCGGCGTCGCGAGGTTCGGAAGGCGAGGTGTTGGCCGTCAGCCGAACCGGAGGCCTGCCGCGGTGAAGGTATATGCGTTGGCAGTGATGGCCTCGTCGACGACGTCGTCCGAGGTCAGATAGTCATATTCGCGTTCGAGCTGGCGATAGAGCCAGCGCGCGAGATCGCGCAGCGCCTCGATGACGATCTCTTCGGCGTCGGCCGTGATGTCCTGGCCGGTCGGGCTGTCGCGCTCGACCGAGATCGCCATACAGTATTCGTGGTAGTAGCGATCGCGATGGTTCACGGTGGCGTGGAGCTGATAGAAGCTCCGGCGCTGGATCGCCTGCAGGGCGTCGGCAATCTGGTGAAGCTCGCCATCCTTCGGCGCATGGTCGCGGATCTTCCGAGGCGCGTCCTTTGCGTAGCCGTAGCGCCCTTCGAAACAGGCGCCGTCCCCCTGGCTCCAGAAGCCGGAAAACCAGATGCAGGGCTTCTGCCGTGTGCCGCCACCGTAAAGGCGAACCGGCACGGTCTTGAGGTCGACGCCGATGATCGCGCAGATACACTCGAAGTCGTCATAGACGAACTCGAACCAGTCATGGTCGAAGGCGACCTGCCGATACCAGGCGCGTGCCTTCTCCTTGACCGCGTCGGAGAGTTCGTCGAGGCGATAGACCGTGGTTTCGATGATCTCAGGCATCGGGGTCATCTCCTTCCAAGGCGCCGCACAGCCACTCGTTGGTGCTGGTCCAGCCGACGCTCTTGCGCGCGCCGAGGTCGATCACATGCGCGCCGCCGCCGAAGGCATCGAGGCGCGGCTTCGAGCAGGTGTTGGCGTATTCGAAGCCCCAAAGGCCTTTGAGGTCGAATTTCTCCGCGCAGAGCAGGACAAACGCGATCACGCGCTCCGGGTCTCCCGAGCAGTCGTCGTGAATCCACAGTTCTGATCCACCTTCCGTCTGGATTGAAAGGTCGAACCCATCCGAGAGGCGAAGGTCATCTTCGTCCTCGGGCGTGCTGTCGTAGAGGTCGAGGGCGCGCGCCGCGTTCTCGGGCGTGCCGACGTCGAGCAGGCACGAGAAATGGGTGAAATAGTCGGCCATGTCAGTCTCCTTGAAATGCGAAAGCCCGGCAGCGGGGCCGGGCTTCGGGTGGGTTCGGATGTGGTTGGGATCAGCCGACGGGCGGACCGTGGATGCGGTCGTCGTCGAACTCGACATCCTCGATGACGGGCTCATGGCCGTCCGGCGCGATCCGGTCGATGTAGGCGATGACGCCTTCCCGTCGCTCGTCGGTGTCGATGTGTTCTGGGAAGGCAGTCGATTCCATTGCGGCGGTCGCGGCTACTTTTGCCTTCTCGATCGCTTCCGCGTCGGACGCAGCTTCGATGGTCACGCTGTCGAAGGCGCGCAGCCAGAAGGCAATCTTGACTACATATTCGGTCATGACGCGCCTCCTTCGTCGTCTGGATCGCGTGCGCCTGCGAGGATCGCCTCGGCCTTCGCGATCGCGGCGTGGACCCGCTGGCGCCAGAACGGCTCGTCAGCCAGGCCGCCATCGGGCGGGAGCGCGAAGACCTTGAGCAGTCCGAGCAGAACCTCGAAGTGCTCGGCCTTGCGCTGAAGGGCCTCGCCGAAATGCGATGGGATCGAAAGCGCCGGCACGCTGTAGGGCGTGACGTCGCCCGGCCAAGCGCCGGTCACATAGGTCTCGCCGGCGGATTCGTAGTCCTCCTTCTGCCCCTCCCAGTCATCGTCTTCGATGGCGAGGCGGCAGGCTTCGGCCAGCCTGTCGGCATGGTAGCTGCGCTGGCGATAAATCGGAATGCGGTAGGTGGATTCGACGGTGAACGTGGTCATGACGGTCTCCAGACATGCGAAAGCCCGGCAAGGCCCGGCTCAGGTAAACGGAACGAAGGTGGTTGCCGCTAGGGATGCTGCGGCGGCTTGATCTCGGCGGCGTTTGCGTCGGATGCGGCGAAGGGATCGACCAACTTGTGGATTGGCTGCGCGCGGCCCATCCACGGCTCGGGGCGAATGCAGCGCACCCAGTCGGCGAAGCTCGGGATGAAACCGAGATCCTCGATCACATGCTGCTCGCCGATAAGCCGCACCGGAACGACGCGGCCCGTCGAGACGGTGATCGTCGGACCAAAGAAGCGCTCGAGCATGAAGATGCCCTCGGCGTGATGCCTGAGCGCCCGATGCCGGAAGTCGGCGGTGATCGCCTTCGACTCATCGAACCACTGGTGCAGCGGCAGATAGTCTTCCGCGACGCCGCCCCATTTCCTCACCGACGAGAGGGCGTGGTGATAGCAGTGTCCCATGATCGCCTCCTCAGAAGGCGTGGGTGTAGTTTTCGGACGCGGTGTAGCGCTCGTTGTAGTCGAGCGTGATCACCCCATCCGCGACATCGAAGATGACGTCGCCGTAAGCACCGTCGCTGTTCTCCCAGCCGCAATGGGTCTTTTCGAGAACGTCGTAGGCCAGGCTCTCGACGACGGCGGCGATACCGGCGGACGAACGCCTTGGTTCGGCTTGATCCCAGATGGCCTCGGAGAATTCGATGGCTGCGCCAGGCATGGCGACCTGATCGTCTCCAGCCTGAACTTCGACATTCTCGATCTGACCGGAATCGCCGTAGCCGTCGAAGCTGACGACGACACGCGTGACGCCGGCGAGCGCCAGCGCATCGAGCAACGCGCCCTTGTTGAGGGTGAACAGTTCGGTTTCGAGCTTGGCTTGGGCGACCGCCTTCATCTCCCAGTCGGAGAGCGGCGCAGCGGGCTCGGGGGTAGTAGCGGATATGTCGGTCATGAGGGCCTCCTGAAACGAAAATGCCCGGCGCGACGGCCGGGCGGTCGGGTCGGCTGAAAAGGGGAAAGGGGCGCGGGACGGCCGAAGCCGCCCCGCACGCGAGCTATTCGGCCGCGATCATCTGCGGCGCGTCGGCTTCCGCTTCCTCGTCGTCGCCGGCGAGGAATTCCGGCAGCGCTTCGCCGTCGTCATCGGCTTCGGTGGCTTCGACTGGCGCGTCGTCCACGGCGGCGATCCGCAGCGGCTCCGGCAGCCAGCCCGTATGGGCCAGGAGCCGTTCGGCCTCCTTGGCCATGTCGCCCTTCTTCAAGTGGTCGATGAGTTGAGCCGCCCGCTCGCCGGCGCCTTCCTGCACCGCCTCGAGGATGCGGCGCTTGGGCACCCGGCCGAGAAAGTTCTCGACGGTCGGACGCCAGCCGGCCTGCACCATGTCGAGATCGACGGCCTGGGCTAGGCGATCGGCCTCGGCGATGCGCTGCTCGACGGTGTGGGACGAGACGCCCGCGCCGTAGCGGTCGCCCTTCTCGTAGAGCGCATTGACGCCGAAAGAGGCGCAGTGGGCGAAGAGCGTTGCCTGCTCCTCGCCGGTGAGGGTGGTGAGCCAGTCCCAGAGATCGGCCTTGTCCTTGGGCAGCCGCTCTTCCCAGACCTTGTGACGCGCGTCGATGGCCTTCGCTGCAGGCGTGTCCTTCAGCCCCTGTGCCTGTACCGGGAAGCTGGCGCTGCGGACCGACACCTCCATCGCCGTCCCGTAGGAGAAATAGCGGGAGAAGACATCGAGGCAGAACTTGTGCAGCACGGCCTGGAACGCGACTGCGGGCGTGTTCGCCAGCTTGTCGCGCAGCGCCAGCGTCCGCTCCGCGGTCAGCTCGGTCACGAGGCGATCCGGAAGCGGCTTCAGGTCCTCGTCGTCCTCATCCTCCGGTCCGGCGATCTGTCCGCCGATGGTGATGACGGCGCGCTGAATCACGGGCGCGTCGGGATCGGCGCCGTGCGCCCCGGCCATCGCGGGATCGGTCTCGCCGTCCTGCTCCGGCTCGCCCACGGGCGCCTCGTCCTGCGGCCGGACATAGCCGCGGTGGACCGACAGGGCGCCTTCGGCGTCGATGCTGACGAAGACGCCGGCGCGGGCGATGTCGGCAGGATCATAGGTGACGGGCCGATTGTCGAAGGCGGCGAGCGCCGCCTCGATCTCGCCGAGGCGTTCGTCCACCTCATCGGGCAGCTCGTCGGCGCCATCATACGCCTCCTCCAACTTGGCGTGCTCGGCGTTCAGCGCGTCGATCATCGCCTGCTCCTCGCTGGAAAGGTCGGCGGCGACGCCCTCCAGTTCGCGCAGGCCCTGTGTGTGGCCGTAGGGGAAGTCGATGGCGACCTCGATCCACTTCCACCCCTCGGCAGCGACCGTCTCCGCCTCGGCCTTCAGTTTCTCGGCGACCATGCCGTCGAGCAGCGCGATGTCTTCGAGCCAGCCCCCGTCGTCGGACTGGAACAGGTCGCGCAGCACCGCGCCGCCGGCCGCCTCATAGGCGTCGAGACCGACGAATACCGCCCGCCGGTCGGAGGCGCGCACCGCCTTCTCCGTCAGCATGCGGCGGATCTGATAAGGCTCCTTCTGCCAGGAGCCAGAGATCGCCTGCCAGACCTGCTCCTGGCGAGCATGGTCGACCGTGACAGTGAAGGCCATGAGCTGCTCGAGCGACATGCCGTCCTCGGCATAGACGTCGAGCAAGGCCGGCGCGACCGACGCCAGGCGCAGGCGCTGCTTCACGACGTTCACACCGACGAAGAAGGCGGCCGCGATGTCCTCCTCGGAGCGCCCCTTCTCGCGCAGGGCCTGGAAGGCGCGGAACTGGTCGAGCGGGTGCAGCGGCGCGCGCTGGATATTCTCGGCCAGCGAGTCGTCCTCACCGAGAATGTCGGTCGCGGGATCGCGGACCACGCACGGAACCGGCGCGGTCTTGGCCAGACGCTTCTGCTTCACCAGCAGTTCAAGCGCCCGGTAGCGCCGGCCGCCGGCCGGGATCTCGAACATGCCGGTCTCGGCGCCCTCGGCGTCGAGGACCGGCCGGACGTTCAGGCCCTGGAGCAGGGTGCGCCGGGCGATATCCTCGGCCAGCTCCTCGATTGAGACGCCGGCCTTCACGCGCCGGACGTTCGACTGGCTGAGCACCAGCTTGTTGAAGGGAATGTCGCGTGAGGACGACAGGGTGATCTTCTGAACGGCAGTAGCCATGGGAGTAGTCTCCGCGGCGGGCGGCCAAGAGACTCTCTCTCGACCTCCAACCCGCCGCGAAAACCGGCGCAGCCCTCTTCCTCTCGGCGGACCGCGCCGCAAGCCGACGAACCAGAAAGCACGAAGCCGGAAGTCCGCCTTCCCGCTTTTCCGGATTTCCGGGCATTCACACCCCGGACATGAGGACGCGCAGCCGGATCGATTCCGACGCAGGCGCGTCGCTAACGACCGCTGGTGTGAGGAGGCCCAGCATCATGCCGCCTCCTGTGCTGTGGTGTCGGCGCTCTGGGTGTCGGGCAGGAAGCCGAGGATCCAGTCCGCGGCTTTGCTGGCCTGTGAGGCGGCGCGGACGACGGCGCGGTTGTCCTCGCGCAGTACCTCGAGCCAGGAGCCGATATAGTCAGCGTGGCGCACGGTCGGGACGATGCCGAGCGAAGCACAGCAGAAGGCGGCGTTCATCTCCGCCACCAGCTCCTCGAACGCATACTTCCTGCTGCCGAACACGCCGCCGAGATCGCGGCCGAGACGGGACGGATGGCCGCTGGCGTGCCCCAGCTCGTGCAGGGCCGTGCGGTGCCAGTTGATCGGCTCGAAATAGGCCTGCGGCGGGGGGACCATGACGAAGTCCGGGCCGGGCGCGTAGAAGGCGCGGTTACCGCCGATGCGGAAGTCGACGCCGGTCGCGCGGATTAGCGCCTCGACCCTGGGTTCGATCAGGCCCGGTGGCGGGGGTGGCGCAACGGCCGCAACCTCAGCCGGCAGGTTTTCGCATTGGGCGGCGTTGAAGACGGTGAACCGCTTCAGGAACGGGATCGCGGTCGCTTCCTCGCCGGTCTCTCGCGCGCGTCGCCTCTCGTCATCCGGCACGAAGCGGTCGGCATAGACGACGGTTGTGCCGTGCTCGCCCTTGCGCACATTGCCGCCGAGCGAGAGCGCCTGGCGAAAGGTCAGCCAGCTCTGAGCGGGGAAGCCGTGCTCGATCACGGCGCCCCAGAGGATCAAGACGTTGATCCCCGAATAGTGCCGGCCAGTGGCGGCGTTCTTCGGCATGGCGAGCGGCGCCTTCGCCGCGGCCGTCCCCCAGGGCTGGACCCAGGGCACGCGGCCGGCCTCCAGCTCGGCGATGATCTTGCCGGTGATTTCGTCATAGAGGCTCGTCCGGTCATGGCCGGGGCGTGCCGAAGCGGTCTTGCTGGACATCGCGGATCTCCGCGACGGGCGCCGGAGGCCTCTCCTCCAGCCCTCAACCCGTCACGGCAAACCCGGTCCGCACTCTCACTCTAGGGGGCGTTGCGGGGTGTCCCCGCAGAAGGGGGTGTGTCGGCGACGCCGGCGCCGACCAGGGGGAAGGCTTTCCCCTCCCGTCCTTCCAGATTGCCGTCTACGAGCTCCCAGTTAGCGGGCCATTGACTTCCAATTAGCCGACAGCGATAGTCCCAATCGACCGAGGTCGGGGATTACATGTTCGAGCGGTTTGTAGAGCGGCGGGCGAAGGAGGCCCTTTCGGATACCCCGGTGGTCCTGATCGTGGGACCACGCCGGGCCGGCAAGACCACGCTCGCCCGAAAAATGGGGGAAGCCGGTCGAACCTATATCACGCTCGACGATCAGACGGTGCTTGAGGCCGCCCAATCCGATCCGGCCGGCTTCATTCGCGGCCTGGACCGAGCCATCATCGACGAAATCCAGCGCGCGCCCGACCTGCTGCTGGCGGTCAAAAAGACAGTCGATGAGGACTATCGCCCGGGTCGATTTCTGCTCACCGGCTCAGCGAATGTGCTGACCCTGCCGCGAATCGCCGACAGCCTGGCCGGCCGGATGGAAACCATCCAGATGCTGCCGCTGGCCAGGGCCGAGATCGAAGGCCGGACAGCGACCTTCCTGGAGCGCCTCTTCGAAGGGAAGATCCGGAGCCAGCGAGACGCGATCGTCGGCGATGATCTTGTCCAGCTCGTCCTGCTCGGAGGCTTTCCCGAGGCGATCAGCCGCGAAAGCGAGCGGCGGCGGCAAGATTGGTTACGGTCCTATGTCACATCAATCCTGACCCGCGATCTGCGGGACATCGCCGAGGTGGAGAAGCTAACTGAGCTTCCCAAGTTCGTGCGGCTACTGGCCGAACACTCCGGCCAGTTGGTCAACTATTCGCAGTTCGGGGGCGGCATTAACGTCAGCCACAAGACGGGGCAGCGTTATGTGGGGCTGCTCGAACAGGTGTTCCTGATTGCGACCGTGCAGCCCTGGTTCACCAATTCACTGAAGCGGATCGTCAAGACACCTAAGCTCCATTTCCTCGATTCCGGCCTGCTGGCAACCATACGCGGGCTCACCTTCGACCGGGTCAAGGCAGATCGCGGGACGTTCGGCGCGCTGCTGGAGAGCTTCGTGTTCTCTGAGGTACTGAAACTCATGACAGGCTCTGACTTGCGGCTGACGCCTCATCACTTCCGGGACCGGGATATGCGTGAGGTCGACATCGTACTCGAGCGCGATGACGGGGCGATCGTAGGCATCGAGGTGAAGGCCAGCGCGACCGTTAAGAGTAGCGACTTCGCGGGCCTGCGAGCCCTTGCCGAGGCCTGCGGGGACCGCTTCGCCTTTGGCGTCGTCCTCTACGACAGCGCAGACTTCGTACCGTTTAGTGATCGACTGGCGGCCGCGCCATTGTCATGTTTGTGGGGGCAAATGCCATGAAGGCGTTCAAATTCGACCATCGTTTGATCGACTCCTACGCCCGCTTCTCGCGGCCCTTCAGCACCATTCGGTCTGACGACCTGAAGTCCGAAATCGATCACCAATACGACGCTGGGCGCTTCTGGCCAGACGCCCTTCTGTCTCTCAATCCCCGTTATCTTCAGGGAGCGACAGTGGATGATCCGGTCGCTTCGGGCGACCTCGACGAAGCGACTGGTCGCATTTTCCGTTTTGGCGCGACGCCGATACGGTTTCATCGACATCAGGCGCAGTCCATCGCCAAGGCTCGCACCGGCCAGAGCTACGTCGTCACAACCGGCACTGGTTCGGGAAAGTCGCTCTGCTTTTTCGTGCCAATAGTCGATGCGATCGTCCGCGCGCGAAAGGCCGGGAGGGCACGCAAAACGAGCGCGATCATCGTCTATCCGATGAACGCACTGGCCAACAGCCAGATGAACGAGATCGATAAGTTCATCTCCCAGTCCGGCCTGCCAAGTGATCTCAAGCCGATTGTCGGGCGCTACACTGGTCAAGAAAGCCAAGAAGAGCGGCGACAGATTCCCGACGACCCACCGGACATCCTCTTGGGCTGCTGCCGGTTTCACGGACACGAAGTTTAGGTGTCATGATGGAACTGGAGGTAGACTATGCGATGAAGGGTATTCAGCCGCGAGTTCAAGCTTGAGGCGGTGAAGCTGGTCAGGGAGCGAGGCGTGACGATCGCGCAAGCGGCCCGGGACCTCGATGTGCACGAGAACGTGCTTCGCAAATGGATCAAGGATGTGGCGGGTGATCCGGCGCATGCCTTTCCCGGCCACGGGCAGATGAAGCCCGAGCAACTGGAGATCGAGCGGCTGCGCCGCGAGGTGACGAAGCTCAAGGCGGAGCGCGACATCCTAAAAAAAGCCGCGGCCTACTTCGCAAAGGAGTCGATATGAAGTTCGGCTTTGTCGCGAAGCACCGAGGGGTATGGCCGGTGTCATGGTTGTGCGGGGCGCTCGGGGTCTCGCGAAGTGGCTTCCATTCCTGGCTGACGCGAGCGCAGAGCGCGCGGAGCCGCAGCGATGA
>NZ_JBDKSS010000019.1:0-115890 GCF_039680535.1 Parvibaculum sp. | reverse complement strand
TCGTCTTCCTCGACATCTGCCGCGCCGACATAGCGCCCCGGCGTCAGCACATGGCCGTGGCTCCTGATCTCCTCCAGCGTCGCCGATTTGCAGAAGCCCGGCACATCCTCATAGGCGCCCGCTTCCGCCTCTCCGCGCCAGGCGTGATAGGCGCGCGTGATCCGGTCGATGTCATCGTCGGAGAATTCCTTGCGCGTGCGGTCGACCATATGGCCGAGCTTGCGCGCATCGATGAAGAGAATTTCGTTGCGCCGGTCGCGGAGTTTCGCGTTGCGGGCGACGCCATTCGAGCGGTCGCGGGCGAGGAACCAGAGGCAGACCGGGATCTGCGTCGAATAGAAGAGCTGGCCGGGAAGCGCCACCATGCAGTCGACGACGCCGGGCTTGCCCTCGACTCCCTCGATCAGCGCGCGGCGGATTTCGCCCTCGCCCGATTGCGTCGAAGACATCGAGCCGTTGGCCAGCACCACGCCCGCCGTGCCCGACGGCGCCAGATGATGGACGATGTGCTGCACCCAAGCGAAGTTCGCATTGCCCGCCGGCGGCACCCCATATTTCCAGCGCACATCCTCGCGCAGGCGGTCGCCGCCCCAGTCCGATATGTTAAAAGGCGGGTTCGCGAGGATGTAGTCCGCGCGGAGGTCGCGCAGTTCGTCCTTGTGGAAGCTGCCTTCGCTGTTCCAGCGGATGTCGGCGTCGATGCCGCGCACGGCAAGGTTCATCTTGCAGAGACGCCAGGTCGTGTAGTTCGACTCCTGCCCGTAGACGGCGATGTCGCCGATGCGGCCTTCGTGCTCCTCGGCGAATTTCTCCGACTGAACGAACATGCCGCCCGAGCCGCAGCAGGGGTCGTAGACGCGGCCCTTATACGGCTCCAGCATCTCGACCATGGTGCGGACGACGGAACGGGGCGTGTAGAACTCGCCGCCGCGCTTTCCCTCCGAGCCCGCAAACTGTCCGAGGAAATATTCATAGACGCGCCCGAGCACGTCGCGCGCCTGTCCCTTCTCCTGCCCAAGCGCGATCCCCGAAATGAGGTCGATCAGTTCACCCAGCATGACGGCGTTGAGCGCTGGGCGCGCATATTCCTTCGGCAGCACGCCCTTCAGGCTCTCGTTGCGCTTTTCGATGGCGATCATCGCCTCGTCGATCAGCTTGCCGATGCCTGGCTGCTTCGCGCTCGCCTGCAGATGCGACCAGCGCGCTTCCTTGGGCACCCAGAAGATGTTGTCGGCGGCGTATTCGTCGGGGTCTTCCGCACCGTCCGGGTAATCGGCCAGCAGTTCGGCACGCTTCGCCTCGAAGCTGTCCGAGATGTGCTTCAGGAAGATCAGTCCCAGCGCGACGTGCTTGTAGTCCGACGGCTCCATGTTGCCGCGCAGCTTGTCGGCGGCTTTGAAAAGCTCCGCCTCGAAACCGAGAT
Source organism: Parvibaculum sp. (assembly GCF_039680535.1). Lineage (GTDB taxonomy): Bacteria > Pseudomonadota > Alphaproteobacteria > Parvibaculales > Parvibaculaceae > Parvibaculum. The sequence continues at coordinate 114,467 of NZ_JBDKSS010000019.1, read as the reverse complement.
CGCCGCCCTTGCTCTTCTGCGGCTTGGCTGGCGCTTTGACCACCGCTCGCGCCGGCTTGACCTCCCCGGCCCTCCCCTTCGGGCGTCCCCTCGGCATTTATTGTCCCCGCTTCGAATTCACGCTGCTCGTGTATTTGCGCCGTTCCAGGATTCGCCCGGAACAAGACTACACTTTCAGAATAAGAGCAATTTTGCGTACGGCCAACGTCAAGCCTTCGTTCTACCGCGTGAGGATGGATCGCCCCTCTCCAGCGACGAGATCGATCGGGCACTGCCAATGTTCTTTGGCAGTATCTGAGGACTACCGACGGCACGCCGGCCTTGGATCAGGCTTCAGCTTTGCTGCTGTTGGCAGTGCGGCGCGCGACGCAAGGCAATGGCAGTAAAAGGCGCGATCTTGACCTTCACTGGAGCCCTCGGTTCCAGGGTCGATTGTCAATGGCTCTCCGTTCTCAGCGGCTGCGCGGGCAAACGGTTAACACCTTCCGGCCGCCCTCAGCTGCTGCACGCGCAAGAACGAAAAGATCGATCCGCAGCCTTGCATATGACGCGTCGTGACGTCCGCGAACATCCGTCGCGAGTCGATTCGGTCCAGAATTTTCCGAATAAGTATGGTGCCGAACAGGTCGTGACGGCCCGATGGCTTTGCAAGTCACAACGCAGGAGCCATCACCATGGCAAGATTCATACGACTAAAAGCGGTCCAGCAACGATACGGCATTGGCCGCAGCACCCTCTACCAACTCATTGCGCAAGGGAGATTTCCGAGCCCCGTCCACCTCGGGCGGAGCGCATTGTGGGCCGTCGAAGAGCTTGATGCCTACGACAGCGCCCTTGTCTCCAAAGAGCGCGGAGGCAACGCATGACCACCGTTACGCCATCAACAAATAGTTCGCCGGTGGAAGCGGGTTGCCGAATCCATGCCGAACTACCTACCGCCAGCGGACGTGCCGGGGCGCTCGACGGGAACCGCGCCGATCTTTCCCCGAATGACCGCGGAAAAACCTCCAAAACCGGTGAAAGCTCAAATTCCCCCGCTTCGCACGCAGCTGTTGCGGGGCGGTACCGCCATCGGCCAGACGACGAAAAATCGGGCAAACCGACAATTCACGTCACCCCCGGGAAAATCCATGACGCCGTCCGTGACGCAGAGATCGCCTTGGCCAGGTCCGGCAAATATTTTCAGCGGGGCGGACGGATCGTCCAGGTCACATTGGATCCGCACACCAACGACGCGCGGGCCTATCCGGTCGGACAATCCGCACTCATTCACGGTCTTTCGGCCGCAGCAGACTGGACCAAATACAGCGAAACCACGCTCCAGCGCAAAAAAATTGATCCTCCGCAGAAATGTGCCGCAATCCTGCACGATCTGTCGACCTATGAGCACCTACCGGTTCTGAAAGGCATCGCCAGACAACCCTACTTGCGACCGGACGGCACGCTCATGATGCAGGCTGGGTACGACCCTACGACCATGATGTATGGCGCCTTCGATGCATCCGAGTTCACAATCCCGGAGGTACCCACTCGGAAAGACGCCGAGGCGGCACTCGCCGAACTTGAGAGCCTGCTTTCGGAATTCCAATTTGCCGCCAGGTATGATCTCACGGCGACCCTCACAGCCATACTGACAGCAGCAATACGCCCCAGTTTGAGTCTCGCCCCCATGGTCCATGTGCGCGCGCACGCACCCGGATCTGGGAAATCTTGCCTATGCGAGTTGACATCAGCGTTTGCAACAAGCCGTCGCAATTCACCAACAACCTTTCCGAGCGATGATGATGAATGCCGCAAACTCCTTCTTGCTGAGTATATGGGGTCACCTGCCGTTATCGAATTTGACAACCTCACTACGGACATCCTCCCTCACAATAGTCTCTGCGCAGCTCTCACGTCCGAGTTTATAAGCGGTCGCATACTCGGCTCCTTGAAAACTGTAAGCGTGAACACGCGCACAATGCTTCTCTCCAGCGGGAACAATGTTGGTCCAATTCAGGATATGGCCCGTCGATGTGTCACAATCACATTGGACCCTGCCTGCGAAGCGCCGGCGATGCGGAGTTTCAAGCGACCGGACCTCGTGCAGTATGTGCTCCGCAAGAGGGGGCATTTTGTATCGCTCGCCTTCACGATCATCTTGGCGTGGATCAGAGCGGGAAGGCCTATGAGTGCTCAACGGCCGCTTGCCGGCTTCAGCGAATGGTCGGACCTCTGCCGACAGCCCATTGCATGGCTCACCGGCGAAGATCCAGCATCTTCGATATTCGAGGGCCTCAATCAGGACCCGGATCGCGAGTTGTTGGACCGGTTGCTCACCTCGTGGCACGAGGAGTTTGGAAGCAGACCTGCAAGGGTTCGCGAGGCGGTCGCAGCCGCACAAGCTTATGGCGACACAAATGTTGAGCTCCGTGAAGTGATTCACGAGATAGCGGGGGAACGAGCCGAAATTAATCGGAAAAAATTCGGGTGGTGGCTACGCAAGCATGTAGGACGCCTCGTCAACGGGCGCAAATTTGTGCGAGCTCAGCACGGCGGCTCCGCTGAGGCGTGGGCAGTCGTCTCTGCCTGATAATGGTTTTTCGGTTTTAGAGGTTTTCTGGACCTATGCACAAAATTTCTGTTCGGGCTGAGCTGGAGCGAAACGCAATGACGGTACAAATGATGATACTGGGGCCATAGACGTGAGTGACGTCCTTTTCTTGTCCGATGCTTAAGCGGGAATTGCGGTTCCGGCCCCGCCACTCCCACCCACCCCTGAGCTTGCCGTCTGGTTGCACGCGGACGCGCGATTGTTTTTCGTGTCGACGATTTAGGTCGAGTTCCGACCGCCCTCCCACGGAATGTCTAGCAAAGTCGGCCAGTCTCCGAGGGCCTTTACGAGAGCATTAGCGGCCCCATACCGAGTGCCCTGATGGTGCGCCGCTCGATGAGCAAAGGGCTTTCTACAAGGCCTGTAGTGCAACCTTCGGCGCAAACACTCACGTTGCTGGTGGCCTGACGGGGGATGGGGGCTGCCTCGTCGTCATGCGGAGCGATCGCCAGAACGATCCTTCTAAGCCGAAGTTGGAGGCGATGCGCAAAGCGGCGAGACAGTTCACTGGCGAGCGGCCGGCCTTCATCGCAATCCAAAAGCATGGCATCGAACCGGCCGACCTCATGCTCCCGCACGTTCGCCGAACAGCCGCAATTTTATCTTACGCGCTGGTCGGCTATTATGGCGCCGACCACGTCAACGCGACCTACATTACGGGGGTTCGGGGCTGTGATCACCCGCAACGGCCGTATCAGAACGCCCGCCTTTGCAATCCCCAAGCCGAAGTTCGCCGTCAGCGCCGTGCAGGTCGCGCCCTTCCTTGAGCACATCTCCGACGCCGACTTCGCCGAAGCGATCGGCGCTCCCCTCCCGGCGCCAAACATCTCCTCTCTTTCGATCAACCCAGCTGGTCAAAGCTGAACCAAGCTTTACCACGGGGTAAATAGCTATGTTGACTTTCTACGCCCGCACAGCTTATATTGTTCGGAAATCTAACATGGAGCGTGCATATGGCCGCGACCAAGGAGGAGTTAAAGAAGATATTCGCGGCCAAGGTGCCGGTCTTAATCGCCGAGCTCAAGGAATGGTTCGAAGAGGAGGCCGCCGCGATCGATGGCTCAGTCGAAGCCGATGCTCCTTCGGGGCCCGGCGGCTCCATCATAGGCATGCGGCCAGCGATCGACTCGAAGCGCATTGTCGACGCGACGGTGGTCACCAAGAAGGTGCTCGATATCGAACTGCCCCCGCAGATTATCAAGGCAGGCGGCTACGCCAGTTGCGAGGAGATGATCGCCGATCTCGTCCCCAAGCTAGAAAAGGTCTTCATCGGCGAGATCAAAGTGAAAAAGCGCAAGGCGGCGAAGGAACTTGAGACAGTGTGAGGACACGACCATGAGCGACGAAACCGAGAGGTGGCGGCAGATCGGCGACCGGCTGCGGCAAGCGCGAGAGTATCTCGAACTGAAGCAAGAAGAGGCTGCGGTCGCGGTCGGCCTGTCGCGCTCGGCGCTGTCCCTAATTGAGAATGGTCGCCGGAAGGTCGATGCGGTCGAGTTGGCTCGGTTTGCGGAGGTCTATGCTCAGTCGATCGAGGCGCTCACCGGCGTCGCCGAAACGAAGCCGTTGCCGGAAAGCGTTCAGGCACTTGCGCGGGCCGCGACCGAGCTCTCCTCTGAGGATCGAGCCGAACTTCTGAGGTTCGCCGAGTTTCTCCAGCTTCGCGCGCCGCGGAGCTCGAACCGTGGCTAGATCGCCCGCCGCCGCGGTCCGTCTCGAGGCCGCGGCAGCGGCCAAGCAGCTGCATAGAGACCTCGATCTCCAGCGGCGCGTCACCGAGGGCGCCGGTCTGATAGACGTTTTCGAGGTGATCGGCGAGCTTGACATCCCGCTGGTCTTCAAGCGCCTCACGTCCGCTCTCGGCCTCTGCCTTCCAGCGCCGCTCCGCGGAATTATGGTCACCACCGAGCGGGGCCTCCACATCCAGCGGTTCACCGGCGCGCACGAACTGGGGCATGCCATCTTGGAACACCGTGGTAGCGTCGATCGCGAGATTCTTTACCGCGGACCGCTGACCCCTATTGACGGGCGTGACCTGCAGGAGGTCGCTGCCGACGCTTTCGCCGCGGAGTTCCTGCTGCCCCGCTGGCTCTACCGGCATCATATTCGAGCCCAAGGGTGGACCGTCGTCGGCCACCTCCGCAACCCCGACGTCGTCTACCAACTTTCGCTACGCATGGGCGCCAGCTACGAGGCGACCTGCTGGGGGCTCGTCAGCCACCAGATCCTGCCCCTAGGCGAAGTTGACGCCCTCCTCAAGATGAAAGTAGCCAAACTCAAGTCCCGTCTTGGCGGCGAGTTTCGTCCAGGAAGTTCATGGTCCGATGTATGGCGCGTGACTGCCAGGGATAATGGCGCCCGGCTGTTCGGCAATCCGGACGACCTACTACGGATCGAGCTCAAGGAGGCCGCCGGCAGCGGCCACCAATGGCAGATCGACGCACTTCGCGATGCCGGCTTCGCCGTCCTGTCCGATGAGTCAGCGTTCTCCCGTGATCCGCTGCATTATGGCGCGCCCGCCGTCCGGACGTTGATTGCCCGCCCGCCCAAGCATGGCCGCGGCCACGTGACCTTGAGAGAGGCGCAGCCTTGGGCCGGCGACGATCCTGCCAATCCGACGTTCGCCCTCGCGCTCGCCCTCGAAGGTCCCGAGGAAGGTGGCCTCTCCCGCGCCGACCGGCGTCGCCTCGGATTGCAGCCGTGATCACGCCGTCGGTCGACCTCCGTTCGAGCCTCCTTCCGGTCCGCGACCAAGGTCGCCGGCAGTCTTGCCTCGCCTTTGCGAGCTCGACCGCCCACGAATACAAAACGCTCTCAACCGAGCACCTCTGCGTCGAGTACCTCTTCTTTCACGCGGTGGCGCAGACCCCGGGTCAACACCCTCATGCGGGCACAACCATGGTGGCGGCAGCTGCCGCGCTGGCGGTTGAGGGACAACCCGTCGAAACCGCCTGGCCTTACACCTCGGATCAGCGGAGTCCGTGGACGCCTCCACCAATTACATTGCCACTTCACAAAACGACGATGACACCCGGCACGTTCACCTTCGATGGCATCGTGGCGGCGGTTGACGGTGGTACCCCGGTGGTGCTCGGGTTGGTGATCACCGATGCATTCTATCGACCGGATGGGGCTGGACGCGTTCCCGACCGCACGCCCGATATCGAGCGTGGGGGCCATGCCGTGCTCGCGGTGGGTCACGGCGTCGACAGCAATGGCGAGCCGTCACTGCTCATCCGCAACAGTTGGGGCCCGGGTTGGGGGCAAGGCGGCTACGCTTGGCTGCCGCGCGCCTATGTCGACCGCCAGCTCCACGAAACAGCGCTACTGATCTAGGAGATCGCAATGGAACTGATCAAAGGCCAAACGGCTCCTGCAGTGTGGCTTGACGCGGTCGAGCATCTTGCCGGCTGCGCCAAGACCCAGGACTTTGACGTGTTCCTGCATATCGCGGAGCCGACCGTCCTCTCTGCCGCGGACGCGCTCGTCTACAAGGAAGTGGACAATTTTTTGACCTCGCATGGCGCGTTCAGCGTCCACACGGTCGCCGAAACGATCTTCCCGCTCGATGAATATGCTCGAAACGGCGCGTGCGGTTTGTTTGACGGCTACCCAACCAAACTTCGTTCCATCCAGAAAGCTCGCAGGGACGGTAACTGGGGATCCTACTCACACCGGATCCTTCGCCAGAAGGACTTCGAAGGAAAGACCTTCAATCCACTCGAGGACATGGTCTCCAAGATTGCAAAGCACGGCAAATACACGGCGTCCTTCGAGCTCGGCCAGGGCCGACCCTTCGAAGACGATATCCCGATCTACGATCCTGTGACTGACCGCAAGCGCCTTTACGGCGGCCCCTGTCTGAGCCATCTCAGTATCAAGGTGCATGACGGCCACATCCGCTTCAATGCGACCTACCGCTCGCACTACTATGTGCGTCGGCTGCTCGGAAATCTGGTGGGTCTCGGCCGGCTGCAATATTTCCTAGCCCGCGAGACTAAGCTCGCGGTCGGCGGTCTCACCATCAACTCCACCTTCGCCCGTCTCGACACGGGGTCCGGCGAAGGTTGCGGCGGACGGTGGACTAAACGCGAAGTCAAAACCTTGATCGCGCAATGCCGCGCGATCTACGATAACATGCTTGCCTAAGCCGCCTGAGGAGGACGGCTATCAATGCCTATTCGCGATCAACTGCTGGCCCTGCAATGGGCGCAACTGAAGCACGACGAAGCCTATCACAAGGACGTTGTGATCCTGCCGCTTGCGCAGCGGATTAAGCACATGGCGCTCCACAACGCCAAGTACACCGCTTATTTCCTCGAGGCGGTCGAGACTGGAGATGAACCCCGGCTGACCAAGACCTTGGTCGATGCCTTCATCATCGCTCTAGCCAGTGCGAATACCCTGAACCAAGACCTCGGCAAGGCCCTCGACGAAACGGCGGCAAACTCATTTGCAGAGGTGGCGGCGAACCTAGCCGAAAGCTTGCCGCGTCCCCAGGAAGATCCACTCTGGCTGGTTCGGCAGTTCGCCCGCCACAACGGACAGCTCGCCAAGATCTGCGAGTCTTGGGATCATCTGGAGCCGGTGCCGTTCCATGAGGGCATGAGGGCCTGCAATCTGGCGCTTATCAAAGTCATTCTGGCCGAAGCCGGGGCCAGAGCCATCGACATAGAGGCAGCCTACAAAAGCCGCATCCGCATCGTTGAAGCGCGATCGATCTTCGACGACCGCTTCCGCGAAGGTGCGGGAGGAGAGGCCTGATGTTCTGGGGTGGGCAGCGGCTTCACGACGAGCTGGGCGGGCTGATCAGCGACTATGACCCGAAACGCCTCGACCACGCCTCCTACCGATTGCGGGTCGGTCCCGAAATCTATGTCTCGCCGACGGGCGAGCCCGACGATCCCCGCAATAAGCCCAAGACCAGCCTTGTCGAGGGCCAGGGATTCACCATCCCTGCCGGCCAGTTCGGCTTCATCCTCACGGAGGAGACGATCCGCGTGCCCGTCGGGGCGATCGCCTTCATTTCTATCCGTGCAGGCTACAAGTTCCGCGGACTAGTCAACGTCTCCGGCTTTCACGTTGACCCAAACTACGAAGGCCGGTTGATCTTTTCCGTGTTCAACGCAGGTCCAGGTCCGGTGCACCTCGCGCGCGGGGAACCTTGCTTTCTCATCTGGTATGCCGATCTCGACCGCCCGTCGGAGGTAGGGCTACGGAAGGGCTACGATAGCATACCCTCCGAACTCACTGGGCCGATCGCTGGCGGCCTCCAGTCCTTCGCCGGCCTTCTCTCTAAGATCAATGAGAACGATAAGAAGCTTGGTGACCGTCTTGCTGCAGTCGAGCGCGAGCAGGCCGTGACAAAATGGGCGACGGCACTTGTCGTCGGCGCGCTGATCACCTTGGGGCTCCGCGATTGTTCCCTGGGACTGCCCAAAGACCAGCGCTATGAGGCAACCACCCCAGCCCAAACGCCGCCGCCCGCGCACCGCACGCCTTAGCACAGTCAGCCGATCTTAGGCGTTCACGGCGGAGCGGATTTCCTTTAGGCTCCCCGCCCGAGTCACAGTTCGGCGTCAGGGAGGCCGACCGGCGCACAGCGTGCGTCGGTGCCTGCTCGGCGCGCACCTTGCGCAGGACCTATGGAAATCACGCCTGTCTACGACACCTATTGGCGGTTCGCTGCCGAACGGCAGGCAATCTATATGCGCCGATTGTCGGACCCGGTCGGCCCTTGGACCGCGGACCCGATCCTCGCCGCCTACCGCTTCACAAATGCGTACCGAGCGAGCGATCGGGTCAGCCAGTTCCTCATTCGCGAGGTTCAATACCACGAGGATCGGTCGCAGGAGCCGCGTGAGGTCTTCTTTCGTACGCTGCTCTTCAAGATATTCAACCGCATCGACACTTGGCTCGCATTGGAGCGCGAACTGGGGCCGCTGACCTGGGGCGCAACAGATCTCGACGACATGACCCGTGTCCTCGACACGTTGATGGCTAAGGGCCAGCGACTCTATTCCGCGGCTTACATCATGCCTGCCCCAGCGCTGGGGCATGCGCGCAAGCACGCTAACCACTTGGCTCTGATCAAGCGCATGCTCGACGATCGTGTGCCGGAACGCATCCGGCAGGCGCGGAGCTTGCGATCCGTATTCGAAACCCTGCTCCGCTATCCGGGGCTCGGGCCCTTCCTCGCCTTCCAATACACGATCGACCTCAACTACTCCACGTTGCTTGATCATGACGAGAGCGACTTCGTCATCGCCGGTCCAGGCGCCCTCGACGGGATCGCAAAATGTTTCACGCACACGGGCCACCGCTCACCCGAGGAGGTAATCTATTGGGTCTACGAGCAGCAGGAGCGCGCCTTCGCCGACGCCGGCCTCGCGTTCCAGATCCTGTTCGGCCGCCGATTGCAACCGATCGACTGTCAGAATCTGTTCTGCGAAATTTCTAAGTACGCCCGTGTCGCTCACCCCGAGATCAAGGGGCTGTCGGGCCGAACCCGGATCAAGCAGAGTTTTCGCCGCACGCTTGATCCGCTCCCCCCACCTATGTTTCCACCACGCTGGAACCTTCAGGTTCCAAAGGATGCCGGTCAACCTGCCCCTCACCTTCCGACCGGAGAACGGATAAGCCTCTTCGCATGAACAACAATTCAACCCGCGAGACAACGCCCCAGTCGACCGATCGATCAGCCGGCCGTTTGGTCAACGCCGCCGTCGCGCTAGCGGCGTTAGGTGGAGCAGGGTATTTAGCTAAAACGGGTCTCGACATGGCGAACGCGGCGACCGACCTCGCGCTCCTGCGCGAGCACGCGCCCGCTCTGCTTGGATTGCCGGTCCTGGCCGCACTCGCCACGGCCATCGTCTGTGGCGCCCGCGCGCTGGACACCCGCTCCCAGGTCGAGATCATAGGGCTGCGGGCAGACGGCGCGGGGGCAATCATTCTCAGTTGGGTCCTCGTGTTCTCCGCCCTCGTCGTCACGCTGCGAGCGCTCTGGTGACCCTCGATGATTCTGGGACTCGGTGTTGATCTATGCTGCATCGAGCCCATTCGACGGTCCATCGTCCGCTTCGGCAAGGATTGGCTCGACGAGGTCTTCACCGAAGAAGAGCAAGAACGGCTCGTTGCCGGTGATCAACAGGCGCCCTACGCCGCGATCGGCTTCGCTCTTAAAGAGGCTTGCTCCAAGGCGATCGGAACCGGTTTTACGAAAGGTGTTCGGCGACAGGACTTCGTCATATCGATAGCTGGCGGTCATTGCTCGGTCGATCTAACCGGTGCCGCAAAGCATCGCGCGGCCCAGCTGAGCCCAAGCGCGACGTCCTACAGCGTTCATGCGCATTTTCTGCTCACGGACCAATGGGTGAACGCCCTAGCCGTGCTCGCTACAAGCGACGATCACCTCAGCCATTTACTTGAACATCTTGCCCTACCTTAGAGGCTCGCGAGATTGCGGTGCTCGCCCGAGTCAGGCAAGAGTGTGTACGCACAGGCTTTGGTTGAGTCATCCTAGAGCACGACAGCTTGCTTGACCTTATGGCCTGGTAAGAAGCGGCATAGACCGGGCGCTTCTGCTCCTTTAATCGACCTTTGTATCAAGGATGCTGTGTATCGAGAGATGCATTAGCAACTGAGGTGGACATGGTTTTGCTTCCCGCCGTCCCACCTAAGCCACCTTCTGCTCGGTGCCGAAGCTCCAATATACGGCACGGGCGACAATCAAGTGCTGGAAGCAACCACTTGCCGTTCTCGATATTCAGAAGTCTGCCCATTGCGGCCACCGCAGGTGCGCTTTTCAACGGCAGCGCAGGGCCGTTTGAAGCGCTGTTAGCGGAACGCCCAACACAGGACGCTGGTTGTGAAGAGCTGTTCGTTTAGACCCCGAGCAGCGCTTTAACCGGCTCATTGGTCGTCTTGACTGTCAGCGGTAGGAGGGAGACGATCTTGACCAAGCACAGCGCATATGCGCGCCGCGCTAGGAGCAGATCCGGCGTTCCGTCGAACCCGCCTAAATGCATGGTTTTGCCGCGCTTGTCGAAGAGCGATTCCACCGCACTTTGGTATTTTCCAGCGCCACTGTTGCCCGTCAAACAGACTCCGACACGCGCGATGATCTTGGCGGTCACGCCTTGCGTGTAGAAATCAGAGAGCAGCGTTTCAAAGGCGACGGCCAACGCAACAACAGCCTCGCTGTCCCGCGCCATCGCGCTGAACGACCGGCGATACCAGTCCAACGACAACACCAGCTTCCGATAGACGCGCGTATTGAGCGTGGGTTTGTTCCGCCCAAGCGTCACATGTTCGCGAAACCCGCTCTCGACGGCATCGATCGTTTTCATTATTTCGGCTAGGCGCTTCTTGTTCTGTGCTTGGTTTAACGCTCCCGGGTCGATGGTGATTGGAACGTCGGACAAATGCGCGAGATCGACCGGATTGAGGTTCATCGGCACCCGGCGCACATCGATCCTCACGCGTGCGCGCGGTTTGGCCGGTTTGAAGGCCTCGCCCAGCAGATAGTGGTGGATGTCTAGTGTCTGCCAATTGTTGATTCGGCTCGTCGTCCGCAAATCTTTAGTCTTGCTGCCGACCGCATTGAATGATGCCAGCATCATCAGCATGGCGTTAATTAATCGCAATTTTAGCATATAAACGAATTGATTCTCGTAGTAGGCGCCAGTCACAGCCGTAACCTTGACCAAGAGGAGTGGGTTGCGCGTAAACCAGCGCAGGTTTCCCGCCTGCAGGTGATGCCGCCACATGTCGAGATCAAGTGCGCTCTTGATGCCTAGGCCCTTCATCGCCGCACTGATCGCATCGATCGTGACGTCGTAGTCATTGCCTTGGGCGACAACGGCGAATCCCGCCTTCTTAAATAGGACGAACCGTACATTTTTTTTCGGCTGAAAAATCGATGGCTGAGCTATACCGATCGAGTGCAGCGGAAAGATGATGAAGCCAGCGGACAAGGACGCCTTCCCAAGCCGCTCGAGCACTTCCAGACCGTAGTCTGCCATGTTGTCGCGAACTGCCTCGAACAAAAGCATGTCTAGGATTGATACCCCAACAAATATCTCCTTGCGCCAGAGATGTCGCGCCAGCGTTGCGCGCAGATTGATCAGGTGGTGTTCGATGCCACGCTTGTCCTTTGGGTCAAGCGCTGTCTCATTCACAGCGAAATCATCGATCGATTCAAACCCGGACAGCAGATTGTGCTTGTTCTTCAGATAATTTTGCGCGGCCTGCGCGGATTTCGACGGACTCCACCCCGCTTTCAGATCGATTTTGGACATCACGAGACCTCTGGGAGACGATAAGGAATGTTTGGGTAAACGCCTAGACGACCGTAACACCTAGCCGTCACAGCACACATTGATGATCCTTGTGGTAGACGAGTCTAGTGTGAGGTTTCGGTGGTGTCCTGGGCTCTCGCGCGTCCGCCCCCGCCAGGTTTTTCACGACCGCTCTCTCCTGAGCCGAGCCCGCACAGTCTAGGCCGGTAGCGCTGGCGCCGCATAGCTTTGCGCCAACCATGGCGCCTCTGACACGCAAGTTCGTAACATCGACCGCGGTCGATACGTCGATGACCGCTAATGCGCAAGGCGGACAAACTAGAGTCCGACCGCCTGAGGTGATAAAAGATAACGTGGAGTTGTTGAGATGGACGTCGACTGCGTGACGGTACATTTGACGGCACCTCCCAGGTCAAAATCTTTGTCCGTCTTTTTAAATCAAGGGCTTAACGAGAATGTTCGATTCCGCCCCTGGCACCACTTCCCCCACTCAGAAAATGACCGGACTTGGTGCGTCGACGCTATGCGCCGCTCGTGTGCTGTTATTCGTCATGAGATGCCGACGTTGGTTTGGGGTATTGCGCGGATTTCTAGATTTGGTGCGACGCCGCGATCTTCCCGCGGATATAGGCGCCGGCTGTCACAGGCGGGTATTGCGATGGATGGTCGGCCGTGCAGCAGGTCGGCAGAGGCAGGATTTCGGCGTCCGCGTTTGGCCCGGTAAAGAGCACCATCGACAGTCGCTCCGTCGAGCCTGAGAGCTCGCGGCCGGGATTCACGACACGGTGAAGCGTCGAGCGCCACCGATCATTGGTCCAGCGGGCCAGCAGATCTCCGACATTGATGACGAATGACCTCGGCTCGTTTGGCACGTCGCGCCACTGGCCGGACCGCTCGAACACCTGCAGCCCACCCGGCGCGTCGTCCTGACGCAGGATCGTGAAGCCGCCGTAATCGTGATGCGCGCCGTAGCGCAGCTGGCCGGGGAGCGGCGGCTCGATCTGATCGGGATATTGCACCAGCCGCAGAACGAACGATCCTTCGGTGAAGAAGGGGACGAAGTAATCTTCCGGCAGATCGAGAGCGAGCGCAGAAAGACGATAGAGATCGTTTGAAAGCGCCGTACACGCATCAAAATACGCGAGCACAGCGGGCGTCAGCCCTGCCGGTTCGGCAGGCCAGAATTGCTTCTCCGGACCGTCCGGCCTGTTGCCGGGCATGCGCGGATTGGGGAAGACGAGCGCCTCGCAGAGATCCGGCGCTGCCTTCGCATCCAGCGTCAGCGCAACTGCTTCGTCGCCGACTGGAATATATCCCTTCGTCTTCGCGTCCGACTGAAGGACATAGCTACGCTTGACGCTTTCCGGCAGCGCAAAGAACTGCTTGGTCAGCCGATAGAGAGAGCCAGTCGTATCATCGGGAACGCCGTGGTTCGTCACAGTCACAAACCCGACTTCCTCCAGCGCCCTGCCGAAGCTCCCCGCAACGCCTTTGCGCTTTTCGAGGTCGCCGGATCGGAAATCCGCGAGATCCACAACCGGAATATCGGCAAGCATGGTCGTCACCCTCGTTACATGACGCAATGACAGAGCAAGCCCGGCGCGCGCGGCAGTGTCGACGCGCCGGGCTCACAGGGGCCCCCGCCCCCTACTACTGAACGAATTTCAGCGTGTATGCGGACTTGTAATCGATGTCCTTGGGCAGAACGCCCGCAGCCACCATGGTTTCAGTGAAAGCCTTCCAGCGCGCGTCGGTCATCCCGCCGAGCGGCAGGCCTTCCCCGCCCGTCACGATCTTCCGCTTGACGATTTCATTGATCGAATATTCGAAGAGTTCCTTGCTCTGGTCCGGATTGTCCTTCATCACGGCCGCTTCCGCGGCAGCGTAATCGCCAGCAAGACACTGCTTCCAGCCCTCGGCAGAGGCTTCGAGGAATGCCTTGATCACCTTCGGCTTTTCGTCGAAGGTTTTCGCCAGCGTCTGCACCGTCGTCTGATAATTCAGATAGCCATAATCGGCGAGCAGGAAGATCGTCGGTTCGGCGCCGAGCGGCTTGCTGAGCATGAAGCCGTCATTGGTGACATATCCCTGCTGCACAGCCATCTTGTCCGCAAGAAAGGGCGCCGCGCTATAGGTATACGGACGAAGCTGCTCATCGGTGAAGCCGTACTTCGCTTTAAGCCACTGCCAGAACTCCTGCCGCGAATAGGTGCCGATGAGCATCGGCCGCCCCTTCAGATCGGAGATGTCTTTCACCTTCGGATCGGGGTGCACCACCAGCGTCTGCGGATCCTTCTGGAAATAGGCGGCGACCGTCACGGCGGGAATCTTCTCGGCGGTCATCTTGAGCTGGCCGAGCGTGCTGCTCATGGCCATGTCGATCCGTCCAGTCGCCAGCAGAAGCGACATGTTGGTTTCGGGACCACCTGGAACAAGGTCCACGTCGAGCCCCTTCTCGGCATAGAGCCCCTTGGCCTTGGCCTGGAAAAAGCCGCAATGCTCGGCCTGCGGCAACCAGCTCAGACCGAAGGAGAGTTTCTCGGCAGCATGGCTCGCCGAAGCACTCGCCAACCCCATCAGCAGCGGAACGGCGAACCGCGCGGCCCGCGTCATGGAAATACGCCTCACTATTTCACCCTCACCAAATTGCCCGCAAAGCAGGCAAAAATACGGAACATGTATACGAAGAACATGAATTGCAATTCATGTGCCGCCTTGACGGTCTTGATGCGGTGGGACAAAGAACGTGCAGTAAAATCCGGTCTTTCAGGTCGCAGGCCATGAGGCGGAGACCGCGGCTTGATCTCCACGCCGCCATGTCTGACATCAAAAAAGGCAAGGAAAGCGAGTCAGCCTGTATGTTAAGCAGGCAAGCGGCGACAACCAGGCAAGAGACAAGGGCGGGACGGAATGCTGAAACGAATATTGGTGACGGGCGGAGCGGGATTTCTCGGCTCTCACTTGTGCGAGCGGCTTCTCGACGCCGGCCATGAGGTGCTCTGCGTGGACAATTTCTTCACCGGCACCCGGCGCAATATCACGCATCTGCTCGACCGGAAGTCGTTCGAAGTCCTCCGGCACGACATCACCTTCCCGCTTTATGTCGAGGTGGACGAAATCTACAACCTCGCCTGCCCCGCCTCGCCCGTTCACTACCAGTTCGATCCCGTGCAGACGACCAAGACCAGCGTCATGGGCGCGATCAACATGCTGGGGCTCGCCAAGCGTCTGAAGATCAAGGTCTTGCAGGCCTCGACCTCGGAAGTCTATGGCGACCCGGTCGAGCATCCGCAGCGCGAGGAATACTGGGGCAATGTGAACCCGGTGGGCGTTCGCGCCTGCTATGACGAGGGCAAACGCTGCGCCGAGACGCTCTTCTTCGACTATGTTCGCCAGCACCAGCTTCCGGCGAAAGTGGTCCGCATCTTCAACACATATGGGCCGCGCATGCATCCCAATGACGGGCGCGTCGTGTCCAACTTCGTCGTGCAGGCGTTGAAAGGCGACGACATCACCATCTACGGCGATGGCAGCCAGTCGCGGTCATTCTGCTACGTCGACGAAATAGTCGAAGTCATGATCCGGATGATGGCGACACCGGCAGAGGTGACCGGACCGATCAATATCGGCAATCCCGTCGAGTTCACGATCCTCGACCTGGCGCGCATGGTCATCGACCTCACCGGCTCGAAATCCCGGATCCATTTCAAGGATCTTCCCTCCGACGATCCGAGACAACGCCAGCCCGACATTTCGCGTGCGAGAGCCGATCTCGGCTGGGAGCCGAAAATCACCCTGCGCGAGGGCCTGACGAAGACGATCGCCTATTTCGAGCAACTCCTTCTACATCCATATCCTCAGGCGTCGGCGGATTAGCGTTGGCCCGTTCGAAGACTCGTTTCACCGCCGCCGGAGACGCGCTGCCATGCCCAGAATGAAACTCACCCTCCGGCGGCAGCGCAAGCTCGCGCACCTTCGCCTTCTTCCCTCGGCCGAACGCTTTGCGGAGACCATCTTCGGACTGACTGCCGAATACGGCCCCGCTCATCCGGATTATGCCTGCCCGCCCTTCGATCAACGGCCAATAAAGTTTAGTCATGAGCCGACGAATGGCTGGGTGCGCGCGTTCAGGGGACGGCTCCGCCTCGAATACGAAACCGGGCTCATTTATTCGGGCCTCCGCCCCATCTATCGATCGACCGACGACATCTATCCAACATTCCTGCCAGCAACGAAACTCTGCGAAACATATAGGCGGAAGCGGCGACGCATCGACGAAGCGATCGTGCTGAGCACCCTTTGGGCCGAGGGCTATTTTCACTTCCTCTATGAGTTCGTACCCAAGATTGAGGTCGTCGATCGCGCCGGACTTTCACCGGACATTCCCCTCATCGTGCCAAGGAACATTGCTGAACGGAAGTTCTTCAAGGAAGCCGCCGCACTGGGATTGTTCGGTGACAGGCAGCTCGTCATTCAGGAGCCTGACGAAACAATCATAGGCCGCCGCTTCTACGTCGTGCGACCCGATCGCCATTCCCAGCGCCAGCTGGGTTTTCCGGCGAAGCGTTTCGGCTGTACCCCCGATCCGCGGAGCCGCCTTCGTCTTTATGTCTCGCGGAACGGGCAGGCCGGTACAATTCGGCAGATACTCAATGAGGATGAGCTGATCGCGCGGCTGGAGCCGCTTGGCTTTCAGGTGATCGATCCGGGCACTACCCCGCTCGCGGAACAGATGGATACCTTTTCCCGCGCGAGTATCGTTGTCGGTCCACACGGTGCGGGCCTGACCAACATCCTGTTCCGCAAGGGCGCGCCGATGGCGCTGGTTGAAATGATCAACGACACCAAGCAGTTTCGCCACCACTTCTATCAGATCGCCCGGCTTTGCGGCTACTTCTACCGCGCCACGATGAACCGCGCAGAGGCGACGTGGCAACAGACCGCCAATGCCCATGCCGATATCGATGCGGTCATGAAGGCAGTGGACGAAGCGATCGCATGGGAAAATGCGGCTTACGAGGCGGATGCCGCAAAGGTGGACTGACGATCAGGCGTGCGCGGCCGCGAGGTCGCCGATCAGCCCATCGAGGCCGGCAAGCAATTGCCGCCACTCCCGCTCCATCTCCGGGGTCCAATCCGCGCCGAGGATGTCGCGGAACGTCTCCATGACGGTACCGAAGAAAGTGGCGAAGACGGCCGGCGGCACGCCGAGATTTTCGTGATTTCGCAATTCGCTGGGAATCATGTTGGCGGCGTAGCGCCGATCGCCGGTGAAATCGACGAGGCACTCAATGACCTGCGCCAGCATTTCACCCTTCACAAGATCGTTGGCGTCGCGCACGAAGAGCGCCTTCATGTCGGGATTACGTGAAAAGAGGCGCTCATAGACAAGCGGGGTCGGATCCCCGACCCGATCGCCCACCTTTTCAAGACTTTCCATCACCAGGCTCATCGGCCCCTCCCTTGGGTGTTTTTCTCAGAATAAGGTGGCCTGCATGACTTGAACATTCTTTATTGGCCGTAGGACAAAAGCGGATGGAACGCCCCCTTAACAATCCTGATGAAAATTTTCGACATCTAGGAATGGCGTCCTTGACGATTTTGCAACAAACTGGGCCAACTGATTTTCGCGAGTACCTACTATCGTTCTCCGGACGGCGCGTCTCCCGCCCGCCCGCAGCGCAGTTAAAGACGAGGCTTTTCACTTATGCATTTTGAGACGGCCTACGAAGTATCCACTCCCGACGTGGTAGCCGAGGATTTTGGCGGAGAGATCGTCGTCCTGAACCTGGCAAATGGGCATTATTTCAGCCTTCTAGGCGTTTCAGCCGACATTTGGCGTGATCTCGCGCGCGGACATCAGCCGCAGACCCTGATCGATCATGCCGCCACGGCCCGCGCCTCGCTCGGAGAAGCGGTCGCAGCTCTCATTGCGAGCATGATCGATAAAGGGCTCATCCGTCCGCTGACTGATTCGGAGGGACGCTCGGCACCAAGCGAAGCGGCACAAGCAGCCACGGCCCTGCTCGCCGGCGAAGATGTGCCGCCCATGGAAGCCTTCGACGACATGGCGGAGCTCATCCTTGCCGACCCAATCCACGACGTCGATGAGGATATCGGCTGGCCTGTAAAACGGGACCCGGCGCCAAACGCCTGAACTCCAATGCCCGCTGCCCGGATTGACACCGCAAGCCTCCCCGCCTTCGCGCAAGGCCTTATCCAGCAGGTGAGCGATCTGCCGCGCGCGTCTCTGCACGTGCGCAGGCTGAGCGTTTTCGGCGTCAACATCGAGGCGTGGTTCAGCGATCCCGCCTATGCAGATCTATGTGCCCGCAATCTTGCGCGGATACCCGCAGGCGAAGACGCTGCGAAGGTCACGCTCTTCCTTGTCGACGCGCAGTCGACCGGCCTGCCGCCCCCCGCCCGCTGGGGCGCGGATATTTTCGACCGCGCGGCGTTCAACGAGGCGCTTGCAAAGGCGGGGTTCCACGGCGCCTATCTGCATGATCCGCGCGTATGGCAGATTTTCTCGCCCGCCGAACGCATCGGCGTTCAGTTGATCCGCACGCCCGGCGCGACGCCTGACTGGGAGACCGGCGGCCCCCTTCGGGTGTTCCTTCATTGGGCCGCGGCGATGCGCGGAGCGCGCCTCTGCCATGCCGCCACGCTTGGCTTCGGCGGCAAGGGCGTTCTGCTCTCCGGCGCGGGCGGCTCGGGCAAATCGGGGACCACGCTCGCAGGCATTGCGGGCGGTCTTTCCACGGTGGGCGACGACTATTGCCTGCTTGCCCGGGGTGAAGGTGTCTCGGCACACCCGCTTTATCGAATCCTGAAGCAGGATCCCGCCGGCGTCGCCCGTGCATTCGGGACCGCCAACTCGTTGCATCTGGACGCGATCAATTGGCAGGGCAAATATGAGATACATGCCGACGCCTTGCCGCAGTCGCCATTTGTTGACAGGCTGAAGATCAAGGCGCTGCTTCTACCCAGGGTCGCCCGTTTGCCGCGCACGGAACTGCGGCCAGTATCCGCCGGCGTCGCCATGCGCGCCTTCGCGCCGTCCAGCGTGTTCCAGCTGCCCGACGACGAGGCGCGGGGCATCCAGTTTGCCGCCGCGCTATGCCGCGATCTTCCCTGCCATGAAGTGCTGCTATCGGAAGATGCCGAAGATATCGCGGGCGCCATCAGGCGCTTCATCGAAGGATTGCCCGCATGACCGACAAGATCAGCGTCATCATGCCCGCACTCAATGCCGGTCGCTTCATCGCCCCCGCATTGCGCTCCCTGCTGCGCGAGCCGGGGGTCGATCTCGACATCATCGTCGTCGATGATGGCTCGACCGACGACACGGCGGCCATCGTAGGCCAGCTCGCCGCCGCGTATCCATGTATCCGTCTAATTGCAGGTCCTCAGAGGGGCGTCTCCAGCGCGCGCAACGCGGGGCTCGCGGCAGTTCCGCCCGACAGCGGCTACATCACCTTTCTTGATGCGGATGATCACTCTGCCACAAACAGGATCGGACGACAGCTCCAGGTTCTCAATGACAATGCAGACATTGAATTCGTCATCGGCCTCGTACAATTCTTCGAAGAAATCGACGAGGAGACGAGCAGGGTTATCGAGGGGTCGAGGACCGTAACAGTCGCAGGCGTTCAACTCGCGGCGGCACTTTTTCGGCGTTCGGTCTTCGATCGGTTGGGCAGCTTCGACGAAGAATTGCGGCAGGGCGAGGATACAGACTTCTTCATGCGCCTCCTTGAGACCCGAACACCCTATATCCTCGAGACGGCTGTTGCCGTGTTCTACCGGCGCCATTCTACCAATATGACTAATGATACAGCGCAGAAGCGTCGAGGGTTCGTTGATGCGTTGCGTAAATCACTCAATCGGCGACGCGCGGGCGGTGGATCAATGGAAATCGGCGACCTATTCAAGCGACGTGGATCGGCAGAGGAGGTCTTTCAGTCATGAATAGTTCCTACAGCGTGGTCGTTCCCGCATATAACGCCGCGGCGACCGTCGAAGAGGCGCTTCATTCCATCCTCGCCCAGACGGTTCTACCTGAAGTGATCGTTTTGGTAGATGACGGCTCCACAGACGATACGGGCTTGCGTGCGGCGCAGCTGGACTCACGTATCTCGGTAATCCAACAGACCAATCAGGGCTGTGGGGGGGCAACCACGACCGGCATAGCGGCTGTAACAACGCCATTTGTCGCATTTCTCGATGCCGATGACCTCTGGCTTCCTAATAAGGCGGAGCGCCAACTTGTCCGCTTCTCCGAGAACTCGGGGGTCGCCGCGCTGGTCGCGCAAGCCCAGATATTCAAGGGCCCTACATACTCGCCGCAACTCGGCCCAGTAAGTGATGTGTGGGGACGCACTACGCTGATGATACGCACAGAAGCTGCAAGGAACATCGGCGAGGTGATCGACCCACCCGGCGCACGCGGCGACATGGTCGACTGGATCGCCCGTGGCCGCGAACTCGGCCACGCCTTCGAGCTGATGAACGAGGTGCTTGCGATGCGCCGCATCAGGCCGGGAAGCCTCTCTTATGGCCGTGACGCTGAGAAGGATCGCGGCTACCTCCTCACGGTGAAGCGCGCGCTGGAACGCAAGCGGGCAGCTGCCGCGCAGCAGGCCACTCCGGCGGAGCGCGATGAATAGGCTCGCCCATTTCCTTCTGAGCCAATCCTGGCCGCAGGGCGACCTCGATCTCCTGCTGCGGGTCGCCCTGCTGCCGGCCGCCGACGCGGCGAAATGCTGGGATCGCTGGAAGGCGCATCACGATCTCGACGATGTGACATGGGAGGAGCACAAACTCCTCGCACCCATCGCCTCGCGCCTGCCGGCCATCGCGCCCGACTGCCCATACCGACCTCGCGTGCAGGGCCTCGCCAAGGCTCACTGGACGACTTCGCAACTCGTGTTGCGGGACTCGGCTGCGGCACTCGACACGCTGCTAGAGCATGCCATCCCCGTAATGCTGCTCAAGGGCGGCGCGTTGCAGGCGGCGGGAGTAAGCGGCAGCGGCCCTCGCATCAGTGGCGATCTCGATATTCTCGTTCCGCGCCCGCTTTACCCACGCGCCATCACCCTGCTCTATGCCGAGGGATGGTCTTCGCGGGACTCGCGCGAATATGCGCAGAGTTCATGGCGCTTCCGCTCCGGGCTCAACCTTCGGCGCGGGCTTCATGGCGACATAGACGTTCATCACCAGCCGGTCCCCGCCCCCCGTCTGACCGATGCCGCGCTCGATGCGCTATGGGCGCGCGCGACGCCGGCGCGCTTCCATGGCCGCCCTGTCGTGGTTCCCTCGCATGCCGACATGATCGCGCTGACCGCCGCGCATGCGGCGCGGCCGGCCACCTCCCGCCAGATCAGCGCCGCCTGGGCCTTCGATCTCATCGCGCTCCTGAAACAGGATGGTCTTGAGCCAGAGAAAGTCGTCGACAGCGCCGCCGCGCTCGACGCCATGGCAGCCAGCATCGCCTGCCTGCTCTATCTCGACAGCCTCGTTCCACTCGACAACACCAAGCGCGTTATCCGCGAGTTGGAGAGCCACGGGATTGGCGCGCGCCAGATGCTCGGCCTCGTCGCAGCTGCGCAAAACTCGCCGTCCAGCGCGCCGCTGCGGCGCCTCGCCGCCCTGATCGCTGAGAGACCCAAGAGCCATTTCGAGCGCGAGCGCCAGGTCGTCCCACGCATACGCCGCCTGCGTCTGCCCCTATCGGGAAAAACCGTTACACCCCTTTTGGCGAGCGCGGGCGAACCGAGACTGCGCCACGAGTTCGAGCTCGGCGGCGCCAAACTACGCGGGCCCGGCAACCTCATCATCGAAATCGAATTCGACCGGCCTTCGGTGGCGCGGCGTTTCCGCTTCGACATCGCCGTTGATGCTGTGCCGATCGCCCGTCTCGGAGCGCGTCTGTCCAAGCGGGCTCAGAAGACGCGCCTCACTTTTTCGGTCCCGCTACCCCGTGTGGCTGGCTCTCCCGCGCGCGTCGCAATCGAGGCCCTCGCCGAAGGCGAAATCCCGGCAAAGGCAAATCTCGAACAGGTCCTCCGCGCGAAGCCCGTGCCGTTCCGCATCGCGCGCGTCGCGTTGCGATAGAAGCAAACGAACCGGAACCCTGACGCTGGGCCCCGGTCCCTATTGCAAATAACGCCCCTCAGCGAGGTGTTATTTGATTTCCTTGCAAGGAAACTTGTCGGCAAGGCTCCGGCCCGCAAGTTCCGCCGCAGGACGCTCGGCAAGTCCGGGATGCGACTTGTCGTAGTTGATGACGAGCGCGGCGAATTCCTCATACTTCAGGAACTCAGGAAGGCGGAAGCAAACCTCCTCGTCCTTCTTCGGCCCAAGGCGATGGAGCTTGGTCGGCATGCCTGCTTCTGTCGCGTTGTAGACGGCGACCACCATGCCAGCCAGAAACTGGTTGCAGGCCGTGGCCGAGATCTGGCCCTTTTCGGAGGTGTCCTTCGCCACCGAAGCCTGACAGGCGGCAACAAGATCGGCGCCTGTCTTGATGTCGGCGCCGGGATTTGCCCACGCGGCCGAAGCGGCAGCGAAAGCGGCGAGCAGCGGCATGACGAAACGAACTGTTTTTCTCATTCGAGTCTTTCCTCCACCTGAAACGATCTTCCGATCGACGCCCCAGCTTAATGAAGAGCTGCGCCTCTTTCGAGGCGCAGCCTTGTCACATTGATAATGCAACGCTTCTAATCGGCGGAAACGACCTTCGACGTTTCCGCGATCTGCCGGCCGAGCGCCACCACATTCGGGATTTCATCATCCGAAAGCGGCTTCATGAATTTCTTTCGCTTCATCGCGGCCTCGATATAGGGAGCCAGCTCCTCGGCCTTCCTCTTCTGCCGTTCGGCCTCATGCTCCTTGAACTCCGGCATGACTTCATTGGCAAAAAGCTCGAGCGACAAGCAGATGTCTTCGTGCCGGTTGCGACCGCCCTGCTGGATGAAGGCGACCTGATCGACACCAGCCTCCGCGAAGCCGCGCAGATGCTTGCGCATGTCGTCCGGCGTGCCGATGCCGCGATTGCCACCCTCTTCCGGCAATGTGGGGCGCGCCTTTTCGAAAGCGTCCCAGATGTTCGTGCGGCCCGGCTTGTGCTCGCCGAAGATGTAATGGTGGCCAAGCGCATAGCCGAAGAAGCGGAAGCCATCCATGCCTCGCGCCTTCGCCACCGCCGCATCCCGATTGAGCGAGAAGCCCGTCACCATGGCGACATTCGGATTGCAGGCATGGCCGATGGGAACAGCCTCTTCCTTGAAGATGCGGTAATAATCATCGACCCACTGCTTCGCTTCCGAGGGATCGACAAAGGCGAAGGTGAGCGCGCCGATGCCAAGACGCGCGGCGAGCTTGATCGTCTCACGGTTCGAGCAGGCGACCCAGAGCGGGGGATGCGGACGCTGCACTGGCTTCGGCACGATATTGCGGCAGGGCATCGAGAAATATTCGCCCTCATAGCCGGGGTAAGGGTCCATCGCCATCATGTTGGCGCATTGCTCCACCGCCTCGCGCCACTGGCTGCGCTTCTCGCCCACGGGCACGTTGAAGCCGCCGAGTTCGAGCAGCGCGGAGCTTTCGCCGGTGCCCCATTCCACGCGGCCGCGCGAAACGAGATCGAGCGTCGCGATGCGCTCGGCAACACGTGCGGGGTGATTGTAGTTCGGCGGCATCAGCGTGATGCCGTGGCCGAGGCGGATGTTCTTCGTGCGCTGCGAGCAGGCGGCGAGAAAAACCTCCGGCGCCGAGGAATGCGAATATTCTTCAAGGAAATGATGTTCGACTTCCCATGCGTGATCGATGCCAAGCTTGTCTGCAAGCTCAACCTGGTCGAGCGCGTCCTGAAAAAGTTTCAGTTCGTCGCCCTCGTTCCAGGGCCTCGGCAACTGATGCTCATAGAAAATCCCGAACCGCATTCTGTCCTCCCCGTTTTGTTTTCTTGGTTTTCCTCAGATCAGGCGGCGCGCGGACGATCCTCGAGCGTCTCGAACTTCGCCATGAGAGCGGGCTTGTCGGCGAGCCTGCGCGCAATGCTCTCATGCGTCTGGGCATGGCTGAAATCGGCCTGCGTCACCGAATGCCACTGCACCATGCCTTCCCAGACCGGATCGATCATCTTCCGGCCCTCGATGGTGCCGCCATCGACTGTCCTGAAAGTCAGGCTCCGCATCTCGGAAATCGCCGCCTGCAGATAGGCGACGTGGATCGCCTCGTCCGTGCGGATGCGCTCGATCATATCGGCGGCAAGCTCCGCCTCCGCGCGCTTGTCCGGGAAAGTCGCCGGATCGCGCAGCAGGTTGCAGTTGAAACTGAAGCCCGCTTCGGCGCGAACCTCGATCATCAACACGTTCATCAGCAGGAGAATGAGCTGTTCGAAGCCAGCCGGGATCTGCGGCATCAAACGGCCGCTATCGGGCCGCGAAATATTGTCCGGTACCTGCGGAACCGGATAACGGTCCTTGCCGAAGACGAGATCGCGCGCGGCGAACCACATCTGGTCATGCGCGCCGATGGATTCATCTTTCGGATCGCCGCCCTCGTCCACGCCATGCGCATAGAGCAGCCCCTTGTGCAGGTGCCCCGTGCACATGTTGGAAATGTCCTCGACGATGATCTGCTGAAAATCCGGCGCCTCGAATTCGCAGAGCGCGCGGCCTCGCGCCTCGACGAGCCCGGTGATGGTCAGCGAGTTCCATAGCGTCTCGCCATAGCCGTTCCCCAGCAACAGCTTCTGCTGTTCGATATTCGGATAATGCTCGCGCTTGAGAAGCTCCACCGTCGCGTCGATGAGCGGCCATCCCCTCGCCGTCAACTGCGCGCCCCACGCCTTCACCGCAGGCCAGCGGTTGAGCGTGCGCGGCGAGATATATTCGCCCTTGGCGTCGAAGCCTCCATGCAGCCGGTAGCCTGCCTCTTCATGAGGGCGCGCATAGTCGTGCGACGCCATCAGCTCGTCCCATGTGTACTGGAGCTGCGCCATTATCCTCTCCTCCCGGTGCCGGCCTCTTGCGGCCTTATTGCTTTTTCAGCGACCTGACGAAAAGCATCGTCATGCCGTCGATGATCTTTTCCGTATCGAGATTTTCACGTGCGGCGTAGCCGCCGCCCTGCTTGATCGCGCCGACGATAAGATGACCCGCGAGCCTGCTGTCGATGTCTGGCGACACCTCGCCGCTCGCTTTCCATTTCTCGATGAGAACCGCCCAGCCCTCCGCCCACCGCGTCATCGGCATCTTCTTGCCGATGTCGCTCGTGGACAGCACGGACGCATCTGTCAGCGCCGCCGAGATGACGCCGGGATGCGCGACCGAATATTCGAAAATGCCGCGCAGGATCTCGCGCACCGAATCCTCGAGACGCCCGACGCGCCCGACATGCTGCGCGAGGAAATATTCAAGCTCTATGGCTGCCTCGTCCGTGAAGGCGAGAAAACAGGCCAGCTTGTCCTCGAAATGGAGATAGAACGTCCCATGCCCGACGCCTGCCTCGCGGGAAATATCCTGCGGGCGGGTTTCGTGGTATCCGCGCTCGACAAAGAGCTTTCGCGCTGCCGCAAGCAGCTTGCGCCGGCTTTCCTGTTTTCTTCGAGAGACGCCGCCACGTACACCGCCAACGCCAGTGCTGGTGGCTGCCCCTTCCTCGACCTCCAGAACAGCCATCTCTGTGGCCTTATCAGTCCTGGAGTTTGGTTCCTCCGTCATCATGGACAGAT
The DNA here is from genome assembly GCF_039680535.1 of Parvibaculum sp. GTDB lineage: Bacteria > Pseudomonadota > Alphaproteobacteria > Parvibaculales > Parvibaculaceae > Parvibaculum. The sequence goes on along the minus strand of NZ_JBDKSS010000019.1, from coordinate 88,834 downwards.
GTTCGATACGCCGTGACAAATTGTCAACGGCACATCGGCGCAAACTGACAAAAATGTTAGGGTCCAGACCCTAATCCAGCCTTATTCGGCGGCGCGGCGCGCGCCGTTGATCAGTGCCCAGAGCTTCTGCGGCGTCACCGGCATGTCGATGCTCTCGATGCCGTAGGGCTTGAGCGCGTCGATCACCGCATTGATGAAAGCCGCGGGCGCGCCAACCGTGCCGGCTTCGCCCGCACCCTTCACACCCAGCGCATTCGAGGTCGAGGGGATCTCGTTGTAGCTGATGTCGAAGAAGGGAACGTCATCGGCGCGAGGCAGCCAATAGTCCATCAAGGAGCCGGTAATGAGCTGGCCGGTCTCGTTGTCGAAAACGGCGTGCTCGCCCATCGCCTGTCCAAGACCCTGCACGATGCCGCCATGGACCTGACCCGCCACAAGAAGCGGGTTGAGGATGTGGCCGAAATCGTCCACCGCCGTGAAACGCACGATCTTGTACACGCCCGTCTCGGGATCGATTTCGACCTCGCAGACATGGGCGCCGTTGGGGAAGGTATTTCCCTTCTGGTTATATTCGCCGTCGCCGGAAAGCTCGCCGACATCGGCCTGGCCCTCAGCGAGACGCGCCACCGCGAAGAGGTCGATCTTGCGGTCCGTGCCTGCCACGGCGAAGACGGGCTCGCCCTCGCTGCCGCGATATTCGATATCGGCCTTCGCCGCTTCGAGCTCGTTCGCTGCAATCTCGCGGCCCTTCTCGATCAGCTTGTCCGACGCGTCGCCGATGGCGCCGGTGACGAGATAGATCGCCTTCGATCCGCCCGTGCCCGCGCCGCCCGGCAGCACGTCGCTATCGCCGAGATGCACCTTGATCTTTTCGACGTCGAGGCCGAGACGATTGGCCAGGAACTGCGTCCATGCCGTTTCGTGTCCTTGCCCGTTCGTCTGCTGGCCGGTCCAGACATGGACCGTGCCGTTCTCGCCATCGATCGCGATACGCGCATAGTCCGACATGCCCGCCGCGGTGCGCTCGACGTAATAGCTCAGGCCGATCCCGCGGATCTTGCCCTCTTTCGCTGCCGCCGCGCGACGCGCCTCGAAGCCCGCAACATCGGCCTTCACCAGCGCGTCATTGAGATTGCGCTCGAAATCGCCCGAGTCGAAAGGCAATGACGCGCCGCCGTGATAGGGCATCTCGCTTGCGGGAATGAAATTGCGCCGCCTGATCTCGACCGGGCCGAGGCCGGTTTCGCGCCCCGCCTGATCCATCAACCGCTCGATGAGATAGGACGCTTCCGGACGGCCCGCGCCGCGATAGGCATCGACCGGCACCGTGTTGGTGTAGACCGCACGCACACGGTTATAGAGCACCGGCACCTTGTAGACGCCGACCTGCATGTTGCGCGGCGCGAGCGACGGAATGAAGGGCCCGAACTGGCTCTGATAGCCGCCAAGATTGGCGATGGTGTCGACCTCGATGCTGAGGATGTGCCCATCCTTGTCGAGCGCGAGCGACGCTTCCGTCACATGGTCGCGGCCCTGACTGTCGGTGAGGAACGCATCCGAGCGGTCGCCCGTCCACTTCACGGGACGGCCGAGCTTCCTCGATGCGAAAAGCACCAGCGGATATTCAGGATAGACGAAGGTCTTCATGCCGAAGCCGCCGCCGACGTCTTCGGTGACGACGCGAAGCTTCTCAACCGGAATCTTGAGCGAGAACTGCGCGATGAAGTTCCGCATCGAATGGACGCCCTGGCTCGGGCTATAGAGCGTGTAGTGATCACGCGTCGCGTCATAGACGCCCAGCGCCGCGCGCGGCTCCATCGCGTTGACGACGATGCGATTGTTGATGAGCTTGATGCGAGTGACATGAGCCGCCTGCTTCAGCGCGGCGCCGGCGGCCGCCTCGTCGCCAAGGCTCCAGTCATAGGCGAGGTTCGATCCCGCTTCCGGCCAGACGACCGGTGCGTCGGGCGCAAGGGCCCCTGCCGTATCCGCGACGCTCGGCAATGTCTCGTAGTCGATGACCAGAAGGTCCGCCGCGTCGCGCGCCTGATTGAGCGTCTCCGCGACGATGAGCGCAACCGTGTCGCCAGCGTAGCGCACCGTATCCCGCGCGATGAGGTGGCGCGTCGTCTTGAAGATCGGCGTGCCGTCGCTGTTCTTCAGCATGTCGGCGGCGGGGCTTGCGACGATACCGAGACCTTCCCGCTCGGCGTCCGCGCCCGTCCAGACGGCGAGCACACCCGGCGCGTTCATCGCGTCTTCCGTGTCGATGGACAGAATACGCGCATGCGCATGGGGCGAGCGCACCATGAAGGCATGGGCCTGCCCGTCCAGAGCCAGGTCGTCCGTATACTTGCCCTTGCCCGTTACGAGCCGTTCGTCCTCGACACGCCTCATCGGTTGACCGACGCCGAACTTCACCATGACGACCTCACCTTGCAGAGCATTGCGGATGGCTTCAGACAACTGGACGAATCTGCCCGGCGTCCCTGTTTCAATTCTGTGATGACGGAGAGGCTGGCTGCGAACCACGCGCCGCGCCTCGATCCGGATTCGTTGCGGTTTCGAGCAGTCTGCCACGAAGCGCGCCCGCACTGCAAACCGCCGCCATCGCCAAAAAAGCCGACGGATATCCCTCCGCGCGTCGTTTCATCGCTCAAGGGGGTCGCCTGAGAAGGAGTTCGGAAATGAGAAACAAACTGCTGACGGGTGGCGCTGCCGCCCTACTCTGCGTGGGGCTTTTCGCCATGCCGTCCTATGCGGAAGACACCAAGCCACCCCGCCCAGCCGCCGCGGAAATGCAGAAATTCGCAAAGGACCGGTGCGCAGAGCGGTCGGCCCGCGTTGCAGGCGGTCTCGCCTATCTGGAAGCACGGCTGAAGCCCAGCGCGGCGCAGCTTCCCCTCTGGAACAAATGGCGCGATGCCACTCTCGCCAATGCCAAGGCCACCGAGCAGGCCTGCTTCGAGCGGCCGCTCCCGCCGAGCGGCAAGGACGGCGCCCCAACCATCGTCGAACGCCGCGCCTTCATGCAGAAAATGCTGACGCTGAAGCTCGATTCGATGAAGGCTTCGCAACCCGCCCTCGAAGCGCTTTATCAATCGCTCGACGCGGACCAGAAGGAAATCCTCAATCGGTTTGGCGATTTTGAAATGCGCCCACCCTTCGGACACGGCCCCCGCGCCGAGCACCGGGGCATGCTCAAGGGCGGCTCGCGCATGATGAAGGATGACGAAGCGCCGGACGGTCCCGACGCGCCGCCGCCTGCCGAATGAATGGACGAGCGGCGGGCCCATGGACCCACCGCTCGCCTTCCATGCCTATTCCGCCGCCTTTGCGTGTGAGCCCGCGGGCTCCAGCACCTTGCCGGGATTGAGAATGCCCTTGGGGTCGAGCGCCGCCTTCAGCGTCCGCATCAAGGCGACCTCTTCCGGCGAGCGTGACCAGCCGAGATACGGCCGTTTCTCAAGGCCGATGCCATGCTCCGCCGAAACGGAGCCGCCGCGCTTGCGCAAAGCGCCATAGACGATCGCTTCGACCTCCTTGCGTATGGCCGGCGTGTGCTCGGGCACGCTTCCCGGAATGACATGCAGGTTGCCGTCGCCGAGATGGCCGAAAACCATCAGCGAATGCGCCGGCCATTTCGCCGCGAGGCCCTCGCGCACCTCGGCGATATAGCTCTGCATGTCGGCGATCTTCAGGCTCACATCGAATGTGAAGATCGGCCGGTTGCGCGCAACCTGCCCCACATCGTCGCGCAACGCCCACATCTGGTTTCGTTCGGCCTGATTTTTCGCGATCACCGCATCGGACACCTGCCCGTCCTCAAGCGCCGCCATCAGCGCCTTTTCAAAGCGCGCGGAGTCTTCTTCCTGATCCCCGCCCATGGACTCGACGAGCACGTAATAGGGATGGCCGTAATCCAGCAGAGTCTTTCCCTTGGCCGGCTCCGTCGTCACGAGCTTGTAGAAATCCTCCCACAGCACCTCGAAGGCTGAGAGCGTGCCGCCCAGCGCACGCTCCATATGGCGCAGGAATTTCGGCAGCTGTTCGAAGCTCTCCACAGCGACGAAGCCCGTATCCTGAGACAAGGGTTTCGAACGCAGGCGCAACACGGCGCGTGTCACGATGCCGAGCGTACCCTCCGAGCCGATGAAGAGCTGTTTCAGGTCGTAGCCCGCATTGTTCTTGATGAGATGGTTGAGCGAGGAAATCACCGTGCCGTCGGCCAGCACCGCTTCGAGGCCGAGCACCATGTCGCGCATCATGCCATAGCGGATGACGCGATTGCCGCCCGCATTGGTCGAGATGTTGCCGCCGATGGTGGCCGATCCGCGCGCGCCGAGATCGAGCGGAAAGAGCGCACCCTGCGTCTCCACCGCTTCGCAAAGCGCCTGCAAGATGCACCCCGCCTGCACCGTCGCCGTGCCGCCCGCGACGTCGATTTCCTCGATGCGGTTCATGCGGTCGAGCGAGAGCACGATATGCCCCTCCGCCTCTGCACCTTCGACGAGCCCGGTCTTGCCGCCCCACGGAACAATAGGCTCGCCCGCCGCATGGGCGAGCTTCAGGATTTTTGAAACCTCTTCCGTCGAAGCAGGACGCAACACGGCGCGCGGACTTCCGAGCCTGCTCCAGCCGCCCTGCGCCTTCTCCGCTGCCTCTGCGCCTTCGAGCACACTGCCGACCGGCAGCGCCGCCTTCAGTTTCGCAATGAGGTCGTCCGTCGAAGCGGCCATGAGCGTTCTCCCGATTGGTCGTTTTGGGAACTATAACACGGGCTAGCGCGTCAGCACCCGCCCGACAGCCTGTCCCCAGCGGCCATAGCGCGCGGATCGTTCGGCCTCCACCATTTCCGGCTCAAAGCGGCGCTCGCATTGCCAGTGGCGGGCGACATCCTGCGGCGTGCCGTAGAAGCCGACCTGCATGCCCGCGAGATAGGCCGCGCCGAGCGCCGTCGTTTCGGTGATGGCCGGACGTTCGACCGGACGGCCCAGAATGTCCGTCAGGTTCTGCATGAACCAGTTGTTCGCAACCATGCCGCCATCGACGCGGAGCGCCTGCGGACTTTCAAGACCCGCCGCCTTCATGTCGGCGGTCATCGCCTCCATGAGATCGCGCGTCTGAAAGGAAACGGATTCGACCGCCGCCCGGACGATTTCGGCGGCGCCCGTGTCCCGCGTCATGCCGAAGAGCGCTGCTCGCGCATGCGGGTCCCAGTAAGGCGCGCCGAGGCCGGTAAAGGCGGGCACCAGCACGACGGAGGAATTGGGGTCCGCGTCGGCGGCCAGCGCCTCGCTCTCCGCCGAACTGGAGATCAGCCGCATCTCGTCGCGCAGCCATTGCACGATGGCGCCCGCCATGAAGATCGAGCCTTCCAGCGCATAGGTCGTCTTACCGCCGAGACGATAGGCCACGGTCGTCAGCAGGCGGTTCGCGCTCGCCACCTGCCGCTCGCCGGTGTTGAGGACGGCGAAACAGCCCGTGCCATAAGTCGATTTCATCAGCCCCGGCTCGAAGCAGGCCTGCCCCACCGTCGCCGCCTGCTGGTCGCCCGCGACGCCCGCGACGCGAACCTCCGCACCGAAGAGCGATTTTTCCGTCAGGCCAAAATCGGCGCAGCAATCTTTCACCTCCGGCAGCAGCGCGCGGGGAATGCCGAGCCAGCCGAGGATTTCATCGTCCCATTGTTGGGTGCCGATGTTGAACAGCAGCGTCCGCGAAGCGTTGGTCGCATCGGTCGCATGCACCTTGCCTCCGGTGAGCTTGTAGATGAGCCAGGAGTCGATGGTGCCGAAGCAAAGCTCACCCTTCTCCGCCCGCGCCCGCGCATTCGGCACATGGTCGAGCAGCCAGGCGAGCTTGGTGCCGGAGAAATAGGGATCGAGCAGAAGCCCCGTCTTCGCCTGAACCGCAGGCTCCTTGCCCTCCGCCTTCAACCTCGCGCAGAGCTCCGCCGTGCGGCGGTCCTGCCAGACGATGGCGTTGTGGAGCGGCTTCCCCGTCGCCCGCTCCCAGAGCACGGTCGTCTCGCGCTGATTGGTGATGCCGATGGCCGCGATATTCTCGACATGGGTGCCCGCCGTCAGCAGGCCCCGGCAAACATCGAGCGTCGCCTGCCAGATTTCCCCTGCGTCATGCTCCACCCAGCCATCCTGCGGGTAGATCTGGCGCAGCTCCTTCTGCCGCACCCGCATGGGCGAGCCGGACTGGTCGAAAAGCAGCGCCCGGGTGCTCGTGGTGCCCTGATCGATTGACAAAATGTAATGTGCGCTGGTCGACATCCTCGCCCTCCCCGCTTGCGGCGAGCGAAGGCTAGCCTGTGCGCCCGGCCTTTGAAACCGCCCAAACCGCCCCCGCCGAAGCGCCGGACTGCCAAAAAAATTGCCCCTACACGACTTGGGGGAGAAATTCCCACGGGGAGGTGTTATCGTTATTCTATGACCTTCGAGCCTCGTGCCCTCACCCCGGCCCCGGAAGCCTCCCCCATGATCGACCCGTTCGGACGGGCGGTGACCTATCTGCGCGTCTCGGTGACGGATCGTTGCGACTTCCGCTGCACCTATTGCATGTCGGAGCACATGACCTTCCTGCCGAAGAAGGAGCTTCTGACGCTCGAGGAGCTCGATCGCGTCTGCTCGGCCTTCATCGCCAAGGGCGTCCGCAAGCTTCGCCTCACGGGCGGTGAACCGCTGGTCCGCCGGGACGTGATGACGCTCATCCGCTCGCTCGGCCGGCACCTCGAAACCGGCGCGCTGGAAGAACTGACGCTGACCACCAATGGCAGCCAGCTCGCGCGCTTCGCCGGGGAGCTCGCCGCCGCCGGCATCCGCCGCATCAATGTCTCGCTCGACACGCTTGACGCAAAGCGCTTCGCCCATATCACGCGCTGGGGACGTTTGCCTCAGGTACTCGAAGGTATCGAGGCCGCGACCAAGGCCGGCATCAAGGTCAAGATCAACACCGTCGCGCTCAAGGACGACAACGCGGCCGAACTCCCCTCGCTCGTCGAATGGGCGCATGGACAGGGCCACGACATCACGCTCATCGAAACCATGCCCATGGGCGAGATCGACGAGGACCGCACGGATCAATATCTGCCGCTGTCGCGCGTCCGCGCCGATCTGGAAACACGCTGGACGCTCGAAGACCTGCCCGACCGCACGGGCGGCCCCGCCCGCTATGTCCGCATCCGCGAGACGGGCGGAAGGCTCGGCTTCATCACGCCGCTCAGCCATAATTTCTGCGAGAGCTGCAACCGCGTCCGCCTCACCTGCACGGGCACGCTTTTCATGTGCCTCGGGCAGGAGGATGCCGCTGACCTCCGTGCCGCTGCGCGCGCGAGCAGCAGCGACGATCTCCTGAATGCCGCCATCGACGAAGCCATCGGCCGCAAGCCCAAGGGCCACGACTTCGTCATCGACCGCGAGCACAAAGGCCCCGCCGTCGGGCGGCACATGTCGGTGACGGGCGGCTAGGCCTTCACCTGCCCCCGCGCCCAGGCGAGGTAATCCTCATTTCCGTTTTCGATCGGCAGCACAAGGAAGGCGGGCACCTCATAGGGGTGGAGTTTTCGCGCCGCCGCGATCGTCTCTTCGGCCAGCGCCCGGCGCGTCTTGATGAAGGCGACGACCTCGCCGTCCGTCTCCACCTCCCCCTTCCATTCGTAAACGGAAACAATGCCCGGATAGAGGTTCACGCAGGCCGCAAGCCGGTCCCTCACCAGCGCCCGCGCCATGGCCTCGGCCGTGCCGATATCCGGCAAGGGTGTGTAGATAAAGACGAATTCCGAGCCTATTTGCGTCTCGCCGCTCATGTGCTTATCTCCTGCCCTCGCGCGGGACTATAGTGCCCCATGCGGCCGACGGAATGGAACTGATGAAGTTCGACAAGATCGCCTTCGTGGCAACCGATGTGCCCGAAGCCCAGGAAGCGCTGAAGACGCTCACCGACCGTTACGGCAATGCCGCGCCGGCGGAGGCGGATGTTTTCGTCGCGCTGGGCGGTGACGGCCTCATGCTCCAGACGCTCCACAAGCACATGCATCGCGGCATCCCGATCTACGGCATGAACCGCGGCTCCGTCGGCTTCCTGATGAACGAATACAAGCCCGACCATCTGCGCGAGCGGCTTGAAGCCGCCGAGATTGCCCGCCTCCATCCCCTGCGCGCCCACGCAACGCTCGCAAACGGGTCGGAGCATCAGGCACTCGCGATCAACGAAGTGTCGCTCTTGCGCGAAACGGCGCAGGCCGCAAAGATCCGCATCTCCATCGATGACAAGGTCCGCATGGCGGAGCTCATCTGCGACGGCGTGCTCGTCGCCACGCCTGCCGGATCGACAGCCTATAATCTCTCGGCGCAGGGGCCCATCATCCCCATCAACGCGGCACTTCTCGCGCTGACGCCGATCAGCGCCTTCCGCCCCCGCCGCTGGCGCGGTGCGCTGCTCTCGCACCATGCGAAAGTGCGCTTCGAAATCCTCGAAGCCGAGAAACGCCCCGTCAGCGCGGTGGCCGACCACCGCGAATTCCGCGACGTGGTCGACGTAAGGGTCGAGGAAGATCCGTCCATCGACCTTCTGATGATGTTCGACGAGGGCCACAGCCTTGATGAACGCATCCTCACCGAGCAGTTCCTGCACTAGGCGCGCCTCGGAACCGGTCGCCGCGCATCGTCACGGCGTCCGTCATTCTTTCCCCTCGCTGTCCGGGCCGGACCGGGACATACTTCGGTGCTGTCACGCAGGGGAGCGACATTCATGAAAATTCGTCTATGGCGCACTCCTAGCGCCTTTGCCATGGCCCTTACCGCCACGCTCTTCATCGGCGCGCCGGTCGCCGCCGCTGAGATCAACGCCGAAGTCATGCAGAAATGGGCGACGGTGACGGTCGTGCATTATGCGGTGACCGGCGACTATTCCGCCGACGCGCTGATCGTCAATGCCGGGACAAACGGCTATGCGCCCGTCAAGGACCGGGTCGAGGTGAGCTTTGACTGGGACCAGACCGAAGCCAAACTCGTCGGCGAGCCCATCATCAAAAATCTCCCCACCGAGATCGGCGCCCTGCGGAACGGCGCGGCCGGATGCCGGGCACCCGCGCTCAACGGCAAATACGAGCACTTCACGTTGCTGTCGTTGAAAGAAGGGCTCGGCGGCCAGCTCGCCATGTCGGTGCGGCGCGATTACCCCGCCGCCGCCATGCCCGTGGCCTGCACAGGCGGGTCGGAGTCCGTGCCGGCCAGATCGACCACGGAGAATGCGGACCTCGCCGTTCCCGGAACGATGATCCTCGCCATGCCGGTGGAACCCGGCAGCCAATTGACGGTCTCGTCCGACGGCAAGTCGATGATCGTCGTCGACAAGGGCTGGACCTGGACCTACACACCGACGCCGGTGCGATAGACGCCCGGCCCTCGGCGAGCGCACCCTGACAGAACAGTTTCCGTTCTGAAGCCGCTTACACCTTCACGCGTGACAACGGCTCGTCGTTGACGTCGTAACCCGCGTCGATGGGAATGCGCAGCACGGGCTCGCCGGCCTCGTTCTTCGTCACCTGCGGCTCGACGGTGACGATGCGCGCGGCCCGAGCCGTTTCGATGGCATGGGCGGCATTTTCGTGACGGCCAAGCTTCTGCACATTGACGCGCGTCGGGAAGATGATGGTGCGCTTGCCTTCTTCCGCCTCGCGCACGGCGTCGAGCGGCTTGATCCAGACCGAGTCGACCGACTCCGATCCGTCATGCACGGCAAGATGATCTTCCGGCGCCATGGCGAGATAGAAGCGCGTGTCGAAGCGCTTGGGCATCATGTTCGGCGTGATCCAGTGCGCGTAAGGCGTCAGCAGATCGGCGGCAAGGCGCAGACCTTCTTCGGCCAGCATGTCGCCAATGCCGATCTCACCCTTGTTCAATGCGTCGCGCCGATGCTCAAGTTCGGTCAGCCGCGCCGCGTTGACGAGCGCGCCCGTCTTCTCATCGCGGGCAAGCAGCACGCCGCATTCCTCATAGGCCTCGCGGATCGCCGCGACGCGCATCGCAAATTCCCAATCGTCCAGATTCTCCGCACCGTCGACGAGCCCACGCACATTTTCATGCCGGTCGCGCGGATCGACCTTGCCGCCCGGAAAGACGAGCGCGCCGGAGGCGAAGTCGATCTGGTGATGGCGCACCACCATGAAGACTTCGAGGCCCTCCGCGCTGTCGCGCAGCAGGAGAATGGTGGCAGCCGGAATCAGCTTGTCGCTTGCCGGGTTGGACATGGACTTACTCCCTGTTTCATTTCCTGACGCTTTTTCTGGCTGAGCGTCTTTTTCTTAATCTATTGGCAAGGCTGTTTGCCGCGCCACCGGATTGTTAAGCCGGCCTAAACCAGCCGCAGGGCAAATTTCAAGCAGGCGCCTTGCGCCTGCCCCGCGACCAAAGAATTTGGCCCAAGATGTACAGCAGTTCCTTTCGGCTGACCAACCGCGACATCGACCTCGCTTTCGAGGCGCGGCATCTGCACCTCGTCTTCCAGCCGAAGATCGAGCTTGCGACGGGCCGCGTGCTCGGCGCCGAAGCCTATGTCCGCTGGCTTCATCCGGATTATGGGCTGATGCCGCCGGGCCTCTTCCTTTCCTTCTTCGACCGCCATGGACGTAGCGGCGAGCTGACCCGTTTCGTCGCCGCCGCCGCTTCCGAGTCGATGGAGGCCTGGCGCCTCCGCGGCCAGAACTGGCCGGTCTCGCTCAACATTTCGGGCAGCGACCTCACCGATCCGGCCCTTCCGGGCGCGTTGGACGGCATCATCGGCGAACATGGGCTCGACCCGTCGCAATTCACCATTGAAGTGCCCGAGGCCGTTTTCGCACGGCACGGTCAGGATGCTGTCGCGACCATCGCCGAAATGCGGCGCCTCGGCTTCCGCACGGCGCTGGATGGCGGCGGCGCCGTCATCGTGCCGCAGGAGCTTCTCACTCCCGACCACTTCAGCGAGATCAAGATTTCAGGCGGCGCCATCATCCAGTTCGCCCGCCGCCTCAAGCAGTCCGGCCTCGGGTTCATCGGCAAGCGCGTTGCGCTCGCCGCCGCCCAGGGGCTGGACGCAACCGCCGTCGGCGTCGAGGACGAGACCACCCTTTCCGCGCTGGCCGCGCTCGGCTTCACGGCGGCGCAGGGCTCGCATATCTGCCCGCCGCGCGAGCCGAAGGACCTTATCGGCTGGACATTCGCGCTGGATCTCAAGCGCGATCTTCAGGAAGCCGCCCGCGAGGACGAACTCGACGAGTTGGTCCTGACCGAAGCGCTCGACGAGCAGGAGGAAGCCGTCGCACGCCTCGACCTCCCCATCGTCGAGATGATCATCGACTACGAGGCACTCGATTACGCCATTCCGGGGACGGATGACATTCCGGTGCCGATCGCCGAAATCGATGTCGTCTGCATCTTTCCCGACCGCAAGCTCGTCGCCCTGTTGCGCCGCCTTCCGAAAAACGGACGCCGCATCGCCGGCGTCGACCAGCCGATCCGCATGCGCGTCAAGCGGCCGAAGCCAAAGCAGAAAAAGAAGAAGAATTTCTTCCTGCGCGCACTGGGAATGTAAGCGTTTTTATTGTCACCCCGGGCTTGTCCCGGCGTCCAGGGGCGTCGAATGCAGCGCCGGCAACTCCTGGATCCCGGCACGAGGCCGGGATGACGGTCCGCTTTCGGGCGAAGCCTTACACCCGCTCCACAATCATCGCGATGCCCTGCCCGACGCCAATGCACATGGTGCAGAGCGCATAGCGCGCGCCGCGTTCATGCAACTCCTGCACCGCCGTCGTGACGAGGCGCGCGCCGCTCATGCCGAGCGGATGGCCAAGCGCGATGGCGCCACCATTGGGGTTCACATGTTCTGCGTCGTCCGGCAGGCCGAGATCGCGCATGACCGCGAGGCCCTGCGCGGCGAAAGCCTCGTTCAACTCGATGACTTCGATATCGCCGATATTGAGGCCGGTCTTTTCCAGCACCTTGCGCGTTGCGGGCGCGGGCCCGATGCCCATGATGCGCGGCGGCACGCCCGCCGTCGCCATGCCGAGAATGCGCGCGCGAGGAGTGAGGCCATGCGCTTCGACAGCGCCGGCCGACGCGATGATCATGGCGCAGGCACCGTCATTGACGCCCGAGGCATTGCCCGCCGTCACCGAGCCGCCCTGACGGAACGGCGTCGGCAACTTCGCCAGCGCTTCAAGCGTGGTGTCGGGACGCGGATGCTCGTCCTGCGAGACGACAGTCTCCCCCTTCCTGCCGGAAATGGTGACCGGCACGATCTCCTTCGCGAAGCGGCCGGATGCCATGGCGCGTCCGGCGCGCTGCTGGCTCCGCACGGAAAACGCGTCCTGATCCTCGCGCGAGATCTGGAATTCCTCCGCGACATTCTCCGCCGTCTCGGGCATCGAATGTGTGCCGTATTGCCGGTTCATCAGCGGGTTGATGAAACGCCAGCCGATGGTCGTGTCATAGATCTGCGCATCGCGCGAATAGGCACTCGTCGCCTTGCCCATGACGAAGGGCGCACGCGACATGCTCTCGACGCCGCCCGCGATCATGAGATCGGTTTCGCCGGATTTGATGGCGCGGGCTGCCGTGCCGACCGCATCCATGCCCGAGCCGCAGAGGCGATTGATCGTCGAGCCCGGCACCGTATCGGGCAGGCCCGCCAGCAGCGACGACATGCGCGCCACGTTGCGGTTGTCCTCGCCCGCCTGATTGGCGCAGCCGAAGATCACATCGTCGATACGGCTCCAGTTGATCGAGGGATTGCGCTCCATCAGCGCCATGATCGGCACTGCGCCGAGATCATCCGCACGCACGGTAGCAAGCGCCCCGGCATACCGGCCGATCGGCGTTCTCACCGCGTCGCAGATAAAGGCTTCTCGTGTGGCATGCGTCATGGCTCTGGCCCTTTCTGATGGAAGGGCCGCAACCTACCAGCTTCCTTTTGGGTGCGCGAAGTGGTTTTTGTTCGGCCTTCAGGCCGCAAAGCCCCGGCCCAGGGACGCCCCGCTCAGGCGCCGCGTAATACGATCGATCAGGAAATCGACATCGCCGGCCTCGATGTCCGGAAACCTCTCGCCGATGCGTGTGAGCATGCAATGGCGCAGATATGGCCGGTCCGAAAGATGCCCGTCCGCCTGAAGCTCATGAATGACATCGAGTGCCGCGCGAAAGGCGACGTAGAAAACTTCCGGCAGCGCCGCGCGTGCATAGACGGCCCGGAAGCCAAGGGGCCCCACATCGTGAATGAGCCACGCCGCCCGCTCCGGCGGCACGCTGGTGAGCAGCGAAAAACCCGTCTCCACAAAACCAACCTCGCCCGCGCAGAGCGCGCGCAGAAGCAGAGAGGCCGAAAGCCGCTTGCGGTCCGCGATCTGAAGCGCGACAGGGCCGACCTCGTCGGGATTGATCGCCTGAAGCCGTTCGACCAGCACACGCTCGCGCGCCTGTTCTTCGAATATCTCCGCCATGGCCGGGTCGATGGCGTAACGCTCGATCATTTGCTGACGCAACTGATCGGACACGAGGGTCACGAGGCGCTCGATCAGGCAGGCCGGCAGATCGCCGCGGCGGGCCATAGGATCGATGATGTCCACGTCGCCGGCATACCGATCGACAATCCTGTTGAGCGCGGCGGGCCTGATGGCCGCGCCCTCATTGCCGACAAGCGTCTCGACGGCCGCGCGGCTGCCCACTTCCGCGATGGCATCGGCGACGGCCGGCGACACAATCCTTCGACCCGCGATGGCGCGCTGCTTGGCGCCGCCGCCCGTGAGAATCAGATGCACCATGTCCTCGTCGGTCAGAACCGTTGAGTTTTCGAGAACCGGAAGCGCAACCTCGTCGATATCGCGTGCGAGGGCGAGAATGATGCCGTGCGGCGCATCGGCAAGATCGCACAGGCTTTGCGCCAGCGCGCCGCGCACCTGCGCCGCGATGTCGCGCACCAGATATCCCAGAATTTCCTGAGCCAGTTCGCGCTCGCGCGGAGTCAGCACGACGTTGCGAAACTGAGAGGCGACCTTGCGCGCGATGGTCGCCCGGACGTCGTCCATCGGCTCGGAGAGCAGACGCTCCACGTCGGCATATATCAGCCTGTCCTGCATCATCGAGCCCGGCCCCAGAGAATCCGCATCGCACACTCTTCGCGCAGGCTAGGGCAAAGTCTTTAACGAAGCCTTCAGACCCGCGGCGAAACCGGCGCGCCTTTGACAGTCCCGGCGTTTCATGGATGATCGCCGGCAACAAGAAATCCAAAGAGGGAGCGGATATGCTCGAAGGTATCAAAGTCATAGAAATGGCGACCTACATCGCGGCGCCGGGCGCGGGCGGCATCCTTGCCGACTGGGGCGCGGAGGTCGTCAAGATCGAACCGCTGGCGGGCTGCCCCATGCGCTACACCATGGCGAGTATCGGCGCGGACCATCTCAAGGGCAGCCCGATCTTCGACCTCGACAACCGCGGCAAGAAGGGCGTCGCCATCAACACTGCGACGCCTGAGGGCGTGGAAGCGGTGAAGCGACTGGTCAAGGACGCCGACGTTTTCCTCACCAATGTCAGGCCCGGCGGGTTGGAGCGTTCGGGCCTCGACTATGCCTCGCTCTCGGCCATCAATCCGCGTCTCGTCTATGCCAGCGTCACCGGCTACGGCCTCGAAGGCGCGGAGCGCGACCGGCCCGGCTTCGACATCGCCGCCTTCTGGGCGCGCTCGGGCCTCGGCTATCTCGAAACGGTGAAGGGCACGGAGCCGACGACGCTCCGCACCGGCATCGGCGACCACACGACCAGCATGGCCACCGTCGGCGGCATTCTCGCAGCCTTGGTCGAACGCCAGCGCACGGGCAAGGGCCGCCTCGTCGAGTCGTCGCTCATCCGTACCGGTATCTATGCGGCGGGCTCCGACATGGCCATGCAGCTCAAATTCGGCAAACTTGGCTCCACCAAGTCGCGCCATGAGGCCGTGCAGCCGATCAGCAACTTCTTCAAGACCAGGAGCGGCGAGTGGTTTGTCATCGTGCCACGTCAGGGTTCGGTGGACTGGACTGCGGTCTGCAAGATCATCGGTCAGCCTGAACTCGAAACCGATCCGCGTTTCGCCAACCCCAAGGGCCGCCGCACCAATGCCGCCGAACTGGTGGACATTCTGGACGCGGCCTTTGCCCAGCACGATCTCGACCATTGGCGGCAGAAGCTAGACGAGCATGACGTGATCTGGTCGCCGCTGATGCATCCCAAGGATGTCGTGGCGGACCCGCAGGCGATCGCCGCCGGGGCCTTCGTCGACGTTCCCGAGGAGGATGGCTCGGGAACCTTCAAGGCGCCTGCGAGCCCCGTTCGCTTTCCCGGCGCCGATGACGGTCCCAAGGGCGCGGCCCCTGCCCTCGGCCAGCACACCCTCGATGTGCTGCGCGCCGCGGGCTACAGCGACGACGACCTCGCGAAGCTCAGGGACGCCAAAACCATCGGCTGATCAGCCATAGGCGAAGCCCGAACGCGGCAAGAGGCGGCTGGCCACTTTCGCCTTGTCGTCGCGTTCGTCCTTCGCCTCCTTGCGCTCGTTCTGGGCGGGAGCGTCGAGCGAATTGAGGACGGCGAGAACGCCGGGCGTAAGCCTCAGCGGCGAGCGGGAAATGGAAGCCGCTGCCGCCGAAACGGCGGCGGCGCGGTCGCCCGCCGCAGAGGCCGAATAGGAGGCCGAATAGGAGGCCGAATAAGAGGCCGAATAGAAGGGTTCAGCCACATCGTCATTGGCCGCGCTGAGCGATGTCGGCTCGACGCCGGCCGGCGCCGCCGTTTCCTGCGCCGAACTGGCCAGCACCGGCCGGGGCGCGAGTTCGCCGCCCTGCTGATGCTTGGAGACCAGATTCTGATAGACCTCCCCGACCGTCTTCGGCGCGCCCGACGAGGTGTAGAAGATCGACCGGTTTGCGGCGGCAGCCTGCGGAAACAGCAGATCGGCGCGCGCGTTCGGCGTGTCCTCGGCGGCGGAGATGAGCTTCGTCGCGCCGCCCGCCCCCAGGAAATGCGCGACATAGAGTTCGCCGGAGCTCACCGAACGCCCGAGGCTCGACTCGAGCCGGTCCTTGCTGTCGCTGGTTAAGGCTCCCGCCATCAGCGCCGAGACCTGCGGATCGTCGCGGAGGGCAAGAATTTCCCGGCGGGCGGCAGGATCGGCCACGACATACTTGCCGCGCGCATCCTGCGTGATCCGGTCGGCATACTGGGCCAGACCCAGCGCCGCACCATCCTTCTTCATCGTCGCGAGCCAGGTCTGCTCGGTGAACTGAAATAGTCCGCAAGCGCTGGAAGTGCCTGATTTAGCAGAGCAATTCAGGCTCGACTCGCGCATGGCCGTGTTCAGCAAATAGTTGAAGTCGGCCCCCGTCTGCGCGCTTGCATTCTGCAGCGCGGCGGCGATCTGGGTGGGTGCCGATATGGCTTGAACCAGGCTCATGCTCGAAAAGACCTCTGTTGCACGAGACATGGGTCGCAAGCTCCGTGCCAGAGGTAGAGCCCAGGGCGCGCGGGCGACAGGCAGCATCCCGGTGCTCAAGCCTGCTCAGAAGAGCCGACTGCCCGAGAGCGCTGCGCCACTCACCAAAAAATCACGATACAGAAATGGGTTAGGCGACATTGCTCCCGGATCGGATACAGACCCGGGGCATGAAAGCCGCCATTGCCGCGTTTCGCTGAAGCGTCGTCTCAGACTGCCTTGCCGAAAACGCGGAAGCGCCACGAATGGGAATTGTCCTGAACGAGCCTCATGGCCCTCTTCCCCTCGCGCAAGCAGCCCCGCGCGCGGGCCTGTTCGAGCTTGAAGGACAGAAGCTCCCGGTCGAACGGCTTGATCAGGAAGTCGTCGGCCCCCGCCTCCATGGCGGCGCGGACGCCAGCGGGCCCACCATCGGCGACAAAGAAAATGCAGGCACGCCCACCTTCCGGCAGCGATCTGATTTCGTCGATCAGCGCGGCAGTCTCGATCCGCGGCAACCGGGCATCGAGCAGGATGAGATCCGGTGCAACGCTCCGAACCATCCGCAGCGCTTCATCGCCATCGCGCGCACCTGCAACCTCGAAGCCCAGGCTTTCGAGCAGGAATTTCGCGGCCTTGCGGACCGGCGCGGATGAATCGGCGATGAGGCAGGTCGCCACGGCTCTCTCCATGATCGGCGGAAATTGCCGCCATGGAGCCAAGACTAGGGGGCGAACCTTAAACCAAAGGTTAACTGTGAAGCTCTTTTCTTAAGCTTTCGATAAGCTCTCCGGCAGCCGGCGGGTCATAGGGATCGGCCACACCCTGCCCCCAGACCGGCTTCGGCCAGGCGGCATCCCCCTCGAAACGGGCGATCACATGCACATGAAGCTGGTGCACCATGTTGCCCAGCGCCGCGACGTTGATCTTGTAAGCGCCGGTGAGCCGCCTCAGCGCCTCCGAGACCTGGTCGATCTCGGCGTGGAAAGTCGCCTTGTCGGCCTTCGCCACCTCATGGAAATCGCGCAAGCCGTCGCGGCGGGGCACGAGAATGGTCCAGGGGAAACGCCGGTCGTTCATCAACAGAACCCGGCAAAGCGCGAGGTCCTTCACCGTATAGGTATCGGCATGCAACTGTTCGTGGAGACGGAAGGTCATTCGGAGCCTTGACGCTTTTCATTTTTCCGGCGGACGGGGCTATAAGCTAACCCACAGGCGGGCAGCGAGGCGAGCCCCCAAGGTCACGCCTTCAGCGTCATATGGGAGATGAGATGCCGGGACTTCTTTTCGACGACTTTCAGGACGGTCAGCTTTTCAGGCATTCGATCACGCGCACCGTGACCGAGACCGACAACGTGCTCTTCTCGACCATGACGATGAACCCGGCGGCGCTTCATCTCGACCACCATTACGCGGCAACCGAGACCGAGTTCGGCAGGCCGCTGGTCAACAGCCTCTTCACACTCGGCCTGATGATCGGCATTTCGGTCCATGACACCACCCATGGAACGACCATCGCCAATCTCGGCATGACGGATGTGGTATTCCCCAAGCCCGTTTTTCAGGGAGATACGCTGCGCGTCGAAACGCGTGTGCTCGGCAAGCGGCGCTCCAAATCGCGTCCCAATGCCGGCATCGTGACCTTCGAGCACAAGGCCTATAACCAGCGCGGCGAGGAAGTCGCCTCCTGCACGCGGCAGGCCTTCATGCATGCGCGCGGAGCCGAGGCGGTCGAGGTCTGATCATGCGTTCCTTCCTTTTCATTCCGGCCGACAGCGACAAGAAGCTCGCCAAGGCCGCCTCCACCGGCGCCGATGCTCTGATCCTCGATCTGGAGGACTCGGTCGCTCTGTCGAACAAGGAAGCCGCGCGAGCCAATGCGCGCGACTATCTGAAAAGCGCATCCGCCACTGGCCCGCGCATCTGCGTCCGCATGAATGCGCTCGACACGCCGCTCTGGGAAGACGACCTGAAGGCCGTCGTCGCGCATCGCCCCTTCGCCATCATGGTGCCCAAGACCATTTCCGGCGACTGCGTGCGGAAGGTCGCAGCCACGCTCGACCATATCGAACGTGAGGCGGGCATCGAGGCGGGCGCCACGAAACTCTTCTGCGTGGCAACGGAAACCGCCGCCTCGCTCTTCAATCTCGGCACCTATGCAGGCGCAAGCCCTCGCCTCTTCGCGCTGACATGGGGCGCGGAAGACCTCGCCACAGCTCTCGGCGCGCGCAGCAACAAGGACGATGGCGGGAACTATACCGAGCCCTATCGCCTCGCCCGCACGCTGACGCTTGCAGGCGCGGTCGCAGCAGGCGTCATTCCGCTCGATGGCGTCTACAAGGATTTCCGCGACGAAACGGGCTTCATCGCCGAAGCGCGCGAGGCCGTGCGCGACGGCTTCACTGCCAAGATGGCGATCCATCCGGCGCAGGTGCCGCTCATCAACCGCGTCTTCACGCCTTCGGAAGAAGACGTGGCCCATGCCCGCGCCATCGTCGATGCCTTCGCGAAGGCAGGCGACGTCGGCGTCGTCGCTCTCGACGGTGTCATGCTCGACATTCCGCATCTGAAGCAGGCTCAGGCATTGATCGCGCGCGCCGAAGCGGCGCAGTCCGCCTGAGGCCCGGAAGGTTCCCATGAAGCCGCCCGTCTTTCTTGCTGTCCCGCTCGGCAAGGCCTTTCAGGACCAGTTGTCCGGGAAATTCACGCTGATCACCGATCCGGCGCAGCGGCATGAGGCCGAAGCAATTCTCCTTGCCGGCGCTTCCGTCACCGCTGCGAAGGAAATGGACGCGATGCCGAAGCTGCGCATCATCGCCTGCATCGGTTCGGGCCATGAAGGCATCGACGTCGCGGAAGCAACGCGGCGCGGCATCAGGGTGACGAACACGGTGGGCGCAAATGCCGCCGCCGTTGCCGATCTCGCAGTCGCTCTCCTCCTCGCCTCCATCCGCCACGTCGCCACCGGCGACAGGCTCATGCGCGCAGGCGTCTGGCGCGGCGATGCCGCCGCCCGGCTGCTCTTCTCGCCCGGCCTCACCGGACGCAAGATCGGCATTATCGGCCTTGGCGCCATCGGCGAGAAAATTGCGTCTCGCCTCGCCGCATTCGAAACCGAGATCGGGTATTACAGCCGCAGCAAGCGCGAGACCTCTCCCTACCGATATTTCGAGACGCCGCTTGCGCTCGCGACCTGGGCAGACGCGCTGGTGCTCGCCCACCGCGCCGACGACACCAACCGCCACATGGTCAACGCCGAACTCATCGAGGCGCTCGGGTCCCGTGGCCATATCGTCAACATAACGCGCGGCTCCGCCATCGACGAAGAGGCGCTCGTCTCCGCGCTCAAGTCCGGCAAGCTGGCCGGCGCCGGTCTCGACGTGTTCGAAGGCGAACCGGACCATATCCGCGCCGACCTGCGCGAGCTGTCCAATCTCGTGCTGACGCCCCATATCGGCGGCGCGAGCATCGAAGCGCTGCAATCCATGCTCAACGCTTCCATCGCCAATCTCGACGCCTTCTTCGCGGGCGCGCCTCTCCCCAATCCCGTCACCGCCTGACGCAGATTGACGCCACTCCCTGCGCCGTGCAGCTTGTGGCCATAGCCAAATGCGAGACATAACGTGAGCGATCAGACGCAAATGCCGATCAATATCATCGAGCGGCGCAAGGAAATCCTCGGCCTCATCCAGACGAACAAGAGAGGCCAGGCGGAAGCCAAGGCGCGCGCGCTTTTGTCGGATCAACCCGACGACGCCGAAACCATGTCGATGCTCGCGGCCGTGCTCATCGATCGCGGCGCAACGACGGAGGCCGAGCCGCTTCTGCGTCGCGCATTGGAGCTAGCGCCCCACTCGCCGGTGCCATGGGTCAATCTCGGCCGGCTGCTGCAGGCGAAGCATTTGTGGGCGGAAGCCGAGGATCACTATGCCCGCGCCGCCGAGGCGTTCCCGCGCAATCCGCTTTTTCATCTGACGCTCGGACAGATCGCCCAACGCGCCGGCCATTTCGCCACGGCGGAACAGGCCTTTCGCCGCGCGCTTGAGATCGAACCGGGAAACCCTGCAACCGTCACGCTGCTCGGCATGGTCGTGTTCCGTCAGGATCGCCTCGACGAAGCGGCGGAGCTTTTCCGCAAGTCCATCGCCATCGAACCCAAATTCGCCGCCGCCTATGGCAATCTCGGCAATATCGAACAGAAGCGCGGCGATCTCGCTGCCGCCGAAGCGGCCTATGAAAAGGCAAGTTCGCTCGATCCGAAGGACGGGCTTTCCTATGTCAGCCTCGGCATGGTGAAGCTTCGTCGCGGACAAGCACGCGAAGCGGCGGAAATCTTCGATCGCGCGCTCTCCAAGTTCGGGCCCGAGCGTCGCGCCGCCGCGTGGTTTCCTTTTGCGCGCGCGCAGGAGCTTGGCCAGATGCCCGCCGGCTTTCGCGCCGAGATGGCGCGCCTGATTACGCGTGTCACGCTGACGCCGCCCGAGGGCTATGCCTCCATCGCCGACTTCAACAAGGCACTTGCCGAAGCGTTGCGCGCAGATCCGACCACCGTCTGGGAACCGACGGGCAAGGCGACGCGCAAGGGCGGACAGACCGGCCTCCTGCTCGACAATCCGCGAGAGCCGTTTCTCACATTCGAGAAAATGCTCCGCATCGCCATCGACAGACACTTCGATGCGATCAGGCGTGAGAAACATCATCCGTTCTTCGGCATGGTGCCGGAAGCCTATACGCTCGACATGTGGGGCACGCTTCTATCCGAAGGCGGCCACCAGCATTCGCATATTCACACCGGCGGCTGGATGAGCGGCGCTTATTACGTCGCGCTCCCGCCGACCATGGGCACCGGAGAAGCGCGCGACGGCTGGATCGAATTCGGCAATCCTCCGCCGGAATTCGATGCCGATTTTGAGCCTCATACCCTGACCTTCGAGCCGCGCGAGGGCGACGCCTTCTTCTTCCCTTCCTACCTCTTCCACCGCACCCTGCCCTTCAGCGGCGAGGTGCAGCGCATCAGCATCGCCTTCGACGTGAAGCCGACAAGCTGGCGGAAATGAAATACGGCGCCTGCGGATGATTTCCGAAAGGCATTATTGCAGCGCACAAGAGGTCAGGAGTTTCATTTTGAGGCAGTCGGAGGCGAAACCCCCGGCTTCGGTCCGTTCACGCCGAACCCATTTGGTAACATAAACAGTTTCCCATTCGGCCTGAAGCGCTATGCTGTCTTCGAGAGACCTTTTCATCATCACTCCGGGGAGGGAGCCTGCATGGATGACAAAGACCTCGAAAAGCATCTCAGAGCCATCGAGAAAGATGGCTACACCATCGTCGAGAATGCGATCGACCCGGACCATCTCGTTGCGTTGAATGCCGCGCTCTTACGGCTCGAATACGAACTCGGCGTCGAGCCCGCGCGCAACGGCTTCGAGGGCCATCATACGGTCCGCATCTATAACCTCCTCGCGCATGGCAAGGTCTTCGAGCGGATTCCGACGCATCCGCTCGTGCTACCGATCGTCGAAGGCGTTCTGGACGAAGGATGCCTCGTGTCTTCCCTATCCTCGATCTCGATAGATCCCGGTGAACGGGCGCAGCCCATTCATGCCGACGACCAGATCATGCCGGTGCAGAAGCCGCACGCGCCGTTCGTCTGCAACTCCATGTGGGCTCTCACCGACTTCACCGAGGAGAACGGCGCAACGCGGATCATTCCCGGTTCCCACAAGCGCGACGCCTCTCCCAACTACGGGCAGGACTATGACAGCATCGCCGCCGAAATGCCGAAAGGCTCGGTCCTCATCTGGCATGGCAGCCTGTGGCATGGCGGCGGCGCCAACAAGTCGGGCGCGCGGCGCGTCGGAATCGCAATGAATTATTGCGCGGGCTTCATCCGGCAGCAGGAAAACCAGCAACTGGGTCTGCCGCTCGAAGTCGTCCGCACATTCGAGCCGCGCCTGCAGGATCTTTGTGGCTTCGACACATATCGAAGCCTGATCGGCCATATCGACAAGAAGACGCCCGCGCAGCGCCTGCTGGGCGAGGTTCGAGATTTCAAGTCCATCTGGGATCTCGGCTGAGATCAGCCGCGCTCGTCCAGCAGCATCGGCAGATCGGCAATGCTGTCGATGACCGCATCGGCAAGCGGCGCGAGGTCGCCGCGCGCGCTCGTACCCGTCAGTACACCGACCAGAAGTCCGGCACCCGCGGCGCGCCCCATGTCAAGGTCGTGGCTGTTGTCCCCCACCACCGCGACGGCCTCCGGCCCGACACCCACTGCCGCGCAAAATGCGTTGACCATGCCGGGCAAGGGCTTCGCGCCATAGCCGCTGTCGTAGCCGCAATGAAACTCGAGATGCTCGGCGAGACCAAACCGCGCGATGGTGGCAAACGCGGATGCTTCTCCGTCATTGGTCGCCAGACCGAGGCGAAGCCCCCGTTGGCGCAATGTGGAAAAGAGCACCTGCAGATCTGTCACCGGGTGCGACCGGCGCGGCGCTTCTCGCGCGAAAAGGCTGTCGAGATCTTCCACGAGCCGCCTCACCTCCCGCTTGACGCCGAGCTTGTTCCAGAGCGTCGCGAGTTCCACGGTCTCGCCGGCCGCAAACACGGTGCCCGCTCCGATCCGTCCCGTCGCCGCGTTGTAGCCCACCGCCTCGAGCAGGCGCGGAACAAGGCCTTCATCCCCTTCCGCGGCCATGGCCGCCGCTTCGCGCAGGATCGGCCCCCAGGTCTCGTGATAGCTGAAAAGCGTACCGTCCTTGTCGAAGAGAACGGCCCTGATTTCCGACCCCCGTTGCGGGCCTTTAACCGGATAGGGCATGTCGGAACCGGGCATAACCTTCACATTTCTGCTTTGAAGCGGGGCCGGATTATACTGTTAAATGTTGCGGCCTGACGAACAGGAGGAACACGCCGATGAGGACCGTCAAGATCGCCTTCGCGTTCCTTCTATTTCTCGCCGGCGTAGCCATCACGGGGCTCACCTATATTCAGAGCCATATTGCCGGCATCGCGACCGGCATGCTGCTCGTCATCGTGAATGCTGCCTACGCCTTCGATCATCGCCATGCGCTGTTCGGCATGGAGCTTTCGGATCGGCCCGCCCGTCCGGCCACGCAGACTGTCGCTCTGCGTCATGGGCAGATCATCGCGACCCGCCAGGATGGCAGCAGCTGAGCGCCCTTCCTAGTCGGCCTTCCACTCCGTCACGATGTCGGAAAGAGCCGGACGCTCTCGTTCGTCTTTGGGCTGGCTCGGACTGCCGAAATAAATGAAGCCTGCGAAGCGCTCGTTGTCGCCGAGCCCCAGCGCCTTCGCGACCTTGTCGCTATAGGAATACCACTCGGTCAGCCATGCGCCGACATAGCCCAATGCCGTCGCGGCGATCAGCATGTTCTGGCATGCCGCACCGGCGGAAAGGCGCTGCTCCCATTCGGGCGCCTTCTTGCTCGGCACAATCCGCGAAATCACGGCGACGACGAGAGGCGCCTGCAGAAAGCGCCGCTCTTCGAGCTTCAGCCGGTCTTCATCCGCGCGAGGTTCCTCCTCTGCGAAAATGTCGCGCAGGATTCTCCCGAACTTCGCCCGCGCATCGCCCTTGAAGACGATGAAACGCCAGGGGGCGAGCTTCCCGTGATCGGGCACGCGCGACGCTGCCCTCAGCATGATTTCGAGATCGGCGTCATCGGGTCCCGGCTCGACCATGGTCAGCGGCTTTACGGAGCGGCGGGAGAGCAGCAGGTCGATGGTTTCCTGGGAACGCGGCACGTCAGATTCCTTACCTTTGAGATTGCAGGAAAACTATGCATCACCCTTTACACCTGCAACCCCGCGCAGCAACATCGCGCCGGGCAAACAAGGGGGCATTCCGTGAGGTTTTTACGGTCGGGCGGAGCTTTGCGCGCAGCGCTGGCCGCCTCTGTGGGGTTGGTCGCCGCGGCGGGCGCCAATAATTCAGCATGGGCGGGCGCCTGGCCCATGGCGGAGGGCGACCTGCTCGTCATCATGCCTTTGAGCGCGACACGCGCCAACGATGCATATGGCGCCACTGGCAAGGTCGTGCCGCATAGCGACTACCGGAAGGTTGAACTCGCGCCCTATCTTGAATATGGGCTGACGAGCAATATCACCCTCCTCTCCTCGCTCGCGCTGACGCGCGACACCACCGACTATTTCGGCTACGAGTTCACCCAGCAGTCCATTTCGCGCCTGGAACTCGGCGCGCGCGTCGATCTTGGCGAATGGAGAGAAACGCGGTTTGCCCTGCAAGGCCTCGCGGTGCGGCACGGCGCGACATCCGGCGACGATCCTTTCAGCTCCCGGCGCGGCGACATAGACGGCGAGATAGGCCTCTTCATGGGCCGCAACTTCACCCTTCTCGGCATGAAGGGCTTTACCGACACCTATGGCGGCTACCGCTATCGACCTGGGGGACGGCCTGGAGAAGCCAAGCTCAACGTCACGGTCGGCACGCGGCCTCTCGTGAGCACCATGCTGCTCATGAAAGCGGAGAGCTCCACCTCGATAGGCAAGGTACAGGCCGAAGACACCGTTCAGCGCGTTGCCGCGAGCAAACTCGGTCTCTCCATCATGCAGCAGTTCACTGACAGCATCTCGCTCGAACTCGGCGGCATGCGCACCATCGCCGGGCAGAACAGCCTGCGCCAGACGACGTTGACGCTCGGCCTTTGGTATCGCCTCTGAGGCGTCAGGGTTTCAGCGCGTCCATGGCGGAGGCTGACTTTTCATCTGCTGCCCTGCCGAGCATGCTCAGGACGTCGACATCGGGAGGCGCATCCTGCCCGCTTCCCGGCACATCCGCACGAAGCTCTTCGAGCGAGAACCCCATCTTCACATCATAGGTGCGTTCGGTCTGATTGCGGAGGCGTCGCTCCGCCTCATACCAGCGCCGTTTGACGTCACCGTCGCGGCAGGTGGCGAGTTCGGCGCCTTGCGCGCCCCAGCGGCGTTCCGGGCATTGATAGGGATCGAAGGAGAAATCGAAGAGTCTCCTTCGCGCCTCCTCGAAGCTCATCTGGCGTTTGCTTCCATCGGAGGCCGTCCAGACGACCGCGCAGGCTCCGGCCTCTTCGCGGTAGGCCGTGGCGAGATCGCGCGCCAGGTTCGTGCCCCGATAGGCGACGTGTGCACTGCGCGCCTTGTGCAAGGCAAGAAACTTTGCAACCTGATCCTTCAACTCCTGGAACGACACCTTGAGCCGCGCATCGCGAGATGGCGTCGAATAGGTTTCCCAATCGCCGGACGTGCCATAGATGTTGTCCGGCAGGCGCACCGGCTGCGGCTGCGCGTCCAGACCGGCCTGCACAGCGATATCGATCGCCATGGCGCGATAATGGAGGTCGTCGCAAAGCCCGCGCACCATGCTCCGCGTCTCGGCGAGAGGATCGTAGATCACGTCATGCCCCGCCACGGCGCGGCGCACATAGTCGTAATAATCCAGCGTCTCACCCTTGTAGACGAAGCGTCCCGATTGCCAGCCGCTTCCCCGCGCGGTGCCGTAGAACTGCTCATCCGACCAACTCGGCAACTGTCCGTCCGTCGCGGCGACGATGTACCCGCCGACATAGGAGCCATCGCCCGCCCGGCTCGCGCCGACGAGCTTCAGCGGACGCCAGTTCTTGAAGCCAGCGCCCATCGGCGGCGAGGCGCGAACGAAGCGGTGCCCATAGCTGCCGCGTGTCAGGCTGTTGTCCGGGTGGCTGTCGATGAAGCGGATGCGGCCCTCGCCGTCCACATCGTAGACCACTGCAACATGGCCGTTGGGATCGTAAATGTTCGTCCCCGGACGGATGGCGGCCGGCGAAATCCGGACAGGATAGAAGTCGAACAGGTCGCCTTGTTGCGGCTTCGGCGCAAAGCGATACATGGCGCTTGAAATCTGATTGGCAATGTTCGTGAGCACATAGCTGGCGTTGGGCCAGCGCCCATCCGAGGGCGTCAAAACATCGGTGCGCTGGAATACATAATTGCCATAGCGCGAATATCTCAGATCATTCGACTCCCCGATCGCCGCGACACCGCTCACATAGGAAAACGGCAAGCCGTTCTTCCAGGCAAAATAGGCCCGCAGGACATAGGGAAGATCCGCGCAATCGGCGAAAAAACTCAATCCCGCCGGGTCGCTCGCGCGATAGATGTTGGCCGGACTTTTCAGGCACTCATCGACGCTACGGCATTCGCTCAACCCGATGGCACGAACGAATTCGCCATAGGCCCGCTCGTCGCTGGCGCTCCATTCAGGCTTGAGAATACGCCATTGCAGCCCTTCCGGCGCCGGTGCCGCGTTGGGATCGAGTGTGTCGAGCGCGCTGACGACCGGCGACATGGTGCCGGCCACACGCCCCTCCGCAAATGCAGCACCCGCCCATATGCATAGCGCCAGCGCAATGGCGTAGCGGCCCACTCTCATCCCATGCATTCCCCGACTCCCCGCGACGGAATACTCAACCACAATGGGCTGTGGCATGTCCGACACGGATCGATTTAGTCTTTGGACGGGATATTTTCTGCCGGGGCCGGAAACAGAAAAGGGGGAAGCTTTCGCTTCCCCCTTGTCCTACTCGGCTGCTGCCTTGAGCTTTGCCGGCCTGAGGTCGGGCGGCGTCGCTTCCGCTGCGAGCGCGCGGATCGCTTCGTCGAGCGACGTCACCTTCTGGTCCTGTGAGCCGAGGCGACGGAGGGAGACGGTCCGCTCCTCCGCCTCGCGCTTGCCTGCAACGAGGATCACGGGAACTTTTCCGACGGAATGCTCGCGCACCTTGTAGTTGATCTTCTCGTTACGAAGATCGGTCTCGACGCGCAGGCCTGCCGCGCGCAGCGCTGCCGCGGCTTCTTCGGCATAGGCGTCAGCCTCCGACGTGATCGTCGCGACCACGACCTGCACCGGCGCAAGCCAGAGCGGGAAGCGGCCTTCGTAATGCTCGATCAGAATGCCGATGAAGCGTTCGAGCGAGCCGAGGATCGCGCGGTGGAGCATCACGGGGCGATGCTTGGCGCTGTCCTCGCCGATATAGGATGCGTCGAGGCGTTCAGGCAGGTTGAAGTCGAGCTGAAGCGTGCCGAGCTGCCACGAGCGGCCGATGGCATCCTTCAGATGGAATTCGAGCTTCGGTCCATAGAAGGCGCCTTCGCCCGGCGCGAGCGTGAATTCGCGTCCGATGGCCCGGAGCGCTTCGGCCAGCGCCGTTTCCGCGCGATCCCAGGTATCGTCGGAACCGACGCGCTGTTCGGGGCGCAGCGCGAGGCGGACCTTGAGGTCCGTGAAGCCCATATCGTCATAGACGCTTTCGAGAAGCGACACGAAGGCTTCAGTCTCGCCGCGGATCTGGTCTTCGGTGCAGAAGATGTGCGCGTCGTCCTGCGTCATCTGGCGCACGCGCATCAGGCCATGAAGCGCGCCATGCGCCTCATTGCGATGGCAGCATCCGAACTCCGCCATGCGCAGCGGCAGGTCGCGATAGGACTTCACGCCCTGCTTGAAGATCTGGATATGGGCCGGGCAGTTCATCGGCTTGATCGCCATGAGCTTCGCCTTGCCGGAAAGGACCGGCGCCTCGTCATCCGTCGACGGAATTTCATCCGGCACGACGAACATGTTCTCGCGATACTTGCCCCAGTGGCCCGACTGCTCCCAGAACTTGGAATCGAGAAGCTGCGGCGTACGAACCTCGACATAACCCGAAGCGTCGATACGGCGGCGAACATATTGTTCGAGCGCCTGCCAGATGCGCCAGCCCTTCGGATGCCAGAAGACGGAGCCCTGCGCCTCTTCCTGCAGATGGAAGAGATCCATCTCGCGGCCGATCTTGCGATGGTCGCGGCGCTCGGCCTCCTCGATCATCTGGAGATAGGCCTTGAGTTCCGCTTCCGTTGCCCAGCAGGTGCCATAGATGCGCTGAAGCATCTCGTTGCGGCTGTCGCCACGCCAATAGGCGCCCGCGAGTTTCGTCAGCTTGAAGGCCTTGCCGAGCTTGCCCGTCGACGGCAGATGCGGCCCGCGGCAGAGGTCGAGCCAGTTACCCTGTTTGTAGACCGAGACGTCCTCGCCGGCCGGAATGCTCTCGATGATCTCGGCCTTGTAGGCCTCGCCGATCTTCTTGAAATAGGCAATGGCCTCGTCGCGCGGCCAGACTTCGCGCGTGATCGTCTCGTTGCGGTCGACGATCTCGCGCATCTTCGCCTCGATGGCTTCGAGGTCTTCGGCCTTGAAGGGTTCGGCGCGCGCGAAGTCGTAGAAGAAGCCGTTCTCGATCACCGGGCCGATGGTGACCTGCGTGCCGGGGAAAAGCTCCTGCACCGCTTCGGCCATCACATGCGCGCAGTCGTGGCGCAGGATTTCGAGCCCGTCCGGCGTCGAGGGCGTGACCACCTCGACGATGGCGTCCTTGTCGATGACCGTCGCAAGGTCTTTCACCTTGCCGTCGATCTTCACGGCGATTGCCTTCTTCGCCAGCGATTTGGCGATGCTCTCGGCAAAGCCGAGGCCGCTGACCGGCTCCGCCAGTTCGCGCACCGAGCCATCCGGCAACGTCACTTTGATCATTTCTCGTCTCTCACTTCATTCTTTCGCGACCAGCGTCCATAGCCCCAAGGCATATACCACGGCACATGGGGCAAGGCGCGCGGCACGGGATCGAAGCCGTGGCTGCCCCAGGGGTGACAACGGCTGATCCGCGACGCCGCGAGCCAGCCCCCTTTCCAGGGGCCATGCAGCTCGATCGCCTCCATCGCATATTCCGAGCAGCTCGGCATGTGCCGGCAGCGCGGACCGAGCATGGGCGAGATGAACCAGCGATAAAGCTGGATCAGACCGCGCATTGCGAGCGACAGGGGGTCGTGCCGCATGTCGTTACCGTGGTCATTGCCCGGCGGAATCGGCCGGACGGGTGCAGGTTCATTACAGGAAAATGATAGTCGGCGCGCGGTCGCGGGCCTTCGCGGCTCAGGCTATCTGCCCGAGCCGGTGCTAGTGAGGGTCAGGGGCTGCAGGGCAGTCCCACTCCCAGGGATGGCTGTCTGTGCCGGTCGCAGAGACACGATTTCGGTCCTCATTTGAGCAGAGCCTCGCTCCGCCCCTTTTCATGGCGGCAAGGCTAGGCCGTCATGGTTGACAGAATATTACAGCCCCTGCCCCGGATCGTCCAATATGCCGCTATTGCGCGGCGGATTGGCCCCGTTTCGCGGCCATGGCGGCGTCCACCGCCTCTTCGACGGCATCGAAGATCAGCAGCGTGGAAGCATGACGCGCCTTGTAGTCGCGGACAGGCTCGAGGACCTCGAGATCCTTCCACTTGCCGCCGTAAATCTCGCGCGGGGGTTCTCCGCCTTCCTTGAGCATGCGCCGCATCACAGCGCCGATTTCGTGAAGTTCCGCCGCCGTCGAGCCGATCACATGCTGCGCCATGATCGAGGAAGAAGCCTGCCCCAGCGCGCAGGCCTTCACGTCGGCGCCATAGGCGGCAACCCTGTCGCCATCCATCTTCACGTCGACCGTGACCTTGGAGCCGCAAAGCTTCGAGACGGCCGTAGCGCTCGCATCCGGCGCAGCAAGCCGCTCCGTGAGCGGGATGTTCCCGGCCAGCTTCAGGATTCGCGCGTTGTAGATTTCGTTCAGCATTGGGCCTCTCAGCCTGCCACCCGCCAGGTCGTTCCCTGCGGGCCGTCCTCGATCAGGATGCCGCGTCCGGCGAGTTCGTCGCGGATGCGATCCGATTCCTTGAAATCCTTGGCCTTGCGCGCAGCCGCCCGGGCGGCGATCAGGCCTTCGATCTCTTCCGCATCAATATGGGGAGCGAGCCCCGCGCCTGCAAACCAGCTTTCAGGGTCCGCCTGAAGAAGGCCGATCAGATAGCCGGAACCGAGCAAGGCGGCCTTGAGCCGCGCCCTTTCGGCCTTGTCGGTCGCCGTGTTCGCCTGTTTCGCCAGATCGAAGAGAACGGCCAGCGCCTTGGGCGTGTTCAGATCGTCGAGCAGCGCTTCGAGAAAGGCTTCCGGCACGGCGTCGTTCGCCTGCGCCTCGACATCGGCCAGCGAACGGAGCGCCCCATAAAGCCGGTCGAGCATGCGGCGGGACTGCATCAGGCCATCCGCCGTCCAGTCGAGCGGCTGGCGGTAATGGCCATTCAGCAGCGCAAGGCGGATCGCCTCACCCGGCGCTTCCTTGATGAGGTCGTGGACCAGCAGCACATTGCCGATCGACTTCGACATCTTTTCCTTTTCGATGTTCACGAAGCCGTTATGCAGCCAGAAGCGGGCCAGCGGCGCATTGCCATGGGCGCAGTTCGACTGGGCGATCTCGTTCTCATGATGCGGGAACTGGAGGTCGATGCCGCCGCCATGAATGTCGATGGTGGTGCCGAGATGCTTCTCGATCATGGCCGAGCATTCGATGTGCCAGCCCGGACGGCCGCGGCCCCAGGGGCTGTCCCAGCCCGGCTGTTCGGGCGCGGAGGGCTTCCAGAGCACGAAGTCGGCGGGGTCTTTCTTGTAGGGGGCCACCTCGACGCGCGCGCCAGCGATCATGTCGTCGCGGTCGCGGCCGGAAAGCTGGCCGTATTCTGCATAGCTCGGCACGTTGAAGAGCACATGGCCATCCGCCGCGTAGGCGTGGCCATTGGCGATCAGCGTTTCCAGCATGGCGATCATGCCGGGGACGGTTTCGGTCGCCTTGGGCTCAATGTCGGGCGGAAGCACGCCCAGCGTGCCCATGTCGTCGCGATAGATATTGGCGTATTTGTCCGTGATCGCGGAGATCTCGACGCCCTGCTCTTTGGCGGCGGCGATGATCTTGTCCTCGATGTCGGTGATGTTCCGCGCATAGACGACATGCGGATAGAGCCGCCGCAGCACCCGGGCGAGCACGTCGAAGACGACGGCGGGGCGCGCGTTGCCGATATGGGCGAAGTTGTAGACCGTGGGTCCGCAGACATACATGGTCACACGGGCCGGATCGGCGGGCTCGAAGACCTCCTTGCGGCGGGTCAGTGAATTCTGAAGCGTAAGTCGAAGGGAAGTCGTCATCGCGGATGCCTTGGGCGGGATGCCTGATCTCGGATGCGGCATGGCGCTCGCCGCCCGGCCCGCTCCGAAGCAACCCTGTCCATGTCAGGGATAGGCACTTGTTAATCGCCTTGATCCTGCCCGGCAAGGCTTAACATTCCGCAGAATACCAAGGGTTTACCCGCACACTATTTGCGCTTTTAGCTGGTCGGCGTGTCTTGATAGAGCGTTTCCGCAAAGCTATATGCATCCTTGAGACGATGGAACATGGGTTGGCGCGTGGCATATAGACCTCGTGCTTGATGGGCAAAATGACCGGCCCGCTTCGGACGGTCATGACTTGAACTGACGGCGAGCATCCTCCGCGTGTTTCGGGGGTGCCGTCGGGAAACCCCTAAAGAGATGGTCATATGGACATGAATGCTGTTGATGGGTTGCGCTCGACCATGACGGATCCCCGCTCCGCCCCCCTGAAGAAGCCCTCGCGCGAGGAAGCGGAAGCCGCCGTGCGCACGCTCATCGCCTGGGCAGGCGACAATCCGGCGCGCGAAGGGCTCATCGACACGCCCGGCCGCGTCGTGCGCGCCTATGAAGAATTCTTCGAGGGCTACAACGAAGACCCCTACAAGGAACTGACCCGCACCTTCGAAGAAGTCGAAGGCTATAGCGACATGGTCATGCTCCGCGACATCGCCATCGAGAGCCATTGCGAGCACCACATGGTCGCGATCCTCGGCAAGGCGCATGTCGCCTATGTGCCGACTTCCAAGGTCGTCGGCATTTCGAAGCTCGCCCGCGTCATCGAGATTTTCGCCAAGCGCCTCCAGACGCAAGAAACGATGACGGCCCAGATCGCCGATACGATCAACCGCGCGCTTGAGCCCGCCGGCGTCGCCATTCTCATCGAGGCGAAGCACCAGTGCATGACGACGCGCGGCATCAAGAAGCCGGACGTGGCGACCATCACCAGCCAGTTCACCGGCGTCTTCCGCGACGATCCGCGCATGGAAGCCCGGTTCATGCAGATGATCCGCGGCTATTGAGCCCCATTTCTTCATCCGAAAAACGTCATGGCCCGGCTTGTCCGGGCCATCAACGTCTCTAGGATAGCGCAAAGCAAAACGCTGATGCCCCGCATGAAGCGGGGCATGAC
The DNA here is from genome assembly GCF_039680535.1 of Parvibaculum sp. Classification (GTDB taxonomy): domain Bacteria; phylum Pseudomonadota; class Alphaproteobacteria; order Parvibaculales; family Parvibaculaceae; genus Parvibaculum. Next base: position 56,175 of record NZ_JBDKSS010000019.1, on the reverse strand, counting down.
GTTTTGGGAGCAGAGCGTCATGAGCACTTCCCTATTTGCCCCGCGCGGCAGCGAACACGAAATCGAAACCGGCACCACCCTCGCGCCGAAATTCGACGAGCATGGACTCATTCCCGCCATCGCCACCGATGCGAAGACGGGCGACGTGCTGATGTTCGCCTGGATGAATGCCGAAGCGCTGGAGCGCACGATCCGAACCGGCGAGGCCTGGTACTGGAGCCGTTCGCGCAAGGCCTTCTGGCGCAAGGGCGAGACCAGCGGCCAGACGCAGACCGTGAAGGAAATCCGCATCGACTGCGATCAGGACGCGATCCTGCTCAAGGTCGAGGTCGGCGGAGACGGTGGCGCATGCCATGTCGGCTATCGCTCCTGCTTCTATCGCTCGATACCGGTCGGCGCTTCCGATCAGGTCGAACTGCGCTTCGAGGACGAGAAGCTCCACGACCATAAGCACGGTTGAAACCGGCTCCATTCGGTCACATTTCCGCCTGACTGGTGCCCCGCTCGCGCGTTGCACTCGCCTTTGAACCTGCGCCGCAAGGGGCGCATGATGCATTTGTCGTCGACGATATGAAGCAGCAGAAAATGATCCGCCCGAAGATCGGCATAGCACTGGGTAGCGGCGTCGCGCGCGGCTGGGCGCATATCGGCGTGCTGCGCGCGCTTGCCCGCGCGGGCATCGAACCGGACATCGTGTCCGGTACATCGATCGGTTCGCTGGTGGGCGGCTGCTACCTCGCAGGCAAGCTCGACCCGCTGGAAGAATTCGCCCGCTCGCTGACGCGCAGGCGCCTGCTCGGCCTCGTCGATTTCCGTTTTCGCTCATCCGGCCTCATCGGCGATTCAAAACTCGAAGCCGTGATGCGCGAGCATCTCGGCGACACCCGCATCGACCAGCTCGACCGCACCTTCGTTGCCGTCGCGACGGAGCTTGCGACCGGCCATGAGCTTTGGCTGCGCGAGGGCAATCTGGTGCAGGCGATCCGCGCTTCCTATGCCCTGCCCGGCGTCTTCGCGCCGGTGCCCGTCGACAATCGCTGGCTGATCGACGGCGCCATCGTCAATCCGGTGCCTGTATCGGTAACGCGGGCACTCGGCGCACGGCTCGTCATCGCGGTCAACCTCAACACCGACCCTTTCGATCCGGCGACGCGGCGGCATTGGGAACAGGGCCACAATCCCTTCTATGTGCATACGCCGACGCCCGAGCCCTATGGCCTTGCCGAAGAGATAGACGAGATCGTGGAAGCGGCCGAGGCGGAAGCCGCCGCAGAAGTGGGCGACGCGGACTCGAAGCTCGTCGCGGGCATTCGCGGCACGCTGGCCCGGCTGCGCGGCAAGATGCCGACGCCCGAACGCGAACTGATGAAACGCGCCATGGGCGGCAAGCAGCGAGGGCCCGGATTTGCCAGCGTGATGCTCGCCTCGCTCAACATCATTCAGGACCGGCTCGCCCGCGCGCGGCTCGCCTCCGATCCGCCGGACATCGTCATCGCGCCGAAGATCGGCCATCTGACGCTGCTTGAATTCGACAAGGCGGATGAATTGATACGCCTCGGCGAAGAAGCGGCAGAGGAAGCTCTGCCGCTCATTCGCGAGATGTCGGACCTGTTGCGCTAGCTGTTGGCGATGTAGAGGCGCAGCGCCTCCGACTCCATCACGGTCTCCGCGATGCGATGTTTCACGACGTCGCCGATCGAAATGATGCCGATGACCTCGTCGCGATCCACGACAGGCAGATGGCGGAAGCGCCCTTCCGTCATCGCATCCATCAGTTCGTCGACAGTGTCGTTGAGGCCGCAGGTGATCACTCGCGCCGTCATCACCTCACTCACCGGACGTTCCAGCGCCTCCGCGCCGGAAACGGCAACCGCGCGCACGATATCGCGCTCGGACAGCATGCCGAGGAGTTGGCCACCCTGCATGACGACCACGGCACCGATGCGCTTGCTGGTGAGCAGGCGCGCCGCCTGGGCTAAGGTCGCGATCGGCGCGATGGTCACAACACCCGATCCCTTGGCTTTCAGTATTGTTGATACGTGCATGGGTCTCCTCCCTTACCAGGGAGCCACCAGTCGGCTATCCAGCGCGGACCTCACGCGTGGGTCAGTCCGCACTCTGCCGCGCAGGCAACTACCCGGACCTCATGTTGCGGCATTCCGCCATCCCCGGCAAGCTGCTTGACGCAGGGTAAAACTGATCCTTTTTGGGACTCTTGGCCCTATTGGCGCCTTATCCCCCAACTAGCGTAAGCCCGCTAAGCTCGCGGCAACCTAACGATTCGGCGGCATTCCAATGTGGCAACGCATCTACCTTCAACGTCTCAAGCACGATCTGGAACTCTGGATCGAACGCGGCTGGGTGACGCCCCAGAATGCCGAGGCGATCCTTGCCTCAGCCAGCGGCGAGGCTGCCGCCCGCCGTGTGCCGCAGATCCTCGCCCTGTTTGGCGCAGTGCTGATCGGCTTCGCGGCCATGAGCTTCGTCGCCGCGAACTGGGTCGAGCTTTCGAAGCTTACGAAACTCATCCTCCTCATGAGCGCGATGTGGGCAGCCTATGGCGCCGCCTTCGTACTCGACCGGCGCGAACATCCCGCCTTCGCGCAAGCGGCCGTCATCGGCGGCCTCGCGCTTTTCGGCGCGAACATCATGCTGATCGCGCAAATATATCATGTGAGTACGGACAATCCGACCTGGCTCCTTCTCTGGTGCGTCATATCGCTCGCCAGCGCATGGGCCATGCCGTCGCGGCCCGCGCTCGGCCTCGCCTTCCTGCTGGCGTCGATATGGTCCTTCTCGGTGACGCCGGGGGAAGGCTCCGTGCATTGGGGCTTCTTCCTGCCCTGGGCTGCGGCGCTTGCGCTCACGCTGCGGCTCAACTGGCTCTCCGGCCTGCATCTCGCGATCCTCACCGTCTGCGCCTGGGCGGCGTTCAACATCGAGCCGCTGTCATCCATGCTCGGTTGCGGATGGAACGAGATCGCCGCGATCTATCTTCTTGTTTCGGTCATGCTCTGGCTCGGTTCGCTGCGCGTTTCCGAAACTTCGATGCGCTTCGGCTCGACGATGGAGGCCTATGGCATCGTGCTTTCCTTCGGCCTCTTCTGGGTGCTGCAGGCAACCAGGCCTGAACATCATGTGAGTGGCGGATGGATGGGCGCTATCGCCGTCGCCCTTGCCGCCGCAGGGGCTCTCCTGTATCGCGAATGGCAGGCGAAACGGCTTGCGCCGCGCGACGCAACAGGCTTCGCGGCGCTGGCATGTTTCGGCGCCCTCTATCCCGGATTTGCGACAGCGACACCCGGCTTCGTTCCGTGGCTCTATGCGGGCCTCTTCATCGGCTTCAGCGTCTGGCTCCTTGCCTATGGATCGAGCCAGCGCAATCGCTTTGCGCTCAATGCCGCCTTCGCGGCCTTCGCAGGCGAAGTCCTCTACCTCTATTTCGAGACACTCGGCACGTTGCTCGACACTGCGGCCTTCTTCGCGCTTGGCGGCGTGATCCTGATTGCGGGCGCCTATGTGCTCGCCCGTGTTCGCAAACGCGTCGTCAGTGCCGTCGATGAAGGAAGCGCCAAATGAACGGTCTCATGAAAAAGTTCGGCCGCTTCGGAACCGCGGTCCTCATCCTCGCGCTGCTGCAGACGATCATCCTCGTCTGGCTGATCAATGGACGCGTCTCAATCCTCAATTCGAAGGATGTCGTCACGCTGAAGAGCGAACCTGTCGATCCGCGCGACCTGTTTCGCGGCGATTATGTGGTGCTGTCCTATGGCATCTCGCGCCTGACGCTTGACGGGCTGAAGGGCGACAAGGACTTCAGGCAGGGCGATACGATCTATGTCGAGATCAGTCCCCGGCGCGACACGTGGCTGGCCGAAGGCGCCTGGCATAGCGCGCCGATGCCGGCCCTGGGCAACAGCGTCATTCGCGGGCGCGTGACCAACGTCGCGAAGAATGTCGGCCGTGTCCGGCCTACGCCGTCATCCAGAGACGTCGAGGAAACGCCCTGCGCCGACTGCGAGATGCTGAATGTCAGCTATGGCATCGAGAGCTATTTCGTGCCTGAAGGCCAGGGGCGGAAGCTGGAAGAAGAGCGAAACGCCCGCGCGCTCTCCGTCGATGTGGCGATTGCCCGCGATGGCGAAGCTGCGATCAAGGGCATTCGCCTCGACGGCAATCTGCTCTACGAGGAACCCCTGTTCTGACAAAGACCCCGTTCGGGCTTCTTCCCGCTTCATTTTGAGGGAAACCACACCGCCGCCGAGTCGTCGACGTGGCTTGGAGCAGCCCCGCGCGTGTCCGCGCCGGGCCGATTTCGCGCGCCAAATTCAAGATTGTGACAGTGACATTATGTCGCATGGCTTTGGCGCCCTGCGCGGCGGACGTCGCAGCGAAAGACTGCATTCAGCGCTTCGCTTCGTTCGGTGTTGCATCATGCAAATACCGACAGCCTGACAGGCTCGTTCACTGCCTGCCGGGAGGCCGAACTGCGGCTCTACCCTTCGCAGATTGGCGGAAATGCTGGATTTGGGGCGGCCGGATAGAACGCGGATCGGCGAGGCCAAGGCCGCTCGCGCCGCGCGGCGAAGCGCTGGGGCGCGCCCGACGCGGCCGCGAACACTAAAATATTATCCATAAACAAAGCACAATCGGAGCATCTTCCGGGCTTTTGCTTCGACCGCTAACCACGCAGCAGATATAACAATGTTATAAACAAGCGCTGGACAGACGATCGAGGCTGCCCGATAGAAACCTGACTAAACTGCGGAGTTCGCCTACGGAGTTTGAAAATGTGTTCTGCCGAGAGACCTGACAACGTGACCGACAAGCGGCGCTCGGCACAAAGAACTGCGCTACTCGATGCCGCGAGCGAAATGCTTGTCCATGGCGGGCATGAGTCGATTTCTCTGCGGAAACTGGCGGCGAAGGTCGGCACCTCGACCATGTCCGTCTACACCGCCTTCGGCGGCAAGGACGGCCTGATCGAGGCATTGATCGACGAAGGCTTCAAGCGCCTGTCCATTGCACTGGCGGAGGTACCGCGGAACAAGGAGCCGCTTCTCTGGCTCAGAAATCTCGGCACGGGATTCCGGCACTTCGCGCTTGAGAACCAAGCCTATTACGCATTGATGACCAGCGTGACGATGCCGCTGAGCGCGGAAGAGCGGCACGACAATCCCGGTTACTCCGATCTGCCCTCGCGCGCCATCACGCGCCACCCTGCCTATCGGGTGCTGCTCGACGCGATTAAGGCCTGCATCGACGAAGGCAGCTTTCCCGCGAACCTGTCTCCGATTGCAATTTCCGAGTCTTTCTGGGCGACGATCCACGGGCTGTGCAGCCTCGAACTCGCGGGCTTCTACAAAAACGAGAATGACGCGCGCGCAGCCTTCACGCTCACCGCCTTCGCCGTGATGAGGGGACTGATGACGCCGAAGGGGCTTGCGAAGCTCGACGCCCTGCTGGCGGCCAACACTACTCCTGCGGTGGCGTAACCGCCGGAAACCTGCTCAGCGGAAAAGGCTTTTCCTCGCGCGCAAAGATGACGAAGGAAAGACACTCTCCGATATATTGAACGAGGTTACGGCTGAAGCCGCGCAATTCCTCGTTCTTCTCCTTGGTCACCAGAATGACCACGAGTTGCACGACCCCGAGAAAGAGCGCCAGCGAAAAGGCGATATGCGCCAGAATCGCATAGGCAATCATGTAGAGAAAACGCACCCAGAGCGGCTCCTGCACAGCGGCCTCTGATGGCGCGGACGATGTATCGCTCATCTCGATTGCCTCCTCATAAGCGGCCCTCTGCAAGGGCCCTCAATGCATGTGGTTAGCCACAGGCCGCATTCAAGGCGTGTTGCCTCAAGGCAGCTTGTTGCGACCGCTCCATTCCCCATAGCCGACATTGCCCGGCCCGCCCGAAGGCGAGGTGCGGTAAGGATCGAAGAAACCGAAGAACAACAGACCCGCGAGGAAGCCGCCGAGATGCGCTTCCCAGGCGACGCTGACATTCTCGCCCGTGGGCGTGATGCCGGTAGGGCCGAAGAGGAAGTTGAGGCCGATCCACACGCCGACGAAAATCAGCACACGGCGATCGGTGAGCGCGCGGCCGATGCTCGCCTGGGCGCGTGGGGCCGTGCTGGCGTAAGGCGCACCGCCCAGACCGCCAAGCGGGCCGTCCGCCAGAAAGACGAAGCGAGCCGCGCCGCCCATCATGCCGGAGATCGCGGCCGAGGCACCGATGACGGGAACGAGCGACCCCGCATTGAGCCACACGTGAAGAAGCCCACCCACAATGCCGCAGGCGAAGTAAAAGAGGAGGAAGCGCACTGTGCCGATGCGCCGCGTGATCGGGCTGCCAAAGGCGAGCAGCCAGACGGCATTGACGGCCGCATGGCTCCAGCTCCCATGAAGGAAGGTGTAGCTGATGAGCGAAAAGAGCTTGCCCGCGAGGCCGCCCGGAAAGACGAGATCGGGATGGCCCGGCACTTCGGTGAAGCGGCCGGGAAAAAGCCCGAAGAGGACGATGATCTCGTTCTGCGTCGTCTCCGGCAGATTGCTCACCACCCCATAGATGACGAGAACCGCAACGACGAGCGCGAGCACGATGCCCGGCACGTTGAAGGCCGGCGGGTTTGTGCGCCGCGCATAGACTTCAGGAGGGATAGTCATTTCACAAGTGCCTTCAACGCGGCTTCTACAAGCGGCAAGCGATCATTGCCGAAATACATGTCGGTCTTGCCGACAAACATCGTCGGGGAGCCGAAACCGCCGCGGGCGATGACTTCCTCAGTGTTGTCGCGCAGCCGCTTCTTGACGTCTTCTTCCTTGATGCGGCGGCTGACCATGTTCCAGTCGAGCCCCACTTCGGCGCAGATGGCGGCCAGAACATCCGGCTGACTGATGTCCTTCAACTCGCTCCAATAGGTTCTGAAGGTCGCGCGCGCAAAGGCCGGCAGCTTGCCCTCGTCGCTCGCAACGATCGCTGCCCGCATCGCATCGACGGCGCGCACGGGGAAAACGGGCGGCTGCCCGATCACGATGCCGCAATAGCGCGCCCAGTCCTGAATATCCTTCACGTAATAGCGCGCCTTGACCGGGTTCGGATTTGCGCGCTGCTCATACACCGTATCGTTAACGGCATTGAAGATTCCGCCGACGAGCACCGGCCGCCAATCGATAACGGCGCCCGCGCGCTCGGCCAGTGCCTCGATGCGGCTGAAGGCGAGATAGGTCCAGGGGCTGGAGCAATCGAAGAAGAATTCGAGGACAGGTTTCGGCAAGGCTCTGTCTTTCCTGCTTGTTCTGGTTGAGCCGAGTGTCGCCCGCGAGAGACGGCGCCGCAAGGCGCGCCCGGCTGTGCCAAGGACGTACAGCACTAGCATTTCCGGGGTGTCCGTGTCGAAGCGGGACAATGCGCTCGGTGCGAAGCACCACGACATGCGCGGAAATCCGCGAGATTCCGGAAATCCCGACAGGCCGCAATCGCTGGCATACCGGTTGCAGCCACGGGTTCGACCTCGGTTTCTGCCCATCTGGAACCGAACTGGAACTCAGGAGACCGATCGTGTTCGTAACCGCAAAGTCGATATCGGCACATAAGGGACTGGCCGCGCGCGCGCTCGGCCTTCTCTCCATCGCCTTCGCGTTGACCGGTTGCATCACGCCGAGCGCAGGGTCGAACGGCCAGTACACGGCACCCGTCGGCGACGCTCCTGTCATCAGCAATGAAACGCCCTACTCCTCGGCGCTGCGCTGCCTTGCCACGCATATCCCGAGCGACATTCAGGCAAGCCGCATCGCAGTCGGCAATATTCGCGACTACACGGGCAAGGAAGAGGCCGACGGTTCGGGCCGCAAGCTGACGCAGGGCGCGTCGCTCATGGCGATGTCGGCCCTCGGCAAGGCGGGCGTGCCGCTGGTCGAGCGCTACGACACATCCGTTACCGAACTCGAACTCAAATATACCAACAGCAAGCTCATCGGCGACGCTGAGCCTAATGGCGACTATCGCAAGATCTTCGCGGGCGAAATCCGCGGCAGCGACTATTACCTCGTCGGCGGCATCACCGAACTCAACTTCAACATCCGCTCCGGCGGCATCTCGGCATCCGCCGCAAGCTCGTCGGATGAAGGCTGGGGCGCGAATGCGGGCGGCAAGCTTTACGTGATGAATATCGGCCTCGACCTGCGCCTCGTGAACAGCCGCACGCTGGAAGTCGTCGATTTCGTTTCCTATCAGAAGCAGATCGTCGGCCATGAGGTCAGCGCCGGCGTTTTCGACTTTCTCGGCGGCAATCTCTTCGATGTCGGCGCGGGCGAAAGCGCGATGGAGCCGGTCCAGCTCGCCGTGCGCTCTGTCGTCGAACGCGCCGTGCTGAAGATGCTGGTGCCGCTCTACCATGTGGATCCCGGCCAATGCGCGAAGTTCGGCTCCAAGGGCGATCCGATGGGCAAGATCGATTATCGCCAGACGAACCCCGATGCGGTCGACCATCGCCCCGTGCGCGATAACGCGCCGCGCGAAGCAGACGCCGTGGCACCCGCCGCGCCCGCTCGCAAGGTCACGCAGACCGATGAATCGCCTTACGCCTATTACGCCCCTGTCGACAACGGCGCGGGCTTGCGCGGCCAGGTCAACTGAGCGGCGCGGCGCCATAACGCATGAGACGACAAATCGGGGAGGGCTCACGCCCTCCCCTTTTCGTTCAGTTTACCGGACCGAAAACCGGCGGTGCGCCGAACCGCGCATAGGCGTCGATGCCCGCGCGCGTGAACGCGGTATAGAGCCAAAGGGCCGCAAGGCTCGCCGCGAACCAGACGAACAGCGCAATTGCGACACGGTGGCGGCTCGCTCGCGGGACGACGTGATCGCGATAGAGTGCCGCGAAGGCTGCGAACATCGCGGCCTCGATGCCCGGTAGAATGACGCCTGCCAGTTCGATGAAGCTTTCCGTCGGCGCCAATGCAGGCGCGAGCCCCAGATAAAGAACGAGCGCGGCGACGACAGCGGCGAGCCGAGGATTTGCCGCTATCAAAGGGCCTGGATGAATCTGTTTCATGTGCGTGGTCTCTCCCCCTGTGGTCCGCGCATGAGTCTCCGTTCGGCCGCACATGGTTCTGCGGGCCGGCATGCGCCGGAATGAAAGTGCGTATCTACTCAGTACATGCGCGCGGGCGGAGCGCGGCTTTCACCGCGCTGACTTCCGGAACTCGCATTGAGAATTTTCATATGAACTCCTGCGGTGTGATCACCGGCAGGAACCTGAAACGACAAGGGCCCCAACCGGTTGGTGGGGCCCTTGATGTCGAATTTGCAGGCTAAATCAGCGCGTGCGGAAACGACCGGGCCCCGTGGGCACGTATTCGCGGCCAAAAGCCGAAGAATGGAGATTTCGCACAAGCTGTGTCATGGCGCGCAACATATAACCGAGTCGTCCGTATGCAAACCGATATTCGGAACGCATCGGAAAATTGCCACCTACTGTGGCAGAACTGTCGCCTAGAGCGTCCGCGATCCGATCATGCCCGACATCCAGGCGAAGCGCAGCACCATGCCGGAAGCGCAGCAGAACAGGCCCAGGATGAAGGCCATCCAGACGCCGACACCTTCGAAGCCAAATACGAAGACGAACAGCAGCGCTGCCGGAAAACCGACAAGCCAGTAGCTCGCGCCGTTGATCCACATGGGCGCCTGCGCATCCTTCAGCCCTCTCAGCGACAGACTCAGTGTCACCTGAAGCGAGTCGAAGAATTGGAAGGCAGCGCCGAGGCGCAGGAATACGACCGCATGCTCGATGACGTCGGCATTGGCCGGATCCTTCGCATCGATATAGAAGCCGACGATTTCGCGCGGGAAAACCGCAAAGGCAAATCCGGTCACGAGCATGAAGAGCTGACCGAGCGCGGAGGCCGTCAGCCCCGCGAGACGCACGCGCGGCAGATCCTTCGCTCCCGCAGCGAGGCCCACACGCACGGTCGCCGCCGTCGCGACACCGAGCGGAACCATGAAGGCGAGCGCGACGGCATTCAGCGCAACCTGATGCGCCGCGACGCTTGCCGTGCCGAAATAGCCCATGATGAGCGTCCCGGCATTGAAGAACATGGCTTCGAAGATCATCGTCATGCCGATCGGCAGGCCGAGCCGGACGATTTCCGCAAACTTCGGCCATGCCGGCCGCGCGAAGCGGTGGAAAATGCGGTAGCTCGAAAGCGACGGCGTGAGGAGGATCGCGGCGAGAAGCGCGAAGAAGCTGAAGGCGAAAGAAACCGCGCTCGCCAGACCAGCCCCGAGAAGCCCCATGCGCGGCGCTCCGAAATGCCCGAAAATCAATGCATAGGCGAGGCTCGCATTGACCAGGACCGTGAGCATCATCACGACCAGCGCCGCTCGCGGATGGCTCAGCGCATTCGTGTAGCCACGCAGCACATTGAAGGCGAGCGTGAACGGCAGGCCGAACATGAGGATATGCATGAAGGCGCCCGCGTCGGCGCTGAGCTTCTCGGGCTCGCCGAGCAGCACCAGAATATCGCCGGTGAAATAGAGCAGCAGCATCATCGGCGGCGATATGAAGATGATCGCCCAAAGCGCCATGCGAACGCTGGCGCGGACGGACGGCGCCGCGAAGCGCTTTTCGCCGAGCGTATGGGCAATCATGGGCTGGACGGCGACCGCGGGGCCCATGCCGAGCAGCCACATCGCCCAATAGATGCTGAGCGCCAGCGCCGAGGCCGCGAGTGCGTCCTTGCTATAGGCGCCGAGCATCAGCACGTCGATCGTGCCGACGCCCATCTGCGCGAGCTGCGTAACGACAATCGGCCCCGCAAGGCGCGTCAGCGCGCGGGCCTCTATCTTCCATGCCGGGGCGGCGTGATGCGCGATCTCGGCCGTGGTCTGAATATTTTGAACTGAATCGGTCATGTGACGGGCTTTATTCTGCGGAGCCCGATGAACGGTGGAGGCGTCGAGACGGACAAAAAACCCTCCGGAGCGTAGATCGGGCTCGGAGGGTTTGATCCTTGGATCTGGCGGATGGTTAGTCCGCGCTCTCCTCGCGAGTAATCAGGGCGCGCGACAACACAGCGTCGCCGTGGGGCGCCTTATGTGCTGTGGTGGTTGAATTCGCCATGACACTGCTCGCTCGAACGCAGGCCCGGCCTGCAAGGTCTGAAATGGTTACGCCCCGCGTTAATCCAAGTCAACACAGGTCCCTGCGCAAAGCGCACAGGACCAGCGATTGTTGCCATTGGGTGTCAGTCGGAAAGCCGCGAAGTCCGCGACAAACAAAAAGGGAGAGCCAAGGCTCTCCCTCCAATCCTTCGCAACGCCGCGGCGGTCTAATAGCCGACGCCGCCTGAGAACCAGGCTCCGCCGCCAGCGCTGACAAGCTGCTCGGCCTTATCGGTCTTGCGGACCATCACTTCCGCATAGCCCTGACGCCCCTCGTGACGGTCGCCGCGCGCAAGACGCCCTTGCGCGGGCGCACAGGCGAGCATGCCATTCGAGCCGTGCCGCAGCGCCTCGCCCTCATGGCATTCGATCGTATAGCCGGCGGTATAATCCGCAGACTTACGGTCGTCCGCGCCTGCGAGGCGGCCAATGGTGGCAACGAGCATGTCGCCCGAGAGGCAGCGGAAGACCTCCACATCGTCCTGCGGTCCGATCTCGAGCGTGGGCGTACTGATACGTGCCGCTTCCTCGAGCCCTTTCGCGCTGACGCATACGCCCTTGACCGGTTTCATGACGACTTCGTTGCGCACGACGACATTGAGCGCCCCCATCGGGGTCGCCTGAGGGGCGGCGACATAATAGCTGCCGCCACCGCCACCAGAACCGTTGCCATTGCCGATGCCATAGCCACTGCCGCCGGAATTGCTGCGGCCCGAGCCACCGTGCCCACCGGATGCACGGCTTGCAGCATTGGCAGCCGTCTCGGCATTCGCATTGGCAACCGACGACGCCGTCGCGAAAGCGGATGTGTTCACCGTCACGGTCACAATGTTGGTGTTCGTATTGGTATTCGTGTTGGTGTTGGTGTTGGTGTTCGTATTGGTATTCGTGTTCTGATTGTTGTTCTGGTTGAGGTTGACGTTCTTGTTGTCGATGCCGGTGCTGCCGCCACCACCTTCCTCGCAACCGCAATCCTCCGCAGGCGGCGGAGGCGGCGGCGGTTCCTCGCAGCCGCAATCGTCCTGCGAGCCGCCGCCGTAACCTGTTCCAGCCAATGCGGGCGCGACGCCCAACAGCCCATAGGCGCCGACACCGAGCCCGAGCGTCAGCGCGGCCGTCGCGAAGATAGTCGAGTGTTTCATCCTTGCACTCCTGGCCCGGAAGGGCACGTTCTGATGCGCCAATTGAGCGCCTTGAGCCCCTCAATGCGAAAGACATGCCGCAATGGTTCGGACCGGTAACACCGCCGCTGGCGAGCGCTGGCACGCTTTCTGCTCTCCCCTCATGCAAACGGATTTCACGCGGCCGCGCGTCTCCCTTCGGGACGAAAGGCCGCAAGAAGATTTGATGAAGGCTGCTCCGATACGGGACACGCTTTCGAGATTGGACTAGCATTCTCGTTCTGGGCAAAGGGGGCTCCCCGCCTGACGAGGCAGGGGATGGGTGCGATGAAGCACAAGACAACCGAAGCGCTTTTCGACTATTGGAACGCCATGCGCGCAGGCCGCATTGCGCCCCTGCGCAGCGAGATCGAACCGGGCGCCATCCGCCGCCTGCTGCCCCATGTCTTCATCCTTGAGCGTCATGACCGGCAGAGCTACCGCTTCCGCCTTGCCGGCACCGGCCTTTGCAGCGTCTATGGAATGGAGTTCCGCGGGCACAACTTCCTGGCCATGTGGCAGGACGATTGCTGCGAGAGCCTCGACAAGGCACTCCGCGAGGTGACGGGCAATGGCAACATCGCCATCGTCGAATACACGGCCGCAACGAACGACCACCGCGAAGTCACATTCGAAATGATCCTGATGCCGCTGGCGCAGGAGAATGGCGCCATCACACGCGTCCTCGGCGCTGCCGTGCCGATGGACGAGCGCGCGTGGATCGGCGACCGGCTTCTCGCACGCCAGTGGATCGACCGCCTGAAGATCGCCAACCCGGAGCGCATGCCGAAACGCGCATTCACGCAGCCCCCCGTCGAGGCGGCGCGACGGATCGTGCGTGAACGGCCGCACGTCATCAGCGCCGCCCTCGCCAACCTCGCGCATCGGCGCCCGCCGCTCCGTGGCGAGCGCTCCTATCTCCGCCTCGTCAAGACGGCGACGTTCAGCGACGAACACCAGTAAAGTCCCAGACCAAACAAAAAAGGCCGGCGCTAGCGCCGGCCTTTCTGTTTCAGCGGTATCCCGTCCGATCAGGCGGCATTTCCCTGGCGGTCTTCGGCGATGGTCACGTGTTCGGCCGACAGAGGCGCGCGGCCGAGAATGTCGTCCGAAATCTTCTCCGCGATCATGATCGTCGGCGCGTTGGTGTTGCCGCCAACGAGCGTCGGCATGACCGAGGCGTCCACGACGCGCAGGCCCTCGACGCCGCGCACGCGGCACTTGCTGTCGACCACGGCCATCGGGTCGTTGCCCATCTTCGCCGTGCCGACCGGATGATAGATTGTCTCCGCCGTTTCGCGGATCCAGCCGTCGATCTGCTCGTCGGTCTGCTTGTCGGCGCCCGGCCAGAACTCCGGCCCGCGATAGGGGTCCATGGCGCGCTGCGCGAGGATGTTACGCACCATGCGAACGCCGTCGCGCATGACGCGGCGGTCGGTCTCGGCCTCGAGGTAGTTCGGCTGGATCAGCGCGTGATCGGCCGGATCGAGCGACTTCAGCGCGACATAGCCGCGGCTTTCCGGGCGAAGCTGGCAGACATGGACAGTGAAGCCATGCCGATCAGACTTGATGCGGGCATGGTCGCGCATCATGGCGGCGACGAAATGCAGCTGGACGTCCGGCACTTCCAGTTCGGGCCGCGTCTTGAGGAAGGCGCCGGATTCGAGGCCGTTCGAGGTCGCGATGCCCGACTTGAAGAAGGTGTACTGCATGCCTGTCAGGAGCATGCGGAGCGGATTGGTCTGGCTGTGCAGCGTGATCGGCAGCTTGCACTCGCTGATCACGGTGCAGTCGAGATGGTCCTGCAGGTTCTGGCCGACGCCCGGCAGATCGGCGACGACATCGATGCCGAACTTGCGCAGATATTCGCCCGAACCGATGCCCGACAGAAGCAGCGTCTGGGGCGAGTTGACCGCGCCGCCGGAAAGAATGACTTCCTTGTTGGCGCGGACGGTCTTCGTCTCGCCATCCTGAACATATTCGACGCCGACGGCCTTCTTGCCCTCGAAGAGAATGCGCGAGGTGAGCGCCTTCACTTCAACCTTGAGGTTCGGCCGCGAGAGCGCGGGAACGAGATAGCCGACCGCGGCGCTGCAGCGCTTGCCGTTCTTGATCGTGAGCTGATAGGGGCCGACGCCTTCCTGCTGCGGACCGTTGAAGTCGTCCGTATAGGGGTGGCCCGCCTGCTTGCCGGCCTCGACGAAGGCGTCGAACAGAACGTTCGACTTGCGGGCATTGCTGACGCCGAGGGGGCCCTCGCCGCCATGGAACGCGCTGTCGCCGTTCTCATTGCCTTCGGCGCGGCGGAAGTAGGGCAGCACATCGGCAAAGCCCCAGCCTTCGAGGCCGAGCTGGCGCCAGAGGTCGTAATCGCGCCCATGGCCGCGAATATAGATCATGCCGTTGATCGAGGAGGACCCGCCGAGCACCTTGCCGCGCGGCCAGAAGAGCTTGCGGTTGTTCAGATGGGTCTGGCCCTCGGTATAGTAGTACCAGTTCGCCGTATCGGTGCCGATCAGCTGACCGACGCCGGCGGGCATATGGATCATGAAGTTGGTGTCCTTGGCGCCCGCCTCCAGCAGGAGAACCTTGTTCGCCGGATTTTCCGACAGGCGGTTCGCCATCACGCAACCCGCGCTGCCCGCACCAATGATGATGTAGTCGAATGAACTCATAGTCCTCGCCTTCCCTGTGACTTCGACCTTTTCCGGAGCGGCAGCGCCCCGTCGCATTTCTCGCTGCCCGGCGGCAGCCCGATTCCCTGCGATGGTCGGATTTTGCCCGGATTGTCAGCAATCGACAAAGCTGACGCAAGCGTCAATTTTGACGAAAGCGCCCGATTTGCCGCTTTCCTCCAAAATAGACGTTTCACCTGCTCTTGCGATAAATTTTCATTAACCCTGCCCGCCATATTCTGGCGAGATCAGCGTCCCCTCCAAGTCGGACGCCAATGGCGAGCTAGGATTGATGACGAACGACGAACCAGGCAGCGAACGTCGACGCCACCCCCGTGTTCCGGTGGCCGTAAAGGGCCGTTTTCTGGCGCCCGACGGCTCCGAACATGAGTGTGTCATCCGCGACATGTCGCTCTCGGGCATCGCCCTGCTGGCGGATGTCGACGTCCCTGCCGGGGCGCATCTCATCGTCTATCTCGACGATTTCGGCCGCTTCGAGGGGCCGGTCGTCCGGGCCTTCGAAGGCGGCTTCGCCATCGAGACCGCGCTGAGCGGCCCGCGCCGCGAGCGCGTGGCCGACAGGCTCAACGCCTACGCCAAGGGCGGCGGCGCATCCCCCGATGCCGACAGCCGACGCAACTTCCCGCGCTATGCGCCTCAGGACGGCGGCTTTGAGGAAGGGTCCGTTGTCACCCTGGCCGATGGCCGAACGGCCCCCTGCCGCATCGTCGACATGTCGCTCGGCGGCGCCAATGTCGCGACCGAGCTTCGTCCGCCGCTCGGCACCCGCGTTTCCATCGGCCGCATGAAGGGCCGCGTCGTACGCCACACGCCGGAAGGCTTCGCGATCGAATTCACCGACATTCCCGAACGCGCCAGCGCGCTTTCGCGTCCCTTCGGCTGAATCTCTCCGCCCTCGCCGCCTCCCCCGCCCTCATCTAGACTGCGACTCGCAGAACAGATCCGGGGGACGAACATGGCCGAGCCAATTCTCAAATACGAACTCATCGACGATATCGCCATCCTGACCATGGATGACGGACGGGCCAATGCGCTCGGCCATCACATGATCGATGCAATAGGTGCCAGCCTGAAGCGCGCCGAAGGCGAGGCCAAGGCCGTGCTGCTGCTCGGCCGCGAGAAGCGCTTTTGTGCGGGCTTCGACCTCGAGGTCATGGCCTCCGGTCAGGCGCATGTGCAGAAGCTCGTGACGGCGGGCGCCGAACTCATGCTGGAGATGTATACGCATTCCCTACCCATCGTGATCGGCTGCACCGGCCATGCGCTGGCTGCCGGCGGCCTTCTACTGCTCTCCGCCGATGTGCGCGTTGGTGCCGAAGGCGAATTCAAGATCGGCCTGCCGGAGGTCGCCATACGGATGACCTTGCCGATCTTCGGCGTGGAGCTCGCACGCGACCGGCTCGCGCGCAATCACTTCACCGCCGCCGTGACCCAGGCGCGAATCTACAACCCCATCGAGGCCGCCCTTGTCGGCTATCTGGACCAGACGGCCCCTGCCGAACGCCTCAAGGAAGCGGCGATGGCCCGTGCACGCGAACTGGCCGCACTACCCCAGCCCGCTTTCCGTAATACGAAGCGGAAGGAGCGCGCAGCCACGGTGAAGCTCATCCGCGATACGCTTATGGAAGATTTGCGCACGTTCGACGGCGCCACGCAGTAAAATGCCAATGATTTGTGGTGGTGGCGGTTGTTGCCCGGCTATAACCGCCGCCATCGAAACATGTCTCCTGGAGGTAGCATCATGCTGATCCCGATGTTCAAACGGCTTGGGTTCATTCCCCTCGCCCTTCTTCTCGCCATCGGTCTGGTCGGTACGCCCGACACGGCGCGGGCTGAGTGCGGCAGCCCGACCAGCACAAACGGAATCATCGGCGGCCTCGGCGGCGCCGTGGTTGGCGGCCTGCTCGGCTCGACCATCGGCGGCGGCTCGGGCCGCACGCTGGCAACCATCGGCGGCGCGCTCGCGGGCGGCCTCGTCGGCAACAGCCTCGCGACGCAGCTTTCCTGCCAGGACCAGAACTATGTCGGCAACAGCACCTCGCGGAGCCTCGACAGCGGCCAGCCCGTGAGCTGGCACAATCCCGATACGGGCACCTATGGCGACGTGAAGCCGGTGCGCACCTACAACACCGAACAGGGCCAGTATTGCCGCGAGTTCCAGCAGACGATCTATATCGACGGCGAACGCAAGGAAGGTTACGGCACGGCATGCCGCCAGCCGGACGGCAGCTGGAAGATCGTCAGCTAACCCGCGTAATTCAATCTTTGTTAAGCTTGTTTGGCGATGCCCGAAGAAATTTTCGGGCATCGCTTTTTTTGTGCGCTTGCCGGCGAAACAGCGATCGACCGGCCACGGCCCGCGACCGCACATGATAATTGTCTGATTTTTCTGGAAAAACGGGCCTTGCGCACCGCCACGAGATGGCGCCTCGCGACGACAGATAAAATTAGACAAAAACTCAAATCAAAATCCGTTCACATTCAACTCAAAACCAAGCGGCTCACTTAAAGAGCGGCAAACACCTGTTTGCCACCCTGTACACGCGAAACAGGAAGTTTCGCATCTGGGGATTGTGGGTGGTGGACGTGAACAGGATCAATTCGCTCGCCTTTGCGCTAGGGATCGCCTTGTCTGTGACGGGATGTCAGACGACAGGCAGCATCGGTCAATCGAGCAGCACACTGATGAGTACAGACGTGACCATGGCGGCCATGCACATGCCGGTCGGCCAGCAGGTCGTACCGCCCAACGGCTTCATTTCATTCTGCGTGCGCAATCCCAAGGAATGCGAAGGCGGCACCGACCATCCCTCCAACATGGTGCTGACCCCCGGCCGCTGGACACAGCTCAACGAGGTCAACGACTACGTGAACCGCAGCGTTCCGCAGATCGAGGACGTCGACAATTACGGCGTGGCCGAGAACTGGACCTATCCCAACGCGAATGGCGGCGATTGCGAGGATCTGGCGCTGCTCAAGCGCAAGATGCTGGTCGAGCGCGGCTGGCCCGCCAGCGACCTGCTCATCGCCGTGGTCCGTGAATGGAACGGCGACGGCCATGCCATTCTCGTCGCGACGACGGACAAAGGCGACTACGTGCTCGACAACAAGAACTGGGCAATCGTGTCATGGGCCAATGCGCCCTACACCTGGGCCAAGCGCCAGTCGCGCGAGCGGCCATATGTCTGGGTCAATCTCGACACGTCGACGTTCAGCGTCGCATCGAACCAGGCCATACCGCCGCTTGGCGCGCCGATCCCCTTCATCGAAGCCGCCAATCGCATGAAACACGACGAGGCCGCGCCGATCCGGCCCAGCCTCGCCGATGAGAACAATCACGCCTCCGCGTCGCAGGCTCCGACCGCGACGCTGGCGATGAACTGAAGAACCGGCCCCACGGCCGCAACGCCCCCCACGACCGGGTCCGCCCCCACAGGCCCGGTCCTGTCGAGGCCGGTCCTGTCGCAACCCACACGACAGGGCCGGTATTCGACTGAGGGTTGAAAAGCCTTACTTGCCCTTCCAGACCGGCTTGCGCTTTTCCGCGAAGGCGCGCGGGCCCTCGATCAGATCCTCGCTGCGGAAGAGAGCGGCGACGGCGGGATATTTGCCGGTGACGGCCTTTTCCAGATTGGCTTCGTTGAGGCCCTGATAGACGGACTCCTTCGAGGCGCGGATCGACATGGGCGAGCATTCCATGATCATCGCGGCCCAGCGCTTGGCGGCAGCGAGAAGCTCCGAAGCCGGAACGACCTCGTTGACGAAGCCGAGTTCCTTGCCTTCCTTCGCCGGGACCTGACGGCCGGTGAGGATCATGCCCAGCGCCTGCTTGGTGCCGATCTGGCGCGGCAGGCGGTGAAGGCCGCCCGCGAGCGCGGCAAGACCGACCTTCGGCTCGGGAAGCGCGAAGACGGCGTTTTCCGAAGCGATGATGAGGTCGCAGGCCAGCGCGATTTCAAAGCCACCGCCCATGGCGACGCCATTCACCGCAGCGATGACCGGCTTGTTCAGGTCGTAGCGCGCGGTAAGGCCCGCGAAGCCGGAGGCCGGCACTTCGATCTTGTTGCCTTCCGCCTGGTAACGCAGATCGTTGCCGGCGCTGAAGGCGCGGTCGCCAGCGCCAGTGATGATCGCGACCCACAGATCGTCATCCTTGGCGAAGTCGTCGAAAATCTTCGCGAGCTCGAAATTGGCCGGCGGATGAAGTGCGTTCATCCGTTCCGGACGATTGATCGTGACGATCAGAAGGTGCCCTTCCCGTTCGGCTGTGCAGTGTTCGGTGGTCATGCGCGTTCCCTGTTTGCGATTGTCGGGCGCGTTGTGGCCCGTCGTTTCGAGGGGAAATCTGCCCTCTCGACTCTCTCCCGGCAAGTCGCGCGACATTGACGCAAGGTTAACGAGTGCGTCTTATTGTGACGAAACGGCAATTACCGCTGCGTTCGCATGACGAATCGGCGCTAATGTCTGCGACATCCAGGCGAAGCGGCACCGAAAGAAATATGGCCGGAACAGAATCCCATTCCCGCGCTGACGCAGCGGCCACCGATGCGGGGTCCCGACGATGGCTGCTGAAATATGGCGACCGCATCTACGGGCCCTATTCTTTCGACGCGATGCAGAGCTACATCGCCGAGGGTCGCGTCATCGCCCAGAGCATCCTGGCGCCTGAGGGAACGCCCCCGGATTCTAGCAATTGGCTGAACGCCGATCTCATTCCCGACTTCGCGGCCTTCTTCGGCGGCAGCGCACCCGAAGCCGAACCCGCCGCAGAGCCGCGAGCCGTCGCGCAGTCAGCCGGTTCAGATGCAACCGCGCAGCGCGAACCCGCAGAGGAGCGCCGGGAGCGTGTCAGCTACGGCTCATCCAAGGGCCAGGTGGACCGGCGGCGTCAGCCGGAGACGGCCAATTTCATCATCATCATGGACATCAAGGCCCGCTACGCCGGCGCGCTCGAACAGGCGATCATGTCGCTCGGGCCTGCCTACAAGCTCGCGCCGAATGTCTGGTGCGTGAATACCGCCGGAACGGCCAGCGGACTGCTCAACGATCTGAGCATGCATATCGGCAAAACCGACACCATGTTCATCGTCGATGCGACGCGCGACCGCACGGCCTGGCTCAATCTCGGGCCGGAGACGGACGCGAAGATTCGCCGCGTGTGGCGCCGCCCCTTCTGATTTTCGTCTCACATGCGCGGATGACGGCGCGGCGCGTCCGGTGTTAGGCTCGCCCTACGGTCGGTCTTCAGGGCTCCACCCTGAAGGCCTTTTTTATTTCATCGTACAGAGCGCGGCGAACCGGCGACCACGGCACTCGCGCTCAAGGAAAGGCAAGATCCGTGGCAGCAGCAGGCGATACCGTAAAGGTGCATTACACGGGCACTCTCAGCGATGGCTCCGTGTTCGACAGCAGCGTCGACCGTGAGCCCCTCGAGTTCACCCTCGGCACTGGCGCCGTCATTCCCGGTTTCGACAATGCCGTGACCGGCATGGAGATTGGCGACCGCAAGACCTTCACCATTCCCGCCGCCGAAGCCTATGGCGAGTCCGACCCGCGCATGGTGCAGGATGTGCCGCGCTCGGAACTTCCGTCGGACATGACGCTGTTCATCGGAATGCGCCTGACTGCGAGCGACAACATGGGACGGGAAATCCCGCTGGTCGTCACGGAACTCACCGACACGACGGTGACGCTCGACGCCAATCATCCGCTGGCAGGTGAAGACCTCACCTTCGCCATCGAACTCGTCGCCGTGAACTGACGCCGATCAGCTGCGCGGGTCCGGCAGGGGCAACCTGATCCCGAACCTGCGCGCCTCGATGATATCCTTCGACGCCGCCGTGGATGCGCTGCCCGGCGGCGTCCTTGTTTCCGGTGCATCAGCGATCGCAGTCCGCAGAGAAACGGCCTGGGCCGCGACGGGTGGAACGGCACCCTCCGGAAGCCCTGCAATCTCTCGCATGATCGACGAAGCGTCGCGCCAGCGCGCAATCAGGGGAGCGCCCACCGCGCTCATATCCGCGCATTTCGATGGCGTGGACTGCCCGCGATTGCAGACGATCGTCTCGCGCACGATGTCGAACTGGAAGCGGGCCCGCCGAACGAACTCGGCGAACAGGGCCGACCTCTGCGCCGCCATCGCGAGCGGCAGGAATTCGGCGCATGTCGTCTGCTGACGGTCGATCAGGTCGGCGAGAACGGGCTTCGGCAATTGCGCGCCGGCCGCATCCGCAGCACAGACGCGCCAGAGAATATCGGCCGCCGCGTGATCATAGAGCTGGATGAGGCCGCGATCGCGATCGCCGAGCTGCGCGTAGAGCCGGGCGACGTCAGAAGGACTCCACTGGCTGTATTCGTCGATGAAGCGCAGCACATCGACCTTGTCCTTTGTCGGCGCGACCGGGTGAAGCGGTGCGGGCGCTGATGCAGGCGCCAAGGCAGGAACCTGTACCGTTGCTGCCGGAGCCGGCGCAGGTGCTTGCGACGCCGCCGGAGCGGGAGCTAGTGCTAGTGCTGGTGCTGGCGCGGCGACTGCGGCCGGGGGCGACGCGGCAGGCGGCAAGACCTGAGGCGCAGGAGCAAGCACCTTGCCCTCCGGAACGAGCGCGAAGCCTTCCGGGATGAATGGAAAGAACCGCGCATTGGCCATCACGGGCCGGCCATCGGCCCCGAGAGGAACAATGATCAATCGCAAGCCGCTCACCTGCTGTTCGATCACGAACAGGGATTCGCTGTCGGCTGCTCCCGCGATACGGAGCGCCCCCTCGACGCCGTTCTGCCTGTGCTGGCCATTCAGAGCATAGACACGGCCATCGGGCAGACTGAGGCGTCCGACGACGCGAGCGTCGAGATCCTGCAGGCTGAGGCTCATCGCGGCGGCAGCGTCGGTGCCGATGAAGGTGCCGGTAAATCCCGCGGCGCCAGCCGCACCCGCGAGAAGGAGCGTGGCAGCGAAGCAGGCGAGCCAACATGCGCGCATGAGACCCTTGCCCCTCTCCGGGGAAAGTCCGTCTCGTTGCCTGTCGATGCCCTGCCCCACTGTCGTCCCTTAACCGGGCGCCGCTCGCCGGGCCCGCCCTAGCGCCCGACGAATTTGGGCTGCCGCTTTTCCATATAGGCCGTCATGCCTTCCTTCACGTCTTCCGTCCGCATGAGCGGCAGAAGCTGAAGATAGACATGATGCACATGTTCCGGGAACGGTTCGTTAAGGCCCATGCGCATCATGCGCTTGGCCGCCTGAACGGCGAGCGGCGCATTGGCCGCGATCTCTTTCGCCAATGCCCGGGCGCGGGGCATCAGTTCCTCGTCGGCCACGACCTCGGTGGCGAGGCCCCATTCGACGCTTTCCTCAGCCGAAAGCGTGCGGCCCGTGAAGATAAGCTTCGCGGCCTTTTCCCAGCCGATCAGGCGCGGCAGGAACCATGTGCCGCCGGATTCAGGCACGAGGCCCCGCTTGCAGAAGGCGGCGGCGAGCTTGGCCGATTTCGCCATGATCCGCATGTCGCAGCCCAGCGCCGTGTCCATGCCGTAGCCCGCCGCGCCGCCATTGAGGGCGCAGATGGTCGGCTTTTCCATTTCATGAAGCACGGTCGGCGGCGTGTGACGAAGGTTCAGCGTCGTCGAGACGACGCTGCCGCTCAGAATGCCCGTGCCGCCCCCGCCCGTCTGGGCGCGAAGATCGAGCCCCGCGCAGAAGGCGCGGCCCGCGCCGGTGAGAATGACGACGCGCACATCGCTGTCCGCATTGGCTTCGAGCAGACGCTCCGTCAACTGGTCGAGCATCGGGCCCGAGATCGTGTTCATGCGCTCCGGCGCATTGAGCGTGATCGTGGCGATGTGTTCGGAAACTTCGTACAGAACTTCCTGTGGCTGGCTCATTTCGTCCTCCCTCTTATCGTTTCTTTTGATCGACCTTCTCAGTCGATGATCTTCAATTCACGCGCATAGCGCTTCCAGTTCTCGACGTAATGGTCGGAGGAAAGGCGCAACGCCGCGCTCTGTTCTTCGGTCAGTGTACGAACCACCTTGCCCGGCGCGCCCAGAACCATCGAATAGTCGGGGATATCCTTTCCCTCGGGGATCAGCGTGTTGGCGCCGATGAGGCAACCCTTGCCGATACGCGTACCATTCATCACGATGCTGCCGATGCCGACAAGGCTTCCCTCGCCGATGGTGCAGCCATGCAGCATGACCATATGTCCGATGGTCACGTTGGCTCCGATGGTGAGCGGCGAGCCCGGATCGGTATGTAGAACCGAGCCATCCTGGACGTTGGAATTCTCGCCAATGGTGATGAGCTCGTTATCGCCACGGATAACGGCGTTGAACCAGACGCTCGCATTGCGCTCCAGCCTTACGTTGCCCATCACCTGCGCATTGGGCGCGACCCAGTATTCGCCTTCGGCGGGAAGAATGGGCCTTGTGCCGCCCAGCGCGTAGATAGCCATTATTTATCCTCGATCAGCTGTCTCATTGCGGCAAACTATGGCATGCCGCGCCGCCCGAGACGAGACATGGCGTCACGAAGCCGCAACGCAGGCCCGTTAGTCTCGTTGGGTCGAAATCAGTGGAGCCCATCATGAGCCAGCGCAAGTCCTTTGAAGCCGATCTGGAGACGGCCGATGACGAGGCCATTACGCGGCCCATGGCCCCGACGCTGGGTGAAGTCTGGTCGCGCCGCGCCGTCCTGAAGGGCCTGGGTGGCGCGGGCCTCGTCGCCACGGCGTCGACGAGCCTCTTCGCCCTCGCGGCCTGCGACCGGCCCGGGCCCACGCCGCGTTTCACCTTCAAGGAACTGCCGCGCGGCGTCGACGATCATCACCATGTGGCCGAGGGCTATGACGCAGACATTCTGATCCGCTGGGGCGATCCCGTGCTTGCGGGCGCTCCCGCTTTCGATCCGCTTCACCAGACCGCCGAGGCCCAGCGCAAGCAATTCGGCTACAACAATGATTATGTGGGCTTCGTGCCTCTGCCCTATGGCTCGGGCGCGAGCGATCGCGGGCTACTTTGCGTCAATCATGAATACACGAATGCGCAGCTGATGTTTCCGGGCCTCGGCGATGTCAAGGCGGCGAACGCGGCGCAGGTGGATGTCGCCATCGCCGCGCATGGCTGCTCCATTGTCGAGATCGCATTGGGGCCCGACGGCAAATGGGCTCCCGTCATTTCCGGCGTCTATAACCGGCGCATCACACCGCTCGACACCGAGGTCAGGATCAGCGGCCCGGCCGCCGGTCATGCACGGCTCAAGACCTCCGTCGATCCGGAAGGAACCCGCGTCCTCGGTACGCTCAACAATTGCGCTGGCGGCATCACGCCCTGGGGCAGCTATCTGACCGGCGAAGAGAATGTGAACTCCTATTTCGCGGGCAAGCTCGAAGGCCATCCGGAAGCCGGGAACTACAAGCGCATGGGCATTCCCGGCGACAAGATGGGCTGGGCGCGCTTCCACAAACGCTTCGATATCAACGAGGAACCGAACGAGGCCAATCGCTTCGGATGGGTCGTCGAGATCGACCCGCTCGACCCTGCCGCCGCGCCGCGCAAACGCACAGCGCTCGGCCGCTTCAAGCATGAAGGCTGCGAGAATGCGCTGACGAAGGATGGCCGCCTCGCCGTCTATATGGGCGACGATCAGCGCTTCGAATATCTCTACAAGTTCGTCACCTCGGGAAAAGTCGATACGCAGAACCGCGCGGCCAATCGCGACCTGCTCGACGAAGGCACGCTATATGTCGCCCGCTTCGAGGAAGACGGCTCCGGGACGTGGAGGCCGCTCGTCCACGGCGCGAACGGCCTTACCGAGGCGAATGGATTTGCCTCGCAGGCCGATGTGCTGATCGAGGCGCGCCGTGCCGCGGACATTCTCGGCGCGACGCCGCTCGATCGTCCGGAAGACGTCCAGCCCAATCCGCTGACGAGCAAGGTCTATGTGGCGCTCACCAATAACGCAAAGCGCACGCCGGACAAGGTCGATGCCGTCGATCCGCGTGCGGAAAACCTCTGGGGCCAGATCGTCGAGATCGCGCCCGCGAGCGCGGACCACGGCGCGGATAGCTTCGCCTGGACCCTTCTCGTCACCTGCGGCGACCCGGCAAAGCCCGACGAAAAAGCGAAATGGAACGCGGCGACCACAGCGGACGGCTGGTTCGCATGCCCGGACAATCTCGCCGTCGATGGCAAGGGACGGCTCTGGGTCGCAACCGATCAGGGCGACGAATGGGCCCAGACCTCCGGCGCAGCCGACGGCATGTTTGCGCTTGAAACCGATGGGGCTGGGCGCGGCCTGTCGCGGCGGTTCTTCCGCGTGCCCGTGGGCGCCGAAATGTGCGGCCCCTGCTTCACGCCGGATTCGGAGACGCTCTTCGTCGCCGTGCAGCATCCCGGCGCCGATGGAACCAAGGACTTCAAGGGCTTCGAGCGCGCCTCGACCTTTGACGATCCCGCCACGCGCTGGCCCGACTTCCAGCCCGGCATGCCGCCGCGCCCCTCCGTCGTCGCCATCCGCGCCAGGAAAGGCGGACCGATCGGCGGCTGAGGCACCGATGTTGCGCGCGCCCTCCCGATGCCGCAATCTCGGCCCGGGCAACTGGCGGGGACGCGACGGGCATGAGGCTGTTTCTTGACGTTCTGATCTTCCTTCTGCTCGCCCCTGTTCTTTTCCTCTTCGCCTACCAGAGGGGCTTTCTCGATCCTTACGTGCCGGATGACGCCATTCCGGCCGATCCCTTCATTCGCGCCGAGCTGGCGCAGGCGACAAGCGGCTCAGACCTCAGCCGCCGTATCGACAAGGCGCTCGATGCCGGAAACTTCGACGACGCAACCATGTATGCGGACATTGCCGACTATATGGGCGCCGCCATCGAATCCGGCACGGCGGCGCGCCTTGCCAGGGAGAAAACCCTCAGCAGCACGGTCGTTCGCAACACCGGCAGTTTCTTCGAAGGCTTCCTCACCGGCGAGGGCGGCGATACGGCGTCGTTCATGGGCGCGATCACATCGGACCTCACCGTGGTCGGCGATGTGCGCGATATCGGCAGCGAGGGCACCAAGCTCATCAATGGCGAGGAATATTCGCAGCTCGTTCTCGGCCTCTCGGTCGTCGGCCTCGCAGCGACCACCGCGACGGTAGCAACCGGCGGCGGCGCCCTGCCCGCCAGGATAGGCGTCTCGATCATCAAGGTTTCGAAGAAGGCGGGCGCTCTCACGATACGCTTTGCCCGCGACCTGACGCGCATGCTCGGCGAGGCGGTGAATTTCGAGCGGCTCGGGCGGACACTCAAGGAAGTGAACCTTGCCGACAGCGCCGCGACCCGCCACGCGATTGCGGATTACGCCAATGGCATTTCCATGGCCCGGCTGGCGCCCGTCTTCAAGGATGTTGCTGCGCTTGAGAAAAGAGTCGGGCCGGCCGAGACCGTGCGCCTCCTCAAATATGTGGAGAATGGCGACGACCTCGCCCACATCACGAAGATGAGCGGCAAGCTCGGCACGAAGACGCGAGGCATTGTCGAACTGACCGGCAAGACCTGCCTGCGCGCCTTCAAGACGGTGGCCAATCTGATCCTCTGGGCCGCTGGATGGGCATGGGCGTTCATCGCCGCTCTAGGCGCGGCCTTTCTCGGTTCCCTCCGCCGACGCTACAGGCGCCGCAAAACGGCCTGACGCTCACGCCCCCAGGATCAGGCTCAGAACGAAGAGGCCCGAGATGAAGCTCCAGATCATCGCAAGGCAGGCCGAGAAAAGCAGCCATACCGGCGGCCGGTTCTCGAAAATCTGAGCGCGGAAAGCATTGCGAAGAATGACATTCGGCCCCGCGAAGATCAGCGTGGCGACGCCCATCAACTGCCCGACGGTCGTGTCGGACCAGACCTGAAAGCTCGGATGCTTGCTGGTCACGATGCGATAGATGCTGCCGGTAATGCCCGCCGCGACGAAGCCCGTCGCCACCGAAAAGAAAAATGCCGCGCCTTCAGACATGTTCGGAACCCAACCCCTGCCCGGCGCTCCCACAAGCGCCCATCATTGTCGAACTCCCTTCCGCAAGCCGCATACCAACGGAACGAACGAGGCGGGCGGCAATAAAATCTTTGCAAGTCAGTGGTTTAGATGGAGATGGTGACGCGCAGGCCAATGCCTGCTCTGCATTATGCCGCGATATTGTCCCGAAGCGAGACAAGGATTGTTCAGCAATGCGCCGGCGCTACTATGAAACGAGGCGGCGAACCGAGGGAGTTGAGTGAGTGGCGCGACAGAAGCAATCGGGCGGGGAGCTCGTGCATGAACGCCCGGCCTGGATTATTCCCGCGCTCGTCCTCATTGCGGTCCTGACCCTTTCGGGCGTCTTTCTCTACTACTATTTCGGACCAACGACCGGCGAACTCCTCGGCCACGACCCCAAGGCCAGCGCGGCGACGCGGCGCATAGAAGCCGTGGTGGGCGGCACGCGTTTCCTGGTCCCTGAAAATTACACCCGCTATCCCTCGCAGCGCGGCGGCGGCCGACAGCCCGAACTCTCCATGCATGCCCTGCTTCCGGATTTCGCGCCCTATGCGCCGGAACGGCAGACCGAATTCAGCGACAACACGCCCGATGCCCAGGTTGTATTCTTCACGCTGCAGGAGGCGGGCGCGATGTTGCCCGCGGAGCGGAGACTGAAGGAGATCTACTCGAAGTATCTCGCCTCGACGGCGGGCGAAAAGGAGCGCACCGGGCTTGAAAAATTCAGCTTCAAGCCGAACTCGGGCTACAAGGATCAGGATCTGCTCGTCGGCACCGACAATGATGGCCGGCTCGTTCTCATCACATGCCAGCAAAAGACGGCGCTGGTCGAAAGCCCGAACTGCACGCGCAGCCTTCTGCTGACGAAGAACCTCGCCCTCACCTATCGCTACAAGCGCGCGCATCTGGCGGAATGGCGCCGGATCGACGAATTGATGATCCGGCTCGTCACATCGTTCGAGGCGCCGGGACTGCCCAACGGCCTCGAGGGAACGATCACGGATTGAGGCCAACTTGCCTCAGTCAGGCAGGTCGATATCCAGAATCGCCATCTGGAAGGCGTAGGAAACCTCGCCGTCTTCCTCGTCCTTGAAAATGACGCCGATGAACTCCTCACCGATGTTCACTTCGCAGGAGTCGTCCTTCTGCGGCCGCTTCGTGACCGTGATCGAAGGAAGACGGAACTTCTCGCGCAGATAAGCCTCAATGCGCTTGATTTCGGTCTTGTCCAAATCCGTCTCCAATCATTGTCGTTGCGGCGCGAGGCCCGCGTGGCGGAGGTTTTAGCCGCTTGCGGGCCCGCGCGCAAACCATCTTCAACGGGTCGTATAGCCCCCGTCGACCACGAGTTCCGTGCCGGTGGTGAAGGAGGATTCGTCAGACGCGAGGAAAAGCACCGTATTGGCGATTTCGTCCGCGACGCCGAGGCGTCCGATCGGATGCAGCATGGTGAGCAGCGCGATCACCTCATTGCCCGTCTCGGCGAGGCCCGGCATGCCCTTTTCCGCCACGTTGCGCACCATCGGCGTATCGATATAGCCGGGATGCACGGAATTGACGCGGATGCGGTAACCGGCCTCCGCGCATTCGAGCGCCGCCGCCTTGGAGAGAAGGCGCACACCGCCCTTGGCCGCGACATAATCGGCCGCATTGCTCGAGCCCACGAGGCCGAGGATGGACGAGATGTTGATGATCGAACCTGAAGCGCCCTTGGCGGTCGTCTTCTTGATGGTGCGAATGCCGTGCTTGCAACCAAGGAACACGCTGTCGAGGTCGACGGCGATCGTGTGACGCCAGTCTTCAAGCGACTTGTCCTCGATGGGACCGCCCTCCGGCGCGATGCCCGCATTGTTGACGACAATGTGAAGTCCGCCATAGCGGTCTTCCGCAAGCTTCGTCACGCGCTCCCACTGGCTCTCGTCGCAAACGTCGTGGCGCATGAAGACCGCCTCGCCGCCCGTGCGCTGGATTTCAGCGACGACCGCCTCGCCCGCGGCCTCATCGAGGTCCGTGCAGATGACCTTGGCGCCTTCCCGCGCCAGCGCCTTCGCGCTCGCAGCGCCAATACCCTTAGCCGCACCCGTCACGATGGCAATCTTGCCCGTCACCCGTCCCATTCAACGCTCCCGTATGGCGATTATGATTTTTAGGCATTCTGGCTTGTCTGCGCGGCTCCGCAAAGGAAGAAAGCGGGCCAAAGCCATGCTATAGAGCATCAAACAACCCTGATCAGGATACGTCATGGCCGTCGCCTATCTGCTTCGCTACAAAACCTCCAAGCCCGTAGACATTCTGACCCAGCTCCGCGCCTACAAGGAACGTGAACTGGATCGCTCGCCCCCCTCGGGGCTCCGCCATGCGCGCATCCTGACGGGCACGGACGGCAAGTCGGTCGCGTTCTACACCGAGTGGGACGATGCCGATGGCCTGGAGGAGATGCGCGACTCCGTCCCCTGGGAAGCCTGCATCGACATCAACGATGTTCACGCCGACTCGCATGAGGAAAGCGTCTTCGAAATCGCCTGAGAGGTTACATGACGCCCCAAGGACATCCTGCCAGCTCCTACTACGTCGCGACCGCCAAGGGCCTTGAACAGCACCCTGCCCTTGCCGGAGCGGAAAAGGCGGATGTCTGCGTCATCGGGGCGGGCTTTACGGGGCTTTCCACCGCCATCCACCTCGCGGAGCGCGGCTTTTCCGTCATCGTGCTGGAGGCCGAGCGCGTCGGCTGGGGCGCATCGGGCCGCAATGGCGGCCAACTCGGCACGACGCATCGCAAGGATCAGCAGGCACTGGAGACGATGCTCGGCCGCGAATGGGCGCATCGCCTCTGGTCGCTCGCCGTCGACGGGCTCTCGACAGTGAAGGGCCTCATCGCAAACAATGCGATCGATTGCGACCTGAAGCCCGGAATTCTCCACACCGCGTGGAAGGAGCGCGAAGCGCCGGAGCTTCGCGCCGAGGTCGAACACATGCAGCGGGAATATGGCGTCACCACGCTGCGCTATGTACCCGCCGATGAAGCCCATGAGATGGTGGCGACCAAGCGCTATCACGGCGCCATTCTCGACATGGGCGGCGCGCATCTCCATCCCCTGAATTACTGCCTAGGTCTCGCCCGAACGGCGGTCGCCAAGGGCGTTCGCATCTTCGAGAACTCGCGCGTGACCGACATCGCGAAAACGGACCCCGCCCGGGTGACGACTGAGCAGGGCTCCGTGACCGCCGGCCATGTCGTGCTTGCCTGCAATGCCTATCTCGGCAATCTCGCGCCCCGCATCGCGGGCCACATCATGCCGGTCAACAATTTCATCCTCGCGACGGAGCCTCTTGGCGAAGCAGGCGCGCGCGCGCTCATCCGCGACGATGTCGGCGTGCAGGATACGAAATTCGTCATCGACTATTACCGGCTCTCCGCCGATCACCGCCTGCTCTTCGGCGGCGGCGAGAATTATTCGGGCCGCTTGCCGCGCGATCTCGCGGCCTTCGTCAGAAAGCCGATGCTGCGCGTCTTCCCGCAATTGAAGGATGTTCGCATCGATTATGCGTGGAGCGGCACGCTCGCCATCACCCTGCCCCGCATCCCGGATTTCGGCCGGATCGCGCCGAACATTTTTTATGCGCAAGGCTATTCGGGCCAGGGCATCAACATCGCCACGCTCGCGGGCAAGCTCCTCGCGGAAGCCGTCGCCGGTCAGGCCGAACGCTTCGACTGGATGGCCGACATCAAGGTGCCGAACTTCCCCGGCGGCACATGGCTGCGCTATCCGGGGCTTCTGGCCGGTGTGTGGTGGTACACGCTGAAGGATCGGCTGCCGTAGGGCGAGCGCGTTAAACGCCTGCGCCCTTCTCGTCTTCGTTGATGATGTGATCCATCTCGTGGCTCGGCGTGTCGCATCCGGCGCAACCGACGATCTTGGCGGGCACGCCGACAGCCGTGCAATGCGCCGGCACGTCATGAAGCACGACGCTGCCCGCGCCGATGCGGCTGTATTCGCCGATGACGATATTGCCGAGAACCTTCGCGCCCACGCTGATGAGCACGCCGCGACGCACCTTCGGATGACGGTCGCCGATTTCCTTGCCCGTGCCGCCCAGCGTCACGCCGTGGAGCATCGAGACGTCATCGTCGACCACGGCCGTCTCGCCGATGACGATGCCGGTCGCATGATCGATGAAGACGCCGCGTCCGATCTTCGCCGCCGGGTGGATATCCACCGCGAAAAGATCGGAAATGCGGTTCTGGAGATAAAGCGCCATGGCGCGGCGACCCTGCGTCCAGAGCCAATGCGCGATGCGATGCGTCTGCAGCGCGTGGTAGCCCTTGAAGAAGAGCAGCGGCTGCACATAGGAATGGCATGCCGGATCGCGATCGTAATAGGCGACGATGTCGGCTCGCGCCGCCTCGCCGATTTCCGGCGACGCCTTCAGGGCATCGTCGAAGATCTCGCGGAGCTGCATGGCACGGATTTCCGTGTTTCCGAGCTTCTGCGCGAGGTGATAGGTCAGCGACGCGTTGAACTGGCGGTGGTTGAGGACGGTCACATAGAGAAAGCTCGCAAGCGCGGGCTCGCTCTGCGCCATTTCCTGCGCTTCATTGCGCATGCGCTCCCAGACCGGATCGCAAACGGCCAGAGCATCCGCATAATTGCGTTCCACCGGCTTCGACATGCGGCGCTCCTTCCCTTGTCCACGGCCCGCCTATGGCGCGGACCCCAATTCACATTACTGGGCCGGCAAACTAGCACATGGCGGGACGCATGGATAGTTCAAAAAAAGAACTGACAAAGCGCCCCGGCTACCTCCCTGTTCCCAGATGATATGGTTCGAGTCGAACGGAATATAAGAGGGAAGCGTTTCCATGCCCTTCGCAAAAGTCGGCGATATCGAGATTTACTACGAGCGGCATGGGCAGGGTCCTCGCCTGCTCTTCATTTCCGGCACGGGCGGCGACCTCCGCATGAAGCCCAATGTCTTCGACGGACCGCTACCAAAGCATTTCGACACGCTGGCCTATGACCAGCGTGGCCTCGGCCAGACCTCGAAGCCCGACCGCCCCTATTCCATGGCTGGATATGCGGAAGACGCCGCAGGCCTCATGCATGCCGTCGGCTGGGGCTCGGCCATGGTCGTCGGCGTTTCCTTTGGCGGCATGGTGGCGCAGGAACTCGCCATCAACCATCCTCACATGGTCGAAGGGCTCGTCCTCTGCTGCACGACGCCGGGCGGCGCGGGCGGTGCCTCCTTCCCCTTCCACACGATCGAGCACCTGAAGGGGGAAGAACGCGCCCGCCACATGATCCCGATCTCCGACACGCGACATGACGGGGCCTGGGCCAAGGCCAATCCCGCCGCCAATGACGCGATGGTGAGCTTCGCGAGCCTCGATCCCTATGCGGATGAACCGGGCATGGAGACAGGCCGCCACCGCCAGCTCGAAGCGCGGGCAAAGCACGACACATGGGACCGGCTGGATCAGATCCGCTGCCCCACCCTCGTCTGCGCCGGACGCTATGACGGTATCGCGCCGCCCGCGACGGTTGCCAAAATGGCGAACCGCATTCGCAGCTCGGAGCTTCGTCTTTTCGAGGGCGGTCATCTTTTCATGTTGCAGGACCGCGAGGCATTCCCCGCGATGATCCGCTTTCTGAAGGGTGAGGGATAATCGGTCTGGCGCCTCTCCGCCCAATGTCCTAATGTTCACCATTAACGAGACAAAATCGCGGGGAGACTTCATGGGCCGCAAGATACTTTTCATCACGACCGATCAGATGCGCTTCGACGCCATCGGCGCGAATGGGCAGAAAGTGGCCCGCACCCCGGCGATCGACGCGCTGGCGGCGAACGGCATCAACTATTCCCGCGCGCATAATCAGAACGTCGTCTGCATGCCCGCCCGCTCGACCATGATCACGGGCCAATATGTCTCGACGCATGGCGTGTGGATGAACGGCGTGCCGCTGCCCGTCGATGCGCCGAGCGTCGCGCAATATCTCCACGACAAGGCGGGCTATCGCACCGCGCTCATCGGCAAGGCGCATTTCGAGCCCTTCCTCGATTTCAAGCAGCAATTCTACGAGAGCCAGATGGCGCGGCTCGGAGAATACGGGCCCCATCGCGGCTTCGAGCATATGGAGCTTGCGGCGCATTCGCCGCTGATCCTCCACTACGCCGAATGGCTGAAGACGCACGACCCCGACGCTTTCGTGAAGTTCTATCCGAACCTCGATGCGAAATTTCAGGTGAATGCGGCGGGCGGCGGCGAAACGGGCGGCTGCCAGCTTCACTTCAACGATGTTGCGCGCGAGCACTATCACACCGACTGGGTGGCCGACCGCACCATCGCCTGGCTCGACGGTCTGAAAGCCGATGAAGACTGGTTCTGCTGGGTCTCCTTCCCCGATCCGCACCACCCCTGGGATCCGCCGAAGTCGGAGCTTGCCCGCCACCCCTGGCGCGAAACGCCGATGCCGGAATTCTATCCGGGCTCTAAAGAGAAGATCGAAGCTATCCTGAAGGACAAGCCGCAACACTGGCACGAATGGTATACCGGCGCGCGCGTAACCAATTTCGAAGCGCCGCCGGAGTTCCGCGCCTGCGACATGACCGCCGATCAGGTGCGCGAGATCAACGCCTTTACCCATGTCGAGAACGAGCTGATCGACGAGGCCGTGGCGAAGATCATGGCCACCATCGAGAGGCGCGGCTGGGGCGACGATGTGGACGTCGTCTTCACGACCGATCACGGCGAGTTTCAGGGCGAGTTCGGCCTGCTCTTCAAAGGCCCCTATCACGTCGATGCGCTGATGCGCCTGCCGATGATCTGGCGCCCGGCGAAGTCGGCCAATGTCGCGCCGGCAAGCGTTGCGGCGCCGGTCGGTCAGGTCGATCTCGCGCCGACCTTCTGCGAGATCGCAGGCCTTCCCGTTGCCGAATGGATGCAGGGCAAGCCCCTGCCCCAGAGCGAGGCGGACGCCACGCGGCAGAAGCGCGAACGCGTCTTCACCGAATGGGACTGCCGCCATGTCGATGGAACGACGGTGGGGCTCCGCACCATCTATCGCGACGGCTACACGATCACAGCCTATCTGCCCGGCACGATCTATGACGGGACGGAAGGCGAGCTTTACGATCACGAGAACGATCCGCAGCAATGGCGGAACCTCTGGAACGATCCGGCCTACCAGGCGCTGAAGTCGGACCTGCTCGCAGACATGAAGGACAATCTTCCGCCGGTCCATGAGCCGCAAATGGAATGCGTCGCGCCGGTTTAAATCAAGGGCGTCACCCCGTTCTCGAGCCGGGGTGACACCTGCGACCTGGGCAGGCAGAATGCGGCACCTCAAGAACCGCAGGAGTCCCGCATGTCCTCTCCCACCCCGCGCATGATCGCCGTCAAGGACGGTTCGATCGGCTGGATGATCTTCAACAATCCGGAGCGCCTCAACGCCGTCAGCCTCGACATGTGGGAGGCCGTGCCGAAGATCATTGCGGAATTCGAGTCCGATCCGGAAATCCGCGTCATCGTGCTGAAGGGCGCTGGCGACAGGGCCTTTGTCGCGGGCGCGGACATTTCGCAGTTCGAGGCGCAGCGCAACAATCCGGAAAGCGTCGCGACCTACGAAGACGCGACCACGCTTGCCTTCGAGACCATCGCGCGGGCCGAGCGTCCGACCATCGCCATGATCGACGGCTATTGCATCGGCGGCGGCCTCGGCATCGCGCTCTCCTGCGATTTCCGCTTTGCAGCCGAAGGCTCGACCTTCGGCATTCCGGCCGCGAAGCTCGGCCTTGCCTATGCGGCTTCTGGCACGCGGCGCCTCGTCGATGTGGTGGGGCCTGCCTTCGCCAAGGAAATCTTCTTCACCGCCCGGCGCTTCACCTGCGACGAGGCGCTCTCCATGGGCCTCATCAATCGCGTCTTTACGCGCGAGACGCTGGAGGCCCAGACGCGCGACACCTGCTCGATCATCGCCGAGAATGCGCCGCTGACCGTGATGACGGCGAAGAAGATCGTCGACGAGACGCGGAAGGCGCCCGAAAATTTCGATGCCGATTATTGCGATCAGCTGATCGAGCGCTGTTTTTCGAGCGAGGACTATGCCGAGGGACGCAAGGCGTTCATGGAAAAGAGAAAGCCCGCATTCAGGGGCCGCTGAAACAAAACCAACGAGAAAACAAAGGGAGAAACGTCATGAGCGGAAGGCTCGAAGGCAAGGTTGCGATCATCACCGGCGGCACGAGCGGCATCGGCCGCGGCACGGTCGACCTCTTTCTGAAGGAAGGCGCGAAGGTCGTCGTCGGCGATCTCCAGGACCACAAGGGCGTGGCGATGGAGCATGAGCTTGGCAAGAACTTCTCTTATTGCCGCACCAATGTCGCGCACGAGATCGAAGTGAAGACGCTGGTGGAGCACACCATCGAAAAGTTCGGCAAGCTCGATATCATGTTCAACAATGCCGGTTACGGCGGCGTCGGCGGCGAGCTGCACGAGATCGACATGAACGGCTTCGACGAAACCGTCGGCGTGCTGCTGAAGGGCGTCGTGCTCGGCTATAAATATGCCGTGCCCCACATGAAGGCCCAGCAGTCGGGCAGCATCATCTCGACCGCCTCGGTCGCGGGCCTGCAGGCCGGATTCGGCCCGCTCGTCTATTCCGCCTGCAAGGCGGCGGTGCACCACTTCTCGCGCTGCGCGGCGATGGAGCTTGCACCCTTCTATGTGCGCTCCAATGCGATCTGCCCCGGCGGCATCGCCACCTCGATCTTCGGCAGCGGGCTCGGCCTCGGCACGCAGGTGGCGGACCAGTTCGCCGAGGTAATGAAGCAGCACCTCGCGAAAATTCAGCCGACCCCGCGTTCGGGCCTGCCGAACGACATCGCGGAAATGGCGCTCTTCCTCGGCAGCGACGCGTCCAGCTTCGTCACCGGCCAGACCATTGCCGTCGACGGCGGCCTGACGGCGGGCCCCATGGCCTCGCTCGGCAAGCGCATCGACTTCGAGAAAGTCATCAGCGACTTCCTGTCGAACCTGCCCGCCGACGCGAAGCCCGCGCAATAATTCCTAAACCATCAGGCCCTAGGCTCTCTCCGGAGGTGCGTCACGCCCTCCGGAGAGAGCCCATGGCCGAACCATCCGAAACCCAGGCGAAAGACGCCTCCGACCGCCGCCTGTTCCGGCGTATCGGCACGCGCATCGAAGGCCGCGTCGTCTTCGCCGGCGTCGATGTCGATTGCATAGTGCATGAAATGTCGGCGACGGGCGCTCTCATCGAATGCCTGCCGCTCCCAGCCCTTGGCGCCGCCGTCGCCATCGACGTGCCGGAGGTAGGCTTCGCCCGCGGCGCCGTTATTCGGCATGACGGCGAACTCGCCTGCATCGAACTTTCGACGCCGACCGGCAAGCGGCTCAAGCTGACCGACCGGCTCATCCTCGCAGCCTTCAGAAATCCGCCGGAAGAGCACCACTGAGCTTTCTGCCGGTAGCCTTCTGGCTCGGAACGGCTAAACTCCCCGCAAACAATATCTCACGGGGAAGCAGCATGACGCTCAAGGACAAGGTATCCATCGTCACCGGTTCGGCCACCGGCCTCGGCGCCGCCGTCGCCATCAAGCTCGCGGAGCGCGGCAGCCGCGTCGTCATCAACTACACGAAGAGCGAGAAGGAAGCGAAAGAGACGCTCGAACTCGTCAAGTCGAAGGGTGTCGACGCCATTCTCGCCCAGGGCGATGTCGGCGAGGATGCGGATTGCCGCCGCATCGCACAGGCCGCGATTGACAAGTGGGGCCGCATCGACGTGCTGGTCAACAATGCAGGCACGACGCAATTCGCCAATCACGCGGATCTCGAAGCGCTGAGCGCGGACGATTTCTTCTGGATCTACAAGGTCAACGTCGTCGGCGCATACCAGATGATCCGCGCTTGCGCCCCGCACATGAAGAAAGTCGGCAAAGGCTCTGTGGTCAATGTGTCATCGATCGCAGGCGTGACGGGCGTGGGCTCATCCGTCGCCTACGCTGCCTCGAAGGGCGCTCTCAACACGATGACGCTCTCGCTCGCCCGCTCGCTTGCGCCCGAAATCCGCGTCAACGCCGTATGCCCCGGCTTCATCGGCACGCGCTGGTTCTCCGACCGCTTCGGCGAGGTGCAGTACGAAAAGATCAGGAAGCAGCAGGAAGCGACGATGCCGCTCGCCCGCGCAGGCACGCCGGAGGACATCGCCGTTTCGGTCGTCTTCTTCGCGGGCGAAGGCTCGGATCACATCACCGGCGAGACGCTGATGACCGATGCCGGCATGCATCTCGGTTTCGCCCCGCTGAAAGCGCGATAAGTCGCGCGGGAAAGAACAGGTTCCGATGCTGAAGCTCGCCGACAATCCGACGCGATTCCTGTTCTTCACCGGCAAGGGCGGCGTAGGAAAGACCTCGCTCGCCTGCGCCGTCGCACTGAAGCTCGCCGACAGCGGCAAATCGGTGCTGCTGGTCAGCACCGATCCCGCTTCCAATCTCGACGAGATGCTCGGTGCTAAACTCGACAATGCACCCACGCCAATACCGGGCGCGCCGCATTTGTTCGCCATGAACATCGATCCTGACGAGGCGGCTGAAGACTATCGCCGGCGCGTCATCGAACAGATGGCACCGACATCGACAGACTCAGAACGCTCGACGGTACGCGAGGAGCTATCCGGCGCCTGCACCACCGAGATCGCAGCCTTCGATGAATTCGTCGGTCTTCTGGCGGACGACGAGTCCGCTTATGACCACATCATTTTCGATACGGCCCCGACCGGCCATACGCTTCGGCTTCTTAGCCTGCCCAAGGCGTGGACTGGTTTTCTGAAAGATAATGACCGGGGCGCCTCCTGCCTCGGCCCGCATTCGGGCCTCAAGATGCGCGAGGCACGCTTTCGCGCCGCGCTCGCGACGCTTGGAAATGCGGCGCTCACCACCATCATGCTGGTGACGCGCGCAGACCGAAGCGCCATACGCGAAGCGGCGCGCACTTCGGACGAGTTGCGAGCGCTCGGTCTCGCCAATCAGCGCCTCGCCATCAATGGCATCTTTCACGCAACCGATCGGAACGACGCCGTCGCTCATTCGATCGAAGCGCTTGGCGAGAAGGCTCTCGCCAGCATGCCGGAAAATCTGGAGGCGTTGCCGCAGGATCGCATCCCCCTGCGCCCGTTCGACATGGTTGGATTGGCTGCGCTGCGCGCCCTGCTCTCCGATGTCGACCCACATGCCGCCGCGCATGTGAAAGGCGCGGAGCCCTCGGCGCCGGCCATCCCCAAACTCGATGCCCTGGTGGATGAACTCGCCGCCGCAGGCCGCGGTCTCGTCATGGTCATGGGCAAAGGCGGCGTCGGCAAGACAACCATCGCGGCGGCGCTCGCTATCGGCCTCGTCCAGCGCGGACACAGCGTTCACCTCAGCACCACCGATCCGGCCGCACATATCACCGCGACGCTCGACGGCAACCTCGACGGATTACAGGTCGACCGCATCGATCCCAAGGCGGAAACCGACCGCTATATCGAGAAGATCATGGCCACGCGCGGCAAGAATCTCGACGGGCAGGAACGCGACCTGATGCTCGAGGATCTGAAATCGCCCTGCACCGAGGAAGTGGCCGTGTTTCACGCCTTCTCGCGCGTCGTCGCGGAAGCGAGAAGCAATTTCGTCGTTCTCGACACCGCGCCCACCGGCCACACGCTTCTGTTGATGGACGCGACAGGCGCCTATCACCGGCAGATGATGCGCGATATCGACCCCGGCGCCCATGGCCGCATCATCACGCCAATGATGAGATTGCAGGACCCTGACTACACCAAGATCATCCTCGTTACGCTACCGGAGACGACACCCGTCTCGGAAGCGGCGAGCCTTCAGGAAGATCTGCGCCGCGCGAAGGTCGAACCCTATGCATGGGTGATAAATCGCAGCCTCGCAGCGACCGCCACCCATGACCCGCTGCTGCGCGCACGCATCGCTGCGGAGCGCGTCCAGATCGAACGTGTCGGCAAAACGCTTGCGAGGCGTCTCTTTCTTCTGCCGTGGCAGGCCGAACCGCCGGTTGGCGTTTCTGCCCTGTCCGAGCTCGTCTCCGGCTGACTACTCGGCAAGAAACTTCAGCACCGCTTCCTTGTAGGCGCGGTCGCCGACCGTCTTCATGTGGTCGCGCTTCGGCACGGTGTAGGACTGCGCGCCGGGAATATGCGCGGCGAGGGACGCCGCGGAACCAGCCTGATCGTCCGTCTCGCCCGCGACAATCAGCACGGGCCTTGTGATCTGCGGCAGAAGCTCGGCCGGAAAATCGGCGCGCACGGCCTCGAAGCAGGCGGCGAGCGCAGCGCGATCCTGATGGTTCTGCTCGGCAAAAGTACGGAAGAGCTTTGCGGCGGGACTTTTGATCGAGGCGGGATCGTCGGTCAACAAGGCATCGACGACCGCACTCGCATCCTTGTTCTTGTCGAGAAGGCGTTCGCCGACGCCCGCGGCGATCACGCGGTCGAAGCGTTCGGGATACATCGCCGCCGCGACCAGCGAAACCATGCCGCCCATGGAATAGCCCATCAGGTCGACACCCGGCTCCCCCAGATGATCGAGCAGCGCGACGACATCGCCAGCCATTGCCTCCAGCGCATAGTCTTCCACATCATGCGGCTTGTCGCTTTCGCCATGTCCGCGTCCATCGGCCATGATGACGCGCCTGCCCGCCTCGATGAGGGTTCGCGTCCAGCCTGTTGCGATCCAGTTCACCCGATGCGTCGAAGCGAAACCATGCACCAGAAGAACCGGCGCGCCCTCCCCTTCGACGCGATAGGCGAGCTTCAATCCATCGGACTCGAAATACTGCACGGGCAAGCCTCCAGACGATTTCCCGCAGCATAGCATTTTCACCGGCGCGGAAAGCGTCGCGGCCGATTGTATCGGTGACATTCGGGCGATGAAGGGGCTAGGATTTCCGAAACGTGGAGGAGCCCATGACGGCATCAGAACTGAAACGCCAGGTATGCGACGCAATCGACGCCATGGCGCCGGCGCTCATCGAGGTGAGCCACAGCATTCACGCAAAGCCAGAGCTTGCCTTTCATGAGGTCGAAGCCGCTGCCCTGCTGACCAGGCATCTCGACAGCGCGGGCCTGCCGGTCACGCGCGGCGCCTTTGGCCTCCCCACCGCCTTCGCCTCCAGCTTCGGACCCAAGGGCACGCCGGAAGTATCCATCCTCTCGGAATATGACGCCCTGCCCGGCATCGGCCATTCCTGCGGGCATAACATCATCGCCACGACCGGCCTCGGCGCGACGCTCGCCCTCGCCAAGCTGGGCGCCGGGTTGCCCGGCCAGATCCGCTATCTCGGCACGCCTGCGGAAGAGCGCGGCGGCGGCAAGGAGATCATGGCCCAGCATGGCGCGTTTGATCGCGTCGACGCAGCCATGATGGTGCATCCCGCAGGCATCGATCTCATCACCATGCCCTGCATCGCCATTTCAGAGGTCGCGGTCACCTATCACGGCCGCGCCTCGCATGCCTCCGCCATGCCCCAGGCAGGCCTCAATGCGCTCGATGCGCTCGTCACCGCTTACCAGTCGATCGCGCAGCTTCGTCAGCACATCAAGCACACCGAGCGCATTCACGGCATCATCACGAAGGGCGGCGCCGCGCCCAACATCGTGCCCGATGAGACGGAGGGATTCTTCTATATCCGCGCGGCCAATGCCGAAGAACTCGCGATGCTGAAGACGCGCGTTCAGGCCTGCTTCGAGGCCGGCGCCCTCGCCACCGGCTGCACTGTCGATATCAAATGGGCGCAGGTCGATTATCTCGACCTCAAGACCAACATGCCGCTCGCCCGCAGCTATGAGGGCAACATGCGCGCGCTGGGACGCGACTTCTTCCCGATCGAGAAACTGCCCTCAGGCAGCGCCGGCAGTACGGATATGGGCAATGTCAGCCATCGCCTGCCGTCGATCCACCCGATGATCGCCTGCGCGCCGCCTAATGTCGTCATCCACAATCCGGAATTCGCCCGTTGGGCAGGTTCGGAACTTGGCGACAAGGCTTGTATCGATGGCGCCAAGGCGCTCGCCATGACGGCAATCGACTACCTGACCGACGCGTCGCTGCGGGCCAAGGCCGCCGCCGAATTTGCGGAAACGGCGGAAGCCTCCGCCCGATCCATCGCCGCGGCCTACGACCCGAAGGGCGTAGCCGAAATCGGCGGATGCGGATGCGGCGCCCATTAGGGCGCCGCGTTTCTCTCAGCTGACGATCGTC
Source organism: Parvibaculum sp. (assembly GCF_039680535.1). Taxonomy (GTDB): domain Bacteria; phylum Pseudomonadota; class Alphaproteobacteria; order Parvibaculales; family Parvibaculaceae; genus Parvibaculum. Next base: position 14,869 of record NZ_JBDKSS010000019.1, on the reverse strand, counting down.
TCGATCGACTCGACTTCCTCGACGACGCGCTCGTCGAGGATCTTGCGCAGTTCCTGCTGCTCCTTCAGGCCGATGGGGAAGCCCCACATCATATAGGCGACGAAGAGATTGCAGAGGAACGGCACGGCCACATAGAGCATGTTGAGGTGGTTCAGCACCTCGGGCGAATTTTCCTGGCCCGGCTGGAAGCCGATAATCGACAGAGCCCAATAGGTGGCGCCGATCGACACAGCGCTGCCCACCTTCGCCGTCAGCGTCAGCAGCGCATAGAAAAGCCCCGTGCGGCGCTGGCCCGTATGCACCTCATCGTAGTCGCCGACATCGGCCATGATCGAACGATAGAGCACGTTCGGAATGCCGACATTCATGCCCAGGAAGAGCAGCACCAGCGAGGCGACCCAGATGTTGCCCGGCGGAATGAGGAAAAGCGTCGGCACGAATAAGACGTTGAAGAGCGACGCACCGATCATGGTGCGGTGCTTGCCGAGGCGATAGCTGATCTTCAGCACGAGCGGGATGAAGGCGACGCCCGCGAAGAAATAGAGCAGCAGCAGCAGGCTCGAATAGGTGCCGACCTGCCAGACATAGGTCGATTCATAGATGAACATGGCGCCCAGCGCCGACGCCGAGAAGCCGCTGGCGAGGTCGGCGATGACGAGGATACGCAGCGCGCGGTTGGTGGCGAGCACCTTGAATGCCTCGGAGATCGGCAGATGCGCCTGCGGCCGCTGCTTGCGCTCGCCCATGAAGCGAACCGCGAAGAAGACCGTCAACGGCAGCGCAAGGATGATGTACCAGCCCATCACGGCGACGCGCGCGGTCTCTACGTTTTCCCCACCGATCTTTTCGATGATTGCCGGAAGCATCAGCACCAGCGGGACGCCGAGCACGGCGAGCCCCTCGCGCCAGCCCTGAATGCGGGAACGCTCGTGATAGTCGTCGTCAAGCTCCGCGCCCCACGACATATGCGCGAGCAACATCATGGTAAAACCGAGATAGAGGCCGAAGAGACCGCCGAGCAGGTAGTTTGCCGAGACTGGCGCCGTAGGCACGAAGATGAACCAGCTCGACACCATCAGGATCGGCACCGCAAGGACGAGCCAGTGGCGCCGCCTGCCCCAGCGGCTCGGAAAGCGGTCGGAGAGATAGCCGAGAATCGGGTCGATAATGACGTCCCAGATGCGCGCCAGCATGAAGATCGTGCCGACCGTTGCAAGGCCGAGGCCCATGGGGCCCGCATAGAACGGCGGCAGATAGACCGCCAGCGGCAGGCCCAACGCGGCGATGGGAATGGAAGGCCCCGCAAATGCGAGCAGACGCAGGGCAGAATGTTTCGGTGCGGCCATCGAAGACTGGACTCCCTCTCGTACATGACTGTCTAACGGACTGAGGGAGAATGCGCCCACACCGACGCCCGGGCCGCCAGAACGCACCCATCGCCGGACTTGTCTCCTCCCCGATCCCGTCTCTTGCGGGATCTTTACGCCCCGCTTCGGGCGCGAGGAGTATGCCGAACCGTACCGGCAGGGCCAAGCAATACTATTGACGTTGCGTCGTCCCCGAAAAAGTTGGGGAAAAGAGGCTAGGAATCCGGCCTCGCCCGGACTAATTTAGCGCCGGCCGGGGATGCGACCCGGCGCGAGTTACCCGGTAGAAGGTCAGACGCAATGCACGGCGAAGGCACCCCGAAATTCACGAATGACGCAGGCGTGTCTGAGATTCGCATCGGCGTCCGCGAGTTCGAATGCGTGGGCGCAACCCCGCCCTACGACCACCCGCATGTCTATCTCGACATGGGCCGCGAGACGGAAATCATCTGCCCCTACTGCTCGACGCTCTACAAGTTCGACGCCTCGCTGAAGGCCGGCGAAGCGGTGCCCGCAAACGCGGTCTACCACGCCAAGGCCCACGCCTGATCGCCCGGGGCTGCCGGCCCCTAAAGGGTTACGATCAACCCGAACACCGTCGCCAGCATGACGAGCGTCGACAGCCAGCCGAGAATGCGCAGGCCGCTCGGCAGCATCAGATCGCCCATGATCTCAGGCCGCTTGGTCATCAGCATCATAAGGAACATGACGGGCACGGCGACGAAACCGTTGATGACGGCGCTCCAGAACAGCGCCTGAATCGGGTTGATCTCCAGAAAATTCATCGCGATGCCGATCAAGGTCGAGAAGGCGACGACGCCATAAAACGCCTTGGCCTCACCCGGCTTGCGCGCAAGTCCTGAGGGCCAGCCCATCGCCTCGCCCACCGCATAGGCCGCGGAGCCCGCCAGCACCGGCACGGCCAGAAGCCCGGTGCCGATGATTCCCATGGCAAAGAGCGCGAACGCGAACGGCCCGGCGATCGGGCGCAGCGCCTCCGCCGCCTGGGCGGAGGTCTCGATATTCGTTACGCCATGGGCGTTGAGCGTCGCGGCGGTCGTCATCACGATGGCGAGGGCGACGACGTTGGAAAACACCATTCCCACGACCGTATCGATGCGGATGCGCGAGAACTCGCGAACCGCCCATTTCGGATCGGTCACTAGCGGCGGACGGCGCGGGTCTCCATCGGTGGATTCGACCTCCTCCTCGGCCTGCCAGAAAAAGACATAGGGGCTGATGGTCGTTCCGAAGACGGCGACGATACTCGTGAAATAGGCCGCGCCATGGGCAAAGGTCGGCACGAAAATGTAGCCAAACATCTCACGCCACGGCACTTCGACCGCAAAGAGAGTCGCAACATAGGCGAACAGGGTCAGCGTCAGCCATTTCAGAACAGGCTCATAACGCGCATATTGGATGAAGATTTCGGCAAACGCGCTGACGACGCCAAACAGCACCACATAGACCAGAGCAGGACCGCCGATCAGCAATTGCAGCGCGGCGCCCATTGCGCCGAGATCGGCGCCAATATTGATGGTGTTGGCGACACAGAGAAGGCCGACGATCACATAGAGCACGGAGCGCGGATAATGGCGAGCCAGATTTCCGGCAATGCCATGACCGGACACGCGGCCGATGCGGGCGCTGATCTCCTGGATCGCCGCCATCAAGGGCAGACTCAAGACAAGCGTCCAGGCCAGCCCATAGCCGAACTGGGCGCCGACCTGCGAATAGGTGGCTATGCCGCTGGGGTCGTCGTCGGAAGCGCCTGCGGTAAGGCCGGGCCCCAGGAACGCAAGGCGCGGCGGCGCCTCGTCGTCGGGGTCATCGGCATTGGGTAGCTCGACAGTTTCATCCGGATTGGTCATCGGCTTCAGGGCTTCTGTTCGTCGTTAAGGCACACAGGGTACCTGTTTCGCGTCGCCAGCGGAAACAGTGCCGCTCGCCTTGCTTTCGCCCATCGGCCGGGCCATTCCGGGAGATGTCTTTGTGCCGACGATATTCAAATTCATGTTTTCATGCTTTCGGCAAGCGGTCGTCAGCCCAGCTCGTGGAGGAGGTATTAAATCCTCGATAGGCTCGCCTGTCACAGGTGACGTTCGCGGCCCAACGCGGCATTTGCGCATTTCAAGGCGTCGTGTTTGGATGAAACGGCCTACGCTCCTCCCATCGCACGCGATTCCGTTTCGCATTACCCATCAAGATCGACGCCCGCACGCGACCGCCAAAGCGAACCGGATTCCGGATGCACGTTTTCAACGACCTGAAATTTCGTCCCTGGGCTGCAGCACTCATCGACACGTTTTACGCCTTGCGGTTTCCGACGCTGGCCCGCCGCTTCAGGCGCGTTCACGGACGCGCGCCGAAAATTGCATTGCCGGAGACCTATTACGACTGGATGCAGTGGCGGAAGTTGGTCGATCACAACCCGCTTTTTGTGACACTCGGCGACAAGCTGAAGGCAAGAGATTATGTGGCGCAGCGCATTCCGGCGCTGATGTTGCCTCGGCTGCTTTGGGCAGGCGACGGATCTGCTGCGATTCCCGAGGATGTTCTCCGCAGCAATGTCGTCGTAAAGACCAGCAACGGCTCCAATCGGAATTTCTTTATCCGGGATGGGAAATACGCCCCTGACGAGTTGTCGCGCACCCTCAAGCGCTGGCGCGCCGAAGGCCCGTATGAACGCCGACTGGGCGAGTGGGCCTATGGCCAGATCGAGCGGCGCATTTTCGTCGAGGAGTTGCTGCCATGTTCGACCGGGCCGCTCATCGATATTGCCATTCGCGCCGGCGGTGGACAGGTCGCATTCGGATCGCTCGTGCTGCACACCAAGACCGACCGGGAGTCGACGATCTATCTCTCACGCGAAGGCGAACGCCTGAGCGTGGAATGCGGAGCGGGAATCTCGGAGGCAGACCTCGATGCCGTTCCTGTGCCCGAGGGATATGCGGCGGCCGTAGCTCATGCAGCACATCTCAGCCGGAACATCGACTATGCCCGCTTCGACTTTCTTTGGAGCGACGGCGCGCTCTATGGCGGCGAGATTACCGTTTATCCCGGGTCAGGCATCGATCTGCTGCATCTTCAGACGCACCGAAGGGAGACCACACCGATGTCCGTATGGGACGTCCGAAAATCGTGGTTCCTCTCCACGCCTCAGCCCGGATGGCGAGGCGTCTATCGCGAAATGTTGCTCGACGAGCTCGACCGGCGCGGGTGGATTGCAGTCCCCTAAAGATGGGATCTGGGAGACGGCGCCTGAAACAGGCGTTTGTCCGGCTGGTGGCCCCTGCGGGACTCGAACCCGCATTCCCTTACGAGAAGCAGATTTTAAGTCTGCTGCGTATACCAATTTCGCCAAGGGGCCGCCCAGCGGCGTCACAGATATGCCTGCTCGGGCGGTGCTTCGCAACGCGGGAGCACCCGCCACAAACGAAAACGGCGGCCCCTGGGGACCGCCGTTTCAAATCCAACCTGCCGAGGCTTAGCCGGCGAGGCCCTGCCAGACCGGCCAGCAGCTGTTGCCAGCGGAAGCGGCGAGCTTCGCCTGGGCTTCCTTGGCCGTCGCGCCATCGGCGGACTGCACGCTGCTCTTACCGCCGGTGCACCAGACATAGAACTGGTGCTTACCCGACTTCGACATGGCATCGAAGCTCGAGTCCAGCGCCATCGCCGTGCCCGAAACCATCATCGTCGCACCGGCAACCAGACCCACAATGCCGAAAATCTTCTTCATAAGCGTCTCTCCCTCCGGGTATCGCTGACCCTTGAACTCGTTCCCAAGCCTTGTTTTTCAGGCTTTGTCGGCGCTTCCCCCCAACTCACGCGCATTTTATGCACATTTGATTGGCGGCCGCCAAACCCCGTCAGCTTGGAACTTTAGCCGACTCTCATAATATTGTATCGGCTTGAGCCGGAGTGAAAGCTGAATCTTTGCAACAGATGAAGCTGCCTGTTGCAATTTGGCGACATATCCGCGGCCGAAGGCCGCATCAGGCGGGCTCGCCCTCGATCGGCTCGACGCCGAACCCCTCCAGAAGGCTGCGGACCGCCCCGGCCGCCTCGTCGAGCAGCACCGGATCGACGCCTCGCAGGACGAGGCTCGTCCCGAAGCTCTTGCCCCGATAATAGGGGTAGGAGCCGATGACCACGTCCGGAAAGCGCTTCTGGAGCTCGCCGAGCTTCTCGGCAATGGTCCCCTCGCCGATCTGGCCGCTGACCGTCCGGCTCTGCATGGTCGCGCCGCCTTCGAGACGCGGCGTCAGGCTGTCGAGCATGACCTGCATGACCATGGGCACGCCCGCCATGACGAAGACATTGCCGATCTGGAAGCCGGGCGCTTTGCTCAGCGGATTTTCGATGAGCGTCGCGCCTTCGGGAATCCGCGCCATGCGCTTGCGAGCTTCGGTGAATTCGCCGCCCGTCTGCCGGTAATGTGCATCGAGTATCGCAATCGCCTCGGCATGGTGTCCGATCGGCACCCCGAACGCCCGTGCAATCGCATCCGCGGTGATGTCGTCATGCGTCGGGCCGATGCCGCCCGTCGTGAAGACATAGTCGTATTTGGCCCGGACCTCGTTGATGACCGAGACGATGGTCTCCTCCACATCCGGGATGACGCGCGCCTCGCGCACCTGCACGCCGATCTGGTTCAAATGCTTGGCGATGTAGGACAAATTCGAATCCCGCGTCCGGCCCGAAAGGATTTCATCGCCGATAAGCACCACGCAGGCCGTAACGAGGCGAGGCGCAGCGCTCTCGGCGCCCGGGCTATTGGCGGCATCCGTCATTTTTCAGTCCTCGCGGGATTTCGTGTTTCCCGAAGGATAGCCCCCTCACCTCCACCTAGACAATCGGGGCATGTCCAAGGCCTTGGGCTAGCCCTCGGGCCATCGAAGTATTATGTTGCGGCAAAGAAGCCTTCACCCGGACATTTCCATGAACTACATCGACGCCTTCGACGCGCCCCTGCGCAATAACGGACAGATCAAGCTCTACGGGCCGGATGCCTTCGAGGGCATGCGCGTGGTGGGAAAGATCGCCGGCGGCGCGCTCGACATGCTTGCGGGTCTCATCAAGCCGGGCGTCACCACGGCGGAGATCGACCAGGCGGCATATCAGTACGGCATCGATCACGATGCCCTGCCCGCCACGCTCGGCTATCGCGGCTATCGCTATTCCTGCTGCATCTCGATCAACCATGTCGTCTGTCACGGCATGCCGGGCGACCGGGTGCTGCGCGAGGGCGATATCGTCAATGTCGACGTCACCTATATCAAGGACGGCTGGCACGGCGACAGCAACCGCATGTATTACGTCGGTGAGGTGCCGCGAAAGGCTGCGCGCCTGTGCGAAGTCACCCATGAGGCGATGATGCGCGGCATCGCCGCCGTGAAACCCGGCGCGACCCTTGGCGACATCGGCGCGGCCATTCAGGAATATGCCGAAGGCGAGCGTTGCTCTGTCGTGCGCGAGTTCTGCGGCCATGGCGTCGGCCGCGTGTTCCACGACGCGCCGAACATCCTGCATTACGGCCGCCGCGGCGAAGGCGCCCGGCTCAAGACCGGCATGATCTTCACCATCGAGCCGATGATCAATCTCGGCAAGCCGGGTGTGAAGATCCTCGCCGACGGCTGGACGGCTGTGACGCGCGACCGCTCTCTCTCCGCGCAGTTCGAGCATTCCGTCGGCGTGACCGAGGACGGCGTCGAGATTTTCACCAAATCCCCTGCCGGACTCGACTTGCCGCCCTATGCCTGAAAAAGCCAAGGGAAGGACGCCGGTCAATCCGCACCACGCGGGACACCGTGAGCGTCTGCGCGCGCGCTTCAACGCCGCACCCGACGCGCTGCCCGACTACGAGCTGCTGGAACTCATCCTCTTCCGCACCATTCCGCAGCGCGACGTGAAGCCGCTGGCGAAGGACCTCGTCGCCCTTTTCGGCGGCCTTTCCGAGGTGCTGAACGCGGCGCCCGAGCGGCTATGCGAGGTGAAGGGTGTATCGGACGCGACCGTCACCGACTTTCGCATCGTCCGCGAGGCGGGCCTTCGCCTCGGTCAAGCGAAGGTGATGAAGCGCGAAGTCATCTCTTCCTGGTCGGCGCTGCTCGACTACTGCTCGGCCTCCATGGCGCATCATCCGATCGAACAATTCCGCATCCTCTTCCTCGACCGCCAGAATGTGCTGATCGCCGACGAGGTGCAGCAGACGGGAACCATCGACCACACGCCCGTCTATCCGCGCGAAGTGGTGAAGCGCGCGCTGACGCTCAACGCCTTGTCGATGATCCTCGTCCACAACCACCCCTCGGGCGATCCGACCCCCTCCTCCGCCGACATCGAAATGACCAAGCGCATCGTCGAAACGGCAAAGCCCCTCGGTATCCAGGTCCACGACCATCTGGTCATCGGCAAGGGCCGCCATGCGAGCTTCAAGTCTCTGGGGCTCATCTGAGGCCGAAAATGGCTCAAAAGGGGCCGCACTTGAGCCCATGAGGGCCATCTGTTAAACCCTCGGCTTCTCAAGCACTTTTTTACGAGGCGGCCCATGATCCCCCGCTATTCGCGGCCCGAAATGGTTTCCATCTGGACCCCGGAGACGAAGTTCCGGATCTGGTTCGAAATCGAGGCGCATGCCTGCGACGCGCTGGCGGAACTGGGCGTCATCCCCAAGGAAGCAGCAAAGAAGATCTGGGACCTCGGCGGCAAGGCCGAGTTCAATGTCGAGCGCATCGACGAGATCGAGCGCGAAGTGAAGCACGACGTCATCGCCTTCCTGACACATCTGGCGGAATTCATCGGCCCGGAATCGCGCTTCGTCCATCAGGGCATGACCTCGTCCGACGTGCTGGACACCTGCCTCAACGTGCAGCTCGTCCGCGCAGCCGACCTTCTTCTGAAGGACATGGACGGCCTGCTTGCCGCCATCAAGCGCCGCGCCTTCGAATACAAGAACACGCCGACCATCGGCCGCAGCCACGGCATTCACGCCGAGCCGACGACCTTCGGCATCAAGCTCGCCCAGGCCTATGCCGAATTCTCGCGCTGCCGTGACCGCCTCGTCGCCGCGCGCAAGGAAGTCGCGACCTGCGCCATCTCCGGCGCCGTCGGCACCTTCGCCAATATCGACCCGCGCGTCGAAGAGCATGTGGCCGAAAAGCTCGGCCTGGAGCCGGAGCCCGTCTCGACGCAGGTGATCCCGCGCGACCGCCACGCCATGTATTTCGCCACGCTCGGCGTCGTCGCCTCCTCGATCGAGCGCCTTGCAACCGAGATCCGCCACCTGCAGCGCTCCGAAGTGCTGGAAGCCGAGGAATATTTCTCGGAAGGCCAGAAGGGCTCGTCGGCCATGCCGCACAAGCGCAATCCGGTCCTCACCGAAAACCTCACCGGCCTTGCCCGCCTCGTGCGCGGCATGGCGATCCCGGCGATGGAGAACGTCGCCCTCTGGCATGAGCGCGATATCTCGCACTCGTCCGTCGAACGCATGATCGGCCCGGACGCGACGGTGACGCTCGACTTCGCCCTCGTCCGCCTCACCGGCGTCATCGACAAGCTTCTCGTCTACCCCGAGAACATGCAGAAGAACCTCGACAAGCTCGGCGGCCTCGTCCATTCGCAGCGCGTGCTGCTGGCCCTGACGCAGAAGGGCGTGAGCCGCGAGGACAGCTATCGCCTCGTCCAGCGCAACGCCATGCCGGTCTGGCGCGGCGAAGGCAACTTCCTTGAGCTGCTCAAGGCCGACAAGGACGTTTCCGCGAAGCTCTCGGACAAGGAACTCGAGGAGCTTTTCGACCTCGGCTACCACACGAAGCACGTAGACACGATCTTCGCGCGGGTGTTCGGCAAGGCCTGAGCTTCCATCCATCCTTCGAGACGGCACGTTCCTCACCTCCTCAAGATGAGGCGTTTATTTTGAACCCCTCATCCTGAGGAGCGGCGCAGCCGCGTCTCGAAGGATCGCTTCGCGCTATCTTCCTTCACTTCCCCGTCACATTCCGCCCTATACTGCGGTCATCGACATTCACCCGAGGACCCAGTCATGCTTCGTACCGCCTTCGACGGTTCACGCCGCCGTCGCATCTATGTTTTCCGCCACGGTGACGTCTCCTATGTGGACGATCAGGGCAACCGCGTTGCGGATTCGACCATCGTTCCGCTGACCGCCTGGGGCCGCGAGCAGGCGACGCTGACCGGCAAGGCGCTGGCCAACATCCCCTTCGACCGCGCCGTCGTGTCGAGCTTCCCCCGCTCGGTCGAAACGGCGAGCCTCATTCTTCAGGGCCGGGATATCGCGATCGAGCAGGACCCGGCATTCGTCGAGTTCCAGGGCGACAATGCCGCCCGCGGCGCCATCACCGATCTCAACGATCTCGCCTATGCCTTCCGCCACGCCGCCGTTCCCGGCGCGCGCTATGTCGGCGGCGACAGCTTCGAGGACGTGAATGAGCGCGTCGTCTCTGCGCTCGAGCGCGTCGTGGCCGAGCCGGAATGGGAGACACTGGCCCTCGTCGCCCATGGCGGCATCAACCGACTCGTCCTCGGCTGGGCCTTCGGAACCGGGCTCGCCAGCTTCTCCGCGATCGACCAGCACACCTGCTGCTTCAACATCATCGACGTCGACGTTCACCCCGAGACGAATGAAGTGGTCCGCAAGACGGTGCGCGCCATGAACGTGACCACCTATGACGTGGCCAAGGAAGGCAATCACCTTCTGTCGCTCGAACAGATCGCGAGCCGGATGCAGAAGAAGGCTCTGGCCTGAACCCGAAATGAGAAAGCCCCGCTGCCGGGAATAACCGGACGCGGGGCTTTGCATATAATCCGACGGGCCAGACGACTGACGGTTTACGTCAGAAACAGACAGTAACCGACTGAAAAGCCTCAGCCTTCCTGCTGAACCTGCTTCACCGCCTCAGCGAGCAGATCGTCCATTGCGCGGCGAATCTCGTGGTCCGACTGCGCAACGCCGCGCTGGTCGAAATCGCCGCGCAGCTTGCGGAACACGTCCTCTTCGCCGGCTTCCTGAAGATCGGAAATCACGACTTCCTTCGCATAGGCGTCGGCTTCCTCGCCCTTCAGGCCGAAGAGTTCAGCGGCCCAGAGGCCCAGAAGCTTGTTCCGGCGCGCGGTCGCCTTGAATTTCAGCTGCGCATCATGGGCGAACTTGCTCTCGAAAGCTTCTTCGCGCTTGTCGAAGGTAGACATGGGCTAACCGCTCCAAAGGAATGCCGACGCAGAGCGCGTGGCGGGGCCGAAAACGAGGCTTAGGCATAACCGCGAGCGGGCCTCAAATCAACCGTCCTCGTCCGCTCATGACCGATATGCGTCAAATTAGGTAAGTACCTGATTTAACGTCACAAAAATGACGCGGCAAAGACCCGCGCAGTTTCATTGTATCCCGGGGGGCCATAGAGTAACTTGCGCGCGAGCCACAGGGGCGATTCCTGCTCTCCCCGCGCTTCCCGATATCGCGGGACCGATCAGCATTTCCGCCCTGTCGCGGGCAACCGATTGGATTTCATGACATGAGCCGCCGCAGACGCGTTTACGAAGGCAAGGCCAAGGTTTTGTACGAGGGCCCCGAGCCGGGCACGCTCATCCAGCACTTCAAGGACGACACGACCGCCTTCAACAACCAGAAGCATGCGACGATCGAGGGCAAGGGCGTCCTCAACAACCGTATCTCGGAATTTATCTTCACAAAGCTCAACGACATCGGGGTGCCGACGCACTTCATCCGATCCATCAACATGCGCGAGCAACTGATCCGCGAGGTTGAGATCATTCCCGTTGAGGTCGTGGTGCGAAATATCGCGGCGGGCTCGCTGACCAAGCGCCTCGGGATCGACGAGGGCACGCCGCTCCCCCGCTCCATCATCGAGTTCTATTACAAGAACGACGAGCTCGGGGACCCGATGGTCTCCGAGGAACACATCACGGCTTTCGGCTGGGCGACGCCGCAGGAGATCGACGACATGATGGCGCTGGCGCTTCGCGTCAACGACTTCATGGCCGGCCTCTTTCTCGGCATCGGCATCCGCCTCGTGGACTTCAAGGTCGAGTTCGGACGCCTATATGAGGGCGACATGGTGCGCGTGGTGCTGGCCGACGAGATCAGCCCGGACAGCTGCCGCCTCTGGGACATCCGCACCAACGACAAGCTCGACAAGGACCGCTTCCGCCGCGACATGGGCGGCCTCATCGAAGCCTATCAGGAGGTCGCGCGCCGGCTCGGCATCCTGTTTGAGAACGAACCCAAACGGCGTGGCCCCACGCTGGTGAAGTGATCGCCCTTCGGGGATTGACTGAGAGAGACGTACATATGAAGGCCCGTATCAAGGTCATGTTGAAGAACGGCGTGCTGGACCCGCAGGGAAAGGCCATCGAGCATGCGCTCGGCTCGCTCGGATTTCCGGGCGTCGCAAGCGTGCGTCAGGGCAAGCTCTTCGAGGTCGAACTTGCGGAGACGGACCCGGCCAAGGCCCGCGCCGCGATCGAGGAAATGAGCAAGAAGCTGCTCGCCAACACCGTGATCGAGAACTACGCGATCGAACTCGACGAGAAGTAAGCATGAAATCCGCCGTCATCGTCTTTCCGGGATCGAACCGCGAGCGCGACATGCTCTACGCGCTTGAGAAGATCACCGGCGAGAAGCCCATCGCCGTCTGGCATACAGAGACGGAGCTGCCCAAGGTCGACCTCGTGGTCCTGCCGGGCGGCTTCTCCTATGGCGACTATCTGCGCACCGGCGCCATCGCGGCGCGGGCCGCGATCATGGACGATCTCCGCAAGAAGGCCGATCAGGGCGTGCATGTGCTGGGCGTCTGCAACGGCTTCCAGATCCTTTGCGAGGCCGGCCTCCTTCCCGGCGTCCTCGTCCGCAACAGCCACCTCAAATTCGTCTGCCGCAATGTGAAGCTCGAAGTCGCCAACGCGAACACGGACTTCACGCGCAAATATGCGCAAGGCCAGGTCTGGCGCTGCCCGGTCGCGCATGGCGACGGCAACTATTTCACCGATGCCGAGACGCTGGCCCGCATCGAGGGCGAGAACCGCGTCGTCTTCCGCTATGCCGAGGGCACGAACCCCAACGGCTCGCTCAACGACATCGCCGGCATCATCAACGAGCGCGGCAACGTCATGGGGCTGATGCCGCATCCTGAAAATGAAATCGAGCCGCTCAATGGCGGCACTGAAGGGCGCAATCTCTTCGAAAGCGTGCTGGAGGCGGTTGCGTGATTCCCAACGACATCAAGATCACTCCCGAGCTGATCGCCGAACACGGGCTGAAGCCGGATGAATACCAGCGCATTCTGGACCTCATCGGCCGCGAACCGACGCTGACCGAACTCGGCATCTTCTCGGCGATGTGGAACGAGCACTGCTCCTACAAGTCGTCGAAGAAGTGGCTGCGGACGCTCCCCACCACCGGTCCGCGCGTCATCTGCGGCCCCGGCGAGAATGCGGGCGTCGTCGACATCGGCGACGGTCAGGCCATCATCTTCAAGATGGAAAGCCACAACCACCCCTCCTATATCGAGCCCCATCAGGGTGCGGCGACGGGCGTGGGCGGCATCCTGCGCGATGTCTTCACCATGGGCGCGCGTCCCATCGCGGCGCTGAACGCCCTGCGCTTCGGCGCGCCGGATCATCCGCGCACCCGGCATATCGTGTCCGGCGTCGTCGCGGGTGTCGGCGGCTATGGCAATTCCTTCGGCGTCCCGACCATCGGCGGCGAAGTGAACTTCGACGAAAGCTACAACGGCAACTGCCTGGTCAACGCCTTCGCGGCCGGCCTCGCGGACGCCGACAAGATCTTCTATTCGCAGGCCAAGGGCGTCGGCCTTCCCATCGTCTATCTCGGTTCCAAGACCGGCCGCGACGGCATCCACGGCGCGACCATGGCCTCGGCAGAATTCGGCGAGGACTCGGAAGAGAAGCGTCCGACCGTTCAGATCGGCGACCCCTTCTCCGAGAAGCTGCTGCTCGAAGCCTGCCTCGAACTGATGGCGTCGGGCGCCGTCATCGCCATTCAGGACATGGGCGCCGCCGGTCTCACCTGCTCCGCCGTCGAAATGGGCGCCAAGGGCGACCTCGGCGTCGAGCTCGATCTCGACAAGGTGCCCTGCCGCGAAGCCGGCATGACTGCCTATGAAATGATGCTGTCGGAAAGCCAGGAGCGCATGCTCATGGTGCTCGACCCGACGCGGGAAAAGGACGCTGAGGCGATCTTCCGCAAATGGGGCCTCGACTTCGCCGTCATCGGCAAGACGACCGACGATCTGCGCTTCCTCATCAAGCAGCACGGCCAGGTCATGGCCGATCTCCCGATCAAGGAGCTAGGCGATCAGGCTCCGGAATATGACCGGCCCTGGGTTGCGACACCGAAGCCCGCGAGCCTCGCGCCTTCCGATGTGCCTGCGCCCAACGATCTCGCCGAAGTGCTGGTGAAGATCGTCGGCTCGCCCGACCAGTGCTCGCGCCGCTGGGTCTGGGAGCAGTACGACCACCTCATTCAGGGCAACACGGCCATCGGACCGGGCGGCGACGCCGCCGTGATCCGCGTCGGCCATTCGGGCAAGGCGCTCGCCTTCACGCTCGACGTGAGCCCGCGCTATTGCGCCGCCGATCCCGTCGAAGGCGGCAAGCAGGCGGTTGCCGAGTGCTGGCGGAATCTCACCGCCGTCGGCGCCGAACCGCTGGCCATCACCGACAACCTCAATTTCGGCAATCCCGAAAAGCCCGACATCATGGGCCAGTTCGTCGGCTGCATTCAGGGCATCGGCGAAGCCTGCCGGGCGCTGGACTTCCCCGTCGTCTCCGGCAACGTCTCTCTCTACAACGAGACCAACGGCAAGGGCATCCTGCCGACCCCGGCCATCGGCGGCGTCGGCCTGCTGCCCGACATGTCGAAGCGCGCCACCGTCGCCTTCAAGGCGGAAGGCGAAGCGATCGTCGTCATCGGCGAAACGAAAGGCCATCTCGGCCAGAGCATCTATCTGCGCGACATTCTGGCGCGGCGCGAAGGCTCTCCGCCGCCTGTCGACCTTGCCATCGAACGCCGCAACGGCGACTTCGTCCGGGCTGAGATCCGCTCGGAAGCGGTCACTGCCGTTCACGACGTCTCGGATGGCGGCCTCTTCCTTGCCCTTGCCGAAATGGCGATGGCGGGCGGCATCGGCGCGAAGGTCGAGGCGCCGAAGGACATTCCGCTCCATGCCTGGGCTTTCGGCGAGGATCAGGGGCGCTATGTCGTCACCCTGCCCGAAGCCGCAGCCAAGGGCCTGCTGGACCGCGCGGCCAAGGCCGGTGTGCCCGCCGCCCGCATCGGTGCGACGGCTGGCCGCGAATTGACACTGGACGGTTGCAATCCCATATCATTGCAACGGCTCAAGGATGCCCATGAGGGCTGGCTGCCTGCCTATATGGCGGCGGCGCCGGCGGACTCCGTTTGAGGCCCTGAAACCGGGGGTGTCTGCGGCATGGCGATGAGTGCG
>NZ_JBDKSS010000018.1:0-65590 GCF_039680535.1 Parvibaculum sp. | reverse complement strand
CACGGCCGTTAAGGCCCATATCTCCGCTTTCCCGACATTTACCATTCCATGTTAAAAGGGCGCGGCCGGAGGGTCCGGCGCGCGAAGGATCAAGACCATGTCATCGACGCCTGAGAGAAATCCGGCGGGAGCCAGCACAGGAGCCATGCGCGGCGTTTTCGAGCGCGCGGGCTTCGCGCCGGTCGAGCCGCCGCTCCTCCAGCCCGCGGATGTTTTCCTCGACCGTTCGGGCGAGGATATTCGCCGCCGCCTCTATGTGTTCACCGATCCGGGCGGGCAGGAGCTTTGCCTGCGTCCCGATCTCACCATTCCGACCTGCCGCCTTTATCTCGAAGGTGCCGGCGTCGGTGAGGCCAAATATTGCTATTCGGGCGCGGTCTTCCGTTTCGATCCAAAGGGCTCGGGCGAGGTCGTGCAGACGGGCGCGGAGTTTTTCGGAGGGCGAGATGCCGAAGCCGCCGATGCCGAAATGCTGGCGCTTGCCGCCGAGGCCGTGCGCGCAGGCGGGCTTTCCGCTTTCGACATCGAGATGGGCGACCTCGCGCTTTTCGATGCGCTTGTCGATGCACTCGACATCCCGACGGGCTGGCGTACCCGCCTGAAGCGTCACTTCTGGCGGCCGCAATATTTCAAGGAACTCGTCCAGCGCCTCGCAAGCGATGGCAGTGCGGATGAGCGCTCCGAGGAACAGGCCGGGCTTCTCGCCGCGCTCAACGTGCTCGACGACCAGAGCGCGAAGAGCGTCATCGCCGATGTGCTCGATCTTGCGAAGATCGCGCCGGTCGGCGGGCGCAGCATCGCGGAAATCGCCGAGCGTTTCCTTGAGCGCGCGGCGGACAGGAGCGCCGCTCCGCTCTCGAAGGAAGTCGCCGATCTCATCGGCTCGTTCCTTTCGTTGAAGCTGGCGCCGCGCGACGCGGTGAAGAGTATTCGCGATCTGACCAAGGGCGCAGGCATCTCCATCGATACGCCGCTTGCGGCGCTCGAACGCCGCCTCGAACTGATCGAGAAAAAGGGCGTCGATCTCTCTCGTGCTCGCTTCGGAACGGGCTTCGGACGCGCGCTCGAATATTACACCGGCTTCGTTTTCGAACTGCGCCGCAGCGGCGCGGGCGCGGAAGGCGCGGTTGCAGGTGGCGGTCGCTATGACGGGCTCCTTCAGAGCCTTGGCGCGAAGACGCGCATACCGGCCGTCGGCTGCGCCATCACGGGCGCCGATCTTTCAGGGGAGGCCGTGCGATGAACCCGACGACGAACGACGCCTTGATCGTCGGCATTCCGTCCAAGGGGCGGTTGCAGGAAAACGCCAACGCCTTCTTCGCCAAGGCCGGATTGCCCGTGAAGCAGGCGGGTGGCGGACGCGAATATGTGGGCCGCATCGGTGGCGTGAAGGATGTCGCCGTCGCCTTTCTTTCGGCCTCCGAAATCGCGAGCCGTCTTGAAGACGGTTCGATTCACTTCGGCGTCACGGGCGAGGATCTCATCCGCGAAAATCTGGCCGACGCCGACAACGCCGTCGAGCTCGTCCTGCCGCTTGGGTTTGGATATGCCGATGTCGTCGTCGCCGTCCCGCAAAGCTGGATCGACGTCTCGACCATGGCCGATCTCGACGATGTGGCGCTTGCCTTTCACCGTCGCCATGGCCGCCGTCTTCGCATCGCCACGAAATATCTGAACCTCACGCGCGCCTTCTTCGCCGAACACGGTATTGCGGATTACCGCATCGTCGAAAGCGCGGGCGCGACCGAGGGCGCGCCTGCTGCGGGCACCGCGGAAGCCATCGTCGACATCACGACGACGGGCACGACCCTGGCCGCGAACAATCTGAAGATCCTCGACGATGGCGTCATGCTGAAAAGCCAGGCGAACCTCGTTGCGAGTCTGCGCGCCAGGTGGGACGACAAGGCGCTTGCTGCGGCGAGCGCGGTTCTCGACCGTATCGACGCGCGTCGCTATGCCGAAAGCCATGTCATCGTGACGGCGCGTGGCGGCAGTCTCGACGGGGCCACCGCCGCGGCGGTCCTCAAGCGCGATTTCGGCTGCACGAGCGAAGGTGTCGAAAACTCGGTGCTCTGTCCTCGCGAGCATCTGCATGCCGTCGCGACGCGGCTTCGCGAATTCGGCGCGGACACGGTGACCGTGTCGCCCGCCGAATATATATTCCGGGCAAGGAACATGCTTCTGGAAAAGCTGAAGGCGCGGCTGGGGCGCTGATCGGAGGGTAACATGGCCGTTTGGTCCGCCGGGCAATATGTGAAGTTCGAAGACGAGCGCACACGCCCCGCCCGGGACCTTCTCGACCATGTTCCCTTGGCCGGCGCGCGGCATGTCGTCGATATCGGCTGCGGGCCCGGCAACTCGACGGAGCTTCTCGTCGAGCGCTTTCCCGATGCGAAGGTCGTCGGCCTCGACAGTTCTCCCGAAATGCTGGCCGCGGCGCGCAAACGCTTGCCCGATGTCGACTTCATCGAAGCCGATATTGCGGCATGGCGGCCGTCGGCGCCGGTCGATCTTCTCTATGCCAATGCGGTTTTCCAATGGGTGCCCGGGCATGAGGCCGTGCTGGCGCGCCTGCTCGACGGTCTGCCGTCTGGCAGTGTGCTGGCGCTTCAGATGCCGGACAATCTTGGCGAACCGACACATCTGCTGATGGCCGAAGTGGCGCAATCGGGGCCGTGGGCAGACGCCTATGAAGGGCACGATATCGCGCGCGCAATATTGCCCGTGCCCGCGCGCTACTACGACTTGCTTGAGCCTTTCGCCTCACGCATCGACATCTGGCACACGATCTACAATCACCCGCTGACCGATGCGGTTGCCATCGTCGAATGGGTGAAGGGAACGGGGCTTCGCCCCTGGCTCGATCCGCTGAACGAGATGCAGCGCCGGGATTATCTCGCCGAATATACGCGCCGCATCGCGCGCGCCTATCCGCCGCTCCGCGACGGCAAGGTGCTTCTGCGCTTCCCGCGCCTCTTCATTGTGGCGACGCGACGCTGACTTTAGCGCTCGACCTTCAATCCGCGCTCGGCGATGAACTTCGCGCGGCCCTGTTCGCCCGACTTCTCAAATATGGGCAGCACCTTCTCGATGAGCCAGGGAAAGGCGCCCATCAGCCGCGAGGTGAGGCTGTCGCCATAAGGCACATAGGTTTCGAGCTTGCCGGTGTCGAGCGCCTTCATGCAGGCATCCGCCACCTCGCCCGCCGTCAGAACCTTGCCGACGAAGTTGAGCGGCGAACCATTATGCGTCGCTTCATAGCGCAGCATCGGTGTGTCCACGCCGCTCGGGAAGACGCCCATCACACGCACGCCGTCGTTGATCAGTTCCGACCGGATGGAAGTCTGGAAGCCGCGCAGGCCGAATTTCGAAGCGGCGTAAGCCGCGCTGCCGCGCAGTGCAATGATGCCGCCCATCGAGACGATGGAGAGAATGTCGCCGCTCTTGCGCGGCCGCATGACGCGGGCCGCCGCGCGCGACAGCTGCATCGGCGCGATGAGGTTGATGAAGATATGGCGGTCGAGCTGACCGGGCGTGAGCGCATCGACGTCGCCCGGTTCAACGAAACCCGCATTGTTGACCAGCAGTGCGAGGTCGCTGTGGTCGGCCTCTATGGCGCCGGCAAGCGCCGCGATGCCATCCTGCGTCGAGAGGTCGGCGCGGATGGTGAGGGCGGGGCGCGAGAGGCGCGCCGCCACCGCGCCCATGCGCGCCTCGTTGATATCGGCGAGGATGAGGTTGTAGCCGCGCCGGTCGAGGCGAACGGCAATCTCTTCCGCTATGGCGCCGCCGCCGCCGGTGATGAGCGCTTTCTTTCCCATCAGGCTGCTTCCTTCTTCGCGCCCACGCGCAGCTTGTCGAAACAGCCATCCGTGAGATCCGGCCAGCCGAGCAGTTTGCGCAGGCGGTTCATCTGTTTTCGATAGGACGCGATTTCGACATAGGTCGCGTGGCGGTCGGAACCGACGAAATGGATGCCGCCGGTGAGGTCCGGCTTGTCCGTTGCAATGAGTTTGTCGATCCCCTGGGCCTCGGCGCCGCCCTTGGCGCGGGCGGCAATGGTGCGTGCGATAAGGTCCGCCATCTGGTCGAAGAGCTTGTAGGCGCCGCCGTTCGTTTCCATGAAGCCGAGCGCATAGAGGTTCGGATTCTCGCGGCTGAAGAGGTTCATGTAGAGATCGGGCCGCCCGTGCTTCCATTTGAAATTCTTCGCATCGAGATAAGGCACCTTCCAGCTATAGCCCGTGGCGCAGAGAACGAGGTCGATCTCTTCGGATGTCCCATCCTTGAAATGCACAGTCTTGCCGTCGAAGCGGGCGATATCGGGCTTCGCCTTGATGTCGCCATGCGCGAGAAAATGCAGGAGCTGCGTGTTGAGGATCGGATGGGTTTCGAAGATACGGTGATCCGGCTTTTGCAGCCCAAGCCGCGTCAGGTCGCCATTGAGGACGCGCAGCACCGCGCCGAAGACGCGCTGTTCGAGCCACATGGGCAATTGCGGGCCCGATGCCGCAAAGGCGTCTGCCGGAATGCCGAAGAGATGCTTCGGAATGAAGTGATAGCCGCGCCGCATGCTGATGAAGGCCTTGTCCGCGCTTTGCGCCGCGTCGCAGGCGATATCGCAGCCGGAATTGCCTGCGCCGATGACGAGAACGCGCTTGCCCTTGAATTCATCCATGGAGCGGTAGCTTTGCGCATGGCGCATCTCGCCCGTATAGGTGCCGGGATAGCTCGGCAGGGACGCGTGCCAGTTGGTGCCGTTGGCGCAGACGAGCGATGCGTAATGCTTCGTCTCGCCGGTCGAAAGCGTGACGCGCCAGCCGCCATTTTCGGGCGCCGCTTCCTTCACCTCGGTGCTGAAGCGGATATGCGGGCGCAGCCCATATTCATCCGCGAAGGCATGCATATAGGCGAGGATCTGCCTGTTCGACGGATAGTCCGGGTAGTCCTCCGGCATGTCGAAGTCGTGGTAGTGCGACTGCGTTTTCGACGAGATGAAATGCGCGGAGTCGTAGACGGGCGAGCCGGGGTTTGTCTGGTCCCAGAGACCGCCGACATCGGAATGCCGTTCGTAGACGTCGAAAGGAATGTTCCGGGCGAGAAAACTCCGCGCCAGCGCAAGCCCCGCCGGGCCGCCACCCACCACACAGACCCGTCCGATTTCCGTCATGACTTATCCCTTGAAAAATGTGAGGAAGGCTCATATTTTGAAAATGATAATCCCTCACATTTCGGTGAGGCAAGAGGAATCGGAGAAAAATGCCGGGAAGCGCAGCCATCCGCAGAAGGCCGACGCAGGAGCGGGCGAAGGAACGCGTGGAGCGCATTCTTGCCGCCGCTTCCGAACTGATTGCCGAAACAGGCAGCGATGCCGTGCGCATGAGCGAGATCGCGGCGCGGGCGGGTGTGCCCATCGGTTCGCTCTATCAGTATTTCCCGGATAAGCCGGCGATCCTGCGTGTGCTGGCGCAGCGTGTCATGGAGCGCGTTCGCGAGGGTCTGATCGCGAGTCTCACGGGCCTCGACTCGGGAAGGGAAGCAGTCGCCCGCGTGGATGCGTTGATCGAGGGCTATTACCAGCTCTTCATCACGGAGCCCGATGTGCGCGACATCTGGTCGGCGACGCAATCGGACAAGGCGTTGCAGGCGCTCGATGTGGAGGACAGCCGCGAGAATGCCCGCGTCTTCTTCGCGTCGCTGAAGCATCTGGTGCCCAAACGCGATCATCAACGGTTCGAGGCCGCGTCCTTTCTGCTGATGCAGCTTGCCGGCTCGGCGGTGCGGCTTGCCATCGCCGTCGAACGAAAGGAAGGCGACCGCCTTATCAAGGAATATCGCGCCATGACGCGGCGCGAGCTTGAGACGTTTTTCAAGGACTGACAGGCATTCGGCGGGTTTTTCCGCCACCGGCCGGGGCGGCGGCCGATATGCGCGCCGCCCCGGATGGTGTCGGGTCAGAGCCCCGGCACGGGGAAGCGGGATGTCAGCGCCCGCGTGCGGTTGGACAGCGTCGATTCAGCAATGACGTCGCCGTCGGCTGCGAGCGTCTCCGCGATGATGGCGGCAATCTCCTCCATCTCGGCGGGTCCCATCCCGCGGGCCGTCGCTGCCGGTGTGCCGAGCCGCAGGCCCGAGGGGCGCATGGGCGGCCGCGGATCGTCGGGTATCACCTGCTTGTTGGTGGTGAGGCCCACGCGATCCAGCGCCTCCTGCGCCTTTGCGCCGTCAATGTCGAAGCTCGCTATGGTGTCGATCACCATCAGGTGATTGTCGGTGCCGCCGGTGACGAGCTTCACCTGCCGCGCCGTCAGCGCTGCGGCCAGCGCCTTTGCATTGACGAGCACCGCTTCGGCATAAGCGCGGAAGGCGGGCATGGCGGCGAGGCGGAACGTCGTTGCCGCCGCCGCGACCTGGTTCATATGCGGTCCGCCCTGAAGGCCGGGGAATACGGACGCGTCGATCTTCTTGGCGAATTGCTCCTTGCAGAGGATCAAGCCGCCGCGCGGACCGCGCAGCGATTTGTGCGTCGTCGTGGTCATGACATCGAAGCCCGCGTCGAGCGGATTGCGCATGACATTGGCCGCGATAAGCCCGCCGATATGGCTTACATCCGCCATGGTGAGCGCGCCGACATCGTCAGCCACGCGCTTGAAATCCGCATAATCATAGTCGCGCGGATAGGAGGAATAGCCGCAGACGACGAGCTTTGGCTTCGTCTCGCGGGCAATTCTCGTGAGGTCATCGAAGTCGATGGCGCCATTCGCCGGATTTGTCTTGTAGCGGACGAAATTGAAAAGCCGCCCCATATGGCTCACCGGCGCGCCATGCGTCAGGTGACCGCCATGGCTCAAATCCATGGCGAGGATCGTCTCGCCCGGTTCGAGAAGGCCCAGATAGACGGCCTGGTTCATGGGCGAGCCGGAAAGCGGCTGGACATTGGCATGTTCCGCGCGGAAAAGCGCCTTGGCCCGGTCGCGGGCCAGCGTCTCGATGCGGTCGGTATGTTCCTGCCCGCCGTAATAGCGGCGTCCCGGATAGCCTTCGGAATATTTATTGCTGAAGGCCGAGCCCAGAAGCGTCAGCACTTCGGGGAAGGCGTAGTTTTCCGAGGGGATGAGTTCGAGGCCCGCGCGCTGGCGCGCTTCTTCGCCCTTGAGTGCGAGATAGACATCCGCGTCGGATTGGGCGAGACGGGTTCGCTCCGTCGAGTTGCTCATGATCTTTCCTTTCGACAGCCAAAAAACAAAACGCCCGGCCAGCATTTTCGTTGCTGCCCAGGCGATCGGCTGTAGATCGGTCTCCGCGCTCCCCGATGGTTGCCCATCTCATATCGCCAGTCGCGCGGAGGATATGTGCGACCGAGGTCACGGAAAATTTAAGGCGGCGGGGCTTCCACGTCAAATAGACTGTCCGAAGGCAGGGATTCGGGGAGCGATCATGTTGAAGAACTGGAAGATCTGGATTGTCGTGCTGGCGGCCTTCGGCATCGGCCAGCTCGACCCCATAGGTGAGGCCTATTGGAAGCTCGCCGAATGGAAGCTTCCCCAGATCAAGGCGGAGAGCCTTTCCAAGCCGTCACCATTTGAAGGCATTCCGCATGAGAAATGGATCGGCGAAAGCGAGCATGCCTTCGCGGTGAACGACATTCATCCTGTCGCTCCGGTCCACTTCCTCGTCATTCCAAAGCACCGCTACACCTCTATCCTCGAGACGCCGCCCGAGGTCGTGAGCGAGATGGTGCAGCTCGGGCTGAAGCTCGCACGCGAACGCGGCATTACCGACAGCGGCTTCCGCATCGTCATCAACACGAATCCGCAAGGCAGTCAGACCGTCTACCACCTGCACATGCATTTCATCGGCGGGCGGCAGATGCGCGACAAGGGTTAGGGCAGGCCCAGCACGCGCTTGGCCAGAATGTTCTTCTGAATCTCGTTCGAGCCGCCATAGATCGACTGTGCGCGGGCGCCGAGATAGCGGGCGACGGCAGGTGCGGCGCCGGTGGGGAGCGGCGTATTGTCGGTCCAGAGCGGCGCCGTCGAATCCGGAAATGTGGGCATGGCATAGGGGCCGAAGGCTTCCATGCCGAGTTCCGTAATGTCCTGCGCGAGTTCGGTTGCGATCACCTTCAGGATCGAGGATTCGTTCCCTGGCGCGCCGCCTTCCGAGACGGTCGCGAGCGTGCGGAGCACGGTGAGTTCCAGCGCATCGAGGCGCGCCTCAAGCTCGGCGAGCTTGATGCGGAAAGCCGGATCGTCGATGAGGCGCGTCGCCCCGGTGTCCGTCTGTTCGGCCGTTGCGCGAA
Source organism: Parvibaculum sp. (assembly GCF_039680535.1). GTDB lineage: Bacteria > Pseudomonadota > Alphaproteobacteria > Parvibaculales > Parvibaculaceae > Parvibaculum. Next base: position 57,288 of record NZ_JBDKSS010000018.1, on the reverse strand, counting down.
TGTCTTCGAGCTGCTTCCGCTTTCCCGCGACATGGGCATAAGAAGTGCGCTCATGGCCGAGGAGATAGTTGGCATAGGTCCAGCCCTTGCCCTCCTCGCCGATGCGGTTCTCGATAGGCACGCGGACATTCTCGAAGGTGACGCTGTTCAGCGAATGCTTGCCGTCGATCGTGATGATCGGGCGGACCGTGATACCCGGCGTCTTCATGTCGATGCAGAGGAAAGTGATGCCCTCCTGCTTCTTGCCGGAATTGTCGCTGCGCAGCAGGCAGAATATCCAGTCCGCGTGTTGCGCGAGGCTCGTCCAGATCTTCGTGCCGTTGACGACATACTCGTCGCCCTCGCGCACAGCCGCACATTGCAGCGAGGCGAGATCGGAGCCGGAGCCTGGTTCGGAATAGCCCTGCGCCCAGAAGGTGGTGCTGTCGAGAATGCCCGGCAGCCAGCGCTTCTTCTGTTCGTCCGTTCCGAAGGTGTAGATCACGGGACCGACATAGAGGAGCCCCATCGGCACGACATTGAGCGCGCCGGCGCGTTCCAGTTCCTCGTCGAAGATGTATTTCTGGTTCGCCGTCCAGCCCGTGCCGCCATCGGCCTTGGGCCAGTTGACGGCGAGCCAGCCCTTCGCGGCGAGCGCACGTTCGGAGGTCTGGTAATCCGCCTTCGAGGGCGAGTGCCCGCGCGCCATCTTCTCCACGATCTCGCGCGGATATTCACGCTCGAAGAAGTCCCGCACCTTCATGCGGAAGTCCTCGTCTGCCTTGGAAAAAGAAAAGTCCATTGTCCCGTCCCCGTCGAATTTCTTGTTGAGACGAGACTAACGGTTTGTGGCCCGCTGCCACACTCAAATTGGCGTGAGAACAAAGCAAAAGGGCCGGTGTTTCCACCGGCTCTTTGAGAAGGTGAGCCTAATGCGAGTCGTGAGCTCTGATCTCGTCTTCTATTCTAGATACCAATGTATCGACCTCATCTTCTTGAAATATCTCAGGATTAGCTGGCGCTCGACGTAGAATTTCTATCGCCTTGTGATACGCAGGCTGAAGTTCCGGGTCACTTGGTGCGCCAACCAAAAAATGTGGTTTAAATGGCTCGGCGCCATCAGCTACAGCGGAAAGATGGCCAAGCCATCGTCTAGCTTTTTCCTTAATGCCTTCCGCGTCAGCAAGATCAAGTGAGACGGATTCATACACGTTCCACGTCCCATTTTTCCAAGCGTGCTTGAATGTAATTTCGTCTACATCACTCGATATTGCTTTACTTGTCAGACGTGTCGCAAGGTGACGCTCTTCGAGTCTTTCTCGAACGGGTCGCCATACTTCTTCGTCAGATTTGCGACGCTCAGAATGCTCATCATATTGAGAGATTAGGCGGTCGTATAAACGAGTAAATGTGTCGTCGATATTGCTTGTAAAACCGCGGCCAATTGAAGACCACTGAAGTGAGCTATCGCCTTGCGGTAAAGCCCTTCCAACAATGCTACCAGCGTCAGTTTCCGACAATAAAAGTGGTGTAGCGGAGAGGCCTTTGGTTGTATTTGAAATCGACCTCTCAACCGACCGCATAGTCAAGACAAATGCGCTCCGATCGAGATTCGGGAAGGTGTCTTTAATGCGACCTATGGTCTTGCGGGTTTTGACCTTTACGGCATGCGTTGAGGGCGCATAAAGCACCAGCCCGACGTTCACAAATTCCTCAGTCATAACGTCGTGGACATATCGCAAGACGATATAGGAATATGAGTGTTTTTCTTTCATGAGAGCACCCGCGTCAGCTCAGTGATGCACGCATCGACATTGTTTCGAATATCTCGAATGAGGTCGATAGCCGATTGCACATCTGTTCGTGCATCATTCCATTCAATAGGTATTGCGTTGCCATACGCGTCCAAGCGGTCATCTGTCACGCTCAGCCACGCGGCGCGTATCGGTTCGAAGTCAATTTGCCTATTGCGGAGGCCATCTCGAAAGATGTGGAGCCCAAGTGGATTCTCCAGAGTTCTCATTCCGCCCAAAACCCACGGTGGTATCCAACCTATCACGAGATCTTGCGAGAACGTAAGCTCATGATCGTAAATGCGAATTTCACTTCCGCGTGTCAGGCAGTTTGGATTTTCGACTCTTCTGTCTGGGTTTTGGATTGTGCCATCGAAAAACATTATTGCCGCTGCCGTCGGCACCATCGGGTCGCTGATCTTCGTGCCCGAGGTCCAGTCGGCATACTGGCCGGTCAGCATATGTGAGCCAAATGCCACGGGGTTGCTGGATGTGATCTTGAGCCTCTGCTGGGCGTCAGGGATCAGTTGAGCCCATTCCTGAGAAACGTTTAGCAAATAGGGTTCAGGGATGGGTAGGCCGAGATCAGCCGCAAGGCAAGCCGCTATAACTTCCATAGATAGAGAAGTTACGCCACGCTCGCAATTGCCCGAAAACTTAGCCACGACTTCGACGGTCGCGCCGTGTTCGTCCTCGCATATCGCAAAGGCTGGATTTGTCTTTCCAACCTTGGCAAAACGGTGGAATTCAATCGGTGTCAGACGCCTGAGCAAGAAATTTACTGCGCCTCATTTTGTGATCGGGTCTTAGATAACCTATTCCGTCATTATGCTAACTAGTTTCAATCGGTCTGCCTACGTTCAAGTTGGCGCCGGGACGCAAAAGGGCCGGTGTTTCCACCGGCCCTTCCGAATTCGTCAGCGGACTGACGGCGGGACTTAGAAGTCCATGCCGCCCATGCCGCCCATACCACCCATGCCGCCGGGCATGGAGGGGGCGCCGCCGTCCTTCTTCGGGGCTTCGGCGATCATGGCTTCCGTCGTGATGAGGAGGCCGGCAACCGAGGCCGCGTCCTGAAGCGCCGTGCGCACGACCTTGGTCGGGTCGATGATGCCGGCGGCGACGAGGTCGACATACTCTTCGTTCTGCGCGTCGAAGCCGAAATTGGCGACCTTCGACTCGAGGACCTTCTGCACGACGATCGAGCCTTCAACACCGGCGTTCTCGACGATCTGACGGATCGGAGCTTCGAGAGCCTTGCGAACGATGTTGATACCGGCCTGAATGTCCGGGTTGTCGCTCGTGAGCTTGAAGACGGCCTTGGTGGCCATCAGGAGAGCCGTGCCGCCGCCGGGGACGATGCCCTCTTCGACAGCCGCGCGGGTCGCATTGAGCGCGTCGTCGACGCGGTCCTTGCGTTCCTTCACTTCGACTTCCGTCGCACCGCCGACCTTGATCACCGCAACGCCGCCCGCGAGCTTCGCGAGACGTTCCTGCAGCTTCTCCTTGTCGTAGTCCGACGTCGTCTCTTCGATCTGACGTTTGATCTGCGAGACGCGACCCTCGATGTCCTTCTTCTTGCCGACGCCATCGATGATCGTCGTGTCGTCCTTCGTGATGCGGACGCGCTTGGCCTTGCCGAGCATGTCGGGCGTCACGTTCTCGAGCTTGATGCCCAGTTCTTCGGAGATGACCTGGCCGCCCGTGAGGATCGCGATGTCCTCGAGCATGGCCTTGCGGCGGTCACCGAAGCCCGGCGCCTTCACGGCGGCAACCTTGAGGCCGCCACGGAGCTTGTTGACGACGAGCGTGGCCAGAGCCTCGCCTTCGATGTCTTCCGCGATGATGAGCAGCGGACGGCCCGACTGCACGACGGCTTCCAGGATCGGGAGCAGCGGCTGAAGGTTCGTGAGCTTCTTCTCGTGGAGAAGGATCAGCGGCTCGTCCAGTTCCGTCACCATCTTGTCGGCGTTGGTGATGAAATAGGGCGAAAGGTAGCCGCGGTCGAACTGCATGCCTTCGACGACTTCGAGCTCGCTGTCGAGCGACTTGGCTTCTTCAACCGTGATGACGCCTTCGTTGCCGACCTTGGCCATCGCTTCGGCGATCATCTTGCCGATTTCAGCTTCGCCGTTGGCCGAGATCGTGCCGACCTGGGCGATCTCGTCGTTCGACTTCACCTTCTTCGAACGCTTCGAAATGTCTTCGCGCGCCGTGGCGACGGCGAGGTCGATGCCGCGCTTCAGGTCCATCGGGTTGAGACCGGCGGCAACCGCCTTCGCGCCTTCGCGAACGATCGCCTGCGTCAGAACCGTCGCCGTGGTGGTGCCGTCGCCGGCCGTGTCGTTCGTCTTCGAAGCGACTTCCTTCACCATCTGGGCGCCCATGTTCTCGAACTTGTCTTCAAGTTCGATTTCCTTGGCGACCGTGACGCCGTCCTTCGTGATGCGCGGAGCGCCGAAGGCCTTGTCGATCACGACGTTGCGGCCCTTCGGACCGAGCGTGACCTTTACCGCATCGGCGAGAATGTCGACGCCGCGGAGCATGCGCTCGCGGGCCGAACGGCCGAATTTGACTTCCTTAGCCATTGTTTTGCTTCCTCTTGAATTCTGAGCTGGTTCGGGTGCGGGACATGAAAAATGCCCGCGAACCGTTCACCGGTTTCACGAGCCTTGGCTTATTTCTTGGCGCCCTGAACAACGCCGAGAATGTCGGACTCTTTCATGATCAGCAGATCCTGGCCGTCAATCTTGACTTCCGTGCCGGACCACTTGCCGAAGATCACCCGGTCGCCGACCTTGACGTCGAGCGCCACGACCTTGCCGTCTTCGCCACGGGCGCCAGGGCCCACCGCGAGAACTTCGCCCTGCGAGGGCTTTTCCTGGGCCGTCTCGGGGATGATGATGCCGCCGGCGGTCTTCGTATCTTCCTCGACGCGCTTGACGACAACGCGGTCATGCAGAGGACGGAATTTCATCTCTGTCTTCTCCTGTTTCGGAACCGCGGTTTCCGCGGGAAACTTTAGGGATTATGGATTGTTAGCACTCACCCATGGGGAGTGCTAACAGCCCGACAGAGAGATAGTGGCGCCCCTCCATGGAGTCAAGGCGCGCCACAAAAGCTTCTTGTTTTCAAAGGTTAACGTGTGCGTCAGGCGGATTTCCTGAGGCCCCGGAGGCTCAGGCGGACGATCCGGGTCAGCCGGGCCCGGAACTCGGCCTCATCCCTGGCCCCGCTCTCGGCGCCATAGGCGGCTGCGATCAGGGTGTCGGCTGCGCTTTCGACGGTAAAACCGGCGGTCTTTACGTCGAATTCGCCCCGGCGGACGCCATCCCTCAGGACCCTGGCGATGGCGGCCCGGAAGTCCCGGTCGACGGATTCGAAGATCGTGGCCTGGAGTTGCGCCTTGGAATCGATGAGTTCCGCGGCATGGGGGCTGGAAAGCACCCAGCGATAGAGGAACCCGAGCTTGGCGTCGAAAAGGGCGAGGATCTTGGCCTCGGCGTCGAGGTCTCGGGCGGCCGCAGCCTTCAGATTGGCCTCGATGAGTTCCGCGAGCCGCCGGGCCAGCGCCTCGAACAGCTCGTCCTTGCTCTTGAAATAGAGATAGAGGGTGCCCTTGGCGACGTTGGCCGCCCGGGCGATGTCCTCCATGGAGGTACGGCGGAAACCGTAATGGCGGAAGAGGTCGAGCGCCGCATCGAGGATCAGTGCGTGCTTGTCCGCGCCGCCTGCCTTCGCGCCTATATCTTCCTTCACTCGTGCCGCCATGATCGCATGCGGACCTTGCCGCCGTCCTTGTGACCAATCCCTCTCAATTATTCGCATATAGAACTTTGGTGCGCAAAGTCATGGGGCCCGCGGTCGCAGGGAGGCCCCGCCAAAGTTGCAGATCGGAGCGGTGTGGTTAGGATGTCGCCTCATCGAAAATATTGGGGGGCGATATGACGGGCCGTTTCATCAACGAGGCGCTGATCGGAAAGCCGGGTTCGCGTGCGAGGCTTCAGACGCCTGCGCTGGTGCTCGATCTCGAAGCCTTCGAGCGCAACGTCGCCGCCATGGCGGACCATTGCGCGCGTAGCGGCATCAGGCTCCGTCCCCATGCCAAGACGCACAAGAGCGTCGCCATCGCGAAGAAGCAGATCGCGGCCGGGGCGGTCGGACAATGCTGCGCCAAGCTCGGCGAGGCCGAGGCGATGGGCGAGGGCGGCATCGAAAGCCTGCTCATCACATCGCCGGTTGTGACCGAAGGCGCAATTGCGCGGCTTGTGGCGCTCAATGCGCGTGTGGCCGATCTCATCGTCGCAGTCGACAATCCGCAGAATGCTGAGGCGCTGGCCCTTGCCGCGAAGGCGGCGGGCAAGAAGCTGAAGGTCCTCGTCGATCTCGATCCCGGCCTTCACCGCACCGGCATCGCAGCCGGCGAGCCCGTTCTGGCGCTCGGCCGACAGGTTCATGCGTCCGATTGGCTCGAGCTTCGCGGTCTGCAGTGCTATGCGGGCCATGTCATGCATATCGAGGACTTCGCGCAGCGGCGCGAGCAGTCGCTCGCCGCGATGAAGCTGCTCGGCGAGACGCGCGACGCCTTTCGGGCGGCGGGTCTCCCGGTCGACATCGTTTCAGGTGGCGGCACGGGCAGCTTCAACATTGATCCGGAAGCCAATGTGCTGACCGAACTGCAGGGCGGCTCCTACGCCTTCATGGACAAGCAATATAACGACGTCCATGTCGGCAACGGGGCGCCCATCCCCTTTGAGACTTCGCTCTTCGTGCAGATGAGTGTCGTCTCGAACAATACGAGGAACCTCGCGACGACCGATGCGGGCTTCAAGGCTTTCTCGACCGACGCGGAGCCGCCGGTGCTTCTCTCCGGTGCGCCGGAAGGTTCGGCCTATTTCTTCTTCGGAGACGAGCAGGGCGGCATCATCCTGCCCCAAGGCGCTTCCCTGCCACTCGGCGCGGCGCTCACCGCGATCACGCCGCATTGCGACCCGACGGTCAATCTCTACGACTGCTATCACGTCGTGCGAGGCGATACGCTGGTCGACATCTGGTCCATCGAGGCGCGCGGCAAGAGCGCGTGAGAGCGCTCACCGCGTCAGCATCATCATTCTATCCGCTTCTTCCCCGCCGATGAGCGAGAAGCCCATGCGCTCGTAAAGCGAATGGGCGTCCCGTGTGCTGAGGATGATGCGTCCGATTCGCGCGAGTGCCGGATCGTTTACGATCGTTTCGACAAGCCATTTGCCGAGGCCACGGCCGCGATGCACGGGCAGGACATAGACATCGCTCAGCCAGGCGAAGCGCGTCATGTCGGTGACCATGCGGGCAAAACCCGCCTGTTCCCGGTCCTGGGAATAGAGCCCGTAGGAGCGCGAGTTCAGAATGCTCTCCCACAACTCGCCTTCCGGCACCTCGCTCGCCCAATAGGTGGCGCGCAACATCCGCAGGATGGAGTCCTTGTCCAGTTTCGTCTTGTCGGTATTGATCTCAAAACCGTGCCGGGACCAGTTCATATGGCGGGCGGTCCTTCTTCTCGTCGTTGGTGTGTCTGTCGTTACTTCGCACCGGCGCGCTGAGCATATTTCCATGCCTCGAGCGCAAGCGGGCGGACGTTCTGCGACATCTGCTTCGCATGCTCGCTCGACGCCGTGCCGTCGCGCACGCGGCCGGCGATACCCTGCAGAATGCCCGCAAGACGGAAGAAGTTGTAGGCGAAGTAGAAGTCGAGATTGTCGATGCCTGTGCGGTTGGTGCGCTCGCAATACATCCTGATGTATTCCTCGAGCGTCGGAATGCCGAGGCTCTTGAGGTCGGCAGTTGCGATCGAGCCCGTGCCGCCGCCCGTGCCCTGGCCCGGCATCACCCACTGCATGCAGCTATAGGTGAAATCGCCGAGCGGATGGCCGAGCGTCGAAAGCTCCCAGTCCAGCACGGCGATGACCTTCGGCTCGGTCGGATGCAGGATCGTATTGTCGAGCCGGTAGTCGCCATGAACGATGGAGGTCGAGTCATCCGTCGGCACGTTCTCCGGCAGCCACTCCATCAGCCTGTTCATCTCGGTGATGGTTTCGGTTTCCGAGGCAACATATTGCTTCGACCAGCGCGAAATCTGGCGAATGAAATAATTGCCGGGCTTGCCGAAATCGCCGAGGCCGATGGCCTCGTAATCGACCGTGTGGAGGCGCGCCATGGTCTCGTTGAGCGAGTCGTAGATCTTCCAGCGCGTCGCGGGGTCCTGTCCCGGCAGCAACGGCTCCCAGAGCACGCGGCCTTCCACCATGTCCATGATGTAAAAGGCCGTGCCGATGACGCTGTCATCCTCGCACAGACAATAGGTGCGCGGCGCGGGAAAGCCGACGCCATGAAGCGCCGTGATGACCTTGTATTCGCGGTCGACCGCATGGGCGGAGGGGAGAAGCTTCCCCGGCGGCTTGCGGCGCAGGACGTATTTCCGGTTCGGCGTCACGAGCTGATAGGTCGGGTTCGACTGACCGCCCTTGAACTGGCGCACTTCGAGCGGACCCGCGAAGCCCTCGACATGCTCGCGCATATAGGCCTCGAGGCTCGCGGCATCGAAGCGATGCGACTCGACGACGTCCTTCGTACCGGAAAACTGTTCCTGCCGGCTTGCCTCAGTCGGTGTCCCGTTGCTCATGGCTTTGTTCTCCCCGAAGGTTCATTTGTATACGAATGCTGATGAATGGACCGTTTCAATCCGCGCCGCGTTCGCGCTCGATCGCGCGCCAGCCGATATCGCGGCGGCAAAAGCCTTGCGGCCAGTCGATGAGATCGACGGCGCGATAGGCCGTCGCCTGCGCCTCGGAAACCGTTTTGCCCGTGGCCGTCACGTTGAGCACGCGGCCGCCCGTGGCGAGAATGCGCGTACCCTCGGCGCGTGTTCCGGCATGGAAGACCTGTACGTTCGCAACGGCACCAGCCTTGTCGAGCCCCTTGATCTCCGTGTCCTTCACATAGTCGCCCGGATAGCCATTCGCGGCCATGACGACGGTGAGCGCCACCTCGTCCTTCCATTCGAGCGCGATCTTGTCGAGCGTGCCGTCATGGGTTGCGATCAGCGCCGGCAGAAGGTCGGATTTGAGCCGCGTCATGAGAACCTGCGTCTCGGGATCGCCGAAGCGCGTGTTGTATTCGATGAGCTGCGGGCCCTTTTTCGTGATCATCAGGCCGGCGAAAAAGACGCCCTTGAACGGCGTGCCGCGCCTTTGCATGGCGGCAGCGGTTGGCTCGATGATTTCGCGCATGACACGGGCAATGAGGTCCGGCGTCAGAACGGGTGCGGGGGAATAAGCGCCCATGCCGCCTGTGTTCGGGCCCTTGTCGCCGTCGAAGACGCGCTTATGGTCCTGCGCGGTCGCAAGCGCCATCACGGTTTTTCCGTCGCAAAAGGCGAAGAAGCTCGCTTCCTCGCCGTCGAGGAATTCCTCGACCACGACTTCTGCGCCCGCCGCGCCGAAGCGCCCGCTGAAAATCTCGTCGATGGCCGCGTCCGCCTGTTCCACTGTTTCGGCAACCGTCACGCCCTTGCCCGCTGCAAGCCCGTCCGCCTTGACGACGATGGGCGCGCCATTGGCCTTCACGAAGGCTTTCGCGTCTGCGGCGTTGGAGAAGCGGCCATAGGCGGCGGTCGGAATGTTGAACTCGGCGCAGAGGTCCTTGGTGAAGCCCTTAGAGCCTTCGAGCCGGGCGGCGGCCGCGCTAGGCCCGAAGGACTTGATGCCTTCTCGGTCCAGCCGGTCGACGAGGCCGTTCACCAGCGGGTCTTCGGGGCCGATCATGACGAAGCCGATGTCCTTCTCGCGGCAGAAGGCGACAATGGCGTCGAAATCGAGCGGCTTCAGGGGCACGCATTCGGCGATCTTCGCGATGCCGCCATTGCCCGGCGCGCAGTAAAGCCGGCTCAGAAGAGGGCTTGATGCGAGCTTCCAGCAGAGAGCATGTTCCCGGCCGCCTGAGCCGATGACGAGTACGTTCATGCCGAGAGTGCTTCCCTGAATTCGTGAGCGGGGCCGCGACCTTAAGGTTACGGCCGGAAAGGTTTTCCTTGTAACATGGGGGCCGATTCAGGCAAGTCCGCGCCTCTTTATTAACCATATCCCGCCCGGAGTCCGATGACCGAACCAGTGTCAGGCAGGCGCAAATCCGCCGCTTCCGCCTCGGGCGAAGCGGGCGGCAACGCCCATGAATTCTCGGTCAGCGAGCTATCCTTCGCGCTGAAGCGGACGGTCGAGGAAACCTTCGGCCATGTGCGCGTGCGCGGCGAGATCACGGGCTTTCGCGGCGTCCATTCCTCGGGTCATTCCTATTTCGCCCTGAAGGATGAGAGCGCCCGGCTCGAAGCCGTGATCTGGAAGGGTGTCTATTCGAAGCTCCGATTCAAGCCCGCCGAAGGGCTCGAAGTGATCGCGACGGGCAAGCTCACCACTTATCCCGGTAGTTCGAAATATCAGATCGTGATCGAGCAGCTGGAGCCCGCTGGCATCGGCGCGCTGATGGCGCTGCTCGAAGAACGGCGCAAGAAGCTCGCGGCCGAAGGCCTCTTCGCGGCGGAACGCAAGAAGAAGCTGCCGCATATCCCGGACGTCATCGGCGTCATCACGAGCCCGACCGGCGCCGTCATTCGCGATATTCTGCATCGGCTGGCCGATCGCTTCCCGCGCCATGTCATCGTCTGGCCCGTGCGCGTGCAGGGCGAAACGGCGGCGGCGGAAGTGGCAGCGGCTATTGAGGGTTTCAACAGGCTCAAACCTGGCGGGAAAATTCCAAGGCCCGATCTGCTCATCGTCGCGCGTGGCGGGGGCTCCATTGAAGACCTCTGGGGCTTCAACGAGGAAGTCGTCGTGCGCGCCGCTGCCGCAAGCGACATTCCGCTCATCGCGGCGGTCGGCCACGAAACCGATGTGACGCTGATCGACTACGCCGCAGACAAGCGCGCGCCGACGCCGACGGCGGCCGCCGAAATGGCCGTGCCCGTGCGCGCCGATTGCCTTGCCAATGTGCTCGATCTCGAACGGCGGCTGCTTCGCGCGGAAACGCGGCTCGTCGAAAATTCACGGGCGCAGTTGAAAGGCCTCGCGCGCGGTCTGCCGCGACTGCAGGATCTGATTGCGCTGCCGCGCCAGCGTTTCGACCATATCGGCGAGCGGCTCGGCCTTGCGTTGAGGCGCGCCGCCGAGACCAAGCGTGCGCGGCTCAGCCGCATCGAAGGCAAGCTTTCGACTCAGTTCATTCGCTTCAAGATCGCGGATGGCAAGAAGCGTCTCGATCAATATGACAAGCGGGCAGTCGCGGCGGAACGGCGGCATCTCGCCGATCTCGCGCGCCGCCTCGACGGCGCGGGCAAGCTGCTCCAGTCCTACTCCTACCAAGGGGTTCTGGAGCGCGGCTTTGCGGTCGTGCGAGGGGCGGACGGCAAACCTGTCCGCGCATCGGCGGGGCTCAAGCCCGGCATGGGCCTTGCCATCGAATTCGCGCATGAGGACCGCATCGGCGTCGTGGTCGGCGGCGTGGAGGCGCCGAAGCCGGCGGCGCGTAAAAAAGAAGGCGGCGGCTCACAGGGAAGCCTTCTCTAGCGCCTTTGAACTTCTGGCTGCAGCCGGTTAGAATGCGGCCATGAACAGGATCGATAATACGGGCAATGGCGGAGAGGCCGAAATCGTCTATGGCGATGGCGAGTTTCATGTCGTGCGTCCCGGCGCCTATGTGACCTGCGCGGTCACGGGCCACCGCATTCTTCTCGACGATCTGCGCTACTGGAGTGTTGACCTCCAGGAAGCATACGAAAGTCCCGAAGCCTCGCTGGAACGTCATCAGCAGAAATATCCCTCGCTTTTTCCACGAAAATGAGCCGCTTCGCTGCGCTTTTTCTTTTGGGCGCGGTGGTGTTTGCCGGCCTTCCGGCACGTGCCGAAACCGCGCTTGCGGGCGCGGTGGAGCAGGGGTCGCTTGTCGTCGTGCGGACGGAGCCTGGCGCGAAGGTCGCGCTCGATGGAGAAAACCTGCCTGCGTCGTCGGACGGGGTTTTCGCCATCGGTTTCGACCGCGATCATGGGCCGACATCGAAGCTCGTCGTGACGCTGCCTGATGGAAGGGTCGAGACGAAGACCCTCGCCGTCGCGCCGCGCGCCTGGCACATCCAGCGCATCGAGAAGATCGCGCCCGCGCTCGTCAATCCGCCGCCCGAGGCGCTGGCGCGGATCAGGCGCGAGGTCGCGATGAAGGCCGCGGCCCGCCCGAACGATACGCCGCAGGAGTGGTTCGCCGGGCGTTTCATCTGGCCCGCGAAGGGTGTTATTTCAGGCGTCTTCGGGAGCCAGCGCTTCTACAATGGCGAGCCGAAAAATCCGCATTACGGCGTCGATGTCGCCGCGCCTGTCGGCGCCGCTATCGTCGCGCCTGCCGCCGGCATCGTGCGGCTGGCAGAGCCCGACATGTATTTCGAAGGCGGGCTCGTCTTCATCGACCACGGGCAGGGCGTCATCAGCATCATGATGCATATGTCGCGCATCGATGTGAAAGCGGGGCAGCGCGTAGCTCAGGGCCATCCCATCGGTGCCGTCGGCCAGACGGGTCGCGCGACCGGTCCGCATCTGCACTGGGCCATGGTCTGGCGCGAGGCGCATATCGACCCCTCGCTGCTGGTGCCGGGTGTTTCGGCTGCGGGCGCCGTATCGGGTGCGGCTGTCGGCGGCGACTGATCGTCGCTCAGTCTTTCCAGCGATTGTGCAGCCAGAACCATCCTTCGGGATGTTCGCGGATGCGCGCTTCGAGAAAGTCGTTCAGCAATTGCGTCACACGAAGAATTTCGCCTGTCGGTTCCGCATCATTGTCGATGGCGACGGGCTCATGGACCGTGACGCGGAAATGTGCGCCCCTGGTGCGAACGATGGATGCCGGAACCAGCGCGGCCTTGTAACGCAGCGCCAACACCGCGGGAGTCGGCGTCGTCATGGCGGGTAGGCCGAAAAGCTTCGCTTCGATGCCTTCGGTCAGCCGTTGGTCGATCAGCATGGCGACGAACCGCTTGTCGCGTATGGCCTGGATCAGCAGGCGGGCGCCCTTGGGGCCCTTCGCGATCTGCTCGGGGACGATCAGCTCGCGCCGCATCGTCACCATCCAGTCGTTCACATAAGGATTGTTCGCCGCGCGATAGACGCCACCGCCGTCGAGCCCTTCGAGCCGCATGGCAAGCGGCATGAGTTCCCAATTGGCGAAATGCCCCGAAATCAGAATGCCCCCCTTGCCGGTTGCGGCATAGGCGAGCAGGGCCTCAACGCCGATGACTTCGATGCGGTTGCGCTCCTCCGGCCGGCTGAACTTGTCGAGATGGGCATATTCGAAGGCGGTGCGGCCGAGATTGTCCCACATGCCGATAACGATGCGCTCGACCTCTTCGGTCGAGAGTTCGGGCATGGCGCGTTTTATGTTGCCCCGCGCGCGCCGCGTGATACCGAGCTTCGGGCCCAGATTGCGGCCGAGCCAGCCTCCCAGCGCGGACGAACGGTCGAGACCCAGCATGCGGCAGAAGGCAAGCATCGCCTTCAGTAGCGCTATCTCCGCGAGGTACTGGATTTTCTTCGCAAACATCTGGTTCGGGTGCCTTGCTCTTTCGCCGCCGCTTATATCAGCCGGGCGGCGCCTCTGGCGAGCCTGATGCCTCAGCCCGCCTCATTCCTCAGACCGGCTGTGCGGCGCGCTTGGCAGCGCGCTGGCGCGCGAGCCTGATCTGGTCATGAAGCAGCCGCTCGAAGCTCGCGAAATCGTCGATCAAGGCGCGAACCGAAATGGTTTTCGCGGCGTCGCGCAGTTGTGCGCGGGCGCTGCCCGCCGGGGCGTCGCGGAGCCGGGCGAGATCCTTCTCGGTGGTGACGGGCGTCGCGTTGAGGTCTCTGGCCCGGACGAGAAGGTTCAGCGCCTCGCGCTCGGTGAAGGCGTGGTGATCGGGGAAGTCTTCGGTCGCCACGATGTCGGCATGGAGTTCGCGCAGCGTCGCATAGAATTTTTCAGGCCGTCCAATGCCGGCAAAGGCGAGCACGGGGAGGCCGTCGAGTTCCGGCGCGGGAGCGGCGCGAAGGATCGCGCGGAAGGCCGGTATGCCGCGGGCGCGGGCGCGGGCCGCAAGCCTGTCCGCCGCATGGCCGCGCCCGATGATGACCACCGCGCCGACGCGCGAAAGCGCGTCGTCCATGCGCTCGCGCAACGGTCCGGCCGGCAGAAGCCGTCCATTGCCGAGTCCCGTCGCTGCATCGACAACGAGGATCGAGAAATCCTTTTCGAGCGTCGGGTTCTGGAGCCCGTCATCCATCATGATGAGCGACGCGCCCTCACGCACGGCGGCGGCGGCACCCTCCGCGCGGTCGGCGGAAATCCATGTGGGAGCGACCGCGGCGAGAAGCAGCGGCTCGTCGCCCACCTCCGCCGCGCCATGCTTTTCAAGGTCGACGCGGAGCGGTCCTTTTTCGCGACCGCCATAGCCGCGCGAAAGGAAATGCAGCTTTTCGCCCTGTGCGACGAGGCGGGAGGCGAGCGTCAAGGCAAGCGGCGTCTTGCCCGTACCGCCCACAGTGATGTTGCCGATGCAGATGATGGGCACGGCCGCGCGCTCGGACCTTGCGAAGCGTTTGCGCATGCGGCCCGCGATGCCATAGAGAAGCGCGGCCGGCGCGAGAAGACGCGGCATGAGGCTCACTTCGCCGCCGCGCGGCGCCTGCCAGAAGCGCGGCTCACGCATTGGCGGTCCCTCGCGTCACCAGAAGTGAAAGAAGCGCGGCAGCCGTTCGATCCGTAGCGCCGCTCGACGTGCCGGCGATCGCTTCCGCCGCATCGCAACGGCGCTTGCGCTCCTCAGTGTTATCGAGCAACCGTCCGACCGCATTTGCCAGAGAGGATGCATCGCCGATGCGGATCATCGCGTCGGCCTTTTCGAAGCTCGCATAGGCTTCGGCGAAATTGAAGTCGCTCGGGCCTGCGATCAGTGCGGAATGAAGCCGTGCCGGCTCGAAGGGATTGTGGCCGCCGGTATTGGTCAGTGTACCGCCGATGAAGGCGATGTCCGCCAGACGATAGAAAAGGCCAAGTTCGCCGAGCGTGTCGGCGAGATAGATGTCGGTCGACGGCGTGATCGTCTCGTTCAGAGAACGCTGCGTGACGATGAGGCCGCGTTTCTTCAGTTCAGCCGCGATCGCCGTTCCCCGCGCCGGGTGACGAGGGACGATCAGCGTGAGAAGGCCGGGATGTGCGGGAGCAAGCGCAAGGTGGGCGTCAGCCGCAACCTGCTCTTCGCCTTCATGTGTATTGGTTGCGATCCAGACGGGCCGCGCGCCGATGGCGTCGCGAAGCGCGGCAAGCTTCGCCTCGTCGGCCGTGAGGGGCGCGGCGTCGTGCTTCAGATTGCCGGGTGTCCCCACGGCATGGGCGCCAAGCCCTTCGAGGCGCCGCGCGCTCGCCTCGTCCTGCGCGAGGAGCACCGAGAACCGTCCGAGCAGATTGCCGATGAAGCGGGGAAAGCGCTGCCATCCTTCGAAGGAACGCTGCGTGATGCGCGCATTGATGAGCGCGAGCGGAATGCCGCGCTCATGCGCTGCGATGATGAGGTTGGGCCAGAACTCGGATTCGACCCAGACCGCGAGGTCGGGCTTCCAGTAGTCCAGGAAGCGAGCGGTATATGCCGGATGGTCGAGTGCTGCGAACTGGTGAATTGCGCCATCGGGCAGGCGCTCTTCCATGAGATGTGCCGAGGTGACGGTGCCGGTGGTGACGAGGACGTGCAGTCCCTCCGCAATCAGCCGGTCGACGAGCGGCAGCACGGAGAGCGACTCGCCGACGCTTGCCGCATGGATCCAGACGAGCTTGCCGACCGGGCGGTCGAGAGAGGGGATACCGCAGCGTTCGCTCAGACGCTTCGCATCTTCCTTGCCGCGCCGCATGCGTAACGCAAGAAGCAGGGGGAGTGCGGGGCCGATGGCGCGGGTCGCGAGGCGATAGGCGGCATAGCCGAGCCCGGCGCTCTCCATGCGATGAGAACTGCCGGTCGCCATCTTGTTCAAAATGCAGCCGCGCTGGCGCCTTGCGGCTTCGGCTTGCGGCCAACGATGATTTCGGCTTCTTCGCTGACCGCGTTGAGCTCTTCCTCGACGCGGCGGCGGACTTCCTCAAGCGTCTCGGGATCGGCATCGCGGGGCACGTAGATCGGTTCGCCCCAGACGAGCGCGCCCTTCGAAAAGGGCAGGTTGATCGTGAACTTGTCCCAGTTGTTCAGTTGAATGCGCGCGCGCGTCGTCGCGGCGACGGGCACGATGGGGCAGCCCGAAAGCCGCGCCAGCATGACGATGCCGTCGCCCGCCTTGCGCGCGGGGCCGGGGGGTAGGTCGGCGGTCATGCCGACTGAAACATTCTCGCCAAGCGCGCGCACCATGGCGCGCAATGCGCCGGCGCCGCCCTTGCCCTTGTGCTTCTCGCGCCGCTCCTCACCCTTCGGCACACCCGAGCCGCGGATCGTGCCGACGCCGAGGAAATGCATGATCTGGGAAACGATCTCGCCATCGCCATGACGAGAGACGAGGATGCGCATTTCACGCCAGTTGTGCCAGAAGGTCGGCAGAATGAGGTTCTGCCCGTGCCATGTCGCGCCGATGAACGGCTCGTCGCCGCTCCAGAAGCGGGCCGCGATGTCGCCGCGCCGCACCTCGAAGCGGCTGGTGCGCCGCACGAGCCTTATCAGCATGGCGGCGAGAAACGCCAATGCCGTCTGCACCCATTCGTTCTTTGCGATATCCCTGCCGAATGACATTCCTTCGCGCCTCACACGCCCGCGACGGCTTTGACGGCGCCGCCGGAGGATACAGTTACTTCATCGTCGGGGATGTCATGTTCGAATTGCGAGCGCGAAAGTTCGGCGTAAAGGCCGCCCTGCGCGACGAGCGAGGCGTGGTCGCCTGATTCGAGAACGCGGCCGTCATCGATCACATAGATGTTGTTCGAGTGCTTGATGGTCGAAAGCCGGTGCGCGATGACGAGCGTCGTGCGGCCCTGCATCAGCGCGGCCAGAGCGTTCTGCACCTGCAGCTCCGACGCCGTGTCGAGTGCCGAGGTCGCCTCGTCGAGAAGGAGGATCGGCGCATTTTTCAGCATGGCCCGCGCGATGGCGATGCGCTGGCGCTGGCCGCCGGAAAGTTTCATGCCCGCTTCGCCGACGCGGGTGTCGTAACCCTTGGGCAGCGCCATGATGAAGTCATGGGCCGCTGCATTGCGCGCGGCGGTCTCGATTTCGGCCTCGCTCGCGCCGGGCCGCCCGTAAGCGATGTTCGCGCGGACCGTATCGTCGAAAAGGAAAGGCTCCTGCGTCACCAGCGAGATCGCGGCCCGCAGGGAGTCGAGCGTCACGTCGCGGATATCCTGACCGTCGATCAGAACGCGGCCGGAGAGAGGATCGTAGAAGCGCGGCACCATGTTGAGCGTCGTGCTCTTGCCGCCGCCCGAAGGGCCAACCAGGGCGACAGTGTGGCCCCTCGGCACATCTATGCTGACGCCCTTGAGCGCATGGGTTCCGTCGGAATAGGCGAAGTTCACATTCTCGAAGCGGATCGCGCCGTCCGTCAACTGAAGCGGCTTCGCGTCCGGGCGGCTCACGATCGACGGTTCGATGTCGAGGATGGGGAATACGCGGGCGGCCGCGGCCACGCCTTCTTGCATGATGGTCTGCGTATTGGCGACCGATTTCAGTGGCTGGTAGGCGAGCATCATGGCGGAGATGAAGGCCATCAGCTCGCCCTTGGTCAGGTGCGCGTCGATGACGGCCATGCCGCCGAAATAGATGACGCCTGCAATGCCGACGCCGGAGAGACCTTCGGTCAGAGGGCTCGCCTTCGCCTTGGCGCGGAAGCCGCGCATGGCATGGCCGAGCACGGTCTGCACCGTGTCGGAGACGCGCGTGATCTCGTGCTGCTCCTGCCCATAGGCCTTGACCACGCGAATGCCGCCCAATGCTTCGGAAATGAGGGCGGAAAGATCGCCCGTGCCTTCGAGGCCCTTGCGCGAGGCCTTGCGCGTCTTCTTGCCGAGCTTGCGCATGTAGATCATGCCGAAGGGGATGACCGAGCAGCCCATCAGGGCGAGCTTCCAGTTCATGAAGAACATGCTGCCCATGAGGGCTATGACGGTCAGCGAATTCTGCGTGAAGTCGATGATCGACATGGTGACCGTGTCGCGCACACGGCCTGCATCCGTCATGAAGCTCGAGATGAAGCGGCCGGAATGCGTCTTCGCAATCCAGGCGAGATCGGCCCGCATGATGCGCGAGAACATGCGGGTCTGGATCGCCGAGATGATCTTCTGGCCGATCGCGTTCTTGGTGATGTTCGTCGTATAGGCGGCGAAGCCCTTGAACGACGAGACGGCGATCGTGCCAACTGCGATGAGGACGAGTTTGGTCACGTCCTTGTGGTCCAGCACTTCGTCGAAGACCTGCTGGATGAGCCAGGGAAGAATGCCCGTCGTGCCGGCGACGATGACGCTGCCGAGCAGAGAGGCCGCCACGAGGCGCCAGTTGGGCAAGAGATATTCCGTCGCGGTCCGCTTCAGGACTGCGAGCGTCTTCAGATCCTCATGCCCCTTGTCGGCGACGGTCGGGCGCGGCAATGCCTGCTGCGCGGCGGCCTTTGTCTCCGGTGCGGTCGTGTCGCTCAAATACGGCCTCGTCACATGGTGGCTGGCGGGCATGGGAGAATGGCAAAGTGACGGAGTTTCGCCAGCGTCAAGGCCCGGACCATAACATGGCGGGGGCAGCGCCGCCACCGCCGCAGACCGGCCTTATATAAGGTAAACATAGGTGCAGGCTAGGTTTTCTGGCCTGAGGCACCTTTGCCGGCTCACTTGTTCAGGAGCCAGACCATGGCAGTCAGATAGGTGGCGAAGAGGCTCCACGCAAGGTAGGGCAGCAGCAGAAGCGCGGCCAGCCTGTTGACCCGCCAGAAGGCCATGATGTTGGCCGCTATGGCTGCGAGCAGCACGAAAATCTCGATCAGCGCGCCGCCGGGGCTGTGCAGGCCAAAAAAGACCACGCTCCAGCTGAAGTTGAGCATGACCTGGGCGCCGTAGATGGCAAGCGGGGCGCCGCCCGCCGCAAAGCCGCCCGCCGTGCGCCAGACGAGCCAGCCGGAAAGCCCCATCAGGAAATAGAGGAAGTTCCAGACGACCGGAAAAACCCAGTTTTCCGGCGTGAGGGACGGCTTCTGGAGCGTCGCGTACCAGCTCTCGATATTAGCCGTGGTGACGTAGCCGCCAAGGCCCGCAAAGGTGAAGACGAAGGCGAGAAACCCGAAAAGAAGGATGATCGACTGGATGGTGCCGGGGGTCTGCGCGGAAGGTTCTGAGTGCATGCGCCGGCCCGGCGACGCCGGTTCGCCCGTCATTCGTCATGCTCCGCAGGGCCGTGGGTTGGATCGAGCAGGCGGTGCAGGTGAACGATGAAATAGCGCATATGTGCGTTGTCCACGGTCCGTTGCGAGGCGGACTTCCAGGCCCGGTAGGCGCTGGCATAATCGGGAAAAATACCGACGATATCGAGGCGAGACGTATCGCGAAAATCCGCCTTCTCGAGGTTCTCGAGTTCGCCGCCGAATACGAGATGAAGAAGTTGATGGGGCACGCGCACTACCTTGGGTCGTTGCTAAGGCCGCGCAGTTTAGCACGAGGCGATCAGGATGGTAGGGTCAGTTGAGCGACGCGGCGGTAGAGCGCTTCGTAGAGTCGTGGGCCGGCCGCGATGAGACTGCGGTGGCGGGGCAGTTCGCGGTTATAGACGAAGGGTTTGCCGTCATGGGTGGTGAAGCGTCCGCCCGCCTCGCGCAGTATGAGGTCGGCGGCGGCGAGATCCCAGTCGTTCTTGGCAGAGAGCGCCAGCGCCGCGTCGGCCGCGCCGCAGGCGACGAGCGCGATGCGGTAGGCCACCGAATTGCGCTCGATGATGTCCATTTCGGGCCATGGCTCGGGCCAGGCGGGATGCCGGAACATGGCGCCATGCGCCGCCATGCGGCAGCCTTCGATTTCCGCGTGGTCGCTGACTGAAATGGCGACACCGTTCAGCGTCGCGCCTCTCCCGACCCCGGCTTCGAAAAATTCGTCGGTTGCCGGATTGAAGAGGACGCCCATCACCGGCTCGCCATCCTCGACCAGCGCGACCGAGAGGACGAAATGCGGCTTGCCCTTGGCGAAGGCGCGCGTGCCGTCGATGGGATCGACGACCCAGACGCGCGAGCGCTTGAGGCGCGCGGGGTCATCCTCGGTTTCTTCCGACAGCCAGCCATAATCGGGCCGCGTCGCGGCGAGGCGCTTTTCGAGGAGATCGTTCACGGCGATGTCCGCTTCGGTGACGATGCTGTCGCCGAGCTTCATCCATTTCTTGAGTTCGGTCTGATAGAAGGTGAGCGCCAGCGCGCCCGCCTCGCGCACGGCGTTGACCATCAGATCGCGATCTTCGGCGCGGGTGGGAAGCGTATCAGGTGCCTGCAACTGTCATTCCCTCGACGCGAATGGTGGGCGCGTTGGTGGCATAGCGGAAGACGAGATTGTTTGCCGGCACGATGTGGAGGAACATGTCCTTCAGATTGCCGGCGACGGTGATTTCGCTCACGGGGAAGGCGAGCTTGCCGTTCTCGATCCAGAAGCCCGATGCGCCGCGGCTGTAATCGCCGGTGACGCCGTTGACGCCCATGCCGATCATCTCGGTGATGTAGAGACCTTCCTTGATGTCCGTCATGAGTTCTTCCGGCGAGAGCGTGCCCGCCGCAAGATGGACATTCGTAACGGAGGGCGAGGGCGGGCTGCCCGTGCCGCGCGCGGCATGGCCGGTGCTCTTCAGGCTGAGCTGGCGGGCGGACGACGTGTCCAGAAGCCAGGTCGTCAGCACGCCGTCATCGATCAGCTTCATCAGGCGGTTGGCAACGCCTTCGCCGTCGAAGGGTTTTGAGCGCAGGCCACGCCGCCGGTGCGGATCGTCGACGATCTCGATACCGGGCGCGAAGACCGCTTTGCCGAGGGCGTCCTGCAGAAAGCTCGATTTCCGCGCGATCGCGGCGCCAGAGATCGCACTGACGAAATGGCCGACAAGGCCCGACGACACCCGCGGATCGTAGACGATCGGCACGGATTGCGATTTGACCTTGCGCGGGCCGAGGCGGCGCACGGCGCGTTCGCCTGCCGAGCGGCCTATGACGGCGGGCGCTTCGAGATCGGCGAGATGGCGCGCCGAGGAATAGTCATAGTCGCGCTCCATGCCCGTGCCTTCGCCCGCGAGCACCGAGCAGGAGACGGAGAAGGACGTGCCCGCATAGGAGCCCGCGAAACCTTCGCTGGTGACGAGCGCCATGCCGGAGCGGCCCCATTGTGCGCCCGCGCCTCCCGAGTTGGTGACGCCTTTCACGGCGAGCGCGGCTTCCTCGGCTTCCGCGGCGGCGTCGCCGAGCGCTTCGGCGCTGGGCGGCGTTACGGGGTCGTCTATGTCGAGATCGGGAAAGTCGCGGGCGAGCAATTCGCGGTCTGCAAGCCCGGCATAGGGATCTTCGGGGGCCACCTTGGCCATGGCGACGACGCGCTCGACCAGCGGCGCGAGCGAACGCTCGGAAAGGTCGGTGGTCGAGACGACGGCCTGCCGGTTGCCCATGAAAACGCGCAAGCCCACATCGCGGCCTTCGGAGCGTTCCACGTCTTCGAGCTTGCCGAGACGCCAGGAGACGCCGAGCGACTGACCTTCGAAGACGATGGCTTCAGCCGCTTCCGCACCCGCCTTCAGGGCGCGCTCGACGAGCATGGCGGCCGCGTCGAGGACGCTCATACCGGCGGACGGCGAGGTGGCGGGCTTTGTCTCGGCCATAAACAGAATTCCTGTTGAGGGATCGGCCCGAAAAAAGGGCCTCGACCCTTATACAGATCGAGGCCCTCAGCGAAAAGACAAGGGGCGCAATGGTGGGGGGCGCAATGATGGACGAAGCGACGCGGGGACGCGCCGCCTTCCGCGCCTACATCAGGGCGTAATAGATGCAGGCCGCGGCTGAAATGAGCTGGCCGGCCCAGGTGAGCACCGTGCCGACGAGGCGCGGCGGCGTCGAGGCGCGGGCGGCATTGGTGAGGCCAATGGCGTGCAGCAGGCGGCCGACCGTCAGGAAAAGGCCGGCGATATGGAGGACATAGATCGAGGCAGAAAGAAGATGCAGAGTGACGAGGCCGACAAGCGCGATCGGCGTATACTCCACATTGACCACATGGGCCCGGTTCGCATTGTAGAGCTTCTCGTCCTCACCCGTGCCGGTCATCACGTTTGAGCGGACGCGGTTCGCAGAAACGCGATAGGCGAGAAACAGGTTGATGAGGAGATTGAGGCCGACATAGACGCCCACGATCTCCAGCGAGTAATTCAACATGAGGCCCTCCGATGGGGGATCACGCTCCGCCGCAACGCTGCATTGGCGTGATTCGTTTAAGCCGCAGGGACGCTAGCATGCCGAGGTCCGCATGACATCCGCAGAGGCAAGAATCGAAATCCATGTTGGCGACATTACGCGGTTGCCGGTAACGGCCATCGCAAATGCAGCAAATGAGGCGCTGGCACCGGGCGGCGGCGCTTGCGGTGCGATCTTCCGGGCAGCGGGGCCGGGGCTTGCGGAGGAGTGCCGCGCCCTGCGCGGCTGCATGACGGGCGATTGCAGGCTCACCTCCGGCCATGGGCTCCCTGCCCGATGGATATTGCACTGCGTCGGGCCGGTCTGGCATGGCGGCGGGCGCGGGGAGGCAAGGCTCCTCGCCTCCTGCTACACGCAGGCGCTGGCAATCGCGGCTGAACGGAAGTTCGAGAGTGTTGCCTTTCCGGCGATCTCGACCGGCATTTACGGCTATCCGCCAGCAGAGGCGGCTGCCGCGGCGGTGGGCGCGATCAGGGCGCATCTGGCGACGCATGAATGGCCTCGCCGTGTCGTGCTGGTCGCCTTCGATGGAGCGGCGGCGGGTCCGCTCAGGGCCGCGCTGGAGGCGTGAGGCCGCAGAGCGCGCGTTTCACGCATTTGTGACCCGGATGCACATTGCGGCGTTCCGCCCTCCGGGCGCATGCTACCTTGTCTGGTCCTTGGGGGGCCGAGGAGTGCCATGCAGCTTCGGAACAGCGCGACCCGCTTTGGCCTTGTCGCCATCTCCCTGCATTGGCTGATTGCGCTGCTCTTTCTCGCGATGATCGCGCTCGGTCTCACCATGACGGCGCTGGCGCTGACAGATCCGCTCAAGTTTCCGCTGTATCAGATCCACAAGTCGATCGGCGTCACGATCTTCGCGCTGATGGTGCTGCGGCTCTTCTGGCGCCTGAGCGGCGTGGTGCCGCCTCTGCCGGCGACGTTGACGGCGTTCGAACGCCTGGCCGCGCTGCTCGCCCATTGGGGGCTCTATGCGATCCTCATCGCTATGCCATTGACGGGTTGGGTCATCGTGTCGGCCTCACCGCTCGGCATTCCGACGATCCTCTACGGGATCGTGAAGCTCCCTCATATCGGCTTCATCGCAGCGCGGGCCGACAAGGCCGTCATCGAGCATCGGGCGGAACTGGTTCATGCGCTGCTCGCCTGGAGCGGCGTCGCGCTGGTCGTCCTCCATGCGGGCGCCGCGCTCCGCCATCATTTCTGGCTCGGCGACGATGTGATGAAGCGTATGCTTCCCACGAAAGCGCTTTTCGCGCGCGGCAAGGAGCCAGGACGATGACCCATTTCCTCAGACCGCTCGCGCTTGCGACTGCGTTGATAAATGTCGCGGCCGTTCCTGCTGGGGCTGCGACGCGCTGGGAAGCGGCGAAAAATCCGGCGGCGATTTCCTGGGAAGGGCTGCAGGGCGGCAATGTCTTCACCGGACATTGCCGCACATTCGATGCCGCGATTGTTTTCGACCCGTCGGACCTCGTGCATTCCTCGGTGAAAGTCACCATCGACATGGGGGCTTGCATCACCGGCGACCAGCAGAAGGATAGCTACCTGCCGCAGGAAGGCTGGTTCGGTGTTGCGGACTTTCCCAAGGCGATTTTCGAAGCGACGAGCTTCCTGCACCAAGGCGGCGACAAATACATCGCCGACGGAACATTGACGCTCAAGGGCGTGACGAAGAAGGTGGAATTGCCCTTCACGCTCGATATCAGGGGCGATACGGCGCATGCCGTGGGTGAGACGACGCTGCAAAGGCTCGCCTTCGGCGTCGGCGCGGGCGATCAGCTCTCCTCGGCCGATGTCGCCGGGCCCGATGTCAAGGTGAAGATCGATCTCACGGCGACGAGGAAGAAGTGAAGCGCCAATTCGTTCATATCGCGCTCGTCGTTGCGGGCGCTCTCCTGCTCGGCGCCTGCGTAGCGCTGCGCGTTGCCACGCATGAGGTGAAGGACGACCCGGTGGCGGCAAAGCCCGGCACCTATCGCCTCGATCCTCGCCATTCGAGTCTCATTTTCGATGTCGATCATTTTTCCTATTCGCGCTTCGTCGCGCGTTTCGACAAGGTCGAGGCGGTTCTCGACGCCGCGCCGGCGACGCCCGAGACGAGCAAGCTCCGCGTGACCGTCAAGGCAGCAAGCGTCGATACGAATGTGGCGGAGCTGGACAGGATGATCGCGGGCAAGGATCTCCTCGATGCCGGGCGCTATCCCGACATTACCTTCGAGACGACGGCGCTGAAGCGCACGGGCAGGAAGACCGGCGAGATGACCGGCAGTCTGACGATGCACGGCAAGACGAGGCCGGTCACGCTGGCGGTTACCTTCAACGGCGCTGCGCCCGATCCGCTGACCGGCGACGATACGCTGGGCTTTTCCGCCACCGGCAGTTTCAACCGCGCGGATTGGGGGCTCAACGCCTGGTGGCCGGCGGTCGGAAACGACGTTCATGTTTCGATCCAGGCGGAGTTCATCAGGAAGGCGTCGTGAGGCAGAGCGGTTCTTCCGCTTATGAGTCTTCGCGGAAATAACGATGGAATTTTTATCCGCGGACGACCTAGTGTCCCGCGCGGAGCGGCACTTGCCGCGACGTGCTGTCATTCGGTCGTCATCATGCGTTTCATCACCTATCCTCTCGAATATTATCTGCTACATGGCGTAAGGCCGGACGGCCCGACAGTCGGGCATTATTCGGGAAAGCCAGTCGCGGATGTGGTGATCGACGCTTATGAGCGGCGCTATGTCTTTACCGGGCTCGCGCCTCGTCGCAACGATGGCCGCTACGATCTTGGAAAATTGCGGGACGGCGAATTTCTGCTCGAGCCCGGACTCGTCTATCGCCTGCAGTAATTTTCTCTATCATGAAATAGAAGAAGGGACGCGGCCGGAGAGCAGGCGCGCGTCCCTTCATTACCGCCCCGGGAAAGTGGAGCGGCTGTAGGTCATTCGTCCTCTTCCAGGCGGGATTTCATCTGGAGCACAAAGCCGCGATAGGTTCGGCCTTCCTCGATGGCAAAGCGAAGAGCATGCTCATTTGAGCGAAAACGTCCGCCGAAGAGGCCGCGATCGCCGCGGACTTCCCACAGGCCGTTGGGGAGTTCGATCACATCGATGGTGGTGAATCCGGTTTTTGGTTTTTCCGCCTTGCGCAACGCGCTATGCGCGGGATCGGCGGGAAAATCTGGAAGAAGATAGGCGCGAGCAGACATGAAACCACGTCCTGGCTGTTTCAACGGTACCGCGGTGCCGGAGCATGAGGCGTTGCGGATGATGGTAGGGTAGAAAAAAGTGCATAAATGATCGAGACGGGTTTCTTCCTCCGCGCATAAAGAGGCGGCAGGTGGTTGCTTGATTTTCAGAATTCGCGCCTTATTTCTATTCCAATGAGGTGGTCCGGGCCCCTCTGGCGATGGAGGCGTCCATCGCGATGTCGGACCTGTGCATCTCTGCGCTGCCGCGGCGCGTTAGATCTGAGGTCTTCATGGAACTCTTCGGCACCCCCATCTGGGCCTGGGGCGCCTTTGCAGCAATCGTCGCCGGACTTCTCGCCTTCGATCTTGGCGTTCTTCACAAGGAAGACAGGGAAATCGGCGTCCGCGAGAGCCTCTGGCTGTCGGCGGGCTATATCGCCATCGCCTGCCTGTTCGGCACGGGCGTCTGGCAGATCCTGGGCGCGGAGCATGGGCTCGATTTCTTCACGGGCTTCTTTGTCGAGAAATCTCTTTCTCTCGACAATGTCTTCGTCATTTCCCTGATCTTCAGCGCCTTCGCCATTCCGCGCCTCTATCAGCATCGCGTGCTCTTCTGGGGCATTCTGGGTGTGATCGTGCTGCGCGGCGCGATGATCGGCCTTGGCGCGGCGCTGATCGCCGAGTTCCACTGGATACTTTATGTCTTCGGCGGTTTCCTGGTCGTCACCGGCATCCGCATGGCCTTTGCCGAAGAGCATGAACGGCCGATCGATCAGCAGCCGCTGGTCAAGTTCCTCCGCCGCCATATCCGCATCACGGACAAACTCCACGGGCATGATTTCTGGGTCTGGGCGAACCATGACAAGAGCGGCCGCGTGGTGCGCTACGGCACGCCGCTTCTGCTTGCGCTGGTCCTGATCGAGTTCACGGATCTCGTCTTTGCCGTGGATAGCGTGCCCGCCGTCTTCGCGATCACGCAGGATCCCTTCATCGTCTATACGAGCAATATCTTCGCGATCCTCGGCCTGCGCGCGCTTTACTTCGCGCTCGCCGCCGTCATCCACCGCTTCGCCTATCTCAAATATGCGCTGGCGGCGGTGCTGGTCTTCATCGGCGGAAAGATCTTCTATGCCGAGTTCGTCGAGAAGGTGCCCGCCGTGATTTCGCTTGGCGTCACCTTCGGATTGCTTGCGGCCGGCGTTCTGGTTTCTCTCGTGAAGACGAGGGCGACCGCGGCCTGAAACAGGCTTCAGCGCGTGTAGACAGCGCCCGTGCCTGTGCCTGCTACCGGCTGCGCGATCTTGCGGGCGGCGATAATGAAGGGCGGCGTCGCGCCAAGGGGCGGCAGGGCGTCGCTCGCGGCGGACCTGAACGTGCTGCGATCAAGATCGACCCAGATATGGGCGCGCTCGCGCGACTGCCGCTTCTTCCAGACATAGGGCGCGTCCTGCCACCCGACGATTTCCCGCTTCAGATTGTCGAGTACGAATTCGCCGCGATCCGTCTCGACGATCAGGACCGAATGGTAGGCCCCATTCCACTGTTCGACCGTCGCGATGAGAACGGCGCTGGCGGGCCAGCCGCGTTCGATCAGCATCTTGCGCTTCAGCAGCGCGAGGTCTTCGCAGTCGCCGCCGCGCTCGTTCGGATAGGTCCAGTATTCGCTGCGCTGATAATTGTCTTCATCGGCGATCTGAGGCAGACGGTTGACATAATCGTTCACCGCGTCGAGTTCCGACCAGCGCCTGGGCGTGAGCGAAGGCGTGGCGGGCTCGTTCGTGCCGACTTCGCAATCCTTCTCGCTGCGCAGGCAGAAGTCGATGAAGCCGAAAGGCGGCACCACCTGCTGTCCCGCGGGCATGTAGGAGGAGAGCATCACACCGCGTCCGGAATCCTGATGAGCCTCGCCGTTTACGCCACTGCAACCCGTCAGCATCGAAGCGAGGAACAGCCCGCTCACGATGCGTTTCCACCAAACGCCACTCATCAATCACTCCGGATATCGCGCTTCAAAATTTGCCGCGCCTTCTTACGCGATAAATAATGGAGGAGATTAGCGAGCGGCCAATTCACCATACGAATCTTGCAAAATTCACATGGAAATTTTGTCGCAGTCCCGCGATGGAACGGATTTTGTGTGAGTAAGATGAAAAACGAATATTCCCTACACAGAATAAAACACGACGAGCCCCACCGGCGCTTCCGGGCCGGCGGGCCGTATTGCGAAGGCCTTCGCGGAAATTATTTCCAGATCGGCTTGCCGGTGCCCGGAAGTCCGAGCGAGCTCCATTTGCGCGTCACTTCGTCGACGACGTTCTGATCCATGCGGATCTGCGTGCCCCATTCGCGCTTCGTTTCGGGCGGCCATTTGTTGGTGGCGTCGAGGCCGATCTTGCCGCCGAGGCCCGACTCCGGCGAGGCGAAGTCGAGATAGTCGATGGGCGTGCCTTCGATCAGCGTCACGTCGCGCACGGGATCCATGCGCGTCGAGATCGCCCACATCACGTCCTTCCAGTCGCGCGCGTCGATGTCGTCGTCCACGACGATGAGCCATTTCGTGTACATGAACTGGCGCAGATAGGACCAGGCGCCCATCATCACGCGCTTGGCGTGGCCCGGATAAGCCTTCTTCATCGAGATGACGGCGATGCGATAGGAGCAGCCTTCCGGCGGTAGCCAGAAATCGACGATCTCCGGGAATTGCTGCTGGAGAAGCGGAATGAAGACTTCGTTGAGCGCCTCGCCGAGCACCGAGGGCTCATCCGGCGGCCTTCCGGTGAAGGTCGAGAGATAGATGGGCTTCTGCCGCATGGTGATCGCGGAGACGGTGAAGACCGGGAATTTCTCGACCGAGTTGTAATAGCCCGTGTGGTCGCCATAGGGGCCTTCGTCGGCATATTCGTCGAGCGAGACATGGCCCTCGATGACGATCTCGGCTTCGGCCGGCACCTTCAGCGGCACAGTCTTGCAGTCGACGAGTTCGACCTTCTGTCCACGGAGAAGCCCTGCGAACTGATATTCGGACAGCGTGTCGGGGACGGGCGTGACGGCGGCGAGGATCGTGCCCGGATCGGCGCCGATGACGACGGCGACAGGCAGAGGCTCCGACTTCTCGTCCTTCCAGCGGCGATGATGCTGCGCGCCGCCGCGATGTGCGAGCCAGCGCATGATGGTCTTGTTCTTGTCCAGCACCTGCATGCGATAGATGCCGAGATTGTAGTCGTCCTCGCGCCTGGTGCCGGGGCCCTTGGTCACGACGAGCGGCCAGGTGATGAGCGGCGCGGGCTCGCCCGGCCAGCAGGTCTGGATGGGGAGCGCGTTGAGGTCGATGTCGTCGCCCTTCAACACCACTTCCTGGCAGGGCGCGGAGGAGACCGTCTTCGGCTTCATCGCCATGACGGTCTTCAGAAGCGGCAGCATGGAGAAGGCTTCGCGGAAGCCGCCCGGCGGCTCCGGCTGGCGGAGGAAGGCAAGGAGTTCGCCCACTTCGCGCAAATCCTTGGCGCTGCGTCGCTCGACGCCGTCCATTGTCACGGCGAGCGCCACGCGCTCCACCGTGCCGAAAAGGTTGATGAGCACGGGCATGGGCGAGGGGCTGCCATCCGCCTTTATCGCGTTTTCGAAGAGGACAGCCGGTCCTCTTTCCGCGAGAAGCCGCGTCTGAATCTCCGTCATTTCGAGCACGGTCGAGACGGGCGCCTTCACACGGGCGAGGTCGCCTGTCTGGTCGAGCCGGTCGAGAAAGTCGCGGAGGGAGGAATAGGACATGTGAATTCCGGAATAGGCGCTGCTGCTGGCGGGGAGAATGCCGGAAAGCGGGGTTCAAGCCAAATCGGCGCGGATGGGCGTCCCGTTAAGGGAATGCCAACCTTGGGGGCCTAGCTTCAATTCAACACAAATTGGAGCCAATCCATGGGCCGGGCAACGACCGCTCCCCAAATACGCAAACGCTGGGCCGGTGGCGAGATCGACGCCGACCCCTTCGCGCTGCCGCAGCGCGTGACCATTCCCGCGCCCGATCCGCTGCCGCGTCTTTTCGGCTTCATCCGCTATGCCGACATCCGGAACGATGTGGTGAAGGCGACCGATTCATCGCCGATTCTCGGTCCGTTCGTCTGGACGGAGCCGCTTTCGGCCTATCGTGGCGTGGCGCTTCGCGTCGCGCATCGCAGGGCCTCAGGCACCATGCCTGTCATCCTTGTCGAAATGGTGCATGGAACGAACGAAAAGCATTCGGTCGTTCTCAATGCATCTTTCGATGGGTCGGATTCCGCCGCGCGATGGCGGAGCTGGGCACGGGTGCTGCGCCTGCCGCTTCTGCTCGAAGATCGCGGCGGGGAGTTGCAGGAGGCCGAACGGCGCCTCGGCCCCCTGCGCATCAATGCACCTCAGCCGCATGCGGGCGCCAATCCGCTCTCGGCGAGGCGTCCCATGACCTTCGGCGCCACGGGCCGCCCCCGGCTCTTCCAGCAGCGCCTTTCGACGGGCACGCGGCCGCTGGCTTATTGAGCGGTCAGATCTGCCCGATGAAATCGCGCTTGCCGATCTGCACACCTGCATGGCGCAGGATGTCGTAGGCGGTGGTGGCGTGGAAATAGAAGTTCGGCAGGAAGAAGTGGAAGAAATACTGGCTGCCCTTGAGCTTCAGCTCGTTGCCGCCGATCTTCAGTACGACTTCGCGATCCTCCGCACCGTTGATCTGTTCCGGCGTCACGCTTTTCACGAAGGCGACGGTTTTTGCGATGCGGGCCTTCAGCTCGTCGAAGGTCTTTTCCGTGTCGGCATAGGAGGGGATGTCGATGCCGGCGAGGCGTGCGGCGCAGCCTTTGGCCTGGTCCGTCATGATCTGGATCTGGCCCGAGAGCGGGATCATGTCCGGCGCCAGGCGATAGCCGAGGAGCACGGCGGGATCGATCTTGCGCTCCTCGCAATAAGCCGCCGCCTTGTCGAGCACGGCGGAGATGCTTCCGAACATCTGGAGCATGAGCGGGATCGATGCCTGATGCATGTTGAGCGTCATGGTGTTTCCTCTGTCTTGTTCTATTTGTGGCAGTGCAGGGTCATGTCGGGTGCGGGCGGCCGGGGATCAAGAGACCTTCCATCAATCTTCGCCGCACGGTGTATAGTTTCGGCAGAGCAAATCAGGAGGACGACATGACCGATCGCGCGGGCGACCAGGGGGCAGCCAATCTCATCCACCGTTTTCGGACGGGTTACATGGTTGCCGGCAGCATTCTGATCGCGGGCGGCCTCCTCGCCATTCTCTTTCCCTATTTCGGAACGCTGGCGACCACCATTTTCGTGGGCTGGGTTCTCATCCTGTCGGGCGCCGTCGAGATTCTTCACGCGCTGAGCGTGCGGGGCGCACCTGCCATCGTGCTCAATATGCTGGCCGGACTTCTCAGCCTCGGCGTCGGCACGCTCATCCTGAACGATCCCATGTCGGGCGTTTTCAGCCTGACGCTGTTTCTTGGCGGCTTCCTCGCCGCCGACGGCGTCATCCGCATCCTCTCGGCGACGCAGATGGCCGGTGTGCCGGGGCAGGGATGGGTAATCATGAATGGTGTTTCAAGTCTTGCCCTGGCAGGGGCGCTGCTCTGGTTCCTGCCAACGGCCTCGCTTTACGCGCTGGGCATCCTGCTCGGGATCGACCTCATCGTCGCGGGCAGCACGCTCTTCTTTCTCGGCCGGGTGGCCAAGGTGTTCGAGGATCTGGTCAGCGGGAAAGAGTGAACATTGGTTCACTTTTTATATGACGCGCCAGACACTCGTGTTTCTGACGTCCGTGTCCTCAAGCTCCCGGGTGGTCTTCACCGCATAGGAGATCAGTTTCTCCAGACCGGATTTCGGCAGATAGGTGCGGCCCGGATCGCCGATCAGGGCCGTCGCCCCGCCATCGACCAAGGAATGAACCCACTTTTCAATGCGTTCGGCCAGCGGGCGCTCGTAGCACATGTCGCCGATCAGGATGACGTCCCACCCCAGATTGGGCGAGCCGACAATATCGTCGGTGGTGACATTGAGTGAAACGCCGTTCACTTCCGCGTTGAGGCGGATGGAGGCGGCGGCGAAGATGTCGATATCGGCGGCAAGAACTGAAGCTGCATTCGCCTTCATGGCGGCAATGCCGATCATTCCCGAGCCCGAGCCGAAATCCAGCACGCGCTTGCCGCGCACGACTTCCGGATGGTCGAGGATGTAGCGCGACAGCGCCTGACCGCCTGCCCAGGCAAAGGCCCAGAAGGGCGGGGGCAGGCCCGATTTTTCGAGTTCCTCTTCCGTCATCTGCCAGATGGGCACGATCTCGCTGGCAAGGTGAAGCTTCACCTCCGGCACCAGTGGCGGCTCATGCAGCGCGGTGTTGGCGCGGATGAAGGCGGCGGGATCTTGAGAGGTCATGCGAAGCGGGCGGGCGTCGCCGCGAGAATTTCGCGCGCCTTGTCGCTGTCCTTCGCGATCTGCGCCTTCAGCGCGTCGAGGCCTGAGAATTTCTGCTCGGGGCGCAGGAAGTCGATGAAGGAGACGGCGGCGTGATGGCCGTAAACATCGCCTGCGAAATCGAAGATATGGACCTCAAGGAGCACGTCCTCCTTGTCGAAGGTCGGGCGCCTGCCGAGATTGGCGACGCCGTCATGGACGCCCTTGTGCGGGCCGTCCTCGAACTCGATGCGGACGGCATAGACGCCGAAAGCGGGCTGCACGTGATCTTCGAGCGCGAGATTGGCGGTCGGGAAGCCGATGGTGCGTCCGCGCTGGTCGCCGCTGCGCACATGGGTTTCGACCGTCCACCAGTGACCGAGCAGACGCGCCGCGCCCTTCGGATCGCCCTTGCCGAGAAGGTCGCGAATGCGCGTCGAGGAAATCGTATGTCCGTCCATCGTTGCTTCCGGGACGATGGAAACGCCGAAGCCTTCCATCTCGCCCATATAGGAGAGCACGCTGGCGTCGCCCGCGCGGGCCTTGCCGAAACGGAAATCGTAACCGGCGACGACATGCACGGCGCGGAGCCCGTTCACCAGAACGTCCATGACGAATTCCGGCGCGAGTTTTTTCGACATTTCGGCGTCGAAGGGGAGTGCGGCGAGAATGTCGACGCCGAGCGCTTCAAGCAGCCGCGCCTTGGCGCGGAAGGGCGTCAGGCGAAAGAAGGGCTCGTCGGGAAAGAAGAACTGCTTCGGATGAGGCTCGAAGACCAGCACGCCGAGGGGAACGCCAAGATCATGGGCAACGCGGGCCGCCTCGCCGATGACGCGCTGGTGGCCGAGATGCACGCCGTCGAAATTGCCGAGCGCGAAAACGCCGCCCTGAAGCGCTGCCGGCACGTCGGCATATTGGCGGATGATGTGCATCAGGCCGCAACGCTCCGCAGCGCGGGGAGAGGGTTCTCCATGCGCCTGTTCAGAACTTCAATGCTGCAGCCGACGGTGACGGTCATCGCGGACTCGCTTGGGGTCAGGGGTTGCGGCGCGCACTCTATCGCGTGCAGGTGCGAAATCACAAGGGATGAACGTTAATTCAAGGGGCTATCTGCGGTGATTTGGGCGCGCAAATGTCCTACCAGATCAGGCGGGGCATGGCGGCCACGGGCTGCACGCCAGCTCCGGCGCAGACCTTTGCCACCAGTTCCGCCTGCGGATGCTCGGGGTCGGGGCCGCAGGCCGCTGCGGCGATGCCGCCGGTAATGAACAAGGCGTCGATGCCCTGGCCCCTGGCGCCCTTCATGTCGGTGGGCAGGCCGTCGCCGACGGCGAGAATATGGGCGTCGGGGATGGGGCGGCCCGAAATCTCCATCAGCCTGTGCCGCGCGATGCCATAGACCGGACCGTGGGGCTTGCCGAAATAGGTGGCCGAGCCGCCCATTTCCTCATAGAGCCGCGCCAGCGCGCCCGCGCAATAGATGTGGCGGGGGCCGCGCTCCACCACGATGTCGGGATTGGCGCAGATGAGCGGAAGGCCGCGCGCGACGAGGCGGGTGAATTGCTCGCGATAGTCCTCCGGCCCCTCGACCTCGTCGTTGAAGGGTCCGGTGACGAGGATGAAGTCCGCATGTTCTTCATCGACGAGCGAGACATTCGTGCCGTCGAAAAGCGGCAGGTCGCGCTCCGGGCCGATGTGATAGCAGGCGCGGCCATAGGTGTGGTTCGCAAGCGCCTCGCGCGTTGCATCGCCCGAAGTGAGGATGCCGTCATAGGCGTCCGACGGAATGCCCAGACGTTGAAGCATCGCAGGAAGCTCCGTCGAAGGGCGCGGCGCGTTCGACAGGAGCAGCACATGGCCGCCCTTGGCGCGAAACTTCAAGAGCGCCTCGGCGACGCCGGGATAGGCCTCGCGGCCATTATGCAGCACGCCCCAGACGTCGCAGAGCAGCGCGTCGTAGCGATCGGCGATGGCGGAGAAACCGGGAATGAGGGGTACGGATCTGCCGGTTGTCACGCTCGTCTCACGCCTGTTTCAGAAACACGATTTCGGTGATGCCATATTGGCGGCGGTCGATTTCCTCGAAGCCTTCGGGCGCGGCGAAGCGCGAGCTTGCGGCTTCCTCGACGACGCAAAGCGCGGTGGGTTCGAGCCAGCCGCCATTCTTCGCGGAGATGAGCGCCAGTTCGGCGAGGCCCTTGCCATAGGGAGGATCGGCGAAGAGCAGCGAGAAGGCGGGGCCGACGCTGCCGGGCCTGGGGCCGAGCGTGGTCGCGTCGCGCTTGTAGATCTTCGCATGGCCGGTGAGGCCGAGCGCTTCCATGTTCTCGCGGATCGCGCCCCGCGCATCGGCGTCTTCTTCCACAAAGAGCGAGAAGACGGCGCCGCGCGAAATCGCCTCGAGGCCGAGCGCGCCGGTTCCGGCGAAAAGGTCGAGCACGCGCGCGCCTTCGAGGTCGAAGCCCTCGAAATCAGCATGGGCCAGGATGTTGAACAGCGCCTCGCGGATGCGGTCGCTGGTGGGGCGCACATTGTGGCCGGGCGGCGCCATGATGGCGCGGCCCTTATGGGTTCCGCCGACTATTCTCATCTCTTGCCATTGGGTTTGCCGCGAGAGGGCCTGCCGCCGCCCGCCGGTTTTCCTGCCCCGGGCTTGCCCGCGAAGGCTTTACCGCCCGCAGGCTTTGCGGCGAAAGTCTTGCCTGTGGCG
Organism: Parvibaculum sp.; assembly: GCF_039680535.1. Classification (GTDB taxonomy): domain Bacteria; phylum Pseudomonadota; class Alphaproteobacteria; order Parvibaculales; family Parvibaculaceae; genus Parvibaculum. The sequence continues at coordinate 22,731 of NZ_JBDKSS010000018.1, read as the reverse complement.
GGCTTGCCCCCAGCCTTGCGCAGATCGGCCCGCGTCTTCTGCTTCGGGCCGCCGGGCTTTCCGCCCTCCGCTTTCCTGGGTGTGTAGAAACTGTCTGTGCTGGGGCCGCGCTCGCGCTCCTGCCTTCTGCCGCCTGCGCGGTCCGGCTTGCTGCCGAAGGTCCGGTCCTGCTTTTTGTCGCGCGCGACCGGCGACTTGCCGGGCTTGGCGCCGGGTTTGGCACCTGCCGGGGCGCCGGGCTTTTTCGCGGGCGCCTTGCCGGCAGGCTTTCTGGTGGGGCTGAACGTCACATCTTCGGCGAGGTCGATCTTCGCCTTGAAGGCTTCGCCATGCGCGCCGAGCTGATCCATCAGTACACGGTTCGGCACCTGCTTGACCTCGCCTTCCAGAAGGTCGCCGATCTGGAAGGGACCGAAGGAAAGACGGATCAGCCGGTTGACGGTGAGGCCGAGCGCGCCGAGCACGCGCTTCACTTCACGATTCTTGCCTTCCTTGAGGCCGACGGTGAGCCAGACATTCGAGCCCTGCACCTTGTCGAGCGAGGCTTCGACGGGGCCGTAGCGCACGCCCTCGACCTCGATGCCGTCCTTCAGCTTGTCGAGCGCTTCCTGCGTAATGTCGCCCCAGGCGCGCACGCGGTAGCGCCGCGTCCAGCCGGTGGCGGGCAGTTCGAGCAGGCGGGCAAGCTCGCCGTCATTGGTGAGAAGGAGGAGGCCTTCCGTATTGATGTCGAGGCGGCCGACCGAGACGACGCGCGGCATGTCGGGCGGCAGGTGCTCGAAGACGGTCGGGCGGCCTTCCGGGTCCTTCGCGGTGGTCACGAGGCCGGCGGGCTTGTGATAGCGCCAGAGCCTGGTCGGTTCGAACTGGGGCAGAACCTGGCCATCGACCGTCACCCGGTCGCGCGGCGTGACATTGAAGGCGGGCGACGACAGCACCTTGCCGTTGACCGAGACCTTGCCCTCCTCGATCAGGCGCTCTGCGTCGCGGCGCGAGCAGATGCCTGCGCGGGCGATGACCTTGGCGATGCGCTCGCCCTGCCGCGCCTCGGCGGTGGAGGGGGCGGGCTTGTGTTTGCTCTGATCGGGCCGGGGCTGGCCCGGTCTGGCGGTTCTGGGGGCGTTCATGGCCCTTCTTTATCAGGCGCACGCGCGGGCCGGAAGCCGCGTCTTGACGAGGTTCGGCCCCGCGGGCACGGTCCCGCCCATGACCGAAGCGCCGAAACCCGCCCCGACCTTCATGGACCTTGCCTTTGCGGAGGCGGAGGCCGCCGGGTTGCGGGGCGAAGTGCCCATCGGCGCTGTGATCGTCGATGGGGCTGGCACGCTCATCGCAGCGGCGGGGAACCGCACGCTCGAACTCAGGGACCCGACCGCTCACGCCGAGCTTCTGGCGATACGCGAGGCCTGCGCCCGATTTGGGTCAGAACGTCTGACGGGTTGCGATATCTATGTGACCCTCGAACCCTGCCCCATGTGTGCGACGGCGATCTCGTTTGCGCGGTTGAGGCGCGTGTATTTTGCCGCCCCGGACGAAAAGGGCGGCGGCGTCGAGCATGGTCCGCGCATTTTCGCGCAATCGACCTGCCATCATCGTCCCGACGTCTACGGGGGTATCGGCGAACGCCGCGCCGCAGACATGCTTCGCGATTTTTTTGCACTGCGGCGAAACTGAAGAGCCGGACTCATTTCCGGTTGCCTCTTTCCGCCGCGGCGCGATTTGACTCGTGATTTGCGGAGATCAACCCGCTACAGTCCCTGCCACTCGCTATTGGAGCGGGGAGGCCGCGAGGCCGCCTCGCTCAAACCAAACTTCGAGGGAGACGATATGGACTTCGAATATTCCGACAAGACGAAGGAGCTGATGGCTCGCCTGAACCGCTTCATGGACGAGCATATCTATCCGAACGAAAAGACCTATGACGCGCAGATGGCCGCGTTCCGCGCCCAAGGCAATCCCTGGCAGGTGCCGCAGATCCTTGAGGATCTGAAGCCGCTCGCCAAGAAGGAAGGCCTGTGGAACCTCTTCCTGCCCGAGTCCGAACTCGGCGGCGGCCTGACCAACATGGAATATGCGCCGCTCTGCGAGATCATGGGCCGCGTCGGCTGGGCCTCGGAAGTGTTCAACTGCTCCGCGCCCGACACCGGCAACATGGAAGTGCTGGAGCGTTACGGTTCCGAGCGTCACAAGAAGGAATATCTTGTGCCGCTGCTCAACGGCGAAATGCGCTCGGCCTATCTCATGACCGAGCCGGATGTCGCTTCGTCGGACGCCACCAATGTCTCGACGCGCATCGAGCGTGACGGCAACGAATACGTCATCAACGGCCGCAAGTGGTGGTCGTCGGGCGTCGGCGATCCGCGCTGCAAGATTTCGGTCGTCATGGGCAAGACCGATCCGAAGGCCGACACCTATCGCCAGCAGTCGCAGATCCTCGTGCCGCTCGACGCGCCGGGCGTGAAGGTCGTCCGTATGCTGCCGGTGTTCGGCTATGACGATGCGCCGCATGGTCACGCCGAAGTCATTCTCGAAAATGTCCGCGTTCCGGCCGAGAACCTGCTTCTCGGCGAAGGCCGCGGTTTCGAGATCAGCCAGGGCCGCCTTGGACCTGGCCGCATCCATCACTGCATGCGCACCATCGGCGTCGCCGAGCGCGCGCTTGAACTCATGGTGAAGCGTCTGCTCACGCGCGAAGCCTTCGGCAAGAAGATTGCCGAGCATTCCGTGTGGGAAGAGCGTGTGGCCCGCGCCCGTATCGACATCGAGATGGCGCGTCTGCTCACGCTGAAGGCCGCCTACATGATGGACACGGTGGGCAACAAGGTTGCCCGCGCCGAGATCGCGATGATCAAGGTTGCGGCGCCGAATGTCGCGCTCCAGATCATCGATGATGCGATCCAGGCGCATGGCGGCGGCGGTGTGACCACCGATTTCGGCCTCGCCAGGATGTATTCGGGCATGCGCACGCTGCGTCTGGCCGACGGTCCGGACGAAGTCCACGCCCGCACCATCGCCAAGCTCGAGTTCAAGAAATACTCGAACAAGGTACGCGCCGCTGCCGAGTAAGGCAGGCATGAAGAAACTGAACGGCCGGTCCAGACAAGGGATCGGCCGTTTTGGTGCCGAGGGAAGTTTCCATGAGCATGAAACTCTACAACGCCCAGCTGTCGCCGTTCTCGGCGCGTGTTCGCCTCGCGATCTATGCGAAGGGCCTCGATGTCGAGATCGTCGACGGGTTCAGTACGCCGGAACTCGAGGCCGAGGTCGAGCGGCTCAATCCGATGCACAAGGTGCCGACGCTGGTGTTCGACGGCGAGGCGCTGCCTGAATCGGAAGTGATCTGCGAATTTCTCGAAGATCTGGGGCGCGGGCCTTCGCTCCGGCCCACAGACCCGCTGGAAGCCGCCCGGGTGAGGCTCCTGTCACGCATCGGCGACCTCTATGTCATGGAGCCGATGAACAATCTTTTCGGGCAGATCAATCCCAAGGGCCGCGATCAGGCCCTGGTCGACCGCATGCTGACGGAACTCCGCAAGGGCATCGGCTGGCTTTCCTTCTATCTCGACGGCGCGCCCTACGCGGTCGGCGGCAAGCTCTCGCTCGCGGATTGCACTCTGGCGCCGATGCTCTTCCTCTATGTCGAGGTCGGGCCGATGTTCGGCATTGCCGATGTGTTCGCGATTGCGCCGACGCTGCGGAGCTACTACGAGGGACTAAAGAAAGATCCCCATGTCGCCCGCGTTCTGACGGAGCTGGACGTGGCGCTTCGCAAGGCCATGGGGCGCTGAACGCTTCTATTGAGCGGCCACCATTGCCGGCATGAGCGGCAGATCGACATTGACGCTCGTGCCGCGGCCCAATTCGCTTTCGATGCTGAACGTGCCGCCGTGCAGTTCCGCCAGTGAGCGGACCAGCGCGAGGCCGAGGCCTGTCCCCTGTTTCGAGAGATCGGCGTCCAGCGAGGCCTGTTCGAAGGGTCGCGCGAGACGCGGCAGATCTTCCTTCGCGATGCCAAGACCTGTGTCGGTCACATTGAAGCGCACACCGCCCTCGATCGCGCTCACGCCGGCCTGAATGTGACCGCCCCTCGGCGTGAACTTGATCGCGTTCGAGAGAAGATTAAGAAGAATCTGCTTCAGCGCGCGCGTGTCGGCGACAAGCGGGATGGCTGAAATATTGGCCGGTATGCAGGCCTCAAGCGCAAGACCGCCCTCATCGGCGCGGGGACGGACGAGGCTGACAGTGGAACTCACAACGGTCGCAATGTCGGTGCGCTCGTAATGGAGATCGTATTTCCCCGCCTCGATCTTCGACATGTCGAGAATGTCGCTGATGAGGTCGAGGAGAAGGCCGCCGCTCTCGTTTATGAGATGCGCGTATTCCACATAGCGCGGATGGCCGAGCTTGCCGAACATCTCCAGCTTCAGCATTTCCGAGAAGCCGATGATGGCGTTGAGCGGTGTGCGAAGCTCGTGACTCATATTGGCGAGAAAGCGCGACTTGGTGCGGCTCGCGGCCTCCGCGCGTTCCCGCGCCTCCAGCAGCTCGAACTCCTGCAACTTGCGCTCGCTCATGTCGCGTGTCGTGCCGATCAGCTCGGTGATGGCGAGCGTGACCGGGTCGCGCACCGGACGCATCGTCGTTTCCACCCAGACATGGTGGCCAAATTTGTGGCGGAAGCGATATTCGAGGCGCGCCGTCCCGTCATCTTCGAGAAGCTGACCGTAGTAAGCAGCCACGCGGTGCCGATCGTCGGGATGGATATATGGGGTGACCTCCGCGATCTGCGCCATCTCTTCGGGCGTGTAGCCGAGAATGCCTTCGACCGAGGGTGAAATGAAGACGAGCTTTCCGTCCGGCGTGATGTGATGAATGATGTCCGAGGCGCGTTCCGCGAGCAGGCGGTATTTGGCCTCGCTCTGGCGCAGCGCTTCTTCAGCCCTGATCTCCTCGGTCACATCTTCCACGAGGCCCACCAGCGCGCCCACTTCTCCATGCGCGTCGAGTTCGCCATAGGCCTGTGTCTTGATGTGCCGATAGCTGCCATCGCCGGCGAGGAAGCGCGTCACGGAAATGACCGGTTCCCTGGTCTCGAACGCATCGAGAAATTTCGACAGGAGCTTGTCGCGGTCGTCGACATGGACGAGATCGAGATGCCAGTCGCCCCCAGTGGGAAGGTCATCGAGCGGTCGGTCGAGGATTTTCGCGACGCCTTCCGACCATGTGGGCGCCATGGCGCCCTTCGTCCACCGCCAATGACCGAAGCGGGCAAGGCGTTCCGCTTCGTGGAGTTGCTGCGCGAGGCGGCGCGCCTCCGTCACATCTCGCGAGACGCAGAGGATCGCGCCGACATTCGGATCGCCAAGCAGGTTCTTCGCCCGCGCTTCCACCCAGCGCCAGCTTCCGTCGATATGGGGCAGACGGAATGTTTCCATCGACACCCAGTCGGGGGAGCGTGTGCAGGCGTCGAGACGCTCGCGGACACGCTCGCGGTCATCCGGATGAACGGCCTCGACGACACTCATGCCGATCATGGGCATCGGATCGAAGCCTAGAACCTCGCGGACAGCGGGGCTGTGATAGCGGACGCTGCCTTCCGCATCGAGCAGCGTCAGAATATCGCCTGCATTTTCGATGAGAGCGCGGAAGAAGTTTTCGCTCGCGCAATGCGGCGGGGCGCCGTCGCGCGATGCGGACGACGATTGTTTTTCCGGCTGCACATTCTTGCGACGAGCCATCTTCCACCCCGAATCCGGCCTGACAGGCCATCCGGACGGCGGCGCCACTTCCTGTGTGCCACGCCGGACGGGAGAAGATTAAAGTTAGAGCTTTAACATTTGTTGAAGCGCGGGCGTTTACGCTTCGCTAACCATGCGCGTCCCGGCCGCTAGTCCTTGCGCTGAAGAATCTCCCAAGCATTGTCCGCGAGATTGCGGCACGCGTCGCCGAGCGTCATCGCGCGCTCCGAACTCGCATTGCCGTCGAGCCCGCGCTTGTAGACGCCCTGGCTGATGGAGGCGAGACGGAACATCGAGAAGGCGAGGTAGAAGTTCCAGTTCTCGATCCCGTCGCGGCCAGCATGGCGGCAATATTCGGCGGCATATTCCGTGTCCGTCGGGATGCCCGGCGTCTTCTTCCTGTCGATCGGGCCGACGCCGCCGGCGACGCCGAGCAGGTCGTACATGCAGTTATAGGCGACATCCGCCAGCGGGTGACCGATGGTGCAGAGCTCCCAGTCGAGCACGGCGATCATGCGCGGCTCGGTGGGGTGGAACATGGTGTTGCCGAGGCGGTAGTCGCCATGGGCGATCGTCACCGATTGCTCGTCGGGAATGTGTTCGGGCAGATACTTGATCAGCTCTTCCATCGACGGAATATCGGTCGTCTGCGCGCCGCGATACTGCTTGATCCAGCGGCCGATCTGGCGCTCGAAGTAATTGCCGGGCTTGCCGAAATCGCCGAGGCCGACCTTCTCGTAATCGACCTTGTGGAGACGCGCGAGATTTTCGGCGAGGTTCGAATAGATCGCCTTGCGCTCGGCCTCGCTCGATCCGGGCATGGTCGACTCGCGGAAGACGCGGCCTTCGAGATATTCCATCACGTAGAAGGACGTGCCGATGATGCTGTCGTCCTCGCAGAGCGCATACATGCGCGGGACCGGCACATCCGTGTCGGCGAGCGCCTTCATGACGCGGTATTCGCGGTCGATCTGATGGGCGCTTGCGAGGAGCACGCCCGGCGGCTTCTTGCGCATGACATAGCGCTTCGTGCCCTTTGGGCCCTCTTCGGTCAGCAGGAATGTTGGGTTCGATTGGCCGCCGGAGAACTGGCGCACGTCGAGCGCGCCGGTGAAGCCGTCCACCGCTTCGCGGCAATAGGCTTCGAGCCGCTTCACGTCGAAGCGATGCGCTTCGCGCACGTCGCCGATCTCGCCTTCCGCGTTCTGCTGCGCTGTGTCGGCCATGGCCGTCTCTCCCCTGGAATTTCTTGTTGGGAGAGATTTAGCAGCACGGGGCGAGGAAAAACAATGTCGGGGAAGCGTCGCCCCGGGCAGGGCCGGGGTGACGCGACGGAATGGGCCTCAGGCTGTTTCGTCGGAAGGCTTGAAACCTTCGCCCATCGTGCCTTCGACGCGCTGGCGGCGGGCGTTGTGCGCGAGATCGCCGGGCTTGTCTTCGTTCTCGGGCCGCGAGGTCGCCATGCGCAGCACCTCGGCATAGCTCGACTTCGTCTCGATCCGCGGGCCGAAGCCGTTGGCGATCAGGAAGGCGCGGGTCTTGGGCAGGTTGTAGCAGGGCACCCACATCATGAGATGGTGCTCGACGTGGTAGTTCACCCAGTAGGGCGCGACGAGGGCGCGCTCGAAGATGTTCGCCTTGGTGGTGCGGGCGTTGCGGAAGTCGTCATTGCTGTCCGGCACCATCGCGTGTTCCGCGATGTTGCGGATGCGCGTGATCGCCTGCTGCCAGGTGAGGAAGGGCAGGAGCCAGAGCGCGAAGTAGAGATACCAATGCCCGCTGATGGCGAGGATCGCGAAGATGACGAACTGGCAGATCGTGGCGCGGCCGAGCTTCGTCCAGTAATTCTGCAGGCGGCGTTCGAGCGGCCAGTCGGGGCGGCCAAGCGCATTCAGGATCTGCGCCTTGCGCTGCTGGTAGCCCGTCTGGCCGGTGAGGTCGCGAATCATCTTGCGGCGAAAGCTCGACTTCGTGATCGGAAAGGGCGCGGAGAGGATGAGGTCCGGGTCCTCGGCCTGCTGCGTATGGGCGTGGTGCTTCAGGTGATAGCGGCGATAGGCGCCCGTCTCCGCCATCATCGGATAGGCGCAGAGCCACTGGCTGAGGAAATTATTGAGCTTCGGATTGTGGCAGAGGACGCCATGCGCCCCGTCATGCATCAGGATCGCGAGGCCGAGCTGGCGGGCGCCAATCAATGCCACCGCGACGAGGAAGGTCACCGGATTGGGGAGCCAGACGAAAAGCGCCATGGAGCCGAAGATGACGGCCCACGCATGAACGACACACCACAGGCCGCGCCAGTCGGAGCGGGCGCGGACGATGGAAAGCTGGGCAGGGGTCAGGAGTTCGCTGGCACTTATCATGCTCTGATCCTCGGTTCGGCAATCCTGGGTTCTGGCGTCTTCACTTTGATACGCGGCTGGAGCAGGCCGACGCCTGCGAGGCAGAAGGCCATGATCTCGTCGACGACCTTATCGCCTTTCTCCTCAAGTTCGTGTGACTCGGGCGCGAGCGGGCCGATCAGCGCCGTGGGGATCGCGCCCGCGATGCAGGCGGCGGTGACCTTCACGTCGCGCGGCGCGAATTCGCCAGCCGCGATACCTTCTTCGAGAATGCCAGCGAAGATCTCGCCATGGGTGCGGCGGAAGCGGGCGCGCTCCTCGGCAAGGCCGACATCGACGGGTTCGGCCAGCAGCGCATAGGCAAGCCTGCGGCCGCGCACGGCGCGGGTGGCAAAGGTGCGTAACACCGATTCAAGTCTCTTGGCTGCCGTGCCGGGACCCTGGGCGATACCGGCGAGCACGTTCATCTCGCGGGCCGAAACCTCGCGGAAGACCTGCCGGCAAAGCTCCTCCTTGGAGGGGAAATAGCGATAGAGCGTTCCGGTGGCGACGCCGGCCTTGCGCGCGACTTCCGTCATCTGCGCGGCGGCGAATCCGCCTTCAGCGACAAGCTCGCGAGCCGCATTCAGGATATGCCGCCGAGTGTCGGCAAGTCGTGCGGATACGGAATCGGTGCGTCTATAGGCCAAAGCATGAACCTCCATTCGAATAAAGGAAATGAACTATGATTCAGATTTGTCGTCAAGACGTTCGTGATGGAGCTTCGGGGAGCGGGCACCTGCCGCCGGCTGTCATTTGGGTTTTATGTTGTGAAATATAATTCACTCTTATAAGCGGCGCGCCTGATGGCCGGTGAGAGCTGCCGGCTTCGATAGCTGAAAAAGTGAAACCAAATTCATTATCCTGCGCCAATGGGTTTGCGTTTCCGCCAAGCGATGGAGCGCGACAGGGCGCGAATCCTGAGCCATAAAGCGCAGCGCGGGGTCGAGGGGACCCGCCAGGCGGCGTGATGGCTGCGGGATTCCAGCTTCGAGCGATATCCATGGACACGTCCTCCACGCCTCACGTCTCCCTCAAAAGCCTCCTCGGGGTGCGGGATTTCCGTTTCTTCCTGACGGGGCGGTTTCTTGGAACGCTGGGCGCGCAGATCCAGTCGGTCGCGGTTGGCTGGCAGATCTATGATCTGACCCATAGCGCGACGGCGCTGGGCTTTGTCGGGCTCGCGCAGTTCCTGCCCATGGTGCTGCTGATCCTGCCGGCCGGCGACGTTGCCGACCGGATCGACCGCCGGCTGATCGTGGCGGTGAGCTACAGTCTGCAGGCGCTCGCCATCGCGCTCCTCATCGCGCTCACCCATATGGAAACGGCGAATGTCTGGCCCTTCTATCTGGTGCTGGTCCTAACCGGCATTTCACGCGCCTTTGCCGGGCCGGCGCTGCGCTCCTTCGTGCCGCTGCTCGTGTCCAAGGAGCAGATGCCGCGCGCCATCGCGCTCAGTTCGTCGTCCTTTCAGGTCGCGGTGATCGGTGGCCCTGCGCTGGGCGGCATCATTTACATCTGGGGACCGACGGCGGCCTATGCGGCCTGCCTTCTCTTCTTCGCCGCTGTGGCAGTCGCCTTCGTCGCGCTGCGGACGCAGCATCAGCAGCAGCCCGTCGATCCGACCATGGGGGCCTTCGCCCGCGCCATGGCGGGCGTCGCCTATATCAGGACGCAGCCCATCGTGCTCGGCGCGATCTCGCTCGATCTCTTCGCGGTGCTGCTCGGCGGCGCGACGGCGCTGCTCCCGATCTACGCGAAGGATATTCTGCATGTGGGGCCGGAGGGCCTCGGCCTCATGCGCTCGGCGCCGGCCATCGGCGCGGTCATCGTCAATTTCCTGCTCATCTGGCGGCCGCTCCACCGGCATACGGGCCTTGCGATGTTTGCCTGTGTCGCGCTGTTCGGTGTGGCGACCATCGTCTTCGGTCTTTCCGAGAGCTTTGCATTGTCCCTTGCGGCGCTTTTCGTCATGGGCGGCGCGGACATGGTGAGCGTTTTCGTGCGCTCGACGCTTATCCCGCTTGCGACGCCGCCCGAGAAGCTCGGCCGCGTCAGCGCCGTCGATCTCATCTTCATCAGCGCGTCGAACGAATTCGGAGAGTTCGAAAGCGGCATGGTCGCGGGCTGGATCGGCGCCGTGCCCGCAGTCGTGGTCGGCGGGATCGGCACGATCGGCGTCGTCGCGCTCTGGATGTGGCTCTTCCCGGCCTTGCGCAGGATCGACAGGCTGACGGATGTGAAGCCGGGCTAGATGAAAATGCGGTCGACCGCAATGGCTGCGAAGACGATCAATCCGAAATCGCGGTTGGAACGGAAGAGCTTCAGGCAGCGGCCCGAGTCGTCGATGTCGAGCGAACGGATCTGCCAGACGAGATGCGCGACGGCGAGCGCAATGCCCGCGAAGTAGATCGGCCCAAGCGCGCCCGAAATGCCGACCGCGACAAGCGTGATCGACATCGCGCCATAGAACATCCACATCCAGCGATGTGTCGCCGCGCCGAAGCGCAGCGCCGTCGATTTGACGCCGATCAGCGCGTCGTCATCCTTGTCCTGATGCGCATAAATCGTGTCATAGCCGATGGTCCAGGCGATGGAGCCAAGATAGAGCAGCACCGGCGCAAGCGCGAGGTGATCTGTCGCCGCCGCATAGCCCATCAGCGCGCCCCAGTTGAAGGCGAGGCCGAGCACGAATTGCGGCCAATAGGTGATGCGCTTCATGAAAGGATAGGCGGCGACGATGGCCAGCGATGAAATGCCGAGCAGGATCGCGAGCGGCGAAAGCGCCAGCAGCACGGCGAGGCCGATCAGGCATTGAAGGACGAGGAACGCCCAGGCCTGTTTCACGCTCACCGCGCCGCTGGGGATCGGGCGCGAGCGTGTGCGCTCGACGCGACCATCGAAATCGCGGTCCACAATGTCGTTGAAGGTGCAGCCCGCGCCGCGCATGACGATGGCGCCGGCGGCGAAAAGAACGAGCAGGCGGAAATCGGGCAAGCCACCGGCGGCAAGCGCAATCGACCACCAGCAGGGAAGCAGCAAGAGCCAGGTGCCGATGGGCCTGTCGAGCCGCGCGAGGCGCGCATAGGGGCGGAGCGGCGCTGGCGCCCAGCGGTCGACCCAGTTTTCAGCCGGTGCGTCGGCGACGCGGGTTTCGCTGGCGGAAGTGGACATGAACTCAAAGCCCGATGGTGATGGTGCCGGCAGGATACTCGCCATTGAGAAGGGGCGGCAGATATTCCTTGAGGCAGAGCGGATAGAAAATATCGTCGCTCGCCATCAACTCATCCATATCCCACCATTTCATGTCTTTTATCACGGCGCGTTCGAGCTCGGTCCAGTTCTCGCTGCTCAAGGCGCTTTGTTTCGGTTGCCGACTAATCAGCCAGATAAGTCCATCCCGTGGGAGTAGGGAGCCCGCTCGCGTCAAGGGTATAAGCATGGTCGGAAAATTTTCGCTTCCGACCGATGCCAAATTGGCGAACGTCCATACCTCAAGCTCAGTCGCCATTCGGATTTCCTCCAAACTTGATTGAATAGATCAAGACTTCGTCATCTCCCGCTACAGCAAGCAGGCCGCCGTCGTGCAAAAAGGCGATATCCGCGCATTCTTGAGAGAATTTGCGCAGCACCGCAATTTCTCGCAAATCCGACAGGCTATAGACAACCAGCCGTCTGTCACCGCCGGAGGCCACAACGATGCCACCCTCCCGCCAAAGGCGAACGGTCCCGATTTGAGGCGATAGAGTCGCCGAGGCTATTTTTTCCTTGGTCTTCAGATTCCAGAGCCGAAGAGTATCCATGTCTCCATAGGGCACAATTTTGCCTGACACCTGGTCTCGCCGCCTTCCCACCCCGGCCTGGCCTGCGATTACTCGATTCCCACCTTCTTCAACCGCGATCGATTTGATCCACGAGCTCGTGATAGGAAACTCCTCGACCATCTGCGCTTGAGAAACGCTCCAGATCTGCAGTCCACCGTAGACATCGGATGTCACAAGCTGATCATCCAGCGGACCCGCCGCCAAAGCCATCACCCCCCATTTGGGTCGTATAAAGGAAACTATGTTCCACTTCTTGGCGTCGTAGACATAGACACCCGCCTTTCGGGCTTGTTTTGCCCGATGGTTCACAAACAAATATTTTCCGTCATGACTTAGATCGAAATTGCGAGGCTGATTTGCCATCGCCCAACCGTCTGGGCCCGAAATCTCGTTTGGCCCGTCAACCTGTCGAATGATTTCGCCACTTGGCACATCGACGAGCGTCACCGCGGAGCGGTCGTCGCCAAGTTGCGTGGAAGAGACGATGAGAGTCTTGCTGTCCGGCATAAACAGCATTCGACCGGCGCCCATTGTCTTCTTGGTGATGACATGAAGCTGGCGCCAGGATTTTACATCCCAGATTCTGACGACTTTGTCGTAATAGTCTGAGGTTGCGAGATAGCGGCCATCTGAACTCCAGGCGACAGCGGTCGTATATTGTCCAAACCTGAGCGTTTTGATCAGCTCGATTTTCAGCATTCCAGGCGCGGACTTGCCATCCACCATGCTCCACATGGTGTCCGTTTCTTTCAACCAGAGATGGCCTATAAAAAGCGTGAATAGTGATGCCGTGACCAAGCCCGCGGCGATCCAGATTCTCTTTCGGACGACCACCGTATTCTCAGACGCCACAAAGCCCCCCTCTGGTTTCGAGAATCCTTCGGAAGTAAGTTGGGCACAATCGGAATCCGAATGTGCAAAAAATGCGATATTGTGCCGGATTCGGCAAATGCACCGCCAAGGTGCAAAGCCTCAACGAACTCCACGTCAAAAACTATGTAAAGATATTCCTTATACAATCAGATTTATATAGAAAAGACCTTTGATTATCTTTTAAAACTCCGTTTACTGACATTATGTCAATGCTCCCTGATCACCTCGGCGCGGTAGCGCAAAGAGCGGCGTCAACTTCTTCGGTCCAGGCGAGGAAATAGGTTTCCTCGAATAGCCGCTTCTCGCCTTTGACGGTGAGGACGCATTCGCGATACCAGACCGGCGGTCCGAGGCGGACCTTTGTGTGCCCGGTCTCCTCGCCGATTTCGCGCAGAGCCGCCGTGGCCGGGTCTTCGCCGGGCTCGATGCCGCCGCCGATGGTGAACCAGTAGGATGTGTCCGAGACGCGGCCCTCGTGGTCCCCGACATCCGGGTCGTGCGCGCGCATGAGCAGCAATCGGCCCCCGGCGTCGAGGAAGAGAATGCGAACGGTTGGGCGAGTTTGCATGGGGCCGACGGTTTTCGTTTCCGATTGTCTTGTGATTACCATAGTTCTAATCGTCATGCCCCGGTCAAGCCGGGCCATGACGGAGAGGGTGACAGCGCGATGCGCGACGACGAAGACGACGACAGCCCCGCGCATTGCGGCACCGGCAAGACGCGGCTTTATGTCGATGCGCCGATGGCGGCGGGCGGCGACGTCCAGCTCGACAAGGACCAGTCACATTACCTCATCAATGTGCTGCGCATGGGGCAGGGCGAGCGTGTTCTCATCTTCAACGGGCATGACGGCGAATGGGCCGCCGAGATTGAAGAAGCCTCGAAGAAGGCGGCGATCCTGCGCGTGATCGAGCGGACGCGGGCGCATCAGCCGCTGCCCGACATATGGCTTCTCTTCGCGCCGGTGAAGCGCGCGCGGCTCGACTTCATCGCCCAGAAGGCGACCGAAATGGGCGCCGCAATGATCCAGCCGGTCATCACGCGGCGCACCATCGTTTCGCGCGTCAAGGATCAGCGCCTGCAGGCCAATGTCGTCGAGGCGGCCGAGCAATGCGGGCTAGTGGCGCTGCCCGAGGTGCGCGAGGCGGAGAAGCTCGACACGCTGCTCGACCGCTGGAGCGAACGCGAAGGGCCAAGGCGCATTCTCTTCTGCGATGAGGCCGCCGAGCCCGGCGGCTCGAAAGTGGCGTTGGAGCGCCTCGCGGCGGAAGGCGGCAGGGGGCAACCTTATGCTTTGCTCATCGGCCCCGAAGGCGGCTTCGACGCGGAAGAACGCGCCCGGCTTCATACCCGCAAGGACACGGTGGCGATCTCGCTCGGGCCCCGCATCCTGCGGGCCGATACGGCCGCCATCGCGGCGCTTGCTGCCGTCCAGATGATTTTGGGCGACTGGTAGCAGGCGGACGCTTTTTGCGTAGCGTTCGCAAGTTCACGGAGGCAATTCTTTAGCGCTTGTCAGGTCGCGGCGGCGCTCCTACATGTTGGCGACGTCAGAAAAAGGGCCGGGGACCGGGCAGGGGCGATGCGGCCTCGCGATCAACGACACGGCCTGTCCAACCCAGGGGGCTCTTCATGAGCGTACTCGTCGCAGGGCCCGAGCCCATCACGAGCCGGGACGATCTCGTCGCCGCGCTCGAACGCGGCTCCAAGCCGAAGGCCGAATGGCGCATCGGCACGGAGCATGAGAAGTTTCCCTTCCACCTCGCCGACCATTCGCCCGTCCCCTATGAAGGGGCAAACGGCATCCGCGCCATGCTGGAAGGCCTGCAACGTTTCGGCTGGCTTCCCGTGCGCGAGGGCGAGACGCTGATCGGCCTCGAAAGCCCGAAGGGTGGCGGCAATATTTCACTTGAGCCCGGCGGACAATTCGAGCTTTCGGGCGCACCGCTCGAAACGCTGCACCAGACCTGCGCGGAACTGCACGACCATCTCGCGCAGGTGCGCGAAGTCGGCGGCGAACTCGGCCTCGGTTTCCTCGGTCTCGGTTTCACGCCCAATTGGCGGCGCGACCAGATCCCGGTCATGCCCAAGGGCCGCTACAAGATCATGACCGAGTACATGAAGAAGGTCGGGACCATGGGTCTCGACATGATGTACCGCTCCTGCACCGTTCAGGTGAATCTCGATTTCGCTTCCGAAGCGGACATGGTGAAGAAGCTGCGCGTCGCCGTCGCGCTCCAGCCCATCGCCACGGCGATTTTCGCCAATTCTCCGTTTACGGAAGGAAAGCCGAACGGCTATCTCTCCTACCGCTCGCATGTCTGGACCGATACGGACCGCGCGCGGACAGGCATGATCCCCTTCATCTTCGATGAGGGCTTCGGTTTCGAGCAATATGTCGACTACGCGCTCGACGTGCCGATGTATTTCGTGCATCGCGAGAAGGGCTATATCGACGTGACGGGCCAGTCCTTCCGTACCTTCATGGAAGGCAAGCTCAAGGGCGCCGAGGGCGAGACGCCGACGCGGGGCGACTGGATCAACCACCTGACGACCATTTTCCCGGAAGCGCGGCTCAAGAATTACATCGAGATGCGCGGCGCCGATGGCGGGCCCTGGGCGCGGATCTGCGCGCTGCCTGCTTTCTGGGTCGGCCTCACCTATGACCAGTCCTCGCTCGATGCGGCCTGGGATCTCGTCAAGGACTGGACGGCGGAAGAACGCCAGCAGCTTCGCGATGATGTGCCCCGCCTAGGCTTCAAGACGCCTTTCCGCAATGGCACGCTTCTCGACATCGCGCGCCGCGCGGTCGAGATTTCGCGCGCGGGCCTGAAGGCGCGTGCCAAGGACGATGGCGCGGGCTCGGAGAACGAAACCGTGTTCCTTTCCACCGTTGAGGACATAGTCGGCAAGGGCAAATCGCCCGCCGAGGAAATGCTCGAAGCCTTCCACGGGCGCTGGAACGGCAGCGTCGATCCGGTGTTCAAGGAGTATGCGTTCTAGTCTTTGACGCGCTCTCCTTTTGCGTCATGCCCGGGCTTGACCCGGGCATCCACGTCTTTCTTGATAGCGGTGATTAAAGTCATGGATGGCCCGAACAAGTCGGGCCATGACGATGCGGGGGAAAACGGGAGGACGCCATGTTCAGTCACGTGACCATCGGATCGAATAATCCGCAGAAGCTTGAAGCCTTTTACGACGCGGTGCTGGCGACGCTCGGCATCCAATCCTTCTTCAAGATTGACGGCACACTGAGCTACGGCACGGCGGCAGGACCGAAGGTCTTCGTGCTGAAGCCCTTCGATGGCAAACCGCATGTGCCGGGCAATGGCGGCCATGTCGCCTTCCTTGCGCCGAACCGCGCGGCGGTCGATGCCTTCCATGCCGCAGCCCTTGCTCACGGCGGCACCAGCGAAGGCGCGCCGGGCCTCCGCCCGCATTACCATCCGAATTACTACGGCGCTTATGTGCGCGATCCCGAGGGCAACAAGATTCAGGCGGTCTGCCACAGCAAGAACGGGTGAGGCAGATGAAGCGCATTCTCGTCATCGGCTGCTCCGGTGGCGGCAAGTCGACGCTTGCGCGGGCGCTGGGTGCGCAGCTTGATCTGCCGGTGATACATCTCGACCAGATATGGTGGACGCCCGGCTGGGTCGAGCTCGGAGACGAGCAGTTCCTTCCGAAGCTCGATGAAGCGCTTGCGGGTGAGCGCTGGATTATTGACGGGAATTACACCAAGACCTTCGATCGTCGCATGCCGTGCGCTGACACGATCATCTGGGTCGACCAGCCGCGCGGTGTCTGTTTCCGCCGCGCGCTATGGCGTGCGGTGACGCAGTTCGGACGTGCGCGCGAGGATGTGGCGCCGGGCTGTCCTGAGCGCATCGACCCCGAGTTCTTCCGCTATGTCTGGACGTTCAAGGAAAAACACGACGCGAAGATTGAGGATGCCATCGCAAAGCATGGCGTGCATGCGGCGCTGGTGCGATTGTGCAGCGACACCGAGATCGCTGCATTTCTGGATAGTGTCTAGTCGCTTGTTTCAGGGTGGTGCTCAAAGAGCGCATCTTCAAGCAGGACGCTCCCCTCGCGCTTGCGCCCCATAAGAGGAAACATTTCGAGAAAGCTTGTGCCCCACCATGCGCTCATGACGAGCAGGAATACTCCAAAGGTATGAAAATTGAAGGCGAGCACTAGCCATGTCCTGATGATGAGTCGAAGGAGCAATCTGTGGCTCCATGGCCGCGTCTCATTTTTCTGCCACAGGCGGAACCGTACGTAAGAATAGGTGAGCGCCGTCAGGCAGGCAGGGCCAAGCACGAAGAGCAGCGCGAGCAGGAATGGCGACTTGAAGATCAGGACGAGCCAAATCGGAAGGAAGAAAGCCATACTGGCAAGAAATGACATGAGCGCCATGGCAGAGGCCACAACGCCAAGCGTAGCGATGGCGAGTTCGCGCCACGGCGAATGCAGAACGGCTATCCGAGAAAGCGTCGCTTCGAATGCGCCTTTGCGGTCCGCAGTATTCTGCCGAGTCTGACTCAAGCTTACGCCGCCTTCGCCGTTCCGCCGACCGTCAGCCCGTTGATCCGCAGCGTTGCCTGACCGACGCCGACGGGGACGCCCTGGCCGGCCTTGCCGCAGGTGCCAATGCCCGGATCGAGCTTCATGTCGTTTCCGATCATGGCGACGCGGGTGAGCACATCCGGGCCGTTGCCGATGATGGTTGCGCCCTTCACCGGTGCGCCGATCTTGCCGTTCTCGATGAGATAGGCCTCGGTGCAGGTGAAGACGAACTTGCCGCTGGTGATGTCCACCTGACCGCCTCCGAAGGAGACGGCATAAAGGCCCTTCTTCACCGAGCGCAGGATTTCGTCGGGCTCGTGATTGCCGGAGAGCATGTAGGTGTTGGTCATGCGCGGCATGGGCTGATGCGCGTAGGATTCGCGCCGCCCGTTGCCGGTGGGCGCCATGCCCATGAGGCGGGCATTCATCCGGTCCTGCATGTAGCCCTTGAGGATGCCGTCCTCGATCAGCACGGTGCGCGAGGTCGGCGTGCCTTCATCGTCGACCGAGAGCGAGCCGCGGCGGTTCGCCAGCGTGCCGTCATCGACGACTGTGACGCCGGGGGCCGCGACGCGGCTGCCGAGCAGGCCGGAGAAGGCGGAGGTCTTCTTGCGGTTGAAGTCGCCTTCAAGCCCATGGCCGATCGCTTCGTGAAGCAGGATTCCCGGCCATCCCGGCCCGAGCACCACATCCATCTCGCCGGCCGGCGCCGGAACTGAATCCAGATTCACTAAAGCCTGACGCAGGGCTTCGTCCACCTGCGCCTGCCATTGCAGCGGGTCTATATAGATGTCGTAGCCGGTACGGCCGCCCACGCCATAGCTGCCGGTTTCCTGCCGGTCGCCCTGACCGGCGATGACGGAGACATTGAGCCGGACGAGGGGGCGGATATCGCGCACGAAGGTGCCATCCGGCCGGATGATCTCGACCGCCTGCCACTCGCCGACCAGCGATGCCGAAACCTGCCGGACGCGGGAATCCTTGGCGCGGGCATAGGCGTCAATATCTGAAAGCAGTTTCACTTTTTGCTCGAAGCTCTGCGCGCCGAGCGGGTTCTCATCGGAATAGAGATGAATGTTGGTTCGCTTCGGGCCTTCAGCCAGCGTGAAGCTGCGGCCCTGCTTCACCGCCTGCACCGCCTCGCCCGCGCGTTTGATCGCGCTCTCGGAAAGGTCCGAGGCATGGGCAAAGCCCGTCGATTCGCCGACCACGCAGCGCAGGCCGAATCCCTGCGACGTGTCGAAATTCGCGGTCTTGAGACGCCCGTCGTCGAAGGCGAGGGCTTCCGACTGGCGGTATTCGAGGAAAAGCTCGCCATCCTCCGCGCCGTCGAGCGCTTGGCCCACGAGTTTCTCGACCCGTGAACGGTCGAGCCCGGCTTGCGAGAAGAAAAGGTCGTCAGCGGAGTTGCTCATCTCAATTCCCGATCTTGCCGTCGCGCGGGGTGTCCGGGACGGCCGTTATTTGCGCGCGAGCCATTCCTCGACCGGAACCAGCCGCCGGGGCAGGCCCGAGAGGTCGCAGCGCACGACGTTCGAACCGCAGCTATAGAGCGGATATTGCACCACGCGAAGCTGCTTCAGATCGACCAGGAAAACGCCATTGATGCGGCCGAACCAATTGTCCCATTCGGTGAAGCGCCACTCTTCCCAGCCCGGGGGCGGGGGCGCGATCACGTCTTCCACCATATCGGGATGGCAGGCACAAAATCCAACCACCGAGCGGCCCGGGCTGCGAGGGTCGAGATAGGGCGCCGCCTCGCTGATGAGATCGGGTGCCGCTGCGCCATTGGCGGCAAGGACGAGACCAGCCGAAATCTGCCGGCCGTAGTGAAA
Source organism: Parvibaculum sp. (assembly GCF_039680535.1). GTDB lineage: Bacteria > Pseudomonadota > Alphaproteobacteria > Parvibaculales > Parvibaculaceae > Parvibaculum. The sequence goes on along the minus strand of NZ_JBDKSS010000018.1, from coordinate 3,514 downwards.
ATGGATCAGGGCCTCGTCACGCATCTACATCTGCCTCCTGAGAGTGACTATCACTTTACTCCTTTGCGACGCTGCGTCGATCCCTTTCCCGTAATGCTGTGCGAGGGGCGGTGCGCGTCCAGCCGAGCTGCTTCAATTGTGGCAAAACGTCGCAAAAGGCAGCCAAGGGATGTGGCTGATCGCCGCTGCGTGTCTATACTCGCGAGACGACTCGACGAGAACGAAATTCAAGAGCGATTGCAGCTCCAGTTCGCTCATCGAAGGGGATGGGGGGATTTTCACGCGTCGAGATGCTTGCGGCGGGCATCGGTTTATGTTTTCTGACGCCCAGAATTCTACATGCGGCTTTTCGTCCTGCGACGGCGCGACCACTTGAAGGCGGTCTGCGACACGCGGGGAGGGATGGAGGGGGAAGGCGGCGTCAGGCCCGGGGCGGACGGCGGCACTCCTCAAAAAAGGGACAGGCCTGCAATTGTTGCAGGATCGGAATTTGTGTTGGCAGGTCGAAACTTCTTCGAAAGGCGGCGCTCTTCGGCAGGAAGAGGCTCACCTAAAGCGGGAAGACACTGGGAGCTGGGAACAAGCATGCGGTTTCTGATTGGTATGGGCCTCTTCGCGATCGCGCTCGCGATCGGTCATCTGGATGGCGGTTTCATCGCCTCGGCGCTTGCGGACGGCATGCCGGCACCCAAGGAGATGGGCATGCAGGCGGCGGCGACGCCGGTCATGGAAGACCTGATCGCCTTCCACAACCTACTCCTCTACATCGTCACCGCCATCGTGCTCTTCGTCACGTTGCTGCTCATCATCGTGATGGTGCGCTTCAATCGTAAGTCGAATCCGACGCCGTCGAAGACGACGCACAACACGCTCATCGAAGTGGTGTGGACTGTTCTCCCGGTGATGATCCTCGTCGTCATCGCGATCCCCTCCTTCCGTCTCCTTTACAAGGAAGTCGTGATTCCGCAGGCGGAGCTGACCGTCAAGGCGACCGGCTACCAGTGGTACTGGGGCTATGAGTATCCGGACGAGGGCGGCATCGCCTTCGACTCGAACATCATCGAGGACAAGGACCTGAAGCCGGGCCAGCCGCGCCTTCTCGCCGCAGATAACTCGATGGTCGTTCCCGTCGACACCACGGTCCGCGTGATCGTCACCGGCGCCGACGTGATCCACTCCTTCGCGGTCCCCTCGTTCGGCGTGAAGATCGACGCCATCCCGGGCCGTCTGAACGAAACATGGTTCAAGGCGACCAGGACCGGCATGTTCTACGGCCAGTGCTCCGAACTTTGCGGCCAGTCGCACGCCTTCATGCCGATCAGCATCAAGGTCGTGACGAAGGAAGAATTCGCAAGCTGGCTCGCGGAGCAGAAGAAGTCGGCCGACGCTGGCTCCTCTTCCGCGCTGGTGAAGACGGCGCAGGCCGAAATCGCCCACTGAACCCGGCTTCGGCTTAGACAGACAACAGAACAGTTATAAGAGCGAAGGATAAGACAGATGGCAGGGCAAGCTGAGGCCGCGCACGCCGCTCACGCCGACCACCCCACGGGCTGGAGGCGCTACGTCTATTCGACCAACCACAAAGACATCGGCACGATGTACCTGATCTTCGCGATCATCGCGGGTCTGGTCGGCGGTACGATGTCCGTGATGATCCGCATGAACCTGATGTATCCGGGCGGCGGCATCCTTCACCTCGACCACAATCTCTATAACGTGCTGGTGACCGGCCACGGCCTGATCATGATCTTCTTCATGGTCATGCCTGCCATGATCGGCGGTTTTGGCAACTGGTTCGTGCCGCTCATGATCGGCGCGCCGGACATGGCCTTCCCGCGCATGAACAACATTTCGTTCTGGCTGCTGCCGCCTGCGTTGGCGCTGCTCGTCATCTCGATGTTCGTTCCCGGTCAGCCGGGCGGCCTCGGCGTCGCCGGCGGCTGGACGATCTATCCGCCGCTCTCGACCTCCGGCACCCCCGGACCGGCGATGGACTTCGCGATCCTCAGCCTCCACATCGCGGGCGCCTCGTCGATTCTCGGTTCGATCAACTTCATCACCACGATCTTCAACATGCGCGCGCCGGGCATGACGCTGCACAAGATGCCGCTCTTCGTCTGGTCGGTTCTGGTGACGGTGTTCCTGCTTCTGCTCTCGCTCCCGGTTCTCGCCGGCGCGATCACGATGCTCCTCACCGACCGCAACTTCGGCACGACCTTCTTCAAGGCTGAAGGCGGCGGCGATCCGGTGCTCTTCCAGCATCTCTTCTGGTTCTTCGGCCATCCCGAAGTGTACATCCTCATCCTGCCAGGCTTCGGCATGATCAGCCAGATCATCTCGACCTTCTCGCGCAAGCCCGTGTTCGGCTATCTCGGCATGGCCTATGCCATGGTCGCGATCGGTGTCGTCGGCTTCGTCGTGTGGGCGCACCACATGTATACGGTCGGCCTCTCGGTCAACACGCAGGCCTATTTCGTCGCCGCGACGATGGTCATCGCCGTTCCCACGGGCATCAAGATCTTCTCGTGGATCGCCACGATGTGGGGCGGCTCGATCGAGTTCCGCGCTCCGATGGTCTGGGCGATCGGCTTCATCTTCCTCTTCACCATCGGCGGCGTGACGGGCGTCGTGCTCGCCAATGCCGGCGTCGATCGCGTGCTGCAGGACACCTACTACGTCGTCGCGCACTTCCACTACGTGCTGTCGCTCGGCGCCGTCTTCGCGATCTTCGCGGGCTGGTACTACTGGTTCCCGAAGATCAGCGGCTACATGTACAGCGAGTTCATTGCGAAGCTGCACTTCTGGACGATGTTCGTGGGCGTGAACATGGTGTTCTTCCCGCAGCATTTCCTCGGCCTCTCGGGCATGCCGCGCCGCTATGCGGACTACCCGGATGCGTTCGCCTTCTGGAACTACATCTCCTCGATCGGTTCCTATCTCTCGGTCGTCGGCGTTGCCATCTTCCTCATCGGCGTGATCCACGCCTTCGTGAAGAAGCAGAAGGCTGCCGACAATCCGTGGGGCGAGGGTGCGACGACGCTCGAATGGACCCTGTCCTCACCGCCGCCGTTCCATCAGTTCAACGAACTGCCGCGTATTAAGTAAGCAAGGACCGGTCCCGAAAGATGTCGGACAGTTCGATCACAAGCGATCGCCTCGGGAGCGAGGCCCTGCCGCAAAACGGCATGGCCTCCCCCCGGGACTACTTCGAGCTCCTGAAGCCACGCGTGATGTCGCTCGTGGTGTTCACGGGGCTCGTCGGGCTCGTGGTCGCGCCTGGACACATCAATCCGGTTATCGCCTTCACCGCGCTGCTCTGCATCGCGATCGGCGCGGGCGCGTCGGGCGCGCTCAACATGTGGTACGACGCCGATATCGACGCGAAGTTGGCGCGTACCGCCGGCAGGCCCATTCCGGCCGGCCGGGTCACTCCGGGCGAGGCCTTCGCCTGGGGCATCACTCTTTCGGTCGGCTCGGTGCTGACGATGGCGCTGGCCGTCAATAACACGGCCGC
>NZ_JBDKSS010000017.1:0-120926 GCF_039680535.1 Parvibaculum sp. | reverse complement strand
TCCAGATGAACGAGCTGTTCAGCTCCTTCGCATAGGGATCGACAAGCAGCTTGTTCGGATTGAAGCGGTGGCCGCTCATGGGGTCATAGGGGCCGTGCACCCTGTAACCATAGAGAAGTCCGGGCTGAGCGTCCGGAAGATAGCCGTGCCATACCTCGTCGGTATATTCGGGAAGCGCGATCCGCTCCGTTTCGCGCGCGTCGGTCTCGTCGAAGAGGCAGAGTTCCACCTTGCGGGCATTGGCCGAGAAGATCGCGAAATTCACGCCATCGCCGTCGAACGTCGCGCCGAGAGGATGGGGCCGTCCATCTTCCAACCTTGATCCGGGCGAGCTCATGGGTTTCCCCTATCATCGCCCTGCCGGCGGGTGAGCCGACCCGACCGGAAAGACAGAACCACTGGAATGTTAGTGTCTGTTCCAAAAAGGAGTGAGTGATTTCAGGGACTTGTGATTCTCTGTGGTTTGCAACGACTACGGAGGACCGAATGGCCTGGACTGAAATCACTCGATGCAAGTATGAGCGTCGCGGGATGCGTTATGCAAGTGACCTGACAGATGATGAATGGGCATTGATTGAAGGTTTTTTGCCGCCGCCCAGCCGCTTGGGTCGGCCGCGCAAGACGAGCCTACGCGAAGTCGTCAACGCGCTATTGTATGTCGCCTCTTCGGGGTGCGCGTGGCGACTTTTGCCCAGGGAGTTTCCACCGTTCTCGACGGTTCAGAAGTACTTCTACCGCTGGCGCGACGAGGGGCTGCTTGAGGCGATCAATCATTATCTTGTCGCCACCGCGCGCGAACAGGCAGGCCGGGACGCCCAGCCGACGGCGGGCGTGATCGACAGCCAGAGCGTCAAAACGACCGAAAGCGGCGGCATTGCGGGCTTTGATGCCGGCAAGAAGATCAAGGGCAGGAAGCGTCATATCCTGACCGATGCGAATGGCCTCCTCGTCGCTGCAATCATTCATGCCGCCGACATTCAGGATCGCGACGGCGCGCCAGCCGTTCTTGCCAAAGCCCGCTATCGCTTTCCCTGGCTGCGACATATCTTTGCCGACGGTGGGTACGCAGGAAACAAACTGCGCTCCGCGCTCAATCGCATGGGGGACTGGAACGTCATGATCATCCGCCGCTCCGACACAGCCAGAGGCTTCGAGCTTCTGCCGCGCCGCTGGGTCGTCGAGCGCACCTTCGCCTGGCTCGGCAGATCGCGACGCCTCGCCAAAGACTGGGAGCGCTCTATTGAAAGCGCCATCGCTTGGCTCTTCATCGCTCATGACTGCTTCGAGCAGCACGACGCCGCTCGAGAGCATCCCGCGATGGCTTCAGGTGGTGATGCAGTTCGCGCCCTCGACGCACTTTGTCTCGTTCTCGCAAGATGTTCTCTATCGCGGTGCGGGATTCAGCATTGTCTGGCCGGATATTCTCTGGCTCATCGCGATCGCCATTTTCTACTTCAGTGCGTCGCTCGCGCGCTTCCGCCGCGCTATCGCTTCCTGACGCCACCTGCGACATTTCTGCCGTTTGATTGGGATCAAGGCTTCGCGGAGCCAATGGGCGCAAAGTTGCACACGCCCCCTGATTTTCACCATGCAAGAAATGGAGTGGTTCATGCCCCGTCTACTACAGCGCTTTCCTGGTCACAAATCGACGAATGGTGAACTTGATGTCTTCGGCAGATTGCGCCGTGAGATGGACCGGCTCTTTGAGGATTTCACCCAAGGTTTTGGGCATCTCACCGAACCGGATCTCTCCTTCGGTCTTCCGACCAAGGTCGACGTGAGCGAAAGCGATGACGCTCTCACCGTCGCGATGGAACTTCCCGGCCTCGACGAGAAACAGGTCGATGTTACGCTCGACCACGACGTGCTCGTCATCAAGGGCGAGAAGAAGGAAGAGCACGAGGAGAAGAAGAAAGACTATCACCTCAAGGAGCGGCGCTGGGGCTCGTTCGAGCGCCGCATTGCTGTGCCGTTCCACGCCGACGCAGCGAAGGTGCGGGCGAGCGTAAAAAAGGGCGTTCTGACGGTCACCGTGCCGAAGCCCGCCGAGGCGAAGGCTCAGATCAAGAAGATCGAGGTTAAATCTGCCTCCTGACATGGATGGCGTTGCGAGTTTATGACGTCAGCACCTCCAGGGGAGGTGTGGGCGCACCAACAGGAGAAGTTAGATGAACATGCTGTCACGTGTCATGCTGCCCGCCGCTCTTGCCTCTGCGGTGCTGCTTGGCGGTTGCGCCACCCATCTCAACGAGCAGGACCAGGCGAAGCTCGATCAGGCCGTGAAGGACTCCGCCGAGGCGAAAGAGATGGCGCAGCAGGCGATGACCCAGTCGCAAGCGGCGTCGGCCTCCGCCGACCGCGCTGCGGCGTTGGCACAGGCCGCGAATGAGAAGGCGGATCGCATTTTCCAGCACTCGCTGCGAAAGTGATCTGACACCCGAAACTGCAAGCCGGACATTCGCCCCTGTAGCGAGGCGGGGGAGGATGTCCGGCTTTTTATTGAGGCGCGAAGGTGCTGTCGTCGGGCAGGGAAACGCGAACCGGCATCCCGGTTCGCTCGCACTTTGCGCGCTCTACCGCCGGTCAGCATCGACCACAAGATGCTGTGTCAGGCAGTCGTTCTTACTCTATAGAATGATCTTGACGGAGCTTGAGCGCACCCTAGCCGTTCGGGTAAATGGTGGCCGCAATGGGAACATTACGGCCACGTTTCGTAGGCATATCCCTCTGACCTGCCACTGAAGTTTCCCTCACTGGGGATTAGAGTCGCGGCATGAGTATGCCCTCTCGGGCGGGTTGAGCAACAGGCCGGCCCGCTACGCCGCTCGCTCGCTACGGCGCCATGGGGACGGCGCGCTTCGCGAGCGGCTACGCTAACGCCAGCGAGCTACACCACGACATGGGACACGATCCACACGGGGGCGCGGATCGAAACTTTCAAAGAACGACGGACGAGACTTTGCAACAATGTCGCCCCTCACACGGGGGCGCGGATCGAAACAGCATCGACCGAGTAGGCCGGGATTGACGAGCACGTCGCCCCTCACACGGGGGCGCGGATCGAAACGACAGGATCGGAAGCGACGCGGTCAGGTTGCCGCGTCGCCCCTCACACGGGGGCGCGGATCGAAACAGGACGGTCTGGATATCGGCATTGGTGACGCCCGTCGCCCCTCACACGGGGGCGCGGATCGAAACTCAGGAAGGCGCGAGCAATGGCGGGCATCTACAGGTCGCCCCTCACACGGGGGCGCGGATCGAAACAAACCGGGCCAGTCGGGCAACCCTCAAGGACGTAGTCGCCCCTCACACGGGGGCGCGGATCGAAACTATGCCATCGGCGCGACGCAGGACATTGGCCGCGACGTCGCCCCTCACACGGGGGCGATCTTACAGCTGTGCCGTTCGGCTTATGGATGGATCATCCGCAGACCATTGGCCGCTCATCAACCGTGCGCAGACCGCCATATCGCGTCCGAAAGATACCGCGGCGAAGTCTCGAAAATCACTCAACGAAATTTCGACCGCGAACGTCATGCGGTGATCCTGCACGCCAAAGCGCAGCGGAGCCGCGGACCGCGCAGGACGTCGATTGATAACGTGGAACTCATGGGCCGACGCGCCGTTGAAAGGGGGCGGCAATGGAGCTGCATAGAGAGGAACACCGCTCATGGCTCAGGCCAAATCGACAAATCAATCCAGATCAACATCCACGAAATCGACGACGCGTCGCACGCGCCGGACGGGACGCCGCGACCCTCTGGCGATCAAGCTGCTCAAACAGGATCATCGGGAAGTCAAGCAATGGTTCGACGAATACGAGCAGCTCGAGGATGACGGTGAAAAGCTGGAACTTTTCAACAAGATCGCGCTGGCACTGAAAGTTCATACCTCGATCGAGGAAGAAATCCTCTATCCGGAAGAGCGCGGCGATGTCGAAGACGACATGCTTGACGAGGCTTATGTCGAACACGACGGCGCGAAGAAGCTCATTGCGGAAATTGAAGCGATGGAGCCCGGCGCGGAATATTACGACGCGAAGGTGAAGGTGCTCGGCGAATATATCAAGCACCATGTCAAGGAGGAGGAGCAGCCAGGCGGCATATTCGCCCAGGCGAAGAAGGACGACGAATATCTCGATGAGATGGGCGAGCGCCTGAAGGAACGCAAAGAAGAACTCATGAAAGAATTCGGCGCTTCCGCACACTGAACTTCATGAGAGCATATGCGTGAATGCGGTCCCGTTTGCCTTGTCCTAAAAGAGACGGCAGGCAGGCGGGGCCGATTTCATGCAGCGGCCGCGCAGGCGTGATGCTTGAGCACGAGGTTGATCAAGGCGTCGCAGGCGGGCGACGTCTTCTTCTTGTTGTAGGTGATCCACATCTTCGTCATGGCATCGACCTCCTTCAGGGGCCGGTAGACGACGTGTTCCACCTGCAGCGCCTGCAGCGATGCTGCGAGCACCGTTACGCCGAGCCCGGCGGCGATCAGGCCCAGAAGCGTCGAAAGCTCGTGGACTTCCTGCGCGATCTTCGGCTCGAAGCCCGCGCGATGACAAAGCGCGAGCCATTGTTCGTGAAAGCCGGCACCGAGGCCGCGCACATAGAAGACGAAGAACTCGTCCGCGAGTTCCTTCATGGTGACGGGACCGCCGCTTTGCGCGAGCGGGTGATCTTCCCGCAGGACGAGAACCAGACGGTCCTCGTATATCTCGGTCGCCGTCAGGCCGATGGGCAGGTCCGGAAGCTGCGCGCCGCGCAGGAAACCCACCTGGAGGCTGCCGGCATTCAGGGCTTCGATCTGGAGCGGACTCGGCATCTCGCTCATCGTCAGGCGGACATCCGGCGAACTCTGGCGGAAGGCCAGAATCGCCTTCGTCACCGCTCCGGTGAAAGGCGCAGAGGCCGTCATGCCGATCGTGACCTCGCCGATTTCTCCGCGATGGGCCCGGCGAGCGACTTCCACGGCGTGCGCGGCCTGTTCGAGGGCTGCACGGGCTTCCGGCAAGAAAAGCTTCCCGACCTCGGTCAGTTCGACGCGCCGATTGGTTCGCTCGAACAGGCGGGTGCCGATTTCCTCTTCCAGAACATGTATTTGATGGCTTAATGGCGGCTGCGATACACCGAGGCGCCGGGCCGCGCGGCCGAAGTGCAATTCCTCGGCGACATGGACGAAGTAGCGCAAATGGCGCAGTTCCATGGCAGTATTCCGTTCTACGTATCAATTGAGCTTTATTATATATTAGACACTATCAATGCGGCGTTGCAATAAGAGGCGGGTGCTCGTCACCTGAGGCCGCCAGGGCCGCCGTGTCTGCGATATGTCGCCCCGTCCCCCCAATGACATGTCTTGGGCCTCCGCCGTGGCGGCTTCCTCGTGTCGGCAGCGGACCCGCCCCGAAGCGCCCCGGATCTCCATTGTCGAGGTTGAGCCGTGTTCTCCATCGTGCGTATTGCGTTGCAACGGCCCTATACGTTCATCGTCCTTGCAATGGTGATATTGATCATGGGTGGACTGGCTGCCGTCAGAACGCCCATCGATATTTTCCCCGATATTCGTGTGCCGGTTGTCGCCGTCATCTGGCAATACACTGGCCTGTCGCCGGATGACATGTCGGGCCGCATGGTCTCGCCCTACGAACGTGTGCTGACCACGACCGTCAACGATATCGAACACATCGAAGCGCAGTCGATGCAGGGCATCGGCATCGTCAAAATTTATTTCCAGCCGGGCGCCGATATCCGTTTGGCGAATGCCCAGATCACGGCCGTCTCGCAGACGGTGCTGAAGCAGATGCCGCCCGGATCGACGCCGCCGCTGATCCTGAATTACAGCGCCTCCACGGTGCCGATCCTGCAATTGGCATTGTCGGGCAAGGGGCTTTCGGAACAGCAACTCGGCGACTACGCCCTCAATGTCATCCGCACCAATCTCGTGACGGTGCCGGGTGCGGCCGTGCCTTATCCCTATGGCGGTCGAACCAGACAGGTTCAGGTCGATATCGACCCGGTGGCGCTCCAGTCGAAGGGATTGTCCGCGACCGACATTGGCAATGCGATTGCCGCGCAGAACCAGATCAACCCTGCCGGCTTCGTCAAGATCGGCACGTTTCAGTACAATCTCAGATTGAACAATGCACCCGACACGATCGAAGCCCTGAACGATATTCCAGTGAAAACGGCCAACGGTGCGACGATCTATATGCGCGACGTCGCCCATGTGCGCGACGGCAGTCCGCCGCAGCAGAACGTCGTGCACGTGAATGGCGCGCGCTCCGTGCTGATGACAATCCTGAAGTCCGGCGCGACGTCGACGCTCGCGATCGTCCAGGGCATCAAGGACAGGCTTCCCGCCTTGCAGGAAATCTTGCCCTCAAGTCTGAAGATCGTGCCGCTGAACGACCAGTCGCTCTTCGTGAAGGCCGCCATCTCCGGCGTCGTTCGCGAAGGTGTGCTCGCCGCCGTGCTGACCAGCCTGATGATCCTGCTCTTCCTCGGCTCCTGGCGTTCGACGGTGATCATCGCAATCTCGATCCCGCTGGCGATCCTCGCGGCGGTGGCGGCGCTCGCCGCCTTCGGTCAGACGCTCAACATCATGACGCTGGGCGGCCTCGCTCTTGCGGTCGGCATTCTCGTCGACGACGCGACCGTGACGATCGAAAACATCAACTGGCATCTGGAGCAGGGCAAGGACGTCATCACCGCCATTCTCGACGGCGCCGCGCAGATCGTCGTTCCGGCTTTCGTCTCGCTGCTCTGCATCTGTATCGTCTTCGTGCCGATGTTCTTTTTGCCGGGTGTTGCGGGTTTCCTCTTCGTGCCGATGGCGCTTTCGGTCGTCTTTGCGATGATTGCGTCGTTCATCCTGTCGCGCACGCTTGTGCCGACCATGGCGATGTATCTCCTGAAACCGCATGCGGCCGGGCATGAACACGAAGACGACGATGCCCACCCGTCGCGCAATCCGCTGGTGAGGTTTCAGAGGTCGTTCGAGAAGCGTTTCGAGACGGTGCGCGAAAGCTATTCGGGCTATCTCGAGCTTGCGCTCACGCATCGCATGCCGTTCATCATAGGCTTCATGGTCTGCGTTCTGCTGTCGTTCCTGCTGCTGCCGTTCCTCGGCGAGAATTTCTTTCCCTCGGTCGATGCAGGTTCGATCACCATGCACGTCCGGGCACCGGTCGGTACGCGCCTCGAAGAAACGTCGGCTCTCTTCGACCGGATCGAGCAGCGAATCCACGAGATCATTCCGCCGAGCGAGTTGAACTCGATGGTCGACAATATCGGCCTGCCGGTCAGCGGCATCAATACCACCTATAATGCGACCGGCACGATCGGACCGCAGGATGGCGACATCCTGATTGGCCTGACCGAAGGTCATCGGCCGACCGACGAATATATAAAGACGTTGCGGGAACGCCTGCCGCGCGAGTTTCCGACGGCGACCTTTGCCTTCTTGCCGTCCGATATCGTCAGCCAGATCCTCAATTTCGGTGCGCCGGCCCCAATCGATATCCAGGTGATCGGTCCGAACTTCGCTGCCGACCGGGACTATGCGACCAAGATCCTGCGCGACGTGCGCAAGATATCCGGCGTCGCCGATGCGCGTATCCAGCAATCCTCGCAATATCCGGAACTTCGTTTCAATGCGGACCGCACGCGGATAGGCGAACTTGGTCTCACCGAGCGCGATGTCACGAACGGCGTCGCGACGGCGCTGGCCGGCAGCGGGCAGACGGCTCCGGTCTACTGGCTCAATCCGAAGAATGGCGTCTCCTATCAGGTCGTCGCACAGACGCCTGAATATCTGCTGGATTCGCTGAGCCGGCTTCAGAACCTTCCCATTACAGGTTCTTCGGCGACCGGCACCCTCCAGGTTCTGGGTGGCCTTGGAACATTGTCGCGCGATACGGCCAACGCCATTATTTCGCAGTACAATATCCAGACCATGGCCAACATCTATGCGACGACGCAAGGCAGGGACCTCGGCGCCGTCGCCGACGACATCAACGATGTGCTGCTGGCGCATGCGAGCGAGCGGCCGAAGGGTGTAACCGTCACGCTGCGTGGGCAATATCAGACGATGAACACGGCCTTTTCCGGGATGGGCTTCGGTCTGCTTGGCGCCATCGTGATGATTTACCTGCTGATTGTCGTCAATTTCCAGTCGTGGCTCGATCCGTTTGTGATCATTACGGCCTTGCCCGGTGCGCTTGCCGGCATCATCTGGATGTTGTTCGTCACCGACACGACATTGTCGGTGCCTGCGCTGACGGGTGCGATCATGTGCATGGGCGTTGGAACGGCAAATTCGATTCTCGTGGTCAGCTTCGCGCGCGAACGTCTGACGACAACGGGCGATGCCACGAAGGCGGCACTCGAGGCCGGTTTCACGCGCTTCCGTCCGGTTCTGATGACGGCTCTGGCGATGATCATCGGCATGGCGCCGATGGCGCTGGGCCTTGGCGAAGGCGGCGAGCAGAACGCGCCGCTCGGCCGCGCCGTGATCGGGGGACTCATCGTCGCGACTTTCGCCACGTTGATGTTCGTTCCCGTCGTGTTTGCTCTCGTCCACGGTCGCCATCAAACCGCGCCCTCGACCAATCCAGGTGAAGCCTATGCATGAACCCGTCAAGCTCGTTGTTCGGGATAACCGCAAGTTGAGACGTGCCGGCCTGATCGGCATTGCGGTTGCCGTCGTCGTTGTCGGCGCGGGAATGACGACGCGTCTCTTCGCCAAACAGGAACTGAAGAACTGGACGGCGGAGCAGGCGATGCCGACGGTCAGCGTTCTTCGTCCTTCCGTCGACGGCGCGCAGCGCCCGCTTTCCCTGCCGGCTTCGGTCGAGGCCTGGTCGCAAGCGCCGGTCTATGCACGGACCAACGGTTATCTGAAGGCCTGGTATGCCGATATCGGCACGCCGGTGAAGGCTGGGCAGATCCTGGCGGAGATCGATACGCCGGATGTCGATCAGCAGGTCGCAGCCTCCACCGCCAATCTGGCCACAGCCGTCGCCCAGCTCAAGCTGGCGGAAACCACAGCCCAGCGCTGGGGCAAGCTGGTGGCGCAGGATGCCGTCTCGAAGCAGGATGCGGAAGAAAAGCAGAGCGACCTCGCCGTCCGGCGCGCGATGGCGAATGCGGCGCAGGCGGATGTCGACCGGCTGCGGACGCTGCAAAGCTTCCGGCGCATCATTGCGCCTTTCGATGGCGTCGTGACGAGCCGCTCGACGGATGTCGGCGCATTGATTGTTTCAGGCACGGCTGCCGCTCGGCCGCTCTTCACGGTGGCGGATACGAAGAAGATGCGCGTCTATGTGCATGTGCCGCAGAACTTCTCGGCGGACATCAAGCCGGGAGTTACTGCAACGCTCGTTCTGCCGGAATATCCAGATCGCACGTTCCACGCGACGCTGCTCAACACCTCCGAATCCGTGAACGATACCTCCGGTTCGATGCTCGTTCAGCTCGAGGTCGATAATTCCGATGGAATGCTGAAGCCCGGCGCCTATGCACAGGTGACGTTCTCGCTGCCGAATACCGGCTCGTCCGTTCTCGTTCCAGCAAGCGCTCTGATGTTCCGCCCGCAAGGCATGACCGTTGCCGTCGTAGACAGCAACGGGCGGGTGAAGCTCAGGGTGATCAAGATCGCGCGGGATTTCGGTGCGAAGGTCGAGATCGCCTCCGGCTTGTCCCCGAACGACAACATCGTCGATAGCCCGCCCGACGCCTTGGCCGATGGCGACCAGGTTCACATTCTCGACTCCGGCCAGACTTCCCATGCAAACAGCTAGAATTCTGTCCGTCGCTCTCGCTCTGGCGGTGGCAGGCTGTGACATGGCGCCAGACTACACGCCGCCCAAAATTGCGGTGCCCGTTTCCTATAAGGAAGTGGGGCCGTGGTCTCCGGCGACGCCGGCGGACGATGTGCAGCGTGGCGCATGGTGGAGCATATTCCCGGATCCCATACTCGACGGGCTCGAGCAGCGCATCGAAAAGAACAGTCCACGTCTCGCCGCTGCCGTCGCGCGCTACGATCAGGCGCGCGGTCTTGCGGGGCAGGCCCGCTCGTCGCTCTTTCCCTCGCTCGATCTCGAAACGAGCGCGGAGCGCGATCGCCTTTCGGCAAATCGACCGCTTCAAACCAAGCCGGCGGTCTATAACGACTATGTCGGCGGTCTTGCCGCGAGCTACGAACTCGATCTCTGGGGTCGGGTGCGCAATCTCGTGGCGCAAGGCGATGCCGACGAGCAGGCGAGTGCCGCCGATCTTGCATCGGTGCATCTGAGCCTTCAGGCGGAACTCGCGGACGACTACCTGCGTCTGCGCGGCCTCGACGCTGAAATGGCGCTCCTGTCCGACACGGTGGATGCCTTCGACAAGGCATTGAAGCTGACGGTCACACTTCATTCCGGCGGCGCATCCTCGGCCATCGACGTTGGTCGTGCAGAGACGCAACTGGCGTCGGCGAAGGCGCAACTCTCCGATGTCGGCGCGGATCGCGCGCTTCTCGAACATGCGATCGCATCGCTGGTCGGCGAACCCGCCTCCACCTTCTCGATCGCGCCGGCGGTGCAGACAATCGTGATCCCGTTGGTCCCGGTGACGGCGCCGTCGCTCCTTCTGCAACGGCGTCCCGACATCGCAGCCGCGGAGCGGCGCGTGGCGGCGGCGAATGCCGGCATCGGCGTTCAGAGAGCGGCATTCTACCCCGACATCACGCTCGGCCTGTCCGGCGGATTTGAGAGCGTCCGTGGTAACCTCCTGAGCGCGCCGAGCGCCTTCTGGGCATTGGGTCCGGCTGTGGCCGTGCTGTCGATTTTCGACGGCGGCGAGCGCACGGCCGCACTCAAGGTCGCGCATGGGCAGTTTGATGAAGCGGCCGCCAATTATCGCCAGACGGTGCTGGACAGCTTCCGCGAGGTCGAGGACGAGATGGCGCTGGCGAACCGGCTGGCGGAGGAAGCCAAGCATCAGGACGATTCGGTTGCAGCCGCCTCGCGCACCAACAAGCTTGCCTTTGTTCAATACAAGGAAGGCGCGGCCGACTATCTGGGCGTCGTGACCGCGCAGACGGCCGAGCTTCAGGCCGAAATGGCGGCGCTCAATGTGCAGACGCGCAGGCAACAGGCGGCCATTGCCCTGGTCAGGGCCCTCGGCGGCGGCTGGGAGCAGAACGGACCGAAGCTGGCCGATCGCTAGATCGCTTTGGGCACATAGGTATAGGCAGCCTTGATGTTCGCCACGGTCCAGTCGCCGGCTTTCACCGGCGGGTGGCGCGGCGGGTTCGCTTTGTCCTGGCAGGTCGGCAGGCACTCAATCGTCGCGTGATAATTGGCGCCGTAGAAGAAGGCGAGGCTGTAGCGCTTTTTCCCCGACAGGTTGATGACGCGGTGGACCGTCGAGCGGAAACGGTCGTTGGTCCAGCGCTGCATGCAGTCGCCGATATTGACGACGAAGGCACCGGGAATGGGCGGGGCGGCAATCCATTCGCCCTTGCGGTTCTGCACCTGAAGGCCGTGCTCGCTCTGTGCGAGAATGGTGAAGCACTCGTAATCGGTATGCGCGCCGATGCCGATCTGGTTCGGATCCACGGTGCCGGCCTGTGGCGGGTAATAAAGCACGCGGAGCTGACCCATCGGCTTTTCGATCTTCGGCTCGAACCAGCTCTCTTCAAGGCCGAGCGCCAGCGCGAAGCCGCCGAAGAGGCGACGGCCGAGCGAGATCATCTCACTGTAATAGCCGTTTGCGATTTCCTTGAAGTCGGCCGGATGCTCCGGCCAGACGTTCGGCCCGTACATCGGATTGCCGGCGAGATAGTCGGGATCCGTTTCCGGCAATTCGAGCGACAGCTCGAAGCCTTCCTGCAGATCGTGCGAACCCGTGTTATGCGCGTCGGCATGGAGACCGCCGACGGGAACATAGCCGCGATGACGGTCCGCCTTGTGGATGTCGACCTTAAGTTTTTCTTCCGTCGGCATTGCGAAGAAGCGGTCGGCGACACCGTAGATCGCGTCGAGCAACGCCTGCGGCACACCGTGATTGGTGACATAGAAGAAGCCGACATGTTCGCAAGCCTCGCCGATCTTGCGCGCCACGGTTTCGCGCCTGGCGCGGTCCGGATGGGTCAGGTCCGCGATGTCGATCAGCGGGATGGAATCGAAGTCGAGTTTCTTTGCCGAGAGATCGAGGCGGTCGAGCGAAGCCGTTCGTTCCTGAAGCACGGTCATATTGCGCGTTCCGGATAGCGCCCGTCCAGGCGCGCGGCGAGGTATCGCTGGATCAGCCAGACAGGCTCTTCGAGATGGCTCAACCGGCCACGCACCACATGGGCGGATTTCAATCCTTTCTGCACGGCCTGGTTTACCTGCATGTCCTGCGCGTGGAAATCTGAAAGCATCTTCGTTTCCGCCTCTATCACCTCGTCGAATGAAGGATCGGCGCGTGCCTCTTTCGAGATCAGCGTCATGGTGGAAAGCCTGCAGCGGCTGGCGGAAACGGGTTCGAGCCGATACCAGAGCACACGATCGCGCATGGTGAGGAACATGAAGCCGGGATAGCCGAGATAAAGGCCCCATTCCGTCTGGCGGTCGATGGGCAAGCCGTCGACAGGCTTGAAACCGCTCCATGGTTTTGTACCCGCAGCGATCTCGCGCAGCTCTTCGGCAAGCTCCGGCCGGAAGGGCAGGTGACAGCGGATGAAATGCGGATGCTCGGGATCGGTCCAGGTGGTGCGCGCGGGCATGGTCACCTGCAGCGTGTCGTGATGGATGCCCATGTGGTGGTAGGACTCCATCCAGTTCTCGATCATCACCTTCCAGTTGAAGTCGCATTCCCATTGAAGCTCGATGACGACCTCCATCTCTTCCGTGTTCCATGGAGCGATGGCTTCGCCGAAATCGGCATATTGCCCGGCGAGAGGTGAAGCCTTTCCGTCCAGATTGACGAAGAGGAAGCCATGCCAGATTTCCGAGCGGATGGTGGGGAGCGACCAGTCGCCCTTGACGAAGCCCTCGGCGCGTTCCCTCTCCGGCGCACTTACGAGTTTACCCGAAAGGTCGAAGGCCCATACGTGGTAAGGGCAGGTGAGGCGCCGCGTCGTGCCCTCGCGAGGCTTGCCGAAGCATTCATGCAGAATGTCGGTGCCGCGATGCGGACAGATGCGCGACAGCACGCGGACGGCACCCGTCTCGTCGCGGACCGCGACCAGCGGCTCGTCGAGAAGGTCGACGGCGATGTAGCTGCCGGGTGCCTTCAGTTGCGAGACATGGGCGATGCAGAGCCAGCCGGAGGAAAGCACGGCGTCGGCTTCATGACGGAAATAATCCTCGCTCGTATAGGCAGCCTTCGGCAGTGTGACTGCTCGCGCGAGCGGTTGGGGCGCCGCTTCCGCGATTTCGCGCCGGATCCCGTCGATGTCCTGTGGCTGGCGCATCGCGCCGGCTTTCATGGGGCTGGAGAGGGCGGCACTCATCTACTGATCTCCGAAGCGGGAGGGCTCTTCTCAGCGAAGCATGCCGCAGGCATATATCGAGATAAATAATGAATTTCTGTGAATTACATCCGAAATCATAGATGTAAATAGGTCCGTTTCAGACCGCGGTGCTGCCCGTCTTGCGCATGGCCGCCGCCTGTTGCCTCAACAGCCGAACGAAACTCGTGATCAGAGGACGCTTCTCGTCGCTCCGGCGATAGGCGGCGAAATGGGTGGAAAGGAACTGGTAGGTCGAGGGCTTCAGTTCCCGCATCTGCTTCTGCTTCACCCAGTCGTCGGCGATATGGCGCGGCAGGAAGCCGATGAAACGGCCCGACAGGATCATCATCACCTGAGCCTCCATCTGCACCACCTGACCGCTCGCGCGGGGGTGATTGGCACGGTAGAGGTCGTCGAACTGGCGATAGCCGCGCACAGAAAAGAGCGCATCCTCGATATGGGCCGGAGTGATCTTGCCCGCCGGCATGTCGAAAAGGGCGTGGCCGCGACCGCAAAAGAGCCCATGCGGCTCCTGATGGAGCGAGACATAGGTGACGCCCGGTGCCTTTTGGGAAAAAGGGCCGATGGCGATGTCGCGCCGCCCGTCGGCGACGGCCTGCTCGAGGAGGTGCGGCGTGCCGAGTTCGAGATCGATGAAGACACTGTCCGAATTTTCGAGATAGCGGCCGATAATGGCGGGCAGGCTGAAGACGGGGTTGGTCACCACGCCGTCGACGATGCCGATCCGGAGCCGGCCGGCGAGCTGGCCCGTGTGCTGGCCGACCCGTTCCTCGAAGGTGTGAATGTCCGAGAAGAGCTTCTGGGCGGCGGTATAGGTCGCTTCGCCGAAGGGCGTCATTTGAAAGCCGCGGCGACCACGCACACAAAGAGAGCCGCCAAGCTTGCGTTCAAGGGCCGCCAGATGTGTGCTGAGCGTAGGCTGGGAAAGGTTGAGGGCGATCTGGGCGTCCGCAAAGCTGCCCGCGTCGACCAGTGTCACGAAGACCCGGAGCAGGCGGAGATCGATATTGTCGAGCCTGCGCATGGGCGGTTCTCCCGTGTGTGTTCGGTCCGGTCTTTTACATCGGCGTTTTCAAATCTATTATTTGAATAATCGATATTTCTATCAATGTAAATTTCAGGGACCCTCATGGGGCAGACTGGCGTCAACTGGCCAAAGAAGGGGCAAATCCATGTCTTTCAAGCGTATCCTCGCAGCGGGTTTCGGGCTGGCGGTGGCCATGTCCGCGAGCGCTGCCCATGCCGACGATAAAATCAGGATTCTCTGTCCGACCTGGAGCGGCTATGCGCCGGTCTTCGTCGCCAACGACCTCGGCTATTTCAAGGCGCTGGGTATCGATGTCGACATCAAGTTCGAGGACGAACGGCCGAACGTGATGGCGGCCATGGCGCGTGGCGATATCGAGATGGATATGCGCACGGTGGGCGAATATCAGGGCAAGCCGCGCGACGCGGATACGCCTGGCATCATCATCGGCACGATCGACGAGTCACTGGGCGGTGACGGCGTTGTCGCCGACGGATCGATCAAGTCAGTGGAGGACCTCAAAGGCAAGACGGTCGCTTCCGAACCCAATATTCCAGCGCGCCTTCTCCTGCAGCTTGCGCTGAAGAAGAAGGGAATGACGCTCAACGACCTCAACGTGAAGCAGATTGCGACGGCCGATACGGTCGCCGTCTTCGCAGACAGTTCGATCGCCGCGGTCGCGACCTATCAGCCCTTCCTGTCGCAGGCGCTGGACAAGATCAAGATGCGCAGCCCGAAGGTGCTGGTCTCGTCGAGCGATTATCGGGGCATCATCATCGACGTCATCATCGTGCGGCAGGACGATCTGAAGGCCAATCCCGAGAAATACCGGAAATTTCTGATCGGCATCTTCAAGGCGATCGAATACTTCAAGACCAACAAGGCGGACTTTATCAAACTCGCGGCGCCGCATTTCAACCTGAAGCCGCAGGAATTTTCGGACTCGATCGAAGGCAGCCTCGTCTATACGTCCTACAAGGACACGGCGGAATATTTCGGCACGCCTGCAAAGCCCGGTTCGCTCTACGGCATTTTCGGTACCGTGATGCAGCTCAATCTCGAGAACGGCGCCGCCGATCACAAGCTCGTGGCGGCGAAGCAGATCGACAGCTCCATCATGGCGAAGATCAGTGCGAGCGATCTGAAATGAGCGAACGCCCCTCCCAGGGACTTTCCTTTCGCGGCACGTTGCCGCGCGGACGGCGGTTGATGATCGCCGTCCTCGCAAGCGTTGCCGTGCTGGCGCTCTGGGAGGTGGCGACGCGGTTCGGCTGGATGAATGCACTTTTCTTTCCGCCGCCGAGCACGGCCTTCGCGACGCTCATCGACATGATCGAGGAGAAGAACCTCCTCTATCATGCGATGGTTTCAACGGGACGCGTCTGGCTGGCCTTCGGACTTTCCGTCGTCATGGCCATCCCCCTCGGCATGGTCATGAGCAGTTTTCCGGCGGTGGGGGCGGCGCTCGAGCCGATCGTCGACTTCATCCGCTACCTGCCGGTGCCGGCCCTCGTACCGCTCAGCATCATCTGGTTCGGCGTTGGCGAGGAGACCAAGATCTTCCTGCTCTGGCTCGGTACCTTCTTCCAGCTTCTGTTGCTCGTCGCAGATGACATGCGCCGCGTGCCGCAGGAATACATCGAGATCGCCTACACGGTCGGCGCGCGGCCGACGCAGATGCTCTCCGACGTCGCCTTCCGCGCCATGCTGCCGAACCTCTTCGACAATCTGCGCGTCACGCTCGGCTGGTGCTGGACCTATCTCATCATCGCGGAGATCGTCGCCGCGGATAGCGGCCTCGGCTTCGTCATATGGGCCGCGCGGCGCTACATGAACACGTCGGAGGTGATGGCGGGTGTCGTCGCCATCGGTCTCATCGGTCTTTTCACCGATCAGGCGCTTCGCGTTCTCCACAAATTCATGTTCCGATATCTCTAAGTCATCAGTCATAAGCAGCGCCCCGTGCCCGCACCTTATCTCGTCTTCAACTCTGTCTCGAAAAACTTCGGCGCGCTCGAAGTCGTGGCGCCGAGCTTCGACCTCGAGGTGAAACGCCGCGAATTCGTGGTCTTCCTCGGACCGTCCGGCTCGGGCAAGACGACGCTGATGCGCATGGTCGGCGGCCTGGAAACGCCGTCGAAAGGACAAATCACGATCGACGGGCAGCCGGTGGAGGGACCGGATCGCAGTCGCGGCATGGTCTTCCAGTCCTATTCGTCATTTCCCTGGCTTACCGTCGCGCAGAACGTCGCTTTCGGCATGAAGTACCGGCTGGACATTTCGCCGAAGAAAAAGAAGGAACGGCTGGCGCATTATCTCGCTCTTGTCGGTCTTGCCGATTTCGCGAACGTCTATCCGAACAAGGTGTCGGGCGGCATGCGCCAGCGCATCGCCATTGCCCGCACGCTGGCCGCGGGCTCGGAGATTCTGCTGATGGACGAGCCCTTTGGTGCGCTCGATGCGCAGCGCCGCGAGGATCTGCAGCTTCAGCTTCGGCTCATTCAGCAGCAAGATGCGAAAACGGTGATCTTCGTCACGCATGACGTCGACGAAGCGGTATTTCTCGCCGACCGCATCATCGTCTTCTCGAAGCGGCCAGCGCGGATGCTCGAGGAGATCGACGTCACCGCGCTTCTGGGGACCGAGCGGACGCTCGCCTTGCGCGACAGCGAAGCCTTCTTTCATCTGCGAACCAAGATACTGCGTCTCGTTCGGGCGAGCGCGGGAGCGGAAGAATGAACGATCTGCTTGGCCTCATGGGCAAAAAGGTACTCGTCACCGGCGCGAGCCGCGGCATCGGCTACGGCATTGCGGCGGGCTTCGTCGAGGCCGGCGCGGAGCTTTCGATCCTTGCCGACGATGCGGGCGTGCATGACGCCGCGAAGCGGCTCGGCGGTGCAGCAGTCAGATCCTTTCAGTGCGACGTGCGCGACCGCGCGGCCGTTGCGGCGATCTTCTCCGATTTCGGTCCGCTGGACGTCTTGATCAACAATGCCGGTCTCGAACTCATCACGCCGCTCGACGACTTCTCGCTGGCTGTCGACGAAATCTTCGAGCGCATTCTCGCGATCAACGTGACGGGAACATGGAACGTGACGCGCGCGGCCCTCCCGCTGATGGGGCAGGGCGGGCGCATCGTCAACACGGCGTCCGTCTGGGGCAAGTCGGCGGTCGGCGGGTTCGCTGCCTATATCGCATCGAAACATGCCGTCATCGGTCTCACCCGCACCTTCGCCCGCGAGCTGGGACCGCGCGGCATCAACGTCAATGCGGTCTGCCCCGGCTGGGTCAGAACCGAAGCGTCGCTGCGGTCGCTGAAAGCGATGTCGCTGCGCGCCAAGCGGACCGAGGATGCGTTGCTGGGCGATATTCACGCCGGCCAGGCGCTGCCGGGATTGATGAACCCCGATGACGTAGCGGGCCTTTATGTGTTTCTGGCGAGCAAGCTTGCCGCCAACATTACCGGACAGGCGATTGGGGTCGATCGCGGAGAGTTTCTCGGGTGAGTGAATTGGCTGGAAAGACGGCACTGGTGACGGGTGCCGCGAGCGGTATCGGCAGGGCAGCAGCGTTCGCGCTGGCGGAGGCCGGCGCGCGCCTCATGCTTTTTGATCGTGCGCCTGAGGCGCAGGCGCTGAAGGGCTTTGCTTCGTCCCATCTCGCTTTCAGCGTCGATGTCGGCAACGAGGCCGCGGTCATCGCGGCCGTCTCTGCGGCCGACGCGCAAAGCGGCGGCATCGACATTCTCGTGAGTGCGGCCGGCATTTTCCGGGAGGCATCGCTCGTCGAGACGACGCTTGCCATGTTCAACGAAGTGATCGGCGTCAATCTCGCCGGAAGTTTCCTCGTCGGCCGTGAAGTCGCACGCGTCATGCGGGCGCGCGGGCGTGGAGGGCGCATCATCACGGTAAGCTCCGAGCTCGCCTCGCTTGGCCGCGCGGGCCATACAGCCTATTGCGCGAGCAAGGGTGCGATCGAGGCGATGACGCGTACATGGGCGCGCGAACTCGGGCCCGACATTCTCGTCAATGCAGTGGCCCCCGGGCCGACCGATACGCCGCTGCTCGATTTCGAAAACCTGCCCGTTCACTGGCGGCAGGCCGAATTGTCCAATCCGCTCGGCCGCATTGGCCGGCCGGAAGAAATCGCGGCCGCGATCCGCTTTCTCGCAGGCCCCGGCGCTTCCTTCATGACCGGCCAGGTGGTCGGCGTGAATGGCGGCGCATCTATGTAACGAAAAGGAGTGATGCGAATGAGCGACCGCCTGCTGATGAACGAGATGAGCTGGACGACCTACAAGGAGCGGATCGACAAGGGAGCGTTGATCATCCTGCCGGTCGGTGCCACGGAGCAGCACGGGCCGCATCTGCCGATGGGCACCGATGCGATGCTGTCGACCGCCGTCGCGCTCGACGTTGCGAAGAAGATCGATGCTATCGTCGCGCCTGTCGTTGCCTTTGGTTACAAGTCGCAGCCGAAAATGGGCGGCGGCAATCATTTCTGCGGCACGACCAGTCTCGATGCCGACACGCTCGCGCATGTTCTGCGCGACGTCATCAAGGAATTCGCGCGCCACGGCGTGCGAAAGATGGCGCTCATCAACGGCCATTACGAGAACATGATGTTCACCATCGAGGGCATCGATCTCGCGCTGCGCGAACTGCGTTATGACGGCATCAAGGATTTCGAGGTGTTGCGCCTCGAATATTGGGATTTCACGACGCAGGAAACGCTCGACAAGGTCTTCCCCGACGGGTTTCCCGGCTATGCGCTCGAACATGCCGCTGTGATGGAGACATCGCTGATGCTTCATCATTTCCCGCATCTCGTCGACGAGAGCGCCATTCCGACCGATGATATGGCGCATTTCCCCGCCTACGACATGTATCCGACACGCACGGGATGGGTGCCCTGCTCCGGTGTGCTTTCGCCGGCAAAGGGTGCCGATGCGGCGAAGGGCGTGTTGCTGGCCGAGGATTATGCCAAAGGCGTTACCGAGGCGATCCTGAAGGAATTCCCGAACGTAAAGGTGAAGGGATGAACGCCGTCGCAGAGGAGACGCGGCATCGTGTGCCGCCGCGTACTGGCAAGGCGGTCCGCCTGAAGGCGGGGCAGTCGATCCGCATCATCAATACGCATGGCCATCAAGTCGTTGATACCTGGGCTTTCAACGCGCATGATCTCACCGAATTCCTGTCGATGGAGCACATGCGTGCAGCCATCGACCGGGTCATCCCGAGGCCCGGCGACAAGCTTGTCACCAATCACCGGCGTCCGATCCTGACGCTTGTCGAGGATACCTCGCCCGGCATCCACGATACGTTGATCGCTGCCTGCGACATCTATCGGTATCAGGGTCTCGGCGTCGAAACCTATCACGACAATTGTCAGGACAATCTGAAAGCCGGTCTTGCCGAGCTTGGATTGACACCGCCCGAAACGCCGTCGCCATTCAATCTCTGGATGAACATCCCCTTTGTCAACGGCGAGATCGGCTGGGAGAAGCCTGTTTCAAAGCCCGGCGATTATGTCGTCCTCCGGGCCGAGATGGATTGTATCGTCGCGATGTCGGCCTGCCCGCAGGACATCATCTGCATCAACGACGGAGCGCCGACGGAGGCGCATTACGAGGTTTTCTGATGAGTTCTCCTTCGATCCCCTGGGGCATCGATTCCGAAACGGGCGTGCTGCGTCATGTCCTTCTCGGCGCCCCGGATTTCTTCGAATGGCGGCCTGTGAGTGCTGTGGCGCGGCAGACGCTGGCGCTCGATCTTAAATTTGATGCGCAGACCGCGATCTCCCAGCATCGCGAAATGGTCGATGCCTATGAGAGCGCCGGCGTCACCTGTCATTGGCTCGAGGCGAAGCCGGAACTCAAATATAGCGTCTTCGCGCGCGACTCGAGTTTCATGACGCCGTTCGGCGCCGTCGTGACGATGATGCAGACGAAGTATCGTCGGGGCGATTATTCGCTGGTGCTGAAATTCTATCAGGACCACGGCATTCCGATCTGGAACATGGTGACCGCCGGCCATTTCGAAGGCGGCGATTTCATGGTCGTCGAACCCGGTTTCGTGCTGTGCGGCTATGGCGGCGAGCGCTCGGAAAAAGAAGGCGCCGAACAAGTTGTCTCGTGGTTCCGTGCCGAGGGCTGGGAAGCGCATGCCGTGCCGTTTCCCCCCTATTTCGTTCATCTCGACGTTTCGGTCGGCTTTATCGCGCCGAAGCTCGTCGCGGTCTGCGAGGATGCCCACCAGCCCTGGTTCATCGAGTTGCTGCGCGGGCGGGGGTACGAGATTCTTCCTGTCTCCTACAAGGACGCCATGAAGCTTGGCTGTAACCTTGTCAGCCTCGGCAACGATCGCGCTCTCTCGACGGCGGAGAATGTCGATCTCAACGCTCGCATGAGGGCGCACGGCATCGAGGTCTTCGCGCCCGACCTTTCGATGTACACTCTGGGCGGCGGCGGCCCACACTGCCTCTGTCAGTCCTTGAAGCGGGATCCGTTATGAGCGAGACCAATCCTTCCGTCACCAATCTGTCGGTCAATGGCGACCGATTGTGGCAGAGCCTGATGGAAATCGGAGAGATCGGCGCGACGCCGAAGGGCGGCGTCTGCCGCCTCGCTCTGTCGGATGAGGACCGGCAGGGTCGCGATCTTTTCATTCGCTGGTGCGAGGAAGTGGGTTGCACGATCCGCATCGACCGGATGGGCAATATCTTCGCGCGCCGTGCCGGCCTCGACAATTCTTTGCCGCCGATCATGAACGGCAGCCATCTCGACACCGTGCCGACGGGCGGAAAGTTCGATGGTATTCTGGGCGTCATGGCCGGGCTCGAAGTCCTGCGGACGCTGCACGATCTCGACTACGTGACGCCCGGTAGAGGTGGCCGTGTGGACCAACGAGGAGGGCTCGCGTTTCTCGCCTGCCATGGTTTCATCCGGCGTCTTCGCGGGCGCGATCCCGATGGAGACGGCCAAGGCGCGGATCGACAAGGATGGAAAGACGCTGGGCGAGGAGCTGAAGCGCATCGGTTACGAAGGCGAGGATGAAGTGGGTGGGCGCCCGGTCTCCGCCTTCTTCGAACTGCACATCGAGCAGGGCCCCGTTCTCGAAGCGGAAAAGAAGGCGATCGGCGTGGTAACCGGCGTGCAGGCGTTCCGCTGGTACGAGCTGAAGCTTGTCGGCCAGGATGCGCATGCCGGCACGACGCCGATGGAAGCGCGGCGCGATGCGTTGCTTGGCGCCGCAGACATTATCCGCGAGGTTGATCGTGTCGCGCGCGACGTCGGGCCGCTCGGTCGGGGTACCGTCGGGTTCCTGACCGCAGCGCCCAATGGCCGCAACGTCATCACCGGCGAGGTCTTCATGTGCGTCGACCTTCGCCATCCGGACGATACCGTTCTCGCCGAGATGGGAAAGACCTTCGCGGGCGCAGCGGCGAAGATCGCCGCCGGCCATCGTCTGGCGCTCGACTTCAAGGAGATCGCTCACACCCCGGCGGTCTTGAGTTCGATGCGGCGAGCGTCGGCATGGTGCGCGACGCGGCGGAGAAGCGCGGGCTCCCGCATCGCGACATCATTTCTGGGGCAGGGCATGACGCCGTCTACATGGCGCGGGTCGCACCCACTTCGATGATCTTCGTTCCTTGCAAGGACGGGCTCAGCCACAACGAGGCGGAGTGGGCGACGTCGGAAGATTGCGCTGCCGGTTGTGCGCGGTTCTCCTCGACGCGCTGCTCTCCTTCGACGCGACACTTGCGGCCGCGCCGAAGGCATAGCTCACATCACAGCAGCATGTCCGCAAGGATGCGGCGATGATGCGCCGCATCGCCGAACTGGGCTTCGCACCAGATGCCGCGACGGCGATAGAGTTGCGCGTCGCAATCATAGGTGAAGCCGAAACCGCCGTGAAACTGGATCGCGCGGTCGGAGGCGAAGGCGAGCGCGTCGCTCGACTGGGCCTTGGCCATGCGGACCGCGATCTCGCCATCCTCGCCTTCGCCGATCACCGTCGCGGCGAAATAGAGGTGGGAGCGGACCGCTTCCATGGCGAGCAGGGCGTCGACCGTCGGATGTTTCAGCGCCTGATAGGAACCGAT
This sequence comes from Parvibaculum sp., assembly GCF_039680535.1. GTDB lineage: Bacteria > Pseudomonadota > Alphaproteobacteria > Parvibaculales > Parvibaculaceae > Parvibaculum. The sequence continues at coordinate 98,302 of NZ_JBDKSS010000017.1, read as the reverse complement.
GTATTTCTCGAACTGCTTGCGCGACTTCAGATATTCGACCGTGACGTCGATGACGCCGCTTGCGCCGCCGCAGGCTTCGGCGGAGAGGAGGAGGCAAGCCGCCTGCTCCAGATGTGCGAGCGTGGCACCGGCTTTCGACGGATCGAGAAGAGCGCTGGCGGGGACGGTGATGCCGTCGAGCTTCAGCCGATAAGAGCGCCGGGTCTCGTCGATGACGATCTCACGTTCGATCTTCGCGGCGCCGAGTGCCGCCTTGTCGAGAAGAACGAGAGCGGGTTTGCCGTCCAGCGAGACCGAGACGATGGTGAGATCGGCGGAAGCCGCATCCGTCACAAAGGTCTTGATACCGGAAAGGGCAAGCTTGTCGGCCTGCCGTGCCGCCTTGCAGGTCAGGTTGGCGAGGTCCCAGTCGCCATGCGGCTCCGTCAGCGCGAGAGCGCCAATGGCGCCTTCGCAGATCTTTGGTAGCCACTCGTTCTTTTGCGCCTGGGTGCCGCCCTTGAGAAGGGCCTGTGCAACCAGCGTCGTCGAGACGAGCGGCGTGCCGGCGAGGGCGCGGCCCATAGGCTCGACGAGCGTCACGACCTCGGCAAGGCCGAGGCCACTGCCGCCGAATTCCTCCGGCACGGCAACGCCGAGCCAGCCTAGCGCGGCCATTTCGCCCCATACGCCTTTATCGAAATCCTCCGCCGCTGCGATACGCGCACGGACGCGGTCGGCGGGGAATTTGTCGAGGCAGAAGCTGGTCGCGACTTCGAGCAGTTGCTCCTGTTCGTCGCTGAACTGGATGGTCGGTCGTTTGTTTGTGTCCAACATTGTTTCACGCCTCACTTAGCTTTTCGGCAGGCCGAGAACGCGCTCGCCAATGATGTTGTGCTGAATTTCCGATGTGCCGCCGCCGATGGTCGCGGAGAAGGCGTTGAAGTAGGAGCGCTGCCAGAGGCCGCGGTCATAGGCGAGATCGTCGCCGACGTAATAGGCGGCGTTCGCTCCCTGCAGCGAGAGCGCGAACTGGTTCAGGCGGCGCTGGTATTCGCTGCCGACGAGCTTCGCCGACATCGGGATCGAGAAGGGCCGCTCCGAGGTCAGCGCCTTTACCTTCGCGCGGGCCGAGTTCAGCGACTGTGCACGTTCTTCCATGATGAACTGGACGAGCCTGTCGCGGATCTGCGGATCTTCGATGGCCGGTCGCCCGTTGCGCTGCGCGGTGCGGGCAAGCGCTACGACCTCCGAGACTTCCTTGCTCATCATCGAATGACCGCCGGCCTGTCCGCCGACCGCGCCGCGCTCGAAGGCGAGCGTCGCCATTGCGACCTGCCAGCCGCCGCCTTCCTTGCCGATGAGGCAGGTGTCGGAAATGCGGGCGTCGGTGAAGAAGGTCTGGTTGAAGCCGTATTCACCGGTGAGCTTCCTGATCGGTACGACCTCGATGCCCGGAATGCGCATCGGGATCAGGAAGAAGCTCAGGCCTTCATATTTGTTGTTGGTATTGGCGTTCGAGCGCGCGAGCAGGATCATGTATTTCGCGTGCTTGCCGAGGCTTGTCCAGATCTTGCTGCCGTTGAGCACGAACTCATTGCCGTCGCGCGTCGCCTTCAGCTGCGCATTGCCAAGGTCGGAGCCGTGGTCGGGCTCGGAGAAACCCTGGCACCAGATGTCGTCGGCGCTGAGGATGCCCGGAATATAGGCCTTCTTCTGCTCTTCGGTGCCCATGTTGAGGATCAGCGGGCCGGCCCAGTTGAGGCCGATCGTGTTCGTCATGAAGAGCACTTTCTGGCGCACCATCTCGCGTGTCACGATGTCCTGCAGCGCCTGCGGCTTGCCGCCGCCGCCATATTCCTTCGGCCAGGCCATGCCGAGATAGCCTGCCTCATAGACTTTTCGCTGCCAGTCGCGCAGGAAATAGAACTGATCGTCGGTGCCGACCTCCATGAAGGATTGCGGCAGAAGAAATCCCGGATCGGCGGGTTTGTTCTCGTCGAACCAGGCCCGAACTTCCGTGCGGAATTCGTCGAGTTCCTGTTTGCTCAGGCTCATTCGTCGTCCCTCTCTTTCAAATTCCGAGCTGGCGGGCGGCGAGATCGCGCATGATCTCTTCCGAACCGCCGCCGATTGCATTGACACGCACCTCGCGATAGATGCGCTCCACCCGGCAGCCCCGCATATAGCTCGCGCCGCCCATGATCTGCATCGCCTCGCGGGCGCATAGTTCCATCGTCAGCGTCGACTGCACCTTCAGCAGCGAAAGATCTGCGACCGGCGTCTCGCCTGCCTTCACGCGTACCACGCATTGCTCGAGATAGGCCTGCGTGGCGGCAATGTGGCGCGCCATTTCTGCGAATTTGTGCCGGATCACCTGATGGTCGCCGAGCCGCTTTCCGAATGTTTCGCGGCTGCGGGCCCAGGCGAGAGCATCCTCGAAGCAGACGCGGGCATGTGCGACGGCGCTTGCCGCAAGGCCGATACGCTCATTGTTGAAATTGAGCATGATGCCGATGAAGCCGTTGTTTTCCTCGCCGATGCGATTTTCGACCGGCACACGCACATCGTCGAAATGGAGTGCTGCCGTATCGGAAGACCACCAGCCCTGCTTCTTCAGGGGCGTGCGCGTGAAGCCCGGCATGTCGCGCTCGAGGAGAAGCAGCGAGATGCCTTTGGCGCCCGGCCCGCCGGTTCGCACCGCGACCGTATAGTAGTCGGCGCGCATGCCGCCTGTGATGAAAATCTTCGATCCGTTGACGATGTAGTGGTCGCCGTCGCGCACCGCGCGCGTCTTGAGATTGGCCACGTCCGATCCACCGGACGGTTCCGTGATCCCGAGCGCGTGGATCTTCTCGCCGGCAAGAACCTGCGGCGCGACCCGGCGCTTCATCGCGTCCGATCCGATGGCGAGGACCGGCGGCAAGCCGATGCCATGGACCATCAGGCTCGCATTGATGCCGCCCGCGCCAAGACGGGCAAGCTCTTCGGCGGTGACGATCGAATACAGCGGATCGTTGACCGGCGTACCGCCATATTCCTCCGGAAAACCGAGACCGATCAGGCCGACTTCAGCCGCCTTTTTGTAGAGTTCGCGCGGAAATTCGCCGGCCTCCTCCCATTCGTCGACATGCGGCATCATCTCCGTCTCGACAAACTTCCGGAGCGTTGCGCGCCAGGCGCGATGATCGTCGGTATAAAGCGGACCCATATAGCGATGGTCGAAGTCCACGGGGCTCTGGCCGTCGGAGAATTTCACTGACATCCCGTTTCCCTTCGTCAGAGTGCGATGGCGCGCTGGAAGGCGGGCCGCGTGCTCAGTCGCTGGTAATAGGCTTCCGTATTCGGTTTGAAGCCGGGGCGAAGGCCAAGCGTCTCGGCGAGATAGAGCGCATAACCGATACAGATATCGGCAATCGTGAAACGTCCGGCGCAGAGGAATTCGCGCTCGCCCGTCGCTCGTTCGACGCTCTTCAACCGCGAGAAGAACCACTGCGTGTAGTCGTCGACGGCCTGCTTCAGTCTGCGCTCTTCGGGTTCGAGCTGCGTGTAGCGCAGCACGATCGTCTGCGGGAAGGTCAGCGTCGCGTCGCTGCGGTGCAGCCAGTTGAGATAGACACCGTAGTCCTTGTCCTGCGGCGTCAGGCCGAGATCGGAAGGGCCATGGCAATCGACGAGATACTGGCAGATCGCCGCCGATTCCGTCATCGTCAGATCGCCCTCGGTCATCGTGGGCACAGTGCCGAGCGGGTTGATGTCGAGATAGCCCTCGTGGAGAACGCGCGGCGGGAACTTCATCGACACGAGCTCATAGGGAATGCCCATTTCCTCGAGCGTCCAGAGCGGCCTGACCGAGCGCGCCGTCTTGCAATGATAAAGTTTGATCGTCATCTCAGGCCCCACTCGCCGCTTTTTCGATTTCAATGATGAGCGTGTTCGCCGGCACCTGATCGCCTTCGGCGACATTCACCGCAGTCACCTTGCCGTTCACCGTCGCGTTGATCTCGTGTTCCATCTTCATGGCTTCGAGAACGACGAGCGGTTGCCCCTCGCTCACAGCGTGGCCGACCGCGACGTGAAGACGAAGGATCTTGCCATGCATGGGCGCGAGAACGCTGCCGCTCGAGGCGGCCTCGTCGGCACCAGTACCCTTCAGCAGAAGATTGTCGAAGAGGAAACTCCGGCCATCGACTGCCAGATGAAGCCTGCCATTGTCGGCGGCGACGAGGCGAACCGTCTTCTGCACATTGTCGATCAGCACCCGCGCCACGCCTTGTTGGTCGTTCAAAACCTCGATCGTGTGGGCGCCGGCTCCCTCTTCGACGCGATAGGTCTCGCGACCCAATGCGCTGACGCGGAATTCGGCTGGCGCCTCTTCATCCAGCATGTAGGAGAAGCGGCTGACGAGCTGGCCGGCGCTCGCCCAGTCGCGAAGGTGTGGTGTCAAGGCGACGGCCTTGGCGGCGAGGCGATCCCGGGTGGAGCGAAACTGGAGCACGGCGGCGATCGCGGCTTGCGCGCGGGAGGGATGAACCTTCTGCAGCGCAGCCTCGCCAAAATTCTCGGGCAGGAAAGCCGTCGTCGCTTCGCCGGCGGCAAAGCGAGGATGCGCGAGGATGGCGACGAGGAAATCCTTGTTGGTGACGGGGCCGAAAACGGCGGTCTCTTCCAGCGCGCGGATGAGGCGACGGCGCGCCTCGTCGCGGTCATGACCCCAGGCAATCACCTTGCCGATCATCGGATCGTAGAAAGGTGAAATCTCCTGCCCTTCGCGAAGCCCGTGGTCGATGCGGATACCGTCGCCGGTCGCGGGCTGCCAGACATCGACGCGTCCGCTCGCCGGCAGAAAATTGTTCGAAGGGTCTTCCGCGTAGAGGCGCACTTCGATGGCGTGGCCGGTCAGCGTCAGGTCTTTCTGGGCGAGGGGCAGGGGCTCGCCACGGGCAACGCGGAGCTGAAGCGCGACGAGATCGAGCCCGGTGATGAGTTCGGTCACCGGATGCTCGACCTGAAGCCGGGTGTTCATTTCGAGAAAGTAGAAAGCGCCCCTGCCGTCGAGCAGGAATTCGACCGTGCCGGCGCCTTCGTAGCCGATGCTGCGGGCCGCCTCGACGGCGGCGGCGCCCATGCGTTCGCGCAGTTCCGGCGTCATCACCGGGCAGGGCGCCTCCTCGACCACTTTCTGATGCCGGCGCTGCACGGAGCAGTCGCGCTCGCCCAGATGGATGACGTTGCCATGTGCGTCGCCGAAGACCTGTATCTCGACATGACGCGGTTGCCGCACCGCCTTTTCGAGAATGAGCTCGTCGGAGCCGAAAGCGTTGAGCGCTTCGGAGCGCGCGGAGGCGAGAGCCGCGGCGAGTTGATCCTTCTTCTCGACGAGGCGCATTCCGCGGCCACCGCCGCCGGCAGCAGCCTTCACCATGACGGGAAAGCCGATCTTGTCCGCCGCCGCGATGAAAGCGGCATCTGCCTGATCCTTGCCCTCGTAGCCGGGCACGCAGGGAACGCCCGCTTCGATCATGCGGCGCTTGGCCTCGGCCTTGTTGCCCATCAGGTGGATGGCGTCCGCCGACGGGCCGATAAAGACAAGGCCGGCCTCGGCACAAGCGCGCGCGAAATTTGCGTTCTCGGAAAGAAAGCCGTAGCCCGGATGCACCGCGTCCGCGCCGGTCGCGGCGGCCGCCTTCAGCAGCCGTTCCGGATCGAGATAGGAGGAGGCGACAGGAGCAGGGCCGATCAGCACAGCCTCGTCGGCAAGCGAAACATGCGGCGCGCCGGCGTCCGCCTCGGAATAGACGGCGACGGTGCGGTAGCCCAGCGCGCGAGCGGAGCGAATGACGCGCACCGCGATCTCGCCGCGATTGGCAACCAGGAGCTTGCTGAAGTTTTTCATCGAGGTTCCCATCACTCGGCCGTCACGGCCCAGCGGGCCTTGCGCTTTTCGACGAAGGCCGAGACGCCCTCGCGGCCTTCGTCGCTCAGCATGCAACTTGCGAAACCTTCGGCCGCGAAGTCCAGCGCGTCGGCGCGCGGGCGGCGCGTCGCCTCAAAAACGATGGCCTTGGTGATGGCATTGGCGCCCGGCGCGCAATTCGCGATCTGACCGAGCACATCCTTGCAGATGCGCTCCATGTCCTCCGCGCCGTCGGCGAGGAAATGCCCGATGCCGAGACGCACCGCCTCTTCGCCCTTGAAACGCACACCGGTCAGCATCAGGCGCCGTGCCTGCGTTAACCCTACGCGCTCGACGACGAAGGGCGCGATCTGTGCCGGCGGAATGCCGAGGCTCGTTTCGCTCAGCTGGAAGCGCGTTTCCTTTTCCACGATGGTCACGTCGCCGACACAAGACAGGCCGAGACCGCCGCCGACGGCGCCACCTTCGACCAGCATCACCACGACCTGAGGCTGCTCGTTGATCTTGATCATCAGATCGCCGAAAGACCGATTGCCCCGCGCGATTTCTCTCGCGTCGCCGGAGCCCTGCATGCCAGATTTGAAGCCCTTGATGTCGCCACCGGCGCAGAAGACGCCGCCCTTGCCGCGCAACACCAGCGTGCGGATCGTGCGATCGTCGCGCACGGCGTCGAGCACCGCGGCGAGCTCGCCCGTCACTTCGGCGGTCAACGCGTTGCGTGCTTCGGGCCGGTTCAGCCAGATGCGGAGTACGCTCTCTTCGCGTTCGAGGGTCAGGGCCGTCGTCGTCGGAAGCGTCGTCATTTTTCTTCTCCCGAAATCACATGCGCGCGATGCCGAAGCTGTTCGGCCGCACCTCGCGGTGGCGCGCCTCCCAGCAGGTTTCGAGCAGGAAGCCCAGCACGCGGCGCGTGTCACGCGGATCGATGAGCCCGTCGTCGAGCAGATGGCCCGAAGTGTAGAAGGCGTCCGACTGGCCGTCGAAATGCTGCGTCAGCATGTCTTCCTGCGCCTTGATCTGTGCCTCGTCGAGCGCTGCGCCGCGCCGTGCGGCGCCCGCCAGCATTACCTGCGACATGGTGCGCGCCGCCTGTGCGCCGCCCATCACGCCGGTCTTGGTGTTCGGCCAGGAGAAGACGAAATCCGGATCGTAGCCGCGTCCGCACATGCCGTAGTTGCCGGCGCCGAAGCTCGCGCCGATCATGAAGGTGAGGCGCGGCACGCTGACATTCGTCACCGCCTGGATCATCTTCGAGCCGTGCTTGATCATGCCGGCGCGCTCATATTGCGTGCCGACGAGATAGCCCGTCGTGTTCTGGAAGAAGACGAGGGGGATCTGCGCCTGATCGCAGAGCTGTATGAACTGCGCGGACTTGGTCGCACCGTCGGGATCGATCGGCCCGTTGTTGCCGATGAGACCGAACGCATGGCCATAGACTTCCGCCTGCAGGCAGACGGTCGAAACGCCATAGGCCGGTTTGAAGTCGAGAAGCTCGGAGCCATCGACGACGCGGGCGACCACCTCGCGCACGTCATAGGGCTTCCTGTAGTCGAGGGGCACGACACCGGCGAGCTCATCCGGATCGTAATAGGGCTCCGCAAAGCTGGCGGCCAGATGCATGGGGCAGCGCGCATTCCATTGCAGCCGCTCGACCACTTCGCGTGCGATCAGCAGCCCATGGCCGTCATTCTCGGCGAGATATTCGGCGAGGCCCGAAACGCTCGCATGCATTTCCGCGCCGCCGAGATCTTCCTCGGTCGCAACTTCGCCGGTTGCTGCCTTGAGAAGGGCAGGGCCCGCGAGGAAGGCCTTGCCGCGTCCCTTGATCGCGACGACGTAGTCGCTGAGACCCGGCATATAGGCGCCGCCCGCCGTCGAGGCGCCGTGCAGAACCGTGATGACGGGAACGCCGGCCGCGCTCAGCCGCGCGAGATTGGCGAAGAGGCCGCCGCCGCTGATGAAACCCTCGACCGTGTATTTCATCAGGTCGGCGCCGGCGCTTTCGACCAGATGGATGAAGGGGAGTTTCTTTGCGAGCGCAATTTCCTGACAGCGCCGCAGGCGATAGGTGCCGGCCTGTGTCATTGCGCCTGCGTTGATGCCGCTATCGTCGACGAGGATCGCCGCGCGCACACCGGCAACAAAGCCGATGCCCGCGATAACGCTTCCGCCGGGAACCGACTTCGCCGGGTCCTTGGTGTCGAGCATGTAGCCGGCCATGTTGCCGATTTCGAGGAAGGGCATGCCCGGATCGAGCAGGCGCGACAGTCTTTCGCGCGGCGTCAACTGGCCGCGTTCGTCGAAGCGGGGCTTGCGCTTTTCCGATTCGAAGACGGCCCGGCCGTTGAGCTCTTCGAGCTTGGAGGTCAGCTCGATCATTTCCGTACGGTTGGCCTTAAAGGCATCCGACATCGTGCTTATTTTCGAGACGAAGCGTGGCATGCGAACTTCTCCGGATCAGACGGCAGCTTCGAGATTGTCGCGTCTTGCGAGCGACGCCGGCACTTCGATTGGAACTTCCAGAAGCAATTGCGCATAGCCCTTGCCTTGCGGATCGTTGCGCAGACTTGCGACGCCGCCGCCGCCCAGCACATTGTGCAGCAGGAAGTTGAGCGCATGTGGCCCCGGCATTACAAAACGCTCCACATCGCCTTTGAGGAAATGCGCGAAGCGTTCCGCCACGACCTTCGCCGTCAGCGACCGGCAGATATAGGGAAAGTAGTCCGCCCGGCGAGCGATCACGCCGATATTCGACTTGTCGCCCTTATCGCCACTGCGCGCCCAGGCAAGCGCGACGAGCGGAACGCAAATGAGCCCCGATGTCTCTTCGGCCATTGGCGTTTCCGGACGCAGGAGAGGGGCGGGATCGAAGCGCTGGCCTTTCGTGTCGGCGAAGCCGCTCTTCTTTCCATCGATCTCGACCGAGATCGAAACCTTGTTCTTCGGAATGGCGAAGGAAAAAAGCCGGGCAACCGGGGTCGGCTTCGGACGTCCGCCGGCAAAGCCGGAAAGACCGGGCGGTGTCGCAAGGCCAAGACCCGTCGCTTCCTTCAGCAGAATGCCGATGCCTGTCGCGTCGGGATGCTTTGCTGCGATCTTCACGACGACTTCGCGCGCGACGTTGACGCGGGAGAAGTCGCCATATTGCGATTCCGCGCCGATGACCTCGGTGCTGATTTCCGTAAAGTCGGGGAGGTTGAGGCTGCGCAGCGCGCGGCGCGCGCGCTTATAGACGACTTCGGCGAAGCGTGCGGCCTTGCGGCTCGCATCGATGCCGTAAAAGCTCATGGTCAGACCGCCGCGAAAGCCGTCGACATAGGTCGCGCAGACCTTGTAGGTGTCAGGGGCCGGATGTCCCTTCGCGCCGCTGACCAGAACGCGGTCCGGGTCCTGCTGCTCGATCTTCACATTCGAGAAGTCGCAGACGACGTCGGGCAGCATATAGGCCTGCGGATCGCCGATCTCGTAAAGCATCTGCTCCGAGACGGTGCCGACATTGACGATGCCGCCGGTGCCTTCGGGTTTCGTGCAGATGAAGCTGCCGTCGGCCGAGATTTCGGCGATCGGATAGCCGATGTCCTCAAGCCGGTCGATGACGCTTTCCCAATCGGTGAAATTGCCGCCGGTCGCTTGCGGCCCGCATTCGAGAATGTGACCGGCGAGGCTGCCGCCCGCGAGTCTGTCGAGGTCGGCAGGCGTCCAGCCGAATTCGTGGATACAGGCGCCGAGCGTCACGGCGCTGTCGACGCAGCGTCCGGTGATGACGATGTCGGCGCCTTCATCCAGCGCCTTTGCAATCGGGAAGGCGCCGAGATAGGCGTTGATCGAGAGAATTCTTGACGGATCTGGAAAGGCGTCGGCTGAGAACATTTCAGCGAAGCCTTGTTGCGCAAGTTGATCCTTTTGCGCGACCAGATCGTCGCCGGTGACGGCAGCGACCTTCAGATCGAGGCCGCGGTCAGTGACCAGCTTGCGGACCGCAGCGGCGCAAGCTTCCGGGTTCACGCCGCCGGCATTGGAAATGATCTTGACCCTCTGGCGCGCAATCTCCGGGAGGTTGAGCTTCAGTGACAGCGAGACGAAATCGGTGGCATAGCCCGCCTCTGGCTTCTCGGCGCGGGCGCGGGCCATGATCGACATGGTGATTTCGGCGAGATAGTCATAGACGATATAGTCGAGGCCGCCGCCCGCAAGAAGCTGCGGCGTCGACATGGCGGCATCGCCCCAGAAGCCGCTCGCCCCGCCGATGCGGATCGCTTTTTTCGCCATATCCTTCGCCTCCTCCTAGCCCGGACAGGAACGATCATGTTCCATCCGGTTCGGTTGCCTCGTCTTGTTTTTCGACGTTTGCAAACCGTGCGCACTGTTTTTATTATGGCGCCGGACCGCAAACAAGCGAATTTAGGTTCTGTTGACAAAGGGATTCACGGCCGCGCGGTGATGTGATTCAAGACTGCCTTTCGAGAGGAGGCGGTTTTGATTCGTGACTTGATGATCGATGCGGAATGGGAGTTTTTCGAGCCGTTCGTTGTTGCTGGCGGTCCATTGAGTGGTCGCCCGCCGTCCGATCACCGGCGCACACTGGACGGCATCTTCTGGATCACGAGGACAGGCGCACCATGGCGCGATCTGCCCGGGGAACTTGGCAAATGGAACTCTGTCTATCGGCAGTTTCTGCGATGGAGCCGGTCGGGGCTCTGGGACCTGCTGCTCGAAGCGCTTGCCGACAGTGGCGTCGCGCCGAAGACCATTCAGATGATCGACTCGACCGTTATCCGCGCCCACCATCAGGCTGCGGGCGCAAAAGGGGGACCCAAAATCAGGGTCTTGGCCGCTCGCGCGGCGGCTTTACGAGTAAAATCCATGCCCGCACGAATGGCGAAGGTCTCCCGCTCGGCTTTGTCATCACGCCCGGCGAAGCGCACGACGCCACGGCCTATGATGCGTTGATGAAGCAAGAGGCTGATCGGCCAAAGACTTTGCTCGCCGACAAGGCCTACGACACCGACGCGATCCGGGCCGATCTGAAACGGCGCGGTATCAAGGCCGTCATTCCGCCAAAGGCAAACCGTAAAGTCGCAATCCGTTACAACAAGCGTCTCTACCGCGAGCGCAACTGCATCGAGCGCGTCTTCGGACATCTCAAGATCAACCGCGCCATCGCCACAAGATACGACCAGCTCGCCGAGACCTTCCTCGACCTGTTGTTCTTGGCATCTGCTCGCTACTGGCTCAAAGTTGTCCACGCCGCCTAGTGCCAAATGTTCTGACGACGGACAGAGAGGGTTTTGTTGAAAAGGGTAGGGACACCCTCAATTGGCGTCGCGACCGCATCAGGCGGGCTGCTATGGGGCTTCAATGAACATGTTGGGATGCTGATGTCTCCGGCGTCGCAAGGTCCGGTGCTATAGCTGACGACGTTCCGGAGTTCCTCAGGGACATGCAGCACAACCTGAGGAGCCTGCGGCCCCCTTCGCGCCACTCACCGCTGCGCATCAGGAATGCGACGGTGATGTCGGATTTCAGCATCTCGTTGAGTTCCGCCATTTCGGGATAGGCGAGCATGTGCCGGAAGATCGGCCAGGGCCCGTTGTCGTCGTCGTCGGCTGGTACCGTGTACATCAGGCGGTTTCCTTCGCGATGATTTCCGCCGGCACCTCGGGGCAGATCGAGGGATTGGGCTGGCACCGGATGCCGGCATCGCGGAAATCCTTGCGGCCCATTCCGGGAACCTTCATGCCGCAGCAGCAGATCGATCGCACGACTTGCCGGCCCGTGGTGCCGCAGTTCGAGCACCGGAATTCGCGGACTTCGGGAATGATCCGTTTCTTGACGCGAGGATCCCTGTCGACGCGCATCATGACGCGGCCGAGGCAGATCCGGCAGAGATGGTCGGTAAACTCGAACCTGCCGGGTACGCTCAAAACAGGCTCCCCTGACGGAAGCTGGGGCGCCCGGCAAATGTTCTGACGACGGACAACCGCAGCCTGAGCCCTGTCCGCCCCGTCGAGCGCACTCCTGGCCGCTGGTATAAGTTGATAGACGTGCGCAAGATCTTAAGACTGTCCTGTGCGCGCGGAATGCTCCAAAGGTGGCTCCGGCTGCGGCGCAATCGCGCCGCGACTATCCCAGCGCCGTGCGACCGCTTCGAGGGCGTCAAGCGCATCGCCCAGTTCCCTCCCGTTCTCGGTCAACCCATAAGTGACTTCGGGCGGGATCGTCGGGTTGTGTTCGCGATAAATAAGCCCTTCGCTTTCGAGCAAACGCAAACGCTCAGTCAGCACCTTGGACGAAACACCAGCCAGCTGCCTCTTCAAAACACCGAATCTGAGTGGCCCATCCCGCCTCAAGGTCCACAGGATATACATTGTCCAAGGCCCCATAAGGACGCGGAACATCGCTTCGACGGGACAAGACGACTCATGGGCGAAACGGGTCATGGGTAGTTACTGCCGGGTACCTACTTTTCAACGGAGAGTCGCTTCCATTAGGATGTTAAGCGAGAGACGGGGTCTTGGCAATCGACTGGCGGCTCCGCAATCCCAAGGCAAGTGTTCAGGAGGCGTAGAGATGATTTTGGTGATCGGCGCGACCGGCAATATCGGGTCCGAAGTGACGCGGCAACTCGTGGCGAAAGGCGTGGGGGTCCGGGCGCTGGTCCGTGACAGGGCCAAGGCCGAGGCCGTGCTGGGAACGAAGGTGCAGTTGGTGGCGGGCGATCTTTCCCGCCCTGAAACGGTGGCCGCCGCCATGGACGGCGCGGACAAGCTGTTCCTGGTCACACCGCTTCATCTCGATCAGATCGCCATGAAATCGGCGGCGATTCAGGCGGCGAAGCCGGCCGGCGTGAAGCATATCGTCATGTCGACGGGCATTGGCGCGGGGCCCGACGCCGGTGTCGAAATCGGACGCTGGCATGGAAAGAACCAGGAAGAGGTGAAGGCGACGGGCATCGCTTACACTTTTCTCCAGCCGACCTTCTTCATGCAGAACATGCTCATGTTCGCGGGCACGATTCGTGAGCAGGGCGCTTTCTATATGCCGCTAGGCGATAGCAAGGTTAGCTGGGTCGATGCCCGCGACATTGCCCAGGTCGGCGTCGTGGCCCTGACCGAGGCCGGACACGAGAACAAGGAGTATCCGATTACCGGTGGCGAGGCGGTCAGCTGCGCGGAGATGGCCGCGATTCTGTCCGACGTCCTCGACAGAAGCGTCAACTATGTCGACGTCCCGCTCGCCGCGGCAAAGGAAGGGATGATGTCGGCCGGGATGCCGGAGAAGCTGGCGGACCTGATGAACGAGCTTTACGCTCTGGGTCCGGCCGGTCATCTGGCTTATGTCGCCGATACGGTCGAAGCGGTGACAGGGCGCCGCCCGCGCACCTTCCGTCAGTTCGCCGAAGATCACGCGGCGGCCTTCAAGGGATGAAGTCTGCGGTTCGAATGTTCAGGAGAACCCGGCTGCAGCAGGTCGGGGCTTGGATCGTAGGTGCGCCTTGAGCAGGCTACCCACGATCTTCGCGCCCCATGGCGGCGGCCCCTGTTTTTTCATGGAGTGGAATCCGCCCGGCACGTGGGATCGGATGGCGGCCTACTTGCGCCAAATTCCCGAGGACATCGGCGCGCGCCCGAAGGCCATCGTCTTGATATCAGGTCATTGGGAGGAAGAGGTCGTTACAATCCAGAACAATACGTCGCCGCCGCTCCTTTATGACTACTACGGCTTCCCGCCGCACACATATGAGATCAAGTTTCCGGCCGCTGGCGCCCCGGAGCTTTCCGCTCGGATCGCTGCGTTGCTGGGCGAGGCGGGCATTGACTGGAAATACGATCACGGCCGGGGCTTTGATCACGGCGTGTTCATCCCCTTGAAGGTTGCGTTCCCCAATGCTGATGTCCCGATCGTGCAGGTCTCTCTGCTGGCGAGCCTTGATGCCGAGGATCATATCCGGCTGGGGCAGGCGCTGGCCCCCTTGCGCGACGAAGGCGTGCTGATCATCGGCAGTGGCATGACCTACCACAACATGCAGACCATGATGGCCAGCATGCGCGGTGGCGGCGTTGACGTCGGTTCTCCAGACCCTGGGTCGCAGCGCTTCGATGCGTGGCTGGAGGAGGTTCTCACCAAGGCCACGCCCGAGAACCGCATCGATGCGCTTGCTGCCTGGCACAAGGCGCCCGCCGCCCGTGACGCCCATCCACGTGAGGAACACCTTCTGCCGCTTCACGTCGCGGTCGGCGCGGCCGGTACTGATCCGGGACGCAAGACGCTGACGGATGTCGTCATGGGGGCAGTGGAATCGGCGTTCCGGTTCGGGTGATGTTTCGGGCCATCGCGGCCCATTCGGCCCCAACCAAGTCAAACGGCTATCACACTGACGCCGTCATGAGATGCTGACGATCTCAAATCTCGACGGTCAGCAAGTGTCGGTCTCGGTCGAAACCTGCCGACGGGCAGTGTTGCAGCGCAGCGCTGGCCTACGCCACCGGCTTCCGGCCTGATCGGCGCAGGCATCGTGGGCCTCGTCGCCGGGGCCGCAACCTATGGCCTACGGGTGTTCCTCATCGGGTCGCTACGCTCGCCGGTCCTGCGCCTGATCGTGGCGCTGGTGTTCGCCGCACCTGCCGTCGTGGTGGGCCACACCGGATAGCGATGATCACTACGTTTACGCTATTGCCCTATAATCCAACTGGTAGCGAGGTCGCCGAATCCCCAGACTGTTGAGGTCCTTGACGCTGACCAATCGACCATGGCGGTTGGCGGCGAAGGCGGTGGCTGGACCGAGACGGGCAAGCTCGACGCGCTGGGTCACTCCCTTGATGCGCTTCTCGTTCGCCAGATCGATCCTGAGATCGATGCGCTCGTCGATCGGGTCACGTCGCTCCTGAGCTCTGGCTGGACCCGCGTGCGGGTCGTAACAGACCATGGCTGGCTTCTGCTTCCCGGCGGTCTGCCGAAGGTCGAGCTTTCGCCGCATCTCGTGGCGACCAAGTGGGCGCGCTGTGCCGCCGTGAAGGGACACTCGACGCCGGCGATACCGACCTATCCCTGGTACTGGAATCCGGTTCTTCGGATCGCTTCGCCTCCGGGCGTGGGCGCGTTCATGGCGAACACCGAGTACGCCCACGGCGGCGTCAGCCTTCAGGAATGCGTCATCCCCGACATGATCGTCGAGCGCGGCGAGGAAGCATCTTTGGCGGCCATCACCGAGGTCACCTGGCGCGGGATGCGGTGTCGCGTGGCCGTTCGAACCAACACGCCAAGAGTCATGGTCGATCTACGGCTCAACTGGAAACAGGCCGCATCCAGCATTGCGGCATTCGCAAAAGAACTCGCAACAAACGGCGAAACGAGCTTGGCTGTTTCAGATGACAAACACGAAGGAGCGGCTGCGTCGGTTGTCGTCTTCGACGCATCTGGACGGGTACTCGATTACAAGCCGACAACTGTCGGAGAAGATCAATGAGCATGGCACTCGACGACCTGGATAGATTGGCGGCACCGGTTTTTGACGGATACATTGTCCGAAAGGATTTGGTCCGGAAGTATTCGCGCCAATATCCCGTCCCGACTTACGTCGTGGAGTTCCTGCTCGGACGCTATTGCGCCAGCGTCAACGAAAGTGAAATCGCCGAAGGGCTGCAAATCGTTGAGAAGCAACTCAAGGATCGCACCGTTCGCACAGGCGAGGAAGAGCTGTTTAAGGCGCGTGCCAGAGAGACCGGTTCGATCAAGATCATCGACATCGTCCGCGCCCGGCTGGACGCCAAGAACGATTGTTACGTTGCCGAATTGCCAAGTCTGACGCTGCGGGATGTTCGAATCGAAGATCAGCTGGTTCGCGACAACGAGCGCTTGCTGACTGACGGTTTCTACGCCGAAGTGACTCTCACCTACGACGGAATCATCGCTCAGGAGAAGGGCGGCCGTCCCTTCAAGATCGACGCGCTTCGCCCGATCCAGATGTCGAAGTCAGACGTGCTCGATGTTTATGCCAAGGCCCGGGGAAGTTTCAGTACGGCACAGTGGATCGACTTCCTGCTGCGTTCAATCGGGCTCGAACCCGGCGCATTCTCTGAGCGAGCAAAGCTCGTCGCGCTGCTGAGGATGATCCCGTTTGTCGAGCGCAACTACAATCTGGTCGAGCTTGGGCCACGGGGCACCGGCAAGTCGATGCACGCCCAGGTGAGGCGCGTGTTGCGGCAGGCTTGGGAAATGGACGACGCCGCCAAGGCCGAGACGCTGCTTCGAAACCTCGCCCGGCGTCTCGAAAAGGATTGGGAGGGCGTTTCCGCCTCGATCCTCGAAGGGCTCGACGAGATGCTCACCGTCACGCGGCTCGGGTTGCCGGCCGACCTGCGGCGGTCGCTGGCCTGCACCAACATCGTCGAGAACGTCATGGGGACGGTGCGGCGCGTCTGCCGCAACGTGAAATACTGGCGCTCGCCTTCGATGGCTCTGCGCTGGGTGGGCGCCGCCATGCAGGAGGCCGCCAAAGGCTTCAGGCGGCTGAAGGCCCATAAGCAGCTTCCGCTTCTGAAGGCGGCGCTCGCCGCACGCAAAGCGAATGCCGCCCCCTCGAACGAGCATCTTGCTCAAACCGCCAAGGCCGCATAGCATTCATGCCAGCGACGCCGATCGCCGCTTTTCAACATCAAGCGGGACATCCCCACGTTTGGACTCGGGACTGGACAGCCGGAGAAATCCGCGGCCGGAGATGGACTAAAAAGTCCAAATGAGCCTTGATTTTATTGAACCGCTGCTAACTCTTAATCAGCGGGTCCGTGGTTCGAGTCCACGTGCGCCCACCAATCTTCCGGCAGTTCTGAAGCCGGCCTCCCAATGCTAGCCCTCTGCGACATATCGACCGGCGACCGCGGATCCGCGCAGGTTTTTGCGCGGCCAGGCGTATGACTGACCATCAGAAACAATCGGGATACCGGCGGGCGAGGTTTCGTCCTGTAAGAGGAGTGCAGCAGAGATGAGCAACACGGCGACAAGGCGCGATCGTATTTTCGGTATCGTCCCACGCAATCTGGCGACGCCGTTGACCGCATCGGTCTTCGTCGTGATTGGTGCATCGGGCCTCATGCTCTTTTTCGGGCTGTTCGAGGGTTCCGTAAAGGAGATGCACGAGTGGATTGGCGTCGCCTTCGTTGCTGTGGCGCTTCTTCATGTCGTGAAGAACTGGAACCCGCTTCAGATCATGTTGAAGCAGCGGGTCACCAGGCTCTCCGCCCTTGCCGTCGCGCTGGTTGCAGCTGTGTTCATCGGCGGTGCGCTCATCGGGGGCGAGGAGGAAAATCCCATTCGTGTGATAGCGCGCGCGGTCGAAAACGCGCCCCTTGAAGCGTCTGCCGCGGTGCTCGGCATTTCGCAGGATGAAATCTTTGCGCGACTGCGCGTGGCGGGCATCGAACCCGCCGCCGATGCGCGTTCGCTCGCCGACATCATCCAGAAAAGCGGCGCCGACCCGCGCCGGGTCATGGGGGCGGTGGTTGCCGCGCAAGACTGAACGGCTGCCTGCCTTCCTCAAAAAATGCACCAAAGCCGGTTTTCAATTTGGGACGGTTCCGCTTTGACTTTGCCGCTCCGGCCATTCTCAAATGGAGTGGTTGAATTGACCTCCGAATTCTTGTCGGGCGGTCGTCAAAGTGGACAAGGCAATGCAGACGCCGGACATCATCTTCGTCAGTTTCGACGAGCCGAATGCCGACGAGCATTTCGAGAGGCTGAAGAGCTTTGCTCCGTCGGCCAAGCGGCTGCATGGCGTACGCGGAATTTATGCGGCTTATCAGGCGGTGGCGGACCTCGCCGCCACGCCTTACTTCTACATGGTCGATGCCGACAGCTGGATTCTGGACGGCTTCTCTTTCGCAATTCCGGAAGGGGCGAGCATCGCGGATATCCAGATGTGGAGTGCGCGAAATGCGGTCAACGGTCTGCGCTGGTTCAATGGTGGACTGAAGCTTCTGAGCAGGAGTGCGGTCAGGTCGATGAAGCCGGATGTCGTCGATTTCTTCTCCTCGATGGAGGGATCGCGAGTGCTGACCACCGACATCGCCACCGAGACGCGGTTCAATGCGACGCCGTTCCTCGCCTGGCGCGCCGCCTTTCGCGAATGCACGAAGCTGACGGGACGGGTGGTCCGGTTTTCCGATGCGGCCGAGCATCTGAAGGTCTGGCAGACGCAAGGCGCGGACAAGCTCAATGGCGCCTGGTGCATGCTTGGCGCGCGCATGGGGGCAAATTACGGATTGAAGAACCCGACGAGACAGGGCCTTGTCAGGGTCAATGACATGGAATGGCTGAAGTCGGTTTTCGATGAGGCGTTGAGGATCAACGCGATAGCGGTGATCGAAGCGGAGATCGCCCGTAACTGAACGGGCCGGTACGGCACCGGATCAGGCGAAGGGGACGCTGAGGGACAAAGAGCCTGGCCGCTTCGTCAGGTCCCTGAGATCGTGAAGCCTGCGTCCGATGCTGTAGCGCCATGTGCGTTTCGGCTTGCGCGCGCGATGGGCTTCAATGCTGCTGTCGGTCTGGCGCTCGCCGGCATAGGGCGGCTGAACGCACAATGCGGGGGTCATTTGATATATGCGGAGCTGCGAGAACTCCGGCACACGATGATCGAACATCAACACGTCGATCGGATAGCGGTAGCTCTCCGAAAGCCTCAGCAGCTTTTCAGCACCGGTGCGGCTGACGATATAGCCGCCGGCGCCGAGATGCCGGGACCGGAGGCGATGAAGTCTCCGGTCGTCGATTTCGCCTATCGGGCGTTTGTCGAGCAGGATGTCTTTCTGTGTAGTCTCGATCTTGATGAGGTCGTAGCGGGCAGGCAACCAGTCATGCCGCCCGACAATGCGATCGAAATCGGCGCTGAGCATGGCATCGTCTTCAAGTACGCATGCGCAGGAAGCTCCGCTTTCGATCAGTTCCGACCAGGCGGCGCGATGGCTCTTCGTGCAGCCCATTTCTGGTGGTGTAAGGTCGTAGCCGTTTGGAAAATGGAGTCCGCGGGCGAGTTCTTCCGGAGGGAGTTTCCAGCCATCTACAGCCGCTATGCGCCGAAGGTCGGGAACACGGGTCCGCATTCTGGCCAAACGATCTGTCTGGCTTTCGAGATTGATGACATAGACGTCCAAGGATCGACTCCGACGGGCGTTGTTAGCGGGTAAATTGAAAAGATTCGTACAAACTATATCTGCGCGCCCGATACGCTGCCACTTTGCAGGCAATTTGTCGAAAATATATTCAAGCCAACGTGACCGAGTATGAGCAAAGCATTCACAAAAGAAAGCGAAAACGAAGCCGAGGACGATCTCGAAGCGACCGATGCGTTGCCGCCTGGCACAAAGAATTACATCACGCGTAAGGGCTTTGAGCGGTTGCAGGCGGAACTGCGCCATCTCAAGCGCGTCGAGCGGCCAAAAGTTGTTGAGACGGTTGCATGGGCTGCGGGCAATGGCGATCGCTCGGAGAATGGCGATTACATTTATGGAAAGAAGCGCCTGCGTGAAATCGACCGCCGTATGCGGTTTTTAGGCAAGCGGCTTGAGATCGCGGAGGTTGTCGATCCGGCGCGCCAGACGAAACGCGATCAGGTCTTTTTCGGCGCGATCGTGACTTATGAAAATAAGGCGGGGGAGGAGCGGACCGTGCGAATCGTCGGCGTGGACGAGGCGCGGAGCGAACTCGGCGAGATCAGTTGGGTATCTCCGGTCGCGCGGGCCTTGTTGAAGGCGGAGGTGGGCGATCAGGTCGAAGTGCGCACACCGAACGGTCCCGAAATGCTCGAAATCGTTGATATCCAATATGACGAAAAATGAAAAAGGCCGGGAAGTTGAATTTCCCGGCCTTTCAATTCATTGAAGTCGGTCGCTGAAATCAGCCGCCATTGGCCGAGCGCTTGCGGGCGCGGCTGCCGGGGCGGTTGCGGCTCTGGTTCCTGCCGCCGTCACTCTTGCGCTGCTCGCCCTGGGCCGCTGCGGCGTGGCCGCCGGCGCCGGGGCGCTTGCCATGGGCCTGCGGCTTGCCTTGCGGCTTGCCGCCGCGCGGCTGGCCCTGCTTCGGGCGCTGCTGCTGGCGGCGTTCGCCCTGGGGCTCTGCCGCGAAGGCTGCCGAAGGCGTATCGCCGATCAGCGGGCGCGTATCGACGACCTGGAGCGTACGGCGCGTCAGGCGTTCGATCTGCTTGAGGTATGAACGCTCCGAAGCATCGCAGAAGGAGAGCGCGATGCCGCTGGTGCCGGCGCGGGCCGTGCGGCCGATGCGATGGACATAGCTTTCCGGTTCGTTCGGCAGTTCGAAATTGATGACATGCGTGATGCCATCGACGTCGATGCCGCGCGCGGCAATATCGGTTGCGACAAGCACGCGGGCGTCGCCGCTGCGGAACAGTTCCAGCGCGCGCTGGCGGGCACCCTGCGACTTGTTGCCATGGATCGCCGCAGAAGGAACGCCGCCCTTGTCGAGCTGCTCGCTGACGCGGTTGGCGCAGTGCTTGGTGCGCGTGAAGATGATGACGCGGGAGAGGTCGGGATTTTCGAGAAGCTTGGCGAGAAGCTCGCGCTTGCGCTTCTGATCGACGAAAAGGACATGCTGCTCGATGCGATCGACCGTCACGACTTCAGGCGTGACCTCGACGCGAACCGGCGAACGCAGAATTTCGGCTGCCAGAGATTCGATCGACTTCGGCATGGTCGCGGAGAAGAGCAGCGAGTGCCGCTCGCGCGGCATGGTGGCGATGATCTTCTTCACATCGTTGACGAAACCCATGTCGAGCATGCGGTCGGCTTCGTCGAGGACGAGGATCTTCGTATCGGCGAGCTTGACGTGGCGCTGGTTCATCAGGTCGAGCAGGCGGCCGGGCGTGGCGACAAGAATGTCGACGCCGTTCGCCATCGCCTTCACCTGGCGCAGCTGGCTTACGCCGCCGAAGATGACCGTGTGGCTGAGATGAAGGTTGCGGCCATAAACGGCAATGCTCTCGTCGATCTGGATGGCGAGTTCGCGCGTCGGCGCGAGGATCAGCGCGCGCGCGCCGCGGGGGGTGCGCTTCGTCTGATCATGGGCGAGCTTCTGCAGGATGGGCAGCGCAAAGGCCGCCGTCTTGCCGGTGCCCGTCTGGGCAAGGCCGAGCAGGTCGCGGCCCTGAAGCAGCGAGGGAATCGCCTGTGTCTGGATGGGGGTAGGGGTTTCGTAGCCCTCGGCGGCAAGCGCACGGCAAATGGGCTCGACAATGCCGAGTTCGGCGAAAGTTTGGGTCGTCATTCTGTCACTAATCTTTCAGACAAGCGGATCGGTGCCGACCGGTATGGTCGGACCTCTGGCGCGGGTTGCCGCGTCCAACGCGCTTGGATCGGGGGGATCTGACTGTGCCGAGATTAGGCGCGTCCGGGGCGCAAGGCCCGCTGAAATGGACGGCGCAAAGCGCGCTCGCGAGTACAGTCACGGCGTAAATGCGCTCTCCGCCGCCATAAGTCAAGGTGCCGCGAGGTCGGCCTTTCTCGCGACAATCCGGAAACGGCGCATTTCCTTCACATTCCGGGTGGATAAACATCGTCGAGAAGACGCGCATCCGACGCCAATCCCCATTGAGGCGGCGGCGCATTCTGGGCATGATCGCGCCATTCGCGAGGCAAATGGCGTAGAGGGAAAGCGATGATAACTGCCTATGTGAGATCGAACGGCACGCTCAGCCCCTTGCCAGTCGAACCTCATGGGCAAATCCCTGACGCCGTGGTCTGGCTCGATCTGCTTGAGCCGACGCCCGAGGAGGAGCGCTTCGTCGACGAGGTTCTGGGCCTCGACGTTCCTTCCGAAGAAGAGATGCAGGAGATCGAGGTTTCGAGCCGCCTCTATCAGGAGAGGGGGGCTCTCTACATGACGGCGACCGTCATGGTCGGCGCCGATACCGCGAAGCCCGGCCGCTCTCCTGTCACATTCGTTCTCGTCGGCCACCGGCTTCTCACGCTGCGCTATGCCGAGCCGCTTCCTTTCCGCGTGTTCGCGGCAAAGGCGCGGCGGCACACCATGCCCACAAACACGGGCGAGGAGGTGCTGGCCGGGTTGCTCGACGCCATCGTCGATCGCGTCGCCGATATTCTCGAGCGCGTGCAGGGCGAAATCGACACCCTGTCGAGTGACATTTTCGTGCGGGATGAAAGCGCGCCGAAGCTCGATTTCGACGAGGTGCTGCGGCGCGTCGGTCAGGTGCAGGCGCTGACCACCCAGGCACGTGAAAGCCTTGTCAGCATTGCGAGACTCCTGAGCTTCATCGGCAGGCCGGGGGAGACGAAGCTGCCCAAGGCATTCGAGCGTGGCTTCAAGACCATCGCCCGGGACGTCATGGCCTTGAGCGACCATGCGAGCTTTCTGACCAGCAACATCAACTTCATGCTCGATGCCACCCTCGGCATGATCAACAACGAGCAGAACGGCATCATCAAGATTTTCTCGGTGGCTGCCGTCGTCTTCCTGCCGCCGACGCTCGTCGCCAGCATCTACGGCATGAATTTCGACATTATTCCCGAGCTGAAATGGCAATTCGGGTATCTATGGGCCATCGGGCTGATGATCCTGTCCGCCGTCGTGCCCTATTGGTATTTCAAGCGGCGCGGCTGGCTCTAGCCAATTGAGCCTGCGAATATGAAAGCTATGCAATGGATGGCCGTCATGTGCCAAATTCCCTTGCGGTAGCATGTGATAAAATGTTCACTACGCGCCGTTCGGGGTGGCAGCAACCCCCCGGAAAACCGGAGAAATCTGCGCTTTTTGAGGGCGGTTCCAAGCCGACTCGGAAGGCGGCAAATGGCGCTTGTAGCGCTTGAGAGGGACGAATGGGCCTCAAGGTTCTGATTCTGGGTGTTAACGGCTTCATCGGCAGCCATCTCAGCGAAGCGATACTGCGAACGAAGAGCGACTGGGAGGTCTATGGAATGGACCTCCAGCAGGACAAGCTGGAAGGCTGCATGGGCCATCCGCGCTTCCACTTCGTCGAAGGCGACATCACGATCAACAAGGAGTGGATCGAGTATCACGTCCGCAAGTGCGATGTGGTCCTGCCGCTTGTCGCCATCGCGACGCCCGCCGTCTACGTCTCCGATCCGCTGCGTGTGTTCGAGCTCGATTTCGAGGCCAATCTCGCCATCGTCCGCTACTGCGTCCGCTACAAGAAGCGCGTCGTCTTCCCCTCGACCTCGGAAGTCTACGGCATGTCGCCGGACCAGGAGTTTGACGAGGAGACGAGCAATCTGGTGCTCGGGCCCATCGGCAAGCAGCGCTGGATCTATTCCTGCTCGAAGCAGCTTCTCGATCGCGTGATCCACGCCTATGGCCTCAAGGACCAGCTGCGCTACACGCTGTTCCGTCCCTTCAACTTCATCGGTCCGCGTCTCGACAACATCATGGCGGCCAATGAAGGCTCGTCGCGCGTGCTGACGCAGTTCCTTGGCAACATCCTGCGCGGCAAGGACATCCAGCTCGTCGATGGCGGCGCGCAGAAGCGCTGCTTCATCTATATCGACGATGCCATCGAGGCCCTGATGCGCATTCTCGAAAACGAGAACGGCGTCGCCGACCAGCGCATTTTCAACATCGGCAATCCGACCGCGGAACTGTCGATTGCGGAACTCGCTGAAACGATGCTGTCCGTCGTTTCGGAATTTCCCGGCTACGAGAATGTGCGCGACCGCGTAAAGCTCGTCAGCACGAGCTCCGGCGAATATTACGGCAAGGGCTATCAGGACATGCTGGTGCGCGTGCCCTCGATCAAGGCGATCCAGTCGCTCGGCTGGAACCCCTCGACCGACGTTCGCTCCGCCATTCGCAAGACGGTTGAGTATTATATCGATCAGTTCGGCCCGGCTGCCGACCAGAACGCCGTCGAAACCGAGTTGCTGTGACGGGCGGCGAATTGCCGTTCGTCTTCGGCCGCCCGCGATTAGTGGACTGAAATGAGCGCATCGAGGCTCGCCATCAAGATCGACGTCGACACCGACCGCGGAACGCGGGAGGGGGTGCCGGCCTTGAGAGACCTCCTTGCGCGCAAGGGCATTCCTGCGACGTTTCTCTTCTCGCTCGGGCCGGACAATACGGGCCGCGCCATTCGCCGTATCTTCCGGCCGGGCTTCTTCAGCAAGGTCAGTCGCACCAGTGTCGTCTCGACTTATGGTTTGCGGACGCTGATGAATGGCGTCGTCCTTCCGGGGCCGATGATCGCGAAGAAGAACGCCGCAATCCTGCGCTCCGTTGCCGATGCCGGTTTCGAAACTGGCATTCACTGCTGGGACCATGTGTTCTGGCAGGACAGGCTCTTCTCGCTGAGCGAAGCAAGGGTGGCCGAGGAGTTCGGAAAGGCGCGGCGCGCCTATGAAGAGGTTTTTGGGCATCCCGCAAGGACGGCGGGCTCGGCGGGCTGGCAGGCCAATGCGGCAAGCCTCGCCGCTTATGATGCTGCCAATCTCGACTACGCGACCGATGTGCGTGGCGGCGCTCCGTTCATTCCCGTCGCCGATGGCCGCCGCTTCCGCACGCTGCAGATACCGACGACCCTGCCGACGCTCGACGAACTGATGGGCCGCCCGGAATATCCGACGGAACGCCTCGCCGACGCATTGCTCGACCGCCTCGCGGGTGGGCTCGATGTTTTCACCATTCACGCCGAAATCGAAGGAATGAGCATGGCCCAATGGTTCTCGGCGTTTCTCGACCGGGCAAGAGATCGCGGCGTTTCCTTCGTGTCGCTTGCCGACGAGGCGGCGAAGCTCAATGCGGATCGGGCTTCGATCGCCGTGGCGACGCTCGAACAGGGCGAGATCGACGGCCGTTCCGGCACGCTCGCCGTGCAGGGCGCGCGCGTTGAAGGACTTGCGGCATGACACGCTATCTTCCGCTCATCTTCACCGGCGTTCTTCTCAATGCCGCAGCACAGCTCGCGCTGAAGCAGGGCATGCGCCAGATCGGCCATTTCGACTTCAGCCCCGCGACGCTTTTCGCCATGAGCTGGCGCATCGGCACCAATGGCTATGTCGTTTTCGGACTCGCCTGCTATGTCGTCAGCGTCGCCGTCTGGCTGCTCGCCCTGTCGCGTGTCGAGGTGAGTTTTGCCTATCCCCTGCTTTCCGTAGGCTACATCGTGACCGCCGTTGCCGCCTGGTATTTCTTCGGCGAAGCCGTGACGCCCGTCCGCATCGCCGGGATCGCCGTCATCATCGTCGGCGTTATCATGATCTCACGCAGTTGATCGAGAGCGTAAAACCATGAGCGAAGACATGACCATCGGGACGCACGCGCCGACGCTTTCGAAAGCGCCGGAGATCAGCATCGTCATCCCCGTCTACAACGAGGAAAAGAACCTGCCGCTGCTCTTCGAGCGGCTGACGGCGGTGGTCGACAAGCTCGGCCGTCCGACAGAGGTGGTCCTCACCGATGACGGCAGCAAGGACAATTCGCTCGCGCTGATGAAGAGCTTCGTCGAAAAGCGCCCCGACATCATGCGCGTTGTCGAGTTCGATCGGAATTACGGTCAGCACATGGCGGTCATGGCGGGTTTCGAGACCGCGCGCGGCGAGATCATCGTGACGCTGGACGCGGACCTGCAGAATCCGCCGGAGGAAATTCCCAAACTCCTCGCGGAGGTCGATGCGGGCCACGACGTCGTCGGCTCCTATCGCCGCAATCGGCAGGACAGTGTTTTTCGGACCTTGCCCTCGCGCATCATCAACCTCATTCGCGAGCGCATCACCGGCATCAAGATGCGCGATCAGGGCTGCATGCTGCGCGCCTATCGCCGCAACATCGTGCGCATGATCGTCGAAAGCGGCGAGACATCGACATTCATTCCCGCGCTCGCGCAGTTCTATGCCGAGCGGCCGAGCGAGGTGGAGGTGGAGCATGCCGCGCGTCATGCCGGCGCCTCCAATTACAATCTCTACAAGCTCATCCGTCTCAATTTCGACCTGATGACGGGCTTCAGCCTCGTGCCGCTACAGGTCTTCACCATGGTCGGCATGGCAGTCTCGGCGGCGAGCCTGCTTCTCGTTGTCTACATGCTACTGCGCCGCCTCTTCCTCGGGCCGGAGGCGGAAGGCATCTTCACGCTCTTCGCCATTCTCTTCTTCCTGCTCGGTGTGGTCATCACCGGCCTCGGCATCGTCGGCGAATATGTGGGCCGCATCTATCAGCAGATCCGCTCGCGCGCGCGTTTCCGCATTCGCGCCATCCACGAGAAAAACTGAGGATGACAACGCGCGATACCGCGAGACAGGGGATCGTCGTCTTCGCCTATAGCGAGGTTGGTCACGCATGCCTCAAGGCGCTGATCGATCGCGGCGAAAACATACTGGCGCTGTTCACGCATGAGGATTCGCCGGGCGAGAGGCAGTGGTTTCGTTCCTGCGCGGCGCTGGCGAAGGCGCATGGCATTCCCGTCTATACGGCCGAGCCGCGTGACGGCGATACGGTAGAGCGCGTCATCCGCGATCTTGCGCCCGCTCTGATCTTCTCGTTCTACTATCGAAAGATGATCCCCGAGCGCATTCTGAAGCTTGCGCGCCTCGGCGCCTACAACATGCATGGCTCGCTGCTGCCGCGCTATCGCGGACGCGCGCCGCTGAACTGGGCGATCATTCACGGCGAGTCAGAAACAGGCGTAACGCTGCATGTCATGGTGAAAGAAGCCGATGCGGGCGACGTCATCGACATGGAAGCCGTTTCCATCGGCCCCGAGGAAACGGCGGGCGAGGTGGCCGAGCGCATTCCCGCCGCCGCGGAACGCCTCATCCTGCGCCAGATCGACGGACTCAAGGCGGGCACCGCGCCGCGCCACGTTCAGGATGTGAGCAAGGCAACCTATTTCGGAATCCGCACGCCTGAGGATGGCCATATCGATTGGCGGCAAACCGCGCGGCAGATCTTCAATCTCGTCCGTGCCGTGGCGCCGCCTTTTCCGGGCGCCTTCACCGATGCTGCGGGCCGCCGCTTCATGATCTGGTGCGCGCGTGTGAGCGAGGGAAGCGGGAAGCCCGGCGAGGTGCTTTCGCTGCGCCCGCTCGTCGTCGCGGCGGGCGAGGGAGCGGTCGAGATCGTGCATTTCGGCTTCGAAGGAGAAGATGAGGCGGGCGCCAGCGAGGCGGTGCTGGCGACGCTCAATGTCGGTGACAGATTGGGAGAAAGCGCGTGAAGCTCGAAGATATTCTGAAGGGGCATCGCGCCGTCCCGCTGTTCTTCGCGGCGCTGCTGGCGCTCTTCTTCCTGTTCGATATCGGTGGGCGCAGCGTCTCTTCGCCGGACGAGGGGCGCTACATCGAAATTCCGCGCGAGATGGTGGAGACCGGCGACTATGTGTTGCCGCGCCTCGATGGCGTTCTCTATTTCGAGAAGCCGCCGCTCTTCTATTGGCTGGAAGCCGGCGCAATCAAGGCGCTGGGGATCACCGAAGGCACGATGCGGCTCTGGCCGGCCATCCTCGGTTTCCTGGGCTGCCTGATGACCTATGGCATCGGCCGTCGCTTCTATGGACGAACGGCGGGCCTCGTCTCGGCGGCAATTCTCGCGACGACACTTCTCTACTACGCGCTGGCGCGGTTCATCATTCTGGACATGCTCGAAAGCGTGACGATGGCGGCGTCGCTTTTCTCCTTCCTGCTTTCGGCGGAGGAGAAGGACGAGAAACGCGCGATATGGTGGGCGCGGGCAGGGCATGTCGCCGCCGCGCTGGCGGTTCTCTCGAAGGGGCTTATCGGCGTGGTGCTGCCGGGCGCCGTCGGTCTTGTCTGGATCGCGCTGTCGGGCCGCTGGTCCTTCGTGCGCCGCGCGCTTTGTCCTTCGGGCATTCTGCTGTTCCTGCTCGTCGCGGCGCCGTGGCATGTGCTGGCCGCGATGCGGAACCACGATTTCCTGTGGTTCTATTTCGTCCATGAACATCTGATGCGTTTCACCACCGATGTGCATCGCCGCGATGGACCGATCTATTATTTCGTCGCGATCCTCGCGGTCGGATTCCTGCCATGGACGGGCTATCTCTGGAACGCGGTGAAAGAAGCGCTGCCGTCGAGCTGGAAGGCGCGGAACGAAAAGCCGGTCGAGCTGTTCCTGCTCGTCTGGGCAGTCGTCATCTTCGTCTTCTTCTCCGTGTCGAGTTCGAAGCTGCCTCCCTACATCCTGCCGATCTTTCCGCCGCTCGCGCTGCTCGTCGGCAGGGTGGTCGCACCGCGCATCGAGGCAGGCTTGCCGGACACGCTGCCGGTGGGGCGCTATGTCTTCGCCGGCGTCTTCGGCCTTCTCGGTCTTGCCGTGCCGATCGCCTATACGATCCCGGCCTTGCGGGCGAATGCCGATGTCGGTCCCTATCTCGATCTGGTCAAGCCATTCGTATTCACGATGTCGGTGCTTTTCATAGGCGCGTCGCTCGCCACGCTCTTCCTGTCGCGGCGTTTCGGCATGCGTGCGACATTCCTGAGCGTCATCGTCGGCGGCGCGCTTGGCTGGATCGGTGTGAGCCTCGTCGCCTCGAAGGCCGATCCAAACTCGATCAAGCCCGTGGCCGAAACCATCAACCTCTATCGCCAGCATGGCGAGCGAGTGGCGAGCTTCGGCACGCTCTTCTACGACCTGCCCGTCTACATCA
Source organism: Parvibaculum sp. (assembly GCF_039680535.1). Classification (GTDB taxonomy): domain Bacteria; phylum Pseudomonadota; class Alphaproteobacteria; order Parvibaculales; family Parvibaculaceae; genus Parvibaculum. The sequence goes on along the minus strand of NZ_JBDKSS010000017.1, from coordinate 69,773 downwards.
AGGACAAGGTCATCGTCGTGAACAACAAGGCCGAGTTCGACTTCGGCATGACGCAGGAAGACGTCAGCCAGTATGTGATGCAGATGGACCAGTTCTCGAAGCTTTGGAACGGCCACGACCTCATGTTCATGGTGATGCGGGCCAATCTTTTCGAGACATGGAAGGCGAACGGCATGCCGCTTCATATGTGCGTCATCAAACGCACGGAACGCGCTATCGGCCTTTCGAATTATCCGCTCTTCAATGACAAGGGGCAGATGATCTGCGACCCCTGGTACGACCTCGAGGACAAGCACGGCGTCCAGCCGAAGGATGGCGACTCGCAGACGCGGCACACGGCGGATTGACGGGGGCGCATCGCATGAGCCTGCCGAGCCGCACCGACTGGATATGGATCAGGCACGCCGCGGTGCAGGGGCAGGAGTCGCGCTACTATGGCCGCCTCGATGTCGCCTGCGAGCCGGTCGACGCGGTCGTGGCCGCCGTGCTCGCGCGGCAGCTGCCGCCGGTGGGCGTGTGGATGGCGTCGCCGTTGAGCCGAACGCGCGCCACCGCGCTCGCCCTGAAGCCCGGCGTCGATCCGGTCGAGATTCCCGATCTCACGGAGCAGGATTACGGCCTCTGGCAGGGGCGCGGCCACAATGATGTCTATGCGGCGAACCGCGGCCTCGACTGGTCGAACCCGGCTCATATCCGGCCGCCGGAAGGCGAGAGCTTCGCCGATCTCACGGCCCGTGTCGCTGGTGCCATCGATCGGCTCACGACGCATTACGCGGGGCATTCGATTGTCGCCGTGGCCCACGCCACGACCATTCGCGCGGCCATCGGCCATGCGCTCGGCCTCGATCCCGCCACATCGCTCCGTGTCGAGATTGCGCCGCTGTCGCTGACGCGGCTCAACTGCCGCATCGTCAATGGCGAGGCGCAATGGGGCGTCGGCTGCATCAATTTCGAAGTGCCGGCGTCGCGCTAGTCGGCGGCCTGCGCGGCTTTGCTGCCCTCATGCGCCAGCATGGCGTTGAGGCGCTGCTCCAGATAGCGGAGCGTTCCGACGAGCTTCGTCGTGCGCTGGCTCGTGATGTCGAGAAATGAAGCCGACATGAAGATGCCCCGCGCATGGGTCTCGATCTCGTCGCAGAGGTCGCCATCTGCGCCCTGACGCCGCAACTGATCGGCCATGTCCTGCAACCGCTCGACGGCGGCGAGAATGTCGAGCGTCGCCCGTTCTGCCGAAGCGGCGATCGTCTCGGCGTCCTGTCCCGGCTCGGCGGAGCGGGGCATGAAACCTTCGCGCGGCTTGGTCGCTGCGATGCCCTGCTGCGCCTCGACGATGGAACGGCACATGTCCTGGAGGTCGCGCCGGAATGTTTCGAGATAGGCGGCGGGTTTCCCGTCCTGGAGCGCGTGGGTGTGCCGTTCGATTGCGGCGAGCAGGCGGTCGGTGTCCGCCGCACGGGCGCGGCGCGCGAATTCGGCCAGAAACCAGCGGCCGCGCGGGCTTTCCATCACGGCGCTTTCGATGGTGTCGAAATCGTTCTGGGCGACGTCCTGTTCGCTCGTCATGGGTCCGCCGGGCTGAGGTGGTTCGCTTCATCATCCACAGGATTGCTTAGTTTTTGCTTACCGCCTGTCCGCGCTTGCCCGGACTGGCGGGACATGGCACCCATTGACCCTGTTTTCCCCGCCCGACGCCGATCATGAGGCCATGATGACCGCTCGCCGACTTCCCATCGATATCGAAGCCGTGAAGGGTTTCATGGACGTGGAGGAGGGCTGGGCGCTTCACGACGCGGCGCTGGAGGCTTCGAAGCTCGGCCCCTGCCTCGAAATCGGCTCCTATTGCGGCAAGTCGACGGTCTATCTGGGCACGGCCTGCCAGCAGAACGGCGCGGTGCTCTACGCGCTCGACCATCACTATGGCTCGGAAGAAAACCAGAAGGGCTGGGAGCATCACGACACCGCGCTCTACGATCCCGAGACCGACAAGCTCAACACTTTCCCGCTCTTCCGCCGCACGCTCCGCATGGCCGCGCTCGAAGACACGGTGGTTCCCATCGTCGCGCCCTCGGCCGTCGCCTCGAAAGGCTGGGCAACGCCGCTCGGCATGGTCTTCATCGATGGTGGCCACGGACTGGAACCGGCGCTTGCCGACTACCGCCACTGGGCGCCCCGCGTCGTCCCCGGCGGCATTCTCGCGATCCACGACGTCTTCCCCGACCCGAAAGACGGCGGCCGCCCGCCCCATGAGATTTTCATGATGGCGCTGGCGTCGAACCTCTTTGCGGAGGAGCGAGCGGTGAAGAGTTTGAGGGTGTTGAGAAGGTTAGGGTAATCCGCCCGCTCAACAATAATCGTCATGCGCGGACTTGATCCGCGCATCCACGTCTTCCGCCGGATGAGGGCGCTTATTGGCCCTATGTCCGCGTGATCCCAGCGCAAAGCCTCTATATGCTGAGGTTGGCTTTCTTTGGGGGGGGGATGGTGACAAGCAATTTTGACCGTACACGGTCGATAGCTGCGCAGTTGTCATTGATTGCATTGATCGCATTGGCGGGCTGCGGCGATGCGCCGAACGAGAATTCTATTTGCTATTCCAGATTTTCATCTCTGGAGAAGCGAGAGTTTAAGGCAGCATTCACGCCGTCATTGCGAAGGCTGATGGAAAAAGCAGCAAGCGATTACGCCAACGGTGGTGATGTCGATATCCCGCTTGCATCTGACGGTAATCTTTATCTCGAAAGTACTTGCAGCTACGTGCTCTTGCTTCGAAGAGGTTTGGACGAGCGGATTGCCTTCACGACAATATCCAAAAGCGAATATGATCGCGTGGCAGCTTTAGCGAGCGAGAGCGGTCGCGTTATTCGGATGGAGCCGCCGTGAAGCAGGAGTATCTACTCCGCCGCTTCCGCCAGCGTCCGCTCGGCGAAAAGTCGCGATGCGGGCGTCGTGCCGGTCACGGCATCTGTCGCGAGGATGACGGCCGCTGCCGTCCAGGCGGGCTTCTCCGCCGGCCAGGCGACATTCTCGACGAACTGATAGCCCATCCAGTAGGCGCCGCAATCGGCGCGCCATTGGTGCTGCCATGAAAGCAGCGCTTCCGCCTTCTGGCGCTCGCCCGCGACAAGCAGCGCCATGACGAGTTCGGCGCTTTCGGCGACCGTGACCCAGGGCTGGTCGAGCACGCAGCGGCAGCCCTTGCCTTCGGCGACGAAGATGTCCCACTTGGAAGCGAGGCGGCGGCGCGCGGCCTCGCCGGTAATGACGCCTGCGAGGACGGGGTAGTACCAGTCCATCGAATAGCGCGCCTTCGACTCCCATGTGCGGTCGAAGCGGTGCGGCTTGTCGCGCAGCGCCTCGCCGAGGCGGGTGCGGGCGGCCGCCCAGTCATGCGAGGACTTGCCGAGTTCCTGCGCGATATGGATCGCGCATTCGAGGCTCTTGTAGATCGAGGACGAGCCGGTGATGAGCGAGTCGTCTTCCGGCGTGTGCGGATCGTTTGCGGCCCAGCGAATGTCGCCATGCGGGCTCTGATGCGCGACGACGAACTGCATCGCGGCTTCGACATGCGGCCAGACCGTGCCGAGCCACTGCCTGTCGCGCGTGATGAGATAATGGTGCCAGGCGCCGGTCGCGATATAGGCGGTGAAATTCGTGTCCCGGATGGGTTTGCCCGCGCCTTCATCGCCGCCGGTGTAGTGGTCTTCCTCGTCGAAGGGCACGGCGCTGCCGAGTTGGCCCCACCAGGAGCCGTCCTTCAACTGCGTTTCCATCAAATAGCGGAAGGCGAGGCGCGCGCGCTCCACCTCGCCGATGACGGTGAGGCCCATGGCCGCTTCCGTATGGTTCCACGGATCGATGACGCCGCCGTCGTACCAGGGGATCGCACCGTTGTCGCGCTGCAGGTCGAGAATGCGCGCGCGAGCACCGTCGAAGAAGTCTTCCGGGATCGGATCGCCATAGGTCAGATGCGTCATGCCGTTCCCTTGGTGAAGTAGAGAACGACGCTCTTGCCCATGAGAGGCGCTGCGACCTTTTCGAGCGCGCGCGTCAGCCACGGCCGCTCCAGAATGTCCCATTCGAGAAAGCGCTTGTAGGCGTTGACCGCAGGCACATCCTCGCGCTTCACGCCGAAGGCGCATTTGAGCCACCAATAGGGCGAGTGAAGCCCATGCGCCCAATGCCGGTAGAAATGCTTGAGGCCCCTGGCTTCGACGGCGCCCTTGAGTTCGCCTTCCTTGAAGATGCGAACATGGCCGCCGGGCTCATTGTGATAATCGTCGGAAAGCGCCCAGCAGACCCATTCGGTCCAGAAGCGGGGTACGCTGATCGCCAGCGTTCCGCCCGGCTTCAGCACGCGCTCGATCTCACTCACCGCCTGCTTGTAGTCGGGAATGTGCTCCAGCACTTCCGAACAGATGATCTTGTCGAACGTGCCGTCCGCGAAGGGCAGCGACAGCGCGTTGCCTACGGTGAGCGAATAGTGATGCTTGTTGATTTCGTCCGCATCCGTCCAGGCCGGGAAGAGGCCGGGCTTGCCCGGCGTCTCGTCCGACGCACCGAAGCAGGCGGCGAAACCGTCACGCGTATGCTTCACATCCTCGAAGCCGAGGTCGAGGCCGACCACGTGGCAGCGGGCGTGAAAATACATGGCATGGACGTGGCGTCCCCTGCCGCAACCGAGGTCGAGCGCGCGGTCGCCCTCTTTAAGCCCTAGCACGTTCAGATCGACGGTCTGCATCAGCTATTGTCTGCCTGTAAATTTCGGTGACCTCGCGTGCGGCGCGTTCCCATTTGAAATTCTTGAGAATGCGTTCGCGGCCGGCCGCGCCGAGACGGGCGCGCAGTTCCGGATCGTCGAGCAGGGTGGCGATCGCCTGAGCGAGCGCCGGCGGATTGGAGTGGGGCACGACGAGGCCCGCATCGCCCACGACTTCCGGCAGCGAGCCGCCCGTGGTGGCGATGACCGGTGTGCCGCAGGACATGGCTTCGCCGCAGGGAAAGCCGAAGCCTTCATAGACCGACGGCGAAATGGCGATGGTCGCTTCCGCGTAGATCTCGGTGATCTGCTCGTCGGTAATGCCGCCGACGAACTCCACCTTGTCCATGATGCCGAAGGCGCGCAGCTCGTCGGACGTATTGCCCTCGCGCAGGCGGCCGATGACCTTGAGCTTCAGGTTGGGCCGCGTCTTCAGCAGTTCCGCATAGGCGCGGATGAGATAGATGAGCCCCTTCAGCGGCACGTCGGCGCTGGCGCAGGCAACGATCAGATCGTCACGGCGCTTGATATGCGGCATGGGACGGAACTGGATGTGGTCGATGCCGTGAAGCACCAGACGCGTGCGCTCCGGCTTCACGCCGAATTCGCTCACGATGTCGCGCCGCGTGCTCTCCGACACGACGATCAGCGGATCGAGTTCGCGCGCGACCTTGATCTGCATGTCGAGGAAGGAATACCAGCGGCGCTTCAGGATCTTCAGCGTCAGCGTCTTGGCGTGCTCGATGTCGATGCGGCGGTCCATCGTGATCGGGTGATGGATCGTGCCGACGATGGGGAGCCCCATGTCGCGCAGCTTCAGCAGGCCCCAGCCGAGCGTCTGGTTATCGTGGCAGATGTCGTAGTCCTGAACCGTGCCGCGCACATAGCGCGCCATGCGCTCGCAGAAGGTGTAGGGCTCGGAGAAACCGCCGGTCGCGTGGGCGAACCACTCATAAAGATCGATCGGCCAGGCGAACATCCAGGGACGGAGCGACAGGATCGGATGCGGATTGGCGTAAAGGTCGAGCGAGGGAAGCTTGATGAGCTTCACGCGCGGGTCGAGCTCGGGATAGGGCGGGCCCGAGATCACGTCGATCTGGTGGCCCATATCGGCCAGCGCCTTGGAGATGTGGCGCATATAGACGCCCTGTCCACCCGTGGTCGGATTGGAGCGATAGCTCGGCAGCAGAATGCGGAGCGGCCGGTCGCCGGCGATGGCCGCGAGCTTCGAATGCTTGTCCGTTTTTTCGGGGGCGGGCACGGGCTCGATCAGAGCTTCGGCCGCGTCTTCCCGTTCCAGCGCCTGCTGCGACATGCGTCGTCTTCCTTGTCTTATTTCGTCGCCGCAGGCGGCGCGGTCAAATTGGGGCTAGCCCCTCATGTACCCCATGCTGCGTCGCATTCAAAATGGCGGCGGATCATAACGGCTTGGGGGCATTGCAACAACCCACTAACAATTATGTAAGCCGTCCCCAAAACACGCGAAAACGCCCCCGGATTTCTTTCCGGGGCGTTTTGCGGAAGGTCTGGATCAGGCGAAGCGGCGCTTCAGCCAGTCGACCATGAGCCTGTTGAGGGCCTCCGGTTGCTCGGCCTGCGTCCAGTGGCCGCAATCGGGGATTACATGCTTTTCGAGGTCTGGAACAAATTGCTCCATGCCGTCCGCCATCGAAGGCCGGAGCACGATGTCGTCCGCCGCCGAGATCATAAGGCTCGGCACGTTCACCTTCTCGACGAGGCCTTCGGAGTCCTTCCAGTTGCGGGAGAAGTTCCGATACCAGTTGATGCCGCCGGTGAAGCCCGATTTCCTGAAGGCGGCGGTGTAGTAGGCGAGCTCTTCCTCGTTGAGCAGCACCTTGCCCGGCCAGAGGCTTTCATCCGCAGCGAAGCCCTTGAGGAAGGCGAGGTTCTTTTCAGAGGCGGGCCGCGCGTCGAATTCCGCCAGCTTCATGCCGGTCTTGCGGTACCAGAAGCGCATGGAGCGGGCGACGTCCTTGTCGAGCAGCGCGTCGGCCTCGCCATATTTCTGGAAGTAGACGATATACATGTCCTCGCCGAAGACGGCGCGCATGCCTTCGATGGGATCGATAGGGGAGCGCGGCATGAAGGGCGTGTTGACGCCGATGACGCCGGCGACGCGGTCCGGATGACGTAGCGCCATCTGCCAGACGACGAAGCCGCCCCAGTCATGGCCGGCGAAGATCGCCTTTTCGAGGCCGAGCGCGTCGAGCATTCCGGCAAGGTCGTCCGTCAGATGCTTCAGGTCATAGAGCGGCACGGACTCCTGTCCCTTGGGGCCGCCCGTGTTGCCATAGCCGCGCTGGTCCGGCGCGATGGCGCGGAAGCCTGCCTTGGCAAGCGCGGGCAACTGATGCCGCCATGAATAGGCGAGTTCCGGGAAGCCGTGGCACAGCACCACCGGCACGCCGTCCTTCGGGCCTTCTTCATAGACGGCCATGTCGATGCCGTTGGTCTTGACGTAGTAAGGCTCTGGAAATGCCATGTGGTGTCCTCCCTGTTTCTTTTAGGCCGCCGTCTTCAGCCGCTCGAAATCCGCCGTCGGCGAAAGGCCGAGCTTTGTCAGCATCTCGCGGCGGCCCGGTCCGAGCTTTGGCGGATAGAAGGCAGCGTTGCGCTTCTTGCCCCTGGCCCAGACCAGAAGAACCTTCGCAAAGTTGCGCGGATTCTTCAGCCAGAGTGACGGGTGTTCGATCATGTGGAAGCCGCGCATGAAGGCGCGCAGCAGGCGCACATCCGAGCGCACCGCGGTCATCATGCCGTCTTCGATGAAGCTCGCCAGAAGGCGCGCCTTGAAACCCGGCTTGTGGTCGGGATCGAGCGCATTCCTTGCCGCGCGGGTTGCGGCGAGGTCCTGCTGAACCATCGTGTCGTAATAGGGGCGCAGCTCCGCATCGACCTTGGCGTGATATTTCACGGCGCGCTGGGTGGGGTCGCTCGTCTCCTCAAGTACGTCGCACAGGATATGTGCCGAAACCGCGGCAAAGGAACAGCCGCGGCCGTAAAGCGGGTTGGTGCGGATGAGGCCGTCGCCGATCGGGAAATAGTTGAGCGCGGCGGGCCGGCCCTCCTTCACCATCGTCCGCCAGCGGCTGACGAGTTCGCCCATGCCGAAGACACGGCTCTTCGCGTCGGAGATTTCGGGCGCAGTCCATTTCGCAATGCCGGGAATCTCGGCGCAGATGGCGTCGAAGATCTCGGGCTTCACGATGCTGCGGCGGATCTCCATTTCGGTTTCCGGCACGGCGAGCGTGATCGAGAAGCAGCGATTGTCGGCGGGAAAGAGGCCGTATTTGATGTAGCGCATATCGGCGGCGCCCGGCGCGTCGCCGCGCTCCGGCGGCTCCACGCCGTCGCGCAGGCGATAATGCCGCGTGAAATAGACAATGCCGGCGGGCGCGGCCACTTCGTCGATCGTGGCGCCTTTCTCGCGCAGCCAATCGATGCCGAGGCTGTTCTTGCCCGCCGCATCGACGATGACGTCGGCGAAGATTTCGCGCCGTCCGGTTGCATCGTCCTCCGCGATCACGCCGCGCACGCGCAGGCTGTCGGCGCTGCGCTCGGTAATGAGGCCGCGCACGCGCGTCTCCGTATGGAAGCGGACATGCGGCTGGCGGGCGACGTAGCGGCGCATCACCAGTTCGAGCGTGGTTCGCCGGCTGGTCAGAATGGTGAGGTCGTCATCTTCCGGCGCGGGCTCGTAGAGCGGGCGGAGCCTCGGCGGAATGTTTTCGGCAAAGCCGATCTCGACGCAGCCTGCGGCGAGCAGGTCTTTCATCAGGTCCGGGTAATTGTCGCGGATGAGCTTGTGCAGCCGGGCGAGGAAGGCATGGCTGTGACGCAGATGGCCGACGCCCTTGCGTTCCCATTGCTCGAATGCTTCGTCGGCAGAGGTTTCGGGCGGGGGCGGGTCGCGGTCGAGGATCGTGATTTCACGGCCCGTCCGCCCCAGCGCCAGCGCCGTTGAAAGTCCGGCGATTCCCGCGCCGATGATCAGAACCTGCTCACCCATAGCTTCTCCCCATTTCGCCCGGTTTTCGGGTCTCTCCACAAAAATAGACCGTGGTATAGTGATGAAGATAGGGAGCGATAATGTGCCTGTCCAGCGGGGCAGGGGATGAGTCTGCGATTTCGTCGCTTTTTCCTCAGGCGGAGGGAAGTTTGAGCCCCGCCGCGAAAAGGCAGAGCCAGCCGATCAGGAATGCGACGCCGCCAAGGGGCGTCACCAGCACCAGCGCCTTGCTACCCGTCAGTCCAAGGAAATAGAGCGACCCGGAGAAAAGCACGATGCCCGCGACGAAGGTCCAGCCCGCCGTCGAGACGAGGGCACCGGGTTCGCGCGATGCGAGCCAGGCGACCGCGAACAGCGCGAGCGCGTGATACATATGGTAACGGACGCCGATTTCGAAGGTGGTAATCTGCTCCGGCGGCACGCGATGGGCGAGACCATGAGAGCCGAAAGCGCCCAGTGCGACGGCGAGAAAGCCCGACAGGGCGCCGATGGTGAGCCAGAGTTTCATGGATCTGTTTCCTTGAGCGGGCATGGTGCGGGGGCGCAGTCTAGGCGAAGAAATGCAATCGCCCAAGCCGACGGAAATGCCGATGCCTGCCGTATGATGCGAAGGTCACGCAAGGAGTTGTCGATGCGGTTGCATGCGTTCCGAATCCTTTCTCTTCTGGCGGTGTTGCTTGTTTCGGCCCCTGCATCTGCGGGGCTCTTCTCCAAACGCCCCGATATTCCGGCAGGCACGAAGGTCGAGCGCGATATCGCCTATGGCGCGGCCAAGGATCAGCGCCTCGATGTCTTCATGCCGGCGGGTGCGAAGGGCGCGCCGATCATCTTCATGGTGCATGGCGGCGCATGGGCCGTGGGCGACAAGGAGATGAGCCGCGTTGTCGAGAACAAGGTCGCGCATTGGGTGCCCAAGGGCGCGATCTTCGTGTCGGTCAATTACCGCATGGTGCCGGACGCCGATCCGGTGATGCAGGCCGACGATGTCGCCCGGGCGCTCGCCTTCGTGCAGGCTCATGCGGCTTCATGGGGTGGCGATCCGGCGCGGGTGGTGCTGATGGGGCATTCGGCGGGCGCGCATCTGGTGATGCTGCTGACGGCGGATACGAGCATTGCGTCGGCGCAGGGCGCGAAGCCCTGGCTCGGCACCGTGTCGCTCGATAGCGGCGCGATGAACGTGCCCGAAATCATGAAGGCCAAGCACTACCGTTTCTATGACCGCGCCTTTGGCGACGATCCCGCCTATTGGGAAAAGGCCTCGCCCTATCAACGCCTGACGGGGCACCCCAAGCCTGTACTCATCGTTTGCTCGACCAAGCGCGAGGATTCCTGTCCGCAAGGTCGGGCCTTTGCGGAGAGGGCGAGATCGCTTGGCGGCCGCGCCGGCGTCTATCCGGTCGCGCTCACGCATCGCGAGGTGAATGAAGAGCTCGGTCTTGTGAGCAGCTACACCGCCACTGTGGACGACTTTCTGCGGTCGCTCGGCCTGCCATGAGGTTCAACCCGCTCGTACCCGAACTCCAGGTGAGCGACTTCGACCGCAGCCTCGCCTTCTACCGCGACGTGCTCGGCTTCGAGATTCTCTACATGCGCGGGGAAGAACGCTTCGCCTTTCTCGACCGCGAGGGCGCGCAGCTGATGATCGAGCAGCCGGTCGATCCGGAGCGCATATGGAATACGGCTGAACTCGCGCCGCCTTTCGGGCGTGGCATCAACTTCCAGATACGTGTCGGCGATGTCGATGCGCTTCATGCCTCGCTTGAGGCGCATGGCGTTCCGTTCTTCCGGCCGATGGAGGAGAAGTGGTATCGCCGCGATGACGAGCTTCTCGGCAACCGCCAGTTCCTCGTGCAGGACCCGGACGGCTATCTGCTGCGCTTCTATCAGGATATCGGCGCAAAGCCGGTCACCCGCGCCTGACCAGCGCTATTTCCGCGCGCCGAGGCTCCGGCGCAGCGTGGTAAGCGCCGCTTCACGGACGCTCGGAAGGTCCGTCGTCGGATCGATCAGACATTGCGTGCTGATGCCGAGGAGGAGGCTGCCCACCATCAGCGCCGATGTCTCGGCCACGAGGTCGAGCGCCACGGTGCCATCCTTCTGGCCTTTTTCGATGAGCGCCTGGAAGCGTTCCTTCGCCCGCTGGTGAGAGGCGGCGAAATCCGTGCGCGAGCGGGAGAGGGTGGCGACGGAGCCCGCCATGGCCACGAAATAGGAACGCACCGCCTGCTCCGCCTCGAAGTTGCGCAGATAGACGTCGACCGATGCGAGAATCGCGTCGAGGCCGGGCAGGTCTTCGAGGTGGAGCCCCGCTGCCAGCTCGTCGGAACGCTCGTGCAGGTGGTCGATCAGCGCCTCGATCAGGCCCTCCTTCGAGCCAAATCGCTGGCTTGCGAGCCCGCGGCTATAGCCCGCCCGCGTGCCGACCTTTTCGAAGGTCGCCGCCTGAAAGCCTTCTTCTGCAATGAGTTCAGCCGCCGCGAGCAGGAGGCTCCGGTCCGATTGGGCGCGCCGTTCCGCCTGAGTGCGGCGAGCGGGCGCATGCTTTTCGGTCTCAAGCGACATATTAGCTGTTTACATAGTTGTTGGACGTATAGCAACATTCATCCCAAGAACAATGCCGCCGGAGAGGTCCGGCGTCCCGCTGCCGAGGCGCGAGCCGGAAGGGGCGGTCGAACAGGGAGAGATGACCTATGACGATTCCGCAGCAGATCGCCGATACCATCGTCGATCCGAAGGCCTATGCCGAGGGTAAGCCCGTCGACGACGCCTTCTCGTTCCTGCGCAAGGAAATGCCCTTGGCCCAGGCGACGCCCGAAGGCTACGACCCGTTCTGGGTGGTGACGAAGCATGCCGACATTCTGGAAGTCGAGCGTCAGAACGACCTCTTCCACAATGGCGACCGCGCCGCGACGCTGGTGCCCAAAGATGTCGATCAGAAGGTCCGCGAAATGATGGGCGGCTCGCCGCATCTCGTGCGCTCGCTCGTCCAGATGGACAACCCGGACCACATGGCCTATCGCCGCATTACCCAGGGCGCCTTCCTGCCGCAGAACCTGCGCAAGCTCGAAGACCGCATCCGTGAGATCGCGCGCGGTTTCATCGATCGCATGGCCGCGAAGGGCGATACCTGCGACTTCGCGCGCGACGTCGCCTTCCTCTATCCGCTGCATGTCATCATGGAAGTGCTCGGCGTGCCGGAAGTCGATGAGCCGCGCATGCTCAAGCTGACCCAGGAACTCTTCGGCAGCGCCGACCCGGAACTGAACCGCCTCGGCGCCGAAGTGAAGGACCCGGCGGCCGGTCTCGCCGCTGTCGCGGAGACGGTGGGTGAGTTCATCACCTACTTCAACGAAATGACCGAAGATCGCCGCCGCAAGCCGCGCGAGGATCTTGCCAGCCTCATCGCCAATGCGACGATCGACGGCCAGCCGCTCGATCACTTCGCCGCCATGTCCTACTACATCATCGCGGCGACGGCGGGTCACGACACGACCTCGAACACCACGGCGGGCGGCCTCTGGGCCATCGCCGAGCGTCCGGACCAGTTCAAGCGCCTCAAGGCCGATCCCTCGCTCATCCCGTCCTTCCTCGAAGAGACGATCCGCTGGGTGACGCCGGTGAAGCATTTCATGCGCACGGCGACCGCCGACGCCGAAGTGCATGGCCAGAAGATCGCCAAGGGCGACTGGATGATGCTCTGCTATCCGTCCGGCAATCGCGACGAGGACGTGTTCGCCGATCCCTTCGATTTCAAGATCGACCGTTCGCCCAACAAGCATGTCGCCTTCGGCTATGGCGCGCATGTCTGCCTCGGCCAGCATCTCGGCCGCATGGAAATGCGCGTGCTGTGGGAAGAGCTTCTGCCGCGTTTGGAGAGTGTCGAACTGAACGGTACGCCCAAGCTGATGCAGGCGAACTTCGTCTGCGGGCCGAAGTCGGTTCCGATCCGCTTCAAGATGCATTGAGCGCATCTCTAGGAAGGAGAGCGTTTCATGAAAACCTGGCAATGCCGGACCTGCGGCTTCATCTACTTTGAAGCGGAAGGTCTGCCGGAGGAGGGAATCCCCGCCGGCACAAAATGGGAAGAAATCCCGGACGACTGGATCTGTCCGATGTGCGGGACGCCCAAGGCCGATTTCGACATGATCGAACTCGACTGAACGACCATGGAACCGGCGCCTTTCGAGGCGCCGGTTTTCCTTCGTTGACGTAGCGGCATGCGGCGCGAGTGTTGACCGCGCCGGTGCCGCACTTCATTGTTAACAAAACATCAAAATAACGGCCGGCAAGACCGGCCAGGGGAGGTTTTGCCATGCTTACCAAGGCGGATGATTTTCCGATTCATCAAACCGCGGAGCCGATCGCCTATGCCGGCACGGACCGCAATTTCTACGACCGCTATTTCTTCAACGGCTACACCAAGTCGGGCGATGTCTTCTTCGCTGCGGCGCTGGGTGTCTATCCGCATATCAACATCATGGACGCGTCGTTCTGCGTCGTCGTCGATGGCGTTCAGCACAACATTCACGGCTCGCGCTTCCTCAACATGGAGCGCATGGACACGCATGTCGGTCCGATCTCCGTCGATGTCGTCGAGCCGCTTCAGTCGCTCCGCATCCGCGTCGCCGACAATGAGCACGGCATTCGCGCCGATGTGACCTTCCACGCGCGCACCCGCGCGCTGAAGGAGCCGCGCTTCACGCGCCGCAACGGTCCGCGCACGCTGATGGACCTCACGCGCCTCACGCAGAACGGCACTTATGAAGGCTGGATCGAGGTCAAGGGCCGGCGCATTGAAGTGAAGCGCGACACCTTCTGGGGTACGCGCGACCGTTCATGGGGTGTACGGACGATCGGCGCCGCCGATCCGCAGCCCATGGTTCCGCCCATGCCGTTCCAGTTCTACTGGCTCTGGGCGCCGCTCAACTTCGAGGACCGCATCACGCTCTATCACGTCAATGACGACGAGCAGGGCGAGGCCTGGAACCAGAACGCGGTCATGTGCGGGCAGGGCGGGGAGCCGGAAGAAATTCCGAACTGCCGTTCGGAACTTCAGTTCGTTCCCGGATCGCGCCACGCGAAATCCGCGACTATCTTCCTCGACCACCACAAGGGCGGCCAGTCGCGCATCGACCTGACGCCGAAGTGGAACTTCTACATGCTCGGCCTCGGCTATGGTCATCCCGAATGGGGCCATGGCGCCTACAAGGGCGAGCTGGAAATCGGCTATGAGGAGTTCAAGCTCTCCGAAGTGCCGAGCTATGTGCCGCCGCATCTGCACATCCAGGCCTTTGTCGACGCGAAGCTGACGCTGCCTGATGGTTCGACGCGGGCGGGCTCGGGCGTTCTCGAGCAGCTCATCATCGGCCCGCATGCGCCGTCCGGCTTCAAAGACATTCTTGATCCGTTCAAGGGCTGAGGTGTCGAACATGGAAGACATCGCAAAGCGCTTTGCTGCTTATCTCGCGCACAGGATGCCCCAGGCCACGAATATCGAGGTCTCGGACGTTTCGCGCATTCATGGCGGCGCAAGCCGCGAAACCTTCCGGCTCAATGCGGCCTGGGACGAGGGCGGGCACCGCGTGGTGCGGCCTCTCATCCTTCGTCGCGATCCGGTGGCGAGCCTCATCGAGACCGAGCGCGATCTGGAATACAACGCCTATCGCGCCTTCCATCCCACGGGCCTTCCCGTGCCGGAACCGCTCTACCTCGAAACCGATCTGAAATGGCTCGACCGGCCCTTCTTCGTGATGGAGCAGATCGTCGGCTGCGCGGCGGGCTCGCCTTTCACGCCCGATCCCTACGGTCCCATGGCGCAGAAGCTCGGCAAGCAGTTCTGGACCCATCTCGGCCATATCGCTGCCGCCGATCCGGACAAGCTCGGTCTCAAGATGGACCCGGTCGCGCCGGACGAGTGCTGGAGCCGCGAACTGGACAAATGGGAAAAGGTCATCGACGAGGATGAGCTTTGCCCGCAGCCCGTCGCCCGTGCGGCGATCCGCTGGCTGCGCCGCAATCCGCCGCCGCCCGCGCAGAAGATCAGCGTCGTGCATGGCGACTATCGCTCCGGCAATTTCCTCTTCAACCCGGAAGGGGAGATCAAGGCGATCCTCGATTGGGAAATGTGCCATCTCGGCGACCCGCTCGAGGATCTGTGCTGGGCGGCCGACCCGCTTTGGGGCTTCGACAACAAGGAGCTTCCGGGCGGCATGCTGCCCCGCGCCGAGTCTCTGCGTCTCTGGCAGGAAGCCAGCGGTCTCAAGATCGATCCCAAGGCGTTGCGCTGGTGGGAGATCTTCAATTCGCTGAAGGGCCTCGCCATCTGGATTTCGGCGGGCAAGGAATATCAGTCGGGCTCGAACCGCGATCCGATCCTCGCCCTGTCGAGCATCTATCCGACCGACGTTCACAACCGGGTGCTTGCGAAGGAACTCGCCGCCCTGTCGAAGGAGGCCCGCGCATGAAACCCGATGCAGATGTCATGCTCGCCGGCTTCGCCGGCACCATGCTGATGGACATCGCCCCGCAGCTCGGCGGCGAATATACGCTCGGAAGCGTCGGCATCATCTCGATGTCGATGCTGATGGTCGCGCAGGAAGTCGATCGCGCCGCCGACGTTCGTTATCAGGAGAACGCGCAGATGCGCGCGCTCTTCGCGGAAGCGGCGAAGCTCATCGATGACAAGAACCTTGCCGGGAGGCTCGAAGCCGCCTCCAGGACGAAGGACGAGTCGCTCCGCGTTCGCGCGCTCGACTCCTCGAACGACGCCCTGAAGAAGCTGCTGATCGAGCTTCAGGCCGTTGCCGAAGTCTCGAAGGCCCCCTGGGCCGCCGGCCTTGAAGGGAAGATCTGGGACTTCCTGCTCGGCAGCGTCGAAGCCCGCCGCTTCGTCTTCCCGTCCCTCGGCTAGGCTGAAATCGGACGCCTCCCCCGGCGGGGGAGGCGTCTCCCTCTTGCGCGGCCCATGGCATCGGCTATGACTGGGCGGCCCGGACAAATGGGTCACCTGGGGTCATTCGGGCCACATCATGCCGCTCGCGCTACGCCTGTCCGTCTTCTACGCCTCGCTCTGCCTGTTTTCGGGCGTGCAGGTGCCATTCTTTCCCGTCTGGCTGAAGGCGAAGGGGCTCGGTCCCCAGGAAATTTCCATCATCATGGCCGCGACCATGTTCCTGCGCATCGCCGCGGGGCCATTGTTCGCCTTCCTTGCCGACCGGCTCGACAATCGCCGCCGCGTCGTCATTGCTCTTGCCTGGGGCTCGCTGATTGCGGTCTGCCTCTACACGGTGAGCGACGGCTTCTGGCAGATATTCCTCGTCACGCTGCTTCTCATGTCGTTATGGCCGTCGATCACGCCGCTGATCGAGGCGCTGGCCATGAAGGCGGCGCATGACCACGGCATCGATTACGGGCGTGTGCGGCTCTGGTGCTCGATCACCTTCATCGGCGCGAGCCTCGGCGTCGGCTGGCTGCTCGGCTGGCAAGGCCCGCTCATCATTTCGACCTGCCTCATCGTCGCGATCATGGTCAATCTTGCCGGCGCCTATCTGCTCGCGCCGGAGGTGCCAACGGCGATGCGCAGTACACGGAAGGGCGGCCAGCTCCACGCCGCGCTCGCCATCGCGCGCGAGCCCTTGTTCCTCATAGGGCTCGTGACCGCGAGCCTCATCCAGTCGACCCACGCCGTATATTACGCTTTCGGGACGTTGAATTGGCAGAAGCTCGGCTACAGCAATGAGGTGATCGGCATTCTGTGGGGTGTCGGCGTCGTGGCGGAGATCATCCTCTTTGCCTTTTCGGGCCGCGTCGTGGCGCGGGTGGGGGCCGTTCGCATGATGTCGCTTGGCGCGGCGGCAACCGTTCTGCGCTGGGGTGTCACGGCCATGAACCCACCGCTCTGGATCCTCTTTCCGCTTCAGACGCTCCATGCCTTCACCTATTGCGCGGCGCATCTCGGCACGATCCATTTTCTCGCGCGGGCGACACCGCGTTCACTCGCGGCCACAGCCCAGAGCCTCTACGCATCTCTCTCTGCGGGCGTTATAATGGGCATCATGACGCTCGCCGCTGGCTCGCTTTATCAGTCATTCGGCTCAAGGGCCTATCTGTTGAGCGCCGCTGTCGGCGCCGTTTCATTTTTCGGCACGCTCATCATCAGTGCGCGCTGGAGCGGCGGACCGCTGCTGGTGTTGGAAGAAGAGGAAGGTAACGATGACGATCGAGATCCTGCCCACGGGCGCGGCGCTGGGTGCTGAGGTTCGCGGGCTCGATATTTCGAAGCCACTGAGCGAAGCCGATGTGGCCGCTCTGAAAGAGGCATGGGCCGATCACATCGTTCTGCTCTTCCGCGGCCAGAAGCTGACCGACGACGACCTCATCCGTTTCTCTCGTCATTTCGGCGAGCTCGACATCGCACCCGCAAGCGCCACCGACTATGCGGGCGCGCAGGAGAAATCGCGGCCGGAAATCTGGATCATCTCGAACGTGGTCGAGAACGGAAGGCCCATCGGCGCGCTGGGCGACAAGGAAGCCGAGTGGCATACCGACATGTCCTATGTCGATGAGCCGCCCATGGCGAGCGTTCTCCACTCGCTGGAGATTCCGGATCACGGCGGCGATACGAGCTTTGCGAACATGTACAAGGCCTATGAAGCTCTGCCCGCCGATCTCAAACAGGCGATCGAAGGCCGTTTTGCCAATCATGATTCCAGCACCACGAGCGTTGGCGAATTGCGCGCCGGCGCCGGTGCGGTGCTCGACGTGCGCACGGCGCCGGGCGCCAAGCATCCGATGGTGCGCACGCATCCGGTGACGGGCGGCAAGGCGCTCTATCTCGGCCGCCGCCTCAACGCCTATGTCGAAGGCATGAAGCTCGAGGAGAGTGAACGCCTTCTCGACGCGCTCTGGGCGCATTGCGCGAAGCCTGAATTCTCATGGACGCATCAATGGCGGGTCGGCGATCTTCTGATCTGGGACAATCGCTGCGCCATTCATCGTCGCGATGCGTTCGACGGAAAACAGCGCCGTGTCATGCATCGCACGCAGATCAAGGGCGACAGCCCGCGGTAAGTCGCGCTTCCCTTGCGGCATGCCGCAAGGGCAATGTGTCGCGCGAGCTCCCTCAAATTTTCGTGCGTTGACAACACTCTCTTCGCGTTCAGTTATTGAGCACACAGAAACTCTGAGGGAGACATGACATGCGCGCTATCGTTCTGAAAGACGGCTTCGGCATCGACCACCTGCATCTCGAAAATCGCGAGGTGCCGAAGGCGGGGCCGGGTGAAATCGTCGTTCGGCTCAAGGCTGCCTCGCTCAACTATCGCGATCTTGCCACCGTGACCGGCTTTGGCCGCACGGAGCCCGGCGCCCCTCTGGTGCCGCTGTCGGATGGCGCAGGCGAAGTGGTCGAAGTCGGCGCAGGCGTGACGCGGGTGAAGGTCGGCGATCATGTCTGCCCGCAATTCTTCCAGAGCTGGTTCTCCGGCGGTCCTTCGCTTGCCGCCATTTCCCAGCCTCTCGGCGGTCCGCTCGACGGTTGCGCGCAGGATTACATCAAGCTCTCCGCCGAAGGCGTCGCCAAGGCGCCCGCGGGCTACACGGCCGAGGAAGCTGCCACGCTGCCTTGCGCAGCCCTCACCGCATGGCGCGCGCTCGTCGTCGAAGGAGACATCAAGGCGGGCGATACCGTTCTGCTTCAGGGCACGGGCGGCGTTTCGATCTTCGCGCTGCAATTCGCCAAGGCCGCCGGCGCGCGCGTCATCATCACCTCGTCATCCGACGAAAAGCTCGAACGCGCGAAGGCGCTCGGCGCCGATCTCACCATCAACTACAAGAAGACGCCTGACTGGTCGAGCGAGGCCCGCAAGCTCACGCGCGGTCGCGGCGTCGATCATGTCGTCGAGGTTGGCGGCGCGGATACGCTATCGCAGTCGATCATGGCGGCGCGCATCGGCGGGCATGTCGCCGTCATTGGCATCCTCTCGGGCGTCGTCAAGGATGTGAACGTCGCCGCGATCTTCTCGCAGAACCTCCGCATCACCGGCATCTCGGTCGGCAGCCGCGCCCATTTCGAAGACATGGTCCGCGCGATCGAGGTCAACGACATCCATCCGGTGATCGACAAGCGCTACCCGCTCGAAGAAGCGTGTGCCGCCTTCACGACGATGGCAGGCGCCTCCCACTTCGGAAAGATCGTCCTGAATATCGCCTGAAGCGTCAGCCCCACAGCGCCCGTTCCGGCGGCAGCATCACGCTGCCGTCGTAACGGATGCCATGTTCGCGGTCCTTCGCGAGCAGAAGCGGCCCGTCGAGATCGACAAAGGCAGCGCCCTGCGCGACCAGCGCGGCAGGCGCCATGGCGAGCGAGGTTGCGACCATGCAGCCGACCATCACTTCAAGCTTGCGCCGCTTCGCGCAGCGGATGACCGAAAGCGCTTCGGTGAGCCCGCCCGTCTTGTCGAGCTTCACATTCACATACTGATAGAGCCCGACGAGTCGCATCATGCCTTCGAGCCCATGCGCGGATTCGTCGGCGCAAAGCGGAATGGGGCAGGCGAGGCCACGGAGCGCTTCGTCCTCTTTCGCAGGCAGCGGCTGTTCGATCAGCGCGACATTGAGCTTTGCGAGTTCCGTGGCGAGCGGCAGCACGTCGTCCGCCTTCCAGCCTTCATTCGCATCAACGATGAGCGTCGCATCGGGCGCGCCTTCGCGCACCGCCGCGACGCGGGCAATGTCCTGTCCATCGCCGCCCAGCTTCAGCTTGAGAAGCGGCCGCGCCGCCGCCGCGCGCGCCGCCTCGCGCATGACGTCGGGCTCGGCGAGGCTCAGCGTATAGGCGGTGGTCAGCGGCTTCGGCTCTTCGAGACCTGCGAGCTTCCAGACCGGGTTCCCGGAGAGCTTCGCTTCGAGATCCCAGAGCGCGCAATCGATGGCGTTGCGCGCCGCGCCTCGGGTCATGGCGCGCTGCAATTCCTCGCGCGTCATGCCGTCGGCGAGCGCCTGGCTCGCGCCCTTGATCGATGCCATGACGTCCTTCACCGTCTCGCCATAGCGGCCATAGGGAACGCACTCACCGCGCCCCGTCGCATCGCCGTCGCGAATGGTGACGGTGACGACATGGGCTTCCGTTTTCGAGCCGCGGGAAATGGTGAAGGCGCCCGCGATGGGCCAGGTTTCGGTTTCGACGGAAATCTCGCGCGTCATCTGGTTTCTTTCTTTCTACTCGTCATGTCCGCTTCATGCGGGGCGTGACGCGCAGAGAGAGTGGAGGGCAATCATCTGGCCGGATGATGCCTTTCTCGCGCAAAGTCGCCAAGTCCAAAGAGACACGATTTCTCGGACGTCAGATCCGGCCCGCATACCAGGAGCCGTTCCAGTGCTCGCCCGGCGGATTGGCCTCGTACTGCGCGATCCGCGCCTCGTAGAAATCGTAGAGCGTCGAGATCGCGCCGTTGAGCTTGCGGCATTCGGTGATCGCCGCTCGTGCGTCGGCCCAACGCTGGTTGCGATAGGCCGAGAAGATCAGCGCATGCGCTT
The DNA here is from genome assembly GCF_039680535.1 of Parvibaculum sp. GTDB lineage: Bacteria > Pseudomonadota > Alphaproteobacteria > Parvibaculales > Parvibaculaceae > Parvibaculum. The sequence continues at coordinate 49,452 of NZ_JBDKSS010000017.1, read as the reverse complement.
CCTGCAACGCGCGGAACTTCGGATTGGCGCGCATGATCGGGTCGCCGAGCAGGGCGAAGACGCGGCGGCCTTCCGGGTGGCGCGGCGTCGAGATGAGGTCGATTTCGAGCAGCGCATAGCGGTCGCCCACCGCGCGCTGCGTGCCTTCGCCCACAATGATGGCCGGGCCATAGTTCCGCGCATTGCGCTGGAGATGGGCGCCGAAGCTCACAGGTTCGCCAAGCACGCCGTAATCGAATTGCAAGATCGCGCCCATATTGCCCGTGGTGGCGAGCCCCGTATCGATGCCGATCGAAAGGCTGAGCGGCACGTGGCTCAAATGCTGGCGCCGCGCGTCTTCTTCAAGGAATTCGTTCAACGCTTCGAGGTTCTCGACCATGCGAAGCGCCGCGTCGCAGCCCTTTGATGCGTGCTCGTTGACGTCGAACGGCGCATTCCAGACGGCATAGAGCGTGTCGCCCACGGTGCGGTCCACCATGCCGTTGCGGTCCTGAACGATCTTCACCATGGGCGAGAAGAACCGGTTGAGGATGTCGGCATAGGCCTTGGGATCTTCGAGGTAACGGTCGGCGATGATGTTGAAGCCGCGAAGCCCGACGACCACCGAGGTCACCGGCTTGAGCTGTCCTTCCGCCTGAACGAGATTCGGATGTGCATGCACCTTGGCAAGACCCGACGGCGAGAGACGCCGGGCGAATTGCGCATCGATGAAGTTCGTCTGTTCTTCGGAGTGTAGCTTCGTCATCAGCGCGCAGGTCAGGCTCGCCGCGATCAGCGTCAGACCGCCAAGCGAGGGATCGATGAGCCAGCGATGTGTCTCGAACGCCCACCATGAGGCATAGAGACCGCCGCCGCCGAGAAGCAGCGTGAGCGTGAAGCCCCAGCGGAAACGGAAAAGGCTGAGCAGGATGATGACGAGAACGCCGCCGATGAAGATATAGAGCTGTTCGGCGGCCGTGGCCCAGCCTGGGCGCGTCAGGAACGCGCCGTCGATAATCTGGTCGATCGCATTGGCCGCGATGGCGCCGGAGGGCATCTGAATGCCCATGGGCGTATCGTAGAGCCGCTGCGTGCCATTGGCCGAAACGCCGATCACGGCAATGCGGTTCCTGAGCGTCGGAATGTCGGCATCGCCGTCGAGGAGCTTCGCGGCCGAGACGGCCAGGCGCGTGTCCGGCGCGCCGAAATAGAGCCTCAAGGCGCCCTTGATGCTGGTCAGCGCGGCGAGACCCGTATCGTCGATGGAGACCTGCTCGACGCCGGGCTCCATGCCGAAGGTGAAGCCCATTTCGGACTCGGCCACTCTCGCGCGAAAGGTGGTGCCGCCGCGCAGGACGCGCAGCGCTTCGAGGACATTGGAGGGGTAGAGCGTTCCACCCAGATTGACGAGCATGGGCAGCGAACGTACCGCAGTGCCGGGCGTCTGATCGGGCAGGGCCGCGCCGCCGCCCTTGGCCGCCGCCTCAAACTGGGCGAGGCTCGGGCGCCAGAGCGCATAGGTCGCCGCGTAGTGGCGCGCATCGCTACCGGTCGAGGCGACGTCGGCATGAGCGACGGGCAGCCGGCTTTCGCCGAGCGGCGCCTTGCCCGGTTCGAAGGAAATCACGGAAGGCGTGGTGGCGAGCAGCGCCGCAAAAGCCTGTTCATGGTCGGGCAGGCTCGCCAATCCTTCGCGCAATTCATAGGAGGTTGAATCGGGCAGCGGCGCCCAGAGCTTCAGCAGCGAGGCGGTCGACGTCGGATCCTCCTCGTAGAGCGGCATGTCGAGAAGAATGGCGCTCGCGCCTGCGGCCTGCACGGCATTCACCAGGTCTGCGAGGCGCTTGCGCGGCCATGGCCAGGCGCCATAGCGCTGGGCGCTCTCGGTGCCGATGTCGATATAGACGGCGTGTGGCCCTTCCGGTCCGGCCTTGCGGGGCTCGATACGCTGATAGACGTCGAACACCTGGTCGCGCAGCGCGGTCGCCAGGCCGCCGATGTCATAGATCGAGAGAGCGAGGCTCAGCACGAGCACGAGGCCCGGCAGGATCGCCGAAAGTCTGCGGAATGCAGGTGTCGCTTCCATCGTCTCTCTCTCACAGCGCTGGCCTGTTCAGGCGTCGGCGTGCCCCGGTTCTGGACAAGTCTATCTGCCGTTGTCCTGTTGCGGGACAATGACAGACCCGCCATGGTCGGCGGTGCAGCTTTCGTTCCAGAGGGGGGAGAGGCGGGGGGATCGCTTTTCCCGGCCCCGCGCGAGGTGCGGCAGGGGCCGGGAAAGGAGCTTGTCGGGCGCGGCTGCGCTTACTTCGTGTGGCCGGCGGCCTTTTCGAGGTAGGCGATCAGGTCCTTGCGGTCCTCGGGCTTCTTCAGGCCGATGAAGGTCATGTTGGTGCCGGGAACGAAGGCCGAGGGCTTTTCAAGATAGGTGAAGAGGTTTTCCTCGGACCATTTCAGGCCCTCGGTGCCCTTCTTCGTCATGGCGGCGGAATACTTGTAGCCGGCATGCGAAGCGGCCGGCCGGTCGATAATGCCGTGCAGGTTCGGGCCCACGCGGTTCGGACCGCCTTCCTCGACGGTGTGGCAGGCAGCACACTTCTTGAAAACCTTCTCGCCTTTTTCGGCGTCTCCACCCTTCCGGTCGTCATCGGCCGACGCCACGCCCGCGAGCGACATGGCGAGCGCAAAAGTGGCCAATCCGTTCAGAACCGCCTTCATGATGTTATCTCCTTGGTGTTCTATTTCTTGCGTAGGCGGCCACAGCAAAGCGGACCGCTCTGTCTGGCTATCGCGTCGGCGCATAGGCTAAACTAACTTTCGGCTCAGGGAAGGTCGTGCGTCAAACTGGCGCGTGAATTTTTGGAAATCTGGAGGCGGTTTGGCGGAAGCATCGGGCGCTCAAGAGCCTTCCGGTCGGGGGCCTTCCGGTCGGGGGCCTTCCGGTCGGGGGGCTGCCGCCTCCTATACCGTCGAGATCAGGGCCGGCGGCTTCACCTTCCGCCCGGCGGGCGACTGGTCCGTGGCCCCGATCCTCGCCATTGATGATGAGCTGCGTGCTTTCACCGGGGCGAGGCCTTCGGGCGAGGACGCCATTTTCGACATGTCGGCGCTCATCCGTCTCGACACGGCGGGCGCCTGGCTCATCGACCGCACCGTCGCCTCGCTCGAGGCGCAGGGCGTTAAGGTGAGTTACCAGGGGCTCAACGAGGGCCACAAGGTTCTGCTCGACAAGGTGGGCGAGGGCGGATTGCCAAAGCCCACCGTTCCGGAGCGGTCATCGCTCTATGTCGAAATCGTGGGGCGGATCGGCGCCGCGCTCGTCGCCATGTGGTCGGAAGCGCTCATCTTCGTCGAATTTCTGGGCCATGTCCTCGCCACGGTCTGGCGCAGCATCCGCCATCCGAGCCGCTTCCGCCTGACGCCGCTCGTTCACCACATGGAAAAGGCAGGCTTCGACGCGCTGCCGCTTGTCTGCCTGCTCACCTTCCTCATCGGCGCCGTCATCGCGCAGCAGGGCGCGACGCAGCTTCGCCGCTTCGGCGCGGATGTCTTCACCGTCAATCTCATCGCGATCATCTTCCTGCGCGAAGTCGGCATATTGCTCACCGCCATCATCGTCGCGGGCCGTTCGGGCAGCGCCTTCACGGCGGAAATCGGCTCGATGAAGATGCGCGAGGAAATCGACGCCATGCGAACCCTTGGCCTCGATCCGATGGACATGCTGGTGGTCCCGCGCGTTCTCGCGCTGCTCTTCACCATGCCGCTGCTGACCTTCGTGGGCGACCTCATGGGTCTTCTCGGCGGCGGCGTGGTCGCGGTCATGCAGCTCAACATGTCGCCCGCCGTCTATATCGAGAGGCTTCGCGCCGCCGCAGATTTCTGGACCTTCGGTGTCGGTATCCTGAAGGCGCCCTTCATGGCGATCGTCATTGCGCTGGTCGGGTGCCGGTCCGGCCTCGACGTCACCGGCAGCGCGGAATCCGTCGGCACACAGACGACGCGCTCGGTCGTGCGTTCGATCTTTCTCGTCATCATTCTCGATGCGGTCTTCGCCATGTTCTTCACAGCGGTGGGGCTATGATGGACAGGCAGGGCGAAATCGCCGAAGAGCCGATCATCGAGGTCAGGGGACTTCTCACGAAGTTCGACGAGCACGTGATCCATGAACATCTCGACCTGTCGGTCAGACGCGGCGAGGTGCTCGGCATCGTCGGCGGCTCGGGCACCGGCAAGTCGGTGCTTCTGCGCACCATTCTCGGCCTGAAGTCGCCGGACGGCGGCTCCATTCGCGTCTTCGGCAAGGATCTCGAAGCGCTCCCGGAAGACGAACGCCGGGAGCAGGAGAGGCGCTGGGGCGTTCTCTTTCAGGAGGGCGCGCTGTTTTCGGCCCTCACCGTCGCCGAGAACGTGCAGGTCGCCTATCGCGAGCATCTCCACATGGGCAAGCAGCTCATGGACGAGCTTGCGGCGGTGAAGATCGCCATGGTCGGTCTTCGCTCCGGCGCGGCGGACCTTTTCCCCTCCGAGCTTTCGGGCGGCATGAAAAAGAGGGCGGGGCTGGCCCGCGCGCTGGCGCTCGACCCAGAAATCCTGTTTCTGGATGAGCCGACCGCCGGCCTCGATCCCATCGGCGCGGCGGCCTTTGACGAACTTATTACAGACCTCGCGCACACGCTCGGCCTCACCGTCGTCATGGTGACCCATGATCTCGATACGCTTCACGCCACCTGCGACAGGATAGCTGTGCTGGCCGAACGGCGTGTTATCCTGATCGGAACGATCGACGACATGTTGCGGAGCGAGCACCCCTGGATCAGGGAATATTTCCACGGCCCGCGTGCGCGCGCGGCCTTTGCTGGCAAGTAGGCGAACCCGGGCGACATCATGGAAATCAAATCGAACAATGTCCTGATCGGGACTTTCGCGCTGGTGGTTCTGGCCTGCATCTTCGGCTTCGCGCTCTGGATCAGCCAGGTGCAGCTCGACCGTCAATATTCCTACTACCAGATCATTTTTCGCGGCTCGGTCTCCGGCCTGAGCAAGTCCGGTTCCGTTCAGTTCAACGGCCTGCCGGTCGGCCGCGTGATGGATCTTCATCTCGACGAACGCGATCCGAGCGAGGTCGTGGCGCTGATCCAGGTCGACGCCCGCACCCCCGTCAAGGAGGACTCGATCGCACAGCTCGAAGCCTCGGGCATCACCGGCGTCGCCGTCATTCAGATCACGGGCGGCAGCCCCAACTCGCAGCTTCTGAAGCCGAAGAATGGCGAAGCCTACGCCATCATTCGTGGCGCGCCCTCGACCCTGCAGGAACTGGCGAAGTCCGCGCCCGAAACCCTGCAGAGCGCCAACCAGCTTCTTCAGCAGCTGAACGAGATGCTGCTCAACAACCAGAAATCGATCGGGCATGTCGTCGACAATATCGACAGGCTCTCGACCGAGCTTGCCGACAGCTCCGGCGACATGAAGCGGGCGATCAAGAATCTCGCCGACGCATCGGAGCATTTCAGCTCGCTCAGCCGCAGCGCCGACAGTCTGGTCAAGAATGACGCCAAGGGCCTCATCACCGATCTGCGCAGCACGTCGGATTCCTACCGCAAGGTCGCGGACAATCTCGACCAACTCCTGCGCGTCAACGGTCCGGCGATCAATCGCATGAGCCGGGACGGGCTGACGCAAATTCCCCAGCTTGTCGCCGAGACACGCGAACTCGTCACCGCGCTCGATCGCATCGTTTCCCGCGCCCAAGACGATCCGGCGCGTTTCCTCATCGGCAAAAACGTACCGGAAGTGAAAGCACAATGAACCCGCTTCTTCGTTTCGCGCGGCGCAGTGCGGCGCTTGTCCTTCTTCTTCCGCTTTGCGCCTGCGCGCTGGCAAACATCGCCAGTGAGCCGGCCCCGCAGCTCTTCACGCTGAGCGCCGGGCATCCCGCGCCGTCCACGGCGAATGCGGCGGGGCGGGCGCGAGTGGTGGTCGATGAATTTGCCGCTCCCGCCGTCGTCGACAGCGCGCGCATCGTCCAGCGGTCCGGCGCGAACGAACTCAAATATTACGCGGATGCGCGCTGGGCCGACCGTGCGCCGCGCCTGATCCAGAATCTCATGGTCGAGACGATGGAAAATTCGGGCCGCTTCGCCGCCGTCGCGACGCGGAGCGCCGATCTGCGCGGGGATTATGAACTCGCAGGCGACATCCGGCAGTTCGCTGTCGATGCGACGGACGCGTCCAGCCCGGCGGTCAGGATCGAGCTTTATGCGCGGCTGGTGCTTGAGAACGAGCGCAGCATCGTCGCCGCGAAGTCCTTCAGCGCATCGGTCCCCGTCAAGGGCGGGGGCATCTCCGCCATTGTCGCGGCCTATGACGCGGGCCTCCGTCAGGTTCTGGAGGGCATTGCCATCTGGGCCGATGAAAGCGCCCGCACGGCCGCAGCAAAGACAGCCCAGCGCTGAGCTCGTGGCGTCATCCTTCGAGACGGCTGCGTTGCAGCCTCCTCCGGATGAGGAACATTTTCTGACTCAACCCTCACCCTGAGGAGCGGACCGAAGGTCCGCGTCTCGAAGGGGGATCGTGCCTTTCAAGCGAGCTTGCCGCTCGCCTGCGCAAGGATCAGATAGGCCTTGCCCGTGTCCGAGGTGAGATAGGTTTCCACGAGGATATTGTCCCGGTCGCGCGTCGAGGCGGAAGCGAGCAGGCGCTCGAACAGCGACACGAACCTGTCGACATGCTCGCGGAACTCCTCGTCTCCACGATATTTGACGGCGATGCGGTCATAGAGCTGGCGGCCGGCGATGTTGTAGAGGCGCCGCGCGAAGACATTGCGCTCGCCTGCCTGATAGCGCTGCCAAAGTTCGGCGGGCGGGCTCTGTTCAAGCGCCCGGTCGAGATCGACGGCAAGCGCCTGCAAGGTTTCGATCACCTGAAGGGACGAGCGATGGAACTCGGCGTCGGTCAACTCCTCGGCCACCTCGCCGGGCTTCGACGGCGCGTCCCGGTCGGGCAGGCGTTCGGCCGCGGCCAGCAGATCGGAAATGCCCCATCGGCGCGATGCATCGGCAGGCCGCGCATTCTCCATCGGCCGCGAGGCCTCGGGCCAGGCGGTTTCCGGACGGGGCGGGGGAGGCGGCGCTTCCCCACCATGCATCGGTGACGTCCGGTCGAGCGTCCGCGCATGGCGGGCCACGATGTCGGCGATCGAGGCGAGCGCTGAAAGCTGGTCCTGCAACACATGGCTGAGCGATGCGGCGCTTGCCGCCGCTTCAGCGGGCATGCGCGCAAGCCGCGCGTCGAGTTCGCTGGAAGCTTCCTGCATCGCGCGGCCGGCTTCCTTCGCGGCGCCGCCGAGGCGGATCATCGCGGCGTTGAAGCGCTCGCCGGCATGGTCGCTGTCTGAAACGGCCTTGGTCACGATCACGCGCAGCGCATCCGTGCGTTCCCCGATATCGGTGGAAAGCGCCGACGTGGCCTTGGTCACATCGGCCATCATGGTGGCGGTCGCCGCGCGGACCTGGTTCACCATGGCGGCAATGGCTTCTGCCGCGGCGCGCGTCACATCGTCGCCAAGCGCGCCGGTCGCGCCCCGCAATTCCTCGACGGTTGCGCCGATGGCCCGCGTCGCCGCGCCCGCCGAACGGCTGATCGTTCCCGAGGCGTCGCTCATCTCGGCGACAGCCCGTTCGATATTGGCGGCGATCGTCTCGTCGAGCCCCTTCGCCCGCTCCGCCGCGTTGTCGAACGTGGCGTTGAGGCGTGCGGCAAGCTCTGCCGCCGCGCGGCCGATCTCCTGCGTCCGCTCATTCATCGCCTGATCGGCGGCAAGCATGTTGTCGCGATGTGCCTCGAAGACGGCTTCGAGCTTCTCGCGCTCGACGGCGAGTTTCTCCGCCACCTCGCCGATGAGCTGACGCTTCGTTTCGTAGCGCTGCGCCAGCGTGTCCGCCTGTGAGAGCGCCGTATTGGCGACGACTTCCAGCCGCGAGGCCTGCCTGTCGAGCATCGAGGTCGTGGCGTCGGCGCCGGCCCGCGCCGCCTCGCTGACGCGGGCGAGCGTTTCCGTCTGCGCGACGATGCGCGTGCCCGCTTCTTCGAGCGTCGTTTCCGCCTTGCCGACGAGCCCCCGCACCGCGTCCACCTGTTCGCGGATCGACCGTGCGACCGTGTCGCTCTCGGTGCCGATGGCGCGGACAAGCTCGCCCAGGCCCTCACGGTGCTCGCTGAGCAGCTCACCCATCACCCGCGTGCGCTCCTCCGCGCGGCCCGAGCCTTTCTCGATGGCCTCGAGTTCCGTCGCGATGAGCGCGTTGAGTCTCTCCGTTTCGGACAGCGCCTCGGCGAGCCCTGCCTTCATCGCGTCGAGTTCGCGGCGCACGGCCTGCGAGATGCTGGCAATCTCGTCGCTCGCCGGATCTGCAGGGTCCGTCATGCGGATGGCGGTGCGCGCCAGCGCCTCGGCCATGAGCTTCATTTCCTGTCCGCGCCAGATGGCATAGGCCCCCAGCCAGATCAGAATGACGGGCAGGGCGGCCGCCCCCCCGATCAGCGCGATCTCGCTTCGCGCTAGCGTGGCGACGCCTTCCGATCCGTAAAGACCCCAGACATAGGCCGCCGTCGCGCCAAGGCAGAAAAGGCTCGCCACCGCCGCGGCAGCCGGAATGCGCTTCGAGGGGCGCCGCGCGATCAGCCGATAAAGGGCCCCCGCCGCAGGCGAGTCCTCATTGGCCGCCTTCACCGGCGGCTCGTTGCCGGCCGGAGATTCCGCGGTTTCGGGCGCCCTTGGCGCCAAATCCAGTATTTTCATGGTCTTTTGCCCCTTGGCGAAGCCTGACTTCAACCTGTCGGAAGGCGGCCTGCCCGTCAACCGGCGAGGGCCTGCGCCCGCGTCCCGGTGGGCGGCGTCCTCGCGATTAACGCTTCGCTACCAAATGCCCGGCTAGGCTTTGCGACGCCGCGACCCGGCTTTCGGAGACAACCCATGACCGTGAAGTCCACGCCAGCCCTCGATCTCGACCACCTCGCGCAATACACGCTGGGCAATCGCGACCTCGAGGCCGAGCTTCTCGGCCTTTTCCGCTCGCAGGCGCAGCTCTATCTCGACCGGCTGGGCGACGCGGCAGACGACAAGGAGTGGCGCGACGCCGCGCATAGCCTGAAGGGGTCCGCGCGCGGCCTCGGCGCCTTCGCGCTGGGCGACATCGCGGAAGAGGCGGAACGCATGGTGGATCGGGCTCGCAGGGCGGCAATGATCGAACGCCTCCGTGCGGCCATTGCGGCGGTCAATCTCTATATCGATGAATTGATCGGGTGAAGACCGGCGGCTGCCGCGATGGCGCCGACGGCAAAGTGCACCATCTTCCGCGCCTGCGCCACTGAAAGCCTCTGATCCTTCCGCAGCCTTCGCCAACTGTCGAAGCTCATCAGCAGGTCGATCGTCTCGAAATACATGCGGTCGTTCCGAAGGTCGGCAGGCAGGGCCTCGCGCAGCGCCGAGCGCTGCATCCGCATCAAGGCCGCATCGTCCTCGCGCAAGAAGGCGGAGCGATGCTTGTGGATATCTGCCGCGATCTTGAACGGCATGATCTTCTCGAAAACATGGATGCGGCGGTCGATCATGGCTTCGAGCCGAAGCGGCCAGTCGCCCTCCGGCAAGGGGTCGGAGGCGGTGGGTTCGATCTCCGCGAACATCAGTTCTGAAATCTCGCGGTAGAGACTGTCCATATCTTTGAAGTGGCGGAAGACCGTACGCAATCCCACATCGGCCTTCGCCGAAACATCCTCTGCGCTGGGCGAGATGTTGCCCTCGCGCACGAGTTCGAGCATGGCTTCGACAATGCGCCGGCGGCTTTCCTGTCCGCGCAGTCGACGGCCGTCTTCCCTGTCGATCGGCTCTTCAGCCTGCGCCATTTGCTCGTCCGTGTGCCAACTCCCAGGCGGCTATTAGGCCGACCGCGACGAAAGAAAGGACCGCGCCATATTGCCCCGGCACCGCATGGGGCAGGGGGCGACACAGGAAGAAGAGAAAGAGGCCAAGTCCCAGCTCGCCGAGATTGACGGCGCCCAGAAGCGAGAGAACTGCAATGGCGGTGCGAGACGGCTGGCGCATGATCGTCCTCCCGTGTCTCACTTCATTTGTGTTCGAAGGGAAGCGTCGAGCGGATCAGAAGCTGCCCGGCGAGGCCGGCGTCGCGGTGGATCGAGATGGCGAGCACTTCGGGCGATGTGACGAGGGTAGCAAAGCTCGCGGCCGACGAATATTCGACGAGACCCACCTCGTCCCAGAGATCGTCGACCTTGCCGATCACGACATCCTTCAAATTGCCGAAGAACAGGAAGCGACCGCCATTGGCGACAACGATCTTCTCCATCTCGTTGGCGTAGCGCATATAGGCCTCGCGCCCGCTGATCTTCTCCGAGCGTCCGTCCTTGTATTCGGCCACGTCGCGGAACTTCAGCAGATTGAGCATGACGATGGGCGCGGTGTCCTGCGAGCCTGCGAGCTCCATCAGCTTTTCACGCTTCGGATAGACGGCGATTTCGTAATTCATGGCTAATCCTCTCTCAAGCGGTCTCGATGACGAATGCGCCGGTGATCCAACGTGCTTGTGCCCTGCGGCCGGCTGGTGCGGCATAGGTCAATATATTGACATGAAGAATGCCACTATATATTTTGAAGTCAAGGGATGGAGAGAGCCTGTGATCAAGACTGCCCTGAGCCGCGCCGGAAGCACGTTTCTCACAAGCCGTGCCTTGCGCGATGCGCGCCGCACCGTTCATGCGGCTCGCCGCCGGCTGAGAGGGGCGAGGCCCACCGTCCTTTATTTTCATCAGGCGGACGATCCCTACAGCCATGTCGCCGCGCAATCGCTTCGCGCCATCGCGGATCGCTACGCCCTGGATCTGGTACCGATGCTCGTCTCTCCGCCAGAGGATTCCGCTGCGCCCGAGCGCGCCATGCTGCGAGCCTATGCGCTCAGGGACGCAGTGCGCCTCGCTGCTGAATATGGCTACGAATTTCCCGCAGACGCCTCCGCGCCGGATGCGGAGCTTGTCGCGCTCTGCAACAGCGTGCTGCTTGCCTTGATCGCGAAGGGCATGTTCGTCGAGCTTGCGCCGATTGCCGGCCATGCGCTCCTCGCAGGCGATGCCGCCGCGCTGCACGACCTCGCGGCGAGGCATGGCGCGTCGACGCCGGACGCCGTCTCACAGCGCCTTGCCGAAGGCGACGCGCTACGAAAGCGTCTCGGCCATTATCTCGGCGGCATGTTCCATTTCGAAGGCGAATGGTACTGGGGCATCGATCGCCTCTGCCATCTGGAAGAACGGCTTGCCGAGGCGGGCCTCGACAGAATGCCGAAGGGCGCGCGCCAGATCGCGCCCCGCCGCGATCTGCGTCTTGCGAACTATTCCAAAGGCGGCCCGCGCCTCGTCATCGACTACTGGTTTTCCTTCCGCAGTCCTTATTCGTGGATTTCATTTCCGCGCATGAAGCAGCTTGCGGACCACTACGGCGCCGAGCTGCGCCTGCGCTTCATCCTGCCCATGGTCATGCGCGGTCTGCCCGTGCCGCGCGTCAAGCGCATGTACATCATGCTCGACACGAAGCGCGAGGCGGAGAAGGCGGGCATTCCCTTCGGTACGGTTGTCGATCCCGTCGGTGCGGGCGCGGAGCGCGCGCTTGCCGTCCTCCATCGCGCGATCGGCCTCGGACGCGGCGAAGCCTTCGCAGAGCTTGGCCAGCGCGCCGCCTTTGCCGACGGTATCGACCTCGCCTCTGACGAGGGCCTCTACGACGTCGCCCGCCGCGCCGGCCTCGATGAAGCGGCCGTCAGGGCCGCACTCGCCGACGAAAGCTGGCGTCCCATCGCGGAAGAAAACCGCAAGGCTCTCTTCGCCGCCGGCCTCTGGGGGGCGCCCACCTTCCGCGTCAACGACATGCCCGCCCATTGGGGCCAGGACCGCTTCTGGGCGCTGGAGGAGGATATTCTGGGGATCGTCGGCAGCGACGCGTGATCGCGGCGCGTGCGCCCGAAGCACCCATCAAACATTCTTCGTCGGCGCGAGCGGGAAGACCTCTGTCGCGGTGCCGCCGCGCTGGCGTTCGAGTTCCACGGCGTAGCGGCGCAGCGCATAGGCTTCGGTAAGATAGCCGACGACGCGGCGGTCGTCGCTGCTGTCGAGCACGGGCAGCGTTTCGAGTTCCGAAGTTTCGAAGCGCTTCATCGCCACGCGCAGGTTTTCGTTCCGCAGCAGATAGAAGCCGCGGCCCTCGACGAGATCGCCGGCGACGAGGCCTGCCGCCGCGTCGATGAGATCGGGGTCGTGAGCCGTCGCCAATTCCACCATGCCGCGATAGCGCCCCTGATCGTCCACCGCGAAGACGCGCGTCGCCGTGCCGAGTGGTACTGTCTTGCGCAAGGTCATCAGCGGCATGTTCACAGGCACGGTGCGCGGGTCGGCGCGCATCAGCCTTCCAACGGTCAGGTCCGCGATCCAACCCACATCCTCCGCGCTCTTGATCGGCATGCCGCGCAGATGGAAGCGCCAGGTCGAGAAGGAATAGCCGAAGGTGAGACGCACGATGGTCGACGCGGTGACGACCGCGACGAGTACGCCCATGGTGATCGGGAAGTCGCCCGTGCCTTCGAGGACGAGCAGCACCATCGTCACAGGGGCGCCGATGATCGCCGCACCCACGGCGCCCATGCCGACCAGCATGAAGGCGATGTCCTGATCCGCGAGCCCGGGCGCGACGAGGCTCATCGCCGAGACGCAGGCGCCGCCGAACAGCACGCCGAGAAAGAGCGAGGATGAAAACATGCCGCCGCGAAAGCCCGCGCCGAGCGACAGCGCCGAAGCGGCGAGCTTGCCGAGAAGCAGCGCGGCGATCGCGATGAAGCTGCGGTCATGTTCGAGCTGATACTGGATCGCGCCATGGCCCGAACCCAGCACCTGCGGCGAGAAAAGCGCCAGCGCCGTCAGCATCGCGCCGCCAAGCGCGGGCCGCGCCCAGATCGGCGCCCATCTGAGCAGATAGTCCGCCCATGTCACCGCGCGCATGGTGAGGATGGCGAAGCCCGCCGCGCCCACGCCGATGATGGCGAAGAGCACGTAGTAGATCGGCACGAACTGGAAGTTCGTCGCCACCGCGAAAAGCGGCTCCTCGCCGCCGAGAATGCGGACGACGAGCGTGCCCGCCAGCGAGGCGATGGCAACGGGGGCGAGCGCGCGGGGCGCATAGTTTCCGAGCACGAGTTCGAAGCCGTAAAAGGCGCCCGCCAGCGGCGCGTTGAAGGCAGACGCGATGGCTGCGCCTGCGCCCGCCGTCACGAAGATGCGCGCATCGTCGCGGCGCAGGCGGAAATAATGCCCGATCCATGAAAAGAGCGCCGCGCCCATCTGCGTGTATCCGGCTTCCATGCCGACCGACGCGCCCGCCGCGTTGGAAAGCATCGTCGCCACGGTGAGGCGGATCGAATCCGGCATCGACATGCGCCCGCCGAACAGCGCGTTCGCCTCCACCGGGTCGGTGATGTCGGCGGAGCGCCGCCGCCTGATCCAGTAGGCGAGCAGGCCGAAGGCGAGGCCGACCCCGGCAGGCACGGCCACAAGCCGCATCATGTCGATATGCGTCTGCGCGGAGAGATAGCTTCCCGTCGCAAAGCCGAAGTTGAACGCGTGCAGCGCATAGACCATTTCGCGCACCGCGAAGACGCCGACGCCGACCGCCGCGCCGAGCGGCGCGCAAAGCAGGATCAGCCAGCCCTCATGGCTGCGGAGATCGCGCCGGAATGCGGCATAGCGGTAAAGCGCTGCGCGGGCGAGGCGGCGTCCGATCTGCGCGGCGCGTGCGGCGAAGGCGCTCATGCGGCCTCCGAGAGACGCGCGGCCACTTCATCCGCGATGGCGAGAGAGGCGGTGAGGCCCGGGCTTTCGATGCCGAAGAGGTTGACGAGCCCGGCGAGCCCATGCGCCTCCGGCCCCGAGATCACGAAGTCGCTCGCCGCCGCCGGCCCGCCGAGCTTCGGCCGCACGCCCGCATAGGCCGGTTGAAGCGCGCCATCGGGCAGGGCAGGCCAATAAGAGCGGATCGCCGCATAGAATCCATCGCCCCGCCGCGCATCGACGGCATAGTCTATTTCGTCCGTAGACAGCGGATCGATCCATTCGACATCGGGGCCGAACCGCGCCTGCCCGCCAAGGTCGAGCGTCAGATGCACGCCGAGCCCCGCCGCCTCGGGTATCGGATAGATGAGCCGCGAAAAGGGCGCGGCGCCCGTCAGCGAGAAATAATTGCCCTTGGCATAATGCGCCTGCGGCACATGCTCAGGCGCGAGCCCCTCGGTCCGCGCCGCCACGGCAGGGGCCGAAAGCCCGGCGCTGTTGACGAGCACCCGCGCGTTGAGCCGCATCGGCGCCGCGCCGCCCACATGCAGCGCGAAGCCCCGGCCGCTCGCCTCCGCCCGGATGAGCGGACTTCCCAGCGCAATCGCGCCGCCCGCATCCTCGATCTCGCCCTGAAGGCTCAGCATGAACCCATGCGCGTCGAGAATGCCGGTTTCGGGTGAGGAGAGGGCGGAGGTGCAGCGGAGCGCCGGTTCCAGTGCGCGGGCTTCCGCGCTGGTAAGGAAGGTCAGGCCCTCGACGCCGTTCGCGCGGCCCCGCTCGGCCAGCCGCGTCAGCTCCGCCTCCTGGGCCGCATCATTCGCCACGATGAGTTTGCCGCAACGGCGATGGGGCAGGCCGTGCCGGTCGAGATAGGTGTAAAGCATCCGCCGCCCCTCGACGCAGAGCCGCGCCTTCAGGCTTCCCCCCGGATAGTAGATGCCGCCGTGAATGACTTCGCTGTTCCGCGCCGAAATCCCGGTGCCGATGGCCCCGGCGCGCTCCAGCACCACGACCTCGCGGCCAGCCCGCGCCAGCGCCCGCGCGACCGCGAGCCCCACGGCGCCCGCGCCCACCACCACGCATTCGACTTCGGCGCTCTCCGTCACCTTTCAGTCCATCCCGGCCGATTTCCCGTTGAAATCCTTATGCCACGAATGCGCGCGCATGCGTCGGCTTTTCATGGGGGACGCGGGAAATTCCGGCTGTCCCGATCGGGATCAGCGCCCCTTGACGATCTTCACCGTCTGCTCGACGGGCTTTCCATCCGTACCCTGAACGGTCGTCTTCCAGGTGTCGCCCACCTTGTCGCCCTTGAGCAGGGTGCAGCTCTCCGCGCCCTTCTGGCCCTCCGGGCCTTCCGGCGTCACGCAGAGGTTCTTGCCATCCAGCCGCCACGTGCCCTTGGTCACGAAGACGCCTTCACGGCCCGGCACCTTGATCTCGCCCGAAAAGCTGTGGTCCTTGTTGTAATAGAGCTTCAGCACCGTGCCGTCGGGCCGCGTGCCGAGCATGGTGTTCCCGAACCGCGCCTTGATATTGGCCGCCGCCGCCGGCAGCGCCACCGCACAGGCCAGAGCCGCCACCGCCACACCGCGCCCGATCGTCTTCATCGCCATTTCAAACTCCTGGAAGGCTGTTCGGCGGGAGACTACCACGGCGGCGGGATTTGTCTCAGCCCCCGCGAATAGGGTCGAGCGCCGCTCGCTTTATTACATTTCTGTCATGGCCCGGCTCGTCCGGGCCATCCACGTCTTCCTTGCGCCAGACCGGTCAAGCCGCAGCCACCTCGGTAGCCTCCTCCAACTGCGCTATAGGCGGCACGGCAGCCTCCGCATCCGCGAATGCGCCGTCGAGGAAGGGCGCCGCGATCCGGCAGGCGCGGTCATGGAGCTGCGCATAGGTCATCGGAACGATGCGGATTGCATGATGCGCTTCCTTACCCCAGCGCAGATGCGCGTCGTTGACGTCGTCGCTGAGTGCCCCGCCGATGACCAGACAGTCGATCCGCTTTTCACGCAGATTCTTGCCGACATTGAGCATCAGGCTTAGGGCATAGGCATGCACCTGCTCAATATGGTCCCAGCAGATCGTGACGTTGGGGCGCTTTAGTTCGATGATGAGATAAACATCTTCGGGTTGGTCGAAGCTGGCTGTAGAGATGGCTGGTCCGCAGAAATCTGGCTGGCAGGAAGCGCCCACGCGAAGGCGCCAGGCCTTATCGGAGTCCACCCAGTCCGCGCTGTCGCGTTCGAAGTGGCTCTTGAATGCGGTCGAAATCCATGTCTCGCCGTCGATGTGAAACCTATGGTCTACGACATAGTCGGGATAGAGAACCCAGAGGTTCCGTGCCAACAAGGTCTGGCAGTCCCCTTCTTCCATTTGCGGACTGAGCCAGACTGCTTTCATCGCATCGAGCCTGCCGCGCAAGCCTTGCTCCTTGGCAAGATAAGGCCGAAGCTCGCTTTCCTTTGCGCTTAACGTGTCTTGCGTCGCCCGAACCTCGCTCTCAAGCGACTTCACGCTTCCCTCGAGCGCCTGAATCTGATCTTCCAGCGCTACCCGTGTCGCCGTCGCGGTCTTGTCCGCTTCGGCAAGCCGGGCTGCTGCCGCCTGAAGTTCCGCCGCTGCGATCTCGGACGCCTTGTCGGCGGCATCTTTCAGTTGCCCGATTTGATCAAGCTTGTCTCGGGTGGCCCGCGTCAGTGCGTCGTTGAGCGCGGAGCGATGCAGCAGGATCAGCCCCCCGATCCCGCCAAGCGCCGACAAAACAAAGACAATCCCCCAAACCAATTCTTCGCTCATGCGCCCCCGCACAGTCTGTCGAAGTCCAATCCGTCCCCGGATGATGCACGGTCGGCGGGGAGTGCGCTAGTGCGAGAAAACACCATCTTACCAAACCGTCATGACCCGGCTTGTCCGGGTCATCCACGTCTTCACCTTTGCAACGTCTCGTAAAGATCATCCCAGTCAGCATTGACGCCATGAATGAGACGCACCTTCCAGGCGCGCGGCCATTTTTTTAGCCGGCTCTCCCGCTGTATAGCGCTCTCTATGTCGTCGTGCCGTTCCATATAAACGAGACGCTTCAATCCATATTGCTTCGTGAACCCCTCGAAGATGCCCTCGCGGTGCTCCCACGCGCGTCGTGCGATATCGGACGTCACGCCAACATAAAGCGTTCCATCCGGTCTCTTCGTCATGATGTAAACCCAACCGCCCTTCATATGCTCATCATGTAAGACGTGGATGGCCCGGACAAGCCGGGCCATGACGCATAAGGTGAAGAAAGAACGTCATGGCCCGCTTTATGCGGGCCATCCACGTCTTAAAGAGATGAGGAGCCTCTCACCACCTATCCGCCGCCCTCGCCACCGGCCCGTCATCCGTTATCGAAATATGCGTCAGCGTCTGCTCGTCATGGTTCATGCGCCATGAGAGCATTTTCTGGGCGTATTGCAGCACCACGGGGAGATAGGCGGGGTCGTTCGCGCGGTTCACGAATTCCTGCGGGTCCTTTTCGAGGTCGAAGAGGAGCGGCGGCAGGGACGTGAAGTGGACATATTTGAATTTCTCGTCGCGGATGATGTTCATCGTACACTGATGAAGCGTGAGGTCGAGCGCCTGTTCCGCCGCGTCGTCGGCGGGGTCGCGGAAGTCGAATTCCCAATGGGCAGCGTCGCGCCACTTCCCGGGCGCGGAGGCGCCCATCTCATATCCCTCGCGGCCTTCGAGGAAGGGCGTCAGCGGTTTGCCGTCGCATTGCACCGGCGTTTCGAGGCCGAGCGCGTCGAGCATGGTGGGCATGATGTCCACATTCTCGCTGAAGCGTGTGACGACATGGCCGCGCGAGGCGTCAGCCGTTTTGCGCGGGTCGCGGATGATGAGCGGAATGCGGTAGGACGCATCGAAATAGCCGCATTTGCCGAGGAGCCAGTGGTCGCCCATCTGCTCGCCATGATCCGAAGTGAAGACGATCAGCGTGCGCTCCCACAGGCCGCTTTCCTTCAGGAAGGCGACGAGGCGGCCGATCTCCGCATCGACGCGGGACATGAGGCCGTAATAGACGGCCTTCATGCGGCGGAGCTTCTTCTCGTTCGATGAGGCGCGGAAGAGGCGGCGCGAAAGCTGATGCGCGAGCCAGGGGTGCTGCGCGCCTTCTTCGTCGGGCGTCGCGGTGCGAGTGAAGCCCGGCACGTCCGCCGGATCGTACATCTCGTTCCAGGGCTCCGGCGCGACGAAGGGCGGGTGCGGCCGCAGGAGCGAGAGATGCGCGACGAAGGGTTTCGTGGCGCTTCCCATATAGTCCATCAGCCGGTTGACGAGGAAGGCCGTGTCGTCTTCCTCCGCCGGATAGACGAGGGGCTTCGGCGTCGCCGCGCCGTCCTCATAGTCCGCGCCGGGCTCGCGCTTGCCATAGGCGAGGCGGATGTCTTCCGGCACCGCGAAGCCCTTGGCCGCGAGATCGTCCGTCCACGGCGTTGGCCATGTGCCCATCATGCAGACGGGGCGGATGCCGGGAAGGGGGCCTTCATAGGTGCGCAGCCACGGGCTTTCCGGGTCTTCCTCGCGCGGGTCCTGGCTCGTGTCCGTGTAGCCGAAAAGGACCGGATCGTAGCCGGCGCGGGCCACTTCCTTCGCCCAGTTGGTATGACGGGCGTCGAGCGGCGTGCCGTTGGTGCCGGAGCGGTGATTCTGGAGGTACATGCCCGTGTGCAGCGAGGCGCGCGACGGGCCGCAGGGGACTGCGTTCGCATAGTGCCGGTTGAAGAGAACGCCATCGGCTGCCAGCGCGTCGAGGTTCGGCGTCTTCACCATCGGGTGGCCGAGCGTCGACAGGCATTCGCCGCGCCACTGGTCGGCCGTGATGAAGAGGATGTTCAGCGGGGCGGCGGGCGAGGGCATGGGCGGGCTCCGGGGATTGTTTTTCGGCTGATTCCGGTCAGCCTATGCTAGCCCCGTGACGCTGCGGCGAAGAAGTGAATCGCGATTTCGGCCGGGGGCGCGTTTTGCTCGCCTTTTTGCCTCTCCAAAACCGCACTTTACCTCGTCATAACCGCATGCTACCTCACCACGTCACGCTCGCCTGCGGGGCGCGCGGCGTCACGTCCAAGTCCTTATAACTGTTAAAGAATCCGGCATCAGACATGACCAAGATCATCTTCAAGGAACATGACGGCAAGGAGCATCCCGTCGAGGTCGAGAACGGCATGACCGTCATGGAAGCCGCGATCAAGAACATGATCCCCGGCATCGATGCCGATTGCGGCGGCGCCTGCGCCTGCGCGACCTGCCATGTCTATGTCGATGCGGCGTGGATGGATAAGGTCGGCAAGCCCGAGAGCATGGAAGAAGACATGCTCGACTTCGCCTTCGACGTCCGCGAGAACTCGCGCCTGTCCTGCCAGATCAAGGTCACGGACGCGCTCGACGGCCTCGTCGTCACGACGCCTGAAAAGCAGTTCTGACGGGCTTTTTTCGCTTAATCGTTATTCGCCGGCTTTGCGCGTCTTCGCGTCGAAGCCAGCATTTCTTGGCGTCTTCGCATCGAAGACCGCGAACTCGTGCTCGATCGACTTCTCGATGAGGAGCCGCCACACCGGCTCGGCAATTGCGGCGGAGAGGCCGTATTGTGTCGCCGCCGCGAGTGCCTTCTGCACGACGTCCTCGATGCGGGCCTCGTCGCGGACGGCGCTGCGTTCGCCCTTTATCTGCCCGGCCTGCTCGATATAGCCCTGCCGCTCGGCGAGCAACTTCGCCAGATCCCGGTCGATCCGGTCGATCTCGCGCCGAACTTCCGCCATTGTGTGACACTTGACCATGTTGCTCTCCCGGGCGGCGACGCGCTTTATCCTCACACTTGCGATGCGGTGCAACATAGTGCGAGACAGCGCCATGTCACTCGTGAAATTTTTCGAATTTCATGAAAAACCATAGGGCGCAGGCGCTTAGGTCGGCATTGCAGTTTTCGCTTGGCGTTGCCGCGGCGGCGACCTATATAGGCCGCGCGTGGTGTGAAATATAAAAAATAACACAATATAATTGTTGTTATTTCCCTGATGGATCAGTGGTGACAGAGATGGCTGAAGAGACGATCACGACAGACGTAGTCATTATCGGTGCGGGCCCCGTGGGCCTCTTTGCAGTTTTCGAGCTTGGCCTTCTCGATCTCAAGGTCCATCTCGTCGACATTCTGGATCGTCCGGGCGGGCAGTGCGCCGAGCTCTATCCTGAAAAGCCGATCTACGACATTCCGGGCCTTCCGCTCGTCACCGGTCAGGAACTCACCGACCGGCTGATGGAGCAGGCGGCGCCCTTCAACCCGCAATTCCATTTCAGTGAGCAGGTCGAGCAGGTCGAGCGCCAGGAAGACGGCAGCTGGATCGTGAAGACCGATGGCGGACTGACCTTCCACACAAAGGTCATCGTGATTGCGGCCGGCGGCGGCAGCTTCCAGCCGAAGCGTCCGCCCATTCCCGGTATCGAAGAATATGAGGGCAAGTCCGTCTTCTATGCAGTGAAGAAGATGGAGAACTTCCGTGGCAAGAATGTTCTGATTTCGGGCGGCGGCGATAGCGCGCTCGACTGGACGATCAATCTCCAGCCCATCGCCGCTTCCATGCAGCTCATCCATCGCCGTGACGGCTTCCGCGCAGCGCCCGCTTCCGTGAACGAGATGCATCGCCTCGTGCAGGAAGAGAAGATGAAGTTCCATCTCGGCCAGGTGACGAAGCTGCACGGCGCCAACGGCCAGCTCGAAGGCGTGACGATCAAAGGCAATGACAATGTCGAGTTCGACGTTGCCTGCGATACGCTGCTGCCCTTCTTCGGCCTCACGATGAAGCTCGGCCCGATCGCGAACTGGGGCCTCAACCTGCATGAGAACCTCATCCCGGTCGATACCGAGAAATTCGCGACCAATGCGCCTGGCATCTTCGCTGTCGGCGACATCAACACCTATCCGGGCAAGTTGAAGCTGATCCTGTCGGGGTTCCACGAGGTGGCGCTGATGGCGCAGGCGGCGGCCCGCATCGTCAATCCCGATGCGAAGATCACGTTCCAGTACACGACCTCGTCGACGAGCCTGCAGAAGAAGCTCGGCGTCGCCTGAGATTTTGACGGATCGCAAATGATGCGGAGCGCGGCGGGGCATGCCATAATTTACGCATGACCTACCAGACCGCGCTCCGCATCAGCTATCTCGCCCTCGCAATCAGCCTTGCTTCGCTTGCTGTCGTGATGGCGTCTTTCCTCTTCAAGTTCCAGATCCCCTCGCATTTCTTCCGTCCGCTCATGGGCATCAGCTATCTCTGGCCGGGCGCCGCTTTTGCGATCGCCTGGTTCAAGAAGAAGGTCGAGCAGGAGCAGGGCTGAATTCGTATGAAGCGGTTCGTCTTCATTTTTCTTCTGCTCGTTCTGGCGATGCCGGCTCTGGCGGGTTCGGCCGCGATCGAGACCAAGCTCTATTTCGGCCTGGGAATGCCCGGTGGCGGCCGCGTCAGCGAGCGGCAATGGACCCGCTTTCTCGCCGAGACGGTGACCCCTCGTTTTCCCGACGGGCTCACGGTCCTGAGCGGCACAGGGCAATGGCGCGATCCGAAGGGCCAATCGGCCAGGATCATCTCGGAGCCGGCGCGCATCGTCATCATCGTTCATCCGGAAACGGCCGCGACCGCGAAGGCGATTGCGGATATCCGGGAGGCTTATGTGAAGCGCTTCCGCCAGCAGTCCGTCCTGCAGACGGACCAGCCGGTGAATGTCGTGGAGTGACGCCTTGGCTTCTGGACAGCGGGAGGTGTCCTTGCGAAAACAAGCCATGCTCAAGACCGAGACATATCTGGAAAAGAGTTTCGAGCTCTGGCCGGGCCTGATGCGCCTTGCCGCTATCGGCGAGGGTGCGCATGCGGCGCTCGATGCGGGGTTCGATGCCGCCCGCGAGACTGCCGCAACGCTCATGGCGGATGCCGAACTCATCGCGAATGCCCGAAGCTCACTCGATCTCCTGCCGCGTGGTCATGCCGGACGGCTGGCATCTGATGCGATGCGTGCCATGGCACAGGCTGTTCCCACGGCGCAGCCGTCGGATCTGCCGCCTCTGCTCGTCGCGTTGCCTGGTGCGGTTTGCGACGTGGTCGCGGAGGCGATGAGGAATGCAGGAGCTTGCGACATCGTTGTCGTCTCGCTCGGCGATGCGCTTTCCTTTCACGTCGGGGGTGGGGCGGTTCTGCCTGCCGATCTCTCGCTGCCGCTCGTGACCGGCGAGTTCCTGCGCATGTTGGGCGATGGGCAATCGGGCGGCGTAGCGCTGTTCGGCGCATATGCGCATTTTCCGTCATCCGGAGTTGCCGACCGCGTGGCGCTTCATGCGAAAAGCGCCGCTCTCGCTTCGCTTGCCGCGGCCTATGTGGCCGACGGGACGAGAGAGGCTGGCGCGCCGCACAGGAGAGGGCGGATCGCCGATCCGCTCGTGGCCCGCGCTGTCGAAGGCAGGGCGCTAGCCGGACATGTCGGATTGCTTGCGCCGGAGACGATCTGGGATGTGCTTTCCAGCGGGATGAAGCGTGCAAGTCAGCTCCGCGAAAAGCGCCTGCTTCGCGCCGCCGCGCTGGCGCTCAAGGGGCGCGGCCGCACGCTTGGTCCGGTCGACGGCAATCGCCTTGTGCGCTTCGGCGTTTCCGAGTGGCGTTGAGCGACGCCGACGCCCATAATCCCTGAAAATGAGAACGGGGAGAGCGTCATGGGGTTTTACGAGAAGCACATCGTTCCGCACATCATCAACTGCGCCTGCGGTTCGAAGCCGATCCGCTATCAACGCAAGAAGGTGGTGCCCATGGCGGAGGGAACGGTGCTGGAAATTGGCATCGGTACCGGGCTCAATCTTCCTTATTACGATCCCGCCAAGGTGAAGAAGGTGATCGGTCTCGATCCTTCCGAGGCGTCCTGGAAGCTTGCGGGCGAGCGTGCGAAGGATCTTCCGTTTCCTGTCGAGTTCGTCGGATTGCCAGGGGAACTGATCCCGCTCGATGACAGGAGCGTCGATACGGTGCTCATGACCTTCAGCCTTTGCACGATCCCGGACCCGGTGAAGGCCCTTGAAGGCATGCGCCGTGTGCTGAAGCCGGGCGGCAAGCTCGTTTTCTGTGAGCATGGCGCAGCGCCCGATACGGATGTGCTGAAGTGGCAGAACCGCGTCAATCCTGTCTGGCGCTTACTTTTCGGCGGTTGCAATCTCAACCGGCGTATTCCTGAGCTCGTCGAGCGTGGCGGTTTCAGGATTGCCGATCTCCAGACCATGTATCTTCCCTCGACGCCCCGCATCGCGGGCTTCAACTATTGGGGCGTCGCGGAGGGATAGGTCTTCATTTCGGGGTGATTGCCATGAAGGATCTACCCTTATCCAAGGTCTATCAACTGCTCGAACCGGGACCCGTGGTCATGCTCACGACGGCGCGCAAGGGCCGCGCCAATGTGATGGCCATGTCCTGGCACATGATGGTCGAGTTCGAGCCGCCGCTCGTCGCCTGCGTCGTCGGCAGCGCCTACAGCTTCGAGATGCTCCGTGCGACGAAGGAATGCGTGATCGCCATTCCGGCGCGCAAGCTCGCGTCGAAGGTGGTGGAAGTCGGCAATTCGTCGGGCCGCGACATCGACAAGTTCGAGAGTTTCGGTCTGACGCCGCTGCCGGCCAAGAATGTCGGCGCGCCGCTCATCAAGGAATGCTTCGCCAATCTCGAATGCCGCGTCAGCGATACGCGCGAGGTGAACCGCTACAGCATGTTCATTCTCGAGGTGGTGAAGGCCTGGATCGATCCCGATCAGAAGCGGCCGAAGACCATCCATCATCACGGCTATGGCAATTTCGTCGTCGATGGCGAGGCGATCCGGCTGAAGTCCGGCATGCGCTAGGCGCGGGGATGGTTGACTTCATGACAGGTGTTGATTAGAACGGAACAGGAACAAATCCGAGGATCTTCGCCATGTCCAGACGATCCGCCGGGCTCATTGCCGAATTGCGTGCTCGTATCGCCTCCTTTGAGGGGGGCGGAAACATTGTGGGTGAAAGCGCTTCTGGCGTCATGCCGCTGGGCGCACCATTCGATCAGGCCCTGCCGGGCGGCGGGTTGCGTCGCAATGCCCTGCATGAAGTTGCGACGGTGAATTATCGCGATATGGGAGCCGGGGTCGGCTTTGTTGCCGCGCTCGCTGCACAGTTTGCTAGCGCCCAGCCTTCGGCTCCTCTGCTCTGGTGTGAAGGCGGGCGGGGTTCTCTCGATATGGGCGGGCTTTACGGACCCGGGCTTGCCGCTTTCGGGCTCGACCCGGCCCGGCTCGTTCTGATCTCGCCCGCGCGCGAGGTCGATCTTCTCTGGGTGCTGGAAGAAGCACTGAAGCTCGGTGCCTTCGCGGCAATCGTCGGTGAAATCGATGGGCGGGCGAAAGCGCTCGATCTCGTTGCGACGCGGCGTTTGCAGCTTGCGGCGGAAGAAGGCGGGACGCCGCTTCTCCTCTTCACCGGGCATGAGAGCGCCGATGCGAGCGTTGCCGTTACGCGCTGGCGCGTCGCTGCCGCGCCCAGTTCGTCGCCCCCTCGTTTCGCCGGCCAGTCCCTGGGGCTGGTTGGTCGGCCACGCTGGAATGCGAAGCTGGAGCGTTGCCGCGGCGCAGAGGGTGGTGCGACCTGGCTCGTCGAATGGGATGTCGGGCGGCAAAAATTCTCTGCGCCGGATCGCGAGCTTGGCGACAGCGGGATACGAAGAGAAGAGATGCTGGAACTGGTCGGATGATCGCCGAACTGCGCCGTCACCAATAAGGCGGGCCGTAGTGCGGCCCCCACCAGGGCGGCGGCATGGTATTGGCGCGATCGATGGCGCGGGTATTTTCTTCCTGCGCCCGGATCTCCTTGAGCTTCAGCAGGCAATTGGCGAAGGCGGTCGAGCCGGACTTGAAGCCGAGGCTCTGACATTCGCGTTCGTCGGCCGCGCGCCGGGCGGCGTCTCTCGCCGCCTGTTCCTCGGGGCTGATGCATGCGGCGACTATCAGGAGCGCTGCTACCGCAAACCATTTGCGCATTCAGATCTCCTCAGAATTTAAAGGCCATGAACGACGCCTACGCCGACGCCAAAATTTAGATTGGGCGATTGCGAACTTTCGTTCTTGGCGCGGATTTCCTTCAGCTTGAGCCGGCAATTGCCATAGGGCTCCGTGCCGGGCTTGAAGCCGAGATCGATGCAATTCTGATTGTCGACGGCATCGAGACGCGCCTTTTCGGCAGCGGGGTCCGCACAGGCAGCCGCAAGCAGCGTGAAGCAAGCCAGAAAGCCAATTCGTAATGCGCGTCTGGATTCCATCTCGGACAGCCTCTCCTTGGATGAAGCTTCATCTTAGCGTGAACGAAGCGAAAGAGCGTTGAGGGTGGTCAAAATTTTTGACTCGCCTTTCTGTCCGGAGGGAGTCAGATTTATGTTCCTGTTTCGTTCTTATTTCGGATGGCGTGTCGATGATGGGGCGGCGACGGATCGTTGCGGTCTTCCTGCCGCATTGGCCGATGGATCGGCTCTTCAGGGCGCTGAAGACAAAGGGTGAGAAACCTGATCGCAGACGCCCGCTCGCCCTTGCCATGCCCGGGCAAGGAGGGCTCCGCATCACCGCGCGCAATCGCGCCGCGGCACAGGAGGGCATAGAGGAGGGGCAACTCGTCACCGATGCCATGGCGCTTTGTCGGGGTCTCGAAGTGCGCGACGCCGATCTCGCCGCCGATGCTGCCGCGCTGAAGAAACTCGCCGACTGGTGTGGGCGCTATACGCCCTGGACGGCGCCGGATGCGCATGGGGCTGGCTCGGAACCAGACGGCATTCTCATGGACATAACCGGCTGCGATCATCTCTTCGGCGGCGAGGCGGCGCTTCTCGACGATCTGGTGGCGCGCCTCATGGGCTTCGGCATCGCCGCGCGCGCAGTTTCGGCGAGGACGCCCGGCGCGGCCTGGGCGCTTGCCCGCTTCGGAGAGCGGCAGGTCTTTGTTCTGCCGGATGGCGAGGAAGAGTATGCGCTTAAAACGCTACCCATCCGCGCCTTGCGGCTTTCGCCCAATATTTGCGACGGGCTCCACAGGCTTGGGCTGAAACGGGTCGGCGATCTTTACGGGCGTCCGCGCGCGCCTGTCACTGCGCGCTTCGGTCCCGATGTCGCGCGCCGTCTCGACGAAGCGCTGGGCCGAGCGGCGGAACCCATTTCTCCCGAAATGCCTTTGGTGCCTTTTCGCGCGCGGCTTCTTTTCGCCGAAGGGCTGACACGCGTCGAGGATATTGAAACGGCGGTGGAGCGTCTTGCCGTCGAACTCTGCGATCTTCTGACGCGCGATCTGAAGGGGGCGCGGCGGCTCGAACTTCTTCTCTTTCGTGTCGATGGAGACGTAACGAGATTGCTCGCCGGCACCAGCGCGCCCTCGCGCGACGTGAAACATCTCGCACGGCTCTTCCGCGAAAAGCTGAAACAGGCCGGCGACGATTTCGATGCGGGCTTCGGCATCGAGGCGATGAGCCTTGCAGCGCTCGCCGTCGATGCCATGTCACCGTCGCAATCCGCTCTGTCAGGCGAAGGCGGTAACGAACGGGACATTGACGCGTTGATCGACAGGATCAGCAATCGCCTCGGCCCTTCGCGCGTGCGCCGCCTGAAACCTTGCGCGAGCCATATTCCCGAACGCGCGGTTGCAACTACACCTGCAATGGGAGAGGCGATGCCGCCCGCGTCTTTCATATCGCCCAATGACTGGCGCATTCCGGAATTGCAGCAACTCGACGGCGTGGTAGGGCGGCCCTTGCGCATGCTCGCCTGCGCCGAACAGATCGAGGTGACGGCCGAAGTGCCGGAAGGTCCGCCGCGCAGCTTCCGCTGGCGCCGCATTCTGCATCACGTTGTGAGATCGGAAGGGCCGGAGCGTATCGCACCCGAATGGTGGAGACGCGATGGCGGGCGGACACGCGATTATTACCGCGTCGAAGACAGGGAGGGCCGCCGCTTCTGGCTCTATCGCGACGGCCTCTATCAGCGCGATGAGGAAATGCCGCGCTGGTATCTGCATGGGATTTTCGGATGAAGGCGATGAGGAGAGCAAGATGATCCGCTTTTCCCGCAAGGGCGGTTTCGCCGAACTTGCCGTGATGACGAATTTCAGTTTCCTGCATGGCGGTTCCCATGCGGACGAGCTGGTGCTGGCTGCGAAGGCGCTGGAACTCACCGCTATCGGTGTCGCGGATCGCAACACTCTGGCGGGCGTGGTGCGCATGCATGCATCGGCGAAAGCGAATGGAGTTCGCCTTCTCGTCGGCGCGCGGCTCGTGACGGAGGATGGATTCGAGGTCATCGCCTATCCGGAAGATCGCGCCGCCTATGGCAGGCTGGCGAAGCTTCTCACTCTCGGCAACAGGCGCGCGAGGAAGGGAGAATGCCATCTGACGCTCGGCGATATTCTTGCCTATGGCGAAGGGCATTGCTTCATCGCTATGCCGCCAGACGATCCATCGCCGAATTTCGGTGATGCGCTGCGGATATTGGCAAAGGCGTTTTCGGGCTCGGTCTGGCTTGGGCTGGCGCCCCGATATGACGGAAACGATGCGCGGCGTTTCATGGGGCTTGAACGTCTCGCTCGCGATGCGGACGCCAGGTTGGTGGTCACGAACGACGTGCTCTACCACGCACCCGAACGCCGGCCTCTGCAGGATGTTCTGACCTGTATCCGCGAGCATTGCACATTGGAGACGGCAGGCTTCCGCCTCGAAGCCAATGCGGAACGCCATCTGAAATCCGATGCGGAAATGACGCGGCTTTTCCCGCATCTGCCGGAAGCGCTCGACGAGAGCCTGAAGATCATGGAGCGCTGCCGCTTCTCGCTCGACGAACTCAAATATGAATATCCCGCCGACACGTTCTCGGAGAATGAAACGCCACAAGAACTGCTCGTTCGCTTGACGAGTGAAGGGGCAGCCTGGCGTTTTCCTGACGGTGTGCCGGAGAAGATTTCTGCAACGATCGAGCATGAACTCGCACTGATCGAGGAGATGCGCTACGCGCCATATTTTCTGACCGTGCATGACATTGTCTGCCATGCCCGAAGCCTTGGCATTCTCTGTCAGGGGCGCGGATCGGCGGCGAATTCCACCGTCTGCTATTGCCTCGGCATCACCTCTGTCAATCCGACCGAAATCGATCTTCTCTTTGAACGCTTCGTTTCGAAGGACCGCAATGAGCCACCGGACATTGATGTCGATTTCGAGCATGAGCGACGCGAGGAAGTGATTCAGTACATCTACGGGAAATACGGGCGCGACCGCGCAGGCATTGCCTCGACCGTCATTTCCTATCGCTCGCGCAGCGCCATCCGCGATGTCGGCAAGGTCTTCGGCCTTTCGGAAGACGTCATCAATGCGTTGGCGCGTTCGACGTGGGGCTGGTCCAATCGTGGTGTGTCGGGCGAGGATGCGCGGGAGACAGGGCTCGATCCCGCCGATCCACGCCTTGAAATGGCGCTTGCGCTCGCAGCCGAACTCATCGGCTTTCCGTGTCATCTTTCGCAGCATGTGGGTGGCTTCGTCATCACGAAGGGGCCGCTCGAAGAAGTGGTGCCTATCGGCAATGCGGCAATGGCGGAGCGGACTTTCGTCGAGTGGGACAAGGACGATCTCGACACGCTCGGCATTCTGAAAATCGATGTGCTAGCGCTCGGTATGCTCTCCTGCATCCGCCGCGCCTTCGAACTTATTGATGAGCATTACGGCCTCAAGCTTGACCTTGCGACGGTGCCGCAGGGTGATGCCGCAGTCTATGACATGCTTTGCAAGGCCGACAGCATCGGCGTCTTTCAGGTGGAAAGCAGGGCGCAGATGTCGATGCTGCCGCGCCTCAAGCCCCGAAATTTCTACGATCTCGTCGTTGAAGTCGCGATCGTGCGGCCGGGGCCCATTCAGGGCGGCATGGTTCATCCCTATTTGAAGCGGCGCGAAAATCCCGATGAGGTGGATTATCCGTCGCCTGCTCTGGAAGAGGTGTTGAGGAAGACGCTGGGCGTGCCGCTCTTTCAGGAGCAGGCGATGAAAATGGCCATCGTCGCGGCGGGCTTCACGCCCGGCGAGGCAGATCAGTTGCGTCGCGCCATGGCCGCTTTCCGTCGCGTCGGAACTATCGGCAAGTACCGGGAGAAATTCATCTCCGGCATGATCGCCAATGATTACGATCCTGATTTCGCCGAACGTTGCTTCAAGCAGATCGAGGGCTTTGCCGATTACGGATTTCCGGAAAGCCATGCGGCGAGCTTCGCACTGCTTGCTTATGTTTCCGCCTGGATCAAATGCCATTATCCGGATGTCTTCTGCGCGGCGATCCTCAATTCGCAGCCCATGGGCTTCTATGCCCCGGCTCAGCTCGTCCGCGATGCCCGCGAACATGGTGTGGAGATGCGCGCCGTCGATGTGAACTTCAGCGATTGGGATTGCACGCTCGAAGCGGTGCCGGGAAAAGCGCTCCGCGCCGTGCGGCTTGGCATAAGGCAGGTGAAGGGCGTGCAAGGCGAGACAGGGGAGAAGGTCATGGAGGTGAGGGGAAAGGGTTTCGATTCCGTGCGCCATCTTTGGCTCAGGACAGGGCTTGCGCCTCGCACCATCGAAAAGCTCGCCGATGCAGACGCTTTCAGATCGCTGGGGCTCGACCGGCGCGCGGCGCTTTGGGCCGTGCGTGGGCTTGGCGGATATGGCGACGGGCAGAGTGGAGTGAAACCCGTTGCGTTGCCTCTTTTCGCTGCGCTCGAGGAGGGCGGATTTCAGCGAGAGGAGGAAATGCAGCTCCCGACCATGCCACTCGGCGAGCATGTCGTACTCGACTACGCGACGATACGCCTCTCCCTGAAGGCGCATCCGCTCGCTTTCCTTCGCAACCGGCTGAGTGCGCGTGGCGTCGTTACGCATGCGTGGCTCGCGGAAATCGATGCTGATGCCCGAGTAAAACTCGCAGGCCTCGTTCTCGTGCGGCAGCGGCCGGGCACGGCGAGCGGCGTCATATTCGCGACGCTGGAGGACGAGACGGGCATTGCCAATATCGTCATCTGGCCACGAACCTATGAACGTTACCGGCGCATCGTTCTGACATCGAGGCTCCTTGCCGTGAAAGGCCGTGTGCAGAGGGAGGGCATGGTCGTGCATGTGATCGCCGACGAACTCGAAGACCTGACGCATGAACTGTCCGGCCTGTCGTCGCTGGGAGAGATCGGCGATGCCAATCTCTCCCATAACGATCATGTAAGGAATGCATCTCCCGACGCGCGCCAGAGGAAGCTCGCAATGGCCGAGGAGCAGCAATTGAGGGCAGCACGGTTCCTGCCGAAAAGCAGGGACTTTCATTGATGATTTCGAACCGTTTAGATTCTAAGGAGCTATACTGCCTAGGTAAATCGCCGGACTGGCCGGGACCCTCAAGCCCGGCTAATTTGAATGGATGAATTGCCGGACTAGCGGGAGAACGGGGCGTCGTCTTGCTGAACAGGTGGATATGGATTGGCGTTGCTGTCGCCGTGTGCCTCGCTGTCGGCGCATTCTTTCTGCTGCGCCCGCCTGCCGTCGCGGTAACGAAGCCCGAGCGAGGCCTTGCCGTCGAGGCGGTCTATGCGACAGGCACCGTCGAGCCACGCAGCTATGCCGAGACCGGATCGAAGATTTCGGGTCGAGTCATCGAGTTGAAGGCGAAAGAGGGTGATCGCATCGCGGCGGGAGATGTCCTTGCCGTCATAGATCTCGGGGAAGACGCCGCCAATGTCGACCAACTTCAGGCGAAGCTGAAGCTGGCGGAGGCCGACGCCGTGCGAGCGCGTAAGCTCCGGCGCTCCGGTAATGTCAGCATCGCCGCGCTCGATCAGGCGGAAAGCGCGCTTGGCGCCGCCGATGCCGCGCTCAAGTCGGCGAAGGCGAAGCTTGAGGATCATTATATTCGCGCACCGATTGCGGGCGTCGTTCTTCGCTCGGAGCAGCAGCTCAAGGTCGGCGACATGGTGCAGCCGCAGCAGACGCTTTTCATTGTCGGCGATCCTTCCGCGCTCCAGATCGACGCGGAGGTCGATGAGGAAGACATCACCAAGGTGAAGCCGGGTCAGGAGGCACTGATCCGCGCGGACGCATTCAATGGTGAGGTGCTCAGGGGCACCGTTGCTGACATCACACCCTATGGCGATCCCGTGGCGCGAACCTATCGCGTCCACATTGCGCTGCCTTCCGACACGCCGCTTCTTTCGGGCATGACGACGGAAATCAATATCGTGGTCCGCAAGCAGGAGAACGCGCTTCTCGTTCCGGTTTCAGCCCTGTCGGGCGGCGCAGTCTGGACCATTGTCGATGGCCGCGCGGTGCAAGTGAAGGTTGAGCTCGGCGCGGTAGCCAAGGACAAGGCCGAGATCAGGACAGGTCTCGGCGACCGCGCCATTGTCATCCTCAATCCGCCATCGACGCTCAAGCCCGGCGCACGGCTGCGCGTCGCAACCCCATAGGCGGAGGGCCGCATGCTCTGGCGCGTCGCCCTGTCCATCGCGATTGCCCAGCTCGCCAACAGGCGGCGGCAGACGCTCGTCTCAATGCTGGGTGTGGCTCTGGGGGTCGGCTTCTTCATCGCGACCTCGTCGATCATGTCGGGGTCCGAGCAGGATTTCACGCAGCGGCTCGTCAACAATGCGCCGCATATCACGATCAAGGACGAGTTTCGCAATCCGACGACGCAGCCGGTCTTTCTTGCCTATCCAACGGGGGCGATCTCGCTCGTTCGCACCAAGCCGCGCGAATATCTGCGCGGCATCAAGAATTATGGCGCGAAGGTCGAGGAGCTGTCCCAGCGCAGCGGCGTCATAGCGGAAGCCGCGCTCACCGGCCAGATTATCGTGCGCTACGCCAACAAGGATGTGAGCGCCTCGGTCGCCGGTATCGATCCGGCCAAGGAGAAGTTTCTCACCCAGGTCGAAAGCGACATGCGTGAGGGGAGCCTCGACCGGCTTAAGACGACGGCAGACGGCATCGTCATCGGCTCCGGCATGTCGCAAAAGCTCGGCCTCAAGATGGACGATCTCGCGACCGTCATTGCTCCATCGGGCCTCGTCAAGCGCATGAAGGTAGTCGGCATCTTTCATGTCGGGAACCTTCTGCTCGATGAGGGGCAGGTCTACGTCCTCCTGAAGAACGCGCAGGTCCTGCTCGACAAGGCCTTCATCGCGAACCAGATACGCATCAAGATTCCAAATCCCGACGATGCCGAGACGTTCGCCGCAGGTCTCGAGGCGAGGTGGGGCTACCGTTCCGAGTCGTGGCAGGAAGTGAACCGCGACATTCTCGGACTCTTCGTCATTCGAAACGCCATCACCTATTCGATCGTCAGCGCGATCATGGTCGTTGCCGCATTTGGAATATTCAACATCATCTCAACTGTCGTAATGGAAAAACGGCGCGACATCGCGATCATGATGTCCATGGGATTTCACGCCTTCGACATACAGCTCATTTTCCTCATTCAGGGAATTCTGGTCGGGCTGCTGGGCATGTCGCTCGGGTGGGGCATCGGGCGCGGCCTTCTCGAGGCTGTCTCGACGCTCAAGTTCACAGTGCCGGGAATGACGGAGAGACAAGGCTTCGTGCTCGACTGGAGCTTCCGTCCCTATGCGATCGGCGGCGTCTTCGCGCTGGTTTCGGCGATCGTGGCGGCCTGGTACCCGGCGCACAAGGCATCCGAAGTTCGGCCCGTTGACATCATCCGGGGGGCCGCGTGAGCGAAGCGTCAGTCGTCGTCGAAACGCGGGGCGTTACGCGGATCCTTCAGGAGGCGGTGCCTGTCACGCTGGTGCGCGACATCAATCTGTCGGTAGACAAGGGTGAATTCGTCAGCATTACCGGCCCGTCGGGATCCGGGAAGTCTTCGCTGCTCTATCTTCTGGGACTTCTCGACGTGCCCACGAATGGCGAAGTGTTGATCGACGGCCAATCGACGACGGGGCTGGACGCGAACGCACTCGCGGCGATCAGGCTCCGCAAGATCGGCTTCGTCTTTCAGTTCCACTTTCTGCTGCCGGAATTCGACGTCTTGCAGAACATCATGCTGCCAATGCGCAGGCTGGGCGCGCTTTCCGAGGGCGATATGAAAGAAAGGGGCATGAGTCTTCTGGCTGGACTCGAAATGGCAGATCAGGCGACGAAACGACCTGACCAACTCTCCGGCGGTCAACGCCAGCGCGTCGCCATCGCGCGTGCGCTTGCGAACGATCCGCTGATCCTTCTCGCCGACGAGCCGACCGGCAATCTGGACACAAAGAACAGCAAGATCGTTCAGGAAATCTTCGCGCGGCTGGTGCGTGAGCAGGGCAGGACCGTCATCGCGGTCACGCATGAAATGGACTTTGCGGCCGCGACACAGCGCAACGTGCATCTGGTCGACGGCCGCATCGTGTCGGACGAGCGGCGTTAGCGGCTCAGTTCCCGCATGGCCTTGTCCAGGCCTTCCAGCGTCAGCGGATACATGCGCTCGCCCATGATCTGCTTGATGATCTGAAGCGAAGGCGTGTACTCCCAATGCTTTTCGGCAATGGGATTGAGCCAGACGCAGCTTTCGTAAATCTGCGTCACGCGCTCCATCCAGAGGCCACCCGGCTCCTCGTTCCAGTGCTCGACGGAACCGCCTGCATAGGTGATTTCATAGGGTGACATGCTGGCGTCGCCGACAAAGACCACCTTGTAGTCGGCCGGGAACTTGTGGAGCACATCCCAGGTCGCCATCTTCTCATTGTGGCGACGCTTGTTGTCCTTCCACACGCCTTCATAGAGGCAGTTGTGGAAGTAGAAATATTCCATGTTCTTGAACTCGGTGCGGGCCGCCGAAAAAAGCTCCTCGCAGAGCTTGATGTGGCTGTCCATCGAACCGCCGATGTCGAAGAACACGAGCAGGTTGATCTTGTTGCGCCGCTCCGGAACCATCTTGATGTCGAGATAGCCGTGATGTGCGGTCGAACGGATCGTGTCGTCGAGATCGAGTTCCGTCGGCGCGCCTTCGCGGGCAAATTTGCGCAAGCGGCGCAGGGCAACCTTGATGTTGCGCGTGCCGAGCTCGACCGAGTCGTCGAGGTTCTTGTATTCGCGCTTGTCCCAGACCTTCACAGCCTTGCCGTGGCGGCCTTCCTTCTGGCCGATGCGGACGCCTTCAGGATTGTAGCCATAGGCGCCAAAGGGGGAGGTGCCGCCGGTGCCGATCCATTTGTTGCCGCCTTCGTGGCGCTCTTTCTGCTCTTCGAGGCGCTTCTGCAGCGTCTCCATGATCTTTTCCCAGCCGCCAAGCGCCTCGATCTGCGCCTTTTCTTCTTCGGTCAGGAATTTCTCGGTGAGCTTGCGCAGCCATTCCTCGGGTATCTCGGCCGTCTGGCCTTCGTTCATCAGGTCGAGGCCCTTGAAGACATGGCCGAAGACCTGATCGAACTTGTCGAGGTTGCGCTCGTCCTTCACCAGAGCGGAGCGGGAGAGATAATAGAAGTCCTCGACCTTGCGATCGATGACGTCCGAATCCATCGCCTCGAGCAGCATGAGATATTCACGCAGCGAGACGGGAATGTTCGCTTTTTTGAGCTCGTGAAAGAAGTGGACGAACATGAGCGTTCTCCAGATGCGTTCGGAGCAATCCAAATCTGTTTGCGTCGTCATTGCCGGGCTCGACCCGGCAATCCAGTACCGCTTGCTCCGTGCCTGCGGTCCTGGATCCCCGGGTCAAGCCCGGGGATGACAGGAGTAGGCGACGGCCGTCAGTTCCGCTCGCGACGGGCGAGGAACGCCAGACGCTCGAAGAGATGCACGTCCTGCTCGTTCTTCAGCAGTGCGCCATGGAGCGGCGGAATGAGCTTGGACGGGTCCTTCTCGCGCAGCGCTTCCAGCGAGATGTCTTCCGAGAGCAGAAGCTTCAGCCAGTCGATGAGTTCCGAGGTCGACGGCTTCTTCTTCAGGCCCGGCACTTCGCGGATTTCGTAGAAGATGTTGAGCGCGTCCTGAACGAGCTTGCCCTTCAGGCCCGGGAAGTGGACGTCGATGATGGCGCGCATCGTGTCTTCGTCCGGGAACTTGATGTAGTGGAAGAAGCAGCGGCGCAGGAAGGCGTCCGGCAATTCCTTCTCATTGTTCGACGTGATGATGACGATCGGACGCTGGCGCGCCTTGATCGTTTCGTTCGTCTCGTAGACATAGAACTCCATCCGGTCGAGCTCCTGCAGGAGGTCGTTCGGGAATTCGATGTCGGCCTTGTCGATTTCGTCGATGAGAAGAACAGGGCGGGTATCGCGCTCGAAGGATTCCCAGAGCTTGCCCTTGGAGATGTAGTTCCTGATGTCCTTCACGCGCTCGTCGCCAAGCTGGCTGTCGCGCAGGCGGGTCACCGCGTCATATTCATAAAGGCCCTGGTGCGCCTTGGTCGTCGACTTGATGTTCCAGGTGATAAGCTCGGCATTGAGCGCCTTGGAGACTTCCTCGGCCAGCACCGTCTTGCCCGTGCCGGGCTCGCCCTTGATCAGGAGGGGGCGCTGCAGCGTGATCGACGCATTGACCGCGACGCGCAGATCTTCGGTCGCGACGTAATTCTCTGTACCTTCGAACTTCATGGGAACCGGCTTCCTCTCCCCGGGGCGCGTTGCCGCGCTCCATATATATTGCAATGGCAGAACGGGCACGAAACTAGGGCCTCGCTTCGGGCCATTCAAGAAAAAGGCCGCGCCGCGCCTCATCAGGCGTGAGCATCTGCCCGGCAGGAATTGCCGGGAGAGGCCAAAACTACCCGTCGAACGCCCGTTTTAATATATATAAGTCATTGATTTCATTGAATATATAGTCTGGCCCGCTCCTTGCTCCCTGATGCGCCGAACGATCCATTGGCGATTTCGGCAGGAGACAGGCGATGAGTTTCTTCGGAGCGATGAGCACCGCGGTCACGGGTATCAAGGCTCAGTCCAGCGCGCTCGGCTATATCTCGGACAACATTGCCAACAGCCAGACGACTGGCTTCAAGAAGACCGAGGCGAGCTTTCTCGACATCGTGACGGTCGCGACGTCGACGAACCAGCAGCCGGGCGCCGTCATGGCCCAGCCGAAATACACCAACAGCGTGCAGGGGACGATTTCCTCGAGCTCCGTCGCGACCAACATGGCCATCAATGGCAATGGCTTCTTCGTGGTCTCCAAGGCAGTGGGCAATGCCGATAACAGCCCTGTGTTCCAGGACGTGGACTACTACACCCGCGCCGGCGACTTCTCGATGGACAAGAACGGCTACCTGAGGAACAGCAGCGGCTATTACCTGCAGGGCACGCCGATCGATCCGACATCGGGGAACCTTGTCGGTGACTCCACGGGCGTCGTCCGGATCAATCAGGGCTTCCTCGCGGCACATACGACGGCGCTGATCAACTACCAGGCCAATCTGCCCAGCACGCCGAAGACTTCCAATTACGACACCACGGTCGCCGGCAGCGAGCTTCTGCAGACCTCTGCGGAAAAGACCTCCGGCACGGTCTTCCATAACGATCCGACCAATACGTCCGGCACGCCCGCGACCGACGGCGTCGTTCAGGCTCAGGATGAGGCGGCCTTCCTCAACCGCTCGGTGACGGGTGGTTCGGTGACGGCCTATGACGCGCAGGGCACCGCGGTCTCCGTTCAGCTTCGCTGGGTGAAGGTCGACAACGCGAATGGTGACGGCAGCGGCGCCGCGCCCGGCACGGAGACCTGGCAGCTCTTCTATAAATCCGACGACAGCGCCACGGGCACCGGCGCCAAGTGGACCAATGTAGGCCAGAACTACACTTTCGACTCGCAAGGCAATCTGAGCCCGGCCGTCGCCTCGACGACCATCAACAATCTGACGGTGAACGGCGACGCCATCGGCAATGTCACCCTCTATCATGGCAATGGCGGCGTCACGCAATACGCCGACACGAGCGGCGCCGTGACGGTCAACAAGATCGATCAGGATGGCTATGCCGCGGGCAATCTCGTTAGCATCGCCGTGACGGATAACGGCCGGATCGCCGGCACCTATTCCAACGGCAAGACGGTCGACCTCTATCAGATCGGCGTCGCGCACTTCAACAATCCTGACGGACTGCAGAAGGTCGATGGTGCCGCCTTTTCTGCAACGGGGGAATCCGGTCAGGCGATCGCCGGCGGAAGCGGATCGGTCGTCGGTTCGGCGCTCGAGGACTCTAACGTCGATCTCTCCGACGAATTCTCGAAGCTCATCATCGCGCAGCAGGCCTATTCGGCGAATACCCGCGTCATCACTGCGGCGGATTCGCTGATCCAGGAAACGCTGAATATGAAGCGGTAACCCGCATTTTGACATTCGGGTCGGTAGGCAGGAATTACCTTCATGAGCCTTAGTTCGGCGATCAGTACGGCACTATCGGGGCTCAATGCGAGTCAGGCGGGGCTCGATCTCGTTTCGCGCAACATCGCGAATGCGAATACGGCCGGCTATACGCGGAAGGTCCAGCAGACGACGACCCAGATGGCGGGTAGCCAGGGCATCGGCGTCTCTCAGCTCGCAGATACACGGCTGGTGAACAGGCATCTCCTGCAGCAGATGCGCACCGAGTCCGCGTCGACGTCCTTTCTGAGCGTCTACAATAATTTCCTGTCGCAGATCGACTCGTCCTTCGGCACGCCCGATAGCGACAGTTCGATTTCGGGCGCAGTGTCGACCTTCGCGACCAAAATGCAGGCGGTTGCGACCACGCCGGACGACGACGCCGCGCGTCAGGCGTTGATCAATAGCGCCTCTACGCTCGCCTCGAAGCTCAACAGCGCCTCGACACAGGTCCAGAACCTGCGCAAGCAGGCTGAGCAGAGCATTGCCGACGGCGTTACGCAGGCCAACAGCCTGATGCAGTCGATTGCGAAGCTCAACACGCAGATCGCCCAGACCAAGGCGAGCGGACAGTCGACCGGCGATCTCGAAGATCAGCGCGACGCGGCGATCAACTCGCTGTCCAATCTCATGGGCGTGAAGACGGTGGAGCGCGACGACGGTACCGTCGCAGTCTTCACGACCGGTGGACAGCTTCTCGTCGACAATGCGGCGGCGCAGCTTTCCTTCGACCAGCACGCGAATCTCGATGCGGGCTCCGCCTACAGCACGGATCCGACGAAGCGTTCGGTCGGTACGATCACGCTCAGCCAGGGCACCACATCGGTGGACCTGATTGCCTCGGGCGCCATCCAGTCCGGTTCCATCGCGGCCTATATCAAGCTGCGCGATACGGACCTGCCGCAGGCACAAAATCAGCTCGATGAGTTGGCCAGCCAGCTTGCCCTGTCGCTGTCCTCGGACACGGTGTCCGGCACAGCGGTTTCCAGCGGTGGCGGCGCGGGCTTCGAACTCGACCTCAGCGCCTTCGTGTCGGGCAACACGACCGGCGCCACGGGCACGCAGGTCAATTTCAGCTATACGGACGGCACGGGCACGCACAATGTGTCTGTCGTGCCGGTCTCCGACCCGTCGCTTCTGCCTCTTCCGAACAGTGCGACGACCAATGCGAATGATACGGTGGTCGGCGTCTATATCGACCCGAATGCGAGCGCCAGCGCGCAGATGGCCAGCATCGTCTCGGCACTGCAGGCGGTGTTGCCGCCTTCGCTCGTCGTTTCGAACCCGAGCGGCAATGTGCTCAGCATCGTGG
The DNA here is from genome assembly GCF_039680535.1 of Parvibaculum sp. Lineage (GTDB taxonomy): Bacteria > Pseudomonadota > Alphaproteobacteria > Parvibaculales > Parvibaculaceae > Parvibaculum. The sequence continues at coordinate 10,874 of NZ_JBDKSS010000017.1, read as the reverse complement.
ACGACGGCACCTCGTCGGCGACGGTGAATTCCGCTTCGACGAATGTCGTCGAAAATGCCGATACGCTGAAGGATGGGCTCGGAAGCGGTCTCTCGCTCTTTGTCGATGGCAACGGGCAGAAGACCTATACCGGCGCTCTCGGCACGCCATCGCAGATCACGGGCTTTGCCGGACGCATTCAGGTCAACGCCGCCATCGCAAACGATACGACTTCGCTCGTCCTCTATCAGACGGGCGCTGATATTGGCGACGATACGCGGCCGAATGAGCTGCTGGGCCGTTTGACCGATACGAGCCGTGTCTATTCATCGTCCACGGGTATTGGCAGCGCGGCGACGCCGTATAGCGGATCGATCGATGCCTTCGCCCGGCGGGTCGTCTCCTATCAGTCGTCGCAGGCGACATCGGCCAATACCGACTATACCGCGCAGAAGGCCACCTCCGACACGCTGCAGTCGAAATTCGACAGCGAGACCGGTGTCAGCGTTGACCAGGAAATGTCGAACCTGATCGTCCTTCAGAACGCCTATGCCGCCAATGCGCGGGTTATCTCGACCATACAGGAGCTCTTCCAGACGCTCCTGAGCATCGGACGCTAGTCATGCAGATTTCTTCCCTGTCCCAGTCCACGGCGATGAAGAACAGCATCGCGAACATTCAGTCGCAGCTGGCGGACCTTCAGCGGCAATTGACGACGGGACACAAGGCCGACACTTATGCGAAGCTCGGTTCAGCGACGAGCCTGGTGCTGTCGCTGAACAATCAGGTCACGCAGTCGAACAGCTATATCGATACGATCAATACTGTTCAGCTTCGTATCCAGACCTCCGCCGATGCGCTGACCAGCATCAACAGCATGGCGTCGAGCATCAAGACCGGGAGCCTCACTTCGTCGTTCAATCTGAGCGCGGGGACGGGGACACAGACGAGCTTTCAGACGACCGCCGGCGCCTATCTCGACCAGATGGTGAGCCTGCTCAACCAGAGCGTCGCCGATCGCTATCTTTTCGGCGGCAAGGACACGCAGACGACGCCCGTGGTTTCGACGGATCTGATGCTGAATGGCGATACGACCCATGCCGGCCTGAAGACGGTGATCGACGAGCGGGCCAAGGCCGACCTCGGTGCAAACGGCATGGGCCGTCTCTCGACCAGCTCGCCGACCGCGGACTCTGTTTCGCTGACGGAAGACACGGGCGTGTTCGGCTTCAAGCTTTCGTCGGTCAGTTCAAACCTTTCGGGCGCCACGGTGACCGGCCCCACCGGTTCGCCGGCATCGCTCAATGTTCAGTTCGGCTCCACGCTGCCGACGGAAGGCCAGTCGATTTCGGTCGATATGAAGCTGCCGGATGGCACGACAACGACAGTCAAACTGACCGCCACGACGAATAGTCCGGCCGGGGCAGGGCGGTTCACCATCGGCGCCGATGCCACCACCACGGCCGCGAATTTCCAGTCGGCGCTCACCACTTCGATCAAGACGGAAGCTGCCTCGACGCTCAAGGCGGCCTCGGCCGTCCAGGCCGGCAACGATTTCTTCGGCAATCCGCCACAGCGCGTCAGCGGCAGCGATCCCTATACGGCGACGTCGCTGCAGAACGGGACCGCGGCCGATACCGTCTTCTGGTATCAGGGGGATACGAGCGGCACCGCGGGCGACAATTTTGTTGCCACCGTGGGTGATGGGCAGCAGATCGCTTATGGCGCCCGCGCGGACCAGAGCGCCATCGTGACGGCGCTGAAGGCGGCTGCCGTTATCTCGGTCGCCCAGTATTCCGCGACGGATACGAATGCCGCCGCTTCCTATTCGGCGCTGACGCAGAGAACGGCGACGGCGCTCAATTACAAGGGCACACAATCGATCGAGGGCATCGTCACCAAGCTCGGCCTGCAATCGTCCAATCTCGACTCCACCAAGACCAGTCTGCAGACGCAGATTTCGACGAGCCAGAGCCTGCTCGGCGACAATCTGAATGCCAATGACTATGAGGTTTCGACCAAGCTCACGACACTGATGACGCAGCTTCAGGCGAGCTACCAGATCACCTCGTCGCTCTCGAAGCTCTCGCTGGTCAGCTACATGTGACCTGAGCGGCAAGCTCCGAAAGAAAAAAGGGCCCGGAAATCCGGGCCCTTCTTATTTGTTCTGTGGCTTCTTCAGCTCGCCTCCGCCATGGGCTGCAGCGGCTTTTGCAGCAGACCAGCGGCGATCTGGCGGTTGATGTTGATGAGCACGTCGAGAAGGCGTGCCTCGGGCTTTGCGTGGATTTCAAGCGTCCGATTGAAGATGAAGATGGCGAGATTGGCGATGTTCTGCTTGATCTCGCGCGGGAGAGGATGATCCATCTCGGCGGCTGAGGTCGCATAGACCGTCCAGATCTTGCGATTGTAAAGCAGGGCGTCGGCCAGTTCGCGGCGATCGTGGTCTTCCCAGTTGTCGCGCAGTCGCTGGAAGCGGCTGGCGGCCTTGAGCAGGATCGAAGCGTCGAATTCCCGAGGGTCGCCCGTGACCATCGTTGCCGTCTGATTATAGGCCTGGTGATGTCTTTGCATTGTTGAGGAGTGTCCCCTCGTATTCGATGAGCTTTTTGGCTTCCTTCAGGCCTTTATACATTTCACCCGTTAAGATTTTACTGTTTATCGAGTCGATATAGGGCGCCGTGCTCGGCGCCGCGCGCAGGACATCGTCGATCAGCTGGAAATAAAGAGGATGGTGCTGCTTCGCGTCGGCCGCCAGGTACATCATCTGGAGCACGATATAGATCTTCTTGCAGGGCGTATCCGCATCCTCATACCGGAGGATGTCCTTTTCCCGCAGGATAGGTGCGTCGCCCTCGATGAAGAGCCGGGTGCGCTGATCGTCATTGGTGATGACGCTATCGCCGAGAATGAAACGTTCTCCGGGCTTGAGTTCGACTTTGAGGGCCATGGCTTGTCCTTGGGCGGCGGGCGGAAACCAGAATCGATTTTGCCCAGTTTAACCGGGGCCTGTGCGTTTCAAAAGGAAACGGCGGGGGCTTGCGCCCCCGCCGTCCCTGTCTGACAGGAATGGACCGTATCAGAAGAGCCTGGTGATGCTCTGGTTCGCCTGGTTCGAGATCGACAGAGCCGTGGTCGCAAGCGACTGGCGGGTCTGAAGGGCGAGCAGGTTGGCGGCTTCTTCGTTCGAGTCCGCGAGGGTCAGGTTCGAAGCACCGGTCTGGAGCGTCGAGATCATGCTCTTCGTGAACGACTGGCGGTTCTGCACGACCGACAGGTTGTTACCGAAGGCGGTCGACTGGGCGCGGAGCGTCGAGGTCGCCGCGTCGAGCTTGCTGATCGTGGCGTTGACACCGGACTTGTCGACCTTGCCAGCCGAGCTCCAGTTGCTCTGCGCCACGGTCGTCAGGTTGAGGCCGCCCGAAGACACGTCCTTGCCGGCAATGTCGAGCTTGCTCGAGCCGCTTTCGTTGAAGCTCACGGAGAGGCTGGTGCCGCTCTGGAGCAGGTTGACGCCGTTGAAGCCGGCATCGTTGGCCTGCTGGTCGATCTGCGTGAGCAGGTCGTTGTACTGCTTCACGTAGGTCGCCGTGTTGTTGACACCGTTGCTCGAGGTCGCGGCCGAGAATGTGTGCTTCGTGTCCGTGATATCGAGCTTGTCGCCCGAAGCGGCGCTGATGACCAGCTTGCCGCTGGAGTCGACCGAGGCGGAGATACCGGCGGCCGCGGCAGCGGTCGAGTTCGTGATCTTGGTCGCGATTGCGGTCACGGTGGAGCCCGACGTGATCGACACCGACGCAGCGCTGGTGCCGCCGAGCGAGATCTTGAGCGTCGAAGCGCTGGTGCCGGTGACGGAAGTCGTCAGCGTCGTGGCGGTGTTCGAGGCCTGGAGCGCCTGGTTGGCCGTCGATTTGGCCTGGGCGACAAGCTTCGTGATCGCGTCGATACCCGTGCTCGCCGCATTGATCGTCTGGACCGCGAGGCCCATGCTGTCCTGGAGCGTGGAAAGGTCCGAAGCGCGGTTGTTGAGGCCCGACGCCGTGAAGTAGGAGTTCGGATTGTCGACGGCGCTGTTGACCTTGTTGCCCGTGGCAAGACGGTTGTTGGTCGTCGACATCATGTCGGCGGTGTTCTGAAGGGTCAGAAGGTTCTGACGAACGCCGGCCGAAAGCGTGATTCCGCTCATTGTATTTTTCCTTTCCTAGGAACGAATGTCGTGGGCTCTTCCTGAGCTCGCGAGGACTATGCGCCCGAGGTCTTAAGACCCGGTAAAATGCTCCAAAAAATTTCTCGGATTTTTCAAAAAAAGAAGCGGGGCCCCGGAAGGGCCCCGCTGGGTCGTCTTTATATCTGCTTCAACCGGCTTAGAAGAGCTTCAGAACGCTCTGCTGGGCCTGGCTGGCGATCGAGAGGGCCTGCACGCCGAGCTGCTGGCGGGTCTGCAGGGCCAGCATGTTGGCGCCTTCTTCATTCGTATCGGCGGTGATCAGGTTCGACGCGCCGGTCTGAAGCGTGTTCACCAGATTCTTCGTGAAGTCCTGGCGGGCCTGCACGATGGACAGGCTCGAGGCGAAGGAGGTCGCGAGGCTGCGAAGCTTGTTCGTGGCCGCGTCGTTGCTGTTCTGGACGGCCTTGATGGTGTCGTCATTGTTGAAGGCGTCGTAGGCGAGGGTATCGAGGCCGATACCGGCGGAACTCGAGTTCACACCTGCGATCGACAGCTTCGAACTCTGATCCTCGTTGAAGTTGACGACGAGGTTCGTTCCCGACTTCAGGAGGTTCGTGCCGTTGAAGCTCGCGTCATTCGCCAGCTGGTCGATCTGCGTCAGCAGATTGTTGTAGTCGTCGATCAGCTTGTTGCGGCTGGTGCCATTGGACGACTTATTGGTGTTGGTCGTGTCCGAAAGGGCGCCACCGGTGGCCGTGGCATCGCCGCTCAGGGTGAGCTTGTCACCCGTAGAGACCGTGAACTTCAGGAGACCGGCCGAGGTCTTGGTGACGCTGAGGCCGGAAATGCCCGCGGCCGAGATTGCGGCCTTCAGATCGCCCGCGCTCTGGATATTGGTGGTGAGCGGGACCGTGACGGCGGATTTGTTGCCGATCTTGATCGTCACGGAGCCATTCGTGGTCGAATAGTCGTGGGCGGTGACCGTTTCCGTCAGCGTCGTCGGCTGAATGGTCGTCTGCAGCGCCTGGGTCGCGGTCGCCTTGGCCTGTTGCACAAGCTTCTGGATCGCGTCGATGCCCTGGCTCGCAGCATTGATGGTCTGGACCGCCAGCCCTTCATTGTCGAGCAGGGTATTCAGATCGGAGGCGCGGCCGTTCAGTCCCTTTGCCGTGAAGTAGGACTGTGGATTGTCGACGGCGCTATTGACCTTGAGACCGGTTGCCACGCGCTGCTGCGTCTGGTCGAGCAGCTTCGCCGTGTTCTGCATGCTCAGCAGATTGGAGCGCATCGCGCTAGAGAGAACAACGTCAGCCATTTCTATCACCCTCTTGGGTTCTGCCGGCGAGTCTCGGTCCGGCTCGAGTGTCATACTGAAAATTAATGCTTAATTCCGCGTAAACGCGTGGCGGTCCAGCCCAAATTTTTGCTGGATGAGGAAAATCGGCCCTCACCGCCATCTTTCGTTCGCCTACGGAGCATTCAGTTTCTTGTACTCGTGTACTTGCTGAACCGTTAAGTAGCAAGGAGCGGGCCAGTTTGAAAACGTAATAAAAACAATAGGTTATATTCTTGTCGCCATCGTCGCCCCCGGCATGGGCTGCCGGGGCGGCCATTTTTGCCGGGCGGCATTTGCCGCGCCGGGCGTCGCGCGGGCTCAGGTCCGGGCGGACCCGAGAAGAGCGCGGGCGTCGGAAAGAATGCGCCCGATAAGCTCCGGCCGGTCGAAGCCGGGCATGACCGGATAGATATGAAGCGTCGGATGCCAGGGCAGGGTGCCCGTGCCGATCTGCATGGGGTGATGCGCCGGCATATAGAAGAGACCCGGCACGCCGAGGGCACCGGTCATTTCGGCGGCCGCGTTCCACAATCCGGTCACGAAGTCGAGTTCGGCGGTCAGCGCCGCCGTTCCGTCGAGATCGTTATGTGTGTCGAGGCCGGGCATTTCATGGATCGTGAGTCCGTGCTTCTCGGCGGCCTCGCGAATTTCGTCCTGTGGATCGCCGAATTGAAGATTGATCAGCTTGAGGCCTTCGATCTCCTGGAGGCGAGCCCAGTCCTGAAGATCGGTGGCGAAGATGTTGCGGACAGGGTTGCGCAGTCCGGAACGCCAGGTAAGGCCGACTTTCGGTCCCTGGCCGAGGCTTTCGAGCCATGCGCGCGCGGCTGCGCGCTTTTCGGGGCAGGCGACCAGCGGCCTTGCGCGCGCCGGAAACGCATCGAGCGTGCGGCGACGCAGCGACGCCGCAATGCCGGCAGGCGCGGTGAAGTCGAAGTCGATCTCGTCTTCGGGATAATTTCCAAGACCGGTGGCCCGGTCCTGTTCGACGCGAACGGTCGCTTCGGGCCAGCTGCGCCGGTAGAGATCGACGAGGCGCGGCTCCGTTTCGACGATGACATGGCCCGCTTCGGCGATCAGCTCTGGAATGACGGTCGAGAAACGCAGGTCGTCGCCCACGCCCTGTTCGCGCCAGATCATGATTGTCTTGTCCGAGAGATCTTGCCCTTCCCAGAGCAGGCCGGGGAAAGGACGCATGGGCTTGCGCTGCCCGCTGCTGAAGCCGAAGCCATAGATGTCCCAACCCTCGAGGCGTCCGACCGAGAGCAGGCAGAGTGCGAGATTCCACAAAATGCCGTCATGCCCGGGATTGAGTTCCGCAGCCTTCTGGTAAGCAGGCAGAGCTTCCTCCGGGCGGCAGGCGGTCTGGAGCGCGGAGCCGAGATTCACATATGAATGATAAAGGTCAGGCGCGAGCTCGATCGCGCGGAGATGCGCGCCGATCGCTTCGTTCAGCATCGCCTCGTCGGCAAGGATATTGCCGATATTGGTATAGGCGATGGCTGCGTCCGGCGTGAGTTCGATGGCGCGGGAAAGGGCGTCCACCGCCTTCTGCTTTTCCTTTATGGCCGCAAGCGCGTTGCCATAGGCGATCCAGGTCTCGGCGTCGGTCGGGTTCAGCTCGGCGGCGCGTCCGAAGGCGTCAGCAGCTTCCTGCGTGTGGCCGAAACGGGCGAGGATCGTTCCCTGATGATAGGCGACGATGCCATCGCCCGGTGCGAGGCGGGCGGCTTCGGCCAGGGCGGCAATCGCCTCATCGGGGCGGTCCATCTCCGCGAGCATTTTGCCCCTGCCGCGGTGTAGCCGGGCATCGTTCGGCGCCGACCGGAGGCCCTGATCATAGGCCGACAGCGCCGCTTCGTAGTTTCCGAGAACGTCGCTTTGCAGTCTGGCCGCTTCGATCAGGGCGTTGATGTCGGCCGGATCAAGCCGTGCGGCTTCCGAATAGTGGTGAAGAGCGTCGAGGTTTTTGCCCTCGAGAGCGAAGACATGCGCCAGATTGCGATGCGCGGTGCTGTAATCCGGATCGACGTCGAGCGCCCGCTGCAACATTTCGATGGCGCGGTCGTTTCGACCGGCTTCATGCGCAAGAACGCCCATGAGGCGGAGTACGCCAGCATTGGCGGGGTCCTGTGCGAGCGCCATGCGATAGTGGCGTTCCGCGTCGGCAAACTGGCCTTTGCGATGAAAAACCTGTGCCTGTTCTATCGTCCGGTTCAGGCCGATCTGCTTCGCAGCGCCCTGACTGCTCGATTTCGACATTGAAGCCGCCCCTATGTCCGGTCCATGGCCGGCGCGGCGCGCGCGGAATGGACAATGCCCGAATGTGCCTCAACACTCGCGCGGACAGGGTTAGCGTCAGGTTAATTTTAAGGCGGCGTTAGCGTTAAACGCGCGCGTCGTGAGCGATGGCGGCGGGCGAACTGCCGGCGGGGCGGGCAATGGCGGCGTTGCGGCCATATCCGAGCACCGGCGCCTTCTTCTCGGAAACCGCGTTCGCGACGGCCTTAAGCAGCCGTTCGGAGACCGACTTCGCCGCGCCGAGCGCCACTTCATTTGCGCGCAACAGGCTGTCGAGTTTCGTCATGGCCGCCTTGAGCGTCGCGACCTTCTCGGCAGGTGCGCGGTCGATCAGGTCCTTGCGCAGCGTCACCGCGCGGACATCCAGCGCATATTCATTGGCAAGGCGGATCTTCTGCTCCTGAAGCTCGCCGATCTTCAGCGGCTCGCAAGCCTGGAGGTAGCCGGTTTCGCGGATGATGACGTCGCCGAGCTGGTCGGCGACGGCAAGCATGCGGTCCACCAGGGCGGCAGGGGTGAGGTCGCTTGCGGCGATGCGGTGCGGTTCGCTCAATGTCCTTGCTCCTGAAGCTTCAGAATTTCGTTATAGATGCTGGAAGCGATGCCGATGCCGCCAGCCTTGGTCATTTCCTTGCCGTACTGGTCGACGAGGAGCGACCGGAACATGCCTTCGCCTTCGCCGCCATCGAAGGGGCCATCGGACTTGATGCCTTCGAACATCGACTGCGCCATGACCGAGATGAACTGGCTTTCGAATTCCTGCGCTACGGCCCAGGCCTTCGCATTGCGCGTCGCGCCGGCGGTCGACGCCTGCATTGGCGTGTGGACATAGGCAGGGGTGGCGGCGAGGCTCGCGATCATCACATCACCTCGATTTCGGCCTGGAGCGCGCCTGCGGCCTTGATCGCCTGAAGAATGGTGATCATGTCGCGCGGGCTGACGCCGAGGGCGTTAAGCCCGTCCACCAGCTCCTTGAGACTGATGCTGCCATCGACCATGGCGAGCTTGCGGCCTTTGGACTCTTCGACATTGACGCTGGTGCGGGGCACGACCACCGTCTGGCCGGTGTTGGAGAAGGGTGCGGGCTGGCTGACCTGCGGCGTCTCCGTGACGCTGATGGTGAGGTTGCCCTGCGCGATGGCGACCTTGCTCACGCGCACATCCTGGCCCATCACGATCACGCCCGAGCTTTCGTCGATGACGACGCGGGCGGCAAGGTCCGGTTCCACGCGAAGCTGTTCGATGTCCGTGAGGAGGTTGACGACATTGCCCGAATAGGACGGCGGCACCGTCAGCTGAACGGTCGTCGGATTGTTGGCGACAGCGGCGCCATTGCCCAGAAACGTGTTGATGGCGCTTGCGACGCGCTGCGAGGTGGTCAGATCGGGGTTGCGCAGCGCCAGACGCAGCGTCTTGAGCTCTGCGAGCTTGAATTCGATCTCGCGTTCGACAACGGCGCCATTGGCGATGCGGCCATTGGTCGGTACGCCGCGCACGACGGACGAGGCGTCGCCCTTGGCGGAAAAGCCGCCGGTCGCAACCGAGCCCTGAGAGACGGCATAGACCTGTCCATCCGCGCCCATGAGCGGCGTGACGAGCAGGACGCCGCCCTGAAGATTGGTCGCGTCGCCGAGCGCGCTGACGGTCACGTCGATGCGCGTGCCCTGCGGCGCGAAGGGCGGCAGGTTCGCAGACACCATGACGGCCGCTACGTTCGCCGTCTTGATCTGGCTGCCGCGCGTATTGACGCCCAGCCGTTCGAGCATCGCGGTGAGGCTTTGCTGCGTGAACGGTGCATTGCGCAGCGTGTCGCCTGTTCCGTTCAGACCGACAACGAGGCCGTACCCCACGAGCAGGTTGTCGCGAACGCCCTCGACGTCAACGATGTCCTTGATGCGCGATGAGGCTTCGGTCGTCTGCGGCAGGACGAGCGCGAAGACGCCAGCAATAACGAGGAGCAGCGCAGTGAAGCGGAGGAAGGCGGCGATGTGCCTGAGCATGTTCTGACCGTCTGACGCGTAAAGAGTTCGGTCCTTCCAAGCGAAACCCATGCCAGCGGTTCGTCTCGCGACGACAGGCGCTAAATGCCTGATTTTATTGGTGCGGCGCGTTCGCCTGGGCGGTTGCGTCGCGGCACGCCCGGCAAGTTTCGACGAGGCGTCAAGCTGCGCCCGGCAATATCTGCCGGTGAAAACCTCATGCTTAACGCCGCTTTAACGGATGAGGTCCATGATCAGCGTCGAACAGGTCCATAACGTCCGGCATTGTCGGCCAGGGGACTCGGGGACAGAACGATGAAGATTGGCGGTACACGGCAGATCGGCCAGGCGGCGGGCAAGCGCTCGGCGTCGGCGCGCGGCCTGGGCTCCGGCTTCATGACGGAAGAAGCGGACGAGGGCAGGGGCGTTGCGGGCCTTGGTGCATCGGCCTCGCTGGGAGCCGTCGATGCGCTTCTCGCCTTGCAGGGCGCGGGTGCGGCTGGCGATGCGCTGACCTCACCGCGCCGCGCCATTGCGCGGGGCGAACAACTGCTCGACATGCTCGACGACATAAAGGTGGCTCTGCTCGCAGGGCAGCTGCCACAGTCGAAGCTCTCTCGCCTGCTCAATGCGGTCGAGGGGCAGAGGGGACGCGTGCTCGACCCCGAGCTTGGCGACATCCTCGATCACATCGAGCTGCGAGCGCGGGTCGAACTGGCAAAGTTCGGCGCCTTCCCGAAGGACTGACAGGGCCGCGGACGCGTCCGTGGAGCCGCAGGCAGACTCGGGTTTATTATTCATAATCCTTGGCGCTTTATGCGGGGTCCATAACGCCGTAACAGAAAGTTCATGTGCCTCTGGGGTGAGTGAACGTCCAAGGCGCAATATTTCTCCATATATTTCAATTGCTTATCGTTTGACGAGCTAAGTTGCCTTCGGTTATTGAGAATCGAGAATCCTCTCCCTATACTCCGGCGCGTTTTCTGCGTGTGTGTCAGGAGAGATCACCGCGAATGGTTGTCCGCTTACCTAAAGGCTATGTACCGTCCGAGGACGAGCCGTTCATGAACAAGCGGCAGCGCGAGTATTTCCGGCGCAAGCTGGAAAAGTG
>NZ_JBDKSS010000016.1:0-2457 GCF_039680535.1 Parvibaculum sp. | reverse complement strand
AACAATCCTTATTGCCAGGACAATGAAACAAGCTGGATCGACTGGGAACATTGGACGGATGACGACAAGGCCTTTCTGGATTTCGTCAGAGAGCTGCTGCTGCTGAGGGCGCGGCATCCGGCATTTCACAGGCAACATTTCTTTCATGGCCGCCATATCGACGCCAACAGCATAAAGGACATTACGTGGCTGACGCCGGAGGGCCAGGAGATGAGCGATCTCGACTGGCTCATACCTCAACAAAGATGTCTCGGCTTTCACATCAACGGCAAATTGAAAGCGGGCTCGGTCGCCGCCGCGGAAGGCCAGCCGGAGAATGACTTCATTGTCCTTCTGAACGCTGCGGAGTGGGCGCAACCCTTCCGCCTCCCAAAAGCGGCGTTCGGCGAACGCTGGAAAGTCATGATCGATACGGCACTCGCCGGCCCGCAACCGAACGAGCGCCAGATCGGTGCCGGAGAAATCCTTGAGCTTTCCGCGCGCTCCCTCGCCCTTCTGTTGGAGAGTTGAATGACGTACCGCCCGCAGGAGCCCGGCAGAGGATGAGTGACCTCGACCGCCTTCGCCGCCTTTCCGCTCTGGCCGGAATTGAATCTCACTATTGGGACATTGCGGGTGTGCGCCACGAGACACAACCCGACACCGCGCGGCGGCTTCTCTCTGCGCTCGGATTTCCGGCAGGCAATGAAGCCGAACTGACGGCGAGCCTCGCGACGATCGAGGAGCGGGAATGGCGTCGCCCACTCCCTCCCGTCATGGTGGTCCGGCTGCATCATGCCGCGGCCGTGCCCCTTAACCTGCCCGCTGACGCGCCGCGCGACGTGGTCCAATGGCGCGTTGTTCTGGAAGATGGCGCGATCCGGCAGGGCGCGCATGCGCGTCACACACTCCAGCGGGAGGCGCGCCGTTCTGTTGGTGGCCGCGACATCGACCGCCTGCTACTGCCCTTGCCGGGGCTTCCGCCTGGCTACCACGACCTTCTTCTTGATGGTCTCCCCTCTACGCCGCGCATGTCTCTCATCGTCGCTCCTGCCCAATGCTATCTGCCGCCCCAACTCGCGAGCGGCCAACGGCTCTGGGGCCTCGCGGCCCAGCTCTACAGCATCATTTCGGAGCGCGACTGCGGCATCGGCGATTTCACGGATCTCGGCGACCTTGCGCAATGGGCCGCCGGTCTCGGCGCCGACGCCATCGGCCTCAATCCGCTGCACGCGCTCTTTCCTTCGCTTCCGGAAAACGCGAGCCCCTATTCGCCAAACAGCCGCCTCTTCCGAAACGCGCTCTATCTCGATGTGACGGCGATAGAGGATCACGGGCACAGCGCGGAGCCCGCATTTTCCGCTTCTCCGTCCACAGCGCACAGTGCGGAATTTGTCGATTATTCCACTGTCTCCCGTCGCAAATTCGAAGAGCTTGAGCGCCTCCATTCCGAGTTTCGCCGATCCTGCCGCGCCGGAAACGACGGAGGACGCGCCGATGCCTTTCAGAACTTCCGGAGCCGGCGCGGCGAGACGCTTCGGCGCTTCGCGATCTTTCAGGTCATGACTGAGGTTTTCGGTACAAACGACTGGACGCAATGGCCTTTGCCCTATCGCGATCCATCATCAGATTCTATTGAGGCATTCACACAGGATCACGCAGAGCGCATCTCCTTCTTCGAATATGTCCAGTGGCAATGCGACCTGCAGCTCGGCGAGGCATGCCGCCGCGCCAAAGACGCCGGTATGGCGATCGGCCTCTATGGCGATGTCGCGGTGAGCGTCGATCCTGCGGGCGCCGACCACTGGAGCCGGCAAACACTATTCGCCGGAGAGGCGCGCCTCGGCGCACCGCCCGATCCCTTCAATGCGCTCGGTCAGGAGTGGGGCGTCGTGCCCATGAATCCATGGGTCCTGCGCGACACGGCCTATGGCGACTTCATCGCTCTGTTGAGGGCCAACATGCGCCATGCGGGCGCCTTGCGCATCGACCACATCATGGGCTTGCAGCATGCGTTCTGGGTCCCGCGCGGCGCCCCGCCCTCGGCGGGCGCCTATGTGAGCTATCCACTTGAAGATCTCCTCGGCATTCTCGCGCTCGAAAGTCATCGAAATGAATGTCTGATCGTGGGCGAGGCGCTTGGAACGGTGCCGGAAGGATTTCGTCCACGTATGGCCGAAGCGAATGTCCTTTCCTACCGCGTTCTCTATTTCGAGGTAGAGAAAGATCGCCAGAAGCGACCCGAGGAATATCCCCATCTCGCGGCCGCGTGCGTTTCAACGCACGACCTCGCCACGCTCAAGGGCTTCTGGAACGCGGCCGACCTCGAAGCGCGCCGTCGTCTCGGCCTTTACCCGACGCCTGAACATGGTGAGCGGGCGCGTCACGAGCGAGAGCACGAGAAGTGGCTCCTTCTTCGCGCGCTTGCGGACGAGAATTTGCTGCCGTCCGGCCTCGACCCGAACAGGCTCGGCGACG
>NZ_JBDKSS010000015.1:0-51452 GCF_039680535.1 Parvibaculum sp. | reverse complement strand
ACGGCGGAGGCGAAATCGATGCCGCCACGCAGCGGCACGGACATGCCGATCGGCCCATTCAGCTTGACCACGGCAATGGTCACGCGCGGGCTCCATTCGGGGTCGAGACGCTTGCGGAAGGCGGCGGGAAGCAGAGAGACAATCAGTTTTTTCATGTCGGCTTTCAAAGAGGCTGATCGAGCAATAGCGGCGCGCCATGGCGCAGAATGTCTTCGGCGCGCTCGGTGAAGCGCCCGTCGCGGCCATGCAGCACAAGCCCCGGCCTGAGCGTCAGCGGCGCGCGCGAACCGCGAATGCCCCGCACGATCACGCGCGAGGCAGGCTTGCCTGCCGCGGGCCAGAGCGGAAATACCTCGATGCCGCCAACATGCCCTTCCAGCGCGACAAGTATCTGCGAAAGCGCATCGGCGCGATGCACGATGCTCACCGTGCCCTTGGGCCGCACCATGACACAGGCAAAGCGCACCCAGTCGGCAAGGTCGGAGCCGAGCGTCATATGCGCCCGGGCCTTGCCCGCATCGGGCGGCAGAGTCGAGGCCGCCGCATCGTGAAAAGGCGGGTTCATGAAAACGTGGTGCCAGCTCTGGGGTTCGAGCCCCAATGCGGCAAGATCGCGCACCCGGGCGCCCACATCGCCCTCATGAAACGAAACCCTGTCGCCGAGGCCGTTGCGCCGCGCGTTTTCCTGCGCCACCCGCGCAAGTTCCGGCTGCAGTTCGAGCCCCGCGATAACGGCGTCAGACACACGGGCCGCAAGGCAGAGCGAAGCGACGCCGACGCCTGAACCTGCCTCAAGCGCATGCTCCCCAAGACGCGCCGGCACGGAGGCCGCCAGCAGGACGGCATCGATCCCCGCGCGATACCCCTTCGCCGGCTGCAGAAGATGCAGGCGCCCGCCAAGAAAGCCGTCATCTGTATAGGCGCTCGCGAAAGAAGCCTCTGCCGCAGGCGCCTTTTCCGCAGTCTCGTCCGGCAATCGGTTCATGTCTTCCGTCCGTTCACCGGCGCTCATACACCTTCGCCGACATCGTCGAGAATGCGCCGCGCCGCCTCCAGATCCTCAGGCGCAACCATGATACGCCGCGGCAGGACGCCGAGCGAGCCCTCCACAATGCTCATATGGGCATCGAGAACCAGCGGCTCTATGCCCGCCTCGCGAAGCCGGTGCTCCAGATAGGAGATGAGCACGATATCGTTTGTTCGAATCAGCTCTTCCATGTCGCTCAATGTCCCCGTTTTCGCATGGTCACATGGCAGGAGCGGCATAGCCGCCACACTTGCCGCAGGAGTAAGGCCCACTTATGCTGCAAAAGAGGCTAACACAGTCCGGGCCTGTAGTTTCCCGGCCTGCATTCTTCAGGAGTAAAAATTGGGCGTCGTTGTCCCCCTCGAGGACGAACGCGCACGGAGCCAGAACGCCGTAGCGCAGTTGCAGGCCCTCGTGCGTGAGGACATGGAAAACGTGAACGAATTCATCCGTGATCGGATGGCTTCGGACGTTCCCATGATTCCCGAACTCGCCAGCCACCTCATCAATTCCGGCGGCAAGCGGCTCCGGCCGATGCTGACGATCGCGGCCTCGCGGCTCTGCGGCTATGAAGGCACGGACCACATCAAGCTCGCGGCCAGCGTCGAGTTCCTGCATACGGCGACGCTCCTTCACGACGACGTGGTGGACGAGAGCGATCTGCGCCGTGGCGCGAAGACCGCGCGCATGCTCTGGGGCAATCAGGCGAGCGTGCTGGTGGGCGACTTCCTGCTCGGCCGCGCCTTCCGCCTGATGGTCGAGACGAAAAGCCTTCGCTCGCTCGAAATCATTTCCAACGCCGCGGCGATCATCGCCGAGGGCGAGGTGATGCAGCTCGCCGCCGCAAAGGACACGGGCACAACCGAAGACGCCTATATGCGCGTCATCGCCGCCAAGACGGCGGCCCTCTTCGCCGCCGCCGCGGAAATCGGCGCGGTCGTCGCCGCACGTGGCGCGGGTGAAGCCGCCGCCCTCGAATCCTATGGCCGCAATCTCGGCATCGCCTTCCAGCTCGTCGACGACGCGCTCGACTATGGCGGCCGTGCCGCCTCGCTCGGCAAGAATGTCGGAGACGATTTTCGCGAGCGCAAGATCACGCTGCCGGTCGTCCTCGCCTTCCGGCGCGGCGGCAAGGAAGAACGCGCTTTCTGGGAACGCACGCTGCGCGAAGGCGACCAGCGCGATGGCGACCTCGAACACGCACAGGGACTGATGGCGAAGCACGGCGCGATCGAAGACACGATCACGCGCGCCCGCCATTATGGCGCCATCGCCAAGGACGCGCTCGCGATCTTCCCCGAGAACGCCTATTCGGGCGCACTTCTCGATCTGGTCGATTTCTGCATCAGCCGTACCTACTGAGGCTCGCGCCTCAGCCTGCGGCGACCCACCAGCCGGGCCGCGCCAGCGCGTCCGCCGCGGCCCGCGCCTCGCCCTCATTCGCATAGATGCCGAAGCATGTCGCACCCGAGCCCGACATGCGCGCGAGGCGGCAGCCCTTCGTCGCGCCGATCGCCGTGATGACGTCGCCGATCACCGGCGCGATGCGGCGCGCTGGCGGCTCGAGATCGTTGCCATGCGCGCCGAGCCATGCGACCAGCCCATCCAGCGACGACGCGGTCGGCGGCTCCGTTGCGGCAGGATCATCGGCGAGCATCGGCGCGGCGAGGGCCTTGAAAACGGCGGCAGTCGGCACTGCAATGCCCGGATTGACCAGCACGAGCGTAAAATTCGGCAAGCCATCGAGCCGTTCGATCCGCTCGCCCAGCCCGCGCATGAAGGCCGGCCGCGCATCGAGACAGACGGGCACATCCGCGCCGAGCGAAAGCGCAAGCGCGGCGAGGCGCCCCTCGTCGAGTTCGGCGTTCCAGAGACGCGCCAACGCCCGAAGCGTCGCCGCCGCGTCCGCAGAGCCGCCGCCGATGCCGGAAGCGACCGGAAGATTCTTTTCCAGATGAAGATGCGCGCCCGCCTCGCGCCCCAGTTCGCTTGCGAGAAGACGGCACGCGCGGAGCACGAGATTGTCGCCCTCGCCTTCCAACGCGGCGCCGAACGGACCCGAGAGATCAAGCTCGAGATCGTCGGCGGCTCCTGCCGTGATCACGTCGCCGGTCTTTGCGAAGACGACGAGGCTTTCGAGTTCGTGATAGCCGTCGCCGCGGCGTCCCAGCACACGCAATGAGAGATTGACCTTCGCCGGCGCAAACTCCCCGACCGTTGGCGCGGCGCCCATGACGTCAGGAACCGGCGGGTGCAGTCTCGCGCGGCACGGCGCGTTCGGCGGCGTCGAGGCCAAGTTCAAGCTTGCTCTTGAGCAACGTGATGCGGTTCTGCTCGGGCTTCATGTCGAGCGAATGGCTCCACTGGAAGCGCGCCTCGATCTTCCGGCCCACTTTCCACAAGGCATCGCCCAGATGCTCGTTGATGGTCGGATCGCCCGGCTCAAGCTCGACGGCACGCTCCAGATATTCGGCCGCCTTCGGATAATCGCCGAGGCGATAGAGCGCCCAGCCCAGACTGTCCACGATGAACCCGTCATTGGGCCGCAGCTCGACGGCCTTTTCGATCATGGCCAGCGCTTCCTTGAGGTTGCGCCCCTGCTCAATCCAGGAATAGCCCAGATAGTTGAGCACCAGCGGATGTTCGCTCGAAAGCTTCAGCGCCGTCTTCAGATCCTCCTCGGCAAGCGGCCATTTGCCGAGCCGTTCGTTGCAGATGCCGCGCGCATAATAGATCGTCCAGTGCGAAGGATCCGGCTTTCCGGCAAGCGCCAGCGCGCGCGTATATTCGAGCGCGGCTTCTGCATATTTTTCCTTGCCGCGATATATGTCGCCCAGCGCGATGATCGGCTCGACCGCCTTCGGATTGTCGGCCTGCGCCTTGCGCAGCACGGCGGCGGCTTCGTCCTGCCGGTCCAGCTTGTCGAGGTCCAGCGCCTTCTGAATCTGCGCATTGCCGTAGAGCGGCGAGTCCTTGTCCACCGCGTTATAGATGGCGATGGCGTCGGCCCAGCGCTTCTTCTGCTCGTAGTTGTCGGCAAGCAGCGTCCGCGCAACGTCGAAATCGGGGCGCATCCAGATTGCGAGCTGCAGATAGAGCGGCGCGACGTCGTTGGTTGCATCCTGCGCCAGCGCGCTGCCAAGACCGTAAAGCGCCTCCGCGACGCCTTCGGCCGCGTTGGCAACGAGCGGCCGGACCGGCTTGCCCGAGTTCAGCTGCTTCAGGGCGCTTTTCACCAGCGGGTGATCCGGCGCCAGGGTGGCATATTGATCGAGGGCAGCGCGCCCCTCGTCGATGCGGCCCTGCCGGGCGAGGAAGCTCGCATAGGCCTGAACGATGCGGATGGACGTGCCGCCGCTCGCCTCCATGGCGGTGCGATAGGCGGCTTCCGCCTTCTTGGCGTCGCCGAGCAGATCGGCGATCAGCGCCTCATGATAGGCGCGGAAGAGACCGAAGGCGGGCTTGCCTTCGAAGGCTTTCAGCTTGTCGAGCGCCAGCGTCTCATTGCCATCGCCGGCCGCTGCCCAGGCTTCGGTGAGCGAGCCGACAAGCGCGATAAAGGCTCCCTGTTCGGCGCTGCCGATTTCCTTCTGCGCGTCCTTGTAATTGCCGTCCCTGATGGCCGCGAGAGAGAGCACGAGGCGCGCCAGCCGATGATCCGACACGAGCTTGACCAGGCGCCGGGCGAGCGTAACCGAGCGCTCCATGTCGCCGCCATTGAGCGAGACCATGAAGGCCCGTTCCAGAATGACCGGATTGTTCGGCTCGGCATCGAGCGTGCGGTCGAAATATTTGTCCGCAATCTTCGTTTCGTGCTCGCTGCCCGCGAAGCGCGCGGCGAGATAGTCGCCATAAGTCGCCTCACGGCCGTCGCCGCCCTGCAGGCTCGCGCAGCCCTGAAGAAAGACAAGTCCAAGCAGCGCCACAGCGCCGGCCACCCGGCGAGGCAAACCCAGGTGGCGAGTGGTGCTCCGAGACACCTCCGGAGCCATGAAGATGGACGCCATTTAACGCCTTGCCTCTGAACAGGCGAGCCCTGGCTTTGCCAAGGCCCTGCCGAATCCGCGCTCAAAACCACCCTTGCAGGCACACAAAGGCCGGCGACCCACTCAGGGCGCGCCGGCCCCTTTGTTCGTGAGCTTAACGCATTCGTCGCGCTTGCGATATGAGCGGCGTAAGGATCGCCGATCACATATTCGGATAATTCGGCCCGCCGGCGCCTTCCGGAACCGTCCAGGTGATGTTCTGCGTCGGGTCCTTGATATCGCAGGTTTTGCAGTGGACGCAGTTCTGGGCGTTGATCTGGAAGCGCGGATTGGACCCGTCGGCTTCCCGCACAACCTCATAGACGCCGGCCGGGCAGTAGCGCTGCGCGGGTTCGTCGAAAGTCGGCAGGTTGTAGGCGATCGGAATCGCCGGATCCTTGAGCTTCAGATGGACCGGCTGGTCTTCTTCATGGTTGGTCGCCGACAGGAACACCGAGGAAAGCTTGTCGAAGGAGACCTTGCCGTCCGGCTTCGGATAATCGATCGGCTTGCACTCCGACGCCTTCTTCAGCGACTCGTGGTCCGGCTTGCCGTGCTTCAGCGTGAAGGGCAGGCCGAGCCCAAGATTGTTCATCCACATGTCGAGGCCGCCCAGCGCCATGCCGACGATGGTGCCGAAGCGCGACAGGAAGGGCTTCACGTTACGGACGCGCTTGAGGTCCTTGTAGACCGAGCTGTGCTCGTAAGCTTCCGTATAGGCCGTGAGTTCGTCGGCCTGACGTCCCGCCTTCACGGCGTCGAAGGCCGCTTCCGCGCCCATCATGCCGGTCAGCATGGCGTTGTGGCTGCCCTTGATGCGGGGCACGTTGACGAAGCCCGCCGAGCAGCCGATCAGCGCGCCGCCCGGGAAGGTGAGCTTGGGCACGGACTGGAAGCCGCCTTCGGTGATGGCGCGCGCGCCATAGGCGATACGCTTGCCGCCTTCCAGCGTCTCGCGGATCGCCGGATGCTGCTTGAAGCGCTGGAACTCGTCGAAGGGCGAGAGATAGGGGTTCTTGTAGTTGAGGTGGACGACGAAGCCCACCGACACCAGATTTTCGCCGAAGTGATAGAGGAACGAGCCGCCGCCGGTCGCATTGTCGAGCGGCCAGCCGAGCGTGTGCTGAACCTTGCCCTTCTTGTGCTTGGCGGGATCGATTTCCCAAAGCTCCTTGAGGCCGATGCCGAACTTCTGCGGCTCGCGGCCCTCGTCGAGCTTGAACTTGCGGATGAGCTCCTTCGAGAGCGAGCCGCGCGCGCCTTCGGCGAACAGCGTGTACTTCGCGCGAAGCTCCATGCCGCGCGTGTAGCTGTCCTTCAGCTCGCCATCCTTGCCGACGCCCATGTCGCCCGTGGCGACGCCGCGCACGCTGCCGTCCTCATTGTAGAGAACCTCGGCGCCCGCGAAGCCCGGATAGATCTCGACGCCGAGCTCTTCCGCCTTCGTCGCCAGCCAGCGCGAAACGCTGGCGAGGCTGACGATGTAGTTGCCGTGATTGTTCATCAGCGGCGGGTAGAGGAAGCTCGGAATGCTCAGGCTGCCGGACGGCCCGAGAACGATGAAGTGGTCGGAGGTCACGGGCGTGTCGATGGGCGCGCCCTGTTCCTTCCAGTCGGGGATCAGCTTGTTGAGGCCGATCGGATCGATGACCGCGCCCGACAGGATATGCGCACCGACCTCGGAGCCCTTTTCGATGAGGCAGACCGAGATGTCGAAGTCCTGCTCCGCCGCCAGCTGGCGCAGGCGGATCGCAGCCGACAGGCCGGCCGGGCCGCCGCCGACGACGAGAACGTCGTATTCCATATATTCGCGTTCAGGCAGCGGTTCGCTCATCACAATATCTCCTGGGACCGTCGGGGCCTCTATATGCGGGCACTTTATGGTGCTTCGTATCTGATTGGTCAACAAGTCGGGAGGGTCGTGCTAGTCTGTGCCCCACCCTGTTCAAATCCGATCCAGCAGAGCCTTAACCTTATGCCGCAGTTGGGGAAACCTTCCGGTCCTCTGACGCCTGAAGAGGCGGCGGCCCTGCTCGCCTTCTATGTGGAGGCCGGCGTGACCGAGGCGCTGGCTGACGAGGCGGTGGACCACTACCAGCTCCCCGCCCAGACGGTCGCCGCCGAACCCGCGCCGGCGGCCCGGCAACAGGCGCCGTCCACCGAGCCCCGCCGCGCTCCGATTGCGCGCGCGGAAGCGCCCGAACCTCTCCGCGCCAATCCGCCGACAACGATCCCGCTCGAAGACAAGCAAGCCGTCTCGAGCGCGCGGGCGCTGGCCGCAAGCTGCCGGACGCTCGACGAACTGAAGGCCGCGCTCGCCGGTTTCGAGGGCTGTGCGCTGCGCTACACGGCCAAGAACCTCGTTTTCGCCGATGGCAACCCCGAGGCGCGCATCATGCTGGTGGGCGAAGCGC
The DNA here is from genome assembly GCF_039680535.1 of Parvibaculum sp. GTDB lineage: Bacteria > Pseudomonadota > Alphaproteobacteria > Parvibaculales > Parvibaculaceae > Parvibaculum. The sequence continues at coordinate 43,986 of NZ_JBDKSS010000015.1, read as the reverse complement.
CGGGAAAGGACGAAGACCAGGCGGGACTGCCCTTCGTCGGCCGTTCGGGCCAGTTGCTCGACCGCATGCTCGCCTCGATCGGCCTCGACCGCACGACGGTCTATATCGCCAACACCCTCCCCTGGCGGCCACCGGGCAACCGCGCCCCCACGCCCGCCGAACAGGCCATCTGCGCCCCCTTCATCGAGCGCCAGATCGAATTGTCGAAGGCGGAAATCCTGGTGCTGGTCGGCGGCGTCTCGGCCAAGCAGCTTCTCAATACCGATACCGGCATCATGCGGCTTCGCGGGCGCTGGTCGAGCTATCGCGCGGGCGACCGCGAAATCCCGGCCCTGCCGATCTTCCACCCGGCCTATCTGCTGCGCCAACCCGCCCAGAAGAGGCTCGCCTGGCGCGACCTCATTTCGTTGAAGGCGCGGATTGATTCCCTGCCGCCGCGCGATTGAGCCGAAAACTCTTCGCACTCGCAAAAAGATTCAACTCATGCGTGCTTGTGAGGGGTATCTCCACAGCTAATATGACTCCCCATGAATAAGGGGGTGTCTCAAAACGATGCGATCCTGTCGCAAGGCAGGATCGCTGCATGTGGGGCGTATGGCCGTCGGCTTGCCGGCGCCGTCGCTCTCGTTTTCGGCTGCCTCGTCGCCATCCCGGCTCTACCCACGGTTGCCGCAGCCGGTACGCTCGGGACGTTGAGCCTCGGCGAAGCCGCGCCGAAGCCCGCCGCCGCTCCCCAGCCCGCCAGCGCCCGCATCTGGAGCCCCGAAGTGCTCAGCGGCGCGGACCGCGAGCGCTATCTCACGATATTCGCCGCCCAGACACGGGCCGACTGGAAGAAGGCCGACAAGATCGCGGCCACGCTCTCCGACAGGCGGCTGATGCCTTACGTCCTTCAGCAGCGCTATCTCGACCCTCGCGCGAAGGCGAAATACGCCGACCTCAAGGCCTGGATGGCCAGTTATTCGGACGTGCCGGGCGCCAGCAGGATTTTCGCGCTGGCGATGAAGAAGAAGCCGCACAAGGCAGCCGCACCCGAACGCCCGGCGGTGCAACGCTTCCGCCAGCCCGCTCATGCCCTCTATTCGGTCGACGACGGCATGGAGATCGTCAATTCCGAACGCTTCGCCAAGATCGACGCGCGTGTGCGCGAGATGGTGCGCGACCAGAAGGCCGCCGACGCCCTCAACTATCTGAAGTCGACCTCGGCACGCATGGCCCTCACCGATGTCGAATATGACAAGGTGATGGAACGCGTCGCCTGCTCATTCTTCATCGAGAACGACAATGAGCGCGCCTATCAGGTCGCGAACGAAATCGCGGACCGCCATGCGCGGCAGATCCTGCTGGCGGACTGGTATGCGGGCCTCGCCGCGTGGCGCATGGAGCATTACGCCGATGCGGCGCGGCATTTCGAGCGCCTCGCACGGTCCACGAGCGTGGCGGACTGGTCGAAGGCCGCGGGCGGCTTCTGGGCGGCGCGCGCCTATCTCGCCAACCGCCAGCCTGCGCGCGTGGCCGCGATGCTCGAAACCGCCGCCGACACCGGCGCGACTTTCTATGGCCTGCTTGCTACGCGGCAGCTTGGCCGCGAGCCGAGCTTCACATGGGTCGAACCCAAGCTCGACCGTGCGGCCTATGAAGCCCTGATTGCCGATCCCGCCGTTGCCCGCGCCGTGGCGCTTGCCCAGATCAACCGCCGCGACCTCGCCGAGCAGGAACTCGTACGCGCCCATGGCTGGCTCGATCCGTCGCTTGACGGCGCCCTCATCGCGCTTGCCTCGACATTCGATCTCTCTGCCGTGGAGCTTCAGGTCGCGAGCGCCGCCAACCTGCCGCCCCTTCGCCCGGAGAATGGCCAGATCGCGATCAATTCGGGGCTCTTCCCCGTGCCCGACTATCGCCCGGCGGACGGTTTCCGCGTCGACCGCGCGCTTTTCTTCGCCTTCATGCGGCAGGAGAGCAAGTTCCGCCCGGACCTCACCTCGCCCGCAGGCGCGCGCGGCCTGATGCAGATCATGCCCGGCACTGCGAGCCACATCAGCCGCGACACGACGCTTGCCAGCGCCAACAAGGACAAGCTTTTCGACCCGTCCTACAATCTGGCGCTCGCCCAGCAATATCTCGAAACGCTGATGAATTCCGCCGAACCGCGCGGCAATCTCTATATGCTGACGACGGCCTATAATGGCGGCCCCGGAAATCTGACCCGCTGGCTCGACAGCATCAACTTCAAGGGCGATCCGTTCCTCTTCATCGAGAGCATTCCGGCGCCCGAGACGCGCGGCTATATCGAGCGCGTACTCACGAATTTCTGGATCTATCGCGCAAGGCTCGGCCAGCCGCTTCACTCTCTCGACACCAGCGCCTCCGGCGACTGGCCGCTTTACGACACCGCAGAATCCCCGGACGGATCGCTCTCGCTGCGCTGAGCAGTGCGCGCCGCCCCATCCATGTCGCAGTAACCACGAAAGGCACCCCCATGCCTGGCATCGACACGTCACGCTCCTTCATTCCGCTGAACATCGCCGTCATGACGGTTTCCGACACCCGCACGCGCGAGACCGACACGTCGGGTGACGTGCTCGCCGAACGCATCGAAAAGGCGGGCCATCATCTCGCCGACCGCGTCATCGTCACCGACGATCTGCAGATGATCCGCAATCAGCTTCGTACCTGGATCGCCGATGCGGGCGTCGACATCGTGATCTCGACCGGCGGCACTGGCCTCACCGGCCGCGACGTGACGCCGGAGGCTTTCAAATCGGTCTATGAAAAGGAGATCGACGGCTTCTCCGCGATCTTCCACCGCATCAGCTATGAGAAGATCGGCACCTCGACCATTCAGTCCCGCGCCACCGCAGGCGTCGCGCATGGCAAATATCTCTTCGCCCTGCCCGGCTCGCCGGGCGCCTGCAAGGATGGCTGGGACGAGATTCTTCAATATCAGCTCGACAATCGCTACCGCCCCTGCAACTTCGTCGAAATCCTGCCGCGCCTGCAGGAACACAAGTAAGATGCAGGCTTGATCCCGCTCGCCGCGCGCTTCAATCTGTATGAAAGCCGGCGGACAGGCTCGATCACACGGGACAGGAACAATGTTCAAGGAATTTCGCGACTTCGCCCTGAAGGGCAATGTGCTCGATATGGCGGTCGGCATCATCATCGGTGCGGCCTTCACCGGCATCGTCACCTCGCTCGTCAATGACGTCCTCATGCCGCCGATAGGCGTGCTTCTGGGCGGCGTCGACTTCTCGAACTACTTCCTCGCGCTCACCATGGACCACGCGCCCGCCTCTATCGAAGCGGCGAAGACAGCCGGCGTTCCCGTGCTCGCCTATGGAAAGTTCATAAACGCCCTGATCAATTTCACGATCGTGGCATTCGCCCTCTTCATCGTGATCCGCCAGATGAACAATCTGAAGAAGCGCATCGCGAAGGGCGAGGAAGCGGCGCCTGCCGTCGAGACGCCGCGCCAGGAAGTGCTGCTGGAAGAAATCCGCGACCTGCTGAAGGCGCGCGGCTAGTCACGCGCCAATACGTAGAAGACGTAGCCGTATTCGCGGCGCATCTCGGCGATCTTTTGCCGCATCGGCGTGCAACCGAATGAAGCTCCCTACCAGCCATTGCGCGGCAGTCGTCTCTCATCAACGTGACATGAGCGCGAATACACCCCAGCCCAGGTATTCACGGGCATATGTGACGTAGCGGCCGGGCGCCGAGGTCAGTTCGGCTCGAACATCCTTCGCGAAGTCATCGTCGGAATTCGTTTCGAGCCATCGGCGCATCGTGAGCCACTTGGCCGCCTCATACCTGTCCCAGCTGTCTTGGTTTGCCAGAACCATTTCCACCACGTCGTAGTCGAGGTTGCCGAAAGACGCGAGAAGTTCCGGAAGCATGAGAAAGTCCGAGATGGAACCGGCGCGGCATCCCTTCGCGACCTCTTCTGTCGGCGGCAATTGCAGCCAGTATGGCTCGCCGACGAGGATGATCCCTCCCCTGCGGAGACTCTTCGTGAGAAGCTCGATGGTGCCAGCAACTCCCCCACCGATCCAGGTGGCGCCGACACAGGCTGCCACATCGACCTTTTCGTCGGCGACGTAGCCGGCGGCGTCTCCGTGAACGAACTCGACCCGATCGGCGACGCCCAGTTCGTCGGCGCGGATTTTCGCCTGTTCGGTGAACAACTGGCTCATGTCGATTCCGACGCCACCGATTCCGTAATCGCGTGCCCAGGTACACAGCATTTCGCCCGAACCGCTTCCGAGGTCGAGCACCCGGGCTCCCGGTTCCAAGCGCAACGCAGCGCCGAGAGTGGCGAGCTTTTCCGGTGTGAATGGATTGTGGATGCGATGAGCACTTTCGGTAACGTTGAATATCCGTGGAATGTCCACTGCAGAAACTCCCTTGTATGCATGGCATTGCGCCTGGGTGCCGCTGGAATGGGGCGCAGTGCGAAAGGCTTCAATGACGAGTTTGCTGATTACCGGAATGTCGCCAGGGCTTTCATCGCTTATCAGCATCATTCCACCGCGCATAGTCTTCAGCCGTATCGATGTCCGAAAGCCGGTCGAGCATCGCATGGCCAAGGCCCGCATGGGCCACATTTGCGAGAGTGTCCGCCAGCGCGCGCTCGCTCGACCAGCGCACATGCCCGAAAATCTCGACGACGCGCGGACGTCTCCGCAATCCCACCAGCCAATAGCCGCCATCCTCCGCCGGACCGAACACGGTATCGGCACGTCCCAGCGCGTTGAACGCCTGCGCGACGTGGCGGGCCTGAATGTCCGGAATATCGCAGCCGATGATGACGACGGGGCCCGGCGGCAAATCGCGCATGAGGCACCCCATGCGCTGCCCGAGATCGCCCTCCCCTTGCGCGATGCGCGGCAGGTGCGCGGGCCAAACGCCACTTTCATGCACGGACCTGTCAGGCGATAGCGCAAGCACGGTCTGCCAGCGCGGATCGGTGCCGACGCGGCGGAGAAGATCGAAGGCCGCTCCGCGATAGAAGCGCATGGCTTCGACGGCGCCGATGCCCCTTGCGAGCCGCGTCTTCACACGGCCCATGCGCGGCGCCTTCGCCATCACGACGAGCTGGCGCTTCAGCGACATTCAGGAATAGATGCGCGCGATCACGCGCGGCGGCACACGCAGATAATATAACGTGAGACAAAGCGCGTTGCGGGCAATGCGCCGCGCGAAGCCGTCGCGCACATAGCGCTCGGGGCTCGTCACCGCGCGGCCACGAAGCATCACGAGCCTGCGACGTCCGATGCGGCGAACGAGATCGACGTCTTCCATCAGCGGCATTTCGCGATAGCCGCCAATCTTGTCATAGAGACGACGGTTCACCAGCAGCCCCTGGTCGCCATAGGGAAGCTTGAAGAGCGCGCAGCGCAGCGCCACCGCCTGCTCGACGAAACGCGCCGCACCCGAAAAATCATCCAGCGTAAAGCGAAAGGCGGCGGCGAGTTCCGGTCCGCGGAACCGGCCATTGCCGATCTGCTCGAACAGCTTTTCGACTTCGCTTTCCCAGCCGGGCTGAAGCACCGTGTCGGCATGAAGAAAAAGAAGCCAGGTCCCCTTGGCCGCCTTCGCACCGGCGGCAAGCTGGCTTCCGCGACCGCGGGGCGCGCGGATGAACTTCGCGCCCGCCGCTTCCGCAATCTCCGCCGTCTCGTCGGTCGAACCGCCATCGGCGATGACGACCTCGCGCACGGTTCCCCGCACGGCCGCAGGCACCAGCGCGGAAAGCACGCGCGGCAGGCTCGTCTCGGCGTTCAATGTGGGAATGACAACACTGATCATGCGTTGGCCATCATAGCTGTTGCGTGTGCGAAGGCGAGACAAAGAGCGGTAATGTTCTTGTTATGTTCTCTCTTTTGCGCTAGTTTTTTGAGCATGACAGCGAGTCGCGACATAGCACGCCCCGGCCGCCCTGCACGGGCCGATTCCCCGATCGGCCCCACCCCGGCAGCTCGGCCTCCCCGCCTGACGGACCCCATGCCTCTCGCACCGCTGGGGGTTCCGCAGAATGGCCGCCGCGGCCGGGGCGCGCTTACCAATGAGAGCGGGCGCTTCGAAGCCGAGCGCCGTGTCCTGCTCGACGATGGCTGGGGCACGAATGACGCGCCGCCACCGCTCAAGACTCATGTGGCGAACGAGACCCCGCGCACCATCATCACGCGCAATTCCTCGCCGGACATTCCATTCGACCGCTCGATCAATCCCTACAGGGGCTGCGAGCATGGCTGCGTCTACTGCTTCGCGCGGCCGACCCATGCCTATATGGGTCTCTCGCCGGGCCTCGATTTCGAAAGCCGCCTCTTTGCGAAGCCCAATGCGGCAGCGCTTCTTGAGAGAGAGCTTTCGCGCAAGGGCTATGAAGTCGCGCCCATCGCCATGGGCACGAACACCGATCCCTATCAGCCCATCGAGCAACGCTATCGCATCACGCGCAGCGTTCTTGAAGTACTGTCGGCTTTCAATCATCCGGTCACCATCGTCACAAAGTCGGCGCGGGTGACGCGCGACCTCGACATTCTTTCCGACATGGCCAGGCGCGGTCTCGTCAAGGTCGCGATCTCGGTGACGACGCTCGACGCGAAGCTCGCCCGGACGATGGAGCCTCGCGCCTCGACGCCGTCGCGCCGTCTGGAAGCGATGAAGCTCCTCTCCGAAGCAGGCGTTCCGACGGGCGTCATGGTCGCACCCGTGATCCCCGCTCTCAACGACAGCGAGATCGAGAAGATCCTGACCGGCGCGGCCTATGCCGGCGCGCAATCGGCGGGCTTCGTGCTGCTGCGCCTGCCGCTCGAGATCAAGGACCTCTTCCGCGAATGGCTGGAAGAGAACCGCCCCGATGCCGCCGAACATGTCATGTCGCTCATCCGCTCCATGCGCGGCGGCAAGGACTACGACGCCGAATGGGGCAAGCGCATGCGCGGCGCGGGCCCCTATGCCTGGCAGATCGGCCGCCGCTTCGAGATTGCAACCAAGCGCCTTGGCCTCGACCGCGGCGGATGGAAACTCGACTGCACAAAGTTCAAGGTGCCCCCGCGTGTGGGGGATCAACTGGCGCTTCTATAATTCCCTACGTGTCATCCCGGCGAAAGCCGGGATCCATTGGCCTGCGCCACAATCAATGAGCTACCACGTTTACATCCTGGCCAGCCGCAAGCACGGAACCCTTTATGTCGGCGTGACGAACAGCCTCGCACTCCGCATTGCCCAACATCGCGCGGGCACGGGATCGCAATTCACGAAGAAATATCGCGTGCATATGCTCGTCTATGCAGAGGAACACGGGGATGTCGGGGAAGCTATCTGGCGAGAGAAGGCGATCAAGGAATGGAAGCGCTCCTGGAAGATACAGTTGATCGAGAGCGCCAATCCCGAATGGGATGATCTCTACGTCTCGTTCAACTGCTAGGCGAGTGGATCCCGGCTTTCGCCGGGATGACACAACACGGCCTCCACCGGCGTGACATGCCATTGCCTATGCGGCAAACTCCGCCGCATGACTCGCCCCCCGAAAGCAGATTTGACAGATGCGAAGCCGAAGGCTCGTGTGAAGCGTGCGTCGCGCATGATCATCTCGAAGCCCGATTATTCCTTCGAAGCCGCGCATGGCGCGCCGCAGTTGCGCATCTGCGGCATCGACGAGGCTGGGCGCGGGCCGCTGGCGGGGCCGGTGGTCGCCGCAGCAGTCGTGCTCGACATGGAGAACTGCCCCGAAGGTCTCGACGACTCCAAGAAGCTCGATGAGGCAAAGCGCGAGGCGCTCTTCGCCGAACTCTCGGCCTGCGCCGAGATTGGCGTCGGCATGGCGAGCGTCGAGGAAATCGAGGAGCTCAACATTCTCTGGGCGACGATGCTGGCCATGAGCCGCGCCTGCGCCGCGCTTGAAGTTCCGCCCGGCTTCGCGCTCATCGACGGCAATCGGGTGCCGAAACTCGACTGCCCCGCCCGCGCAATCGTCGGTGGCGACGCGCGCGTCGTGTCGATCGCGGCGGCCTCCGTCGTGGCGAAGGTGACACGCGACCGGATCATGAACGAACTCGCGAGCGCACACCCCGGCTATGGCTGGGAAACGAACCGCGGCTACGGCACGCCGGAGCATCTCGATGCACTGAATCGGCTCGGGCTCACGCCGCACCACCGCAAAGGCTTCGCGCCCATACGCAACATGTTGAGTCCCACGATTCCGGAATGACTCGATCTTGTGGTCGAGAATCGCTTAACCCTTTGATTCTTGACGCAGAATCACCACTGACTCATGATCGCGCCCTATTTTCAAAGAGGGGTTCATCGTGGGGCGCGCGCAAAGCGGTACGGCCAAGACTTCGGCCGAAATGATCATCGAGGGTGATTGCATCGAGGCAATGAACGCATTGCCCGAAAAGTCGGTCGATCTCATCTTCGCCGACCCGCCTTACAACCTGCAACTCGGCGGTGATCTCACGCGGCCCGACCAGTCGAAGGTCGACGCGGTCAATGACGAGTGGGACAAGTTCGAGAGCTTCGAAGTCTATGACCGCTTCACCCGCGACTGGCTGAAGGCCGCGCGGCGCGTGTTGAAGGACACGGGCGCGATCTGGGTCATCGGCTCCTATCACAACATCTTCCGCGTCGGCGCGACGCTTCAGGATCTGGGCTTCTGGATCATGAACGACGTCGTCTGGCGCAAGTCGAACCCGATGCCGAACTTCCGCGGCACGCGCTTCACCAATGCGCATGAAACGCTGATCTGGGCGACGCGCGACGCCGACCAGAAAAAATACACATTCAACTACGATGCCATGAAGGCGCTGAACGACGATCTGCAGATGCGTTCCGACTGGGTTCTGCCCATCTGCACGGGCGGCGAACGGCTGAAGGACGAAGAGGGCGGCAAGGCGCATCCGACGCAGAAGCCGGAATCCCTGCTCCACCGCGTCCTGCTCTCGACGACCAATCCCGGCGACACCGTGCTCGATCCCTTCTTCGGCACCGGCACGACGGGCGCGGTGGCGAAGAAGCTCGGCCGCAAGTTCATCGGCATCGAACGCGACCAGCGCTATCTGAAAGTCGCGCGCCAGCGCATCGCCCGCATCATTCCGGGCGCGGCTGAAGACCTGAAGGTCACGACATCGAAGAAGGCCGAACCGCGCGTTCCCTTCGGCGTCATCGTCGAGCGTGGCCTTCTCGAACCCGGCGCCGTGCTCACCGACCCCTCGCGCCGCCACGCCGCCCGCGTCCGCGCCGATGGTTCCATCGTCTGCCGCGACGCCACGGGCTCGATCCACAAGATCGGCGCCCATGTGCAGGGCCTCGATGCCTGCAACGGCTGGACCTATTGGCACTTCAAGACCGATGGGAAGCTGAAGCCCATCGACATACTGCGCCAGAAGGTTCGCGCGGAGATGGGTGAGGGGTAGGCTTTTTGATATTGTGAAAGTTCTGGACCAGGGATGATGGCGATAGAAGCATATAGCGAGCGCAGTCATGGCAACAGACGAGAGGCCGAAAGGCCCAGCCTCATACTTTCCCTCCATCGAAAAGAAATACGGAAAGCCGATTGCTCACTGGCTTGATTGCATAAGTCAGTTGAAAGACATGAAGCACATGGAGATGGTGAATTGGCTCAAGGCCGAACATGGCATGGGTCACGGGCACGCCAATGCGATCGTTGCCTACTATCTCGCAGGCAAGAAGAAATAGCGGCTGGCCCGTTCACTTGGGCCGCGCCGGGCGTGAGACGGCATTATTTGGGGTGGGCGAACAGCGGTCCCAGATCCGGCATCGCGTGATCGACGACCTTGCGCATCAGCGAAGGCAGCGCCTCGCCGCCGAGGTCGTTCGCTTCGACCCATATTCCTTCCGCATCCCTTGCCGCTTTCGCGCTCGCCTTCGCCTCGAAGACGGCGAGTTGCAGATGGAAATGCGTGAAGGTGTGCTCGACAAGTCCCGGCACACGACGCCATGAGAGCTTTGCGGGCGCATGCAGGAGTAGCGCTGCCTCGTCGATCTCCGCGCCATCCCATGGCGTCGTCGGCACTTCCATCATTCCGCCGAGAAGCCCCTTTGCCGGGCGCTTGCGCAGAAGCACCGCGCCATCGGCTCGCGTGAGAACGAAACAGGCGCCGCGCCTGACGGGCCGCTCCTTCTTCGCCATGCGTCGCGGCAGGGTTTCCTCGATGCCCGCTGCACGGGCGGAACAGAGCGGCGCAATCGGGCAGCGGTTGCATGAGGGCCGCTTCGGCGTGCAGATCGTCGCGCCGAGATCCATCATGGCTTGCGCGAAGTCACCTGCGCGCTCATCGGGCGTCAGCGTATCGGCCTTCGCGCGGATTTCAGGCTTCGACGCCGGCAATGGCGTCTCGATGGAAAAAAGCCGAGAGACGACGCGCTCCACATTGCCGTCCACGACCGTCGCGCGGCGACCGAATGCAATCGCCGCGATCGCCGCCGCCGTATAGGGCCCGATGCCCGGAAGCGACCTCAGCCCTTCCTCCGTATCCGGAAATTCTTCGCCATGCTCGCTCGCCACTGTCGCGGCACAGGCATGAAGGTTTCGCGCCCGGCTGTAATAGCCGAGCCCCGCCCATTCCCGCATCACATCGTCGATGGGCGCGGCGGCAAGCGCGGCGACATTCGGCCAGCGGGCAAGGAAGCGCATGAAATAGGGGCCAACGGCCGCCACCGTCGTCTGCTGCAGCATGACCTCGGAAAGCCAGACGGCATAAGGGTCCGCCAACACGCCGGGCCGCGCCCGCCAGGGCAGCACCCGGGCATGGACGTCGTACCAGGCGAGAAGCCGCGCAGCGACGGAAGGGGCTTCACTTCTTATATCGGGAGAACGCTTGGCCATGGCTCAGTGATGGCGTGGCGCCGGGGCGGCGTCAATTCGCATTGGACGCGTTTTCGAGTCAGAATGCGCCCATGACCCAATATGGCCGCCCCATCGCCCCCATGCGCTACGCCACGCCGCCCGTCGGCGCGCGGGTCGCCGGGATCACGCGCGACATATTTAAAAAGCGCGGCTTCGGCCAGAACCACATCCTCGCCCATTGGCCCGCCATCATCGGCGAGACGCTGGCGGAATATTCCTCGCCCGAAAAGCTCGCCTTCCCCCGGACGCCCAATGAAGGCCGAGGGCCGCTGGAGGGCGCGACGCTCACGATCCGGGTCGACGGCCCGGTGGCGCTGGAAATCCGCCACCTCGAACCCCAGATCATCGAGCGGATAAACGGATATTATGGATACTCTGCGGTTGCCCGCCTGAAGCTGGTGCAGGGACCCCTGCCCCCCCGCCCGCGAAGCCGCCGAAAGAAATTCCGCCCGCTCACGCAGACCGAGCGCGACGCGCTTATCCACAGCCTCGCGCCCATCTCCGAGCCGGATGTCCGGTCAGCGCTCGAACGGCTCGGCCAAAGAATCCTGGGGACAAGTGCCCGGCAGGCCGATTCTCGGGCGCGCGCAACCGAAAGCTTTGATTGAGGGGCCCGGCGCTCGGGGCCATAATGCCTCAACATCTAGTGGGGATCGCTCAAAGTGAATCAAAATCGGGTTATCGCGATTGTGGTCGTGGCTGTTCTGGCCGTTGCGGCGCTCAGCTATGCCGGCTGGCGGACCTTCGGACAGAAGGAAGTCGCCGACACCGGCTCGCTCAGCGAGAAGGACGTGTCCGCCTTCGAGAAGGAACTGGCCGTGCCGGGTCCGCTCGGCGACATGACCCTTGGCGACAAGAACGCCCCGATCACCATCTATGAATATGCGTCGCTCACCTGCTCGCACTGCGCGGAGTTCTCCAAGGACACCTTCCCGCTGGTGAAGAAGAACTACATCGACACGGGCAAGGTCTATTACGTGCTGCGCGACTTCCCCTTCGACCCGGTCGCGACGGCGGCCTTCATGCTCTCGCACTGCGCGGGGCCGGAGCGCTATTTCGGCTTCATCGAAGTGCTCTTCGCCAGCCAGGCGCAGTGGGCCTTCGTCGACACGCCCATGGATGCGCTGAAGAACCTCGCCAAGCAGGGCGGCTTCTCGGATGAAAAGTTCGAGGCCTGCATGAAGGATCAGACCGTCTTCGACCATGTGAAGTCGGTTGCCGAGCGCGGCGGCCAGAAGTTCGGCGTGCGCTCGACGCCCACCTTCTTCATCAATGGCGAGAAGGTCGAAGGCGCGATCCCCTATGCGGACTTCGAGAAATTTCTGAAGAAGCACCTGCCCGGCGGCGACAAGTCGGCGCCCGCGGCTCCAGCGTCCGGAGAGTCGACGCCGGCGGAACCGCAGCAATAATCGACTGATACCCGTTTCGAGTTCAGTACCGAGCCCAATACCAAGCAAAAGATCGAGACCAACGTGAAGTTCAACCGGCTGCGTCTTTCAGGCTTCAAGTCCTTCGTCGATACGACCGATCTCATCATCGAGCCCGGTCTGACCGGCGTCGTGGGACCGAACGGCTGCGGCAAGTCGAACCTGCTTGAAGCGCTGCGCTGGGTGATGGGCGAAAACTCGTTCAAGAACATGCGCGGCACCGGCATGGAAGACGTGATCTTCGCCGGCACGGCGGGGCGCCCTGCGCGCAACCATGCCGAAGTCACGCTCATTATCGACAATGCCGACCGTTCGGCGCCCGCCGCCTATAATGACTGCGAGATCATCGAAGTCTCGCGCAAGATCGAGCGCGAACAGGGCTCGACCTATCGCATCAACGGACGCGAAGTCCGCGCGCGCGATGTGCAGCTTCTGTTCGCCGATGCCTCGACCGGCGCGCATTCGCCCGCCCTCGTCCGTCAAGGTCAGATCGCGCAGCTCATTTCCTCGAAGCCGATCAACCGCCGCCGCATTCTTGAAGAGGCCGCAGGCATCACCGGCCTCTATACGCGCCGCCACGAAGCGGAACTGCGCCTCAAGGCCGCCGAAACCAACCTCACCCGCCTCGACGACGTGGTGGCCCAGCTCGAATCCCAACTCGCCAGCCTGAAGCGGCAGGCGCGGCAGGCCGTGCGCTATCGTAACCTCTCCGGCCAGATCCGCGAGACGGAAGCGATCCAGCTTCACCTGAAATGGACGCAGGCCGTCGAGGGTCTGAAGCGCGAGGAAGATCGCCTCGTCGAAACCGACCAGCGCGTCACCGAACTCACGCGCGAGGCAGCCGCGGCCTCTGTTGCCGAGGCGGATGCCGCCACCGCGCTGCCCGCGCTCCGCGACGCTGAAGCGCAGGAAGCGGCCAAGCTCCATCGCCTTTCCATCGAGCGCGGCAATCTCGATGCCGAGGAAGCCCGCGCCCGCGAGGAGGCGCAGCGCCTGACCGCGCGTCTCGATCAGATCGGGCAGGATCTCGCCCGCGAACGTCACCTCATCGAGGACACGCAGAGCGCGATCCAGCGCCTCGACGCTGAAGCGGAAGAACTGAACGTCGCCGCCGACGGTCAGGGTGAAGCGCAGATGATGGCCGAGATGCGCGTCGAGGAGACGCAAGGCTCGCTGGCCACGCGCGAAGGCGAGCTGGATAGCCTCAACCGCGAGATCGCACGTCTCACCGCCGAGCGCCAGAGCCTGGAGCGCGCCATCGAGACGGCGCGCGCGCGGATCGAGAAGCTGATGCGCCAGATCGAGGAAATTGCTCTCGAGCAGGTCTCGCTGTCCGACGCCGCCGAAAAGCAGGCCGAAATCGCCCTTCAGTCGAGCGAACTCGAAATGGCCGCAGGCCGCGTCGAGGAAGCGGAGCGCGCGGCACTGGAAGCCGAAGACGCCCGCCGCATGGCGCAGGAGGCCGAGAAAGCCTCGCGCGAGCCGATGCAGCTCGCCGAACGCAATGCCGGCGACCTCGCCGCACAGGCAAAGACCATTGCCGATCTTCTCAGCGGCGGCGAAAGCGACCTCTGGCCGCCGATGATCGATGCCGTGCAGGTGGAGCATGGCTTCGAAACGGCCCTCGGCGCCGCGCTCGGCGACGATCTTGCCGTCCCCGGCGATGTCGCGGCGCCCGTCCATTGGGACACGCTGCCCGCGCTTTATCTTGCACCGTCGCTGCCCGATGGTGCGACGCCGCTCGCGCAATTCGTCAAGGGGCCCGAGGCTCTTTCGCGCCGCCTCTCGCAGATCGGCGTCGTTGAAGCTGCCGACGGCAAGCGCCTGCAGCGCGAGTTGAAGCCCGGCCAACGCCTCGTGACGCGCGAAGGCGCGCTCTGGCGCTGGGACGGCTTCACGGCCGCAGCCGACGCGCCCACCGCCGCCGCGCGCCGCCTCGAACAGCGCAACCGCCTTGCCGATCTCCAGATCGAACTTCAGGCCGCGCGCGAAACCGCCGCCGAAGCGCGCGCCGCCTTCGAGGAAGCGCGTGTCATGGCGGAAGCCGCCGCCGCGTCCGAACAGGAAGCCCGCCGCGCCCAGCGCGACGCCCAGTCCGAACACAACCGTATCCGCGAGCAGCTCGCCGCCGCCGAACGTGCGGCCTCGGCACAGTTGAACCGCCTCGCCGCGCTCGCGGAAGCGCATGAGCGCCTCTCCGGCGACCTCGGCGAAGCGACGCGCACGCTGGAAGAAGCCGAGATCGCGCTTGCCGGTCTTCAGCCCGCCGCCGACCTGAGCGTCCGCGCCGGCGAACTGCGCGATCAGGTGGCAGCGCTCCGCATCGGCCTCGCCGAAGCGCGCGCCCAGCACGAAAGCCTGCGCCGCGAATCCGAAGCACGCACGCGCCGCCTCGCAACCATCGCGCAGGAACGCTCGCAATGGGAGAACCGCGCCGCGAACGCCCAGCGCCAGATCTCAACGCTTGAAGAGCGTCAGGATGAAGCGCTCGGCGAATTGCAGGCGCTCGAAGGCGTGCCCGCCGAAATCGAGGCGAAGCGCCATGCGTTGCTCGATCTCATCGGCGAGGCGGAGTCCGCGCGCGGCAGCGCCGCCGACGCGCTGGCCGAAGCCGAACGCCGCCTTTCCGACTGCGCGAAGCTCGCCCGCGAATTCCAGGCGCATCTTGCCGAAGCGCGCGAGGACCGCGCCCGCATCGACGGCCTCGTCGAAGGCGCGCGCGAACGTCTTGCGGAATCGGAAGCGCGGGTGCGCGAAGTGCTCGAATGCGAACCGGCGCAAGCGCTCGCCCAGGCCAATCTCGAGGAAGGCACCGAGCTGCCGACCGTCGAGCAGATCGACGCCAAGCTCGACAGGCTCAAGCGCGAACGCGAAAGCCTTGGCGGCGTGAACCTGCGCGCCGAAGAAGAATCGCGCGAGCTGACCGAGCAGCTCGAAACCATGACGACCGAGCGCGAAGACCTTGTCAGCGCCATTGCGAAGCTGCGTCAGGGCATCGGCAGCCTCAATCGCGAAGGCCGCGAGCGCATGCTCGAAGCCTTCGAGAATGTGAACGCCAATTTCTCGCGTCTCTTCACGCATCTCTTCGGCGGTGGCGAGGCGCATCTGAAGCTGACCGAGTCGGACGATCCGCTCGAAGCCGGTCTCGAAATCTATGCGCGCCCGCCGGGCAAGCGCCTTCAGGTCATGTCGCTGCTCTCCGGCGGCGAGCAGGCGCTGACCGCCATGTCGCTGATCTTCGCGGTGTTCCTCACAAACCCCTCGCCGATCTGCGTGCTGGACGAAGTCGACGCGCCGCTCGACGACGCCAATGTCGAGCGGTTCTGCGACCTGATGGAAGAGATGACGCGCACGACCGAAACGCGCTTCCTCATCATCACCCACCATGCGCTGACCATGGCCCGCATGAGCCGCCTCTTCGGCGTCACCATGCAGGAACGCGGCGTCTCGACACTGGTGTCGGTCGATCTCGAACGCGCCGAACGCTTCCTCGAAGCTTCCTGATGTTCAATGGCTCATGGTGTCGCTATCGAAGCGACTCCATGACTTCCTTGAAATTCTCTGCCATCGCCCGCCCCAATGGCGTCATGCGACGCGCATTGCCGACAAGCATCAGAACTTCCGGCGGGAGCTTCAGACCTTTCAGCGGGATATAGACGAGCTGCCCGTTCGCGCGTTCGTAATGGACATCGAACTGGCTCAGAAACGTCACGCAGTTTTCCGTCATCGCCATGTGCCGCATGACCTCGATCGCATTCGTCTCGATGAGCGGTTCCGGCTCGATAGACGCTTCCGCGAAAACGGCGTCGATATGCGCACGCATCGTCATGCTGCGATCGGGAATGCAAAGCGCGTAACCCACGCAATCGCTGACGCGGAGCGACGCCTTCGCCGCGAGCGGATGACGCGGGCTCACCACAACGCCAAGCCTGGAGGGCGTGGACGCGAGAAGCTGCACCCGCGCGCCGAGCTTCAGATCGAAAGCGAGTCCGAGATCGGCCTCTCCCGCTGAAAGTCGTTTCAGGATTTCCGGCTCGTCGACCAGCGCGACATTGATCTTCACCCGCTGATGCGCCTCACGGAATTTCGCAATGGCGAGTGGCGTCAGCGTGGCGGCGAGCCCGCTCACCATGGCGAGCGAGATTTCGCCGCGGCGCAAGCCTTTCAACTCCTCGATGGCGCTTTGCGCGCGGTCCATGGCGCGCAAGGTCTGCCGCACATGGTCGATAAGAATTTCGCCGGCGGCCGTCAGCACCATCTTGCGCGGATGGCGCTCGAAGATCGGCGTGCCGAGTTCCTCTTCCAGCGCAAGTATCTGCCGGTTGATGGCGGGCGCGGCAATATTGAGATTGTGCCCCGCCTTGCGGATCGAGCCGCTACGGGCGACCTCGTCGAGATAACGCAGCAGACGCGAATGCAACAAGGGAGACCTCTTTCCGATCGATGCCTTTTGGGTAGAGGTTTGCAAACAATTTGATGCTTTTCAAGCAACGCCTCGCCCGACATGTTTTCTGCAACTGCGTTGCGTTCACCTGAGGTATCCGATGTCGGACAAGCGTTTTCATCTGGGTTGGTTCACGAATTTCGGCGTCGATGAATGGAACGCCCAGTTCCATTCGAGCGGCATGCCGTGGGACGGCGAGTTCTATGTCGACATGGCGAAGCAGCTCGAACGCGCCTGCTTCGACTTCATCATGCTCGAAGACACGCTGATGCTGTCCGATGTCTACCAGCACAGCACCGAGGCCTATCTGAAATGGGCGATCATGGCGCCGAAGCACGATCCGGCGCCGCTCGCCGCGCTGATCGGCTCCGCCACGAAAAATCTCGGCGTCATCGCGACGCTTTCGACCATGGCATATCCGCCATTCCTGCTCGCGCGCCTTTGCGCCACGCTCGACCACATCGCGCATGGCCGCTTCGGCTGGAACATCGTGACCTCGGGCGAAGACCTGGCGGCGCAGAATTTCGGCATGGACAAGCTGCCGCCGCGCGAGTTGCGCTACGAGATGGCAGATGAATATGTGGAACTCGTCAACCAGCTCTTCGCGACCTGGGACGAGGATGCGGTCGTCCGCGACTACGAGACGGACACCTATGCCGACTTCACCAAGGTTCGGCCCATCCACTTCAAGGGCAAATATTTCAGCTCGCGCGGGCCGCTGAACACGGTGCGTTGCCCGCAGGGCAAGCCCACCTACCTCCAGGCCGGCGGCTCGCCCCGCGGCCGCGCCTTCGCGGGCAAACATGCCGATTCGATCATCGCGGTCGCGAACGGCGTCGAGGGCATGAAGGCCTATCGCGACGACGTGCGCGCCAAGGCCGTCGAGGCCGGGCGCAACCCGGACGACATCAAGGTGCTCTTCCTCATCGCCCCGACCATCGGCGAAACGACAGAGGAGGCGCGCGCCAAGCATGAGCGCCTCCTCCACTCCGATCTCTTCCTCAAGCGCGCTCTGGCGCTTTACGGCTCCTTCACCGAGGTCGATTTCTCGCCCTTCGATCTCGACAAGCCGCTCCCCTACAAGCTCACCACCAATGGCGAGCAGGGATCGCTCGACAAGTTCATGCAGTGGGGAAGCAACAAGACGCTGCGTCAATTGACCATCGAGGGCGGCAATTCCGCCTCGCTGGAGCTGGTCGGCACGCCGGACGACGTGGCCGACATGATGGGCGAGGCCATGGAGGCCGTGGGCGGCGACGGCTTCCTCATCACCGCGCCCTCGAACCGGATCAACCGCAAATACCTCATCGAGATCACGGAGGGCCTCATTCCCGCCCTCCAGAAGCGCGGCCTGACCCGGACCGCCTATACGAAGAGCCTCCTCAAGGACACGCTCCGGGAATTCTGATCCCGTCGCCCCTTCCTCCGCCGGAATCCCCCTCGCAAAGAGGCCGGTTCCGGCGGCGCGACTCGGCCTTGGCGTCGCGCCGATTGCCGCAGCGCCAAAGAGCGCCGATTTATCGTTTCAACACAAAGACTTAATAACAGTTACCCGGTTCTTGACAGCCTATTGCCCCGCAAGTAGGGTGCGCGCGGCTTGAGGCGGGGCTTTTGTGGTTTCGAAGCGGTTTGCTGGGCCTTTTTTGACGGCGGAGCGGAAGTTTGGCTGACAAAAAGGGCACCATAATTCGGAACGATGAAAGCCAGCCGTCTGCTGACGACAAATTGCTTGCCGATCTGGATCAGCGAATTCAGACGGCCCGCAAAACGGCGAAATGGGCTCGTCCTCAGCCGGAAAAGGAGACGGCCCCGAGCAAGCCGTCCGATATGAACGTCGCTCTTCGCCTGTCCTCGGAATTCGTTTCGGGTGTCGTGGTCGGGGCGGCCATCGGATGGGGCCTCGACTGGGTTTTCGGCACCATGCCTCTCTGCCTCGTCATTTTCACGGGGTTGGGCACGGTAGCCGGTGTAAGAAATGTGCTCCGCGCGACAAGGGCTTATGACGAAGCCCATAAGAGCGGCGGAGTGAAGCAGGATCAGAGCGGGCAGTCGCCCGCCGACAAAAGATAAGGTCTGGAGCCGTGGCAGCAGAAGCCGAACATGCTCAGGGTGGTTTCCCGGTCGATCCGTTGCATCAGTTTGTGATCAAACAGATCTACCCGCTGCATATCGGGGGCTTCGATGCCTCCTTCACCAATTCCAGCCTCTGGATGGTGGTGACCGCCATCCTCATCACCGGCTTCACCCTCGTCGCGGCGAGCCGCCGCGCGATGATCCCGGGACGTCTCCAGGCCGCCGCCGAGATGTTCTACGAATTCATCTACAACATGGTGCGCGACAATGCGGGACATGAGGCGATTCGCTTCTTCCCCTTCGTCTTCACGCTCTTCATGTTCATCTTCGTGGCGAACTTCGTCGGCCTGTTCCCCTATGCCTTCACGGTCACGAGCCACATCATCGTCACCTTTGCCCTCGCGATCACCGTTTTCCTCGGCGTTACGCTGACGGGCATCTACCTCCACGGCCTGAAGTTCTTCGGCCTTTTCGTTCCGTCGGGCGTTCCGGCCGTTCTGCTGCCGCTCGTTGTCGCGATTGAAGTCATCTCCTACGTCTCGCGCCCGATCAGCCACTCGGTTCGTCTCTTCGCGAACATGCTCGCCGGTCACATCACGCTGAAGGTCTTCGCGGGCTTCGTCATCACGTTCCTCGGCATGGGCGCGGTCGGTTATGCCGGCGCCCTGCTCCCGCTTGCAATGATCGTGGCGCTGACGGCTCTGGAATTCCTGGTCGCCGCGCTGCAGGCCTATGTGTTTGCGATCCTCACCTGCATGTATCTCCACGACGCGATGCATCCGGGACACTGAGGCCGCATTCAATAAACTATTTCACCAATTGGTTCGGCATATCGCCGTTCCCAAGGACTAACCGGACAACCCTCAAGGAGCACTTCACTATGGATCCTATGGCAGCAAAGTACATCGGCGCCGGCATCGCTTGCCTCGGCATGGGTGGCGCGGGCATCGGCCTCGGCACGATTTTCGGCAACTACCTCGCCGGCGCGCTGCGCAATCCGTCGGCCGCTGACGGCCAGTTCGGCCGCCTGATTTTCGGCTTCGCCGTTACCGAAGCGCTCGGCATCTTCTCGCTGCTCGTCGCGCTGATCCTTCTCTTCGCCTGATCGACCTTTCGACTGAGCGCTGGCCGCTTTCAACAGCGGCCAGCCGATGTTGAACGGACGGAGCCTAACTGGAGTCACAAATGGCCCAAGATCTGGCGGTCAATGACGGCGCGACCACCGAGACCGAAGCCGGTGCGATGCACGACGCGGCGACTGCCGTGACAGAGCATGGTGCTGCGGATGCGGTCCATAGCGAGACCGGCGTCGCGCAGGAAGGTGCGCATAGCGCGGGGTTCCCCCCGTTCAATGCAACGACCTTCTCGTCGCAGATCATCTGGCTCGTCATCGTTTTCGGCGTGCTTTACGTGCTGATGTCGCGGCTTGCCCTGCCGCGCCTCGGCAAGATCATCGAGGAGCGGCGCAACCGCATCTCGTCCGATCTTGAAGCGGCAGCCAACGCCAAGAAGCAGACCGACGATGCCATCGCGGCCTATGAAAAGGCCTTTGCCGAGGCGCGCGCCAAGGCCCATGCGATCGCGCAGGAAACGCGCGACCGCCTGTCGGCCGAGACCGATAAGCAGCGGCAGGAATCGGAAGCCAGCCTCGCCCAGAAGATCGCCTCCGCCGAGGCGAGCATCGCGGCGACCAAGGCCACGGCTCTCGCCAATGTCCGCCTCGTTGCGGTCGATGTGGCCGGTGCCGTCGTCTCTCGCCTTCTCGGCGAAGAGGCTGACAAGGCGGCGGCGGAACGCGCGGTCGATGCCGCGCTGAAGCGGAGTTAAGCCGATGCATTTTCTTTCCACCGGCGAATTCTGGGTTCTGACCGCCCTCATCATCTTCCTTGCTATTGCCATCCGCATGAAGGTGCCGGCTCTGCTCACGGCACAGCTCGACAAGCGCTCCAAGGAGATCGCCGACGAGCTTGAGCAGGCCCGCCGCCTGCGCGAAGAGGCGCAAGAGCTCCTCGCCTCCTATCAGCGCAAGCAGGCAGAGGCGATGCAGGAAGCGGAAACGATCGTCGTCCAGGCGAAGGCCGAAGCCGAACGGCTCGCGGCCGAAACCCAGGCCAACCTCAAGGCGCTTGTCGAGCGTCGCCAGCAGGTTGCCGAGGACAAGATCCGTCAGGCCGAGGCTCAGGCCCTGCAGGAAGTTCGTGCCGTCGCTGCCGATGTTGCCGTCAGCGCCGCACGGCAGCTGATTGCGGAAAAGGTCGATGCCGCCAAGGACGCCGGCATCGTTGAAACATCGATCGCGGAACTCTCGACGAAGCTGCACTGAGCTTCTCGAAATCCCGCCGAGACCAGAACCCCGCCCTCGTGGCGGGGTTTTTGTTTGGTCGCCTTTCCTCCCTCCGCTAGCCTTCTCGCAAGGCTCAGGGAGGATGCGCCATGCTCAGCGACTACACGCCGTCCGAGTTCACCCATGAAGGCGTGACCAAGCCCGTGTATGTGCGGGGGCACGGCCCAGCCGTCATCGTGATCCATGAAATCCCCGGCATCACGCCCAATGTCGTGCGTTTCGCCGACTGGGTCGTTGAGGCGGGCTTTCGGGTCTACATGCCGCTCCTCGTCGGAGACGCAGGACCGGGACCGAGCGTCGGCTACGTTCTGAAGTCTCTCGCCAGGGTCTGTATCAGCCGCGAATTCCATGTGCTCGCAAGCCATCGCTCGAGCCCCGTCACCGACTGGCTTCGCGCCCTCGCCCGCCATGCCCACGAAGAGGCGGGCGGCAAGGGCGTCGGCGCCATCGGCATGTGCTTCTCCGGCAATTTTACGCTCTCGATGATGATGGAGCCGGCGCTCATGGCCCCCGTCCTCTCGCAACCCTCGCTGCCCTTCCCTTTCGGCGCCGAGCGCAAGGCGGCGCTTCATGTAAGCCCGGAGGAGCTTGCCTGCCTGAAGGACCGCTGCATGAGGGGCGACAAGGTGCTCGGCCTGCGCTTCAAGGGCGACGTCACCTCGCCGGGAGAACGATTCGAGACGCTTCGTCGCGAGCTGGGCAATGCTTTCGAGGGAATCGAGATCGACGACAAATATGCCAATCCCAAATCGCCTGAGCCCAAGCCCCATTCGGTGCTGACCGAAGACCTGATCGACGAAGACGGCCAGCCGACAAAGGAAGCGGCCAAGCGCGTGATCGCGTTTTTCGTGGAGCGGCTGAAATCCGCCTGAGGTCAGGCTGGAAGCACCGTCAGCTCCGGCCACTTCGCTTTCCAACGCCCGGCCTTTTCGGCATAGCGCTCCGCGCTGAAATTCGCCACGCGGTTCGGACGGATGGTCATGGCCTCAATGTCATCGAAACCGTAAGGCGCATAAACGTGCAGGCTCCCCGGTGCAATCCCGACCATGCAGGCCGGCGCGAGGAAACGGTCGATCCCTTCCGTCGAAGAGGAAAGTGCCGGATAGGCGATGCCGAATTTCTCCGGATACCAGAGATGCACACGGGCCTGATTGCGAACCTCGATCTCGACATCGAAATCGGCAAAGGTCTCCGCGCAGCGGCGAATGACGGCGTCTTCCGCTTCCCATGACGTGTCGCGATCGAAATAGAAGACGTCGTAGTCCTTGATGCCGTAGCCCGGCGCGCGGCCTGTCAGCGCGTTCCACACCGTCTGGAAGAGCGAGCCCGAAACGAGCCAGGCATCCGGCAGTGCGAGAGACGAAAGGCGCTCCATAATCCCCGCGTTCACCTCATTGGTGAGCGCGAGATCGATGAAGCGCCTTTCTTCCATCATTCCGCCGCTTGCTTCGGCGTCTCGGCCTGCCAGCGCAGAACCGGATTGCGCGCGGCCAGCGTCTCGTCGAGGCGGTGACGCGGCGCGAAATGCGGCGCGCCGGTGAAGCGCGACTTGTCGTTGCCCTTCGCTGCCTGAGCAAGATGCTTCAACGTGCCGATGAACTGGTCGAGCGTGTGCTTCGATTCCGTTTCGGTCGGCTCGATCAGCAGAGCGCCATGGACGACCAGCGGGAAATACATGGTCATCGGATGGTAGCCCTCGTCGATCATCGCCTTGGCGAAGTCGAGCGTCTCGACGCCTGTGCCCTTCAGGAAACGATCGTCGAAGAGCGCCTCATGCATGCAGGGCCCTTCGAAAGGCGCGGAGAGATAATCCTTCAGCGAGGCAAGGACGTAGTTCGCATTCAGCACGGCGTCTTCCGCGACCTGCCTGAGACCGTCCGATCCGTGGCTCATCATGTAAGCCATGGCGCGCACGAACATGCCCATCTGGCCATGGAAGGCGACCATGCGGCCGAAGGGATGCGAACCGTCGGCCTTGGCCTCGCCTACCGTCTCGACGAGGCGGAAACCATCCGCCCCGTGCACGACATAAGGCAGCGGCGCGAAAGGCGCGAGCGCTTCGGACAACACCACCGGGCCCGCGCCCGGACCGCCGCCGCCATGCGGCGTCGAGAAAGTCTTGTGCAGGTTGATATGCATCGCGTCGACGCCGAGATCGCCCGGACGCACCCGGCCGACGATGGCGTTGAAGTTCGCGCCATCGCAATAGAAATAGGCGCCAGCCGCATGCACAGCATCGGCAATCTCGATGATGTCGCGCTCGAACAATCCGCAGGTGTTCGGGTTGGTGAGCATGATCGCGGCGACGTCCGGCCCGAGCTTCGCCTTGAAGGCCGCGAGATCGACGCGGCCGTCAGCCGTCGCCGGAATCGCATCGACCTTGTACTGAAGAAGCGCGGCGGTCGCCGGATTGGTGCCATGCGCCGATTCAGGCACGAGAATGCGCGTGCGCTTGTCGCCTTCACCGCGCGCGACCAGCGCCGCACGGATCGCCATCATGCCGCAAAGCTCGCCATGGGCACCCGCCTTGGGCGACATGGCGACGGCAGGCATGCCGGTCAGTTCCTTGAGCCAATGGGCAAGCGTGTCCATCAGTTCCAGTGCGCCCTGCACCGTCTTCTGCGGCTGGAGCGGATGCACATCGGCGAAGCCCGGCAGCCGCGCCATCTTTTCGTTGAGGCGCGGATTGTGCTTCATCGTGCAGGAGCCGAGCGGATAAAGGCCAGCGTCGATCGAATAGTTCTTGCGCGAGAGGCGCACGTAATGGCGCATCACGTCCGGTTCGGACATGCCGGGAAGGCCGATCCGCGCCTTGCGCTCGAAGGCGCCGAGCTTCGGCTCATAACCCTCCGGCTCGTCGAGATCGACGCCCGTCGCGCCCGGATTGTCGAGTTCGAAAATCAACGGCTCTTCGAGGCGAAGCCCCTTGTTGCCCGTATAGGTTTCGAAGCTGCTCGACGATGCCTCGCCCGCAGCGGTGGGGCGGCCCTGATTATTCATGCCGGACATCAGAGCACCTCCTTCAGCGTAGCCACAAAGTCGGCGCGATCCTGATCGGTATTGATTTCAGTCGACGCGACGATGAGCAGATTATCGAGCGTTGCATTGCCCGGAATGAGGCGGCCCGCCGGCAGACCGCCGAGCACGCCCTTGTCGGCCAGCGCGTCAACCACGGCGGTCGCCGATTTCGGCAGACGGATGGTGAACTCGTTGAAGAACGCGTCGTTGAGAAGCTCGACGCCGGCAACACCCGAAAGCGCCTTGCCAAGCTTCACCGCATTCGCGTGATTGATGCGCGCGAGACGCTTGAAGCCGTCTTCGCCCAGCAGCGACAGATGGATCGTGAAGGCAAGCGCACAAAGGCCGGAATTGGTGCAGATATTGGAAGTCGCCTTTTCGCGGCGGATATGCTGCTCGCGGGTCGAAAGCGTCAACACGAAGCCGCGCTTGCCCTCGGCATCGACCGTCTGGCCGCAGAGTCGGCCAGGCATCTGGCGCACATATTTCGTGCGCGTGGCGAAGAGGCCGACATAGGGTCCGCCGAAGTTGAGCCCGTTGCCGATCGACTGGCCTTCGCCAACCACGATGTCGGCGCCCATTTCGCCGGGCGGTGTGACGAGGCCGAGAGAGACGATCTCCGGAACAACCGCGATGAGCAGAGCGCCCTTGGCATGCGCGGCGTCCGCAATGGCGCGCAGGTCGATGAGTTCGCCGAAATAGGTCGGCGTCTGCACGACGACGCAGCTCGTATCGTCGGCAATGCGGGCAATGATGTCTTCGGTCTTGCCGGGCAGCGCTGGCGCGAGCGCCTCAACGGGATCACCACCCGCCTCGCAAAGGTTTTCGACGACGGCGCGGTAATGCGGATGAAGCGTACCGGAAAGCACCGCCTTCTTCCGCTTCGTTACACGATGGGCCATCAGCACGGCTTCGGCGCAGGCCGTCGAGCCGTCATACATGGACGCATTGGCGACATCCATGCCGGTCAGCAGCGCCACTTGCGTCTGGAACTCGAAGAGATATTGCAGCGTGCCCTGCGTGATCTCCGGCTGATAGGGCGTGTAGGAGGTCAGGAACTCCGAACGCTGAATCAGATGGTCGACCACCGACGGCACATGATGGCGATAGGCGCCGCCACCGATGAAGAAGGGAACGGAATCCGCCGATATGTTTTTCGCCGCCATCTTGGTCAGCGCGCGCTCGACTTCAAGCTCGCCCTGCCGCCGCGGCAGATCGACGAAGCCATCGCGTCGGGCGCGTTCCGGCACATCGCGGAACAGATCGTCGACGCTCTTCGCGCCGATGACGCCGAGCATTTCGCGGCGGTCGGCTTGGGTCAGTGGCAGGTAGCGCATGGGGGCACCGTTACATTGAAAAAATCAGGCGAGACCTTCGACGAAGCTCTTGTAAGCGTCTTCATCCATCAGCTTGGAAAGCTCGGACTTGTCGGAAAGCTTCAGCTTCACGAACCAGCCCTTGCCCATCGCATCTTCGTTGACGCCGCCGGGTGCCGCTTCGAGATCGCCATTGACCTCAACGACTTCGCCGGACACAGGCGCATAGACCTCGCTTGCCGCCTTCACACTTTCGACCACGGCGGCCTCGTCGCCCTGCGCGATGGTCTTGCCGACTTCCGGCAGTTCCACATAGACGACATCGCCCAACTGTTCCTGCGCGTAGTCGGTGATGCCGACGGTCGCCACATCGCCTTCGACGCGCACCCATTCATGCTGGTCGGTGAAACGGATCTCGCTCATCTCTCTATTCCCTGACTTATTTCGTCTTGTGAAAACGTTTCTCGGTGAAAGGCATCGCAACGACCTTTGCCGGTCGCCCCTTGCCCCGCACCATCAATTCAACTTCCGTGCCGACCTTGGCGTGGCTCGTGTCGACATAGCCCATGGCGATCGGTCCGCCGACAGTCGGGCCATAACCGCCGCTGGTGATCGTGCCGATAACCTTGCCGTCCGCGACGATCTCCGTACCTTCGCGCGCGGGTGCCTTGCCTTCCGGCAGAAGACCGACGCGCTTCCTCGACGCGCCGTTCGAGATCTGGCCAAGAATGATCTTCGCGCCCGGGAAGTTCGCTTCCTCGCGACGGCGCTTGCCGATGACCCAGGTGAGCGCGCCCTCGACGGGCGTCGTCGTCTCGTCAATGTCGTGGCCATAGAGGCAGAGGCCCGCTTCGAGGCGGAGCGAGTCGCGCGCGCCAAGGCCGATGGGTTTCACTTCCGGCTCGCCAAGAAGCTTCTTCGTGAGCGAGACCGCATCCTTCTCCGGCACCGAAATCTCGTAACCATCCTCGCCCGTATAGCCCGAACGGCTGACGAGACAGGGCACGCCCGCGACGTCCATCGCCTGCGCGGTCATGAAGAGCATGTCGGCGCCGGCGGACGCAAAACGCTTGAAGACCTCGACGGCCTTCGGTCCCTGAAGCGCGATGAGCGCGCGGTCGCGGATCGGCTTCAGGGCGATACCGGCTGGCAGGTTCGCGGCGATATGCGCGAAGTCCGCCTCCTTGCAGGCCGCGTTGACGATGACGAAAAGCGAGTTGGCGCGCGCCGCTTCGGCCGGGCGCGTGACCATGAGGTCGTCGCGAATGCCGCCCTTGTCGTTCAGCAGAAGCGTGTAGCGGATGGCGCCGGGCGCAAGGCCCAGAAGATCGCCGGGAACGAGCGCCTCGAGCGCACGTGCAACGGTCTCGAAATCCGGCCCCTCGATCCAGGCCTGCCCCATATGCGACACGTCGAAAAGGCCCGCCGCCTCGCGCGTGTGGAGGTGTTCGGCCAGTACGCCGTCCTTGTACTGGACCGGCATGTCATAGCCCGCGAAAGGAACCATCTTCGCGCCGAGCTCGATATGGAGCGCATGCAGCGGGGTGACCTGAAGCGTCTCTTCGGAATGGGGAGCTGACATGTGCCTCTCTCGGTTGCACGCGAATCATCAAGGGCTGCCGTCCGGCGAAATGCCGGCAGCGCCCCCTCTGTCGCGGAACCTGAGAGATTTCGCGGAACGGGAATAGAGACCCGCCGCTTACGCCCTTCGGTGAGGCCCATCCGAGATTGGACGGCCTGCTTTCCAGAGATTCATCCCCCTGCGGTCCGGTTGCCTGAGAGTTTCCGGGGCGGTTGCTCCTTCGGCGCCGGACCTCTCGATCCGATCTCTCCCGCAGGGATCATCTGTATGACGTTTGGCTTCAATCGGTGAAACCGGGCCCGATCATATGGAGGGGCCCGGTGGAGTCAATCGGCCCTGTGAAAAACCCCAAAACGAATCGGAGTTTTCCACGGAAATCGGCTTTTTCGGCTGTTTTCAGCGCAAAGGCGTCGTCGGAACCTTCTTGTTGTAGTCGAGCTGTTCCTGGGTCAGCTGGAAGCCGACAATGACCTCATAATTGGCGCCGTTGATCTCGCCGCCGATGGGGATCGTCGTGTCGTCGACCGTCTTGAGGAACTTCACCGTCCGGGCCGAGCCTTCAAAGGTGACCGGAATGTCGAGCGGCTTCTTGGTGACCATGTAGCCGTTGCGCACGACGGCGATAAAGCCCGGAATATTCGCCTCGCGCGAGGTGGCGGCGGGCCCCAGATCGACCGTGCCGTCGAAGGCGACGTTGACCGAGATTTCGGAGTTGTCGGAATCATATTCGCACTGAAGCGCGGATTTGCGGATTTCGGCGCGCAGAACCACGTCCGTCAGGTCCTTGCCGCGGCCATTGAAGAGCGTGACATGGTCCGCGCCGTCGAGAACGCCGACCGTCGGACAGGGCTTTGGCGCGTCCTTTTCGACGACGTCGACCGCTTCGTCGCTGCCACCGAACATGGAGCAACCGCCCAGCGCCAGCGGCATGACGAGAAGCGCGGCGAGGCCGAGGCCCCGGACGGAGAAGACACCTGCATGGCGCGGAAGGCCGGTCGGGTCGATCGGAAACGGCATCGTCGTGTCACTCGCTGGGTAAGGATGTGAAAGCCTCGCCTGCCGCCCATGCCCGGTTTCTTGACTTTCGCCGGGCGGACCCCTCTATTACCGGCAGAGAAGACCCCCGAAAGCCTTGCTTTTCAGATGGTTAGGCAGGTCAACAGGGCCGCTTGAGGCGGCGCGGGCACTTTATCGAAGTGTCGGCGAAGCCACAAGCAGGGGGCCGGAGCGCTCACCGCGCCCGGGCGGCCTCACGAGACAAGCACGTCCCCATGAGCACGACCATGACCGAGCGAGCCCCGAAGCCGAAGCCGAAACTGACGCTGATCCTCGCCTCGCCCCGCGGCTTCTGCGCGGGCGTGGACCGGGCGATCCAGATCGTCGAAACGGCCATCGAGAAATTCGGCCCGCCCGTCTATGTGCGCCACGAGATCGTGCATAACCGCTTCGTCGTGGAAACGCTGGAACGCAAGGGCGCGATCTTTGTCGAGGAGCTGGACGAGGTGCCGGAAGGCGCGCGCGTCATATTCTCTGCGCATGGCGTGCCGAAATCCGTGCCCGAGGCGGCGAAGGCCCGCGAGCTCATCTATTTCGATGCCACCTGCCCCCTCGTCTCCAAGGTCCATGTCGAGGCGGAGCGCCACCATGAGCGCGGCCTCGACATCATCCTGATCGGCCATGCAGGCCACCCCGAAGTCATCGGCACCATGGGCCAGTTGGCCGAGGGCGCCGTGCACCTGGTGGAGACGGTGGCGGACGCGGAAGCCTTCGAGCCCCGCGATCCGGCAAAGCTCGCCTTCGTCACACAGACGACCCTTTCGATCGACGACACGGCGGAAATCGTCGCCGCGCTGCGCCGGCGCTTTCCCGGGATTGTCGGCCCACACAAGGAAGACATCTGCTACGCGACGACGAACCGGCAGGAAGCGGTGAAGGCCATCGCGCCGCGCGCCGATGCCGTCATCGTCATCGGCGCGCCGAATTCCTCGAACTCGATGCGCCTCGTCGAAGTGGCCGAACGCTCGGGCTGCGCCAAATCCATGCTGGTGCAGCGTGCCGCCGATATCGACTGGGCGGCGCTTGGGCACCCGCGCACCGTAGGCCTCACCGCCGGAGCCAGCGCGCCCGATGTGCTGGTCGATGAAGTCATCGCCGCTTTCCGCGAACATTTCGACGTGACGGTCGAAGATGTGGAAGCCGCCCGCGAATCCGTGCAGTTCAAGCTGCCCCGCGCCCTCGCCGGCTGACAGGAATCTCTCGAATGGCTGTTTACACGGAAGTCGACGACGACGAGCTCGAAGCTTTTCTCGCCACCTATGACATTGGCGAGTTGCGCTCCTACAAGGGCATCGCGGAAGGCGTCGAGAATTCGAATTTCCTGCTTCACACGACGGCGGGCGCCTATCTCCTCACGCTTTATGAAAAGCGCGTCGCGCCGGAAGACCTGCCTTTCTTCCTAGGGCTGATGAACCATGTCGCCTCGAAGGGGATCGCCTGCCCCGTGCCGATCCGCGACCGCAAGGGCGAGATGCTGGGCAAGCTCGCCGGGCGCCCGGCTGCCATCGTCAGCTTTCTCGAAGGGCTTTCGGTCCGCAAGCCGCAGCCGAAGCATTGCGCGGAACTGGGCGCGGGACTCGCGCGGTTCCACCTCGCCGGTGCCGACTTTCCGCTGCGCCGCGCCAATGCGCTGACCGTGTCCGGCTGGCGTCCGCTTTTCGAGGCGAGCCGTGCCCGCGCCGACGAAGTGTCACGCGGACTTGCCGCCGAGCTTGCCGACGAACTTTCGACGCTCGAAGCGAGCTGGCCGCATGATCTGCCGCAGGGCATCGTCCATGCCGATCTCTTTCCGGACAATGTCTTCTTCATCGGCGAGAAGCTTTCGGGCCTCATCGACTTCTATTTCGCCTGCAACGACGCGCTCGCCTACGACCTTGCCATCTGCCTCAATGCCTGGTGCTTCGAGCATGATGGTTCGTTCAACATCACCAAGGCCCGCGCGCTGACGCAGGCCTATAATCAGGTCCGCCCGCTCGACGCGGCGGAGCTTGCGGCGCTGCCCCTGCTCGCGCGCGGCAGCGCCATGCGCTTCCTGCTGACGCGGCTTTACGACTGGCTCCACCATCCGCCGGGCGCGCTCGTCAAACCGAAGAACCCGCTCGAATATCTCAAGCGCCTGCGCTTCCACCGCAGCCTTTCCTCGCCCGCTGCCTACGGCCTCGACTGATGACAACCCACGAGACGATCGAGATTTATACGGATGGCGCCTGCTCCGGCAATCCAGGGCCGGGCGGCTGGGGGGCGCTGCTGCGCTACAAGGGCGTCGAGAAGGAAATCTGCGGCGGCGAAAAGCTGACGACCAACAACCGCATGGAATTGATGGCCGCGATCATGGCGCTCGAGGCGCTGAAGCGTGAATCCCATGCACGGCTTCACACGGACTCCGTCTATCTGCGCGACGGCATCACCAAGTGGATTCACAACTGGAAGCGCAATGGCTGGCGCACGGCTGACAAGAAGCCCGTGAAAAACGCCGAGCTGTGGCAGCGTCTGGAACTGGCGCTCGAAACGCACGACGTCAGCTTTCACTGGGTGAAAGGTCATGCTGGCCATGACGGAAACGAACGCGCGGACGAACTCGCGCGGCGCGGCATGGAGCCCTATCAGAAGGGCAAATGAACTCCGAAAACAAAAGGGCCCCGCATCGCGAGGCCCTTTGCATTTTTGCCGAACGCTTCAGATCTGCGTCAGGATATTCTCCGCGCCCGAAACCTTCGCCTCGCCGGGGTTAGGCTCCTTGTTGAGCGACTTCACGACGCCGTCATCGACAAGCATCGAATAGCGCAGGCTGCGCGTGCCCATGCCGAAGCCCGAACCGTCGAAGTCGAGACCGAGCTTCTTCGTCAGCTCACCATTGCCGTCGCCGAGCATCGTCACCTTGTCGCCCGCGCCCTGCGCCTTGCCCCAGGCGCCCATGACGAAAGCGTCGTTGACGGAGAGGCAGACGATCTCGTCCACGCCCTTCGCCTTGATCTCGTCGGCCTTCTGGATGAAACCCGGAAGATGCTGGTTCGAGCAGGTCGGCGTGAAGGCACCCGGAAGCGCGAAGACGACGACCTTGCGGCCCTTGAAGAGGTCGGCGGTCTTGACCGGCACCGGCCCCTTTTCGGTGAGCTTCATCAGCGTGACGTCCGGGATTTTTTCTCCGACGTTGATGGTCATTCCTGCCTCCAATGTTTGTGGCGCGCCTCATGGGGCCCGCGGTTCGGCGGGCATTAAAGCCGCATTCTCGGCCTGCCGCCAGTCGGTGATGAAACCCTCCGCTCACGAAGCCGTGAGCATGGCTCACTCGACGGAACGCAGGGCCTCGATGGCGGTTTCCGGGCCCGACAATGTGAGCCTGACCCGCGTATCACTGTAGAGCACCCCCGCCGGCACTTCGACCGGCACGACATATTCGATTGCATCGCCCGTTCTCGCGGCTTGCGGCTTCCCAAACCAAATGCCCTTCGGCCCTTCGACAATGAGCTGTGGCACCTCGCCTGCCCCCCGGTAGCGGACGCGGAGCGCGCTGCCATCGGAACGCACAGAGACGAGGGAAGGATCTGCAGGTTCCCTCGGAACGCGCGCGAGGAATCGATCGATGATCTCGGCTTCAGGCGTCGGCGCCGCATCCGTCGACGCCGGAATGGCGAGTGTCAACTCCGCTTCACCCGGCACGCAGATGTTCGAGCAGATGCCGTAGGAAAATTTCAGCGCGAGCTTGACCGGCTTCTTGGCATCCTTCGGAGTAACGAGAACCGGCCAGACGACTTCCTTCGCATAGCCGAAGGTCGAGTCGCCCGGCGCATCGAAGCGTTCCGGCGCGGGCCAGCGCAGATCGACGGACGCCACGTTGCGTGACGCCGACCAGTCGAACTTCGGCGCGAATCCCGAATCGCCCGGCACGCGCCAGTAAGTGTGCCAGCCCGGCGCCATCTCCATGCGAATGCCCGCAAGGAACGGCTCGGCACCGTGTCCGCTCACCGCCGCGACAAGCTGCAACCGCGCCGGCGAACCGGCATCGTCCGCCTGTGCCGGCAGGATGCCGAACAGCAGAAAAATGGCGACAATCCGCGCCGCGACCGCCACTCGTCTCGCCTCCTTCATCGTCGCGCCCATAAGCCGTAACATCGCCCGGTAATGATAAGGCAAGGTAGCCTGGCGTCACCACCCGGGATTACCGCGTGACAAGCGCTTCGCAAGGGAGAACAATATTACCACGAGGCGTTGAAAACGACGTGGCCAAGCCCAAGTAGAATTGCATGAGCCAGATTTCGTCACCTCAGACCTGTAAGCCCGGCGCGGACGGTTTCCTCGAGGGCAAGATGCTGATCGCGATGCCGCAGATCGGCGACGACCGGTTTGATCGCACCGTCATCTATCTCTGTGTCCATAATGCAGAAGGCGCGATGGGGATCGTGGTCAACAAGCCCGCACCCAACATCACGCTGCCCGATCTGCTGGATCAACTCGCAATCCCGGTGCCCAGCGAAAGCCCGCTGCGCGTTCCGGGCAAGACAAGCTGTCCGGTGCTTGTCGGCGGCCCCGTCGAGGCGGGACGCGGGTTCGTTCTGCATACACAGGATTATTTCTCCGAGGATTCGACGCTGCCGGTGGACGAGGATGTCGGCCTTACCGCAAGCCTCGACATTCTGCGCGCGATCGCCCGCGGCAGAGGCCCGAGCCGCGCCCTTCTCGCGCTCGGCTATGCGGGCTGGGCGCCGGGCCAGCTTGAAGCGGAAATACAGGCCAATGGCTGGCTCCATTGCGATACGGACCCGGAGCTTCTCTTCGGGAACAATCTCGACCGGAAATATTATTCCGCTCTGTCGAAGATCGGCATCGACCTGTCGCTGCTGTCGGGTGAGGCGGGTCACGCCTGATGGCGTTTACCGGTGTGAGTTGCGGGCAATGAAATCGAGCGCCTCCGCCGCCCGCATGGGCTGGCCGAAGTAAAAGCCCTGCGCATAATCGCAGCCCATGATCGCCAGATCGCGCGCCTGCTCCTCGCTCTCCGTTCCCTCTGCAACAACCTCCATGCCGAGATCATGGGCGAGCCGCACCATCGACCGGATGATGACAGGCGTTTCCCGATCGGCAGACATGCCTGCGACGAAGGACCGATCAACCTTCAGCGTGTCGAAGGGAAAGCGCTGCAGATAGGAGAGGCTGGAATAGCCCGTGCCGAAATCGTCGAGCGACAGACCGGCGCCGAGCGACTTTGCGCGCGTGAGCATCTGGGCCGCGAACTCCGGATTCTCCATGACCAGAGATTCCGTCACCTCAAGCTTCAGCGATCCCTGCACGATATCGATGCGGCGAAGCACGCGTTTCAGATCGTCGATCATGTCGTGACGCAGAAGCTGGCGGCTTGAAACATTGACGCTGACGAAGAGCGCCTTGTCCTTTGGAAAGAGCTTCTGCCAGGTCGCCAGCTCTTCGCTCGCAGCCCTCAGCGCAAACCTTCCGATATCGTGAATGAGGCCGATTTCCTCCGCGAACGGCACGAAGTCGTCGGGCGTCAGAAGCCCGCGCTCCGGGTGGTTCCACCGAACCAGAGCTTCGAAGCCGGACACGGTCCCGTCGGCAAGCGACATGATCGGCTGGTAGTAAATCTCGAACTGCTTGCGCTCCACCGCATGCCTGAGATCGGTATCGAGGCTCAGGTGATCGTCCGAGGTTGCGCGCATGCCGGGTTCGAAAATCTCCACATGCGCCTTGCCCGACTTCTTTGAACGATAGAGTGCGATTTCAGCCTCGATGAGAAGCTGCTCCGGCCGCTCGTGGTTATCCTCGCAAATCGCGACACCGATGGACGAGGTCGGAAAAACTTCATGACCGCCGATCTCGATCGGCTGCGACAGAAATTCCTCGAGCGACTCGGCGAACGCCTTGACGTCCGCGCGCGAGGTGCGTGTGGTGAGCAGGAGGCCGAACTCGTCACCCTCGATGCGGGCCACCGTGTCTTCCTGCGTCACCATGGATTCGAGACGCCGCGCCACCGCGATGAGAAGCGCGTCGCCGCCCGAATGGCCCAGGCTGTCATTGACGTTCTTGAATCGATCGAGATCGAGCAACAGCAGCGCCGCACGAGGACGCTCCATGTGGCCGACGCGGCGGATGGCGCGGTCGAGGCGGTCCATGAAGAGCGCCCGATTGGGAAGGCCGGTCAAGCTGTCATGCACCGCGTCGTGAAGCAGCCGCTCCTCGGCGAGCTTGCGCGGCGTGATATCGCTCACCGTACCGACGCAGCGTATCGAGAATCCTTCGGCGCCCGCGATGCAGCTCGCGTTGAGAGCCACCCAGCGGAACGAGTCGTCCGAGTGGCGCATGCGAAATTCGAGCGAGAAGGAAACATTGCCCCGCCCGATATATGAGTTGAGCGCATTGCGATAGGTTTCGCGATCGTTGGGATGCATGTGCTCGCGCCATGAGAGCTCATTGCCCCCGAGCGTTCCCGCCTCGAGGCCGAGCGACGCCTCGACGGAGGGCGAGACATAAAGCGTGTCGTTCACAATGTCCCAGTCCCACACGCCCTGCCGCGCGCCTGACAGCGCAAAGGCATGACGTTGCTCACTCCGCACCGTTCCAACATCCGTGCGGCGGCGGCCGCCCTGGGCCTGATAGGCGGCGGCAAAGGCGAAAAGCACCAGCGCGATGGTGAAGATGCCCACGGCGAGCGAGGTTCCGACGAAGGTGCCCGGCAACCAGCTCGCCGCATAGAGCGCGCCGACGAGGCCGGCGAGGCCGAAAAGAGCCGTGCCCGGAATGAGAAGCTGCGCCGGCCTGATGCCCCGCAGCGCCGCGAGCACGACGAGCGGCGCGCCGCCGAAAAGTGCGAGAGCGAGCGAAAGCCGCACCAGCAATCCACCTGCTTCAGGCGAAACCATCGAAACCGGAATGCTGACGAGAACGGCCAGGCTCATGATCCGCGCGATGCGCGAAGCGCGCGGGAAATGGCGTTCGAGGTCGAGAAAGAACCGCTCCAGCGCGAAGACCGCGCTGGCGAACAGCGCGAGCGTCGAGCTTCTGAATATGAGATCCCACTTGCCCGACGCGCCGACCATCATCGAGAGATAGCCAAACTCCGCGAGCTCGACGAGAAAGCCCGTGCCGAGAAGAGCCGCGGTCGCCCGCGCCGCCGGCACGCGCGTCAGAACGGCAAGCGCCGCCAGATAGATGGCGAGCGCTGCGACGACGCCCAGCATGCCTCCCTCGATCAGCGAGAGGCGCCGGTTGAACGCCTGCCAGGCATTGGGATTCCACATATAGAGCGAGGCGGGCGCCGGCTTCTCGGAATGGAGCGCCACCGTCACGCTCGTCACCGGATCGACGGTGAGCGACAGAACCGAAAAGCCCGCCCGCCCCTCTGTCGGCAACGGAATCGGGTCTTCGGCGCCGGCGGCATAGGCGCGATCGACTTCGGGGGCGGGATGAGGCCAGAGAAAATTGAGGAAGCCCTCGCCGCGGCGGTCGGCGACGAGATAGCGCGTCACCGGGTCCTGCGCCCGGTTGCGCAACGCCGTCGCGAGCCACACGCCATTGGCCTCGGGCGACCCGTCCGAAAGAGTGACGGTACCGTTGTCCTCGCCCTCGGCATCGGCGCTCTCGCCATCGGCCGGCCCCGCCGGCGCCGCGGAGGGTGCAGGTGCCGCAGCCTTCGGTTGCGGCGGTGTCTGTCCGTCGCTGACGCCGCTATCGGGCGCCTCGATGGTCAGCTTCTGCCCATGCTCCTCATAGCGTTCGGTGAAGGGTGTCAGGTCGACCACGGCCCGGGGATCGTCGAGCGCCACCGCGTCAAGCGCATGGGAAGTGCCGGGCACCAACGCGCACAGCAACGCGGCAGCCGCGCCAAGCGCGCGCATGCCCCTTTGGCCTCTCAGCATCGCTTCCCCTTCTTACACAATCACCGCCGCGGATCATCTCGCAGAATGGCAAAGACGACGTGATCGCGCCACATCCCATTAATTCTCAAATAGCCGCGCGCATAGCCTTCTTCGTGAAAGCCGCATTTGCGCAGGACCGCCTTGGATCGCTCGTTTTCCGGCAGGCAGGCCGCCTGAAGCCTGTGGAGCTTCAACTCCTCGAACACATAGGGGATGAGCGCCCGCACCGCCTGGGTGACATAGCCCTTCCCGGCAAAGGTCTCGCCCGCCCAATAGCCCAGCGTGCAGGATTGCTGCACGCCACGCTGCACGTTGGAAAGCGTGCAGCCGCCCACCAGCGCCTCATCCTGCTCGCGAAAGATGAAGAATGGGTAGGCCTGATCCTCTCTGACGCTGCGCAGATAGCGCCTGATCCGCCTGCGAAATGCGGAGCGTGTGAGATCGTCGACCGGCCATGTCGGCTCCCAGGGGCTGAGGAAGTCGCGGCTGCGATCGCGCAGCAACGCCCACTCGGCATAATCGCCCATCTGGGGCCCGCGCAGAAACACGCCGTCGCCGAGAATCACCGGCGCGGTCTCCGCTTTCGATATGGATCTCAGAAAGGCCATGCGCACCGATTCCAGATGTGTGAAGCCGTCGGGCCTCACAATCGAGCCGGCGCCCTCACACGATCTTACGCAAATCTTGCCGCGAGACGCTCGTAGGATTCAAGCCCGCCGCCCGCGCCTTCGAGGGGCCCGACGGCGGCAAGAGCCGGCGCCGCCTTCGAAAGGAAGCGGCCCGCAAAGCGCCTGAGCGACGCGGCATCAACTGCATCCACTTTGGCAATCATCTCGTCGAGCGGCAGCACCCGGCCATAGATCGTGTATTGCCGTGCGATCTGCTCGGCGCGCGTGGACGAGGATTCAAGGTTCATCAGAAGCCCGGCCTTCATCTGCGCCTTGGCGCGGGCCGTTTCCTCTTCCGTCGCGTCTTCGCCAAGCCGCGCGATCTCGCCGGCAAGAACGGGCATCAATTCCGCAAGGTCGTCGGGCGAGGTGCCCGCATAGACGCCGAGCACGCCCGTGTCGACGAACGACCAGGAATACGCAAAGACCGAGTAGCAGAGGCCGCGCTTCTCGCGCACTTCCTGGAAGAGGCGCGAGGACATGCCGCCGCCAAGCACGCTCGCAAAGATCTGCGCCGTGTAATAGTCGGGATCGCCATAGGCCGGTCCCTCGAATGCGAGAGCGACATGCGCCTGCTCCAGATCGCGCGTCTCCCTCCGCTCGCCGCCACGGAATATTGCGGCCTCGGCCGCTTCGCCCTTCCCGCTGGGAAGCGCCGCGAAGCCTTCCTGCGCCAGTGACACGAGTTCGTCGTGATCGACGCCGCCCGCCGCCGCGAGCACCATGCGCGGCGCCTGATAACGCTCGTCCATGTAGCCCTGCAAGGCCTCGCGGCCGAAACTCTTCACGGTATCGACGGTGCCGAGAATGGTGCGGCCGAGCGCCTGTCCGGGATAGGCCGCTTCGAGCAGATGATCGAAGACGAGGTCGTCCGGCGTATCGAGCGCCTGACCGATTTCCTGAATGACGACGCCGCGCTCGCGTTCGAGTTCGCCTGCCTCGAAAACGGAATGCTGAAGAATGTCGGAGATCAGATCGACGGCGAGCGGCGTGTCGTTCTTCAAGATGCGCGCGTAATAGGCCGTCGATTCATGCGTCGTGTGGGCATTGAGATGCCCGCCGACATTCTCGATCTCTTCCGCGATGGCGCGGGCGGAGCGGCGCTGCGTCCCCTTGAAAGCCATGTGTTCGAGAAGATGCGACACGCCATGCTGATCGGCGCGTTCGTTGCGCGCGCCGGTATCGACCCAGACGCCGACCGACGCGGTTTCGAGATGCGGCATGTGATCGGTCACAACGGTGAGACCGCTCTCCAGCTTCGTCACACTGACAGCCATTAGAAACTCCAGACTCCGCTACGCAACAACCGCCCGTGCCCGCTCCCGAATGAACCCCTCCACTGCCTGCAGATCGTTGGGCAGCACATCGAGGCGCTCCCGACGCTCGAAAAGATCCTTCATGCGCGGCGGAAGTTCGGCATGAACGCCCGTCGCCTGTTTGACCGCATCGGGGAACTTCGCCGGATGCGCCGTCGCCAATGTCACCATCGGCGTTGCAAGGTCGCCGCGCTCGGCCTTCGCCGCGGCAAGTCCCACCGCCGTATGCGGATCGACGAGCTCGCCCGTTTCCGCCAGCGTCTCGGCAATGGTCCGCGCGGTCTCGTCTTCGCCCACGCGCTTCGCGGCGAAGAGCGCGCGGATCGTTTCGAGCCGCAGCGCATCGATCTCGAAGGCGCCCGATTGCGCGAGGCTCTCCATCAGGCGGCGCACGGCGGCGCCGTCGCGGCCATAGGCGTCGTAAACGAGACGCTCGAAATTCGACGAGACCTGAATGTCCATGCTCGGGCTCATGCTCGGCAGGACCTGCCCGACCTCATAGCGCCCGGTGTGCAGCGTGCGCGCCAGGATGTCGTTCTGGTTCGTCGCAACGAGGAGCCGCGAAATCGGCAGGCCCATGCGGCTCGCCACATAGCCGGCAAAGATGTCGCCGAAATTGCCCGTGGGCACGGAGAAGGAAACCGGCCGCGCAGGCGCGCCGAGCGCCACGGCGCTCGTGAAGAAATAGACGATCTGGGCCATGACGCGGCCCCAGTTGATCGAGTTCACGCCCGCCAGCGAAATCTCGTCGCGGAAGGCGTGGTCGTTGAACATCGCCTTTACCAGCGCCTGGCAATCGTCGAAGGAGCCCTCGATGGCGATGTTGTGGACGTTCGCGTCGAGCACCGTCGTCATCTGGCGGCGCTGCACTTCGCTGACCCGGCCCTTGGGATGCATGATGAAAATGTCGGTCGTGTCGCGACCGCGGAAGGCCTCGATCGCCGCGGAGCCCGTGTCGCCCGAGGTCGCGCCGACGACCGTGATCCGCTGGCCGCGCTTGGCCAGCACATGGTCGAAAAGCCGGGCGAGAATCTGCATCGCCACGTCCTTGAAGGCGAGCGTCGGCCCGTGGAAAAGCTCGAGCAGCCAGTCGTTCGACCCGGTCTGAACCAGCGGCACCACGGCCTTGTGGCCGAAGCTCGCATAGGCCTCGCCGATCATCGCCGAAAGCTCGGCGTCCGTGATAGACGGCCCGATGAAGGGCCGCATGACGCGGAAAGCGACCTCCTGATAGGAGAGCCCGGCCAGCGCCCTGATCTTGCGCTCGCTCAGTTGAGGCCACTCCACAGGCACATAAAGGCCGCCGTCGCGGGCCAGGCCCGCAAGCAATACGTCCTCGAACTCAAGCTCGGGGGATTGGCCCCTTGTGCTGACGTACTTCACCATAATCTCCAGGATAGCCTGACCCGGGGGCCGGACAGCCCGTAACCTAGCCCCCCGGACGGACGGAGGCAAACGGGCGAGCGTGAAGAGGCTCCGGCCGGCTCATCGGCCCAGGTACCGGGCCTCGATATGGCGCCGGAAGGCCCCCGTTCCAAGAGGACCGCCCGTCGCAGAAATGATGATTTCATCGGGCGTGAGCGACGAGCCGCGCCCATGGACATTTTCCCTGATCCAGCCGAGCAGCGGCGCAAACTCGCCCTGCCCCAGCGCCCGTTCAAGGCCGGGAACC
Organism: Parvibaculum sp.; assembly: GCF_039680535.1. Classification (GTDB taxonomy): domain Bacteria; phylum Pseudomonadota; class Alphaproteobacteria; order Parvibaculales; family Parvibaculaceae; genus Parvibaculum. The sequence goes on along the minus strand of NZ_JBDKSS010000015.1, from coordinate 4,329 downwards.
GCCGTCCGGGCCGCCGCAAAGAGCTGCGCCGCAGCCAGCGCGCCAAGCGTATAAGTGGGAAAATAACCGAACGACCCCGAAGGCCAGTGAATGTCCTGCATGCAGCCCGAGGCGTCGTCGGGCGGCGTGATGCCGAGATAGCGCTCCATGCCCTCGTTCCAGGCGGCAGGCAGCTCCGCCGCGTCGAGCTCGCCCGCAATCATCGCGCGTTCGAGGCGGTAGCGCAGGATCACATGCAAGGGATAGGTCACCTCATCGGCCTGCACCCGAATGAAGCTCGGCCCGACCTTGCGATAATGGCGGAGGATATTTTCAGCCGACCAGGCCTCGCCCTCGCCGCCGAACGCCGTGCGGAGGCGCGGCGTCAGCCAGCCGATGAAGGCCTCGCACCGAGCCGCCTGCATTTCGAACAGCAGCGACTGGCTCTCGTGAATCGTCATGCCGCGCGAGCGGCCAACCGGCTGGTGCCGCCATTCCTCGGGAAGGCCGCGCTCATAAAGCGAATGGCCAGTCTCATGGATGATGCCCATGAGGCTCTCGGTGAAGTCGTCCTCGTCGTAGCGCGTCGTGATGCGGCTGTCGTCGGGCACTCCGCCGCTGAACGGGTGGTGGCTGACGTCGAGCCGCCCGTGATGGAAGTCGAAGCCGAGCACGCCCATGATCTCGCGGCCGAGCTTCTCCTGGAGCGCAATGGGGAACGGCCCCGCGATCGGCAGCGCCTGCGGTGCGGATTTCTGCGCCTCCATGACGTCCTGCAGAAGCGATGGCAGGAAGCCTTCAAGTTCGCTGAAGAGCCTGTCGATCTCTGCAGAGCGGCGGCCCGGATCGTAGCCGTCGAGCAGCGCATCATATGGATCGAGGCCAAGCGCCTCGGCCTTTGCCGCCGCCTGCTCGCGGGCGAGCGAGATGAGCTTGTCGAGACCGGGGGCAAGCGACGCATAGTCATTTGCGGCGCGCGCATGACGCCACACCATTTCCGTTTCGGCGCGCTGCCGCGCCAGCCGCTCGACCAGATCGGCAGGCGTCGCATTGGCATGGACGAGAAGCCGCCGCATCTCGGCGAGATTGGCGCGATCCCATTCGGCAAGCGACGACGCCGTCTCTTCCGCGCTCGCGACAAGCTCCGCCATCTGCGGTGAGGTCAACATGTCGTGGCAGATCATCGCCAGCGCCGCCTGCTGTTCTGCACGCGCCTTGGCGCCGCCCTCCGGCATCATGGTCGCGCGATCCCAATGCAACACCGACTGCGCGCCCTGCAGGGCGGCGAGACGGTGGAAGCGCGCCTTCAATGTCTCATAGGCGGAAATCGAGTTGAGCGCGTTCATGCCTTCGGCCGTCCGATGCGCCCCTGCGAGCGATGATAGAAGAGATAGACGGCGAGCAGCCCCAGCGCGAGGCCGAACCATGTCAGCGCGTAATGGAAATGCTCGTTGCGTATGTCGACGCGCGTGCGCCCGCCCTTGGGCCAGCCGCCCGGATTGGCCGTCGCATCCGCTTCCACATAGAAGGGCGCCAGCTTGCCGAGCCCGACAGCCTCACTCATCGTCTTCGGATCGCGCGTGAACCAGATGTTGCGCACGGGATCGTCGGCGGCCGTGAACTGGCCGCGGGCCTGCGGCGCGCGGGCGACGCCGATCACCGTCACCTCGCCCTCGACCTGCCCCGCCTTGCGCAACGCAGGGTCCTTCATTTCCTCGGGCACAAAGCCGCGATCGACGAGCACGATGCCGCCGCCATCCTTGAGAACGAGCGGCGTGATCACGTCATAGCCTGCGGCGCCCTCTTCGCCTTGCGCGAAGTAGTAGAGCTCCTTGTCGTGACGGAACGTGCCGATCAACCGCAGATGGTGATATTCGAGCGCCGCCGGATCGAGGCTCGCCCATTCCGACTGCGCAGGCGGTAGCGCCGCCGGAGCGGCCATGCGTGTGTTGATCGTGGCAATGAGATCGAGCTTCCAATGGAGCCGCTCGATCTGCCAGAGACCCAGGCCGACAAGCATGGCCAACGCGATGACGGTCGCGACGGTTGGCCAGAGCAGCGGCCGAAAGTATGGGTTACCGCGCGCCATCAATTCTCGAGCCGTCCCTCGCTGGCCCTGTGCTTGTATTGCTGGGCGATGAGCCAGCCCTTGAGCGGGCGCAACAGGCCGACGGTCAGCAGCAGCGTAAGCGGAATCCACAAGACCGCGTGAACCCAGTAAGGCGGTTGGTAGGTGAATTCGACATAGAGCGCGAGGCCGACAACGATGAAGCCGGCGATCATCATGATGAAGACCGCGGGACCGTCTCCGGCATCGGCGAAGTTATAGTCGAGCCCGCATTTGCCGCATTTCGGCGGAATGGTGAGAAAGCCGGTGAAGAGCTTTCCCTCGCCGCATCGCGGACAGCAATTCCTGAGGCCCACTTTCAGCGAGGATTGCGGCGGATAAAAGCGGTCGTCCATATCAACCTCCAGAAAGTAGAAAGGCGGCCCCGTATCGAACGGAGCCGCCTTGTTCATTTAGCGTTCGCGACGTTAACCGCCGTGAACGACAGCGCCATGCGATCCCCAGATGTAGATGCTGGCGAAGAGGAAGAGCCACACCACGTCGACGAAGTGCCAGTACCAGGCAGCCGCCTCGAAGCCGAAATGCGCCTTCGACGTGAACTGGCCCTTGATCGCGCGGAACAGGCAGACGATCAGGAAGATCGTGCCGACGATGACATGGAAGCCGTGGAAGCCGGTCGCCATGAAGAACGTCGAGCCATAGATGTTGCCCGCGAAGGAGAATTCCGCGTGGTAGTACTCGAAAGCCTGCAGCGAGGTGAAGATCAGACCGAGGATCACCGTAAGCGCCAGGCCCTGAATGAGGCCCTTGCGATCGTCATGCAGCAGCGCATGGTGCGCCCAGGTGACGGTCGTGCCCGAGGTGAGCAGGATCAGCGTGTTCAGCAGCGGAATGTGCCACGGATCGAAGACTTCGATGCCCTGGGGCGGCCAATGACCGCCGGTGAAGGCAGCGCGAGCGGCCTGTTTCACTTCGCCGGTAAAGAGGCTCGCGTCGAAGAAGGCCCAGAACCAGGCGACGAAGAACATCACTTCGGATGCGATGAAGAGGAGCATGCCGTAGCGAAGGTGAAGCTGCACCACCGGCGTATGATCGCCGCGCTGGCCTTCGCGCACGACGTCGGCCCACCAGCCGATCATCGTATAGATGACGATGGCGAAGCCGGGCGCCATGTACCACAGCGGATCGCCATGCATGTAAAGCACGGCACCCACGGCGAGAACGAAGGCGCCGACCGAGCCGACGAACGGCCACGGGCTCGGGTCTACGAGATGGTAGTCGTGATGTTTGGCGTGAGCGTCAGCCATTTCCCCTGTTCTCCACTTCCCGTCCGGCGAGATCCCGCCGAATGCTCTTAACCAACTAGTTCAAATCTGTCCGCAGCTCCGACGACAGGCCGCTTCGCGACATTGCCGCCGAGCTTCGCGATGGTGATGACGAAAAACAGCGTCACCAGCGCGCCGAGTACCCATGCCAACGCCAGATTACGCTGGCGGCGGCGCTTCAACTGTTCTTCCGTCCACTGATGCGGCACATGCGGCGCTTCATGGCTCTTGTCATCGCTCATCAGTTTCACGCTCCAAGCCCAAGCGGAATGGACAGACCGAAGGCCTGCTCGACGAGCAAGGTGCTGAACAAGAGGAAGAGGTAGAGGATCGAATAGGCGAAGAGATGCTTCGCTGCCTTGTCCTGCGCGGCCTTCGCCTCCGTCGTGTCGGCGCGCGTAACAAAGACGCGCCACGCGAAGACCAGGAAGACCATACCGAGAACCGCCGTCACACCCGTATAGATGAGCCCGGCAAAGCCGAGGAAGCCCGGCGCCAGCGTCACGGGCACGAGAAGCGCCGAATAGATCAGGATCTGGCGCCGCGTTTCCGCCTCGCCCGCGACCACGGGAAGCATCGGCACGCCGGCATCCTCGTAATCCTTCGAGCGGAAAAGGGCGAGCGCCCAGAAATGCGGCGGCGTCCACATGAAGATGATGAGGAAGAGCACGATCGAGGGGATCGTGACGCTGTCCGTCACCGCCGCCCAGCCGATCATGGGCGGGAAGGCGCCCGCCGCGCCACCGATGACGATGTTCTGCGGCGTACGACGCTTGAGCCCCATCGTATAGATGACGGCGTAGAAGAAGATCGTGAAGGCAAGCAGGAAGGCGGCCGTGTTATTGACGGCCAGCGCCATCGTCAGCACCGAGCCGACCGAAAGAGTGATGCCCCAGGCGAAGGCCTCGCCCGGAGTGACCCGGCCGGCCGGAATGGGCCTGCCGGCGGTACGCGCCA